>CAWBPD010000043.1:0-62197 GCA_963790575.1 Candidatus Dormiibacterota bacterium | reverse complement strand
ATCGGACGGGTCCGGACCGTAACCGGTTTGCTGTTAACCGCAAGGTTCACGGTTCGAGTCCGTGCTCCGGAGCCAGTTTTCAACTCAGATTCGTCCGGTCCCTGTCCGACGCTTTGAAGTCGCTCGCTCGATCGTGCACATTTGTCGAGAGGCCCACCGATTTGACGCAGGCCGAAGCTCTCGGGCTCATGCTTCTCCCGACCACTTGATCGACCGAGCGAGTCTCAAGCCAACCAGTACCGGTTTCGATCTCGCTCGAACTCATGGAGCAGTGCCTCGTCTTGGGCCTTCCAACGGTTCGCCCAACGCCGCTTGTGCGGCTTACAGAGCCCACAAGCGCGCAGCTTGGACTTGAGTCGTTTCCGCATCAGTTCTCCTCAGCGCTGAACCGAGGCCCGGTTCATCGCTCGCCGGCGGCGGTCGCGAGCGTCTCTACGACCCACTGATTCATGCTCACCCCCTCGCGTTCGGCGGCACGGGCGATGAGGCGGTGCAGTCGCGGCGAGGTGCGCACCAGCATTTTCCCCGAGTAGCGCCCATCGCTCGCGGGGGATGGGATGGGGTCATCGTGCTCGATCGCGGAAGCCAGCCAGAGCACCAGAACATCGCGGATCATCTCCTTGAGCTCATCCCAGGTGTCTGCCTGGGTCATGCAGCCGGGAAGCTCGACCACCTTCGCGAAATACCCGCCGGTCTCGGTGCGTTGTACCTCGATGGTCCAATCCTGGTCGGCGAGCTCGCGTGCTCGCCGCTCCACGTCGATGTCTGTCACGGCCATCTCATTCACCTTCCATGCTGCGGAGGACTCTGATCGCCTCCTTCACGTATGCGGCATCGAGTGTCGGCCGCCGGTGGGCGAACGCCTCGCCATGGATCAATGATATCGCATGTGATAGCAATATGACGGCGCTGCTCGGGCCATCGGTGGCGGTCAGGGGCTTGGGTGAGAGGTCTGGCAGGAGAGGGTTATGCGGCCCTTGGAGAAGATTCTCCCGAGGCTTTGACGCGTTGCGTCGTGCACAAATCGTGCACAAACGCGGGGCAGTGGGAGCGGACGGAGGCGGACCAGCCCGGACGGCGTGATGACCTCCGCGAACTCAGAACCGGACGACTTCAGATGGCCTCGGAGGAACCCGGACGGTAACCGGATTTCTGTTAACCGCAAAGTTCACGGTTCGAGTCCGTGCTCCGGAGCCACTACTGGACTCAGATTGGTCCAAGCATCGTCCGACGGACTGGACCTCCTGGTCACGGAATGGTCACGGTTTCAGTTCGAAGGCCGACGTGGAGGGGCACAATCCGCCGCCCGAGGGACCATCGCTGGGCACGAGCACAATGCAGGGATTCTGCTTGCCGGCCTGCCAGCCGCGAAGGGATCGATGGTTCGTGCGTCGTGACTAAGCGGAGGGAATCCTCCGACCCCGTCAATCACCCACCCGGGATTAACTCGATTCCCTATGCCGACGGGGAAGCGACCGCGGTAGCCCGAACCACGGCAGCACGTCGGCCTCGAAGCGGACCATGGCGCAGATCCGGTCGCCGGCCAGGGTCACCACGTACAAACCGGTCCCGTGGCGAATGCGGTCAGAGGTGCGCAGATAAGCGCCGAATGCCGGCTGGCCGTTCGCTCGCGCTGGGACGAGGTCAAACCTACGGCCGGCACCAAGCAGGATGGCGCAGAAGCGGACCACAGCGTCCCGGCCCTCGTATTCGAAAGGCATTGGCGGCATCGAGACGAACGCGTCATCGGTCAGTAGAGCTACCAGTGCGTCCAGGTCGGCGGACTCCCACGCCTTGACAAACCGTGTCAGGACTGCCTCCTCGGTGGGGGAGCCGGCGGCGGGAGGTGGTTCGCGGCCGTCGCCCGGCGACAGCCGACGACCGAGGTTGGAGCGGGCTCGCTTCAGGGCGCTCGTGACTGATTCGACCGTGGTGTCCAGCATGCCGGCCACCTCGTTCGCGTGGAATCCGAGGACGTCGCGCAGGAGGAGCACCGCGACCTGGCGCGGTGGCAGCACCTGCAGGGCGGTGATGAATGCGAGCGAGATGGCTTCGGCCTGCTCGTATCGGGCCTCCGGGCCGGTCTGCGAGCCCTGGGCCTTTTCGAGGAGGTTGTCGGGATAGGGCTGCAGCCATACGACCTCACCGAGTCGCGTCGGCTCGGGTCGCTCCACGTTGGGCACGTCCCACTCTTTCGCAGACCGTCGGCGGGCCGAGCGCAGCGCGTTGAGGCACCTATTGGTGGCGATCCTGTACAGCCAGGTACGCAGGGACCCGCGTTCTTCGGTGAACCCGCCGATGCCCTGCCAGGCTCCGAGGAGTGTGTCCTGCACTGCGTCCTCGGCGTCCTGGAATGATCCAAGCATCCGGTAGCAGTGCACCTGTAGTTCACGCCGGTGCGGTTCGGTCAGCTCGCGGAACGCCTCGCCGTCACCGGCCAGGGTTCGCGCGATCAGGTCGGATCCCGCCGGCTGCATAAGCGCCACCTTCCTCAATCCTCTTCCGCGCCACCACGGTATGTACACCGCCCTGGAGGCGATTTGGGCGGCTCGCCCCGCGCCCAGTTTCACGACACCACGGTGTACCTATCAACGACCGCCCGGACGATCCGGGTGCTGGCACTCATCCAGCTGGACTGCCCACGGGCTCCGGCGGTGCCAGCTGACAGCACCGCAGAGGGGAAACCGAGATGGGAAAGATAGTCCTCAGCACGAACATGTCGCTCGACGGGGTGATCCAGGACCCCGACGGTGAGGAGGGCTTCAGCCGTGGCGGCTGGTTTGCCCGGAATGGGGGCAAGGATCTCGAAGAATGGGGCAAGGTCGAGCACGCCGAAGCTCTTGACACGGCGGCCCTGCTGATGGGCCGGCGCAGCGACGAGTGGTTCGGGACGCGGTGGGCCTCCCGGCCCGGCGAATGGGCCAGCCGCCTGAACAGCCTGCCCAAGTACGTCGTGTCCTCCACCCTTCAATACCCCAAGTGGACCAACGTGACGGTCCTGGCGGGCAACCTCGTCGACGAGGTCAGGCGGCTGAAGCAGGACGTGGACGGAGATATCGTCGTCTACGCCAGCCATCAGCTCGGGCGTACGCTGCTTGAACACGACCTCGTAGATGAGCTCCGGTTGTTCGTTTTCCCGGTCGTGATCGGGGACGGCGAGCGCCTGTTCGGCAAGACCAACAGCCCCAAGCGGTTCCGCCTGGCGAGTAGCCGGACCGTCGGTAACGGCCTCGTCTTCCTCACCTACGAGGTTGTCCGGGCCGCCTAGCGGGCACTGGCGACACCGAAGTCCGAAACGGGCACCGGCGTCGCCGAGTCTTGATCTTTTGGAGTTGATCGCATGGCGAAGGTGATCGAGTACACCCTCATTTCAGCAGATGGCGTGTTCGAGGATCCCTTGGAAATGGGCGTCGGCCAGTATCAGGATGATGCCTATCTCCGGGACGGCCTGAATGTGTTTATGGCGTGCCGCGCGCTCCTGTTTGGCCGCCGGACCTACGAAGCGTTTGCCCGTCTCTACGGAGCTGGCGGTACACATAAGCCTCTTTGGGCCGACCGTCTCAACGAAATGAGGAAGTACCTGTTCAGTTCGACAATTGAGAAGCCGAGCTGGTCCAACACTGAGATCGTCCGCTCTGACCCCGTGACCGAGGTTCAGAGGTTGAAGCGTGACGCGGGAGGCGACTTGCTGATCCTGGGCCATGGCCAGCTCGCCGAGACGCTGCTCCGTGAGGGCCTCACGGATCTCATCGATCTCACGACCTTCCCATTTCTTCGCGGCGAAGGCAAGTCCTTCTTTCGAGAGGGCCAGAGAGCGCGCTTGGACCTCGTGACGACGAAGGTGTTCTCAAGCATCGTGAAGGTCACCTACGCTGTTCAATAGGCGGTCCAGACTTTACAGCCGCGGCGTGCTCCTCCACCGTTAGGGCCCCCGGCGGGATCGAACGCCGGCCCGCCGCGGCGACCGACCCCGCGGACGCCCGGGGCCGTGTCCAATATGCGACGCGCCTCATCGGCGACCCGCATCTTTGCGCCGTCCCTCGAGTCCCCCTGGTCACAGAATGGTCACGAACGGTAGACAACGGGGGCGGAAGGCAGGGGACGGTCCAGCGAGTCAGTTCTCCCCGCGCCCGCACGCGCTGGCGGCCGCGGTCCGACTACGCCTATCGCTGTAACGGTTAGGCCTCCCTCATTGAGAATCAATCCGTACCACCTATCTGAGACAACGGCCACAGATCTCTCGGCTCACAGGGCGCCCGGCCGCGCGTTTCCGCCCCGGCTTCCCCGGGTGTCATCTCCGGCGTCGCGATCTGGATTCAAGGCGTGATTGTCGAGTTCCCCGACAACGTCTAGAGCCAGCTCGTGTCCGGATCGATGTGAGGTTCGAGGTCCATCAAGTCGTGGAGCACTCGGCCGATCACGACGAGCTTGTGATCGAGCCGATAGATCAGGAAGTGGCGCGGCCGTTCGACGCGGTCAGACTTCGACCGATCACGGCTCAGTCGCAGGTGCCATGAGTAAACGCCGTCGCCGAGCTCGGGCCGAGCTTGACAACCGACCCGCTCCGGGTCGGCGGCGATGTCTCGGACGGCCGCGGCGATCAGCGCCTGGTAGCGTCGCCGAGCTGACTCGCCGAAGTTCACGTGCGACCACTCGAGAATTGATTCGATGTCCAACTGCGCCCGCTGAGAGAGCCGGTAGTCGGCCATCAGCGAGCGGTAGCGCGCCTGGCTGCTCGCTCGCCCAACTGCTCCAGGTAGTCGTCAAGATCAGCGTCATCAACATCGATGAAACGGCCCGCGGCGAGATCATCCCAGCCCGCCTGTGCCGCATCGCGAAGTACCTTCAGCTTCGCGGCCTGAATTGCCTCGCGCTGTTCGACGAGGCGAAGCCCTTCGCGGAGCACCTCGCTGGCGTTCTGATAGCGGCCGGCCTCGACGAGCGCTTCGATGAGTTCCTGCTGGTGCTCGGTGATGACGACGTTGCGAGTGGGCATGAAGGCGACCTCCGATGGCATTATATGCCATCAGGCCCTGATCGCGAACCCCAACCCTAGGTCCTCGCCACCCAGATCGGCCACGCCAGTGGGGAGGACGTCCGTACGGCTGTGAGGTGGGTGTGCTTCCGCACCGCTCGAGTGACCAACGGGAGGCCGATCAGGCTCGGCATGATCCAGAAGACGATCGTGGGAAGGCGGTTCACGAGAGGCAGATGTGGGCCGTTGTCGACGTAGAAGGCCGTGAAGAGCACCACGTACGAAAGGCTCATTCCGAGAATGTGGAAGCTTCGCCAGCCATTCCACCGCACCTTCCTGGCCGCGAAGCGATGGACGCGAAACCGAACGCGGTGGTGCCCAGCGCGAGTAGGTAGGCGTCCTCTGGCCACTGCAGCGCCGACATGGCAGCCGCGGTCACGAAAACGACCGAGAGACCCCAGTACACGGTGCCGGACCCGGGGGTGCCGGCCGGGCCGCTTTCTGCTGGTGGCGGCGACTGCCCCGGTCGCCACGCAGGTCAGGCCGGCGAGAACGTGGAAGAACAGGAAGACGCCGAAGGCCACTGACAGGTGCTCACCGCCGGGAACGATCCGGCTCAGGAATCTCAAGAAGGTCCGGCGTCGGACTCTTCCTCCCGAGCCATGCTGCGCAGCCATGCCTGGACGATCTGGTCGGTGACGCGTTCGGAGGAGGTTTTGAACCCCAAGAACCTCTCCGCCAGCGGGCGGGTCAGCTGGTGCGCGACGATCGGTCCGGCCAGCAGCTGGAAGGCCACGACCGGGTGCATTCGCCGCAGCCTTCCGGCGGCCATCTCCCGGCTCAGGTATTGGATCAAGTCCGGCAGGCCGCGTCCCATGGTCTCCCGGACGCTCTCGACCGTGTCGGGGTCTCCGCGCAGAATCTCGAAGACGACGCGCAGCAGGAGGCCGGTACGACCCTCCAGGGCGGTGGCGATCGCCCGCCCGACAGCGGCCATGACCTCTGCGGGCGGGCCGTCCGGCATGGCGTCGATCGCGTCCGCGACCGCCTCCCAGGGTGCGTAGGTCCGCACCAGGGCGGCGAAGAGCGCCGACTTGCCCGGAAAGAGCCGGTACAGCGTGGCTCGAGAGACTCCGGCGGTTTGGGCGAGCTCGTCCATTGATAGCTCGGCCAGGCCCTCGCGACCGACCATCTCCAGGGCGGCGTCGAGGATGAGCTCTCGGGCGCCGGGCGGCGGTGACAACCCCAACTCGTGGAGCAGAGCTGACCTGCTGCCGAAGAGTCGGTAGAGGGTCCGGACCGAGACGCCGGCTGCGGCGGCCAGCTGCTCCATCGTGGGTTGACGGTCTTCCGCGCTCAGCGGTCGCACCGCTTCGAGGATCTCCTGCCTGGACACCTGCTGTGCCATTGGCATAGCATTGTACGAGATGACTCGTCTTGAGTCATGACGAAGAAGGATCAAGGAGAACGATTCCAATGAGCGCGAGACGTCGGGCCTGGCTGGCGGTGCCGGTGGGCATCGGAGTGGTGGCCGCGGCCGTCCTCTGGAGGAGGCGGGCCGGCAGCACGGCAGGTGGGAGGTGGTACGGCTTCGTCTACCGAACCATGTACCTCCTCGGCCTTCATATCTGGGATCGCGGTGTGCCCGACGAGGACCTGGTCCGGCTGGTGGAAGGGGATCAGGCGAAAGCAGCCGGCCGTGCCC
Source organism: Candidatus Dormiibacterota bacterium (assembly GCA_963790575.1). Classification (GTDB taxonomy): domain Bacteria; phylum Chloroflexota; class Dormibacteria; order Dormibacterales; family Dormibacteraceae; genus CAVTSA01. Next base: position 55,517 of record CAWBPD010000043.1, on the reverse strand, counting down.
TCGATATCGGCTGCGGTACGGGGACCGAGACGATCTACCTGGCGACACAGGGTTGGGAGGCGACCGGCGTTGACATGGTGGCGCGGGCCCTCACCATTGCACGCCGGAAAGCGGTGGCCGCCGGCGTGTCGCCACGTTTTATCGAGGGGGATGCGACGCGCCTGCAGGATTTCGGCATCGAAGGCGGCTACGACCTTCTGCTGGACTTCGGCTGCTTCCACACCCTCCCGAGCGATCAGCGGGACGCGTACGTCGAGAGCGTCTCCCTCGCGGCCGCCCCGGGAGCGACCTTGTTCCTGGTTGGGTTCACCCGGCCGCCGAGGGTTGCCCCCATACAGCGCGGGCGTGAGCACGGAGGAGATCCGGACCCGATTCGACGGCGGGCGCTGGGAACTGCTCAGTGCGGAGCGCAAGTCGACGGGTGCCTTGGAGGTGGCGGGCAGGCGGGCCGACGAGCTGTTTGAGCTGTGGGGCTACCGCCTTCGCCGCCGCTGAATGCTGGGCGCGCCTGGATCACGGGCGGTGGAGGTCGCCCCGATGCGTTCCATCGATGAGCGCGCTCATCAGAATCCTGCCGACACGCCCTTCCCTCGTTCCTCCGGAGCGACGTCGGCGCTGTGCTCGATGATTCCCGCGTCCGCATGCGGCCAACGCGGACCGGGCCGCTAGGCCGACCTCACCGACTCAGGTGCGCGTTGCGTCTGCGCGGACCAGGTCTGGGCCGCCATCTGAACGGCGTCCCAGGGCGAGCCGAGCGGCGGTGTGTAGCTCAGGTCCAGGTCGGAGAGCCCGTCGACCGTCATCCGGTGGAAGAGGGCGGTGGCATACACGTCGATGCGCTTGGCAACCTCGGCCCGGTGATCCCCGACGATCTGCGCCCCGAGCAAGCGACCGTCGGTGACATCGCCTGTCACCCGGATCTCGAGGGGGAAGCGCCGGGGTGGTACGCCTTGTGGTCGTTCGGGGAGGAGGCGACGGTTCCCGGCCGAAAGCCGGCAGCGCTCGCCTCGCCATCTCTGAACCCCGTGCGGGCGATCGCGAGGTCGAAGACCTTCATGACCTGGGTGCCTAGCCCAGATATTTCATGTGGGGCGTTGAGAAGGGCGGCGTAGGGGAACGAAAGGTGCCAGCCCGAACTGGGAGAATGCGGTTGTCCAAGACCCATTCGTCCAGCCGAGGAGGCACCTTCCAGGTGAAGCGTAGCAGCACTCGTCGCCCTTCCTTCGCAGTCAGCACCGACGGCCGCGGCCTCGTCAATCACGCCGGCGCCGCCGCACTCCGCGAGCTTGCCGATCGACTCGGCTACACCCAGGCTCTCTGCGACGGCCTCGACCCACGACATGCGCCTCGCGCCGTCCACCATCCCGGCGCCGTGCTCACTGATCTCGTCGTCAGCATCGCCGACGGCGGTGACTGCCTGAGCGACCTCTCCGCACTTCGCGATCAGCCCGATCTCTTCGGCCACGTCGCCTCCACTCCGACCGCCTGGCGCGTCATCGAGCGCCTGCAAGCGGCCGACCTGGACCGGTTGCGCGAGGCGCGACGGCATCTCCGCCAGCGGGCCTGGCAAAGCGCCGGCACACCCGAGCTGCTGGTCCTCGACATCGACGCCACCCTGGTCACCGCGCATTCCGAAAAGGAGCAGGCCTCGGGCAACTACAAGCACGGCTTCGGCTACCATCCTTTGACTGGCTTCCTGGAGGCCACCGGCGAGGCGATGGCCGCCGTCCTGGGCCCGGGCAGCGCCGGCTCCAACACCGTCACCGATCACCTCGAGGTCTTCGAGCTGGCCTGCCGGCAGCTCCCGGAGTGGGTGCGCGACGCCCCCCTGCTGGTGCGCTGCGACAGCGCCGGCGCCACCCACAAATTCCTGGAAGGCGTGCGCGCTCGCGAGCACACCAAGTTCTCGGTCGGCTTCGATCTCCGCGAGGAGGTCAGGGAGGCCATCCTCTGTGTTCCCGAGGAGAGCTGGACCCCGGCCATCCGCCAGGACGCCGAGGAGCGCGAGGGGGCGGACGTCTGCGAGCTCGTCGACCTCGATCTCTCCGCCTGGCCCTCAGGCACCCGCGCCATCTGCCGCCGTGAGCGTCCCCACCCCGGTGCCCAGCTCTCCTTCACCGACCACGAGGGCTGGCGCTTCCAGGTCTTCATCACCGACCAGGAGGACGCTGACCTCGCCCTTCTGGAGGCGCGCCATCGTGCCCGCGCCCGCTGCGAGGACCAGATCCGCTGTGCCAAGGAGACCGGACTCCGCGCCTTTCCCTTCCGTGATTTCCTACCCAACCAGATCTGGCTGGAACTGGTTCTCGCCGCTCATGACCTGCTCTGCCACTTCCGCCGCATCGCTCTCAGCGGCCTGGCGCGGCTCTGGGAGCCGGGCACGCTGCGCTACCGTCTCCTGCACACCGCAGGGCGCCTGGTCCATGGCGGCCGCCGCCTCCTCCTGCGCCTGCAGTCCAACTGGCGCTGGAGCGAGTTGCTGGCCACCGCCTTCACCCGCATCCGACAGATCCCGGAGACCTGATCCCGGCCCACCACCACCCGGCCGCCTCGACCGATCACCGCAGGGGGCGAGGTCGGCACGCCTCTCGAGCTCGCGCGCGCCCATGTCCGGGCCCCCGCCGGCATCCGCTCCGGACTCTCGACCCTGGCGAAAGCCACGAACCCAACGCGACGAACCCATCAGTCGGGCGCGAATGTCAACCTCAGCCCTCTCCGTCCTTGACTGCGCACCCTCCGGAAACCTTCATGAAAAATCTGGGCTAGGGAGCCCTCGAATCGACGGCCGCCTCCCACCGCGTTCTCACCGGCGACGCGCCCCTGCTTGTGCGAGGTCGTCCCGAGCGGCAGGTACGAAGGGGCCTGGGTCAGTCGGTGCCAGGTCTCGACGCAGTCGCCGGCGGCGAAGACCCCAGGGAGGTTCGTCCGCATCTGTCGATCGACGCGGAGGGCTCCTCTGACCCCGGTGCCGATTCCCGCCGCGACTCCGAGAGCCGTGTCGGGACGAACGCCGACCACACCAGAACCAGATCGACGGTGACCTCGGTGCCGGCCGCATCCCGCACCGCCAGGCCGCCGCCGGCAGCCCGGATTTCCTCGACGGCGACGCCGGTGGAGATCCGGGCTCCATGCCGCTGGATCTCGAGGCCGATCCGCTTGCCCAGCTCGACGTCGACCGTCGGCAGCACGGCTGGAGCCTGTTCGAAAAGCTTGACCTCGACGCCCCGATGACGGAGCGCGTCGACCATCTCCAGTCCGATGTACCCGGCCCCCACGATGGCCGCGCGGTTGATGTGTTCGAGGCGGTCATGCAGCTTGAAGCTGTCCCCCATCGTGTGGAGGAGGTGACCGCCGGGAAGATCGATCCCACGAGTTGGGGGCTTGACAGGTACGGCTCCGGTGCCGATCACCAGGCGGTCGTAGGGCAGCTCGAACGCCCCGGTCGGCCCTTGGCCGCTCACCGTCTTCCGATGGGGATCGACGCCGAGCACACGATGGTCGAGCAGTAGCTCCAGACCCGCTGGCCGACCATGATCACCGACAGCAGGACCAACCGGGGAAAGGTCTGCGCGATCCATGAGATCAGCGGCTGGGGTCCTGGGCGGGGCAGCGATTGGACGACGGAGGGGAGGGAGACCAGGGCCGGGAGCGCGAACACGTACGCGCACCACTTGGTCCCGACGCCGTTTGTGACGGCGAGGGCGACCCGGTCGTTGACCGGCCTACCGCACTCGTGCCGTGGACCACCCGGTCCCATCGCGCTTGGCGATGGGACCGGGCCGGAGACGCTGCTCGACGAGCCGGATCTCGTTCTCAATGTCCTGATGGATGGTGGTGGCCATGGTGTGATCGTGGGCATCCGGCGGCCTCCGCGCGAGTCCTATTGGGGTGATCGGCCGGAACGGCCGAGGAGGCAGCGGACCTCAAATTCGGGATCGCATGCACGAGGTAGACCTCCGCGCAAGCCAGGACACGGCGCCAACTTCGGGTCCACCGGCGGGCCGATGGCAAGGTGATCGAGACCCACTCGGTAGCGTTGGGATCGTGAGCTCCCTGGTGCGCGCACGTCGGGTGGGGTGGGGAGCGGTGGCGCTGACGGTAGCGGTGGCGCTGGCCGCCTTGCTCACCCTGCTGAGCGTCGAGGGTCCTACCGACTTCGCCCATGATCTCAGCCACGTCGCCACCGAGGCTGTGGTTCGTCTCGGTCCTGGTGCCAGCCTCCTCGCCCTGTACGCCGAGGAGTCAGGCCTGCCGCTCCCAGTCCCTGGGGATCTCCTGGTCGTCTACATCGGCCACCACTTTGCCTCGTCCTTCCCGGCTCTGGTGGGCGCCTGGTGCGCACTGGAGGTCGCGGTGGTTGGCGGCGCGACCAATCTGTATCTGCTCGCGCGCCACTTTGGGCGGAGGCTTTTGCAAGGCTGGGTGGGTGCGATCCTGCACCTCACCCCTGCTCGGTTGGAGCGCGTCGAGCATTGGTCACGGCGCTGGGGTCCGTTGGTTATCATCTTCGGCCGCCACATCTTCGGTCTTCGGCCCGCGGTGACGATCGCATCCGGTCTGATCCGGGTCCCGTACCCCATCTTTGCGGTCTGCACTGCGATCTCGGCCGCGCCCTGGGCGGCGGTCCTACTCTGGATCGGGGTTCGATATGGGTATCGGCTCGGTCACTTCCTCCACCTCCATGGCTGGGCGTATGCGGTCATCCCAATGCTCGTGGTGGTCGGTCTGGTGGTCGCTATCGTGCGCGGAAGGCGCACGCAGCCGGACGCCCGTCGGATCGAGCAGGCCCAGAGTCACCCGGCCGGAGCCGTCACCAGCGAAGGCGCCAGCGGTGCCGACGGTGGTGATGATCTTTCCCACCTATAGGGCGAGCCAGCCCTTCGTTGGCCCGGCGGCGAGCGGTCCTCGTGTAAGGCAGGTGGCATGACCCGCCTCCGATCCCTGGACTTCGCGATCGAACAGCTGATCAATGGCCCCGCCGGCCACACGCCGGGACTTGACCAGGTGATGGTCGCGGCCGCCAGTTGGGCTGAACCCGCGTTCATTGCGGTCATCGCCGTCTGGTTCCTGTTCGGGATGCTGCGCACGAGCCACCGCGACAAGCTGGGCGCGGTGACCGCCCTGCTCGCCGCCGGTGGCGCGCTCCTCATCGACGTTGGGCTAGCCACCTCTACTTCCACCCCCGGCCCTTCGTCGCCCACCCTGGCGTAGTGCAACTCCTGCTCAGCCACGCCCGCGACAACTCGTCCCCAAGCGACCACACGGCGGGTGCGTTCGGGGTCGCGGTCGTCCTCCTCGCCTTCCGGCGGCGCACGGGCGCGGTCGCGATCCTCGCCGCGGCCCTCGTCGCGTACGCCAGGGTCTACGTCGGCGACCACTACCCCCTGGACGTCGCGGTGGGTGCGGCCGACGGCATTGTCGCCGCCATCCTGCTGCTGACCGTGCTGCGGTTCATCCCGCATTGGGTCACGGCAGTCGTCGAGCGGGCGCTCGTCCTACTGCACCTGCAGCCGCGGCAGCAGACGGCGCTGGGAGATGGGGTCGCCTCGGGAACTGAGGTCGCAGACCGTGTTCCTGCGCACGCCCAAGGCGCCGGAGGGCGGATCCAGATGGCTCCGGGCCCTGGCGGCCGCCCGCACGGAGTCGGTGATCGCCAACGCGGCCGCCCTGGCCGGATTCGCCATCCTGGTGCGGTCTCCGGGATCGCGACCGGGGTGGTGGCGACGCTGATCGCCTGGCTGGCACCGGCCTACGCCAACGCGCCGCTGGCCGGGCTGCGGTCCGAGGCCATCCGCCTCACCGCCGGCGGACCCGCTTCCTGCGCTCGCCCCAGACCACGGGAGAGCCGGCGGCGAGGGCAGCATGGCGGTCGCGATCCAGTCGGCCGCGGTCGCGCTGGTCGTGGTCGCGGTCCTGCACGGCACCCCCCGCACAGCCCGGCACGTCGCTCTCGCTCCCCTCCGGTCCCCTGCTCGGCCCGCCCTCGCATGGGATCCCAGTCCTTTCCCGCGGGATCCCCTCGCCAACCGGGTCGCCGGGCTCACCGTCCGGGTCACCGGCCCCGTCCACCGGCACTCCCGATGGCGGCTCTTTCGGCCACCGTCCACGCCCTGGTCGACCCCGGCACCCACACCGGGGTCCGCGCGAGCGCCGAGCACAGCGCCCACCGCACCGTCGGCGCCGATCCCGACGGGACGGTCCGGCGGCCAGGGCTCGTCGGGCCCCACTTCGGGCGCGGTCTCGACCCGCGACCGGAACTCGCTGACGGCGGGCGAACCAGGGGCGCCCGCGCGGATGCGTTGCCTGCCGGCGACCAGCCGCCTTACGCCGAGCTGGACGTCAAGGTGCTGGTCTCGTCCCGTTCCTACCGTCAAAGGGCCGTCAGCCGGTTATGTCACGCTGAGACGTGAACAGGACGGCAGCTGTCCCCAGCACACCGATGTATCCGGCGATCACGACCAGGCAATGCGTGAGGTCTGTGGTCAATGCTGGACCGACCATCTGAGCTGCTGGCCTTCCCATCAACACCGCCGGCAACTGGTTGAGCGTGGACCCGAGCAGGTATGTCGTCGCAGCCGCCCAGACCTGCTCTTGAGTCGCGTTCTGGATCAGCGGCAGCAGGAACCCGAGCACGTTGTCGAGGGGGAAGAATCCCGCCACGATCACCATCGCGAGGGTCATCGAGCGCCCGACCGCACCCGCCGCGGCACCCAGGATCCCGCACACCACCGCGCTGAGCAGCACGACGATGGCGGAGAGCCAGACCTCCGACCAGACTGCCGACGCCGAGCGCGAGGCGAGGCGAACCGCCAGATAGGTTGCGCCGCCCACCCCCAAAAGGGCCAGCAGAGGAACTGCCACGATCGTCACCGCGGTCAGCTGGGCGCCCAGGAGCCGGAGCCGTCCGACCCCACGCCCGATGACGACCCTGATCGTGCCCCATTGGTACTCGGCGGCCACCAGCTGCGCCGAAAGCCCAAGCATCATCACGCCGATCGCCGCCGCAGCGAAGGTGCGGTAGGTGTCAAGGGCCAGCTGGAAGGGACCCAGTCGAGGTGCTGCGTCGCCTGCCGTCTTGGCCGCCAGAATGCCCAGGCCGACCGCAGCCACAGGAAGCGCCCAGTTGGTGCGCTGGAAGATGATTTTGCGCAGCTCGCCCCGTACGAGGCAGGCAACCGAAGAGTGCGGCATCGGCTACTCCTTGACTTCTCGAAGCCAGGTGGAGGCATAGGCGATGACCAGGAAGATCGCGCACCAGACGCCGATCACGATCAGAGTGTGTGGCACGTCGATCGGGTTGGCCGGGCGCACGAGGATGCTCTCACGCATGTGACCGAGCGTCTCGGGCAGGACGTTGAGGTTGGTGCCCAGCTGATAGACGTTGTAGCCGCCCCTTCCAGCCACCAGGTTGTCTATGGGGAAGTAGAGGATCGCGATGACCATCGCCAGCGGCAGGGAACGCGTAATAGCCGCACCCGCGACTCCGATCAACGTGCAGGCCCCGACGCTGACCAGGATTGCGGCGATGTGGATCCACACGTCGCGCCACTCACTGGCGGGCAGGATGGCGATTACGTGGAACGGGCTGGCGCGCTGCACGGCGATCATGACCAGGATGTAGAGACCGGCCAGGAGCAAGAAGCCGCCTGTGATTGCGAGCCCGAAGCCGATCAGCGCGAAAAGCTTGGCGGTCAGGAGGCGCGCCTGGCCGACCCCACGCGCGGCGATGACCCGAATCGTTCCCGCCGAGTACTCGACACCGACCAGGCGAGCTGCCGCGAAGAGCAAGAGCGCGCCACCGCAGACGCGAATGATCATGGCGCTGACCACGACCACGCCGTGAACCCAGTAGCCGGGATGAGTGTCCAGTGCGGCCCGGAAGGCGCTTTCAGCTTGCCAGATGCCAGAGGATGTGCTGAGGACCAGGCCCGCGATCACCGCCGCCGCCACGGCCGCGAGGACCAGCAACCAGTTGGCTCGCTGGAGGAAGACCTTGCGCAGTTCAGCTCGAACCAGGCGCAGATAGCTCGGACGGCAGGAGGTGTCGTTCACCGGTCCCCTCCTCCGGTCAGGCGGAGGAAGACGTCCTCCAGCTCTTCGGCGCGTTCGGTGACCGAGTCGGGAGTGAAGCCGGCCCGGAGCAGGAACTCGTTCAGGTCGCGGCCTCGCGCGCTCGGTGAGGCGGTGACGATGACTCCATCCACCACCCGGGCACCATCCCCCCAGGGCTGGCGGCGAATCGCCGTCAGGGCTTCGATGGTTTCGGCGACACGCACCTCGAACTCGCCGCCGCTTCTGATCAGCTCGGCGACGTGGCCTACCCGGATCAGCTCTCCCTGGTTGAGGATGGCGACACGATCGCAGCTCTGCTGCACCTCGGCCAGTACGTGGCTCGAGATGAAGACCGTCTTGCCGCTGGCAGCGAGCCGGCGCAACAGGCTTCGCATCTCGACGATGCCCGCCGGGTCGAGACCGTTGGCGGGCTCGTCTAGGATCAGCAGCTGGGGATCGTGGAGCAGGGCCACCGCCAAGCCAAGGCGCTGCTTCATGCCCAACGAGTAGGTGCGGACCAGGTCGTGCTGTCTGGGGCCCAGGCCCATCAACTCGAGGAGCTCGTCGATGCGGCTCCCCGCGACCCCGCACAGCGTGTCTGCGAAACAGAGGAGGTTATTGCGCCCGGTCATATAGCCGTACAGTGCGGGCGACTCGATGAGCGCACCCACGCGCGGCAACACGTTCGCGCCGTGAAGCTGGACATCGCGACCCAGGACCAGAGCTCGACCGGATGTCGGCCGGATCAATCCCAGGCACATCCGGATCGTCGTCGTTTTCCCGGCGCCGTTCGGGCCCAAGAAGCCGAAGACCTCGCCGCGGTTCACCTCCAGGTCGAGATCCTTGACCGCTCGCCGGTTTCCGTATGCCTTGCTCAGCTTCTCCGTCACAAGCACCGATTCGCGCATGGCTCGATTCTGTGGCGCGGCAGGCGCTCGGTCTTCCGACTGGGGTTCGAAATCAGGGTGTCCTCGGGGACGAATTTCCAGAGCCATCCTCCTCAAGGAGGACGCGATTCCTTCCCCGGCAGGAAGACAGGGATTGGTGGGCGGGCTAGATTGCGACTGTGGTGCAGGCACAGCGGCTCCGGACGCGGATCGCCACCATCGATCCACTGCTCAAGGACGCTGGGCTGGCGATCGGCCTGGAGCTCCTCGCCATCACCGAGCTCGCGGTCCCCCTGCAGATCCTCAGTGAGGCGCCACCTCCGCCGCCGGCGTGGCTGGCTCTCTCCCTGGCCGTCGTGGGGCCGGTGGCATGGCGCCGTAAGGCGCCGCTGTCGGCCTTCGCCTTCCAGGCCGTCGCTTACGTGGTTTCGGTGTTCATCGCGGGGCATCTCGCGTTTTCCCTCTTCGTGCTCTGTGCTCTCTTCATCGGTGCGTACTCGTCCGGTGCCCACGCCGACAGGCGCAGATGGTCGCTGGCGACCGTCCTCGCGGCTGGTCTGGCAGCTGGCCTTTCGCTCGGCCTCTGGCGATTCCTTGGCGGCATTCCGGGACTCGACGCCGCAGTCCTGCTGGTCCCGTGGCTGATCGGCAACACGGTCCGCGCCCAGCGGCATCTGGTCGCGAGCCTCCGAGATCGGGCCCTTCGCCTCGAACGTGAGCGCGACGCCAATGCGCGGGCAGCTGTTGCAGAGGAGCAGGCCCGTATCGCCCGCGAGCTGCACGACGTGGTCGCCCACGCGGTATCCGTTATGGTCGTTCAGGCGGAGGCGGCTCGAAAGCTGGTGCGAAAGCGACCGGAGGACGCCGAAGGAGCACTGCGCTCTGTCACGACCACGGGATCCGAGGCCTTGAACGAGCTCAAGCACCTGCTTGGTCTGTTGGGCGACGGAGAGCAGCCGGACCTCGAACCGACGCCGGGATTGCGTGATCTGGACACCCTGCTCGCCCGTATGCGCGCCGCCGGCGTGCAGGTCGAACTCAGGGTCGAGGGCGATGTCCAGCCACTGTCACGAGGTTCCGAGCTGACTGCCTACAGGATCGTGCAGGAAGCACTGACCAACGTGCTCAAGCACGCAGCCGGAGCACATGCAGATGTCTGGCTGCGGTACGACGATCAGGGGCTCGAGATCGAGGTAGACGACGTCGGTCAAGCCGCCGCACATCCCAATGCCGGCGGGCGCGGACTGATCGGCATGCATCAGCGAGTCGAGGCTTATGGCGGTAAGTTGCAGGCTGGCCCACGTCGGGACGGAGGGTATTCGGTACACGCGCGGTTGCCTCTGGAGACGAGCGTGTGAGCGCCCGCGCCGAGCGTCCGCCCCTCAGGGTCGTCATCGCCGACGATGAGATCCTGGTGAGGACTGGCTTCCGCATGATCCTCGAAGCGGAAGGCGACATCGAAGTGGTGGGCGAAGCCGAAAACGGTCAGGCGGCTGTTGCGGGGAGTCGCCGTCTCCACCCCGATATCGTGCTCATGGACATCCGCATGCCCGTAATGGATGGCGTGGAAGCCACCCGCCGCCTGCTTGAAGCCGATCCGCGCTGCCGAGTGATCGTTTTGACCACCTTCGACCTCGACGAATATGTCTTTGCTGCGGTCGCGGCTGGCGCAAGCGGGTTCCTGCTCAAGAACGTGACCGCGGAGCAGCTCGTCGCATCAATTCGACTCGTCGCCGCTGGCGAGGCGCTGCTGGCCCCGAGCATCACACGGCGTCTGATCGAGCACCATGTCGAAGCTGTCCGCCGTCCGGCGGCAGACCAAGGCCGGCTCATCAGCCTCTCCGACCGGGAAATGGGTGTGCTGAAGCTGGTGGCCCGCGGACTGAGCAACGCCGAGATCGCGGAGAAACTTCATCTGAGCCGGACCACAGTGAAGTCGCACGTGGGCCGGCTGTTCGACAAGCTCGATCTTCGCGACCGGGTCCAGGCCGTCGTCTTCGCCTACGAAGCGGGGCTAATCGCTCCCGCCGCACCGTATCAATCACTGGGAGCAGCGCCGCCAGATCGACGAGATGGTCAGTCGACTTAGTGGAGCGTGTCGATGAGCATGTGGATGACGGTGGAGCGAGGAGACTGCGAGTCCGCATCCACCCCCGTCCGGAAGCCTCCGGAGCGAGGTCCGATACGCTCGACGCGCTTGCCTATCAGCGAGCCGGCTGCAGCACCTCGGAGGCGACGGAATCGGTGGCGAACACACCCGCCTCGACCAGATCATGTTGCCGCTGCCCCCGTTCTCGGAGCAGGATCCGGATTAGCTCCGGCCCATGGATGTCCGGAGTCTGCTCATGCTCTTCCTCCCACTCGTGGATGCGAGTGCCGAGCAGATCGAGGTAGATCTCCTTCGCGGCGATCCGGGTGCGCCCGGTCAGCTCATCCACCCGCGCCTCGGTGGCTGCCAGCTGGGCGTCGTCCTCGATCCGGACCGGCGGGAAGCCGTAGACGAGCTCGGCCAGCTGCCCTCTGAGCTCGGATGGCTGGTTCGCACATTTGTCGGCAGAGGCCCGATTTTGACGCGCTCAACTGGGCGTCGAGCAGTTCCCGAGAGCGGCGCAGAGCCGGCCGACCCAGGTCACGTCACGATCGTGTATTTGAGGTGCGTGACGCCGGGCGCCTGGACCGCCCGGACCTGCTCGAGCCTCACCTCGGCGGTGCCGAGGTCCGCGAAGAGGCGAGCGCCGTCACCGAGCAGTATCGGGACCAGGTGGAGCTCAAGGTCGTTCAGCAGGCCTGCGGCCAGGTACTGGTTGACGACCTGGGCGCCACCCCACAGCATGACGTCCTTACCGCCTGCGGCGTCGCGTGCTTGTTCCAGTGCCGACTTGACCCCGTCAGTGACGAAGTGGAACGTGGTCCTTCCCCGCATCCGCACCGGATCACGCGGGTGATGGGTGAGGACGAACACGGGGTAGTGGTAGGGAGGATTGTCGCCCCACCAGCCGGTCCACTGCCCGTCGGACCAAGGGCCGCCGCCGGCCGGGCCGAACATGTTCCGGCCCATGATCCCGGCTCCGATGTTCGCGCGCGACTCCTCGACTATTCGTGTGCTCTCATTCGTCTCGCCGCCGCCCTGCATGCCGTGGAGTTGGCGCCAGGCCGCCAGCGAAAACGCCCAGTCGTGGAGCCGCTCGGCGCCCTCGCCCATAGGGTGGTCCGGGCTCTGGTTCGGTCCGGCAACGCAGCCGTCCAGCGAGATCGTGATGTGACATCGGAGTCTGCTCATCGTTCCTCCTGGCCGCCAGACACTCAGGTCCTTCCCGGTGTCCGCGGCGAACGTGTCCGGCGGCGTCACGCACCGTCGTCGGGCGATGCGCGACCGACACTCGCGTACTGAGCCCGCGCTTGGGCGAAGGCATCCCAATCCCACGCGACTGGATGACCGGCGAGGTAGGGTGCGAGGCGGGCGAGAGAGACGTGCAGTCCAGCGACGTAGGACCTGTCGATGGCGCCGGCGAGGTCGGTCACGAAATGGGCGAGCCGCAACACGCAACCGGTGTCGCGGGGCTCGAGCTCCCAACGCAGGTAAGAGGTGCCGTCAAGATGGGTGTGCTCGAGAAGCACCGGCGCCTCGACGCGAAGAATCGTACACGTGATCGTCCCCGCTCCCTCACCAAGGGGGGAGATCACCATCTGGCCGCCTGCCTGGAGGTCGATCGTGATGTCCGCTTCGACCGGCAGCCACCACTCCGCCAGCCGTGCCGGATTCGTGATCGCGTCCCATACCTCGCCGACCGGGTAGCGAAGGTGGCGCTCGAATCGGATGACGCCCCCGTCGGGGGTGCGCTCCAGCGTGCCGTCGTAGGAAGCGGCGGCGAATTCACTCATGGCCGTTCTCGCGAGGTTCGGCGGATCGGGACCGCGGTGCGTCCCAGGTGCTCTTCGAGCGAATCGAGCCGGGCCGCCCACTCCGAGCGATACGGCTGCAGCCAGGCGTCCAGTTCCATCAACGGTTCTGGACGCAGCCGGTACAGCCGCCGTTGAGCGTCGCGCCGGACCTCCACCAACCCGACGTCACGCAAGACCTTGAGGTGACGTGACACACCCGGCTGATGCATCCCGACCTTCACGACGAGTTCGCCGACCGACTGCTCGCCGCCACGCACGGCGTCGAGAATCCGTCGTCGCGTCGGTTGAGCGATCACTTCGAGGACGACCTGAGCTGCGGACACTCATTTAGCATACGTCTCAACATATATATGTGTAAACATATGTTGGACGGGGTCGTCTCGACTGGCACAGCGATCGACCGCTGAGGACCGCGGGACAACCAAGAGGCCGCCAAGGAATCCCACGCGAAGCCGACGCAACGGACGATCGCGGTCTGTAAAGGAGGGGGATCCCTATGCGGACGAGGCCCCGAGGGGATACGCCCGCGGACTCCTGCGCTTCGCCGCCGAGCGGGAGCGCCGCAACGCCGTCCGTGATGGTGCGCAGGGAAGCCTGCGGACCACCGTCGTGTCCGCCCTTCGCGACCTGGATCGGTCGCTCCGTCTGGCTCCCGAGCAGTCGGTCGAATCGCGGGGTTGCCGCCAGCGCCGCCAACGCCAACTCGACGCGGTGCCGCTGCTCGACGTTCTCGATCAGGCTGGCGGCCCTGGCGGCAGGCTGGCGACACCGTTCCCGATGGGCTGCAGGTCACCATCTGGAGCCGACAGGTCGCTCGCGCGGCTCTCGCAGCTCTTCGTCGCCACCGCTGACATTCGATCGAAGGCATCGGACCGGGAGCTGCGCTTTGGTCACGACGGAACCGTGTCCCCGCATGCCCGCCGCCGCTGCCCGCGCTGCCATTGCTGGGAGGGTGAGGTCGAGTTCCGCGCCTGCCGCACCTCGTACTGCATCGTCTGCGCGCGAGAGGCGGCGTGGGAACACCGGAGGTGGACGGCCGCATCTGGCGAGGCGGCGTGAAACATGTGGGCCGGTCGCGAGTCCTCCCGTTCCCTCTAACGCGTCAGCGTAACGATGCGGCGATGTGGGCGATCCTGAAGTCGAACAAGCTATCGCGGTCGCTCAGCTGGGCGGGAACCAGCCCGATCAGCTCCAGGGTGATGGCGCCGTGCAACTGGGCGAATCCGATCATGCAGGCGGCGAGTGCTCCCTCAGGCAGATCTTCCAGCGTCTCGGCGCTGATACGCCAGGCTGACAGTTGTTGACGGAGGTGGGGAGAGAGACGACTCTCGAGCCGGGCCACATCGACATCACCGTGAGCCACCGCGTCCCGCATCAGAAGGAAGAGGACGTTCAGTACGCGCGCCATGGCTGCCCGAGGTGCCGGCAGGGGCTGCGACCTCCACCCGGTGTGTCCGAACAGGAGGAGATACTCGGCCGGATGGTAGAGAGCCCAGCGACGGTGCGTTCGGCACACGGTCAGCCAGCGCTCATCCGGCGTCATCGATCGGGCTCGCCGGTCGCTGGATTCCAAGGCATCGGCCAGCGAATGGAAACCGTCAACGATCAGCGCCTCCAGGAGCGATCGGCGACTCGGGAAGTAGTAGTGCACGGCGGACGCCGCCATGTCCAGCTGGCGGGCGATCCCACGGAGCGAGATTGCGCCTGGACCGCTCTCCGCAAGCTGACGGCGGGCAGTCGCTTTGATGTCGCCGATCGTCTCCCGCCGGTGACGGTCACGTCGGCCCCGACGCGAGGGCGACGAGGGTGGCTGGCTCATGGATGGAGACGGTAGGCCGGCTCTTGAGCAGTGGTCGAATTTCTAGCGCTTGCCCGTGAGCCCCGGGACCGACGAGCATGTGGACCCATCCGGCCAAGCCGCAGCAGGGCTGGAGAGGAGACGTTGGTTGAGCCCGGGAGAGAAACGCCGTGGGGATCCGTGACGTCCTGAGCCTGGTGACGCTCTTTGTCACCGGCTTCGTCTCCTGTGCCGAGTTCGGCTCCTACGCCTTCGTGCACCCGGTGATCCGGCGCCTGCCTGCGACCGAGCACATCATCGTTGAACAGGGGCTGCTCCGAACCTTCGGTCGGATCATGCCGGTCGGCATGACGCTGTGTCTGGTGCTCGCCATCCTCCACGCCTCGATCCCCGGCGGCCAGGGTGGTCCAGTGCTCTGGCGGTGGCTCGCGGTGGCAGCCTTCGCGGCGGCGCTCCTCTCGACGATCGTCTTCAACGTGCCCATCAACCTTGCGACCGGGCGGTGGGATGCCAAGAGCCCGCCTGCCGATTGGAAACAGACCCGCGCTCGGTGGGAGGTTTTCCAGGGACTCCGATCCTGGCTGCTCGTGATCGGTTTTCTCCTCACCTGCATCGGGTTCGCGATCGGCTAGATGCGATAGAGATGAGGGTTCTGGTCGTCGGCGCCTCGGGCGGGCTTGGCCGCGAGATCGTGAGGGTTGCGGTTGCGAGTGGCCATCAGACCGCCGCGCTGGTGCGGGAGCCAGCGCGAGCTGCGTTTTCGAATGCGGTCGAAGTCGTGACGGCCGACGTCCTGAATCGAGCCTCACTTGGGCCGATCCTTGTTGGACGCGACTGCGTGATCTGCGCGCTCGGCACACCGAACCCGCGCCGCCCGAACACGCTACTGGAGCGGGGGACGCAAAACTTGGTCGGCGCCATGCGGGAGGCCGGTGTCCGCCGCCTTGCCTGCGTCACGCCCACGCCAGCGCTCCTCGACACTTGTCCCCAAGCGCGTGGCGGCGACCGAGGAGAGGCCGATCCCAACCCCGGCGAAGGTCATGCAGAGCGGCACCGCCAACGACTTTTCAGCCCAAGGGATCAATGCAACACCGGCGGCAGCGATCAATCCCAAACCCATAGCGACGAGCCACTGCGGACGCAGGTTCCGTTGTAGGGTCGCGGACAGGCTCGATCCGGCGATGACGGCCAGGCTGAACGGGAGCAGTGAGGCCGCAGCCTCCAGCGGCGTCCGGTGCAGAGTGTTCTGCAGATACAGAGTGAGTAAGGTCACCACCGAACCCGTTGTCGCCGTGTTCAAGAAGGCGGCCAGCGCACCCTGCCGCACTTGGAAGGCGCTGATGAGCTGACCGGGCAGCAGCGGGGCCTCCGCTCGGCGATCGAGGATCGAGAATGCAAGGGCCAGCACCCCGCAGGCGGCCAATAGGGAGATCCCGACTGCGCGTCCCGCCGGGCGGGTGACGAGCGTGGATCCGACGACAAACGCCACTACCGCCGCGGTGAAGGTCATCGATCCAGGGAGGTTCAAGGAGCGTATTCGCTCGCCCTTTCTGTCGGGTTCGATCATCGCGGCGATCAGCACCCCTAAGAGGGTCACGAGTGGCAGGTAAGCCCAGAAGACGTATCGCCAGCTGGTCAGGTCGGTGGCTATCCCGCCGATGACGAAGCCGCCGGCTCCCGCGGCGGCGCCGGCGGCGCTCCAAGCTGCGATCGCGCGCCGACGGGTGCCCTCGTGCTTGGCCACGGTCGTGAGCAGTCTCAGCGCGCACGGCACGGAAGCGGCCGCGGCACTGCCTTGCAGGCAGCGTCCCACGGCGAGCCAGATGGCGGAAGGAGCCATAGCCGCCGCTGTCGCCCCCAAGAGGAACACCGCCAGACTCACGAGGATCGTTCGACGGTGGCCGTAGCGATCACCCAGTCGGGCACCCAGCATGAGCAGGCCCCGAAGGACATGGCATAGGCGGTCGCGATCAGGCTGCTGTAGAACTGCGGGGCGTGCAGATCGGTCAGCATGGACGGCAAGGCGGTGACGACCACCGTGACCCCCAGTACGTCCATGAACTGCACCGCGCACAGCGTTTCGAGTGCCAGCCAGTTAAGGAATGCCCGGGCGGCGGAGAAGGCCCCTGCACCTGGCTCTTCCTCGACCAGAGCAAGAACGCCTCCCGTCGCTGGTGCCGCATGGATGCCTGCGGCAACGTCGCCAAGGCCCGTCGCCTGGCCGCCCGTCGGCGCTCCTCCCGGCAAGGGACAAACCGCCCGCTCAAGAAGCGCGAGGGCACCGTCCGGTAGCCAGTCCCTCGCGGACGAGGCTCCGGGGGAGCCGGGTGGGTGAGGCGCCCGGCGCGTTGGAGGCCCCGGGAAGGGGGTCCGCGAGGGGCGGTGCGGTGGCTATGACGCATTGCGTCGTGCACACATCGTGCACAAACGTGAGGCACTGGGGGCGGACAGGGCGGATCAGACCGGACGTCGTGACCGCCATCGCGAATTCAATAGCGGACGAATCCGGATGGCATCTGCAAACGGCTAGAGTCGTTGTTCAGTAGATTCGGCCCGCCGTGTCCCGGATCGTGATACCGCGATTCCGGGCTTCGGTGAGAATGCCGTCGGGAACTGGGTCGGTCTGCGGCGACACCTCCAGGATGAGGCGGCCCTGGATGCGCTGGCCGGGCAAAAAGCCCATCGCGCGGGCGTTCGGCGTGTCGGCGATGATCGCCCGGTTCGGGTACTTGACGGTGAACTCTTGGAGCACGTCGAGGCTGTCCCAGTAGTCGCGGGCGAGCTGCATGTGCTTGCGCGAGATGATCTCGCCCGCGATGGGGTCGTAGCTGTCGAGAACCGGCCGGCCGCCGGGCGCCTGCAGCCGTAGCTGGTTCACCGGATAGGCCCAGCCGGCCATCTCTTCGAACGTCCTGCCCTGGAGTGCCTGCTCGGGCTGAGGCGCGGCAGGTCGTTCGAACTCCCGCAAGGCAGCCCACTGGCGAGCGGGGGTCCAGGCAGGGTTGATCGCCTGGTAGGGGTTCCCAGGGTTCAGGTAATAAGGCAGCAGGTCACCGGAGATCGGGTCGACGATGTAGATGGATGGCGCCCCGGTTGCCGGCAGGTGCTCGAGCGCCTCGGCCCCGTAAGCAGTTTGGGGCGCCAGTGTTTGGGCCTGGCCGAAGACGTCGTAGGGCTCCGCGCCAGGTCCCAGCAGGAGCGGCGGCGGCGGACCGGCGCCGAGCATGAGCGGGGGTGGCGCGCCCGGGCCGAGCATGAGCGGAAGTGGCGCGCCCGGGCCGAGCATGAGCGGAGGTGGCGCGCCCGGGCCGAGCATGAGCGGGGGTGGCGCGCCCGGGCCGAGCATGAGCGGGGGTGGCGCGCCCGGGCCGAGCATGAGCGGGGGTGGCGCGCCCGGCCCGAGCATGAGCGGGGGTTGCGGGCCTGGGCCCAGCAACGGCGGCTGCGCGCCGGGCCCCAGCAGCGGCGGCCCGGTGGGTGCGGCGCCGCCAGGGGCAGGCGCCGGGAACTCTCCGAGCACTCGCAGTCCGCCAGGTCCCATCGACTGGTACAGAGTGGCCTGGCCGCCGCGCACGATCATCAGCTGGTCAGGGGAGTTTGCGTGCGTGATGGTGGCGGTGCCATCGGCTTCGACCACCATGGTGAGCGGCCCGTTTCTGAACGTCTGAGGTCCGGCCGGGAGCCGCGGAAACGCCTGGGGGCCCGCGCCGGGCAGTTCGGCGAGCTGCTGACCATGGACGGCGGCGGCCCCCATCGTCAGGACGCCGAAGGCAACGTCGAGGCCACCGTAGAACTGGAGCATCTCCGCGGACGCGGTCTGTTGCGGTGTGAACACCTGGGCGCCCTTCCCCAGCGCGTAGAGCTCGCCTTCCTCCATGTGCTCCTTGCCCCGCCACAGCAAGAGCCCACCGGTGAAGGTCTCGAGGGCGGTCAGGCCGGCCAACCCGAGCGCGGTCGTAGGAGGAAAGACGCTGAGAAGAAGAAGGGCGATCGTGGCGCCGATGATCAGGATGTCGCGCACCACCTCCTTGATCGTGTGCTTGGTACGATCCCAGCTCACCGACGAGCGAACGTCCTCGCTGGCGAGGGGCAGGAGGTCGTCGACCACCTGCTCGAACTTCAGGTAGCCCACTTCTCCGGCATCGATACGGCGGATCAGCTCCGTGAACTGCGTCTGGCGCAGGTCGATGTGGTCGAGCACATAAGTGCGAACCTGAGCCGCGGTCATGCCCGCACCGAGGCTGAGGCTGGAGACCGGGAGGACCTGGTATCCGTCCGGACCGAGCCGCCGGACGATCGGATTGATGCGCTCGATCGCCGCACGCACCTGTCCCAGGGTTACAGCGTCCTGCTGACCGACGCCTGAACCTGCCACCAGATCACGGCCTCCTCCACTCGGGGCCGCCGGCTGGGGCTGCGCCATCTGAAGGGGGGCAGCCGGCAGCGTACCTCCGGCACCGGGCGCGGGCCGGCCCGCAACCCAAGCCTCGAGGACGCGCCTGTCGTCGGGGTTGAGCGCTGTGGTGGAAAGGGAGCTCCCGGCGGAGAACGGGCTCAGTGAGCGTTCCCGGTCTACCGCTGCCACGTCGCCGGTCAGCTGCTGGGCCGGTGTCTGCCACTCCGGGCCGGTGTGGGGGTGCTCGTGGCCCCAGTTGTAGGCGTAGACCTGCATATGGCACCCTGTGCAGGCTCGCCAGCGCCCCTGGATCTGCTCCTCCTGGACCAATCGCTGCATCGGGTTCTCGGTCCCGGTCCAGGTGACGTAGGTGGAGAACTCCAATCCCCCCTGGGCGTCGGCGATCTGCTCCAGCCTCTGCGCCTCAGCAGCCTGCACCTGCGCCTTGAGTTCGTTGGCGGTGAATTGTGACTCGACAACCTCGCGCCACTGCCCCAGGTTGTAGCGGTTGTTGTAGAGGCGAGACTTGGCGACGTTGAGCACCATGCGCTCGAACTCGTCCTTTTCGGTCACCGAGGGCTTCGGCTCTGCCGGCGTGGTCGCCGGCTGACGGCGCAGCATGCTTGCGGCCGATGGCTGAAGTGTGTGCGCGACTTCGTGAGCGATTAGGTCGTGGCCCTCCTTGGTGGCCGGCGAGTACTGGTCGCGGGCGAAGCCGATGTCGGAACCGGCCGCAAAGGCCCGTGCGTCCAGGGTCTCAGCCAGGGTCTCGGCGTTCGGCCCGGTGTGGACGCGGACCGCTTCGAGGTCAGCGTCGAAGCGGCTCTCCAGGTCTTCACGCACCGAGTCCGAGAGGGGCCGGCCGGCTCCCAGGATCGACGTCAGGGGACGAGCAACGCGCGCGGACACGCCGGACACCCCCCCGACACCGTGGGGAAAGGTCTCCCGCTCCTCGGGGTCGGACTCGGCACCCACCTTGAGTCTCGCCTGGACCAGGCGCTGCAGCGCCTGATTGCCCAGGGCGGATCCGAGGGTCGGGGCGCGGGCGGGCGTCCGCGCTGGCTCGGTCGTGCCTCTGGCTTTGGTTCTGTGCTCGGGCGGCGCGAATACGGTGCTCATCCCACGCCCAGGCCCTCCAGCACGCCTTCGTAGTAGGGGCCGAACTCACCCTGGGAGGGGAGGCGGCCCAGCTTCTGGTACTCGCGGCCGACGGCCATGGCGACGTGTCGCATCTCGATATGCCCGCCATCGACCGCGGCCAGGGCGGCAGCCCCGAGGGCAGCGCTGCGGATGCCGCCACCGGCCAGCTTGAAGCGCCGAGCCAGGAAGCCCAAGTCAAGTTGGCCAACCGGCGCCTGCGGCGGGAACACTCGCGCCCAGATCTGGCAGCGGAGAGCTTCGTCGGGCAGCGGGAACTCGACCACGTGGTGCATGCGGCGGGCGAATGCCTCGTCGACGTTGCGGCTCAGGTTGGTGGCGAGGATGGCCATACCCTCGTATTCCTCCATCAGCTGCAGCAGGTAGGCGATCTCGATGTTGGAGTAGCGATCGTGTGAGTGGTGCACTTCGCTCCGTTTGCCGAAGAGGGCGTCGGCTTCGTCAAAGAAGAGGATGGCGTTGCTCAGCTGGGCCTCGGAGAAGATGAGCTTCAGGTTCTTCTCGGTCTCGCCGATGTACTTGCTCACCACGGTCGCGAGGTCGATCTCGTACAGGTCGAGCCCGAGCTCGTGCGCGATCACTTCGGCGGCCATGGTCTTGCCCGTTCCCGAGGCGCCGCTGAAGAGAACGTTCAGCCCCTTGCCGCGCGACATGCGCTCGCCGAAGCCCCAATCGACCAGAACTCGATCCCGGTGCTCCGCAGCCGCCTGGATCTCCGTCAGCTGCTGGTGCACAGAGGTCGCTAGCACGATGTCGTCCCACCCATAGACCGGCTCCAGCTTTCGAGCCAGCGACGCGAGTCCCTGGTTGGAGACGGCACGCGCCGCCGCCAGCAACTCCTCCCGACCGGTGGCGCGACCCTGCAGGCTGGCCAGGTCTGCGGCCATCCTCGCCGCTCGCGCGATCTGTCCGCCGGACAGCGTGAACTTGCCGGACACCTCTTCCCGGGCCGGGCTGCCCACGCCGGCCAGGGCCCAGGCCGACAGCCGCTCGCGGTAGCTGGGCATCGGGAAGCCCAGCTGCACTGCCCTCACGCCATCAAAGAGCGTCGCCGCTTCCACACGTCCGATACAGGCAAGGACTACCGGCATGGAGGCAGCTCGAAGAGCAGGGGCGAGGGCGGCTCGCAGCTCGACCAGACGTGGCTCTTCCATCGCGAGCCGGCAGCTCTCGCTGAAGAGGAGTACGGCCTGGTGCAGGTGCGCCTCCCGCCAGAGCAGCGCCACCAGCTCCCGTGCCTCCAGCTCGCTTCCGGCCAGGGCCGGCACGTCAACGCGCAGCAGCGGGCGGCCGAGCCCTGCCGCGATTGCCGCGGCCGCCGATTCGGCCTCACTGACGGCGGGGCCCTCGAAGACCGCCACCGGCTCGAACCGGGGCCCCGCCTGGCCCCAAAGCGTCCTCCAGCGGTGCACTCCGGCTACAGCCGCGGCCGGCACCCACCGCGCCTCGCCGGCGGGGTGCTCTACCAGCTTGACGGCTGCCCCCAGCCGGCGGTCGATACGGCTCCGACGGACCAGGATCTCGTCCACGATGCGCTCGTCCGTCCGGAGTGGGCGCGACATGAAGGCCAGCTCCTCACGGTCCAAGACTTGGAGGAGCCGGTGATCGATCAGCGGTGCGCCGGCCATCAAACGGTCTCGCAGTCGCCAGAGGCTCTCGCGGCCCGCGGCCAGCAAGCGGAGCGCCAGGCCCACCGTCGCTCGGCGGCGGTTCATGTCGTCCTGCAGGTACGCATAGAGAGCCTCAAAACGGGGTTCGAGGTCCGGCGCCACTGCGACCAGCAGGAGTGCCCGGTCGTCTTCCGTCAGGTCGAAGCGCTCGGCAGCATGGGCCAGTGGCAGCTCCACGCCGGCCGGGAGGGGTGGCGGCCGGATCATCGGGGCGGCCAGCAGGCGGTCAGCTTCAGCGTCCGAGATGTACAGGCCACGGAGGTCATCTGCCGGCCCTGACCGGCCCCTTCGGACCAGGTCAACCTCGCGCTGGATGAGTTGGTCGAGCCAGCTCAGGCACGCCTCCAACTGATTCATAGGTCGCGCCCCACTCGCAGTCTGCCACCGGGGAGCCAGGGGATCAAGTGCTCACCTTGCGCGCATCCGCTCATTCGCAGGACCAGGCGCAGTGGGACTCGAGGCAGGCTCGCCCACGCGCCCTCGCTGTCCATCCCATAGACGGCGGAGCCCATGACAAAGTTGCTCATGACGTAGGCCGGGCTGCTCTCTTCGAACCCGGGCAGACGGCACGCGAAGGCGTGCAGCACGCGCTCCGCCCATCCCGCCCAGGTCCGAACCGGGCTGGGGGGGGCGCCGAGAGCGCGCAGGTCCGCCAGCCGGGGCGGCGTCTCGGTGCCGGCGGCGAGGCAAAGCGCGGGGTCGTACCAGCAGCGTGCCCGAGCGTCCATCGGTAGGCACTTGGCCAGGACCAGGAAGCGGCCGGCGGCGGGCAGGCGCTTCCTCGGGTCGACGGCGGCCAGGGCGGGAAGGAGGAGGAAGATACCGCCGAACGGGGTCACCTCACCCTCAGGCGCAGGAGCGCGAGAGACCAGGGGCTCGGGGCTGCCCACTATGTGTTGCGCCAGCTCGGGAGCCGCGAGCTCGAGCGTGGCCAGGGCGGCGGCCGTGCTGGGGTCGCGCCGGCGGAGGGCAGGTCCCGAAGCGCTGGTACCGCCGGGGAGTGAGCGCCGGGCTACGACCACCTGCGCAGCGCTGGCGACCACGCGCAACTCCGATGCTCCGAGTGGCTCGCGGTCACGCCGGGCGATCAGGTGGCCGGCGGCGAACAGTCCCAGTGCGGCCGGACCCAGCCGGGCGGCTTCAGGCTGGGCCAGCGCATCCAAGACCTCGGCCGTGCGAAGAGGGACTACCGGGCCGGAAGCCGTCTCCAGCGCGTCCATGACCACGGCCGCCTCAAGCTCGGTCAGGGCCGCGGCCACGAGGCCCAAACGGCCGCCATCGCTCAGCGCCCCCAGTACCCCTGACAACGGCACACCGACCTCCCGGACGGTCTCGAATGCGGCTCCCACCGGAGCCGTCCGGTGCCGATCCAGGCAGGCGTATTGCCAGCGCTGAGTGGCGCTGCCGCGCGCGAGATCGGCGATGAAGCAGGCCCAGTAGTCCGCCCGTGAGGCGTAGCGCGCCACCTGATCGGACTCGAGCTCGCCGGCCAAGGCACGGCCCACCCCCCGGATGATCGCCCGCGCGCAGAGCGAGCCCAGCCGGCGGCCGACCCCGGCCCCATCCAGCACACCCACTTTCAGGTCGAGCCTCCGGATCACCATCAGGCCTTCCCCCTCGGACACCGTCGCCGCCAGGCCCGCGGCGCAGAAGGAGGGCAGCCGGTCCGCCAGCTCGCGGTCGAGCTCCGCCTGGACCAGCGCGGGGGCCGGATGCCGGGTCGAGATGCGGTAGCGGAGAGCGAGACGGTCGATGCGGAGGCTGGCGTTCACGAAGCTTCGGCGACGGCCCCGGGGGGGGCGCCACCCACGACCTCGTTCCCGAGAGGCGGTGATCCGTGCCGCAACTCCTCCAGCACCTGGATGGCGCCCGAGATACGGAGCAGGGTGTCGCGCAGCTCGCCCCGGTGGCGGTCCAGGAGCTCGAGCTGCCGCTCGCCCCGCTCCCGCTCACCGCGCAGTCGCTCCAACCGCTCACTCAAGTCCATGGCTGCCTCCGTCAGGGGAAGAAGACCGCAACCCAGGAGTAGGACGTGATGTCACCGTCGTCGCACACCTCCCAGGGGATGTCGAAGGTCACCGTGCGGCCGCTGATGTTGGTGACCGTGGCGGGTCCGATCGCCCAGCGGGCGTCCGTCGCCACCTGGAGGTTGTGGATGTTGGCCAGCGCGACGGTCAGGACGGCCCGGCTCACGCTGCTCAGATTTGCGGTCAGTTGAAGCTGTTCGTGGCCGAAGATGCACTGGCCGGATTGCCCGACCATGGCACCCGTGAACTGAATGCCGGCCTGAACGTCGATCGGGTTCGTGAGCTCAATCTGGTTGGGGGGATTGCCGACGAAGACGTTGCCGCTGACATACAGGTTGCTCGGAGTACCGCCGACATTGCCGACGACGACGTCCTTGCCGGTGTCCCAATTGAGGTAGAGGTTGTCGAGCCCGTCGCTCTGCCAGTCCTTGCCATCGAGGTGCCGGGAGCGGATCCGGGCGTTGCCCTGCCACCCGACCAGCAGGCCGCTGTGGACCTTGAGACTCAGCGTGTCCAGGTTCATGGTCGCCGTCCCTCCGGCCACGTCGTTGAGGTACCAGTTGAATCCGTCTTCGGCACGCTGGAAGAAGGTGCGGGCGCTGCTCTCGAGCCCCATCGCGATGGCCGAGGAGCCGCCCAGGGTGCCCCCGAAGAAGACGCGGTCCTGACCCGCGAGGCTGCCCGGCTGGGACAGGTCCAGCAGCCCCTGCACGGTCAGCTTGCCGGTGACCGTCGCCTCTCCGTCGTCCTGGACCACGAACTGCGGAGTTCCGGTGGACATGACGACCAGGCGGTCATGTCCGGTACCGGCTTTGCTGATCTCGACCTGGAGGTCGGTACTGGTGGCGGTGTCCACACGCTGCACGGAGACCGGGCGCCCCTGGTCGTTGCCGGCCGGGTCGACGAAGGTCAGCTGGCCTCCGTCCAGCTCGACGCCGGCCTTGGCGGTCAGCAGCCCCTCCACGGAGAGCGAGCCGTGCACGGTGGCCGCCACCGGCGCCGGGTTGGTGGGGTTGGTGTTGTCGCGGAGCCGCGAGCTCAGGTCCCAGGTGCCTTCCGGGGCGTACGCGTCGGCGGCGATCACGCCGCCCAGTACTCGGTATCGCCGCCGGTCGGCGTCGGTGCTGGACACGAAGCCGTCCACCCCATTCCAGTGCACCTGGCCCAGGCAGACCGGCCAGCGGGCCAGCTCCGAGTCATCGGGCAGCGCCGCGTATCCAGCCGAGGTGTCAGGTGGCAGGCTGGAATCGGGCACGGGCTGGCCGGCGACGCGGACCGGGTCGTGCTGCCCCGGTTGGTCGCCGACGGCCAGCACGGCGGTCTCCTGAGTGCGGGTCGTGAGGCTGGGGTCGTCGCACAGCTCGTAGCCCAACCGGGGAGGGTCGGTCGGCACCGGCTGGTAGAGCAGCCAGACCTTGACCCACTGGTCGGTCTGGAACTCGGGACCCTGGAAGAGCGCCAGGTCGAGCGGCATGGAGGCGAAGACGAGGAGCGGCCGGCCGAAGCCGTCGATGGCGAGGCCGGGCAGCACGAACACGCTGGTGTTGCCGGTCCCCGGATCCGGCTGCTCGGCGAGGTCCAGGCCCTCGAACACCCCCCAGGCGTGCTGACCCAGACAGAGCCGGCGGCGCAGGTCGAGTTCGTAGTCCTGTTCAGCGATGAAGTCCTGGGCGCCCAGGTACATGCCGTCGCGGTAGCTGGGGCGCTTGACGTCACTTGACCAGGTCACTGGCGCGTCCTTCGCCCCCTGCTCGGTGGCTGCTGCCGGCCACGCGCGAGGATGGCCCGCCGCAACTCGGCCACGGTGTCGCTGGTCTGGACGCGAAAGCCGACGACCGAGCTGCCGACGACGACCGGCTGCACCATGGCCCCGACCGGCACGTCGGCCGGCGTGATCAGCTGCATGAGCACCGCCAGCGGACCGGTGGCCGTCACCGACGCGGCGACGGTGACGCCCTGGCCGGTCAGCGTCTTGGTCACCTCGCCTAGATCGCCGTTGAGGTGGACGTCGATGGGAACCCTGTTACTCGCTTCCGCCATCGCTCAGATTCCTCCGGCGCCGCCGAGCTCGGCCAGGATCAGGGCCATGGTCCGAGCCATGCCTGCCTCGTCGGCCGGCTCGGTGGCGTAGGTCCGGTCGGTCACCCCGAGCAGCCCCGTGAACCTCGGCAGTCTCAGCTCCTGACAGCAGAGCCTCTCCAGGGCACGCCGGAGCAGCGGCTCGACGGGGAGCAGTGAGAGCCACCAGCGGAGCATGGGCACCGTCACCGCGAACTGTCTGCCGCTCCAGTTGCAGATATCCACGATCTTGCCCTGCGAGAGGCAGACGCTGGCCAGGATCAACCGGTCGTCGCCAGGGTCGGTCGGACAGGGCGGCAGGAGGGCCTGGCACAGGCACTCCTGGAAGAAGGTGGGGAAGTCGCCCTCGATGGCCTGGACCACATTGTCCACCTGCGTGCGGTAGTCGTCGAGACTTTGCTTGGGGTCGGGCGGCGGACACTGCAGGCCGGTCAGTTGGTCCAACGCCTGGCACTTGGTCTGGGCGTGGGTGGCGACGTAGTTTCGGACGGCGAGGAGAAATTGACAGCAGGCGCCCTGAAGCTGGGTGACGCTGGTCTCCTTACCGGTCGGCTCCTTCGTCTTCAGGGCCTGGATGTCGAGGAAGCACTGGTAGACGGCTCCCAAGAGGGTCCCCTGCAGGAGATCGCGTGAGCTCGGCTCGGACTGCGCGGGGACCCGGCAGACGCCGAGGGTGTAGCCCTCGCAGATCCGGGTGGGCTCGCAGGGCACCCCCAAGGGCGTCCGGGTTCCGCCGTTGCCGGCGCTGCCGTGGCCATTGCCGTTGCCCTGGCAGCCGCCGTTGCACGCGCTCGCCAAGGACCCGCCGCCTCCGCAGCCGCAGGGTCGGGAGGAGACGGACGAGCCGCCGCAAGCGCAGCCGGCGGCCTGGGCTGGAGCGCGGAGAGCGGCACCGGGCTTGGCCGCCGTCTCCTGGTAGCGGATCGTTAGATACCAACAGCCGTCGGTGTCGCAGTCGGTCGTCGGCACCGGGCGCGCTACGCAGTCGAGCTGCGGCTGACGCAGCTGGCGCTTGCAGGCGTCGATCGCGTCCAGGACGTTGAAGTCGCAGTCCTGGCAAACCACGATGTCGTCGCCACACGGGCTGATCGCGTAGCCCTCGCTCACCCGCACCCAGCCTTCGCAGCTGGGATGACATCCGACCACCAGGCCGCAGACCACCCCCCAACCGTGCAGGTAAAGATTGTGGAGCTGGTTCTTCCTCACCACATACTGCTGCTCGGCGTTCAGCTCTGCCTCGGTCAGCAGCTGGCCGGAGAAGTATCGGGGCCTGCAGACGCACTCCAGGCCCCGGCAGACGGGGCAGACGGCGGGCTGCGCCACTGGGGGAGGCGCCTGGACGAAGATGCGGCCGCTGATCATGCTGTGCCTCCCGGGAATGGGCCCTTTCCGAGGCCGAGCCAGCTTTCGAAGAGCCCGCCGGCCGTGCCGTCGCCGCTGACTCGGCCCCCGCTCAGGAAGGGCGCGAGGTGATTGCCGTCCACCGGCGCCGGCGCGGCCGCGCTGCCATCGGGATTGGTGGCGGTGCCGATGATGAAGTCGCCCTCGACCCGGACTCGCAGGGCTCTCGCCTCGCCCCACATCGACGAAGGCACTTTGGCCCGGACCCAGCGGAGCCCGTTGAAGGGCCCGCTGGGGCTGGCGGGCGCGACCACCTGGAGGTTGGTGGCGACGCCCGTCGCGGGATCCGTGGTCGCGTTGAGGGCGACCAGGTCGAGCGAGCCCATGAGCGATACCCAGGAGTAGGTCCCCGCGATTTGTGGGTGTGCTGGTGGGAACGCCTCGACCTCCATGGTGATCAGCCCGCGGGTCAACTTGCCCGGCAGTTCGATGGGGCCGTCGAACATCACCAGCAGGCCGGGCCCGGGGGCGGTGCCCTGGGCGGGGTCGCCTACCGGCACCATCAGGTCCTGCGCCAGGTTGAAATCGTCGTGCTTCCAGCTCACTCCGCAGACATGGACCAGAGCGGGCGGGGCCGGCGGCGGAGGGGGCGGCTGCGGTGACGGTGGGGTGGCGTTCTCGCCTTCGAGCAGGCAGCGCACCACCTCGGTGATGAGTTCCGTGCTGGCCAGGATGGGCCGGTCCTTGAGGTTGTCGATCCCGTCCTGGGTGACCTTGTCGCCGTGGTGGTAACCGGCGATCGTGCACAGCACGATGCAGTCGTCTCCGGCGCAGCCTGGGCAGGGGTCGAGCGCCCTCGCCCAGAGCTGGTCGCAGGCGGTTTCCTCGACTTCCAGGACAGCTACCCCGCCCGCGGTGGGAGTGGCGCTGTCCCCCCCGTACGCCGCGTAGAGGAGGCCGCCGCCGCCCGCGAGCGCGGCCGCGCTGGGGCGGTCACCGATCAGGATCGGAGCGCGGGCGGCGTGGGCGGGGTCGCTCTTCGCCTGAGCGGTGCCGACGGGCTGGACATACCCCTTCTTGGTGGCGTCGTCCTGCTCGAGAAGATACAGCCAGGCACCTCCGGGCGAGCTGGTAACGGCGACCGGGTCGTAGGCGGTGGTCACCTGGCCTTCGTCGGTGGTCGTGGCTCCCAGCCCCAGCAACTTCACCCCGCCCGTGCCTGCCGCCACCAGATGGTCGTGCCCGGCAGCCCGATAGACATGGACGTCGTGGGCGGCCAGCCCGGCGAGGTCGATGGGAGTCGCGGCGCCCGCCGGCTGGCCGGCGTCGAGCGATTTGATGGAGGTGCTGCCGTCGGCCAGATAGATCGTGTTGCCGTCTGGGCTGAGGTCGATCGCGATCGCCCCCGGCACCGCGGTGAAGGTCGCGGCGGCCGGGACCGGCGGCATCGGCGCGTTGTAGGCAGCGACCACGCCGCTTGCGGTGTCGAGCACGAAGAGCCGCCCGTCCGGGCCCACCGCCAGCCGGACCGGGACCTGCCCGCTACCGGTGACTGCGATCGCTGACTGCTGCGGGTAGCCGCCGCCGCTCAGGTCGAGCAGCCGGACCTCGCCGTCCCCGCTCCCGCCGCTCGCCGTCAATGCGACCCACGCCTGGGTGCCGTCTGGCGACAGCGCCAGGTCGGTGGCCAGCTGGCCGGCGGCCACGGCGAGCTGGTGCGAATCAACGAGCACGCCATGGTCGGTGGTGTAGCCGTAGACGGCGGGCGGGCCGCCGTCTGGCTGCGCGAGAACATAGACGCGGCTGGACGCGTCGTGACGCCGCACCCAGCCGGCTCTGGCCACGTTGATGGTCGACTCCCATTCCAGGCGGGGTCCGATCGGGTCGGTGCCGGTTACCGGTGGATCGATGCGAACTCCCAGCTCGAACGACTCCAGGATGCGGTTGGGTTGGCAGTGCTCCTCGTCGCACCCGCCGTCATCGAAGAGGACAGGGACGTCCTCCCCGGCGCACTCCCGATAGCGGATGCAGATCTGGATCGGGTGAAGGCCGCTGTCCATCGGCTCGCCCGGACCATGGTCGTGCTCCCATTGAGCCTCGACGGCGGAGAGGAAGTCGAAGTAGTCCGGATCCCGGACCGTGATCTCGCGGCCGCAGCAGTCGATGGCGGTACCCGGCTCGACGATCACCCAGCGGTCGCGGCATGCGTCCTGGGGGTGCTCGACCACCTTCAGCCCGCAGACCGTGCCCCGGCCATGCAGACGCTGCACGTGGCGGCGGTCCTTGCCGACCAGGTAGCTCTGCTCGTCGCTGAAGTCGCGTTCCACCAGCAGCTTGCCGGTGAAGTAGTGATTGCGGGCGAAGACCGGGACCTCGCACTCGATGCAGACGCCGGCGCCATCCCGATGGGCGCAACTCATCGCACGCCGTACCTCCTTCTCACAGCACGGCCGACCCGACCACCGCGCCGTCCAGTGCGATGCCGGTGGTATGGCGGTCTCCGCCCACCACCCCCTGGCCGATCCTGGTCTCACCGGTGACGGCGGCCTCGGGATAGCGGGCGATGGCGGTGTCGAGGCCGACGGTGGCCTGGACGCCGATCCTGAGCTTCGGCTGCACCAGCTCCAGCTGGTGCTGGGTGTGGGCCGGCTTGGTCAGCTCGATCATCTGCTCGACCGCCTTCTGCGTCACCTCATCCGGTGCGTAGACGGCGGGGAGGAAGACGGTGAAGCGATGTGCGTAGACGTAGAAGGGATCGCGCAGCGGATCGCCGACGTCGGTGATGCGGAACTGTCCGATGGTGCTGTAATCGCCGATCTGTAGCCGGTCCACGATCCGCTTGCCCCAGAGCGATCGGTCGCCGAGGGTGGCCGCACCGAGGAAGGCCCAGCGGCGCATGGTGAATCCCTCCAGGATGCCCAGCCCTCCCCGATTCGCCCGCGCGGGCGCTCGGCACGCCCCCGGGGTGTCAGGCGTGGGGACACCCAACAGAATCTCCAGCGCCAGCAGCAGGCCCGCGCGCGTTCCCCGCAGGCCGTAGATCCGGACCGCATTGCGAAGCAGCCGGCGCCGAACGGCCAGACGCCAGGTTCCCTGGAAGGCAAGCCCGACCCAGGCAGCCAACCAGCTCAGGAAGTCGGCGGGCGTGGCCTCAGGTTCGAGGCGACCGGGGAGCCCGTCGAGCGTGCCGTTCACGCGGCTGCCGACCCGATCGAGCGCGGACAGCAAGCGGTCGAGGAACCCGGCCTCTGGGCTCGAACGGTAGACGGCGGGCAGGTACTGGATCGAGGACAGGCGGGGGTAGTGGACCTCGACCGACCTGATTACCGGGGTCGACGTGCCGGGCCCACTCGCCGTGAGCCGGAGCCAGAGATAGCGACCCGGGTCGCTCAGGACCGCGCAGTCCCACTCCGACCGGTTCGGGCTCCCCGGCCCGCCTGCACCGGCAACTGCGGGAGGATCCGTCGCGGTCCAGGTCTGGCCGCCGGCCCAGGCGGTTTCAGGCAGTTCCGACACCTGCTCCGGGTCCCGGGCGAGCTCGGATGTGTAGGTGTGGACGGTGACCGCGCTTCCCGCCGGCAGGCTGCCGCGCAGTCCCACGCGGTGCCACTGGCAGCCCTCCACATGACTGTCCAGGGGCTCGCTCAGGAGCCGGCCCCGCCGGGCGAAGGAACGTGCCCCCTCGAGGTGGATGACCTGCCCCGTCGCCGGGACCGTCAGCAGGGGATCGCCATCCGACGTGAAGGCCATGCCGGCAACCGGGGCGCCAACCCGGCAGGCCCCCGTCACCACCTGCACGGGAGCGCCCGGCAAAGCGCAGCACGAGTACCGGCTGAGGTCCCGGTTGACGGTGTCGAACACGTACAGGTCGCCCGCCTCGTCGGTCGCCAGCGGGCCCGGGCGGAAGCTTTGGCGCAGCCGCTCGGGGGGGTCGGCCCGACCCAGATAGCGGCCGTCCGGATCCAATACCACGACGTAGCCCGCGCCCTCTTGAGCGACATAGAGGTTGCGCGCCCGGTCGGCGGCGATGTGGGTGGGATGGACCAGAGCGGGGTTGCCGGGGGTGGCGCCGTCCCGGGCCCAGCGCCAGCGGCCTTGCGTGAACCGGTGGACGAGGCCGTTGGCGTAGTCGGTCACGGATACGCTGGCGCCTGAGACGGCGATGCCCCAGGGCCTCCATCCCTCGATCGGGCCCCAGATCCCGAGCAGCAGCAGGCCGTGGAGCGCAAACACCTGCACCCTCTCGTTGCCGGTATCGGCGACGTAGAGCCGGCCGCCTGCCACCGCGATCCCGTGGGGGTCCTTCAGCCGCCGTGGAGCGCTGCCCTCCCCACCCACGCAAGGGAGTCGTTCGAAGGCCCCACAGCAGGGGTCGTAACGTTTTATCCGATCGTCGTCCCGATCGATCAGATAGATGTGGCCGTGCTCGTCAACGGCCACGCCGGTGGGTGCGACCAGACCGCCCAGGGTGCCGGCCGGATCGACCAGCGGGCGGCCGTTTCCGGGCAAGGCACAGAGGCGTAGTCCGTCGTCGCACGGGGACTCCTCCAACGATTCCAGCAAGGCGGCGCGCCAGCCTGCCCGCCGGTTGAGCAACCAGTGCCGCGCCACGTCCTCGTCCTGCCAGACCGCTGTCATGCGTAGAGCACCGTGATGTCGTGGCCGGCGGAGGTGAGAAGGTCGAGAGGCCGCAGCGGGCCGTCCGTGCAGAAAGGCAGTTCCTGTCCGTCGAGGCGGATGATCAGGCTGTCCACCCGAGCCACTCCGGGGTCGGCCTCGATCACCGTACGCATCACCAGGGAGTAGAAGATCGTCCCGCCCAGCGGCCAGCCGGTTCCATCGTCTCCTCCTCGGAGCGGATGGAAATACGTGGTCAGCGCGTCGTCCACCGCCTGCCGCACCACCGCCAGGTCCGCCGACCCCCTCGCCCTGACCTGGGCCTGTACTCGGACGGTGCGGTAGGTAGGGGCGGTCACGTGAACCTCGGTGGTCAGCAGCCGGTGCGCGGTCAGCTGCGCGCACACCGCACGCAGCGTGGCCTCGCTCGGTGTGGGCGCGGCGTCGGCGGTGTCGGGTACGGCGATGACGGTCACACAGCCGGGGATCGGGACGTCCGGGAAGGCGGGGTGAAACATGGGCAGCACCTCCGCCCGCTGGATCCGCACCCCGGGGGTGATCCGGGCGAGATAGCTGAAGTCGTCGGCGGTGACCGCCCGGTTCCTGCTCTGCAACTCGGCGCTCGCCCTCGACTTGGCGTCAACCAGCGACTCCTGGTCGGCCCCGCCTTCGGCAGGACGCAGGTTGGTGACGGAATCCACGCCGACCGGAGAGCTCTGGAGTTGGTTGACGGCGCCCGCCGGTTGGTTGCCGTCGAGCCCACCGCCGGTGCGGTAGCGGCGCGCGACCACGCTGGCATCCGGGTTGCTGGGGTTGGCCACCGGCAGATGACCGTTGCGACCGTCTGGCAGCGTGATCAGGCCCTGGGCCCGATCCAGGGTGTAGACGAGGTCGTCGGGTCCGTACGAGAAGAAGTCATCGACCTCGCTCCAGGACTGCGCGCCCTGACCCTCATCGATCTCCAGCCGGAGCGTTCCCGCCACCACCGGAGAGAAGAAGAGGCGAAAGACCTGGGAGGGGCTGCCGTCGCTGCCGCCGAGCACCTCGTCCTCGACGGTGATGGCCTGGGTCGCGGGTACCGAGTTGGTGATCAGGCCCGTGAGTTGCGGCGGCACATCGTATCCCGGTGCACGAGGCAGCCGTCCCCGGATCCAGTAGAGGAGGTCACTCCGACCAGGCAGCTTGAGCTTGGCGAGCTGGAGGCCGGGCGGGACGAGCAGCGAGATGTGGCCGGTCTGGGTGAAGGCCCGGCCGTCGTCACGGCTCAGCGTCAGACGCACCCAGCTGTTGCCGTCCCAGCCCTCCCATACGATCTCGGCCGGGGGCGGAACGGCCAGCTCGGGCTGGCACTGAATGTCCGTCGCGGCCGCCGTACCGCCGGCAGCGATCGCGAGCAGGTCAACCTCCGCACTGTCCGGAAAGGCGCCCGTGTAGTCGAAGCCGAGATAGATCGCACTGCCCTGACGAGGCACCGCGCCCAGGGGCAGGAACGCCTGACCGGCGGCGCTCGCGGTCGTTTCGTCGTTGTAGGCGAACCCGTCGAAGCTGAGAATCGCGGCCAACTTGGGACCGAGGGCGTTCAGCCCCCGGTCGGTCTCGAACACGACGGGCGCCCCGCCCCCTCCAGCAGCGGCGATTCTCGTCCCCTGAGGGATCACGATCACGGCTGCTGGAGGTGGGTCCACCAGTGCGAAGGTGAGCTCGGTCGTGGCCGGCTCCGCCGGTCGCAGCGTGAGACCCAGGAGCTCCAGGAACTTTACGTAGAGCAGGTCGGGCACCTGGTTGAGCCGGAAGAGTGTCATCTCGGTGAGCCAGGCGTAGAGCTCGATCAAGGTGCGGCCCGGGTCACCCTCGTTGAGGTCGGTCCACTCGGGGGTGTAGCGGGGGACCAGGGCCAGGGCTTCGGCCACGATGTCGGCGAACTTGCGGTTGTCGAGGACGGGGGCGGGCAGTGCCATCAGCCGCCACCCTCGAACAGCGCCGACCCACCTTCGGTGATGTAGAACGGGTACACCAGGTTGTGGGTGGTGTTCGCCGCCCGTACCCGGTAATCGATCCGAATCAGCATCAGGTTGGGTTGGGGGGCGTCTACTTGAACGTCGATCACGTCGATGCGCGGCTCCCACCTGACGAGCGCTTGCTGGACTTCGATCGCGACCGCGCTCTCGGTCAGCGGCGAGTTGGGTTCGAAGACCAGCTCCTGCAGGCCACAACCGAAGTCGGGCAGCATGACACGCTCCCCCGGCGCGGTGCTGAGGATCAGCCAGATCGACTCCTCGATCTTCTGCTCGTCCTGGGACTGCGCCAGCCGGCCGCGCTGGTCGGGCTGGACCGGGAAGCGCAGGCCCCTGCCGAGGAAGTCGTCCTGGCTCAGCACGGCAACGCCTCGATGATTACCTCGAGGGTCTGGTTGAGGTCCTTGAGCACCTGCAGAGGTGCCTCGATGCTGCCGCCCGTGAGCTGGTCCATCGAGGGCACTGTCAGACCGCCCTGGCCGACGACCTCGAGGAAACCGCCGGCCAGCTGGAGCAGAGAGAGGACAGGCCCCATGCTCTGCATGGCCTGGCCCAGGGTGGCGGCGCAGTTGTCTTCGGCCAGGTGGAGCACGTCCAGCAGTTCCTGGTTCCCGTCCTGGTCGGCGCCGGCCATCTTGACCTGGATCTGCAGCTGTTGCTGGAGCACGCTGTCGAGCAGCTCCAGCACACAGGCGATGAAGTCGTGGACCATCTGCAGGATGTCCTTGACGAAGCAGATCAGCGGCAGGCCCGGGATGACCCAGGAGAAGCAGTGGGCCAGCTTCTCGCCGTCCTGAGCCAGCTTCTCGACGTCCTTGATCACGTCGACCACCTTGAGGGGATCCTTGATCGCGTCCGGGACGTCCTGCGTGAACTTGAGCACGTCCTGGACGAACTGCAGCACCTGGATCAGGCACTGGATGCTGGCCAGGAACGGGCCCAGCTGCAGCATCAGGTTGAAGGACACCTTGCACTGCTCGCCGAGGCCCTTGGGGAGGTCCACGGCGCCCGTCAGTGAGGCCCCGGTCGGGAGCTGGATCGTCCGCTGCTCCGGGGGCTTTGGGAAGGCGCCCAGGGTGGTGGCCATCTAGATGGTCCCGGCGCCCGGCACCACCGGACGCCCCTGGATCGTGAGGACGTCGGCGCTGAGGTCCAGCTGGCCCTTGCACAGGATGCGCATGTGCGCGTTGGTGAGCTCGATGACCGTGCCGTGGCCGTCCTGGATGACGAGGCTGCCCTTGTTCCCGTTTTTGGGGTCGGGATCATGCCATTCGATACGGTGATCGTTGACGGACGCGATCACCCGCACCTTGGGATCGTCGCTGGGCGGAGCGTCGGCACCGTTGTGCAGGAAGCCGATCACGTAGGGGTGCTCGGGGTGGGCCCGGTCGAAGGCGACCAGGCACTCGTCGCCGATCTCGGGCGCGAAGCGGAAGCCACGCCGGGCCCCGGCCATGGGACTGGCGACCGGCGCCCAGAAGCTGTCGAGGCTCTCGGCGAAGTCCGGGAACGAGACCAGCACCCTCCCCTGGGCACTGTCGTCGTCGCGGTCCTCGATCGTGCCCAGCAGGACCCCGCTGAACTCCATCCCGGTTACGGTGGTTGAGACGCCGTCACCTGGCCGTCGGGAGGCGCGTCACCGGCGCGTCACCAGCAAGCAGCAGCCGGTCGCGACCGCGAGCCAGTCGATGGGCCGGCGGGTCGTTCCCTCAGGCCCCCTGCACCTGCTCCCGGCGCGCGCTGAAGCTGGTGCGGTAGCCCTCATCGTCGAGGCTGTGCGTCACAGAGGTCAGGAACCAGGCGCCGTCGAGAAGGCCCACGCCCGCGACCGCCACCCGGCCGCAGGCCCGCAGCTCGGGCTGGCCAACCGTCGTGCCCTCGGCGGAAACCATCTGCAAGAAGTTCTCGCGCAACGTCGCCCGGGCCAAATCCCGCGCCTCGTCCGACGAGTCGAGGGGCACCTCGGTGACTTCCTGGGTCCCCATCGCCGAGCGGGGCATGTGAGGGGCGAGGTCCTGATTGAGCCCCTTTTCGTCGTTCCAGAGCTGGTCCAGGGTGTACTCGACCGGCGGCTCCTTCTTCTTGGTCTGGCGGTTCCAGAAGCTGACTGTGACCTTGCTGTACTGCGAGCTCGAGACGCTGAAGGTGGGACGGAAGTCGAGCAGCGTGAACCCCCACCGCAACTCAAGCGGCTGCGGCCGCTCGCCCATCTGGCGCAGCTGGGGGCGCTGGAGCAGCGTCGAAGGGCCAAAGTAGAGGAAGCGCTGAGGCTCGGCGGCCGAGTGGCGAGGACCGGCCTGGCCGGGGGGTGGCGGGGGCAGATACTCGCGGAAACAGACGATGTAGCCGCGGCGCTGGGCCAGGCGGACCAGGAAGGCCATGTCGCTCTCGTTGGCTTGATTGAGACGCTGGGCGCCAGGCTCGGTCGCTCGCACCGCGGAGGGCACGATGGCGGTCAGCCCCTGATAACGGCCGGCGATCTGCCTTACCGCGTCGCTGTACTTGATCGGCGGCTGCTTGTTCTTGCCCGAGCGCCAGTTCTTGGAGGCGGGAGCCTCGCGCAACCGGTCCAGCCCGCTCACCCCGCGGACGCGCACCGTGCGGCCCCCGACCCCCAGGGCCAGTGAGACCGAGGTCACCTGCCCGGTGAGCAGGACGAAGAGGCCCATCGGCCCCTGGTAGCCGAGCCAGATGCGCGCGGCATCGCCCGGCATCACCGGGTACCGGGGGGCCGTCGGCGCCCAGTCCCCGGCGGCGATGACGACCTCGAACGAGCCCAGCTGGTTCATGGCCTCCTTGACCGTCACCGACTGCACGTCGAACACCGGTGTCAGCGATCCCCGGCTGGGACCGGTCTCGACCCGGCAGGCGGGCACATAGAAGGGCTCGGCCAGCCCATCCCGGGTCGTGAAGACGGGGTCAGATGGCCTGAGCGCCATGGCTCGCCCCCTACGGCGAACCCTGTTGGATGGGCGGAATCCGGAGCAAGGTGCCCGCCGGCAGCCGGCGAGGGTTGGTGATCCCGTTGCCAACCGCGATCGCGCGCCAGTCGGCGGGCGAGTCGTAGTACCGCGCGGCGATCGCGCTCAGGGTCTCGCCCCGGCTCACGATATGGCGCCGGGAGCGATCCTGAGAGAGCAGCTTGAGCTGCTTCTGCTGGAGGCTCAGGGTCTTGAACTCGCGCATGGTGACGGTCACGTTGGCGCGAAGCGGGACGCCGGTGGGCGAGAAGAGGACCAGCTCCTGCTGGATGCTCTCGACCACGCCCGTGAACTCGCGGCGGTTCAGCGAGGTGGGGTCCTCGTCCTCGAAGCTGGTTCCGCCAGTGAGCTGCGAGCCGGGGAAGCTCGGCCCCCACACGAACCGACAGACGGGTGGAGCGTGGATCGCGGGGTCGATCTTGACCAGTGCGTAAAAGCGGTCGATGAGCGCGGTCACGCCGGCGGCGAGTTCGTCGGTGCCGTCATCGGTGGCGTCGAAGAAGAGTTTGACGGTCAGCTTCTCGGCCTGGCCGCGGACGAATTGCTGGAGCGGGGTGTCCAGGCCGGGGACATTCACCTCGGCCAGCTGTGAGTTCTTGGTGAGCGTGAAGTCGGTGGGGTTGAAGAGGACCTTCAGCCGCCGGGAGGCGACCTTGAGGCCGTAGCCGGGCTCACCGCTGGCCTGCAAACGCTCGAAGTAGGCCGGCTGCGGGTTCATCGCCGGCGGGCAGGCACGTGAGCCTCGCGCTGCTCCCAGCGCCGGGCCTCGTCCTGGTCGCGCAGCTGCTCGGCGACCGCGCGCACGATCCGGCGCAGCACCGCCGGGTCGAGCAAGGCCTCATCGGAGCTGAGCTCCACCGTGCTCTGGAGCTCGTTGATGATCACGTCCACCTGCGTTTCCTCCCGACCGTCACTGCGGTCCGAACAGGCCCGGTCCGGCCTGCACCTCCAGCCCCTCGTGGGCGATCTCCAGCGTCTCGATGGCCACCTGATTGGTCTGGGCGGTCAGGGTGGGGCCGGTCCACTTGACCGGAAGCCCGCGCTGGAACCGCCAGACCAATACCGGCGACCGCTGGTCGTTGAGCAAGATGACGAGCCCGTCCCGCCGGCGCCCCTGGCCGCGGATGTAGGAGAAGTACCAGTCCCACAGGTCCCGGGAGAGGCCCACTCCCCGCTGCAGCGTGATGTTGCTCCAGGCCATCCGGGTCGGAAACTTGCGGACCCGATCGTTGAGGCCCCCCTCCGGGTAGTCCTGGACCTGAAGCGTGCCCTCCAGTCCCCGGCACTCGCTGAAGCCGGCGTCCGGACTCAAATCCTTGCCGAAGAGGCCACCGATCGCTCCCATCAGCAGGTGGGAGGCGTCCAGCAGCCTGACCATGAAGTTGTAGGAGGGGACGGGTTGGGAAAGCGTGCTCACGTCGGCACCTCCGTGGTCTCGGTCACCTGAACCTGGTCCCCGACCCGGCCGACGCGGAAGACCACGAACTCGGCCGGGCTGGCGGGCGCGACGCCCACCTCCACCACCAGCTCACCGTTGGCTGCCAGCGCCGCTGGGGTGGTCACGTCGTCGCAGCGCACGTAGTAGGACGCCTCCGGAGTGCTCCCGGCCAGCGCACCCCGCTCGAAGATCGCCCGCAGCAGGCCGCCGATGCCCAGCCGGAGGGCTTCTCGGAGCCCCTGGGCGTCGGGCTCGAAGACCGACCATTGCAAGGCCTGGAACGCCGACTTCTCGATCATGCTGAACAGCCGGCGTACCGGCAGATATCGCCAGCTGGGATCGCTGCTGAGCGTCCGCGCCCCCATCGGCCGGATGCCACGCCCGGTCTGAAAGCGGATCGCGCACACCCCCTCGGAGTTGAGGAGCCCGGCCTGAGCGTCGTCGACTTTGAAGTCGACGCCCTGGAGCCAGCGCAGGGTGAAGTTCGCCGGCGCCCGGTGCACCCCCTCGTTGAGGTCGGTCAGCGCGGCCAGGCCGAGGAGGTGTCCACTGGGCGGCAGTTGCAGCACTCCCCCGCCCAAGGGGTCGCGGACCCAGAGCCAGGGAAAGTAAAGCGCGGCAAAGGCGGTGTCGAAGCGGCGGCGCCAGTCGCGAACCACGGCCAGACCTGACGCCGCCCCGCCGGCCGGGCGGGGTGCGTCGAGCAGCGCTACCCGGTCGCGCAGCAACTCTGCCTGCTCCACCAGCGCCTGCTGCACCGCGAAGGCGTCGTCGGGGCCGAAGCTGGGCGGTGGCTCGACGGGCGCGGGAGGCGGCGGCGGCGCGACGGCCGGAGGTGCGCAGGGCAGGCAGGGGTCGTGCTGCGGCGGCGGCTTCGGCGCCAGCACCTGAGCGGGCAGGGGTCGCAGCCAGGCGTCCGGCGCTGCCAGGAGGGCAACCTCGTCCACCGCTGCCAGTGCCGAGACGCCATCCACCAGATCTCCGGCGGTCAGCCCGGCGAGCCCGTCCCGCCCGCCGGTCAGCCAGCGCTCGTCATCCAGGGGGCTGAAGAGCTCGGGATCGGCCCCCGGATCGGTCAGGGGGGTGACGGCGATGGGGGCGGCCGGGTCGGCCGCCAGCACGGCCGGCGCGTAGCGAGGGTGCTCCGGCCGCATCGAAAGCCTCGGATAGACCGCAAGCAGCGCACCATGCAGACTCACCGACAGCGTCAGGTCGACGCGCTCGAAGGTCATACCCTGGGCGAGGTTCAGCGACTCAGGCAGGGGCGAGGCCCAGGTCAGGCGGCCTTCGCCGGCTGTCACCCCCGCGACGAGCAGGTGGCTCGCCACCGGCCGCGCCCCCTGCTGCCAGACTCGCACCAGATCACCCACCTCGAAGCCGGTGACGTCGTCGACCAGAGAGCTCAGACGGTCGCGCGGCTGCAGGATGCCCAGGAGCCGGGTGACTGCGCCCACCTGCCGTCCGGCCCTGACTCTCAGACCATCGCCCCAGACGCCCGGGCTGGCGGCGCTCACCAGCAGCAGCGGCTGACCCTGGGTGCCGAGGAAGGTCTCCCCGGCAGCGGCGGCGCCGGCCTCGAACACCAGGTCGGGGCCGGGGGCCAGGTCGGGGTTCAGCGGCTGGCTCCAGACCAGGCGGGCACCCCCGGCCTCGGCGGCGACCACCTGCCGGGTCAGTCGCAGTGTGCGGGGAGGCTGGAACACGTCCACCCGGAACCCCTGGTCCAGCCCCGCCGTCGACTCCACCACCAGGCCACTTCCATCGCGGGGCTGGGTCGCGGCCCGATCGCTGACCTGCACCGTTCCGTCCGCGGCCCGCACGAAGACCGGCTGGGACAGATCGAAACCGACCCCCATGGGGGCGTCGAAGCCCAGGGTCCGCATGTCGGGGTCGACGGCGTTAAGCAGGCGCTCCGCTGACTGCCCGGTCAGCTCCCGACTCACCGTCACCACCGATCCCTCCACGAAGCCGGATGCGGGCACCACCAGGGAGGAAGAGCCATCGGCAGGCTGTGCGGTCAGCGGACTGGCCGTGGTGCTGGTCGCGGGCGCGGCCACGCGGACCACGTGACAGGCCTGGCCGCCGTTCTCGAAGAAGGCTCTGACGGCCCAGTTGAGGAAGCCCTGGCCGCTGAGGTCGCCGAAGCTCGAGACATGCTGCCGCCAGGAGCTGACCCGGACCGGTGTGCCAAGAGGGCCGCGGGGGGCGACCCCCACCAGCCCTGCGACGTCGGTCCGCACGCCGGGAATCGCGCCCTGGGCCTCGTCGGCCCGCTCGTAGTAGAGGCCCGGTGTGACGTAGTTCGGCATCCGCTCAGGCGACGATCTTCAGGCCTTCGTGGACGATCTCGATACTCTCGATCGCCACCTCGTTGCCCTTGGCGTTCAGCGTGGGACCTTCGTATTTGCTCAGCCACCCGTTCTCGAAGTGCCACTCGACCACCCGCTTGCGCAACTCGTTCAGGAGCAGGATGCTGCCGTTGCGCCGGTCGGCGACGCCGTTGATGATGTTGAGCCGCCAGAGCCAGAGCGCCCGGCTGGTGGTCAGGCCGGCCTTGCACTGGATGGCGTTGTACTTGCGCAGGCCGATCAGCTGGCGCACGTTGAGATTGAAGTCGGTCCCTTCCCGGTAGGGGATCACGTCCGTGTCGTGGGTGAGCCCGCTGACATCGCTGAAGCCACCCACCACCGTGTTGTCGATCCGGATCAGGAAGTTGTGAGCGAGGTAGGGATCCACCCGTTGGGGCGACATCTACTATCCCTCCTGGACGGACGAGCCGCCCTGCCATTGACCGATCTGAATGATCACGAACTCCGCCGGGAACACGGGTGCGACGCCGACGATGACGTGGAGCCGGCCGTTCTCCCGCTCGGGCGCCGGGTTGGTGGCCTCGTCGCACTTCACGAAGTAAGCCTGCTCGGCGGTGTCGCCCATCAGGCCGCCGCTCCGCCAGACCTCGGACAGGAAGTCCCCGATGCTGGCCCGAATGTGAGCCCAGAGGTTCTCGTCGTTGGGTTCGAACACAAAGGCCTGGGTTCCCTGCTCGAGCGAC
Source organism: Candidatus Dormiibacterota bacterium (assembly GCA_963790575.1). Lineage (GTDB taxonomy): Bacteria > Chloroflexota > Dormibacteria > Dormibacterales > Dormibacteraceae > CAVTSA01. The sequence continues at coordinate 14,103 of CAWBPD010000043.1, read as the reverse complement.
AGCTCGATGTAGTTGAAGAGGCGGCGCACCGAGAGGTACTTCCACTCCTCGTCGCTGGTCAGGACGCGGGCGCCGTAGACCCGCAGCCCGCGCTCCTGGAGCCGGAAGTCACGCAGCACATTGACGTTCATGGGCTCTGGGTTGAGAACGTCCTGCTCCGCCTTGGTGACCGCCCGCTGGAACTCGTTGATGCCGAACACCACCTCGTTGGCGGGCGCCTTGTGCACGCCCCGGGTGACGTCGATCCGGGCACAGATGCCCATCAGGCTGCCGCTGGGCGGAATCGAGATCTCGGCCGGCTGCAGCGGCCGCCCGGCGAAGGGGTTGTCGATCCTGAGCCAGGGGTAGTAGAGGGCGGCCCGCTTGGTGTCGAATTGCTGCCGCTGAGCGATCACATCGGGGATCAACGCACCCGTCGGCTGGTCGCCGGGCACCGAGTCCAGGAACGCGACCCGGTAGCGCATGAGCTCGCAGTGATCGATGAGTGCGATCTGTACCGGGACATCGGTGCGGCCGGGGATGGCCACCAGGCTGATGTCCTCGTAGCTCTTAAGACAGAAGAGCCCGGTGCGCAGGGTCGGGTCCAGGTCGTCCGTTCCGATGTAATCGGCGGCGGCCACGGTCCCGTTCTGGTCGTCACCGCCGCTGAGCCAGCGCGGGACCGGGAGCAAGGCCCCGCTCGGGGACAGCTCGAAGAGCAGGTCGGGGCCCAGCCGGAGCTCGGCTTCTGACTGATCGGAAGTGGCGCCATCCTCGACCCGGACCAGATCGGAGCCGCCGTCCGGCCGCCGGTCCCAGATCCGCGGCGGGCTGGTCACACTGCCGACCACCGCGCCCACGTAGTGGCTGTGGCGGTCGTCAAGCGACAGGTTGCGATGACGCTCCGACTCCACCACCTGGAGGCGACCGCCCGGCCGTTCCTTGACCCAATCGATGTTGAGCCGGAACTCCCGACTGCGCACCGTGGCGCCGGGTGCGACAGCGAACGTGAGGCCACCGCCCTGGAAGACAACCTGATTGGTTCCCTGCAGGCGGTCGACCTTGCCCATCTTGGGCAGGCCGCTGGTGTCCATGCGGTCGGCCCACTCCCGGACGCCGTGGGGGCGGCGCAGGGGCTCGGCAAGCTGGACCTCGGTACCGGTGCCGGGGAGGGCGGCGACCGTGATCACCTCGGGCACCGCCCTCCCCAGCCGGAGCATGTCGCCCGGGGTCAGCCCGGTCCGGCTGGTGAGCTGGATGACCTGGCGGCCGGGCGGCGCCGGCGCCGCGAGACGCGAGCTCCAGTCCAGGATCTCGAGCAGTGAGCCTCGTTCGATGCCGCTGGTCGAAGCCAGCGGCACCGGGTTGCCCGCAATCGCACCCGCGGGCGAGGCGGTCAGGACCAGGGCGGGTTCCTCGTCCTGGACGGTCACCCGCAGCTGGTTCCCCCAGCCGCCGCGATCGAGGGCGTGGAGAGTGAGCAGCGGGGTTCGCAGCGCCACCTCGGCGTCAGGTGCATGGCCCTGGGTGGTCCCCGCAGTGACGGCCACGTCCAGGTGAAGTAGAGCCGGTGACAGTACCCGGTCGAGCGGTCCGTACTCGGGCTCCGTGGCCCCGGGCGGCCCCACGGTCACGAACGCCCCGGCGCTGAACTCGGCGTCATCGTCGGCCAGGAGCAAGATGCGGCTCCCGGGGGGAACGTCCTGGAGCAGCGTGGTCTGGTGCGCCTGGGTCGCCGTTTGGGGAGCCACGTTGCTTCCCGAGCTCTGATCGAGTCGCAGAGGCTGCTGCAGTGTGACGGCGTCGGTCAGGGCGACCGGCAGGTCGGCGATTCGGGCCATCTCGGCGGTACCCCCCGCGCCGATCTGGGTCCAACCGCCGATGGCCAGACCGGCCCGGCTGGCCACGTGGATCGTAGTGTCCCCGGCCACCGCGTCGCCGCTGAGTGTGGTGGGAGTGCCGGTGGCTGCGAAGGTCCAGTGGGTGACCAGCTCCTCGGCAGCGTGGGCCTGCCCGGCCGGCATGGCCAAGGTCACCGCTCGCACCTGGCCGACCACGTGGTACGCATGGGCCGGATCCGCCGCCGTCCCGAGGCGCACCACGTGGCCGGCGGTGACCGCGGCGTCCACGACAAGGATGCTGCTGCCCTGGGCTAAGGCCTCGCTCAAGTTGGTGGCGGTGCCGGCCGCACCCTCATTCATGCGGTCCACCGCATCCCCGGCCGCGTGCGGAATGGCGAGGCGCTGGCGGACGGTGATGCCGGTCTCGGTGGGATCGGCAGGGACCTGATCAACCACCACGTACTCGTCGGCGTAGGGGGCGGCGCCCTGCAGGCGGAGGATCTCACCCGGGACCAGGTCCGTGGATCCGCCGCTGGGCCGCGCCGCCAGCTGGATCCGGTTGGCACCGGGCGCAACGTCGGTGCCCAGCGTGGTCGAGAAGGCCGCGGTGCCGGTGGCCGTGGCGATGGCGGGTAGCTCGGTGACCGCGGTCCCGAGACCGTAGCCTGCGTACGTCGGCGTACGCAGCGACCTCACCCGGTTCGCGAAGACGGGTGCCGGAGCAGGGTCGAGCTTGACGTACTCGGCAGGGACGCCGTCGTCGAGCACCAACCAGCTCCCCGCGGCCAGGCCGGTGGTGTCCTCGACCACCAGGTAGCCGTCGCCGGGCTGAACCCGGACCACCAGCGAGGAGGCGTACCCGGTGGGGGTGCCCCGGTCCATCAGCGGCAGAGACGCCGTGGTGGCGCCTCCCGCGGCTACCCGGACCACGTAGGCGATCAGACCCTGGTTCTGGAAGAAGCCCTCGACACCATGGGGCAGGTACCACACGCCGGGATTGGCCAAAGAGTCAAGGTAGCCACCGAAGACACTGGCGAATTGGGGGTAGCTGGTGATCAGGATCGGGACGTTCTCCGGCCCCCGCTCGGTGACGCCGACGAACCCGGCCCGGTTGGTCGCCACGCCCTCGATCGGCTTCGGCCCGAGTTCGACCTCCTCCACGTAGACGCCCGGCGATTGGTAGATGGCCACACTTCCTCCTCGACCCTTAAGGGACCCGAACGTTGCGAACGTTCTCGAGCCGGTCGTAGTCGACCAGCCAGGTGACGTCGACCGGGCTGTGTGCCGGCGCGACGACGTGCAGGTTGGGCGCCGCCGTCCGCGAGGTTGGCCCGAGGCGGTAGAACCCCAGTCCATCGGTGGTGGAGATGGGGAGCAGCGCCACCCGGTATTCGATCCTGGTCGGGTCTGTGTCGGTGATCTCCACGACGCCGCCGGTGGCCAGCGTGGTGGCGGCCGCGAAGACGAGCACCTGGTCTCCGGGCACGGCTTCTCGGGAGATCACAGTCGCGAGACCACTGGCGCTCCCGAGCGGCTGCACCGTTGCGCCGGCGGGATAGCCGGCGTGCAGGGGCGCACGCAGCACGGCCCAGCCCGGTCGGCTGAGTGTCGGGGGACCGTCCAGGTGGTCGACCACCGCGTACTCGCGGTAGACGCTGCTCCCCGCCTCGACCAGGGATCCCGGCGCGAGGTTGAGGCGGTGGTCCAGATGCAGACGGGTGTCCATTGCCGCCGCTCCGTCGAGGAGCACCAGTGGGGGCCCGGACGGGGCCAGGGTCGCGGGGGCGACTGGCGTCCCCGGCGCGTGCTGGAAGTCGAGCGGCCACTGCAGGCCGACCAGCCCCGGTGGGTCTGTTATCGCCACCTGGGCCGCCGCCAGGGCGGCGCCGACCGCGTCGGTGACGCGCCCGGTGAGCCACACGCCCGGGCGATGCAGGCTCGCGATCACGCCCGCGAGCGGAAAGGAGCTGCCCGCCGGCACCCCGATCGCGAGCGGAGCGGGCAGGTACCCATCCGAGCTGACCGTCACGTCGACCACGTAGGACGTCGTGCCCAGGCCCGGGAAGGCGCTCGTGGCTTCTCCCGTGACCGCGAAGGTTCCGTCCCGACCGGCCACCGGCGCGAAGCGCTCTCCCTCGCCGGGCGCCCCGGGCGTGATCCCCCGCAGGGCGGCGCTCACCGCGACCGCCTCCGGGGGGGTGCCGTCGAGCTCGTCGACAGCACGTCCGACGACGAAGGCTTGCCGGGTGGCGGTTACGTCGTCGATTACCAAGTACGTGACCCCGCCGACCTGGACGAGATGCTCCTGGAGGGTCACGGCGCCACCTTCACCTGCTGGTAGGCGGTGGTCTTCTGCAGGACCGGCAGGGCTCGCTCGGCCTGCTCGCCAGAGTCGATCTCGACGACCTGGAGCAGGTAGCTGACGGACAGCCGGTGGGGTTGGTCGAGGGCGGTCCAGATCCGAGAGAGCGCGTCGATGCCCGGGTTCTCCAGCGTGACTCGGATCTCGTCCTGGAGCTCTGGGTCGGCCGGGTCAGGAGGGAAGAGCGGCTCGTCGTTCAGGACCTGGACGACCTTGCCCAGCATCAGCTGCTCGTTGATGGGGTCGTCGTTCATGGGGGTGATCAGGTAGTGCAGGTCGAGCGGCACCGGCGGCCGGCGAACCAGGTCCAGGTCAATCCGCTCATCGGGTCGGTTGAGCAGGTACTCGTTGCGGTCGACCTGGTAGAGCCAGACCGACAGGCCCTTCTGTTGAGGTGACGCGGTCTGCATCTCGGCCGGCGTGCGGGGCGAGACCACGTCGCCCATGCCGAGCAGCGCGTTGAGCAGAGGCTCGCCCTGGAACGCTTCCGTGAGTCGGTCGATGAGGTGTCTGGTGACCTGCCGGAGCGCGGTGTACTCGCTCACCGGCGTCAGGTTTTCAGGGGACGCGTCACTCGGACGTCGGGCTCCGCGTCACCGCGGCGTCACCGGGAGCTGCTCGAGCCAACGCTCGACCGCGGCGATCACCGCCTCGCGTCCGACAACGACGTCGGTCTCCGTCTCCCCCTGCGCAAGCTGAATCAGTCTCGCCTTGAGACGGCCGTCGTCGATCCAGACCCGGATCATGAGGGCGCCCGCTGAAGACTGCTCAATCATCGGCTGCAGCGTGCGGCCGCGGGTGTCACCGCCGCGTTGTTACCGCATCAGGTGTGCCACGAGCTTCGTGATCTCGGGTGATGGCTCGAGGTCCAAATCGTCCCGCATCAGCTTCGCGTACTCGCGGTACTTGCACAAGGCGCGGTACCGGTTGCCCTCGGCCAGATGGACGCCGATCAGAACTCGGTGAGCGCTCTCCCTGAGCGGCTCGGCGCGAACCGCGGCGAGGGCCGCCTCGACGGCTTCCGCGTGGCGGCCGGCGGCGGCCAGACGCTGCGCCAGTGCCTCGAGCGCGTGCAGCCGGAGCTGGCTCAGACGCTCTCGCTCCACCAGCACCCAGTCGTCGTACCAGTCGGGCAGCAACTCCGCGTCGAGCTCATCGGGATCAAAGTGAAGATCTTGTGCAGCCACCGTCCCACCGGCTGGGTCGAGGAGCCTCCGCGCCCGCGCCTCCGCCTCGTGGACGTCAACAGCGACGTCCGACGACAGACACAGCGCGGGGCCCAGGCTTTCCACGAGTTCGCAGCCGGGACGCCGGAGCCGCCACAGGGTCGAGCGCAGGTTGGCGCCGCAACGCTCGTCAGTCCCCTCCTCCCAGAGTATGCTCGCTATCTTCGCCCGCGCCACGGGCCGCTTCTGCAGGGCCATGTAGGCAAGCAGCCGCTGGGCGCCAAGCGGCAACAGCACTCGCGCCCCGAGATGGAAAAGGGCAAAGCCCCTGATCAGCTCGAGCCGCACTGTCGCGGCCAGCCACACGGCACTGGCAGCGTCCCACCCGCGCATGTCTTCGACACTAGCGGCCGAAACAGGCCTTTGATCAGGGACTTTTTGTCCCATCATCGGCCCGGCGCCCTGAGCCACCGGCCAGACCAAGCCGGACGCAGGCGCGATCTCATTCATCGTTCGTGCCGGCCCACGCCCCGGTCCCACCGGGGAAGGTGCGGGTGTTGCGGGTGCGACGCCGGGCTCCCGCTGGGCGCCGGTGGTTCCGGCGCCTCGGCGGCCACGTCGCCGCCGACCCTGAGCCGGCGCCAGGGGGCGCCCCGCTGGTTGGTGAGCCTCGCGCAGGATGAGGGGTGCCCGTCAAGGCCGCACGTTCAGGCCTCGTACACCACACCGTGGGCACTAACCTGCCGTTCAATGCGTGTTGCGACCCGACGTGCATCTCCACCGAAGCGCCGAACTGGATCTTCATCAGCTCGTCCCCTGCACCGGCGAACGTCAGGTGGCGAGGAGAGGTCCTCTGACGTCCATCTCCCCTCAAGCGTGGTTCAGGGGCGTCACTCTCGTGTCTGCCACCTCGTCACCATTGCGTCACGGTTCCGGATTAGGGGCTCTGGGGTATCCACTTAAGCGGCCTCCCAGATCGGAGGACATCTGTGCCAGGGCTTTCCCGCCGAGTGCCGTTCAAAGGTGTTGTGGAGACCCCCGATCGCCGGCATTCGGGGTCTCAGGTGTACGCGCAGAGCCCCGATCGCCGGCATTCGGGGTCCCGCGGCCCGCGCGAACCCTGATCGCCGGCAATCCGCCATGACGCGAGCGTCACCCAAGGGGATGAAAATGGGGCGTGGCCATCGCCCGGTACGGCAAGTGATGCCCACCCGCGAGCCGCGTACTTCAAGATGCGCAGGCTGCGCGAGCGTCGTCTGGTTGAGCAACTGAGCGGCAGTCGGGCCAGATCGCCTCGGCCCCGCTCAGGCCGGGCCACAGCGTGAACGCGGTGCCGGGCGGCGAGCAGCGGAGTGAGCTTGTGGAAGGCCCACCACGTCTCTGGGAATCCGTGGACCAGAAGCACGGGCGCCCTGGTCTCCCGCTGTGACGTAGTGCAGTCGCGTGCCGTTGACCGTGGCGGTTTCGTGCCGAGCGCGGACGGGGGCGGATCAGGCCGGATGGCGTGACCCTTGTCGCGAGTTCAGAATCGGATGAATCCGGATAGCCTCGGGATGGGTCCGGACCGTAACCGGTTTGCTGTTAACCGCAAGGTTCACGGTTCGAGTCCGTGCTCCGGGCCAATTTTGAACTCGAGTTTGTCCAGAAATCGTCCGCGCCGTCATGCAGACGCGCGATCGCGCACGTCTGTCGAGGGCGGCCTCGATGTTCGCGCAATTGAGGCTTCGACCGTGCCAAAAAGCCTGGACCCGTCCTCCGAACCCACCATCTTGGTCTCGACGTGCTCCGCGTGCTCACCATGGACAAGGAGCCGGCAGAGCTCAGCGTGGTGGTCAAGACGCAACCTGCTGAGGCGATGCTCTGCCGGGGTGCGTTAGCCGCCCCTGGACCGGATGCCCGTCAAGCTGGGTGATCGCGGGTTCGGACGCCCCTCGCGTCTGGGTCCGGCGAGAGAAGTTTGCGCCGCCAGGCTTTCGGGTCAGATCGGGCGGTAGGTCAGGATCACGTTGCCCGAGCTCAAGGGGTTCACGTCAGCCAGCTCAAAGTGCGCGGCGCGCTCAGGCCGGAAGAGAAGGTCATTCGAGTTGCCCGAGCCCAGCATGAAAGGGTGCACCCAGAGCCGCAGCTCGTCCAAGAGGCCATTCGTCAAAAGCAGGTCGGTGACGGGCCCAAAACCGTATTGCACGATATTGCCGCCCTCCTGACTCTTGCGGCGGGCGATCTCCGCCGCCACGTTCCCGCTCAGCACCTCGGAGTTGTTCCACTCGGGCTCTCTGAGCGTGTGAGAGACGACCCACTTCTCCATGGCGTTGATGTGATCGGAGTAGGGACCGCCAGACGTGGCCGTCCACACGGGGACGAATCCCTCGTAGGTTCGGCGCCCGAGTAGCAGCGCGTCGCAACTGAGCAGCAGCTCGGTCTGGATCTCGCCGCCACGCCCGTCGTCCTGGTGGCGACCCGATGGCCAGTCCTGAGGACTCTCGATGATCCCATCCAGGGTGATGTACGTGGAATTAATGATGCGTCGCATGGTCGAGTTCCTCCGGTCATTGCCTCCGGCAGGAGGTCGTGATTGTGGCTAAGAGATCACGTTGGTCGTGGCGAGGGGCGAGCAACGCGTGGCGGTGGCTGACGTCGAGGCCTTGCACCGTGGCCCTGCCGGCGGGGAACGACGGGACTTCGGCCCGGCGGCGAGCGGCGGGCGTGACGCACCTCCATTACGAGTCCGAGGTCGACGAGCGGGCCGAAGATTCACCATTGCGCCACACGGCCCAAGCGGTGGGTATTGAGCCGATGAGGAGCAGGCCGCAGATCACGAGGCCGATCAGCGCGATCTGACGCGTCGCGAATCCGACGATGGTGACCGGGCTCGTCAGTGCCAGCGCCCAGGCTGCCCAGGCCTGGATGTAGCGCCCGCGCCAGAGCGCGATTGGAAGGATGACGTACGCCGCCAGATGGCAGACGATGTACACGAGCAGAAAACCGAACATAGTCGGGTCGGTCGTGAACCGGTCCCACAGCGCGACGAACTGCGTCCCTCCGCTCATTTCGGCCATGCGGAATGTCAGGTCGTCCTGCGCCGCGAGGGCGGCGAACGGCAGCCACCCGATGATGGCGAGCGCACCGCCGATGGTCCCGAGCCAGGGGGATCGGCGAATCGCGAGGCCCGAAATCCCGATCACGCTGATCGGCAGCAGAAACGACAGCACGACGTAGGCGTACACGTGAATCTGATTCGTCTTTGGGTTGGCGGCCGCGTTCGCGGCGACATTCGCGGCGCCGGCGCCGATGCCGCCGATGGCGGGATTGAAGATCGTCCCCGGAATGAGGATGAGCGGAGCCAACAGGATGGCGGCCGCGAAACCGGCCTTCCTGAACGCGGCGGGGGACAGCCGAACGCTGGTTCGGCCCCGGCCGGTGGTGGGGGCGTTCTGTGCGAGGTTCATCATGAGTTCGATGGTCGATCCACGGGCCCCGCTGGGTCGTCGGCCTGGGGGCGGCATTTTGTCGTACGTCCGCGGACGTATGCGGCGGCGGCCGGTGAGCGATGTGCTCGACGTGCTTACCGGCGTGGTGGTCGCCGCGGCACTCGTGGTGCTGACGCCGACGACGCGGGTGTACCAGGCGCACGCCGTCCGCATGGGAGTTCCCGGATACGTCCTCCTCGCTCTGTGCGGCCTTTCGCTCGCTGTGCGACGGCGGTGGCCGCTGGCCACGTATCTGGTCGGGGTCGGGGCGGCGGTTGCTTACCTCGGCCTCCTGTATCCGGGCTGGCCGGTGTATATCGGCGCCGGCTTCGCGCTCATCGCGTACATGAGCGCGACCGGCCGGGCGGGCTGGCCGCTCGCGCTCGCGGGCGGGGCCGCACTGGCGTTGGCCTCCGGCCGGCCGGAAGCCTGGCAGCCGGTGCGGATGGTCGCGGTCTTCCTCGCGTGGTTGCCGATCGCCGCGTTCACCGCGTACGTGGCGGAGGCGAGTCGCCGCCGTTCCGAGGAGTTGGCCCGGCATCGCGTTGTGGAGGAGCGGCTGCGCATCGCCCGCGAGATGCATGACGTCCTGTCCCACAGCCTCGCTACCATCAGTCTCCAGGCGGGCACCGGGATGCGGCTCTTCAAGACGCGGCCGGCCGACGCGGAAGCGGCGCTGGGCGTCATCCGCCAGGTGAGCGGCGACGCCCTGGCCCAGGCGCGCGCGGCCCTGACGGCGATCCGGGATCCGGTGGACGGGTCCACGCCGGCCGGATCGGGTCTGGACGGGCTGGACGCCCTACTCGGCTCAGTGCGCTCGACCGGGCTCGTCGTGCACGCGTCGGTCGCGCTCGGAGGCGAGGCCGCCCTCCCGCCCGAGATCGCGTCGGTCGCTTACCGGATCGTGCAGGAATCGCTGACCAACGTGATGCGGCATGTCGGACCGGGCGCGGAGGCGACGGTGGCGGTGATCCGCGAAGGCGGCGACGTGGTGGTGGAGGTCTCCGACACCGGACCGGGGAACAGCGCCACACCGCCGACGAGGACTCCCGGACATGGCGTGATCGGCATGCGGGAGCGTGTGCTTGGACTGGGCGGGCGGTTCTCCGCAGAGCCCGAACCGGGTGGAGGATTCCGTGTCAGCGCGCGGCTCCCGGGAGGGGGCGGAACGCCGTGATCTCGGTGCTGCTGACCGACGATCAAGCAATGATCCGCTCCGGTCTGCACGCACTGCTCGCCGCGGAGGACGACATCGAAGTCGTGGGCGAGGCGGGTGATGGAGCGGAGGCCCTGCGGTTGGTGCGCCGCGTGCATCCGGACGTCGTCGTTATGGACATTCGCATGCCGGTGATGGATGGAGTCGAGGCGACGCGCCGCCTGGCCGCTGACCCGGAACTCGCGGCCACCCGCGTCCTGGTGCTCACGACGTACGACGACGACGAGCTCGTATTCCGGGCCCTTCGCGCAGGGGCGGGCGGGTTCCTGCTCAAGGACGCCGACCCTGAGGATCTGGTCGGCGGCGTCAGAGTGCTCGCGTCAGGTGACGCGCTCCTGGCGCCCAGGGTCACCAAGCGCTTGGTGGAGGCGTTCGTCGCGCGGCCTGAGCCAGCGGTCGCGCCGCCGTCGATGCTCGAGCCCCTCACCGCCCGCGAGCAGGAGATCGTGAGGCTGGTCGGGACTGGGCTTTCCAACCACGAAATGGCGGACCGGCTGTCCATAAGCCCGGCGACGGCGCGGACGCACGTCTCCCGCGCGATGGGCAAGATTGGCGCCCGCGATCGCGCCCAAGTGGTCGTCTTCGCCTACGAGGCTGGATTGGTCGTCCCAACCAGAAGGCCGGGCTAGTTCACGATCTGTTCGTTCTGGCTCGTCTCCGCGCTGGTCGAGGTCGGCGAGGTGGCCCGCGCTCGGGTGTTGTGCGAGAAGCTGCTGTCTTATGCGAGCACGCTGATGCTCTACGCAGAGGGGATCGACCCGCACTCCGGACGCCGGCTGGGTAACTTTCGACAGGCGTTCTCGCACCTCGCGCTTATCAACGCGGTGATGCATCTGATCCGGGAGGACGAGCGTCGCGCTGCTAGGCCCGAGATCTCCGGCGATCAGAAGCCGGCCGCGGGAGCTGCCAGTGTTCTCGCCGAGTATCCTCAGGCGGATCACTGAGCCGCGCCCTACACCGCGGGGACATGAGGAATGGACGTGGCAACAAACGCTGACACCAGTATGTTGGTGGCTGGCGGCGGACCGGCCGGGACCAGCGCGGCGTTGCAAGCCCACGAGCTGGGCGCGCACGTAACCCTGCTCGAGGCGGACCTGGTCGGCGGATCAGGATCAAACGCGTTGATGCCTCGGTATCACTGTTGTGACCGTCAGGCGCCTGTAATCGCCATGCGGATGATCGCGAAGAGCCCGCCCACAAGGACAAACAAGACACCGAAAATCAGAGCCAAACGCCGGGCCCAGAGGTATCGCATGTGCTGTTACACCATGTCGAAACGTTCAGTGTCGATGTGAGAATCCGCGACTCCTATCACGGACAGGGCATTCTCCATCGCATCCATCATCGGGCCAGGCCCACAGATGAAGTACTCGAAGCGACGGTACTGTTCCGGGAGATGGCGGCGCAGCACATCTACGGTGATGCGCCCGGATTCTCCCGTCCAGCCGGTCGGGGGTTGCTCGACAACGTGGACGAGGTGCAGGTTGGGCAGCCTACGGTCGAGCTGGGCAAGCTCGTCTCGGAAGGTGACGCTGTCCCAATCGGTGTTCGCATCAAAGAGCCACATCGGGCGTACGTCACCCCTCCCTGCCATGGTCTGGATCATGCTGTACATGGGCGTGATGCCGACGCCGCCGGCCATGAAGACATACCCCGGTGCCTGCGCCAGATCCATCGAGAACACACCGTGCGGTCCGTCGAGGTAGACAGCCGTCCCCGGCTTGATCGACTGCACGCTGCGCGTCCAATCGCCCACCGCCCTGATGGTCACCGCGACCTGCCCGCCTGGATCGACGTCTCCGGAAGACGAGAAGGAGATCGGATGGTAGGTGATCGCGTAGGGCGATCCCCGTGTGTTCAGCCAGGCAAACTGCCCGGGCAAGAAGGAGAAGCCTCGGTGACCGACCGGCTCCAGCACGATGGTGCTCGAGTTCCCCAACTCGGGCCGGACCTCGACCACCCGCCAGTGCTTGCGCAACCGCAGGGTGGGTGCCACGACCCGCACCCACAGTAGGAGGAGGACCAAAGAGGCGCTGAACACGTCGACCAGGATCGTGCGCACCAGTCCGGACACGTAGTAGCCGACGAGATCTATGTGGATGACCGCGAAGAGGACGACGACAACGGCCAGCACGCCGTGAGACAGTTGCCAGACCTCGTAAGAGATCCGGAGTCGCTTGCGCCAGATCGACACTCCAACCAGGACCAGGAGGAGGACGATCGAGGCGACCCCGAAGCGCGCTCGCCAGGGAGCGGTCCACACATTGAGCAGGGGCAGGAACCGGGGCGCATCCTGAATGAAGAGCAGGATGGGATGGGCACAGATGAAGATCAGCGCCACGATCGACACCTCACGGTGGAATCGCGTTAGGAAGTCGATCCCGAAAGGTCCAGCCACGGTGCCGAAGCGCGCCACCAGCGCGAACTCTAACCCCATGATGCTGAGGCCGAGAAAGCCCAATGCGACTGAGAATTCGACGAGGAACGGGCGTGGCTGCCCGCCGGGCCCGCCGACCACGATGACCAGCGGCGCGACCACGAGCAGAAGGTAGATCCCCACCCAGAACAGAGCGCCCAGTACGTTTTTCACGGCATTGCTGTCTACCCTAAGGTGTCGAGCCGAGCCACGACAACCCTCGCTTCCTCTGTCAGCTTGGCCTCCGACCGCGGGGTGTCGACCTCGTCGTCCTCATTGAGGGTGGTGGTCGAGGAGCTGCGTTGCGCAGTGCCCAAGGCCATGAGCGAGGTCGGCACGGGGGATACTCCTGATCGTTACCGACAGGTCCCGTCGGTCCGAAGCGGGCCGGGCTGACACGCACAGCGATCCGACCAACACGCCCACCCGCCGCGAGTGCGCGCTTGTCGCCTTATGCGCCGACTTCCAGCAATTTGGTCCACACGCCTGATGTCGGCGCCGGTCTGGCGTCCGGGCGGATCGGCCGCACGGACGATGCAACTCTCGGCGCCGACGTCCCTCCGGTCACGCAGGCGTCTACTTCAGCAGCATGCCGATGCCGAGACCAACCAGCAGGGTGACGACGCCGATGGTGAGGGTGCGGGCGACAGTGCGGATGACGCTGGCCCGGCCACGGGCTAGGACGGTAGAGATGATGCAAAGCGCCACTACGGCCGCAGCGAAGACCGCCGGGATACGCAGGGTCTCGGGCGCGAACTCCATTGCGAGGACGGGGACGGCGGCCCCGACGACAAACGCCCACCGGCATTCCGATGGAGTTCCCGGCTGATGGCCGGGGGGGGCGGTGGAGCCGGATGCCGCCGCTTCACCCGGTTTCGACTCGACTCGCTCGGCGCAGCGGAACATCCTGCTCCACGAGACGGCCCGCAACCTGGGACCCGACGTCGCCAGGGCACCTGAGATCGTCAGCAACGAGTTCCGGAAAGCGATTGCGATCGGCGAGGGCAGAATATACTTGCTCGTGCGGTCGTCCCTCGTGCGCGTGAGGCGCGAACGGCCAGAGGAGAGTTGCCAGGAGATGATCCGCTTCGCCGCGAACCTGGTCGCGACGGTCGTGCTGGCGGCGATCGCGCTGCTCGTCGCGGCCGCGGTGGTCTCGGGCGTCCGCGTGCAGGCGCGGGGCTTCCTGATCGCCGTGGTGGTGTTTGCGGCGGCTCAGGCGATCCTCTCCCCCTTCGTCTTCAACATGGCACGGAAGTACGCCTCGGCGATGCTCGGGGGCATCGGCCTGGTCAGCACCCTCCTTGCGCTGTTCGTGGCAAGCCGGTTCTCGGGCGGCCTGACCATCGACGGCGTGACGGCGTGGATCCTGACGCCCCTCATTGTCTGGGTCGTCACGGCGCTCGGCGGCTGGATCCTCCTCGGTCTCGTGCTGCGACGGTGGCTCGACCGCCGCAGGAGCGTGCCCCGCGCCTGACCACAGACGACGCCCACGCGCCAGGGTGCGCGTCTGGGCTCGCCAGGCGGAAGGTCCGCGGAGGATGTCCCCCGGGTGCACCCCACACGTCCGGGCAGGGTCATGGATGCGCTCCGAACGGAGATGGGCCCTGGGCGCTTGAAAGGGGTGTAGCGCCCAGGGCGCGTGATTGGGTAGCT
>CAWBPD010000042.1:0-140571 GCA_963790575.1 Candidatus Dormiibacterota bacterium | reverse complement strand
GCTGGTGCACGCATTGAGCCACTGCTCCCTCGTCAACGTCACGTTCCGGGAACCGAATGGTTCGTTGGAGGGCTTCATGCCCTCCATAGCTGCTGCGTACGTGGAGGGGGCGCGCTGTCAAGGCTGGCCGGAGGCCACAGCGAAGCTGCTTGGCCTTGACAGGAGGAGCGCCCCCGGAGCGTAATCCCCTGCTAGCTCGCAAAGGCAGTGAGCAGTTCGGCGTGCAGTTGTGGGGTGGCCGCTACGACGAAGGTGGAACGTGCGTCGCGGTCCAGCAAGATCGGAATCGGATCACCGCTGAGGGTGGATGTGGTTGCGCCGGCGCCCTGAGCGATGTGCACCCCCGCGATGTACTCGCGAGCGACCATACCGTTGAGGACCTCGATCATGGCGTCGCACTGGCCGGTGCCCACCTTGGCGATGTCGAGCAATCCGCCGTAATTGAGCACCAGCTTGCATCGTGACCAGCCGGTGTCGTGTGCCGTGACCTTCGTCATGCGCGATCGGGAAGCGAAGTAGGAGACGATGAACGCTTCGTCGAGGGACGTGATGCTGGACGGTTTGATCGGTGCGCCATTCTTCAGCGCGAAGCCACCCCGCGCCGAGTACTGGGAGCCGGTGAAGACCTCCACGATGCGAGATAGCAACGGTGTTCTCGATGCCATGTCGACCAGTGAGATCGCGATCGAGCATAGTGGGTAGCCGCGGGCCGCGACATCGGAGCCGTCGAGGGGGTCAACCAGGGCGAGGATTTCCGGAGATGCGACAAGGTCTACGTCGGATCGCTCCTCGCTGGAGAACCGTATCGGTAGGCGAGTCTTGGTGAGAAACCGGAGGAGCCGGTGCTCGAGCTGCTCGTCGAAGGCGTGGGTGGTGTCACCATCGCTTCGAGTGCGGCGGTGCTCAACGCCTACTCCGGAGAGGAACCACTCCTTCGCGTCTGCGGCAAGGGCGGCCATCTCATGGGTCAGGTCACGGTCGACACGGTCGAGGGTCGCGTCTACGGTTCCAATCATGGCTAGATGAACCGTAGCTGGTCGTCGAGGCGCCGGACGAACGGTTCGTCGTGCCAGGGGCTGAGGTATTTGCGCGCTTCGGCTACTCGCATTGTGGCCTCGATGAGTCCGGTCTGTTCCGAGATCTGGAGTGCTTCGCTGAGCAGTGATGCCGCCCGTTCGGGCTCCGAGTGATCCTGGCGCGCATAGATTGTCGCGAGATCGGTCATCGCCATGGCTCTCTGAGGGATGAAGCTGGGATCAAGGTGGCCGAGAGTCGTGCGGAGTATCTGGCCCGCCTGGACGTAGTCGCCGAGCAGCTGCGCCGTGCTGCCGTGATACCGGGCCAGTCTCGCGTCCTTCCATTCAGTGAGTATTGGCACGTCCTCTGCGGACAGTGAGGGAGCCCGCTTGCCCAGGGCGGCGTAGGCAGAATTCAGGTCGCGACGAGCCTCGGTGCCTCGGCTGCTTACCGCGTTCTCCTCGGCACGCCGGGCGTAGAGCCAAGCGCGGAGAGAGGGGCTGGCTGTGCCAGCCGCGAGCACAATCGCCTCGTCGAGGAGGGATGTGGGAAGGCTGGCATCGTGCCATGTCTCGCCTCGTCTGGGGACGCCGCTGAAGAGATAGCTCTTGCAGCCGAGTACATACGCTCGGAGCTGGCCACTCCCGGACTCCTCGGCGAGCTGGTGCGCGTACGACCACATCGCGATGGCGTCACCTCGATTGTGGACGTTGTAACTGAGCCAACCCGCGATGATCGCGGTGTTGCAGGCCGCAGCGAGGATCTCTGCTTGGCGGCCCCTCTCAAGGTGTCGCTGAGCTTGCCTGAGAAGGCTGAGTACCTGCGGCATGAGCGCGACCGGCGCGACCGTGTCGAGTTGACTGGCGAAGCCTGAGACAAAGCGCTGGAAGTCTTCGGGCCGGTGCGGCTGGTCTTGAGGAATCAGGCCGGCGAGCCTGCCCCACTCGACCTCGGGGAGCATCCCAGTGGTTCCGACCGCCAGAGCGATGCGAACGGCGGACTGACGGTGCTTCGTAAGGCGTGATTTAAGGTCGCGGATCGAGGCGGTGAGTCGAGGTCGGGGGAGGAAGCCGATCGCCTCCGGGGAGGCATCAAAGATGACGCAGAGGCGGGGTGCGTAGTACTTCCCGGGGTGTCTATCCCCGCGCTCCCACTTGCCGACGAGGTTGGGATCGATGAGCGGGGCCGGCTCGCTCAGTTCGTGCGCAAGGTTGACCAGGGCAGCAGTGACGTCATCCTTGGTCCAGTGCCGTTGCTCCCGAGCTCGGCGCAGGTCTGAGAGTTGTCCCTCTTTTTGTCCCTGCATTTGTCACCTCCCGCGGCTATGGCTCGCTCCCTACCCTACGGCGTTTGATGTGGGGGTGGCGCAGGAGGTGATGGGTATCGGCTGAACCCGAAGTTGGACAAAAGCGGTGGAGTAGGCGGCCGCCCCGTGCGCCTGGAAAGCAATACGGGGCGACCAATGAAACCAGCGGAGGTCTCGTCATGCAGGCTATCACGCCGTCCCGCGAGGGCCGGGCACCTGGTGCTCCGGCACGCGAGATGCTCGACGACGAGTTGATGGCGCGCTTTCAGCCAATCGTGGACATGTTCACGGACGAGGAACTGGAACGCATGGACCGGGTCGATGGCCCGCTCGTGTTCTGCCTGCTGGATGCGGAGGGGCTTCCGATCAGCGGGGTGATCTACGACGAGCTCACCGGGCGGCGGACCACGTTCAAGCTTCCGATCGCGGGCGAGGCGATTGCGTGATGCCCCGGCCGTGGAACAAGGGCCTGCGGACCCTGTTCGCGGAGCGCCTTTGGGCAAAGGTCGATGTCGGCGCTCCGGACGAGTGCTGGCCGTTCGTGGGCGGCTGGCGGTCGAGATTCGGGTACGGCAGGATCAGGGACGGTGCGGGGCACGGTGTGCAAGCGCATAAGGCGGTCTACGAGCTGCTGGTCGGGCCGGTGCCGCCGGGGATGTGGCTGCTCCACGCGTGCGACAACCCGCTCTGCTGCAACCCGCGTCACCAGCGGCCGGGGACGGCCTTGGAGAACCGCCATGACCAGTTCGAGCACGGGGCGTTCGCCAAGGAGGCCGCATGACGAAGCAGCGGGCCGTGACCGCGGTCAAGGCGACCCTGGCCCAGGTTCGGGTTGCTGAGGTCGAGCTGGCCCTCTGGGCCGATGAGGTTCGACGGGCCGCGGAAGTGCGCATGGGAATCGGTCCGGACGATGAGCGCGCTTGGGATGACCCGGCCTACGCCGCGGCGCTCGACCGATATGGCGAATTTCAGGCGACGCGGGAGCGAATCGAAGGGGTGCTGGAGCGCATGACGGGGGCCGGGAGTGGCCCCCCGGAAAAGAGGAGTGAGTGATGCCGAGCTACAGCAGCACCACGGTGCTGATTCCCATGGCGACGGTGGGCAAGACGCCTGATCTGCGGATGCTGGGTGAGAAGGGGACGCCGAAGTGCGACCTGTGGGTCGCCGTGGACCACTGGCACAGCGGGGAGAAGCACACGGAGTGGTACGGGGTGACCGCCTGGGCGCACCTGGCGGAGATCGTGGCGGAGCACGTCGACAAGGGGTCGAAGATCTCCATCACCGGCCACCTCCGGAGTGACGTGTACCAGGCGAAGGACGGCAGCAAGAGGCGGTCGCTGCAGATCGTGGCCGACGAGGTGCGGTTCCTGTCGCGGCCTCGTGGGGCGGGCTCGCGTGAGTCCGCCGAGGCCCATCCCGCCCAGCGCCCGCGGGCGGCCGCGTGATCGCCGGAGGTGCGAGAGATGGCGAAGAAGGAGAGCGTCCTGGTCGGGATCGTCGCGCTGTTCCTCATCTATCTGGCGCTGCCCACCCTCGGGGCGATGGTCGGAGGTGCGCTTGACGAGGCGACCTCCGTGCTGCTGGCGGTGGCGCCGAAGGTGGCGATCGTGTCCGGGTTGGCGGCGCTGATCATGCTCTGCATCCCGTTCACCCGACACCACGCCCGCGGGATGCTGTTCGCGGCGATCGTGCTCGCGGTCGGCGCGGCGGGGTTCTCGACGGTGGTGGCGTGGCTCGGGGGCCACAGCGCGGTGCTCACGGCCGACGTGCTGAACGCGGGCAACACCCTGCTGGCGCACGTCAACGGCCAGGGGGGCTGAGACGTGCAGGGCAAGAAGAGGGCCTCGGGCCGCGGCGTGGTCCTGGTCGTCGCGGTCGTCGTCGGGCTCGGGGCGGTGGGCGAAGTGCTCGCCGCCGTGGGGGCGATCGGCCGCCCACTGGTGGTCGTGATCCCCATGGTCATGGTCGCCAGCCCGGCGCTCTGGCTCGTCTGGCGAGCGATGGTGCCGTCGAGGGCAACGCGGGTGGTTGGGAAGATCCTGCAGCTGGAGGACGAGCGGCCGCAGCTGCGCCGCATCCGCAGGCGAGGGTCGGTCTGGCGGCTGGCCTGGAAGATGCCCGTGGGAGCCACCGTGGCTGACCTGCGGGCGAAGCTCAATGCGCTCGAGGAAGGCCTCGACTGCTCGGCGAACTGCTGGTACGAGCGAGGCCTCGTCTGGGCTGAGCTGGGGACGCACCCGGTTCCCGAGGTTGTGGACTTTGGGCGGTTCTGCGAGCGGCCAGGTACGGACGTCGAGGGGATGGCTTTGCCCATCCCCATCGGCGAGTCGAGGATCGGCCGCCTCTGGGCGAACCTGGAGGACCTGCCCCACCTGCTGGTCGGCGGCACGACCGGGGCGGGCAAGTCGGTGTTCCTGCGGCAGCTGGTGACCTGGCTCGTCACGCGCTACGCGGTGGCTCGGCTGCGGCTGGTCCTGGTGGACCTGAAGGGCGGCATGGAGTTCAACGCGTTCCGGGATCTCCCCCACCTGCTGTACCCGGTACTGAGCGAGCTGGAGGACTGCGAGATCGCGTTCGGGCTCGTCGGGCAGGAGATGGATCGGCGGCAGCGGATGTTCGAGGCTGCGGGCGTGGAGAGCCTCGGGGAGTGGAACGCGACCCATGCCGGCGGGGAGCTGCCGTGGCTGGTCCTGGTGGTGGACGAGTTCGGCGAACTCAGGGCCGCTGATGCCCCCCGCCAGAGCGCAGAGCGTGGGAGGCGGGACGCCGTACACGCTCTGACCTCGCGGGCGGGTCGCATCGGCCGGGCGGTGGGTGTTCACCTGATCATCTGCACTCAGCGGCCGGACGCGGACACGGTGACGCCTCAGCTGCGGGCGCAGCTCCCGGCGACGCTGGCTCTGCACTGCGTAACGGACACGAACTCGCGGGTGCTGCTGGACAGTGCGGCGGCCGCTGATCTGCCGCCGCGACCTGGTCGCGCGATCTGGCAGTGGGACCGGCAGGTCGAGGTGCAGCTGCCGCTGCTGGAGAAGTCGGAGGCGCGGGCTCTACTGGCGGCCCGCTACGGCTCGGTCAAGGACGACGTCTCGGAGGCGGGGCTTGAACCGCTGCGCCCGATTGCCGGCACCAGCGTGGAGGACCAAGCCGATGCCGCGTGACAGCTACCACCCGCGCTCAGCGTCATTGCCAGACGAGGGCGGTCAAGGCCGCGAAGCGCCCGAAGGGTTCAGCCTTGACGGCCCGGTGCAGCTCGCTCCCAGCCTGATCCCCGGGGGCGTCGGGCCGGATGGACCCGACGGTCCACAGGTGAATTTCGGCCAGGGGGAGGGCACGGACCGCGTAACACCGTGCCCTCAATGTCCAGAGGGGTGCTCGTGATGGGCGAGGTTGGCCGGTCGAAGCGGCGATCTGATCAACTGGCCCTTGATGTGGCGGCGGCGTTCGAGGCGCTCGTCACGTTGAGTGACGCCCGGTGGGCGATGGCGGACCTGGCTCCGGACGACCCGGCCCGCGAGGGGTACTGGACGGCCATGTACGCCGAGTGCGGGAAGCTGCTCCAGGCCACCGTCTGGATCTCGAAGGGGCTGCTGGCTGAGAAGTGGTCCCGGGCGGGGGTGGTCCGGGCTCCCCGTGAGGGCTCGGAGCGATGAGCGGCCCCAAGCTGCGGGTGCTCTCGTCGGGGGTGGACAGCGTCTACCTGTCGGCCCGCGGCGACTTCCGCGAGGGAGTCCTCGGCGACCTGGAGGGCTGGCGGGACCAAGCGAAGGACACCGGCCAGCCGGTGCGGGTGAAGCTCTGGCGGACCGGCGCTCCATTCCTCGTCAAGGAGCACGGTGCACGCGGCTACTCGTTCCTGCTCACGTCGGATGACATGGACCTCGCGGTCGGGGCCGGGAAGAACTTCCCTCCGGTGCGGGTCGAACTGCGTTCATCCTTCCTGCACTCGGTGAGCGTCGAGGCGGCGGTGGCGCGGGCGCTGGCGATCCTTGCAGCCGACCTCCTGCTCGGCCCGCCGGAGGTGCTGACGTCGCGCATCGACATCTACGCGGACCTGCAGCGCTGGCCCCTCGTAGAGGCGGACCTGGACCGGTTCACGACGCGGGCGCGGTTCCGGGAGCTCCTGCGTGAGGAGATGATGCTCGACGGCCGGCGACTGACTGGGTTCCGCTTCGGCAAGGCGGACATGATGGTGCGGCTCTACGACAAGACGATCGAGATCGAGCGGAGCGGCAAGCGGTGGGTGCGGGATCTGTGGGGCGAGGCATTCACCCCAGGCGAACCGGTGTGGCGGCTGGAATTCCAGTTCCGGCGCGGGATCATCAAGAGCCTGCAACTCTCCGACCCGGCGGAGGTGCTGGCGGCGCTCCAGGACCTGTGGCACTACGCGACCGTGAACTGGATCACTTACCGGACCCCGACGCGTGACGCGCGAGAGCGGCGCTGGCCCCTGCATCCGATCTGGAAGCAGGTGCAGGCGATCGAGATCGCGCCCCAGATGACGGGCCTGGTGCGGCAGCGCGAGAAGGAGTTGAGCGAGGAACGGACGCTGCGGCTCCTACTCGGGTGCATGACGTCGCTGGGGGCTCTCAACGACTGGACGACGTTCGGCGAGGCATGGTTGGGCGCGCGGCCCCTGGTCACCGCGCAGCTGGAAGCGCGGGAGCGGTCGTTCGCCGACCTGGTGCGGGAGAAGGCGGCGCGCCGTATGGGCGTGACGGTGCTGTCTGATTCTGGGGAGGACGCGGCATGACGGAGGGCACTCTGACGATGACCGTCCCCGCGGCCGCGAAGCTTCTGGGGATCAGCAAGAACTCGGCCTACCTAGCGGCTGCGCGCGGCGAGATTCCGACCGTCCGGGTCGGGCACCGCGTGCTGGTCCCAAGGGCTGCCCTGGAGCGCCTCCTGGCCGTTACGCCGCGCACGGAGGCAGCCTGATCATGGCGCGGCGAGCGAGGGGTGAAGGCAGCATCTACGTGAAGCGTCCTGGCCTCTGGTGCGGTCAGGTGAGCACCCCGGACGGGGAGCGCAAGACTTACTACGGCAAGACCCAGGCCGAGGTTCGGAAGAAGGTGCGCGAGGCGGTCGAGAAGCGGGATGCGGGCCTCCCGCTGATGGGTCGGGCGCCCACGGTGGAGCGGTGGTTCAACGACTGGCTGGCGTCCCTGCAGGTGACGACCGACAGCGGGCAGCAGGGGGCGATCCGACCTCTGACCTACCGCTCGTACAGCAGCAAGACGAGGCATCACATCGTCCCCGCGCTCGGGAAGACCCGGCTGGACCAACTGACTCGGCCTCAGGTCCAGGCCTTCATCAACGACATGTTGAAGGCGGGGCTGGCCGTCCGTACCGTGGCCCAGATTCGGGCCATCATGCGCCACGCACTGAACTTGGCGGTGTCGGACGGCGTGATCGCTCGAAATCCGGTCCGGGACACGCGTTTGCGCCAGGCCGATTACGTCGAGGTCAGTCCGCTCGATGTCGAGCAGTCGCGCCATTTGCTGGAGCTGGCGATGCAGCTCGACGACAGGCGGCGGACGGCGTGGGGTCCGATCCTCACGCTGGCGCTGAGCACGGGTATGCGTCCTGGCGAGGTGCTGGGCCTCCAGTGGGGCGACCTGGACCTGGAGGGCCGCTCACTGCGCGTGCTTCGGGCTGTGCAGCGGTATGACGGGGCGCTGCACCTCGTCCCACCGAAGACTTTCAAGTCGCGGCGACAGCTGCCGCTGCCGCTGCTCGGGGTGTCGGCGCTCAAGGTGCATCAGGCTCGTCAACGGGAGGCGGGGCTGTCGTCGTTGCATTCTGCCTGGGTGTTCCCGAGCAGGGCGGGGACGCTGACGGAGCCTCGTAACGTGGTCCGGGCCTTCAAGCGACTCTTGGTCGAGGCCGGGCTGCCGACTACGACGCGGCTGTACGACCTGCGACACGGTTTCGCGAGTCTGCTCCTGGCGGCGGGAGAGCATCCGAAGGTGGTAGCTGATCTGCTGGGCCACAGCACGACCAGGCTGACCCTGGACACCTACACCCACGTGCTCCCGGAGCTCACGCGCCAGGCTGCCGACCACCTGGACGCGATCCTTTCCCGGGAGCGGCTGCTGTAGTCGTTGCTGTAGTTGGCTAATGTCGACCGCCTCGGCGGCTGCTCCCGGGGCGGTTTTCAGTTCAAAAGGGTGGTGGGCCCGGTTGGACTCGAACCAACGACCAGAGGATTATGAGTCCCCCGCTCTGACCAGCTGAGCTACGGGCCCCCGGCGGGACACCCCATGCTATGGACGCGCGCCGCCGAGATGGGTGGCGAAGAACGACTCGATCCGGCGCCAGGCGTCGGCGGCTGCCTTGGGATCCGGCCCCATCCCGGCCACGCGCACCAGCGGATGCACCAGCGCGGGCCCGAAGGGTTCCTCGTCAAGGAAGGCATGACCCGCCCCCGGGTACTCCTTGACGTCGTGTTCGACCCCCGCTCGCTCGAGCGCCGTTCGGAGCCTGGCCGCCGCCCCTCGCAACGCGCGGTCGCGCGCTCCATAGCTTCCGACCACGGGGCACGCGCCGTCGAACGCCATCTCGGGGTCCCGCGGAAGCGGCCCGTAGTTGGCGGAGGCGGCGTCGAACCCGGCCGCCGCCGTCAGCAGCGCGAAACCTCCGCCCATGCAGAAGCCGATCACCCCCACCTTCCCGGTGCAGCGCGGATCCGCGCGCAGCTGCTCCTGGGCGGTCACGATGTCCACGCAGGCGCGCCCGGCACCGCGCCGAAGTGCCCGCATGGTGGCCATCACACAGCGGGGGCCGTCGGTGCTGAACAGGTCCACCGCGAGCGCCAGGTACCCCGCGCGCGCCAGCCGGTCGGCGTGCCGCCGGGTCTGCGCGTCGAGCCCCATGATCTCGTGAATGACGACCACCCCCGGCCACGGCCCGTTCCCCTCCGGCAGCGCGAGGTAGGCGCGCAGCGGTCGCGATCCGCCGCGCTTGGCGCTGGCCGGGGTGAGGTCCAGATCCTGGCCCGTCACGTCGGCCCGATCTTGCCACGTTCAGCAACGGCCTTGACAAGGCCTTCAGCAATGGCAGCTGAGACCGACAGCCCAGGCTATGATGGCCGCGATGGACCAGAAGCTCGATCTGTCCTTGCCGGCGGTGCCTCCGCAGCCCAGCGGCGATCGCATCGAGGCGCGCGCGCGTGGACTGGCCGGGCTCATCGCGGGGCAGGAGAGCGCCGTCGTCTACCACCGCTCGGACCGGCTCACGGCGATGGTGGTCGTCCTCAACGGTCGGGTGGTGGACGCGGTCGCCCAGACCAAGACCGAGGTCATCAAGGGCGTGGACGTGCTCGACGAGCTGGGGGATGTGCCGATCGCAGATCTGCAGGTGATCGGCGTCTCGCCCCGCCTCGCCCGCGCCCTCCCCGTCTACTGGCGCGCACCAGGAGCGACCAAGGAGTTGGTCGGCTCGCTGGTCCAGCCCGGACGGCGGGGCGCGGTCCTCGCCAGCTCGCCGGCCTGCGGGACCGGCATCATCGTCTTCGACGAGCGGGGGATCGTGGCCTCCTTCGCGGACGGCGAGATGCGGGACGAGCACGCGATCGACGAGATCCTGGACGATCCCGCCACCGTGGTCGCCCCCCGGGTCGAGCCGCGCCCGGGCCGGAAGCCGGTTGACCTTCACCCGACGCAGGTGGACGCTGAGGCGGCCCCGGTCGAGGAGGCGGGCGAGGTCCCGGCGAAGCCGGAGCCGGTCACGGTGCCCCCCGAGGCGCAGCCGGTGAACCCCTTCGAGTCGCAGCCGCCGGCCGGCGGGTTCGGCGGACAGCCGGGCGGCGAGTTCCATCCCCCGGCGGTGAGTCCCGCCGGCCCTTACGGTTCGCCGGGCGACGCCTTCGGCGGCTGGGGGCCGGGCAGCTTCGGTCAGGGCCCCACCACGGTTCCGGTGCCCTCTCCCTATGGGGCACCCGGCGGCGAAGCCCAGCTGGAGCAGCGGCGCCAGGCCATCGTCGAGCTTCTGCAGCGTGAGCTGGGCCGGCATGCGGAGTCGGTCTCGGCGCCGTTCCAAACCGCGCCCACGCTGGAGGCACTCCAGGGAGCGGCGCAGGCCCTGGCTCGGGAAACCGTTCGCCTGATCTCGCCGACCCGGATGCAGAACCTCTCGCTGCAGGCGACTGCGATCGCGCGAGGCGAGCAGCACCCGAGCTAGCCGCCATGGCGGGCGGACCGGCTCCGCTGACGGCCTTCGTCGTGCTGCTCGGCGGCGGCCACGGGCGGGCCGCGGGCGAGGCTCTGCGCGCGCAGGCGCCGGAGGCGAAGGTGGTCGAGCCGCCGGTGAACGGCGTCAGGTTCTTCAGCGCGCGAGGCGAAGAGGGCCGGGCCCTCGACGACTGGTACGCGAACACAGACCTGGGAGACGCACCACCGCACCTTCTCCTCTGGCATGACCCCGAGCTCGCGGAGTGGGTGCGGGGCACGGACGCCCAATTCTGGGTCGCGGTCCCCGACCAGGAGGTCGCCGACTCCTATCGCGACCATCCCAACGTGCACGCGATCGTCACCTGGGATGCCCGTGAGCTCGCGCGCGAGGCGGCGGCCGGCGTACGGGGTCCCAAAGCGCAACCCCAACCCACCGAGTCGAGAGCGGACCCGTTCACCCTGCTCGCGGCCGTGGGACCGTTGTCGGCGCGGGGCAAGGCGGGTGCGCCCGGGCCGTCGACCGCGATCGTCCCGCTGCCGGTCAAGACCGAACGGCGGCCGCGGGGGCTTCTCGAGTGGATTCGGGGCCGGCTCCGGCTCCCAGACGCTGGGGCAGCACCCGCTCTCGGCATGCTGCTGGTCGGAACGCGTCCGTTCTGCGTCGCCGTGCTGGGAGCGGCCGGCGGGGCGGGCCGGACGGGAAGCGCGGCCGCTCTGGCGACGGTGCTGGCGGAGCCCGTGCGTGCCCTGAGCCGGACGGTAGCGCTGGTGGACGGTCATCTCGGCGACCCCCGCGCCTGGACGGCGCTCTCGGTGAGCGGGAGTCCGCCCACGCTGGAGACGCTGGTGAGCGCGCTTCGGGACGGCCGCCGCCCCCCCAGCCCGGGCTACGGAGGCTCACCCTCCCTCCAGGTCTATCCGGACGCCGCCGGCGGCTCCGACGGGTACCCGCCGGCCGATCTCCATCGGGCCGCCGAACACCTGCGTGGGGAGCACCTGGCGGTGGTCGTCGATCTCCCTCCGGAGGTGCCGGAGACACTCGACAGCGCGTCGGCGACCCGGGCCGCCTGGCTGGCCGAGGCCGATGTCGCGGTCATCGTCACCGGCTCCGATCAGGCCGGTCTGACCGAGGTCCACCGCAGCCTGCAGGCGGAGGTGATGCGGGGTAAGCGAGTCGTCGCCTGCCTGGTGGGTGTCCGCCCCCGTCCCGGACGCGACCGCCCGGAGCTGGTGGCACTGTTCGAGAACCTTCGCTCACACGTGACGCGCGTGGTCGAGCTCCCCGACGATGACGAGGGGACCGCCGCCTTGCTCCAGCGAGGGGCGCCGGAGCCCGTCCGGCAGGGCATGCGGAAGGCGTACGCGCGGTACGCCGCCGCCGTGGTCGAGGTGGCGTCGGCGCCATGACAGCCATGGACGAGCCACCGTCGCGCCCACCGGCGCCGATCGGCGAGTTGGGGAGGTCGATGCTCCTCGACCTGTGCGCGTGGCTGGGCGCCTGGCCGGGCGCGGTCCCGGCGGAGGTGCCGTACGCGCTGCAGCCCGTTCGTGCCGTCCAGGGCGGCCGCTCACGGCTGGAGCGGTACCTGCCCCCCGAGCTGCTCTGGCGCTGGGAAGCGGCGTTGGGCCCCTTGCTGGCCGGCGGAGGCACCGTCGACGTGCGTCTGGACTCGCTGTCGTTCGAGGTGACCGGCAGCGACAGCGGCCGCGTCGAGTTCACGGACATCACCGGAGGCGCCGCTCGCCGCTGGCGGCTGGAGGTTCGCGTCGACCCCGCCCGCGGCGTGGTCCGCGACGCCTGGTTCACGCGGGTCGAGGGCTGACCCCACCGCGGTCACCACGCTCGTGTTTGCCCGCGTATGCTGACCGTTAGCAATGCTAATTAGGTTGGCGAAGGAATGGCGATAGCGGCGCCGAACGTCGAGCAGCTTGCCATGCGGGTGCGGCAGTCGACCATGCGTCTCCGCCGCCGGCTGCGCACGGAGTCGCCGAGCGGACTCTCGCAAACCGACTTCTCGGCTCTCGCCACCGTCCTCCGCGAGGGCCGGATCGGACTCGGGGAGCTGGCCGACCGGGAGGGCGTGAAGCCGCCCAGCATGACCCGGATCGCGGCCGCCCTGGAGCGCGAGGGTCTGGTGATCCGCCACGTGGATCCGGCGGACCGGCGCCGGGCGTGGCTGGAGGCGACGCCTCCCGGCCGGCGCCTGGTGGAGCAAAGCCGGCGCCGGCGCGACGCCTATCTGGCCACCGTCCTCCGCGGGTTGGCACCGGACGACCTGGTGGCCCTCGAGCGCGGGGTGGCGGTTCTGGAGCGGATGTTGGAGGCCAAGCGGTGAGGGCCTGGGAACAGGTCAAGCGCACCTTCCAATCCCTTTCCGTCCGCAACTACCGGCTCTACTTCATCGGCCAGGCGATCTCGGTCAACGGGACCTGGATCCAGACCGTGGCTCAGGCCTGGCTGGTCCTGCGCCTGACCGGGAACGCGGTCGACCTGGGCGTCACGACCGCGCTCCAGTTCCTCCCGGTGCTGATCCTGGGCACCTGGGGCGGCGCGGTCGCCGATCGGGTCGACAAGCGACTGGCGCTGTTTTTGACCCAAGGCGCGTTCGCGGTCAGCAGCGGCGCCCTCTCCGTATTGGTCCTGAGCGGCCACGCCACGATCTGGGCCGTCTGGGCGTTCGCGCTCGCCAGCGGCTTCGCCCGCGTCTTCGACAATCCGATCCGCCAGGCGTTTGCGTCCGAGATGGTCGGTCCGAAGCTGATCGCCAACGCGGTCTCGCTCAACAGCTCCCTCTTCACCTCGGCCCGCATCATCGGGCCCTCGATCGCGGGGGCGCTGATCGCCCTGGTCGGCACCGGCTGGTGTTTCGCGCTCAACGGGGCCAGCTACGTCGCGGTGCTGATCGCGCTGCTGCTGATGAACCCGGCCCAGCTCTACCGGTCGGTCGCACACCGAGCGCGGTCCGCCGGCGTGGGGCAGATCGTCGCTGGATTCCGCTACATCTGGCGGGATCCTGAGCTGCGAGTGCCGCTGGCGATGATGGGGGTCATCGGCCTGCTCGCGATGAACTTCAACGTGGTGCTCCCTCTGATCGCCACGCGGGTCTTCCACGGAGGGCCCGGTCTCTACGGCGGCCTCTACGCCGCGATGGGCGTCGGCGCCTTTTGCGGCGCCCTCTACATGGCCAACCGCGCCCGGCCCACCATGCTGCTCCTGATCACGGCCGCCCTCATCTTCGGGATCGGCCTGCTGGTAGCGGCGGGGATCCGGATCCTGCCCCTCGAACTGCTGGTGCTGGTGCCCGCCGGCGCCGGGATGACGCTGTTCCAGGCCGGGGCCAACTCCAGTCTCCAGCTGCGCGCGAAGCCCGAGTTCAGGGGCCGCGTCCTCTCCGTCTACGTCCTGCTCTTCAACGGCACCACCCCGATCGGCGGTCCGCTCATCGGATGGGTGGCCCAGCAGTTCGGTGGGGACGTCGCGATGGCCGTGGGTGGAGCCTCGGCGGTAGTGGTCGCCATGCTTGCCTACGTATGGCTGCGCGGGTACCGGCGCCGGGCTCCAGTGCAGGCGACCACCAGCGAGGCGTCCTGACGGGGTTAGGCTTCGCCTGCCATGGAGCTGACGGGGATTCCCGCCTCTTTTGGCTCGGCGGCCGGTCCCGTCTTCCTGGCCGTCGAGCCGGCGGCGGCGCCCGCCGCCGCCACGGTGAGCGGGATCGAGAGCGTGCGGGAGGCGAGGGTACACGCCGCGACCGCGCTCGAGGAGCTTGCGGCCCGCGTCCGCGAGCGGAGCCCGCAGGGCGCCGCGGTGCTGGAGGCGCAAGCGCTGCTGGCACGGGACGAGACCCTGGAGCCGGACATTCAGAGGAGGCTCAACGAGGGCATGGACGCCGTCACCGCGGTGCGGGTGGCGTATGAGGAGCAGGCGGGGGAGCTGGAGGCGCTGGCGGGCGACGGCTACATCGGCGCCCGGGCGGTGGACCTGCGCGAGGCGGGCCGGGCGGTGGTCGACGCGCTCACCGGGCGGCGGCCGGCGCGGCTGACCGGGCTCACCGCGCCCGCCATCGTGATCGCCCACGACCTGGCCCCCGCCGACCTGCTGGGAGTCGCGACCGAGCTGCTGCTGGGCCTCGTGACGGAGGTCGGTGGGGCCACATCACACACCGCCATCGTGTGTCGGGAGCTGGGGGTGCCGGCGGTTCTCGGCGTGGCCGGGGCGGTGGCGGCCGCGGCCGGGTGCCGCTCGGCTGCGATCGACGGCGACACCGGCAGCGTCTGTCTCTTGCCGGCGCCGATGAAAGCCCGGACCTCCGCCGCTTCCGCCGGCGAGCCGCTGGTGGACGCATGGCTGCCGCTGCGCGTCAACGCGGGTTCCGCCCAGAGCGTGATTGTGGCAGCCCGGCGCGGCGCGCAAGGCGTCGGCCTGCTGCGGACCGAACTCTTCTACCTGGGCCGCGCCACCGCCCCGACCGAGGAGGAGCAGCTGGCGCTGCTCAGCGACGCCTGCGCGGCCATGTCCGCCTATCCGGTGGTCGTGCGCACGCTCGACGCCGGCTCCGACAAGGCCCTCCCCTACCTGGACCGGCGGCGGGAGCCGAACCCCGCGCTCGGCTCGCGTGGGATCCGGCTCTGGCTCGACCAGTTCGAGCTGGCCCGCGCCCAGGTGCGCGCCATGGTGCGGGTCCACGCCGACCACGAGAACCTGCAGGTCATGTTCCCGCTGGTGGCGGCGCGCGCCGAGGTGGAGGCGGCCCGTGCTCTCTTCGAGCATGAGGCCCTGGCGCTGGGTCTCCGGGTGCCGCCGCTCGGAATCATGGTCGAGACGCCGGCGGCCGCGATGTCGTTGCCCTCCTTCGAAGGCGTGATCGAGTTCGTCAGCCTGGGCACCAACGACCTCGCGCAGTACGCGGCGGGGGCCGACCGCGAGCTGAGCTGGCCAGAGGACTTGCGCGACTGGAACCCGGGCACCTTGCGGCTCATGCAGCGAGCGCTGGTCGACGCCCACTCGCTCGGGATCGAGGCCGGCGCCTGTGGCGAGCTGGCCGGGACCGGGGCGGGCGCGGTGCTGCTGGCGGGGCTGGGCGCGAGCTCCCTGTCCATGAGCGCGGGCTCGTTGGAGGCGGTGGCGCGGACGCTGCGAACGCTGGGCCCGGATGGCTGCGCCCAGGCCGCCCGGGAAGCACTCGACGAACGGTCGGCGGCCGGGGCCCGGGCCGCGGTGGAGCAGCGCGTGTCGCGAGGCCCCTGAGTGGGCCCCTGAGTGCCGGCAGTCGGGGTACCCCCGGGCCCAAGGGAGCCTCGAGTGCCGGCACTCGGGGATGGGTGCCGCCGACTGCATGACGGCTCACGCCCCAGCGGAACTTGGGTCAGCCCCCCGTGGAGCCGGATTCGACCAGGGCGCGGAGTTCGGCCACCGCCTGCGACGCGGCTTCACCGTCGGCCTCAATACGGATCCGGTGTCCCTGGTCGATGCCGAGGGCGGTGAGGGCGAGCAGACTACGACCCGAGGCGTGCCGGTCCGGGTCGCGCGTCAGGTTGGTGACCTGCACCGTAGCCCCCAGTGACGCCGCCAGCTTCACGAACTCGGTCGCCGGGCGCAGGTGCAGGCCGTGTGGATGGGGCACCACGACCTCGGTTTGCGTCACCGCTTGCGCGCTCCGCGGGCCGACTCGGCGGCCGCCAGCACCTCCTCCAGCGGGCTGCCCAACCCAGCCTCCACCACCGCCGCCACCGCTCCCTCGACAAAGGGCGCGTCGGCAACCCGGACCCGGCCGCCGAGCTCATTCGGCAGCAGCTCGCGCGCGGCGTCGGTGGCGAGGACGGCACTCCCCAGGTCGACCAACACCAACACCGATCGGCCGTCGCCGCCGGCGCGCTCGATCGCGCGCCCGACCGCGACCGCGTCCGTGCCCAGGCTCCCGTCCTCGGCACCGCCCGCCACCTCGACCCCCACCTCGCCCCCGCTCAACTGACCCAGCAGCTCGGTCAGACCCTCTCCCAGCCGCCGGCTGTGCGAGACCAGGACCAGCCCCACCCTGGGCGTAATCCGCGTCACCGCAGCCGGCCGCCCATCACCGACCAGAGCAGCTCGACCGGGTGCCGCGCGGGGAGGCCGGTCAGGTGCTCGATCTGCCAGCGGCAGGTCTCCGAGTCGCACGCCACCAGGTCGGCGTGGTGCTCCTCGGCGCGCTCGCGGATCGGGGCCCCGACCCGCTGCGCGATCGCATACTTCTCCTGCTTGAGGCCGTAGGTGCCGGCGATGCCGCAGCACTCCACGTTGCTCTCCTCCAGCTGGATGCCATCCAGCTCCCGCAGGAGCTCGGCGGCGGGGAGGCCGATCCCGTGCGAGCGCAGCTGGCAGGGGGCGTGGTAGAGGACCCGCCGGTCCAGCTCGCCGTCGAACCCCGGCAGCCGTCCGGCCCAGATCTCCTCCCGGAGCAGCTCCATGATGTCGAAGGTGGCGGCCGCGACCTCCCTCGCCTCCGGCGTGTCGAGTCCCAGCACCTCGCGGTACTCCGACTTCAGGGTGTACGCGCAGCTGGTCGAGGTGGCGACGATCCGTTTCCCCACCCGGACCGACGGCAGCAGCGCCTGGATGTTGGCCTGCGCCGCCCGTCGCGCACCGTCGAACTCGCCGTTGGAGATCATGGGCAGCGCGCAGCACTGTTGCGGGGGGATCTCGACCCCGATCCCCGTCTGACCCAGGACACCCACCAAAGCCTCTCCCACCCAGGGTTCGAAGTAGTTGGTCGAACAGCCGTGGAAGTAGGCCACCGTCTCCCGCGGGTCGGGCGCCTGCGGAAGCTCCGCGAAGCGCCGGCGGAAGGTCCCCCGGTGGAAGGTGGGCAGCGGCGCGTCCCGCGCGATCCCCATCACCCGCTCAGCGGCCCGGCGACCGAGCGGATTCGACAGGGCCAGGTTGGCCAGCGGCGCCACCGGGTCGCCGAGCCGTCCCAACAGCTCGGTGCGGCCCAGGACCCGGTTGCGAAGCGGGATCCGCTTTCGCTCGTAGAGACGGGCACGGGCGCGGGAGTTGAGCTCCGCCACCTTGACACCGGAGGGACAGGCGCGGGTGCAGGCACCGCAGCCGCTGCAGTAGTCGACCCAGTTCTCGACCGGCAGGCTGTCGCGGAAGCGCTGCGCCTGGGGGCCGCAGTACTTGGGGCCGGGGAAGAGGTCGGTGGCCGGCATCACCGGGCAGGCGGTGTTGCAGACGTTGCACTTGATGCACCGGTCGGCCGAGAGGTCGATCTCGTCCAGGTTGAGGGGGCTGACGCTCATGCGGCGGTCTCCACGAGCTCGAGCGCCTGCTGGGCCGCCAGGTGCCCGGAGGCCACCGCGATGCCGTCCGCCGACAGCTCCTGGGGGCGCCGGGCGCCGCCGAGGAGCCCGCCGCAGCAGAAGACGTTCTCCACCGGCTCGCCGTCCTCGCCCAGGGGCCGCAGGCGTGCGTCGAAACGGAGCCCCGCGCTCGCGACCGGCTGTGCCGGGCCCAGCAGGTCCTCCCGGTACCACCCCTCCACCGGTCCCTCCGGCTGCCGCACCGGAAGGTCCGCCGCCGGCTCTCGCATCTCGCCTCTCCCCTCCACCACCAGGCCGCCGGACGCCAGGCCGCCGGTCGCGAGGACCAGCCGGTCGAGTGGAACCAGCGTGTCGTGAGCGGCGCCATGGATCCGCAGCGCCACCGCCCGTGCCCCCTCTCTCACCACCGAGACGCGGGGGCCGACCTGCAGCCGGGCCCCGCGGGCGCGGGCTGCCCGCTCCAGCGCCTGGGCGAGGCGGATCCCGGGAACCGAGGGCGGTAAGGTGGGCACCTCCACCACCGGGATCCCAAGGTTCTGCTCCAGGGCGGCGACCACGCCCGCGGAGTCCTCCAGGCCCAGCACCGCGGGCATGCAGAGCAAGGTGGCGCTGCCGATCCGCGCCCGCACCGCGGTCGCCAGCTGGCGCCGGAAGACCTGCCCGTCGAACAGCCGGGCGAGCGCCGTGCCGTCCAGGTGGTGGCGGCGGAGCTGGGGAACGTCGACGGTGGTCGCGCGCACCCGCACCGTCAGCCCCAGCCGCTCGGCATGACCGGACAGCACGGCGGCGAACAGGTCGGGCTCGAAGTCGCGATAGCCATCGAAGCCGACGGCGAGAGCGCGGGCACCCTGCCAGCCCGCGTGGAGGGATTCGGGGAGCAGACAGGTGGGGCGGAAGGTGCCGGCCGCGGTCGCCAGCAGATGGTTCGCCGCGAGCGAGCCGGTGGCATCGATGCCGGCGGCGCCGAGCGCCTCCCGCACCAGCCGCAGGCCGCCCTCCAGCGCGCCCGCGATGGTCGCGTAGGGATGATCCGGCACCTGCAGGGTCAACCTCTGGATTCCGTCCCGGGGACTCCGCACCACCTCACCGTCGAGGCGTCCCAGGACGTCGATGGTGCCGGAGCGGAAGTGCGTGGTACCCCAGCCCTTCCCCACGCAGAGCACCCGGGCACCGCGCCCGGCGGCCGTCACCGCCGCCGTCAGACCCGCGAGGCCGAGCCCGGCCACCACCAGGTCGTAGGGAGTGCGCTGTCTCACGAGTCCACCGCCAGGGTTTCCCGGTACACGATCTCGGTCAGACGGTGCTGGCGCGCTCCATCCCCCCAGAGGATCGGACGGTTGCCCCGCATGCGCTCCTCCAGGAAGTCGCGCAGCGGTCCCAGGGCGCGGTCGCGGTCCTGGTGGGCGGCCTCACGAATGCCCGCGGCGCGCAGCGCGCAGAAGCAGCCCTGGCAGGGTCCCATGCCCAGTCGCAGCGCTCGCAGCGCGTCCTCGAGTGGCGCCTCCGGGTGCTCGGCGAAGAAGCCCTCGACCATCGACCGGGTGACGAGCTCGCACTCACACACCAGGTCGGAGTCGGCCCCTCCGCGCGCCGGATCCTCGTTCCACTCGAGGCGGCTCCCCAGCGCCCACGACCGCCCGCTCTCGGAGCCCGGCAGCGGTTCCTCCGCGGTGCGGCAGCGCGCGGTCAACCCGAGCTTCGCCGCCACCACATCGGCGGTGTCCTCGGCCATCAGCCGGTAGGTGGTGAGCTTGCCGCCCACGATCGAGACCAAGTTCTCGATCCCATGCTCCGCGTGGTCGATCACGGTGTGGCGGCGGGAGAGGTAGCGCGACCCCGTGCCGCCCTGTGCCGCCGCCGGGTCGTAGATCGGCCGCGCCCCCGCGAAGACGCGGAGGACCCGGCCCTCCTCGATGGCGGGCAGCAGCTCGGCGCCGCCCTCGATCACCTCACGGACTTCGCGACGTGTGATCGGGTAATCCTCCAGCGTGTCCTCGGTGTGATCGGTGGTCCCGGCGATGCTGACGGTGCCGACCGGGACCACGATGTCGGCGTCGCCTGGCGGCCGGCAGCGGTTCACCACCTGCCGGCACAGGCGCTGGTTCATGATCACCATCACCCCCCACCCGGGAGCCATCGCGATGTCGTCGCCCGCCAGCCTTGCCACCCGGCCGGCCCAGATTCCGGCCGCGCTGACCAGGCAGCCGATCTCCACCCGTGTCGGACTCCCGCCCGCGGCAGCGGTGAGCTCGGCGGCGACCACACGGCCTTGCTCGAGCACCACCCCGCTGAGACGGGTCCGCAGCCGGACCTCCGCTCCATCGGCGACCGCCGCCCCCATGTTGGCGCGGGCCAGGTCGAAGGACTGCACGGAGGCGTCGGGCACGCGGAACACCCGCGTGGTCACCGGGTTGAGCAGGGGCTCCTCGCGCCGGGCCTGAGCGACCGGGATCTCCTCGCAGTCGATACCGGCCGCACGACAGCCCGCGAGGAACTGTGGCGGGTAGTCGTCCGGATCGTCGCGGAGCCAGGCGAAGATGCCCCCCGTGTCCTCCACGCAGCCGGCCGCGATCCGGCGCAGCACACGGTTCTCGTGGATGCACTCGACCGCCGCCTCGGGATCGCGGACCACGTACCGGGCCCCGGAGTGGAGCAGGCCGTGGAACCGCCCGGAGGTGCCGTGGCAGAGGTCGCCCTGCTCCACCAGGAGCACCCGCGCGCCCCGCATGGCGAGGTCCCGCAGCAGTCCGCAGCCGGTGGCGCCCCCGCCCACCACCAGGACGTCGAAGCGCTCGCTCACTCCTTGGTCCCCGCCAGCGCGTCGGCGAGCGCGCGGAGCAGGATCGCCGCCGACGTCGCCCCGGGGTCCTGATGCCCCGCGCTCCGCTCGCCGAGGTAGCTGGCGCGGCCTCTGCGGGCTACCAGCGGGATGGTCGCCTGTGCGCCCTGCTCGGCAGCCGCCGCCGCGGCGCCGGCGGCCGCGCCCAGCCCCTGGCCCTGCGCGTCGCGATACCGCTCGAGAGCCGGGAGCAGCGCATCGACCATCGTCTTGTCGCCGGCGTCTGACCGACCGCGCTGCCGGATCCCCTCGAGGCCCGCCTCGAGTGCGTCGCCGAGGCCGCCCGCGTCGAGCGAGTCAGCGCTTCCCACCGAGGTCGCCGCCCGCAGGAACAAGGTCCCGTAGAGCGGTCCCGCCGCGCCGCCCACGGTCGAGAGCAGCGTCATCCCGGTCTGCTTGAGCAGATCACCCGGGGTGTCGGCGGACTGGCTCAGGACGCGTTCCCGTACCGCGTTCAGGCCGCGGGCCATGTTGATCCCGTGGTCGCCATCTCCGATCGCGGCGTCGAGCGCGGTCAGCTCGGGTCCCCGCTCCGTGATCCGCTCGGCCGCCAGCTCCAGCCAGCCGCGCACGCCGGAGGCGTCGAGTGACTCTGTCATCAGGCGCCCCAGCGCAAACCGGGGGTCACCACCGGCGCGTCCCAGAGCCGCACCAGCTCGTCGTCCACCCGGAGCAGCGTCAGGGAGCACCCGGCCATCTCGAGCGAGGTGATGTAGCTCCCGACCAGCGAGCGCGCCAGCCGCAGCCCGTGCCCCGACAGCACCTCGGCCGCGTGCCGCAGGACGATCAGCAGTTCGATCAGCGGTGTCCCGCCCATGCCGTTGACGAAACACAGCACGCGGTCGCCGCTCTGGAGGGAGAGGTCCTCGAGGATCGGCTCCAGCAGACGGTCGACGATCTGGTCGGCCGGCTCCAGCCGCATCCGCTCCCGGCCCGGCTCACCGTGGATCCCGATCCCAATCTCCATCTCGTCCGAGGCGAGTTCGAAGTTGGGCCGGCCCGCCTGCGGCACCGTGCAGGGCGTGAGCGCCATGCCCATCGAGCGCACCGACTCGTTGGCACGCCTGGCGAGCGCTTCCACCTCGTCCAGGGTCGCGCCCTCCTCCGCCCGCGCGCCGATCAGCTTCTCGATCAGGACGGTGCCGCCGACGCCACGCCGGCCCGCGGTGTAGAGGCTGTCCTTGACGGCGACGTCGTCGTCGACCACGACCGAGCGGACCTCCACCCCCTCCGCGGCCGCCAGCTCGGCCGCGAGCTCGAAGTTCATGACGTCGCCGGTGTAGTTCTTGACCAGGTAGAGCACCCCCGCGCCGGCGCTGACCCGCTGGGTGCAGGCGGCGACCTGGTCCGGCGTCGGCGAGGTGAAGATCTCGCCCGGGCAGGCGCCGTCCAGCATGCCGGTCCCCACGTAGCCACTGTGCAGCGGCTCGTGGCCGGAGCCCCCGCCTGAGATCACCGCCACCTTGCCCTGGGGAGTGCCGCCCCGTCGCACCACGTAGTGCGGGTCGAGGTGAACCTCGAGCAGGTCGGGATGCGCGACCGCGAGACCCTGCAGGGCCTCGCGCACCACGTCCGGCGGCGCGTTGATCAGCTTCTTCATCGCCTGTTTCGAAAACTACCCGTCCACCCACCCGCGGGTGCGCTCGACCGCCTTCTTCCACTGCCGGTACCCCTCGGCGCGGGCCTCCTCGCTCCACGCCGGTTCCCACCTCCGGTCCTCCGCCCAGTTCTGCCGCAGCTCGTCGAGCGAAGACCAGAAGCCGACCGCGAGCCCGGCCGCGTAGGCGGCGCCGAGAGCCGTGGTCTCGCTGACCGTGGGCCGGACCACCGGCCGGCCCAGGATGTCGGCCTGGAGCTGCATCAGGAAGTCGTTCCGCGTCATCCCCCCGTCCACCTTGAGGGTGGTGAGCCCGAGACCGGCGTCGGCCTCCATCGCCTCCACCACGTCCCGGGATTGGTAGGCGACCGCTTCAAGCGCCATCCGGGCCAGGTGCCGGCGGTCGATGAAACGGGTCAGGCCGACGATGGCTCCCCGCGCGTACATGTCCCAGTAGGGGGCGAAGAGGCCGCTGAACGCGGGCACGAAGAAGGCGCCGCCAGTGTCCTGGACCTCCATCGCCAGCCGCTCGGTGTCGGCGGCGTCGACGATCACCTTGAGGTTGTCGCGCAGCCACTGCACGACCGCCCCGGTGACCGCGATCGAGCCCTCCAAGGCGTAGGTGACCTCGCCCTTCCCGAGGCCGTAGGCGACCGTGGTCAGCAGACCGGACTTGCTGGCCACGGGCTCGGTCCCGGTGTTGAGAAGGAGGAAGTTGCCGGTCCCGTAGGTGTTCTTGGCCTCGCCGACCTGGTAGCAGGTCTGGCCAAAGACCGCCGCCTGCTGGTCACCGAGGTCCCCCGCGATCGGGATCTCGGCCTCGAACGGTCCCCGAGCCGAGGTGGTGGCGAGCAGGTCCGGGTCGGAGCTGGGCCGGATCTCCGGGAGCAGGGCGCGCGGGACGTTGAAGTAGCGCAGCAGTTCGGGGTCCCAATCCAGGGTGCGCAGGTCCATCAACAGCGTCCGGGAGGCGTTCGTGTAGTCGGTCACATGGCGTCCGCCCTGAGGGCCGCCGGAGAGACACCAGATGCTCCAGGTGTCGATGTTCCCGAACGCCAGCTCACCCGCTTCCGCGCGCGCCTGGGCCCCTTCTATGTGGTCCAGGAGCCAGCGGATCTTGCCGGCGCTGAAGTAGGTGGCGGCGACCAGCCCGGTCCTGGCCTTCAGCACCGGCTCGAACCCGTCGTCGATCCAGCGCTGAACCCCCTCGCGCGTGCGGGTGTCCTGCCAGACGATCGCGTTGTGGATCGGACGGCCGCTGCCACGGTCCCAGATCACCACCGTCTCGCGCTGGTCGGTGATGCCGATCGCCGCGATGTCTCCCGGACCCGCCGCCGCTTTGTCGAGCGCGCCCCGGATCACCGACTCCATGCGAGCCCAGATCTCGAGCGGGTCGTGCTCGACCCACCCCGGCTGGGGATAGATCTGCCGGTGCTCCAGATAGTCGGAGGCGGCGATCGTCCCCTGGTGGGTGAAGAGGATGCAGCGGGTGCCGGTGGTCCCCTGGTCGATGGCGGCGATGTACCTGGCGGACATCTGGTGCTCCTAGGATGGGCCGATGCCGGTCCTCCAGGCGGCCCTGGTCCGCGAACTGCGCTCGATCGTCGGCGATCGGCATGTGATCACCGACCGCGACGACCTTCGCATCTTCGAGCGCGACGGGTCCACCAGCGGCGCGCCGCCCCAGGTGGTAGTGCTTCCCGCCAACGCCTCCGAGGTGCAGCGCGTGGCGCGCCTGGCCTCGCACTTCTCGGTGCCGCTGGTCAGCCGTGGCGCCGGCACCGGGCTCTCCGGGGGGGCGGTGACCGTCTGTGGCGGCATCGCGATGCAGATGAGTCGGATGCGGGGGTTCCGCATCGACCCCCTCACGCGCACCGCGCTGGTGGAGCCCGGCGTCGTCAACTGGGACCTGCAGCAGGCGGCGGCCCGTCACGGGCTCTTCTACGCCCCCGACCCTTCGTCGCAGAAGGGGTGCACGCTGGGCGGCAACGCGGCCGAGAACTCGGGTGGGCCCCACTGCCTCTCCTACGGCGTCACCACCAACCACGTCCTGGGGATGGAGGTGGTGTTCCCCGACGGAGAGCGGACCTGGGTGGGTGGCGAGGGGCCCGACCGGCCCGGCCTCGACCTGCTGGGGGTGCTGGTGGGTTCCGAAGGCACCCTGTGCGCGATCACCGGGATCCTGGTCAAGCTGCTGCCGGTGCCGGAGCAGGTGATCACGCTGATGGCCGCCTTCCCGACCATGGAGACGGCAGGCGAGGCGGTGTCGGCGGTGATCGCCGGCGGTGCCATCCCGGCGGCGATGGAGATCATGGACCAGCCCTGCGTGCGGGCGGTCGAGCAGACCTACCGCGCCGGGTATCCGACCGACGCCGGCGCCGTCCTCCTCATCGACGTGGACGGGATCCGCGAGGGGGTCGCCGACCTGGCGCCGCAGGTGGCCTCCATCCTCCGCCGGCAGGAGGCGACCGAGGTCACAGTCGCGGAGGAGGAGGGCGAGCGCGACCTGCTCTGGTCCGGTCGCAAGGGAGCCATGGGGGCGCTGGGACGGATCCAGCCCAACTACTACCTGCACGACGGCGTGGTCCCCCGCACGCGGCTGCCTCAGGTGCTGCACGAGGTGCGCTCGATCGCCGCCCGCGAGCAACTCCCGGTCGCGAACATGTTCCACGCCGGCGACGGCAACCTCCACCCCTGCATCCTCTTCGACCTCCGCCGGCGCGGCATCCTGGAGAAGGTCGAGGCCGCCGGCGCCGACATGCTGTGGGCGGTGGTGGAGGC
Organism: Candidatus Dormiibacterota bacterium; assembly: GCA_963790575.1. Lineage (GTDB taxonomy): Bacteria > Chloroflexota > Dormibacteria > Dormibacterales > Dormibacteraceae > CAVTSA01. The sequence goes on along the minus strand of CAWBPD010000042.1, from coordinate 115,558 downwards.
CGGGGGGACGCTCTCCGGTGAGCACGGGATCGGGAACGAGAAGAACGCCTACATGCCCTGGATCTTCGGACCCGACGACCTGGACGCGATGCGCCGGGTGAAGGACGTCTTCGATCCACGCGGGCTCTCCAATCCGGGAAAGATCTTCCCCCCGTCCCCGAAGGAGAACGACGGCGCCCACCCCGGAGTCCGGACGGGCTTCTGCGCCGAGGCGCGCTGGTGGTAGCGGCCGTCGAGGAACCGGCGCCCGCGCGCCGCCTCCGGCCCCGCAGCGCCAAGCAGGTGGCGGAGGCGCTGGCGGAGGCGCGGCGGGCCGGGCAGACGGTGATCCCGGTCGGCGGCGGACGGCTGCTGGGAATGGGCGACCTCCCCGAGCGGTGGGACGTGGCGCTGCAGACGCGGGGATTGAACCGCATCCTGGCCGTGACTCCCGCCGACCTCACGCTCTCGGTGGAGGCCGGGGTCACGCTGGAGGAGATCGACGCCGCGCTGGCTCCGGTCGGTCAGCACCTGCCCATCGACCCTCCCGGCGGTCCCGGTCAGACCGTGGGCGGGGCGCTGGCGAGCGGCGTGACCGGACCGCTGCGCCAGCGCTTCGGAGCGCCGCGCGAGTTCGTGATCGGACTCCGGGTGGCGCTCCCGGACGGGCGGCTGGCCGCTTCCGGGGGTCGTGTGGTCAAGAATGTGAGCGGATACGACCTGGCGAAGCTGCACCTGGGGGCACTGGGCAGCCTGGGCGTGATTGTGGCGGCCGGCTTCAAGGTGTTTCCGCGTCCTGCCGAGGACGTGACCGTGGCCCGTACCGGCGGCGACGCCTGGGCGGAAGCTGCGCGCGCGCTGGCGCTTCCGGGGCCGCCGGTGGCGCTCGAGATCGAGCGTGCCGGCACCGTTCGAGCGCGGTTTTGGGGGCACGGCCGCGGACTGGCCCGGATGCTGGGAGAACTGGGCTGGGAGCCGGTGCCGGGGGCCGACTGGGGCCGCGGTCCGGCCGCGCCGGGAGCGGTGTGGGCTCGGGTGGCGGTTCCTTCCCGGTCCCTGCGAGCGGTGCTGGAGAGCGTCCCCGCCGAGCTCGACTGGTGGGCCTGGCCGGGAGTCGGCATCGCCCACCTCCGCGGTGCGCTCGGCGCCGGCGGCGTCCACTCGGTGCGCGGGACGGCCGAGGCGGCGGGCGGCAGCTTGGTCCTGCTGGCAGCCCCGGCCGCGCTCAAAGCGGAGGTCGGAGCCTGGGGGACGGCGCCGCCGACCCTGGCCTGGATGGAACGCTTGCGCCATGCCTTCGACCCCGACCGGACGCTCGCTCCCGGTAGGTTCGTGACGAGATGACGGCAGAGCTCGACCTCCGCGATCCCAGCACCTTCAGCCGGCCGGTGTTCACCGGGCCCGACGCCCCCGCCGACGACGACCTGGCGCAGTGCGTTCACTGCGGTCTCTGCCTCAACTACTGTCCCACCTACCGCATCACCGGGCTCGAGACCGAGTCGCCCCGCGGCCGGATCGCGCTCATGACGCAGTGGAAGCGCGGAGGCCTGCCCATGACGGACGGCCTCGCCGCGCACATCGACCGCTGCCTCGGCTGCCGGACCTGTGAAGCCGTGTGCCCCTCCGGCGTCCCGTACGGCCGCATCATCGAACGTGGACGCGCCGAGCTCGACCGCCTCCGGCCTCGGGACCCCAAGCGCGTCACCGTGCGCACGGCGCTCCGGGAGACGCTCCCCCACCCCGGTCGCCTCCGGCTGGCAGGCGCCACCACCCGGATCGCGCAGCGCGCGCACCTGACCGGCGTGGTGGCCGCGGGACGGGGCCTGCCGGCGCTGAGCGGCACCTTCGTGCCACCCCAAGGTGGGGTCGCGCCGGCGATCGGGAAGCGACGGTACCGGGTGGCGTTCCTGGTCGGCTGCGTGATGCCGGTCCTCTACCGGCGGTCGCACGAGGCGGCGGTGCGCCTGCTCCGGCTGGCCGGGTGCGAGGTCTGGTTCGCCCCCAGCCAGCGCTGCTGCGGTGCCCTCTTCGCGCACAACGGCGACCTCGACGAGGCGCGGCGGCTGCGGGAGGTGAACTCCCGGGCTTTCGGGCAGGAGCCGTTCGACGCGCTGGTCGTGAACTCGGCCGGCTGCTCCGCGCACCTGAAGGACTTCTATCCCAACCTGGGCCCCCGGGTGCGCGACCTGAGCGAGTGGCTGATCGAGATCGGCCTGCCCACGGCCGACCGCGAGGTGCGGGTGCGGGTCACCTACCAGGATCCCTGTCACCTCGCGCACGCGCAGCGCATCACCAAGCAGCCGCGGCGGCTGCTCACCGAGGTGCCCGGGCTGGAGCTGGTCGAGATGCGCCACCCCGACATCTGCTGCGGGGCGGCGGGCCTCTACAGCACGCTGGAACCGGCGCTCTCCCGGCAGATCCTGGAGGAGAAGCTGGCGGATGTGCGGGAGACGGGTGCGGAGGCGGTGGTGACCGCCAACCCGGGCTGCCAGATGCAGCTCGAGGCGGGCCTGCGCTCGGGCCGACTCCCGGTGCTCGACATCGCGGAGATGGTGGCCCAGGCCTACGCCTGAGCGTACCAAGGGCCCAGTGTCCGCACTGCGACCTTATCCGGCGGGGTTTTGGGTCCCACCGCGGACACTCGCACGCTACGGCAGCCAGGCGGCAGCCAGCGCGGGCGCGAGGTCGCCCCGCGGCTCCACGCGAACCCGGTCGAGGCCGAGCCACCCTGCGATCAGCTCCAGCTCCGCCCGCAGCGGGCCCGCCACCGCCTCCGCGCCGGCACCCGCCTCCAGGTAGGCGGCCTGGACTCGCAGCGTGCCGGTGGCGCGGTCGGACTTGAGATCGACCCGCGCCACCAGGCGGTCGCCGAGCAGAAACGGCAGGACGTAGTAGCCGTAGACACGCTTGGGCGGGGGCGTGTAGATCTCGATCCGGTAACTGAAGCCGAAGAGGCGCTCGGTGCGGGGACGGGACCAGACCAGCGAGTCGAACGGCGACAGCAGGGCCCGCGCCTCGACCTTGCGCGGTCGCCGGGTCGAGGGCCAGAGGTACGCCGGTGCGGTCCAGCCTTCCACCTCGACCGGAAGCAACTCCCCCGACGCGACCAGCTCGGCCACCCGCGCCACGGACGCCCGGCGGGGCAGCCTGAAGTAGTCCCCCAGGTCGGGCTCGGTCCCGATCCCCAGCGCACGAGCCGCGATCCGGACCAGCTCCCGCTGGGCGTCCGCCACCTCGGGCGTGGGGACGGCCAGGACCCGCTCCGGCAGCACCCGCTCCAGGAGGTCATAGCGACGCTCGAAGTTGACCCGCTCGGCGGCCCCCAGGCGTCCTGCGTAGAAGAGGTACTCCAGCGCCACCTTGCCCTCGTTCCAGTTCCACATCTCCCCCGGTGTGCGCTCGCGGGGGGCGACGCCCGTGTCGACGGCGCGGATCGGCCCGCGCTCTGTGGCCAGCGCGAGCACGTCCTGCACCAGGTCCGGAAACTGCTTGGCCGTGCCCACCATGCCGGACCAGAAGCTGTCGTCCACGACCGCCATCCGCCAGCGCAGCAGCGGAAGCACGTCGACGGGAATCAAGGACGCCATGTGTGCCCAGTACTCCACCAGGGCCCGCTCACGCGGTGGACGCCGCCTCCCGTTGCCTGCCGCGACGCCATTGTGATGCACGGCGAGACGGTCGAGGACCTCGCGCGGGTAGGGTCCGAGCCGGGCGAAGAAGGGCAAATAGTGGGCGCGGCAGAAGACGTTGACCGAGTCGAGCTGGATCGCGCCCAGACGCTTGGCCAGCCGGAGCAGGTGGCGCGCGGTGACCGGGGCCGCGGGACGGGGGTCGGCGAAACCCTGCGCCGCCAGCGCCACCCGGCGGGCGGCGGCGGCGGAGAGGCGCAGGCGGGGGGAGGGGCTCACTCGTCGCGTGGCCGGTCACGGGTTCTGACCCCGTGCCGGATGGCGGCGTGCGCGCTGAGCTCGAGCTCCGCCCGCCGGCCGCGGCGCCGGCCGACCACCAGCGTCACCCAGAAGAGCACGAAGGCGACGGCGGCGATCACGAGCAGCGCGGCGATCACGGCCTTATGCGTGGTCGGGATGAACCAGAGCACCGGGCGCCACCCTACCGCTCGGCGGCGGTCCCGAGCGGACTGTGCACGCGCAGCCGCCCGCTCGCGATGCCAGGCAGCGTGACATCGATCTCCAGCTCATGGCCCCGCACCTCGAGCGGCGCCCCGATCTCGACGAAGATCACGACGTCGCGCCCGACCGGCAGCTCCACCCGGCGCGGCAGGGGCAGCCGTCCCGCGTCGGTGACCAGGAAGAGGTGGGGATTCGGGATCCCCTCGCCGTCCACCCGCACCTCGCCGAGAGCCGTCAGGATCGCCGGCTGGGTGCGGTTGCGAAGGGTGAACTGGAACCCCTCGGGTGACTGGACCAGGCTCTCCTCCTGCACGATGCGGCCGGCCAGGTAGCCCGGAAGCAGCGGCCGCCGCCGGACGTTGTCGAGCCGGTCCGCGATCCGGAACAAGAGCTCCGAGACCAGCGGTTCGCGGTCCGGCAGCCGCAGCTCGGCCGAGAACGTGTAGTCGCCCTCGGCATCGATGGGAAGGGTGAGGGTCTCGATCTGCAGGGCCGGCTCCTCGGCGGTCGGGAGCGTGAGCGTCAAGGTTCCCCCCGAGGACTTGCGGCGGAACCCGTCGAAAAGACGGCCCACCCCGCGGCCTGCCAGCGGCTGGTCCCGGGCCACCGTCCAGCGCACCTCGGCGTCCCCCTCGATCTCGGGATCGTCGTTGACCACCACCAGGCGCACCGAGATCTCGTCCTCCGGATGCCACCCGACGCCGAACGGCACCAGCGGCGAGAAATCGACCGGGTCCACGATCAGCCGGAGCGGGCTGAACGCCTCCCGGACCGCGGCCAGCGCCGGCCTCGGCTTGCGCGAGCTGTCGAGCAGGCCGAAGCCGACGCCCGGAAAGGGGTCCACGAGGGTGAAGACGAGTGCCCCTGAACAGGGCTCGAACTTGCGCTTGCGGAACTGGTCGATGGCGTAGGACAGGAGCCAGGCCTGGTACTCGTGGCTGGCGTCCACGTAGTCCTCCAGGCTCTCGTAGTCCTCCGGCAACCCGATGCCGTGCTCCGCCCAGTGCGGCGACTGGTAGCCGGCGAAGAGCCAGGTCGCGTCGTCCCCCGACGCCGGCCATCGCGTCTGGAGCGCCGACCAGTCGGGAGAGCCGGTGGGAGGGAGCGCCTGGGCCCCGAACGCGGTCACGAATTGAGGCAGGACATCGGCGAAGTGATGCCAGCTGCCCTCCCGCCAGCCCAGCCAGAGATGCTGGTCGAACTCGCCGGAGGCGGCGAGCGCCGGACGGGAGCGGTCGAGCGACTCCAGGGTCGCCTTCACCTCCTGGTCGATGGTGTAGTTCTGGCGCACCGCGTGCACGTCCCCCAGCGCCGAGTTGGCCTCGATCCAGGGTGGGTCGTCGTGCGCGACCCAGAGTGCGATCGAGGGCCGGTTGGCGAGCTGGCCCACCAGCTCCGGGACCTGGGCCCGCACCGCCTGCTCGAAGAACCGCGTCTCCTCGGCATCCGCGTGGTAGGCGTAGGAACGGGTGAGCGGGAAGTCGGCGATGACCAGCATCCCGACCTCGTCGCAGAGCCGGTAGAAGGCTTCGGGCAGCACCGCTCCCGGCACCCGGAGCAGGTCCAGATTGGCCTCGCGCGCCACCCGCAGATCGGCGGCGAAGGCCTCCTCGCTGAGTTGGTCGAACTGCAGCGAGGGGATGTAGTCGGCACCGCGCACGAAGAAGGGACGGCCCCGGGCGGTCACCTCCCAGCCCTCGGGACCGGCATGCAGCGAGGCGTCACGGAAACCGAAGCGGTCGTCCCAGCGGACGCTGACCTGGCCCCTCACCACGACCGTCAGCCGCACCCGGTAGAGCGTCTGCCGGCCCAGGCGCCAGGGCAGCCAGCGCTGGACGTCCATCACCGTCAACGCCATCTGCACGGTCCGTTCCGACCCGCCCGACAGGGTCAGCTCACGCCGGAGCCGGAGGGCCGGCGCGTCGGGGCCCTCGAGGTCGAGCACGACCTCGCCCGACATCTCGCGCCCATCCAGATTGCGGAGGTGGGCGGAGAGCTCGACCCGGCCCACATCGCCGGCCTCGACGTGCGGCCGGACCTGCACCGACTCCAGCACCACCGGGCCCGTGTATTCGAGCTCGACCGGCGCCCAGAGCCCGATCGGGACCTTCCACTGGTACTCGTCGGGCAGGCTGAACCAGGTCGAGCTGGGGTAGGGCCGGCTGTCGCCGTCGTTGAAGATGCCCATCACGTGGCGCTTTTTGGCGAGGTCACGCTCGATCGGCGACTCGCAGCAGACCACGAGCAGGTTCCCATCCCGCAGATAGGGCGTGACGTCGAAGCCGAAGGGGGCGAAGTACCCGTAGTGCGAGCCCAGAAAGCGGCCGTTGAGCCACGCATTCGTGCCCAGAAACGCACCCCCCACCCGCAGGACCACGCGGCCGTCGACGTCCGGCCGCGGGAACACGGTGCGATACCAGATCGCCGTCCTCTCCCCCTCCGCCCACTGCTGCTCCGGAACCGTGATCGGGGACCAGCCTTCGCCCCCGCCCTTGGCCAGGCCCTCGGCCTCACCCTCGCCGAGCGGCAGCCAGGTGGCCTCCCAGTTGACGAGACGCCGCGTGCCCCCTCCCCCCGGCCGGGGCGGCAGCTGCAGGCAGTCGTTCACGAGGTCGGCCCCGCGCCGCGCGCATAGGGGCCGGACGCGCTCTCGCAGAGCACGACCGAACGGTCGGGAAAGGCGGCGGTCAGCGTCCCGGTGGCCTGATCCTCGAGGAGCGCGACGACACTGCCCCCGAAGCCGCCCCCCATCTGACGGGCGCCGTAACAGCCGGGGAGATCGGCGACGCGGTCGACGATGGCGTCGGTCTCGGGGACGGTGACCTCGAGGTCGTCGCGGAGGCTTGCGTGCGCGGTCAGGAGCAGGCCACGCAGACGCGGCCGGTCGTCGCGCTCCAGCGCCTGGACGAACTCGCCCACCCGCTCGATCTCGGAGTCGACGTGACGCCGCCGCCTGGGTACGCCGGCTTCGATCTCACGACGCCGTTCGTTGTAGGGAGTGTCCGCCAGCCGGTGATGGACGCCGGAGTCGATGACCGCGATCCGGAGCGTCGGGGGCAGTGGCACCGGGCGGTAGGCGAGCGTGGCGGTGTCCAGGAGCAGGGCCGCACCGCGGATGCCGTTGGCGGAGACGAACTGGTCCATGATCCCGACCCCGACGCCGGTCGCGCGCTGCTCCGCCCGCTGGCAGACGCGCGCCATGTCGGCCCCGTCGGCACCGGGACGGAGCCCGGCCGCGAACGCGACCAGCAGGGCCGCGGAGCTGCTGAGCCCGTCGCCCGCCGGCAGTGTGGCACTGATTGAGACCTCCTGTGGCCCCACTCCAAGCTCCTCGGCCAGGACTTCCAGGTACGCCTGGCCGCCCGCGACCTCGCTGTGGATCGACCAGCGTTCGGCGGGGTGGCCGCGCAGAGTGATGAAGCGGTCGATGGCGACCGGCAAGACGGGTCCGCCCACGTAGTCGACGTGCTCGCCGATCAGGTTCACGCGGCCCGGCGCGCGACCGATCCAGCCGGGCTCCTGGCGGGTGGTGGCGGCGGTCATGCCGCGACCTGGCGCAGCCGGTCCGCGGCCGCCTCCGGCGTCAGGTCGCGCTGGGCCTGGGCCAGCATCTCGTAGCCGACCATGAACTTGCGGACGGTGGCGGAGCGGAGCAACGGCGGGTAGTAGTGAGCGTGCAGATGAAACGGCGCCGGCTGGGGGGATCGCTGATGGAGGCCCATCGAGTAGGGGAACGGCACCCCGAACAGATCGTCGTACCCGGCCACCAGGCGTCGCATCGCCCGGGCCCAATCGAGTCGCCCGGGGCCGTCCAGCTGGGTCAGGTCGGCACGGTGCGTGCGCGGAAGCAGCATCACCTCGAACGGCCAGGTGGCCCAGAAGGGAACCAGGCAGACCACGTCGCCCTCGCAGAACACGATGCGCGAGCCGTCGCCCACCTCGGCGGTCAGGTAGTCGCAGAGGAGGCAGCCACCGGCCCATCCGGCGAAGGCGGCCTGCTCGCGGGCCGGGATCGTGGGGCTCGTGCGGTCGGCCCAGATCTGACAGTGCGGGTGCGGATTGCTGGCGCCCATCATCTCCCCCCGGTTCTCGAAGATCTGGACGTGGCCGATACCGGGCCGGCCCAGGAGCTCCTCATACTGACGTGACCAGAGGTCGACCACCTGCCCCACCGCCCCCTCCGACAGGGTGGCCAGGTGCAGATCGTGGCGGGGAGAGAAGCAGACCACCCGGCAGACACCGGTGGCGGGCCGGACCTGGTAGAGCGACGGCCCTTCCGTGGCGCTTCCACCCGACGGCGGTGGAGCGGTGTCCAGGGCCGGGAAGTCGTTGTCGAACCACCAGGGACCCTGGTAGCCCGGGTTGCGACGGCCGGCCGCTCGCTCGTTGCCGGGGCACAGGTAGCACCGGGGGTCGTAGCTCGGTGGCGGCGGCCGGCCCGGCACCTCCTCGGCACCCTGCCAGGGCCGCCGGGTCCGCTGCGGCGAGATCGTGACCCACTCGTCGAGGAGCGGGTTGTGACGCTGGTGCGGCCGCTCCTCCAGTGCTGCGTGGGCTGCATCGTCCCGGGACCGCGGCATCGGTGCCCGGGAAGTATAGAGGGGTGCCGTGCCCAGCCCCAGCCGGTTCGCCCCCTATACTGAAGGAGCCGCGGCGGCGCCCCGGGGGTGCCACGCGAGTTCATCGCCCGTGTGGCAAAGGAGGTGAGGCCGCGTTGGATAGACCGAGTCGTAAAGCCAACCGCCTCGTTTGCCTGCCGGGAGTGCGGGGGGAGATCCTCTAAGCGCTCTCGACATTCCATCTCGGACTCCTGGAGTCAGAGGCGGAGGCTTTGCGAGCAGAACTCCGGGCAACCGGAGAGGACACGGCCGGGGCCCGAGGGGCTCCGGCCGTTCCTCGTCCAAGGCGGCAGCATCCGGGTAGGCTTCGCCGCGATGGCGGATTCGATCATGGCCCGGCTCGACGAGTTGACGCGGGAGGGCTGGGTGGCCGAGATCGGCCTGCGGGTGCTGGAGGCCACGGCGGACCGCGTGGTGGGCGAGTACGAGATCACGCCCAAGCAGCACCAGGCGTACGGGATCGCTCACGGCGGCGTCCACTGCAGCGTGGTGGAGACGCTGGCCTCGTTGGCGGCCGCGATCTGGGCGGAGCCGCGCGGCCTCTCCGTGGTGGGCGTCGAGAACAGCACCAGCTTTCTGCGTGCCGTCCGTTCGGGACGGCTGCGTGCGACCGCCACGCCGCACGCTCGGGGGCGCACCACCCAGGTCTGGGAGGTGGCGATCGAGGACGAGCAGCAGCGGCCGGTCGCGATCGGCAAGGTGCGGTTGCTGGGCCTGGACCCGGCACGTTCCCTGGACGGGTCCCCGGTCGGCGACCACCGCCTTTGAGACGGGGGGTGCGGCGGCCCTACAATCGCGACCATGGCCGAGGACACCTCCGCAATCAACGCGCATGTGGCTGCGATCAGCCTCGACGACCGCCTCGCGGCGGCCGAGATGCTCCAGGAGCTGGTGGTCGATGTGACCGACCTCTCGCTGATCGGGAAGCAGGCGCACTGGAACCTGCGCGGCCCCTCGTTCCGGGACCTGCACCTGCAGCTGGACGAGCTGGTGGACGTGGCGCGAGAGGGGGCCGACACCCTCGCCGAGCGCCTGCTGCAGCTGGGGGTGGCAGCGGACGGCCGCGCCGACACCCTCGCCAAGAACTCCCACCTGGACAAGTTCCCCGAGGGCCGGATCAGCGACGAGGAGGTGGTGGAGCGGATGGTGGCCGCACTGGGGACGGTCTCCCAGGTCGGCCACTCCCGCCTCGGCCAGCTGGGAGAGCTCGACCCGGTGTCCCAGGACCTGGTGATCTCCGTGCTGGAGGGCATCGAGAAGCAGCTCTGGATGTTCGAAGCCCACCGCGAGCGCGAAAAGTAAGCCGCCCGCCCGGCCCCCGCGCCCCGTCAGCACCCGTCGCCACCCGCAGCCCACCCACTGAGCAGCCGTAGGAACCCGGTGGTTACGCACAAGCGGGCGCAGCTCGGGCGACAGCCCGAAGCGAGCAAAGACGACCTCACGAAAGAGCCGCCACTGCAGGCCCGGCAGGGTTCGGCGGCAAGCGCCGCCGGGGGGGTTTGGGGGGCGCCAGCCCTCCCAAGTAAGACAAATCGCAGCCACACAACCGGCACGCTGGGCCCCTACACAGCCGTGCGCGCCAGCGCTCGGACGCCAGTCCGAAGTCGTTCGCAGTCAGCCGTGCGCGCCAGCGCTCGGACGCCAGTCCGAAGTCGCCCGGAGGTCCGCCCGGAAATCCGCCCCCGCCCCCCGACCTCTTAGGCCCAGCCGAAGAGCCGCGCGATCCGGCCCACGTTGAACGTCCAGCCGACGCCGAACGGTTGCTTGGTGAGCAGGCGGTCGGAGTCGGGGTTCCAGTAGCGCTCGCGTAGCCGGTCCAGGGTCGGGAACCGGAGATCGTAGGGCAGGACCCCGCCGATCCTCCCTTCCCAGGTCCGGACCGAGGGCGGCTTGGCCAGCTCGGTGCCGATGGCCATCCCGACCAGGAGGGACCCGATCGTTATCCCCAGAGCCGTGCGCAGCTTCATGTGCGCACAGTCTACGGGCGCTCCCAAACCGGAAGCTCGAGGCCGGACGGGTGCACGGGGTCGTGATGGAGACCCACCGACTGGACGAGCAGGGTGGTGCCGGTGCCCAGCGGCTCTCCACTCCCGAGGTTGCGCGCGTACCGCGGGTGCGCTCCGCCCGACACCTGAAGGCGGACCCGGTGGCCGGCAGGGAAGCTGTAGGCGGTCGGAAAGAGCTCGACCAACACTCGCCGGACCCCCTCCGCATCCGGCGCCGTTTGATCGGGTCGGATGCGGACCAGGCCATCGGTGACGTTGCGGGAACGCCCCCTCCGATCCACGTCGCAGAGGCGGGCGAAGACGTCGAAGTGCTCCCGGTCGCACTCGACGTAGATGTCCGCGGCGACCGGTCCCACGATCGTGAGCGTGTCGCGGAGTGGCCGGCTGGTGAACGTGAGGACGTCGTCCCGCGCCTCCAGCCGGCGGTTGTCGCGCGTTCCGGCCTCCCGCGAGAGCATGCTTCCGCCCACCTGGGGCGTGGGGTCGGCCGGATCGTAGCGGTAGCGGTCGGGTGGGCCTGGAGGCGGTCCCGGCTCGCGCAGCGTCGCGTCCGGCCACAAGTGCCAGCGCAGCGGCGCGGCGAGCGGCCATGCCTCGCTCTCGATCCACCCGCGGTTGGGCTGGATGGCGAGGCGGACGGGCGCCGCCGGCCCCGGCCGCGACAGACCCCGCATGTGCACGTCGAACCAGTCCAGCGCCTCACGCAGCGCCGTCAGCATCCCGCGCCCGCTGCGGTGGGTCCAGGGCCCTACCACCAGCTGCGTCGGAGCGCCCGAGGCGACCACCGCCTCCCAGTCGTCCAGCTCGTAGGGGAGGAAGTAGTCGTACCAGCCGGCCACGAAGGAGATCGGAATCCCCAACTCCGGGATCACGGGCGTGTAGCGCACCGGTTCCCAGTAGGGATCGCCCGGTTCCGAGTGCTCCAGCCACTCCTGGTAGTAGGGCACGTGGTGGCCGGTGACGACCAGGTCGGCGTCGCGCAGCGGCAGCGTCATCCGCGCCGCCGCGGCCTTGGCTCCTCTCTCCCGGAAGTACGCCAGCCGCGCGTTCGGCTGCTCCTGGATCGCGATCCACTGGATCCATTCCAGCGCGTTGTCCAGCGCGAAGGACCCGCCCGGATAGTAGGACCTCCGCCGGTCGGAGGCCATGATCTGGATCGCCATCGCGCGCAGCTGCGGCGGCCGCGTTGAGGCCAGCGCCCACTGCGTGAAGCTGAGGTAGCTGGGTCCGAAGGTTGCGATCGCCCCGTCGGACCACGGCTGCGTCACGATCCAGTCGGCCACGCTCCGCCCGTCCGCCGCCTCCCTGGCAAAGTCCATCTCTCCGCCCGACCCGAAAGTGCCCCGGGTGGACTGGATCACCAGGTTGTAGCCGCGCTCGGCGAAGGGAAGCGCGAAGATCGCGATCAAGCCGGAGCGGCCGTAGGGGGTGCGCACCAGCACCGTCGGGCGGGCCGCGCCGTCCGCCGGCAGGTGGAGATCGGTCAGTAGGTCGACGCCGTCCGGCGCGCGGAGTCGGAGGTCGCGCTCCACCAGCACCTGGGGGGTCTCCGGCGGACGCAGGCGGGCCAGGCGCGCCACCGCCCGGCTCAGCACCGTCATCGCACCCGCACCGTACCGGCTTCGCGGATGGGTTCGGGCCGGGGGCGGAGCAGCGAGGCCGCGAACGTCCCCGCTCCGAAGAGAACCAGCAGCAGCCCGGCGCCGGCCAGGGTCTGCGCGGTCCCCAGGTACGGGATGGTCACAAAGACCGGGATCAGGGTCCCGAGCAGGCTCCCGGCCGTGGTGAGCGCGTAGACGCGACCCGTGGTGGAGCCGCCGGCCTCGATCCGCGGGAGCAGGAGACGGATCGCGAACGGCGACGCGCACCCGAAGACGACGGTGGGGACGGCGAAGAGTGCCAGCACGGCGACGAAAGCCGACGCCACCGCTCCTCCGGGGACGCCCGCGAACGCGTGCAGCGAGGCACCCGGCACGGCGCCGCCGGCGGCCGGGATCAGCACCACCCAGGCACCACCGGCGCCCTGGAGCAGGAAGAACAGCCAGGCGCGCGGCCAGCGGTCGGCGATCCTACCCCCCAGGACGTAGCCGGCGCTCAGGGAGAGGAGGATGATCACGATCAGGACCGCCCACACGTTGATGCTGTCCCCGAAGTATGGGGCGAGGAGCTGCGAGGCGGCCATCTCGACCGCGAGCGAGCAGGCCCCACAGACGACGGTCATGGTCAGGATCGCGAGTCGCACCGCCTAGCCGCCCCCGGTGGCGAACTGAAAGATCACCGAGTCGGTGAGCTGTTCGATGGGGTCGAGGTTGTCGGTGTAGACCGGCCCGTGATACGGCGAGGGCCGGAGGTGGCTCTGCGACGCCTCCTGCGCCACCTGTCGCGCGAGCGGAGGCCGGAGCAGGGCGAGGTTGTGTTGGATCGCGGCCACGGACGTCGGTGCCGTGGTCCCGTAGATCTCGGTATTGCCGGAGTTCGGTGGATCGGCCAGGAACACGCCGTTGAAGACGGGGCGCATGGTGCTGGCGAGCGCCGCCACCAGCCGGTAGTCGGTGGCGGTGCGCCCGGCGTTGACCACCACCACCCCGCCCGGCGCCAGATGCGCGCGCACCAGCCGGAAGAACTGCTCGGTGGTGAGCTGGAAGGGGATGTAGGGCTGCCGGTAGGCGTCGACCACGATCACGTCGAAGCGGTCGCCGGGGGGCTGCGTGGTGAGCCAGTACCGCGCATCGTCGACGTGGATGTCCAGGTTCGGCGACGTCTCGTGGAAGTAGCGCTCACCCACCGAGATGATCTCCGGATCCTCTTCGACGCCGTCGATGTGGACCGCCTGGCCGTAGGCGAGCGTCAGCTCGCGCGCTGTGGTGCCGGCCGCCAGGCCCAGGATCGCGACCCGTCGTGGCCGCGGCGCCGTGCGCTGCCGGGGCGCGAACGCGGTGGCGACCACGGGGTAGTCCCATTCGTTCCCGGTCAGCGGGTCCTGCGGGTCGTAGACGGAGTGGACGGTCTGCGCTTCGTTCAGGGTCAGCTCGGTCTGCCGCCCGACCTGAACCACCTGGATGTAGTTGTACTTCGACTCACCCTCGAAGATCACGTGCCCTGCCACGGCGGGCTTGATGAACGGCGGGAGCAACAACGTCGTGCTCAGGACCACCGCCAGCATCCCGGCCGCCGGCCAGCGCCGGCGGGGCTGGAGTGCTGTCGCGCTGACCATGACCAGCAGCACCCCCAGCCCGACCAGGGTGGCGCGGGTACCCCAGGTCGGGATGGTCACGAAGACGGGCAGGAAGACCCCCACGATGCTGCCGCCGGTCGAGAGGGCGTAGATCCGGCCCGCGGTGCCGCCCCCAGACCCTACCTCCGCCAGGAGCAGGCGGGTCGCGTAGGGCGAGGCGAACCCGAGCACGATGGTGGGGACGGCGAAGAGCAGGAGGACTCCGATCCCGGTCGTGGCCACCAAGCCCGCCGAGAGGGTCGCGAAGCCGTGGAGCGCGGTCAGGAGGATCGGAGTCGCCAGCAGCGGGATCAGCCCGACCCACAGACCGGTCGCCAGGACGATCTGAAAGAAGACCTCCGGGCGGGGCCAGCGATCGGCCACCCGGCCTCCGATCGCGTAGCCGATGCTCAGGTACACGAGCACCAGCCCGATCAGGATTCCCCACACGTAGAGGCTGTCGCCGAAGTAGGGCGCGAGTAGCCGCTCGGCACCCATCTCGAGCGCCAGCGATGCCATCCCACAGCAGAACGTCATCGCCAGCACCAGGCGGCGACCCTCTCCGATCACCGGCTGAGGCTACTGGGTGGCGGTTCCGGCGGGCGCCGCCAAACGGCGCTCTGCGTCAGGTCCCTTGGAGCAGCGTCTCCGCGAACCGGCGCGTGCGCTCGTCGAGTGGGACCGGGAGACGCACGTCGACCTCCGCGATCAGGTCTCCCGCTCCGCCTTGCTTGGCCGCCGGCATGCCCAGGCCACGCAGCCGCAGGCGCTTGCCGTTCTGCGTCTCGCGCGGAATCCGCAGCTGCACGTGCGTGCCCTTCGGAGTCGGCACGTCGACCTCCCCACCGAGCAGCGCGGTGGCCAGTGGGACCGGGACCACGACCCGGACGTCGCGACCCTCGCGCAGGAACTGCTGGTCGGGACGGATGCGGACGCGGGCCCGCACCCCGGGCGCCCGCAGGATGGTCCCGTCCGCGACGCCCGGCGGCACCGTCAGCTCCAGCGAGCGGCCATCCGGCGCCTGGACCCGCCGGTGGGTTCCGGCGTAGGACTCGTGGAAGCTGATCGAGAGATCGACCTCCTGGTCGAGCGTGCGGGGCGTGCGCGGGTTGCCTCCGCTGTTGCGGTTGAACATGCTTCCGAACAGGTCGGCGAACGACGAGGAACCACCGGCCTGGCCGACGTTGAAGTTCCGGAACACGTCGCGCAGGTCCTCAGGATCGAAGTCGACGGTCTGATAGGTGGTGCCGCCAGGGCCGCCGGTCGGAGCACCCGCCGCTCCCGCCTGCTGCCACTGCTCGCCGTAGCGGTCGTAGAGCTTGCGCTTTTCGGGGTCGGAGAGCACGGCGTGCGCCTGCGAGACCCGCTTGAACATCTCCTCGGCCTCTTTGTCGCCGGGGCGCACGTCGGGGTGATATTGACGCGCCAGGCGCCGGAAAGCGCTCTGGATCTCCTTCTGGGTCGCGGTCCGCGAGACCCCCAGTGTCTCGTAGAAGTCTTTGGTGGCTGGCATGGGGTCAGATGGTTTGTACCAAAGTTCGGCGTCGCTCAATCCACGGGTACGACGCGGGCCTCGATCCGGTTCCCGTCGAGCTCGACGGTTCCGACCGCCGGACGCTGCCGGCCGATCCGATGGCGGGCGACCTGAAGCCAGGACCACTCGAACCATCCCGGGCCCCGATCCAACCGTCTCCGGACGGCCGTTTCGTCCACCACGTAGACGGGACCGGGGTTGAAGAGAACCGGCCTGGCGGTGGTGTCGAACATCGGCCGGTGGGTGTGGCCGGAGACCACCAGATCGGCATTGGGGAACTGCGCGCGAAGCCAGGCGGCGTGGCCGGGCAGAGGGCCCACCAGCCCCAGCGAGATGGTGCCCAAGAAGGTCAGCGGTTCTTCGTAGAGGTGCCCGTGGTTGCCGTGCACGAGCCCGATGCGCGTCCCGGCGAAGAGGAACTCGCGCGTCGTGGGCAGGTCTTGCATGGCGTCATCGTGGTCTCCCCGAACGGCAACCACGGGAGCGATCCGACCCAGCTCGCGCAGGGTCTCGCCGCCCCCCTCGCCGCCCACGTCGCCGGCGTGGAGGATGAGGTCGACGCCGGCCAGGGCGGGGGCGAGGGCGGCGGGCAGGCGGTCCAGGAACTCGGGGCAGTGGGTGTCGGCGACGACGCCGAGGCGGTGCATTGGGACCATTGTCCCTGGCGGGCCGGCGGACCTCCGGACGACTTCGGGCTGGCGCCCGAGGGCTTCGCGGCGCGGCGGAGGTCAGCAGACTTGGGGCTGGCGCCCCAGCGCTTCGCGCACGGAGGGACTTCGAGCGACGTCGGACTGGCGTCCGAGCGCTTCGCGCACGGGGGCGTAGGTACCGAGGGTGGTCGTTGTGCGGCTGCGATTTGTTTTTCTCGGGAGGGCTGG
The DNA here is from genome assembly GCA_963790575.1 of Candidatus Dormiibacterota bacterium. GTDB lineage: Bacteria > Chloroflexota > Dormibacteria > Dormibacterales > Dormibacteraceae > CAVTSA01. The sequence goes on along the minus strand of CAWBPD010000042.1, from coordinate 99,198 downwards.
CGCCCCCCGCGCCCCCCCGGCGGCGCTTGCCGCCGAGCCCTGCCGGGTCCGCACTTGGGGCCCCCCGTGAGCTCGTCCTGGCTCGCTTCGGGCTGGCGCCCGAGCTAGTGCCCGCTAGTGCGTAACCACCGGGTTCCTACGGGAGCTCAGAGGTGGGCCGCGGGGGGCAACGGGCGCTGCGTGCGCGAGGAGTGGCGTCACATTGCCGGCGTTGCAACCTTATCCGGGCCAGGATGGGGTGACATCGCCGGCAATGTTCCCTTATGGGGCCGCCGCCGGCGCCTGCCGACGTGGGCTGCGCGAGTGATTGGGACCAGTGGGTTGACAGATTGGGAAGATTGGTTTCTAATTTGTAACATGAGTGAAGATCGACGCACGATACTGCAGCGGGTGGCATCGGGGGAGCTTTCGCCGGAGGAGGCGGCGGAGCAGCTGGACCGGCTTGGCGCTCAGCCGCCGCCACCCCCGGTGCCGCCGTCGCCGGGCGGGCCGCCTCCCCCACCTCCCGCGCCGGGTGAGACGCCGCCGTTTGAACCCGTGGGCGAGGGTGGCGCGACGCGGGCGGAGACGCCGCCACCGCCGGGCGGGCTGTCGGCCAGCCCGCTGGAGCGCATCCGCGTCGTCCGCAACCTGGGCGCGACGCGCATCACCGGCGACCGGGAGGTCCTGGAAGCGGTGGCCGAGGGGCCGCATCGGGCGGAGCGGATGCCGCACGAGCTCGTCATCCACAGCGACTTCGATGAGGAGGGCGGCTTCAACTTCAGCCGGGTGCAGGGCCAGTGGGGCCGCTACCGCAACGCGCGCCTCAACGTGCGCATGCGTCCGGACCTGCCGCTCACGCTGCAGGCGCAGGCCGCGAGCGTGCAGGTGGAGGGCGTGACCGGTCCCATCTCGGGCGACATTCAGGCCGGATCGCTGTCGGTCGAGGGGTCGCAGGGGCCGTTCGACCTCACGGTGCAGGCGGGCAGCCTGACCATCGTGGGCGCGATCAACAAGGGGACTTCCCGCCTGCGGTGCGAGGCGGGGTCGACCCACATCGTCCTCCGCCCCGGGTCCAGCGTGCGCATCGTCACGCACTCCACTTTGGGGTACGTGAGCCTGCCGGGCGAGGGCACCGGCCGCGTCGACGACTTCGTGATGGGCGGTGGCACCCGCGAGGTCACCGTCGGCGCCGGCGAGGCGCGCCTCGAGGTGGAGTCGACCATGGGCTCGGTGCGCATCACGCAGGAGTGACGGGCCCGACATGAGCTACCAGGCAGCAAGGGAACCGCGTCAGGCCCCCCGCGACTGTCCCGTCTGCGGCGACCGCCTGGCGTTGACCCGGCTCACCTGTCACCGTTGCGGGACCGAGCTCTCGGGCGACTTCGCCTCCTGCGACTTCTGCGCGCTGGGCGCCGACGACCGGGAGACGCTGCGGGTGTTCCTGCAGTCGCGCGGCAACATGAAGGAACTGGAGCGGCACCTCGGAGTCAGCTACCCCACGGCGCGGGCTCGGTTCGACACCCTGCTCGGGAAGCTGGGCCTCGCCGCGCCGCCGCCCGAGGTGCGCACCCGCCCTCCGCTCACCCTGCTGGCCCGTCTCGCTCGGGGCGAGATCGGCGTCGAGCAGGCGCTGCGCGAGCTGGGCTGACCCGCCTCGTCCGGCGCCGCCTCAGCCGAGGCGGCGCCGGATCGCCGCCCCCGCCTCCTTGGTGGTCAGCCCCCCGCCCAGGTCGCGGGTCGTCTCGCCCTCCGCGATCGCGCCCGCGACCGCCCGCTCGATCGCCGCGGCCGCGTCGGCGTCCCCCAGGTGCTCGGCCAGCATCCCGGCGGTGAGGATGGCGCCGATCGGGTTGACCACCCCCTGGCCCGCGAGGTTGGGCGCGCTGCCGTGGATCGGCTCGAACAGTCCCCGGCCGGTCTCCGGGTTGATGTTCGCCGACGGCGCCACGCCCATGCCCCCGACCAGGGCGGCGGTGAGGTCGCTCAGGAGGTCACCGAACAGGTTGCCGGTGACGATGACCTCGAACTGACTGGGGTCCCGCACCAGTTCCATCGCCGCCGCGTCCGCGTAGAGGTGGCGTGTCTCGATGTGTGGGTGCTGGGCCCGAAGCGCGTGCCAGCGGTCCTGCCAGAGACCGCCCGCGAAGGCGAGCGCGTTGGACTTGTCGACCATCGTCAGCCGCTCGCGGGCCCGCGTGAACGCGTACTCGATGATGCGGGTGATCCCGGCGTAGGTGTTGAGGTCCTCCTGGATCGCGACCTCCGCCTCGGTCCCGCGCTTGAATCGTCCCCCCATCCCGATGTAGGCGCCCTCAGTGTTCTCGCGCACGACCAGGAGATCCACCTTTCCCCGCTGGGCATCCTTGAGCGGCGAGAGATGCGGCGCGTAGAGACGGGCCGGACGCAGGTTCACGAACAGATCCAGCTCGAAGCGCAGCTTGAGCAGGACGTGCGCCGCGTACCCGACGTCAGGGACGCGGGGGTCCCCGATGGCGCCGAACAGGATGGCGTCCGCCTCCGAGACCTCTTGGAACGTCTGGTCGGACATCGCCGGCTCTCCGCGCAGCACCGGGGCCGCCCCCACCTCGAACGTCTCGTAGGCGTAGTCGAGGCCCAGGTGCTCGAGGACGGCTTGCGCCTCCGGGATCACCTCCTGACCCACCAGGTCGCCCGGAACGACCGCGATGTACCTGGTCATCGTCTCTCTCCTCCTCCGTCCTGAGCGGTGCTCAGCGTGCGGCGTAGTCGCGCAGTCGCCGCACCACGTCTGCGATCACCTCCTCGCGCTTGCAGAAGGCGAAGCGAAGGTAGGGGCGGCCGGCAGCCTTGGCGTCGTAGAAGACCTGGCTCGGGATTCCGACCACGCCGGCCTCCTCGATGAGCCGGAACGCGAAATCCCTCGCGTCCGCCTGACCCAGGGGCCGCACATCGGCCTGCAGAAAGTAAGTGGACTGCCCGGGATGCACCAGGAAGCCGGCGTCACGAAGCCCCGCCGCCAGCTCGTCACGCCGCAGCTGCAGCCGCGCGCGGAGGCCGTCCACCCAGTCGAGCTCCTGCTGGAGCGCGAACGCCACCGCCCGCTGAAAGACACCGTTGACCGCGAAGGTCAGGAACTGTTTCACGGTTCGCACGGCGGTGATCAGCTCGGACGGCGCCAGCACCCAACCCACCTTCCAGCCGGTGGCGCTGAACGTCTTCCCGGCCGAGGAGATGGAGACCGTACGCTCCCGCATCCCGGGGAAGGTAGCGATCGGGAGATGGCGGGTGCCGTCATAGGTCAGGTACTCGTAGACCTCGTCGGTGACGACGAGCAGGTCCCGCTCGACCGCCAGCTCCGCGATCAGGCGCAGCTCATCGCGGGTGAGGACGGTCCCGGTCGGGTTGTGCGGCGAGTTGAGCAGCAGCAGGCGCGTGCGCGGGGTGACCGCGCGGCGGAGCTCATCGGGGTCGAACGTGAAGCGTCCGCCCGGTGCCTCCGGACGCAGCAGGACCGGGACCCGGCGGGCGCCGGCCAGCGCGATGGCGGCGACGTAGGAGTCGTAGTAGGGCTGGAAGAGGACGACCTCGTCACTCGGCTGCACGAGCGCGAGGATCGCCGCCGACACCCCTTCGGTGGCTCCCACCGTGATCAGGATCTCCCCCTCAGGATCGTAGTGAAGGCCGTAGCGCCGCTCTCGCTGCAGGGTCACCGCCTCGCGCAGCGCCGGCAGTCCGGCCAGCGGCGGGTACTGGTTGAACCCCTGGTGCAGCGCCGCGGCGGCCGCGGCCAGCATCTGGGGCGGACCGTCCTCGTCCGGAAATCCCTGGCCCAGGTTGACCGCGCCCGTGCGCTGCGCGACCGCCGTCATCTCGGAAAAGATGGTGGTGGTGAAGTCGCGCATACGCGTGACCAGGAGCTCGGCCGACATCCTGGCTCAGGGTAGCGGACCGCCGCGCCGGGCCCGCTGGTAGCGTCACCAGACGCCGATGCGCGAAGCGACCCTGGAGACACTCGAGTATCCGAAGATCCTGGAGGCGGTCGCTCAGCACACCTCGTTCTCCGTCGGTCGCGAGCGCATCCTGGCGCTGCGCCCGGTCAGCGAGCTGGCGCCGGCGCAGGCCCTGCAGGAGGAGACGGACGACGCCCACGTCTTGCTCGAGGAGCGGCCGCGTGCGGGCGTCGGAGGCGCTCGGGACGTACGGCGGACGGCCGCGCGTGCGGCGCGCGGTGGCGTCCTGACCCCGGAGCAGCTGGGCGATGTGCTGAGCACGCTGCGCTCGATGGCCGAGGTCCGAGGCCTGCTTTCGGGCCTCGACGCGGAGCGCCTGGCCACGCTGCACCGGCTGGAGGAGCGCCTCCCCGACCTGGACCAGGTGGCAGGCCGGCTGGAGCGGCTGATCGACGACGAGTCCCGGGTGCGGGACTCGGCCAGCCCGCGCCTGGCGCAGGTGCGGGCGGCTCTGGGCCAGCAGAACCAGCGGCTCCAGGAACGGCTACGCACCCTCGTCTCCGAGCATCGGTCGGCGCTGCAGGAGCCGATCGTCACCATGCGCGGCGGCCGCTACGTGGTCCCGGTACGGGCCGAGGCGCAGAGCCAGGTGCGCGGCATCGTGCACGACCAGTCGGCGAGCGGAGCCACGGTCTACATCGAGCCGATCGCGATCGTGGAGCAGAACAACCGTCTCCGGGCGCTGGAGGCGGACGAGCGGGCTGAGGTGGGGCGGCTGCTGCGCATGGCCTCCGAGGACGTGGGGCAGCACCAGGCCGAGCTCACCGACGGGGTGGAGGCCCTGGGTGAGCTGGACGCGCGCCTGGCCCGCGCCCGGATCGCGATCGCCTGGCGGGCGGTGCGTCCGCGTCTCAACCGCGAGCGCCGGATCGTGCTCCAGGGGGCACGGCACCCGCTGCTCGGCAAGGACGTGGTCCCGATCGACTTCCACCTCGACCAGGAGCAGTTCATGGTCGTGGTGACCGGACCCAACACAGGCGGCAAGACGGTCGCTTTGAAAACGGTCGGCCTGCTCACCCTGCTCGCCCAGTCCGGACTCTGGCTCCCGGCCGAGGAGGAAAGCGAAGTCGCGGTCATGGACGACATCTTCTGCGACATCGGGGACGAGCAGAGCATCGAGCAGAGCTTGAGCACCTTCTCCTCCCACCTGGTCCGGATCATCGAGATGCTGCGCGCGGTGGACCGCGGCGCCCGCGCCGGCGCCGAACCCAACCAGCTCTGCTTGCTCGACGAGTTGGGGGCGGGCACCGACCCGGACGAGGGATCGGCCCTCGCCCGGGCCATCCTGAGCCACCTTCGCGACCTCCAGGTACCGACCGTGGCCACGACGCATCAGTCGGACCTGAAGGCGTTCGCGTACGAGTCTCCGGGCGTCGTCAACGCCTCGGTCGCCTTCGACGTGGCGACGCTCTCCCCCACCTACCGGCTGGAGATCGGGGTCCCGGGACGCAGCAACGCGCTCGCCATCGCGGGCCGTCTCGGGCTCAACCAGGACATCATCCGCGAGGCGCGCGAGCATCAGGGCAGCGCCGGCGTCCGCCTGGAAGGGCTGCTCGGCGACCTCGAGCGGGAGCGGTCCCGGGCCCGCCGCGAGCGGCAGCGGGCGGCGCACCTGCGGGCCGAGCTGGACCGGGAACGGGCCGAGCTGGGGGAGGAGCGGGCTCGGCTCGAAGACCGGCGGGAGGCGATCCTGGAGGAGACCCGCCAGCGGGCCCGCGCCGAGCTGGCGGAGGTGGAGCAGGAGTTGCGACAGCTCCGTAACGCCGCCCGCCGGGGTCGGATGGACACCGGGGGTGCGGCCCGCCTCGCGACCCGGGCCCGGCGGGTCGGGGACCGCCTCGCGCCCAGCGGCCGGCGCACCGTCCGCCACCGCCCGGAGCCGGCGCCGCACCCGATCGCCGGCCCCCCTGTGGTCGGTGACCGGGTGCGCCTGCGCCGATGGGACCAGGTCGGGCAGCTGCTCGCCATCACGCCCGACGGTCGGGAGGCCGACGTGCAGCTGGGGGCGCTCCGCACCCGGGTCCCGGTGGCAGATCTCCAGCGGCTCGAGGGCGGCCCGGTGCCGGAGCCGGAGGCACCGCCGGCGGTGGTCCACGCCGCCGGGCGCGAGGCCCCTTCGCTGCAGATCGACCTGCGCGGCCAGCGGGCGCTGGAGGCGGTGGAGAACCTTGACCGCCACCTTGATGCGGCGGCACTGGCGGGAACGCCCTGGATCCGGGTCGTCCACGGCGTCGGCACGGGCGCGGTGAAGGCGGCGGTACGGGAGCACCTGCGGGGACATCCTCTGGTGGGGGCGGTGGAGGACGCGCCGCAGTCGGAGGGCGGCGCGGGGGCCACGCTGGTGCGCCTCCGCTAGCGGCGGCCCCTACCCCGTCCGGGTCGCGTCAGCCGACCATGAACATGACGTCGGACAGGGTGTTGATCACGGTGTGTGACAGCCAGCCGGGCAGGATGCTCCCCGATCGCACCCGGAGCCAGCCCAGGAGCCAGCCGCCGGCCAGCTGCAGGATGAGGATCGGCCAGAACCGGCTGCTCAGGAGCAGGAGGGTGAGGTGCGGCAGCAGGAACAGCACCGCCTGCACCGCGTTCCCGGCCTGGAATCCGAGCCTCGACGTCAACCAGCCGCCGAGCAGTCCCCGGAAGAAGACCTCCTCCCCCAGGGTCTGGTTGAACGCCTCCAGGGCGAAGGCCTCGGCGACGGCCCCCAGACTGAGGCCCATCCGGGCGTACCGGTACTGATCGCTGCCGGGAGTCGGATGCCGGAGGAAGCCGGGATCCAGGAGCGCGAAGGCGACGGCCGCGGCGATCCCGGTGCCCACCGCGATCGCCAGCCCCAGCGCGAACCAGGTCGGAGCGCAGCCTCGCCAGCCCAGTGCGCCCCAGATCTCCCCCCAGGTACGCCCGCGCACCCGCATCGCGACGAGCGCGACAAACGCGGCCCCGAAGTACAGAACCAAGAGCAGGTTGACACCAACGGCGCCGGAGGATCGCAGGTGCATGTCAGGCGATATGGTGCCGTGGCGCGGGTGAGGCCGTGGTGTCCTCACTCTGGCGCCATCCCGCGCGTGGGGAACACCGGAGGGCGGGCAACCTGGGGCTACGAGCTGCGAAGCCCCTAGAAGACCGCGCCGCGCGTGAGCTCGGCCGCGAAGTCGGCGGCGCGGATCTCGGTCGCGAAAGGTTGCCCTCCGTCGGCGGGCAGATCGGTCGCCGTCTCGTACACGAACGCGTAGACGTTGTCCAGACTCCAGTCTCCGTAGCCCCGGACCCGGAGACGCTCGCGGAGCTCGGACTCAGCCTCCCCGCGCCGGAGGAGCGCCTGCGCCTGCTCGTAGATCGCCTCCAGGAGCTGGGCCTGCAGCTCCAGGTCCGCGATCAGCTTGGGTTCCTCCTCGGCCGCGACCATCTGCTCGATTTGGGCGCGGAGTTCCTGGATCTCGCCCTGGTACTCGTCCATGACAAGCCCAGGCTAGTAGACGGCTTGAGGTACCGTACACAGCCCATGCCCGACGCACCCGAACTGCTCACGCCTCGCCTTCTGCTGCGCCACTGGCACCCGGGCGATCGGGAGCCGTTCGCCGCCATGAACGCGGACCCCGAGGTGATGGAGCACTTCCCGGGGTTGCTGTCACGTGCCGAGAGCGATGGCCTGGCGGCCCGAGCGGAAGCCGCACTGTTGTCCCGTGGCTACGGGCTGTGGGCGGTGGAGGAGCGGGCCACCGGTCGCTTTCTCGGCTTCACGGGGCTGAATCCGGTGACGTTCGAGGCCCCCTTCGTGAACGGGCCCACGGTCGAGATCGGCTGGCGCCTGAGGCGCGACGCCTGGGGACAGGGGTACGCGCAGGAGGCGGCGCGGGCGGCACGCGACTTCGCGTTCGGCGGCGCCGGGCTGCGCGCGCTGGTCTCCTTCACCTCGGCCAACAACCTCCGTTCCTCGCGCGTGATGGAGCGGATCGGCATGACCCATGATGCCGCGGACGACTTCGACCACCCCCGCATACCGGCGGGCCACCGGCTGCGGCGCCACGTCCTCTACCGCCTCGCCGCCCCGTGAATCGTCATGCCGCGGGGGGGCACCCGAGGGCATGAAGTGCCCGGGGGTCGGCGGCCCCAATACCCGAGTGCCGGCCCTCGAGGCTCATTTAGGCCCGGAAGTACCCCGACTGCCGGCACTCAGGTGCCCGATGGCGTCACGTTTCAGGAGCCGGTGAACTCGGGCCTCTGCTTGGCGAGGAAGGACATGATCCCGATCGCCGCGTCGTCGGTGAGGGCTGCGATCGCGAAGTGGTCCGCTTCCAGCGCCAGCGCCTCCGGCAGGGGCAGACCCTGGCCCCGGTTGACCGCGTCCTTGATCAGCGCCAACGCCCGCGTCGGACCCGCCGCCAGCCGCTCCGACAGCCGGCGCCACGTCTCCTCGAACGCCTCGGGCGGCGCCACCAGGTCGACCAGACCGATCGCCAGCGCCTCGGGGGCCGTCAGGCGCCGCGCCTCCAGCAGCATCGGCAGCGCCCGGGCCTTCCCGATCAGGCGCACCAGCCGCTGGGTGCCGCCGGCGCCCGGGATGATCCCCAGCGCGGACTCGGTCTGGCCGATCTGCGCGTGTCCGTCATCCACCATCACCCGGTAGTCGCAGCACAGCGCCAGCTCGCAGCCGCCACCCAGCGCGTGGCCGCCGATCGCCGCAACCACCGGCTTGGGGCAGGCCGAGATGGCCTGGTAGCCGCGATGTACGTGGCCCAGGAAGGCGAGCACCTGGTCGTGGGCGTCGGGCGCCGACCGGTCGATGGCCGCCATCCCGGTCAGGTCGGCGCCCACGCTGAAGGCCCGCTCCGCATCGCTGGCCAGCACCACGCACCGCACCTCAGGGTCGGCGCCGAGCGCGGTGAACGCCTCCGCCAGCTCGTCGGTGAGGTCGGCCGCGATCGCGTTGAGGCCGCCGCGGTGCATGCGGACCAGCCCCACCTGCCCCTCGCGCGCGATGTCGACGTTGGCGCCCATCAGTTAGGCGGTGAACAAAGACATGCCGCCGTCGACTCCGAGCACGACCCCGGTCACGTAGCCCGCCTCGTCGCTGCACAGGTACGCGATCGCGGCCGCCACGTCCGCCGGCTCCCCGAAGCGTTTGAAGACGGTTCGGTTCTTGAACCGTTCGTACATGGGGTTGGTCGCCTCCGCCACCCGCGCCGCCTCCGAGCGGGCGATGCCGGGCGCCACCGCGTTGGCGGTGATGCCGTGGCGGCCGCCCTCCAGCGCCGCCGTCTTCATGAGCCCCACCACGCCCGCCTTGGTGGCGGCGTAGCTGGCTTGTCCGAAGCCGCCGATCGAGCCCGCGATGGAGGACATGAAGATGAGCCGCCCCCACCCCTGCTCGACCATGTACGGCCACACCTCCCGGGTGCAGTTGAAGGCGCCGGTGAGGTTGACCGCGAGATCCCGATCCCAAAGGGCGTAGTCCTGCTTCGGGATCTGCGCCGTGTTGTCCAGCGTGGCGGCGTTGTTGACCAGGATGTCGACGCGCCCGAACTCCCGCTTCACCTGGGCGAAGACCGAGCGCACCTGATCGCGGTCGGTGACGTCCATCTTGATCGCGACCGCCCGCCGCCCCAGCTTGCGGATCTCCTCCGCGGTCGCGTTGCCGTAGACCCAGCCCTGCGCGGCCGCCACCTGGGCCAGCGCCGAGTGCTGGGCCTCAGCGGTGTCCGCGAGCTGAGGGTCGTCCTCTAGCAGCACGTCCGTGATCACGACGTCGGCGCCCTGCCGGGCCAGCGCCAGCGCGTCCTCGCGACCCAAGCCACGCGAGGCACCCGTCACCACCGCCACCTTCCCCGACAGATCGATCATCTCAGCACCTCCGCCCGCCGATGGCCGTCGCTTGTCCCGGGGTATCTCATCGCGGCACCCGCATCGCCCGCCGCTGGCCAGCGATGGCGCGCGAGATGACGATTCGCTGCACCTCCGCGGTGCCTTCCCAGATCTGATAAATCTTGGCATCCCGCATCCACTTCTCGACCGGGTACTCGCGGATGTAGCCGTAGCCACCCAGGATCTGGACCGCATCCACCGTCACGTCCATGGCGGTGTCGGCGGCGTACAGCTTGGCCATCGACCCCTCCGCGCGTCCGAACTCACCGCCGGTGGCCGCCATCCAGCCCGCCCGCCAGATCAGAAGCCGCGCGGCGTCGATCCGGGTCGCCATGTCGGCCAGCTTGAACGCGATCGCCTGGTGATAGATCAGCGGCTTGCCGAACTGCTTGCGCTCCTGCGCGTAGTCGAGGGCGAACTCGTAGGCCGCCCGCGCGATGCCAAGTGCCCCCGCCCCCACCCCGGGCCGCGTCGACTCCAGGGTGGTGAGGGCGCCGAGCGCGCCCGGCCCGGCGTCCAGCTCGTCCGGTTCCCCGCCCAGCCGGTGATCAAGGGGCACGAAGCAGTCCTCGAGCAGCACCTGCGCCGTGTGGCTGGCCCGCACCCCCAGCTTCTGCTCTTTGCGGCCCATGGTGAGGCCCTTGGTCCCCTTCTCGACCAGGAAGCCGGCGATGCCGGCCGGGCCGAGCGAGCGGTCGGTGGTGGCGAAGATGACGTGGTAGTCCGCGATCCCGCCGTTGGTGCAGAACTGCTTGACGCCGTTGAGCACGTAGCCGGGCACCCCCTCCACGGTGGTCCGCCGGGCGGTGGTCTCCAGGGCCAGGGCGTCGGACCCGGAGTTCGGCTCGGTCAGGCCGAGGCCACCCAGCACCACCCGGTCCGGGTCGCAGAACTCGGGCAGCCAGCGCTCTTTCTGCTCCTGCGAACCCATGGCCGAGATGCCGGCGATCGCGAGGCCGGGGCTGATGATGCAGACCGCGATCCCGGCACACCCCCAGTGCAGCTCCTCACCCACCACCAGCGAGGTGACGCTGTCCAGCCCCTGGCCCCCGTACCGCTCGGGGATGAAGGCAGCCGGCGTCAGCCCCACCCGCTGTGCCTTGGCTACGATCTCGTACGGGAACTCCTCAGTCTCGTCGTAGTGGGCGGCGGCGGGCCGGATCTCCCGCTCCGCGAACTCGTGAGCGAGCGCGCGAATCTCCTCCTGCTCTGGCGTCAACGAAAAGTCGAGTGGCATCGCAGATCGTTATGTTGAGCCGGTCGGCGCCCGCGTGCTCCGCCGGCGTGGCGGCGGGGTCGCGGAGGCGACCCCTCGCCGCCGGCGCGCCGAACTCAGGCTGTGCAGCAAAACACCCAGCACGGAGGCTCCTTGGATGTCGATTTGGACTGACCTCTTCGTGATCCAGATCCCGATCGCGGAGAAGATCCTGCGCACGGTGCTGGTCTACCTCGTGATCCTGGTGCTGTTCCGGGTCGCCGGCAAGCGAGGTATGGCGGCGCTCAACACATTCGACTTCGTCGTCCTCTTTCTGCTCTCGAACATCGTCCAGAACGCGGTGATCGGGAACGACAACAGCCTTGTGGGCGGGGTCGTGGGAGCGATCTCGCTGGTGGTCGTGAACGCCGCCCTCAACCGGCTCGCGGTCTGGCATCCGCGCCTCGCCCTCCTCCTCGAGGGCAGGCCGACCACGGTCATCGAAGAGGGGCATCTGGACAAGCGCACGCTGCGGCGACTCGCCGTGCGCCCGGGCGACCTCGAATTCGCGGTCCGGCTGCAGAACGGCGACTCGGTCAACGACATTCAGCACGGCGCGCTGGAACCCGGCGGCCATCTGGTGCTGACGATGAAGCACGAAGCGAAGACCGCGACCGGGGGCGACATCGCGGGGCTGGCCGAGCGCCTGGAGAGGATCGAGCGACTGCTGGCGGGAGTGGCGAGAGGCTGACAGGTCCGCCGGCCCGGAGGCGTCAGCCGTGGCGGGTGCGCCCCCTCACCTGAGTGCCGGCGATCCGGTCGTAGGGCATGCGGGCGCCGATCCGGCGGAAGGGCAATCTCACCGGCCGGAGGTTACCTTCCCTGAGGCTCCAGTCAGGCGACCTCCGGCTGCGCCTCACCCTCCGCCGTCTCCCCCAGATTCAGCCACCGGTGGAGCCGGCGCAGTGGCCGAGGCGCCCACCAGTTGAGGTCGCCGAGCAGCCGCATCACCGCCGGCACCACCACCGCCCGCACCACCGTGGCGTCGACCAGGATCGCGATCGCGAGTCCGAGCCCGAGCGCTTTGATCAGCACCGTGCCGGCGCCGAAGCCGAAACTGGCGAAGACGGCGACCATGATCGCCGCCGCTCCGGTGATCAGCCGGCCGCTGCGCTGGAGCCCGGTGCCCACCGCCAGCCGGGTGTCGCGGGTCCGCAGCCACTCCTCGCGGATCCGGCTCAGCATCAGGACCTCGTAGTCCATGGAGAGGCCGAAGAGCATGCAGAACACGAGTACAGCGATGCTCGGATCCTGCGTCTGCGGGGTGAAGTTCAGCAGGCCGCTCAGGTGCCCCTCCTGGAAGATCCACACGATCGCCCCGAACGCCGCCGCCAGCGAGAGCAGGTTGGTGAGCACCGCCTTCAAGGGCAGCAGCAAGGAGCCGGCGAGCAGGAACAGCACCACGTAGGTGACGCCGACCACGAACCCGGCCGCGGCCGGGGAATGAGCTGCGATCCACGCCACCTCGTCGAGGCCGGCGGCGGTGGTCCCGGTCACCAGCTTGCGGCCTCCCGGCGGGCCAGGTTGGGCCCGCAGGTCTCTGACCAGCGACTTGGCCTGCCTGCCGCTGGGCTGGAACGCACTCTGGACGTTGAGCACGACCAGGTGGTCCGCGATCCCCGACTGCTGCACCTGCGGCGGGGCACCGGGCGCCAGCGGATCCACCACCCTGATCACACCCGGCAGGCGGACGATCTTCGACGCCAGCCGGTTGGCGTAGGCGACGCGATCGGCCGCCAGCGGACTTCCCCCTCCATAGTCGAGGACCACCGGGATCGTCTCCTGGTCCTGGCGCGGGAAGTCCTGCTGGATCCGCTCGTACGCCTGCCGGGCCGGGGTCTGGGGAGGGAGCAGCTTGAGCCCTCCGCTCCCGAGCTGGAGGTCGTGGACCGGAAACGCCACCAGCCCCAGCAGCGCGAGAGCCGGGACCAACGCCGCCACGGGCCAGCGCATGACCCCCTCGGCGAGCAGCCGCCAGAGTCCACGCCGGCCGGGGTCGCGACCGACCAGGGGCAGCCGCAGCCAGTTGATCCTGCGGCCGAGGATCGCGAGCAGCGCGGGCAGGAGCATGAGGGCGAAGATCACCGCCGAGAGGACCGCGAAGGTGCCACCGAGCCCCATCGTCCCCAGGTAGGAGCCCTGGTAGAAGAGCAGACCCGACATGCCGATCGCCACCGTCAGCCCGGAGAAGACGACCGATCGCCCCGACGTCGACACGGCCACCTCGAGGGCGTGCTCGGGGCTGTCTCCGTGTGCCAGCTGCTCGCGGTACCGGCTCACGATGAACAGGGAGTAGTCGATACCGACTCCGAGGCCGATCAGGGCGGTGAGGTCGGTCGCGTACTGCGAGACGTTGGTGAAGCCGGCGACGACGAAGACGCCGCCGAGGCCGCCCAGCACCGCCACCGCGCCCACGCCCAGCGGCAGCAGGGCGGCCACCACGGTGCCGAACACGAGCAGGAGGAGGACCGCCGTCACCGGCAGCGAGTAGCGGCTCGCCGCCCCCAGGTCCTGGGCGAGCTGGGTCTGGAACGCGGCGTTGATGGCGAGGCTGCCGGTGGCCGTCACCGAGAGCGGAGCCGGTGCGCCCAACTGAGGCCGCAGCTGTTCGTACGTGACCCGGCTGGCTTCGGCGGTGGCCTTCAGCGTCACCACCACCAGCCCTTGGTGCCCGCTCCGGGAGACCAACCCGGCCGCCGCCGCTCCCGGGTCGTACGGCGTCTGCACCGACGCCACCCGCGGGTCGGTGCGCAGCCGGTGAACCGAGGACTCGAGGGCCGCCTGGAACACGGGGTCCGAGACCCGGAGCGTGGGGCTTTCGAACAGCAGCAGCAGCGTGCGGGCGTTCTGTGCCGGGAAGGCGTCGTTCAGCAACCCGTTGGCGGTCGCCGACTCGGTGCCGGTCACGGTTTCGGGGTTGTAGCTGGGGCTGGTGCCTTTGACCAGCCCGAGCAGGGCGAGGGTGAGGAGACCGACGGACAGGGCCAGCACCAGCCGGCGCCGCCGGTGGACGAGGCGTCCCCAGGCCGCGAGCATATCCACTCAGTGTGACGTGCCCTTTGTCCCCGTCCCCGGGAGCGAACTGAAGCGGACGCGGTTCAGCGGTAGCGAGCCTGCGCCTTGCTCAGGACTGCCTCCTGGCGCTGGTTGGTCGCGGTCAGCGTGACTCGCCCGTCTTCGCCGTCGGTGGCGGTGAAGGTCACGATGTCCCCCGGGCGGACCATGGCCGCGAACCGGCAGGAGAGGCGGGTCAGCGCGTGCCCAGGAGGCGCGGCGACCCGCGCCAGGAGTCCCATCCCCAGCATCCCGTGGGCGATGATGCCCGGCAGCCCCACCGAGCGGGCGAAAGTATCGTCGAGGTGGATCGGGTTGCGGTCGCCGGACGCCTGGGCGTAGGCGGCGATCTGCTCTTCGGTGAAGCTGACGGAAAGCGTCCGGGTGTCGCTCATCCCTGGCTCCCGGCGGCGCCGGCCCCGGCCTCCTCGGTGATCGCGAAGCGGGCCCGTGCCACGCAGAGTGACTCCCCGTCGGCGCTGCAGGTGGTCTCCAGCGTGACCAGGCGCACTCCCCGTCGGCTCAGGTCGGAGACGACCCGGGCGACCGCGGTCACCGTCTCCCCCACCCGCGGATGCCGCGTCCATTCGAACTCCTGCTCCACGTGCAGCAGGTGCGCGAAGTCGATCCCGGCCTCGGGATCGTCGAACAGCTGTGTCGCGGTCGCCTCCAGTGCGTAGACCGCGGCGTAGGTGGGCGGCACGCCGTCGGCGGGATCGGCGCCCAGGGCTCTGGCGAAGGCCTCCACCCGGTCGTGCCTCGATCAACGTCTGGCGGGGCGGGTAGGTGCGTCCGGCGATCGCGGGTGTGGCCATCGACCCATCCTGTCCTGACTCCTGATGACCGGGGCTGCGCTCGTGCGCACAGACACTACTCCGGGCAGTCAGGTCAGGACTCCACCTGGGCCTGCCGGAACCGTCCGCGGCGCAGGCGTTGGAGCACCGCGTGGCGGAGCAGGCGCCGGCGCACGGTCCGCCAGGCCTCGGCCGCCGTTCCCGCGTCCAGGGGTACTGTCCCCGGCGGCGCGTAGGAGGCGACCGTCACCTCGGACGCCAGGGCCTGCGCCGCCGGGGCCAGCGCCGGCACCGCCCGGCCCAGGCGATCACCGAACTCGAGCGGTGACTCCGAGCGCTCGACGCGGATGCCGGCCACCTGCGCCAGCCGCCCCGTGCGGTGCCAGGTCGCGGTCAGGGTCCGCGGGCGCAGCCACCAGACGCCCCAGGCGAAGAGGCCCAGGAGCATGAGGAGGATGCCGCCCAGCACCGGCCACACCACCGGGAAGGCGGCGTGGTGTGCGGCCCGGGAGGTGCCGGTGAGGTCGTTGACACCCTGGTTCTCGTGCCCCGCCACCGGGTTCTGCGCGCCCAGGCCGCTGGAAGACCCGCCGGAACCGCAGATGTCGCTCGGGCAGCCGATCGACGTCCCGCCGCGAGGGATGGTCCCATAGCCCGGCTGCGGGGTGGGCTCAAACGAGATCCAGCCATAGGTCGGGAAGTACACCTCGGGCCAGGTGTGCGCGTCCGAGTCCCGAACCACGTACCGCTGCGTGTTCGAATTGAAGGTCCCGGGACCGAACCCGTTGACGAGGACGACCGGGATCCCCAGGGACCGGAGCATGTCGGCCATCGCGGTCGCGAAGTAGACGCAGTAGCCGCCCGTCTGATGGTTCAGAAACGCCTGCAGCGAGTCCTCCCCCGCCGGCACCGCCTTCGGTCTCAGGGTGTAGCTGTAGTTGGCACGCAGGTAGTTCTGGATCGCGGTCGCCTCGTCGTACGGATCCGCCGGCGCGGTGGCGATCGCCTGCAGCGCCAGGGCGTGGATCTGGCTCAGCGCCCTGCGCGACAGGTAGTCGACGCCAAGGGCCTGGCCGTACGGCCGCACCCAACCTGGGTAGGCGGTTCCCGCGCGCGCCAGCTCCTCCGCGGTCGCGGTCGAGCCGCCCACCGTCACCCGATAGCTCCTGGGGACGCCGTCCGCGTCCTGCGCCCCATCCACCGTGACCACGTTCTGGGGGGAGACGCCGTACTGGACCAGCAGCTCGGTCGGGACGCTGGCCTGCTCCAGCTGGCCGGGGTAGAAAACGGTCCGCGGTTTGACCTGCTGTGGACGCTTGACGGTGACCTCGAACTGCGCGGTCGTCTGCTGCTGCACCGGAACCTGCCAGGGCAGCTGGGTGTTTTTGCGCAGCACGCCGGTGTCGTCGGCCCCGTCGGGCGGCAGCCAGGCGCCGTCCGCCGCCAGCGTCGCCGTGTTCCCGACGAAGTAGTACGGACCCGGGAACGAGAGGTTGGTGGAGTAGGTGAAGACCGTCTGGCTGGATTGTTGGAGCGGGCCCAGCAGGCGCACCGTGCGGCTGTACTGGAGGACGCTGCCGGCGCCCACCGTGGCCCCCGTCTGGCCCGCGGCGGACTGGTCAAGCGCGGGCCCGACATGGAACAGCTGGTTCTGCAGCGCCAGCGTGCGGTCGACGGTCGAGACGGGTGGTACGAAC
Source organism: Candidatus Dormiibacterota bacterium (assembly GCA_963790575.1). Taxonomy (GTDB): domain Bacteria; phylum Chloroflexota; class Dormibacteria; order Dormibacterales; family Dormibacteraceae; genus CAVTSA01. Next base: position 82,565 of record CAWBPD010000042.1, on the reverse strand, counting down.
AGGGTCACTGCCAGGACCAGCCCGCTGACCACCACGCCCATCTGCCAGAAGTTCCACCGCACGTCGTCATGGAGCCAGATCCCGCGGCGGCGCGCCTCGCCCAGCGACCGCTCGTAGGCGGTGACCAGGAGCAGCGCGCAGCAGCAGACGACCAGACCCAGCACGTAGCCGAACTGATCCTGGGGCGCGTTGAGGACGTCGGTGGCGATGATGGCCGCGGCCGGGACCATCGCGATCAGTGGGCGCCGCGCCCGGGCCGCGAACCAACCCAGCCAGGCCGCGTTGCCCCAGAAGGCAAGGAAGAACAGGAAGTCGGGGAAGGTGGTGGGACCCGCGGTTCCCTCCCGGATCATGCGGATCATTCCGTGCAGCTCTCGGAGGCTCTGGGAAGGCGCCTGATGGGGGTCCCAGCCGGCGGCGATCAAAGAGACCGGGATTCCGAGCAGCAGCGAGAGCGGTAGGGCCCAGCGCAGCCGCCACCGGCTGAGGGCCAGGCCGACAGCGAGCAGGGAGCCCAGGAACGCGACCAGGGGCAACCGGGAGAGGCCCAGGATCGGTGACGCGGTCGCCGCCGATCCGGCCGCGATCGCCGCCAGCGTGATCGAGATGGCGGCGATCGCAAACCGGCCCCCCGGCCGGACCAGGGTGCTGTCAGCCGAGGCGGACTGCATCGCGCGTCCTCACCAGGCGGCTCAGGTTCTGACCCCGGCGTACCACGTAGAGCTCGACGTCGGAGCCCAGGTCGAAACCCCGGTCGGGCTCCGGGGCGCCGAACGTGGCGGCGTCGATGTAGAAGACGATCAGCGCGCCGCCCCGCTCCCGCACCGTGCGGGCGGCCGCCACCCAGTTGCTGCTCACGCTCGGCGTCACCACCACCACCGCCCGGCGATCGAGCTGGCGCAGCCGCTCCCACACCCGCGACTCTCCGAGCGGCCGGGCACCGTTGGCCTCGGCCACCGCCAGGTAGTCGAGCAGCAGGCGCTCGGACCGGGCCCCGGTCGCGGTGTCGAGCAGCGTCCCGCGGGCGTCGCTGGCGATCAGCCCCACCTGGCGCCCGCGCTTTAGGATCTGCGCTGCGACGGAGGCGGCCACGGTCACCGCGGTGTCCTCGGTCGAGTCCCCCGGTTCCCCCCAATGCGCCTTCCGCTCCAGGTCCAGCACCACCCAGACATCCGCCGTCATCGGCTGTTCGAAGGTCTTGGACATCAGCCGCCCGTGCCGGTACGAAAGGCGCCAGTGGATCCGGCTCATGGCGTCGCCCGGCGCGTAGTCGCGCACCCCGCCCGCTTCGGGTGGATAGTCGGCCCAGCTGCCGAGGCGCTCCGCCAGCCCCGAGTGATGGGCGGCGGGCAGCGCCAGCTGCGGCAGCTGGTGGACGGGGGGCCGGACCAGGATCGTGCGCCGGCCCTCGAGCCGCCGCTCGGAAGACCAGATCCCGAATGGATCCCGGGCCCGCACCGAGGTCGGCCCCACCCCCGCCCAGCCACGCTTGCGGTGGATTCCCTGTGACACCCAGGTGACCGGCTCGCGACGGAGGGAGATCACGCGTCCGGGCTGGTACCCGGGGATGGTGCCGTGGTCGATGATCTCGACCCAGGGCGCGGGCAGAAGGCCACGCCGGCGGACGCTGAAGCGCTCCTCGAACCGCTCCCCCACCACCGCCGTACCCTCCTGCAGGCGCCGCTCGAGGCGGACGCTGCGGGCGGACAGGACCGACCAGGTGACCGCGATCGCGAACAGGGCGATCAAGGCGTAGGCCAGCGCGTAGGCCTCGCGGACACCGGTCAGGTAGGCGAGCAGGAAGAGGCCGACCAGCGCCACCACCAGGCCCGCCCGGAGCATGCCCCCTCCTACGTGTCAGTCAGGTGCGGCACCGGCTCTTTGAGGAGGATGCCGTGGAGGACCTTGGACGCCGTGGTGCCCTGCAGGTCGGCGTTGGGCCGGAGGATCAGCCGGTGCGAGAGGACCGCGTCTGTGAGCGACTTGATGTCCTCCGGTATGACGTAGGTCCTTCCCTCCATCGCCGCGCGAGCCTGTGCCGCGTGGAAGAGGTGCAGGGTGCCTCGGGTGGAGGAGCCCAGGGCAACATCGGGATGGAAGCGGGTCGCGGAGACCAGCCGCACCAGGTACTCGCGCAGAGAGGGCGCGACGTGGATATCGGTCACCGCCTCCTGCGCCCGGTTCAATTCGTCCGGCGAGACCACCGGCTGCAGCTCGCGGAGGGGGGCGTCGACCTTGGTCTTGCCGAGCAGCGCGGTCTCCCCATGCAGATCCAGGTAGCCGAGCCGTACCCGCATGAAGAAGCGGTCGAGCTGCGCCTCCGGCAGCGGGAAGGTGCCGGCGTACTCGACCGGGTTCTGCGTCGCCATCACCATGAACGGGCGCGGCAGATCGCGGGTCTCGCCGTCGACGGTCACCGTCTGCTCCTCCATCGCCTCCAGGAGCGCTGACTGCGTCTTCGGTGTCGCCCGGTTGATCTCATCCGCCAGCACGATCTGGGCGAACACGGGACCGGCCAGGAACTCGAACTCCTGCAGCTTCTGGTTGAAGGCCCGCACCCCGGTGATGTCGCTGGGGAGGAGGTCGGGCGTGAACTGCACGCGCTGGAAGGTGCAGTCGAGTGAGCGGGCGAGCGCCTTGGCCAGCATGGTCTTGCCCACCCCCGGCACGTCCTCGATCAGCAGATGGCCGTGACAGAGAAGGGTCATCAAACAAAGGCGGAGCTCGGCATCCTTTCCCACCACCGCGCGGCGCACGTTTTCGAGCACCGGCTCCGCCACCCGCCGCACGCTCTCGACCGCTCCCTCCTCGACCCTCACGGCAAGACCTTCGCTACGGGAAGCGTACGGAACATCGTGGAACCCCCAGCGTACGACCCTCACCACAGGGCACAATGGGGCTTCGTGGCTTTACCCCACGAAACTCCGCAAGCTCCGTTTCGCGGGGGCCCCGGGGACGTACCCCACGAAACTCCGCGAACTCCGTCTCGCGGAGGCGCCACGGACGTACCCGGGGGACCCACCAGCGCACCCGCACCGGGGACTATCTCGCCCCGTTACGGCGAGGCCGCCCTGGCCGACCTGGTGCCTTCGCTCCTGGCCGGGCTCGGCGTGCCGGGATTCCGCGCTGTGCTCGACCTCGGCCCGGTGCGGCAGGCGGTGCTGCTGGTGGCCGATGGCCTGGGCTTCGAACTCATCCGCCGGCACCCTCACCGGGCGCCGTTTCTGAGCGAGACCCTGGAAGCCTCGGGGCCGCTGACGACCGGATTCCCGTCCACCACCTCGGTCAGCCTCAGCTCGCTCGGGACCGGCCTGCCCCCCGGGGAGCATGGCGTGGTCGGCTACACGATGGCCCTGCCCCAGCTACCGCGCGCCATGAACATGCTGCAGTGGGCGCTGCACGGCAAGCCCGCCGATGACCTGCGCGAGATCGTGGTCCCGGAGCAATTCTTTCGCGGACCGACCGCGTTCGAGCGGGCGGTCGCGGCCGGGCTCTCGGTGGACCTGGTGGGGCCGGTCGACCTCGCGCACACCGGTCTCACCCGGTCGACCCTGCGCGGCGGCCGCTACCGGGGCATCAGGGACGGACGCTCTCTGATCGACCAGGCGGTGGCGGCGTTGAGCGAGGCCGGTCCCCGGGGCGCCTTCGTCTACGCCTATCACCCCACCCTCGACAGCCGCGGCCACCTGTTCGGCGTCGGCAGCCCGGAGTGGCGCGACACGCTGGAGGCGGTGGATCTGCTGGCGCAGCGGCTGGCCAACGCGATGCCCTCCGACAGCCTGCTCGCGGTCACCGGTGACCACGGGATGGTGGACGTGCCCAAGGCGAACCAGTTCGACCTCGGCGATCACCCTGCACTGCGGACGGGCGTGCGCTTTTTGGGCGGGGAGCCGCGGGCCCGCCACGTCTACACCCGGCCGGGAGCGGCGGACGAGGTGCTGGCCGCCTGGCGCCAGACGCTCGGCCCCCAGTGGTGGGTGGTCGGGGGCGAGGACGCGATCGCACGCGGCTGGTTCGGTCCCGCGCTGGCGGACTCGGTGCGGGCGCGGATCGGGGATGTGGTGGCGGCGGCCCTGGGTCCTTTCGCGGTCATGCAACGCCAGGTCTTCCGCCCCGAGAGCGAACTGATCGGCCACCACGGGTCGATGACGCCCGAAGAAGCGCTGGTGCCGCTCCTCATGGTCCGCCGCTGAGGCCGCGCCTGCATGGCGTTACATTGCCGGCGGAACGACCTCATTTCGTCCGGAATAAGGTTGCATTGCTAGCAATGTGACGGGATCGGAGGGCTAACCGGCTTCTTCCGACTCGTCCACCAGGCGGAGCTGGTTCGCCTTCAGACCCAGCGTGCGGGAGAAGAAGCCGGAGACACGTTCGATGTAGAGCGTGCGGTCGTCGAAGTAGCCGCCGCAGTGCCCCACTCCCTGCAGGATCCAGATCTCCCGCGGGCCCCGGTACGCGTCGTAGAGATCGCGCGAATGATGGACCGAGGTGGTCCGGTCGTCGGCCCCGTGAATGAAGAAGAGGGGTCTCTTCTCCAGGCCCGACATCACCGGGGGCACGCTGGCGTCCGCGAGCCGGATCCCGTGGCGCAAGCGGGCGTAGACGGCCACCGCGGGGAGGAACAGCCAGCCCGGAAGGTGGCCGGTGGCGCGGATGTTCTCCCTCACCACCTGGCGCGCGTCACGGAAGGCGCTGTCCAGCACCAGCGACTGCACCTCCGGGTCGCCGGCCGCCGCGAGCAGGCTGACCGTCGCCCCCATCGAGTAGCCGAGCAGGCCGATGCGCGGCTGGCGGATCCGGCTGCGCACGAAGGCCAGGCCGGCGGCCAGTTCCTGCACCTCCCGGGCCCCCATGGTGACCGTTGCCCGGTCGCTGCCGGCCATCCCGCGCAGGGAGAGCGCGAGCACGTTGAACCCTTTGCGCCAGAGCGCGACCGAGATGGCGAGCGTGTCCTGGCGACGCGATTTGTGGCCAGGGGTAACGATAACCACCTGTGGCGTCCGCGGCTGACGGAAGTACCAGGCGGCGAACTCGACACCGTCCGGTGTCCGCAACTCGACATCCTCGTGGTCGGCCCCGAATTCCACCGGTGTGAACTGCAGATCCTCGATCACGGTCGGCCGGCGGGGTACGAAGAGCCGCCGGTAGAGGACGGCACAGCCCATCAACCAGAGCAGCAGCAGCAGGGCCAGGACCCCCAGGGCGATCACAACCGACAAGCTCATTCCGTCACCCTCGTGCGGGCGCCGCCCGGGTGTCCGACCGGGCCTCGTCGAAGCGGGCCAGGGCAAAGAGCACCAGCGAGAGGCGATTCAGGTAGCGAAGCAGGGCACCGTGGCCTTCGCCGTCGCGGTCCAGCAGCTCTAGGCAGCGACGCTCGGCACGCCGCGTCACCGTGCGGGCGAGGTCCAGCGCGCCCGAGGCGGGCGTCTGGCCGGGCAGCACGAAGCCGTCCGGCATCGGCGCCTGGTCCTCCAACTCCCGCAGCAGCGCATCCAGCGCGCCCACGTCCTGGTCTCCGAGCGAGGCGAACTCGGCGCTCGCGCGCGGATTGGTGGCAAGGACGGCTCCCAGCCGGTAAAGATCGCGCTGCAGCCCTTCCGCGATCTCACGGACCCGCGCGTCCGCGGTGAGCGCCTTGGCCAGCCCGAGCGCCGACGACGCCTCATCGACGGTCCCGTAGGCCTCGATCCTCAGATCCGTCTTCGCAACCCGGCCGCCCCCCAGCAGCCCGGTCGTCCCGTCGTCGCCGGACCCGGCCAGCTCGTGCAGCGCCTTGTGTCGTCGCGGCATCTCTATCGAGTCAACTTTGGCACACTCCATCGACCTTCCATGGCCGTGCCAACCTTGAGTTAAGTATCCGACCCCACTCGCGCCCGCGCGGGTCCGACTACGCTTCGGGGCCATGGCGGCGCACGACTGGGCAGAGCGGGTGGAAGCGTTGACGGCGGAGCTGGTCTCCATCCCGAGCGTCAACGGCACCCGTGACGAGGCGACCTTCCCGGTCCACCTGCGCGAGCTGCTGCTTCGGAGCCCCGCCTTCCGGGACCACCCCGAGCGGGTGCGGCTGCTGGCGATTCCCGGCGATCCGCTGGGCCGGGCCAACCTGGCCGCCTGCGTGCCAGCTCGCGGTGGCGGTGGCGGACACCGCCAGCCCACGGTGGTCCTGGCCGGCCACTTCGACGTCGTCACGACCTCCAACCTGGGGTCTCTGGAGCCGCTTGCCTTCGACCCACCCCGGCTCGCCGACGCGGTCGCGCGCTTGCTCCACCAGGAGGAAGAGGCGGGCCAGAGCGACCCCCTCGCGCAAGCGGACCTGGCGTCTGGCGACTGGATGTTCGGCCGCGGGGCGCTGGACATGAAGTGCGGCCTCGCCGCCGGCGTGGCGGCACTGGAGCGGGCGGCGACGGAGCCTCTGGGGGGAGGGCTGCTGCTGCTCGCCACCCCGGACGAGGAGGCCACCTCGGTGGGTATGCGGGCCGCGGTGACGCAGCTGCCCGCGCTCGCCCGGGAGTGGGGCCTGGAGCCGGTGGCGGCGCTGAACCTGGACGTCTCCGAGGACCACGGTGACGGCGCCGCCGGGCGGGCGGTCTTCCTGGGGTCGGTCGGGAAGCTGCTCCCGTTCGTGCACCTGGTGGGGCGGGAGGTGCACGCGGGCATGGCGACCGCCGGCCTCAATGCGACGCTGCTGGCGGCGGAGGTGACCCGCGCCGTCGAGCTCAACCCGACCCTGGTCGACGCCGGCGGAGGTGAGACGGCCCCGGCTCCGGTCACGCTTCACCAGACCGACGGCAGGCGGGGCTACGACGTCACCACCCCCGCCACCGCCTGGTGCTACTACAACCTGCTCCGCTACACCGGCGGTGCCCGCGCGGCCTTCGACGCTTTCTTGGAGCTGGTCCGTACGGCGGTCGCCGACGCCGCCCGGTTGACCCACGAACGGGCGGTGGCCTACGCCCGTCTCTCCGGCGGCGAGCCCCCACCGCGCTGGGAGCCGGCGGTGCTGACCTATGAGGAGCTGTGGCGGCGGGCCGGCGAAGTGGCCCCCGCCTGCGAGTCTGCGGGAGAGGGGGCGCCGGACCTCCCGGAGCGGGCGCGACGTGTCACCGAGGCGCTGTGGGAGGCGTCGGGCCTGCGGGGGCCGGCCGCGGTGGTGGGCCTGGCCGGAGTGCCGTACGCGCCCGTCCGGCTGGGTAGTGCCGGCAAACGCGAGCGCCGGCTGCACCGCGCGGCCGAGCGGGAGGCGGCGGCCGTCGGTGCTGAGGTGGGCGCGCCGATTGTGCTGCGGCCTTACTTTTCCGGCATCTCCGACATGAGCTTCTTCGCCGCCGACGTGGACTCCGAGGACGAAGAGCTGCTGGCCCGGAACACGCCCGGCTGGGGGAGCGCGATTCGGATCGATGCCGGCGCCGCTCGAGACCTGGCCCTCCCCGTGATCAACGTGGGTGGCTGGGGCCGCGACGCCCACGGCCGGCTGGAGCGCGTCTTCGCCCCCTACGCGTTCGGGGTGGTCCCGGAACTGGTGTGGCGCATCGCGGCCGACGTGCTGGAAGCGTCCGGCTGAGCCCTCAGGGCCAGTCGCCGGCCGGGACGTACTGCGGACGGCGAAGCAGGCGCCACTTCCAGGTCGGGACCGGCAACCCGACCGAGGTCACGAGCGGAGTGGTGTAGCTTGCCTCGCCGAGCGTGGCGATCAGCGTCCCCACCCTGGTGCCCTCCGCCAGCGGGGCCCTGAGAGGCCGCAGCTTGACCGCGATCTTGGCCTGCCGGCCGCCCCAAGTGAGGACCCGGACGGCGTTCTCGGTCGCGATCGGAACTGCCCGCTTCCAGGGTGCCTCAGCCTCCGCCACCACCGTGTCCGCCCCCACGATCGTTTGCTCGGTGAGCGCGGCCTGGGCCTGGGCAGCGAGGGCCACCGCGTCCCGCAGCGCCCCGTCGAGGCTGCTTTCGCCCATCACCGCGCCCACGATCGTGGCTCCGCTGCCCGCGGTGGTCAGCGCCGCGTAGAGGAAAGCTCCGCCCTGCCCGGTCGTGTTTCCGGTCTTGATGCCGACGATGCCCCCCTGCCCGAGGACCGAGTCCACGTTCCGCATCGTGCCGCCCACCGGCAGCGTGACCTCGGGCTGTCCGACGATCTCCGCGATCACGGGGTTCTGCATCGCCGCCGTTCCCAGCTTGACCAGGTCCGCGGGTGTGCTCACGGTGGTCGGGTCGAGGCCACTGGGATCGGTGAAATGCGAGCCCGTGAGGCCGAGCGCCTGCGCCTCCGCGGCCATCGCCGCCAGGGCGGCCGCCGTGGAGCCGTAGGCCCAGCCGGCCAGCAAGGTCGCCATGTTGTTGCCCGAGGGCACCAGCATGGCCTGCAGCACCTGGTATTCGGTGAGCGTCTCGCCCGCCTCCACCGGCACCGTCGACTGCCCATCGGCGGCGTCCGCCTCTTGGGCCGCCTGGTCGGACGCCCTGACCGTGATCGAGGGGCCGTCCTGGCCGGGGGCGAGCGGGAGCTTCTGGAGCGCGACCAGCGCCGTCATCACCTTGGCCACGCTGCCGGTCGGCTCCGGCGTCTGGGCAGGCGTCTGCGCCATCACCCCCAGCCCCGCGACCCCGACCGCGTCCTCGGTGCCGGCGGGCCAAGGAAAGGTCGGTGCCTGGCCCACCGTCACCGTCGCCGACTGAAGCGCGTCGGGCGTGACCGCGGGCACCGGGCGAGCGTAGTTGAGGGCCCCGAGCACCGCCACGGCGATCACCACCACCAGAACCGCAACCGCCGACACGCGCCGCACGGCCGCGATTGTGCCATCTGTCGAGAGATGGCCCGGATCCGGCGCTCCGCGAGGGCCATCTGTCGACAGATGGCCACTGGAGACGCTCGTAGCGTGAACAGGCCGTGGGCACGGAGATCGCGACCCCCACCCTGCTGCTCCGGCTGAGCGGCGAGCTGGGCACCAAGTCGACGCGTACGCGCCGGCGCTTCCTGCGGCAGCTGCTGGAGAACGTGCGCCGGGCACTGGCCGAGGCCGGCGTCTCCGCACGCGCCCATCACACGTGGAGCCGGCTTTGGGTCGAGACCGCCGACCTGGAGGGCGCCGAGCACGCGCTGCGAGCGGTGTTCGGGATCCGGGGTCTGAGCCGCGGTGCGCGCATTTCCTTCGACACCCCCGAGGACCTCACCGACCGCCTCGCCGGCATGGTGCGCGATCGGGTGCGCGGTCACACCTTCGCGGTGCGCACCCGCCGGCTGGCGGGCGCTTCCCTCGTCGGCCACGATCTCGACGTGTCTTTGGGCGCCGCCCTGCTGGGGGACTCGGCGGGGGTGAACCTCGACCATCCCGAGGTCACCGTGCAGGTGCTGGCCGGTCCCGGCCACGCGTTCTGCTCGGTGCAAGAGGTGCGGGGGCCGGCCGGGCTGCCGTTGGGCACCGGCGGCCGGGCGCTGGCCATGCTCTCCGGGGGCTTCGATTCGCCGGTCGCCGCCTGGCACGTGCTGCGTCGCGGCGTCGAGCTGGACCTGGTGCACTTCGACCTCGGCGCACAGAGCAGCACCGCGGCGCTGCTGGTCGCCAGGACGCTGATGGAACGGTGGGCGCCGGGATTCGCGGTGACAGTCCACGTGATCGATTTCGAGGACCTGGTGCGCGGCCTCCGAGAACGCGTCCCTCCCAAGATGCGCCAGATCCTCCTCAAGCGGACCATGTACCGGGGGGCCGGCGCGCTGTCGCGCCGGCTCGGCACCGAGGCATTGGTCACGGGGGAGGCGCTGGCCCAGGTGTCGACCCAGACGCTGCGCAGCCTGGCCGTGTGCGAGCAGGCGGCGGCAGGCGTCCCGGTGCTGCGCCCGCTGATCGGTCTCGACAAGCCGGACATCATCGAGCTGGCGCGTCGCATCGGCACCCACGACGCCTCGGCACAGGTCCAGGAGCTGTGCGGCATCGCGGACGGTGAGAAGGTCGTGACCTGGCCCTCGGTGGAGCGCGCGGAGGCCGCGGAGGCGGAACTCGCGGGCCTGGGGGACGAGGCCTGGGTGGAGCGCGCGGTGGAAGCACGGGAGGTGGTGGAGCTGTCGAGGTGGGTCCCGCCCCGGATCGAGCCCGACCTGGAGCTCGACGATCTCCCCGCGGGCGCGGTGGTGGTCGACGTGCGCGAACCCTTCGAAGGGGAGCCGGTGGGCGACCTCCAGCTGCCGGGGAGCGTCGCCCTGGAGCTGCTGGACCGCCTCGATCGCGGCCATGCCTATGTGCTGGTGTGCCCGCGCGGACAGCGCTCGCGCGCGCTGGCGGGAGAGCTGCGTGAGCGTGGGTACCGGGCGTGGAGCCTGCGGGGTGGGATGGCGGCGCACGAGCTGCGCCCCCGGGCGGGCACCCGGGGCTAGGGGCTCCCGTGAGGCCGGTGGCGCCCGATGCAGGCGCCTGGACCGGCTAACTATCATGCGGCCATGGAGAGCCTCGGCAACCCACTGCGCGGGCCCGGCGAGCCCGCCGGCCGGCACCCCGATCCGGACCTGACCCGCGAGGCGGATCTCGAAGCACCGGGGCCGCTCTTCGAGGCCTCGGGCGAGGAGCTGGACGCGCCCGAGGAGGACGATCCGAGGCGTCGTGGCCGCAACCGGGAAGAGAACGACGACGAGTTCGACCACCCGCACGTGGTCGTGACCCACTCCCTGCACACGCAGCACTCGGCGGCGGCGCGGGAACGAAACCACCAGCGCCCCGAGCCGTGGGCGGAGGGCGGGACCGTGGAGGCGGAGGTTCCACCGGGCCCGGACCTGGCCGTCGGCGAGGACGAGGGGAACCAGCAAGAGGTGACCCAGGAGGCGCCGGCGATCGAAGGCAGGACTCCCGAGCCGGAGCCGGCGGAGCTGCCGGAAACCGAGCCCGAGCCGGAGCCCGCGACCCCTCCGGCCGTCCGGCGCGACGCCCGCCTTTCTCCGGACGGTGAGTGGTGGTGGAACGGCGTCAACTGGCTCCCGGCCGTCAGTCGCGACGGCCTCTGGCGGTGGGACGGGTCCAGGTGGCTGCTGCAGGTGGCCTCGGGCCTCGAGCCGGAGCGGCTGGTGGAGGGCCTGGAAGAGCTGGCCCTGATTCGCTACCGGCGCCGGGGACTGCTGCTCGCCCGCCACGCCAACGACTGGCTGGTTCCGCCGGATCTCACGCGAGCGGTGGCGGAGGCGACCGAGATCCTGGAGCAGCGCAGTGGGACCGAACGGCGCCTGCGGGCCCGGGAGGCCGGCGGGTCGCAGCAGCGGCGGATGGGTGGCCTGCTGGGGCGCCCGTCCGACGAGGAGCGACAGCGGCTGCGGAACGAGATCGCCAACATGAACCACCACCTGGAGCCGCGCCTGCTCCAGATCGGCCGGGAGGCGCCGGTGCCGACGTTCCGGGAGGCGGACGAGGTCTTCGAGACGGCCCAGCACCTGGCCGCGGCCGCGCGCGAGGTGACCGCCTGCCATGAAGCCGTCCTCGCCGCCCAGGCGGAGTGGCAGGCCCGCGTGGCGTCGGCGACGGCGGATCTCGAGCAGCGCATCTCCGAGCGCGACGCCCGCATCGCCGAGGCCGAGGTCGGCCTGCGGGAGGCGGAGGCGCGCCGCGAGCACCGCATCGCCGATGCCTGGCGACGTCTCGCCGAGGTGCGCATGCCGGGGAAGGGAGAGCACCTGGCGAGCTTTGGGCCCGTCCACCTCTTCGCGGCCCGGATCGAGATGCCGCACGCGGCAGGGCCGGCCGCGGGCGCCCGGGCGGTGATCGGCAGCGCGGCCGAGCTGACCAAGGCCGAGCCGGGGGCGCTCGAAGATCTCTTCCTGGTCGGTGACAGCGGCGCCGCCGACCTCCACTGGGCCGAGACCAACAGCGACCCCACGCCCTACCTCCTGGTCATCACCGAGTCGGGATGCGCGCTGATGCCGTGCGGTGAGAACGAGGGCGAGGCAAGACGCTTCGCACGGCAGGTGGCGGCGGCGGCGGCGACCGCGGACGCGATGCGGGAGGCGCGGCGAGCGCGGCTGACCGAGGCCATGGAGACGGTGCGGCACTCGGAGCAGGACCGCTCCGAGATCGAGGCGGCGCAGAGCCGCCGGGCGGCGACCGAGCAGGACCCGGAATTGCTCCAGGCGATCGAGAAGGCGCGCGACCGGCTCTCCTTCGAGCGCGAGGAGACGGCCGAGATCGACCAGACCGGTGCCGTGCTGCAGGGAGTGCTCGACCGCCTGACCACCGCCCCCAAGCCGCTGCCCAGGGGAGACGCGAGCTGACGCCGGGCGGCCGGCGTTTGCCGGTGTGGTACCTGGCGCTGGTCGCCACCTCGGGCGTGCTGCGCCTCGCCGAGCTGCGACGCTCGTCGAAGAACGAGCGGGCGTTGGGCGCCGACGGCCGCCCCGCCGCGGGGGCCTACTGGCAGACGTTGGCCCTGCACGTCGCCCTGCACACGGTGCCGCTGGTTGAAGTGTTCGTCTTCCGCCGCCGCGCTCGGCTCCCCGGCCTCTGGGCCGGCGTGCTGGTTGGGACCAACGCGCTGCGCTGGTGGTCGATGGCCTCGCTGGGGACCGCGTGGAACGCACGCGGCGCGGTCCCCGCCCGGTTGTCGGTGGTCACCACCGGCCCCTACCGTTTCGTACGCCATCCCAACTACATCGCGGTCGCACTCGAGTTCCCGGCCATCGCCTTGGCGGGTGGCGCCTGGTTGTCCGCTCTCGTTCTGTCCGCACTCGAGGCGCCGGTCCTGGCCGCGCGCGTCCGGGAGGAGGAGCGGCGTCTCTTCGACGAACCCCAGTATCGGGCGGCCTTCGCCCGCCGGAAACGGTTCCTGCCTGGAGTCTTCTGAGTCAGGGCGCCCTGGACAGCTGCGCCAGCTCGATGCTCAGGCCGGGGCCGAACGAGAGCGCCAGGCCCTCCCCCGCCGCCTCGGTCCGGGCCACCTCCTGGAGAACGAAGAGGATCGATGCCGAGGAGAGATTCCCGGTTCGCATGAAGACATCGCGCGAGGGCTGCAGCGCGAGCGGATCCAGGCCGAGGGCCGACTCGACCGCGTCGAAGATCCGCTGCCCTCCCGCATGGACGGCCCAGAACCCGGGCCTCGCGCCCGGCCAGAACTGCTCCACGACCGCGGGCAGACACGCCCCCAGCACCCTGGCCAGGCCGGGGTCGAGCACCGTGTGGAACCCGTTGTCCCGAAGGTCGAAGCCCAGGTACTGCCGGCTGCGAGGGAGCACGCGCGTCCCCACGCGCCGCAGGACCAGCCGCCCCGGCGCCTCGCCTCCTGCCACCACCGCCGCCCCGGCGCCGTCGCCGAAGACGATGGTCGCGACCACGTTATCGATCGAGTGGTCCTCCGGCTGCAAGTTGATCGAGGGCAGCTCGACGGCCACCACCAGCACCGGGCCCGCCGCCTCCGCCTGCAGCTGCTGGTGCGCGATGCCGAGCGCGGCCAGGCCCGCCGAGCAGCCCAACAGCGTGATCGGGATCCGCCGCACGTCTTCGCGCAGCCCCAGGCCCTCGATGAGGTCGACGTCCAGAGCCGGTATCAGATACCCGGTGCAGGACGTGGTGATGACGGTGTCGATCTCGGCCGGATCGATACCCGACGTGTCCAGCGCGCGCCGGGCCGCCTGCACCGCGAGGCCGGGCGCGTACGTCCGGTAGGCCTCCATCACCGCCCCCAGGGTCCGGCCCTGCAGCTCCATCGGGAGCACGGTGTAGCGGTTCACCGGCGGCAGCGTCACCGGACGCAGACGCGGGAACAGCTCCACCAGCAGCTCTCGTGCTCGCTCCGGAGTCAGCGGGTGGGGTGGAACGGCGGTGCCCAGGCCGAGCAGGGCGGTGGGACGCGGGGCGGAGCTCACCATCCGGCGAGCGCCATCCAGTCCCGCGGGCGCAGCACCGTGAGGCCCGGGGGTCCGGAGCTCGCCAGCAGCAGACGGTCGATGGCGAGGGGCCGGCGCGCGGTTCCCCGCAGGGCGCGGACCGCAAGACGCGGAGATCCACTGAGGCGGCGGGCCAGCACACCCACCAAGCGGCGCTGCCGCCACTGGCTCCTGAGGTGCGCCCGGTAGCGGTCCTCGGCGCGCTCCGCACGTCGCGCCAGCAGTTCAGCCAGGTGGGCCGCCTGGAGGAGCCCGGCCGACATCCCGTCGCCGGTCAGGGGGTCCAGGAAGCCCGCCGCGTCGCCGCACAGGTAAGCACCGTCCAGGGCGACCTCGAGCGGTGAGACCTGAAAAGGGCCGGCCCCGTGCACTCCGCCGAGCAATGCCATCGACGCCAGCTCGGGATGGGCCAGGTCGCGTGCCGCCAGGTAGGAGGTCTCCACCGAACGGCCGGGGTCGCGGAGGGAGCCGCGTTCGCCGAGCACCGCCAGGAGCAGCTCGTCCTCGCCGGCCGGCGCCAGGTAGGTCTCGCGGTCGCCGAGCAGGGTGATCACGATCTCCCGCACGCCGTGGCCGGGAGCCGCCAGGTGCCCGACCAGGCCGTACCGGCCGCGGGGGGGCCGGCGCCGCTCCCAGCCCCACCCGCGCCGGAGCGGCGACCGCACACCGTCGCAGGCGACCACGACGGCAGACCGCACCTTGCCGTGCGGCGTCGTCAACAGCCACCCGTCGGGGTCGCGCCGGGCACCGGTCACACCGTGTCCGGTGCGAGCGCCGGCCAGCTCGGCGAGGTGTCCGTCAAGGCGCAGCCGCCGCACGCCATACGCCGGGCCTGCCATCTGAGCACGGACCCAGCCCCGTCCGGGGAGGCGGAAACGCGTCGCGCAGACGGTGGGGAAGCCGAGCTCGCCCAGGTCGACACCCGCCGCGCGGAGGACCGCCGCCCCGGGCGGCAGCATCGCCTCGCCGCACGGCTTGTCGCGGGGGAAGCGCGCCTTCTCGAGCAGCTCGACATCGAACCCGGCGCGACGCAGCAGCAGCGTCAGGGTGCTTCCGACCGGCCCCGCCCCGACGACCACGACTTGCGTGTCCACCGCGTGAGGACGCTACCAGTCACTGTTACAGGTGTTGGAACGAGCCGGACGGATGCTGACAGGACTGACGCGGGCCGCGCATCCGGAGGCGGTCCTGACGGTGACCCTGCTGACGGCGGCGCTGGCGGTGGCGGCCGGGAGGGGCTGGGCGACCTTCGGTGTGGCGGGCGCGGTGGGCCTCGGGCACCTGACCGTGGGCTGGAGCAACGACTGGATCGACCTGCCGGGCGACCGGGCCCGCGGGCGCACCGACAAACCGATGGCCACCGGGCAGATCAGGACTCGCCTGGTCGCCGTTGCGATCGCTGTCGCGCTGGTCCTGCATCTGGGCCTGATCCTGCTCTCGGGGGTGCCGGCGACGCTGACGCTGCTGGGAGCGGAGGCGGTGGCCATCGCCTACAACCTGGGGCTCAAAAACCTCCCGGTGTCCGTGCTCGCCTTCGTCTTCTCCTTCGGGCTGGCGCCGGCCGTGATCACGCTGGGCCTGGTGCCGCCGCGCCTCCCCGCCGCCTGGGCGGTCGCCGCCGCCGCGCTCCTCGGGGCCGCCGGCCACCTGACGCAGGTGCTCGGCGACATCCCGGAAGACCGGCGCCTGCGCAGCCGCGGACTGCCCCAGCTGCTGGGGACCGGGGCCTCATCGGTGGTGGCCGCGCTGTCGACGACGGCGGCGGGAGTGTGTGTCGCCGTGGGCGCCGGGCTCTGGGCGGTGATCCCAGTCGCGGCGCTACCCGCGGCGGGGTCGCTCCTCGCCGCCCGAGCCGGCCGTCCCCGCCTCGCATTCCGGGTCACGCTGGTGGCCGCGCTGGTTGTGGTGGGCGGGTTGCTGGCGAGCGGGCGGCGCCTGGTCGGGTGACGCCGTTGAGGCAGTGCGGCACGCCCGGTCGTGGCGCGGGGCCCGCGAAGTCAAGCGGGTCGGCGCGCAGCCTGTCCACAGTCGGGGCCTACCCGGCGCCGGGTAGCGCCCGAGTGCGGACACTCTGGGATCTCAGGGCCGCCTCCCGATCCTCAGGACTCAGTCGCGGCATGAAGCAGCGGGCCGGCGAGCCACCAGATGTTGCCGCCCGGGTCCACGATTCCCGCTGACCGCTCGCCATAGTCCTGGTCGCCGGGCTCGCGCTCCGAGATCCCACCCTGCTCAAGCGCTCGGGCGTAGACCGCGTCGACGTCGTCCACGGTCAGATAGAGAGAGGCTTGCCACGCCGGAGTGCTGGTGCCCACCATCACCACCGAGGAGCCCAGACGGAGCTCGGCATGGCGCACCTCTCCGTCCTCCGCGCGGTGCACGGACATCTCCTCCGCACCAAAGGCGCTCTTGAGAAAGTCGATCACCCGGTCTCCATCGGGGACCACCAGGTAGGGGCAGACGGTCGGATGAGTCCTCGTATCGCTCATGAGGGGATCGTGACACGCTGAGCGGATTCAGGTCTTGAAGGTTTTCGACTCTGTGCTTCCGGCGGCACCGGGACATGGTTTCGGGTCTCGGGCTCCGAGCGGCGATAGGCGGCCGGGGTCACGTCGCCGAGAGCGCGGAACTCCCGCGCCAGGTGGGCCTGGTCCGCGAAGCCCGCATCCAACGCCAGGCCGGCCAGGTCAGCCCGTGGGTTTCGGTGCAGCTCCGTCACCGCGCCCTGGAGGCGGCGCACGCGTTGATAGAGCTTCGGCGCCAGCCCGACCTCTTCCTCGAAGGTTTCCGTGAACACCCGCCAGATGACTCCGGCCTGCTGCACCAGGTCGCCGACCCGCGCCGTCGCCGGGTCGGCCTCGATCCTGCTCAGGGCGGCCCGGACCAGCGCCCGCGACGAGCGCTCGCGCGGGTCCTCCCGTGCCATGGACAGCAACCCCGCGGCCAGCACCCGCAGCTGCTCGTCGGGATCGCCGGCTTCGGCCACCCGCTCGGCCAGCTCGTCGGCACGGCCGCCCCAAACGCCACCCAGGTCGAGGTCGAGCAGGCCACGCACCGCGCGCCCGGGCACACCGAGCAGGGCACGGGCACTCCCGGGACGGCAGTGGACTCCGACCAGACGCCCGGGTGAGGCGTCGAGCAGCTCCGCGTGGGCACGCGGTCCGGCGACCACGAAGGCGGGCTCCCGGACCCCCGCCACGTGCGTCCCCTCCCCCTCCAGGTGCAGCACGATCTCCAGTCCTCCGTCGGGAAGGCGCCGCTCCAGCCCGCCGCCACACCGGCGGTCGAAGAACCACAGCCACTCCACCAGGCCGGCAAGGGGCGCCGGCGGGCGCAGGCGGCGAAACGTCGGAGCGGACGTCATCGGTGTCCAGTGTCGGGGTCACACTGCCGGCGCTGCAACCCCAAACCGGGCCTACTGGACCGACTGCGCGATCCTGGCTGATGCCGGCATTCCGTCCGTGCTCTACGGGGCGAGCGGAGAGGGTCCGCACGCGGCGAGGGAGTGGGCCGACGAGCAGAGCGTCGAGACGCTGGCCGACATCCTGCGGGACGCCGCCCTCGCCTTTTGCGGCGCGGCGTAGTCAGGAGCCGCCCGGGCCGGCGGCGAAGGCACGGTACTCGTCCTCGAGAAGACGCATGCGGATATCACTCACCCAGCGACCGTCGACCAGTGCTGTCTCGACCTCACTCCCCTCGTGCACGAACCCGCAGCGCTCGTAACAACGGATCCCCCGCAGGTTCGTCTCCAGGACTCGGAGATCGACGCGGTGCAGCCCCATGGTTTCGAAGGCATAGCGCAGCACCAGGCGGGTCGCCGCGGTACCGACCCCGCGCCCGCGGGCGCCGGCGGTGAAGATCGCGATCGCGTAGGTCGCCTGACGGTGATGTTGGTCGAGGTGCGAGAAGCCCGCTGTGCCCACGCAGGACCCTCGCCATTCAACGACCCAGTGGAGCCCGTCGCACGCGCGCCGGTACCAGCGGTCCGCCGCCGAGGCGCTGAGGTGCGCCTTCGCGGTGCGGGGATCGCCGGCGAGACCTGATAGGAACTCCGGATCCTCGCCGGCGGCGATCCGGTCCTCACGGTCCGCTGGGCGGGCACGCCGGAGCACCACGCAGCCATCCTCCAGCCTTGGAAGCACGGGCCTATGGTGCGCGGTCTGCTCTCGCGGCCGGCGTCTGCGTCAGGGCGGGTCGGCGTGGTACTCGCCGTGCTCGTCGCGCCACAAGGTCCAGCCACCCTCGTGGCACATGGTGTGGTGGCGGCGGCAGAGTTTGCCTCCGTTCTCGACGTCCGTCGCACCCCCGTGCAGCCAGTGCTTCAGATGATGGTTGCCGCACCAGCGGAGGTCACGATCGCAGCCGGGGAAGGCGCAGTGGCGGTCCCGAATCGCCATCGCCAGCGACTGCCGAGGGGTGAACAGACGCTGCTTGCGTCCCACCCGCAGCACGTCCCCCTGCTCACCCATTACGATCGGGGTCAGCACGCAGTCGCAGGCGATCCGCTCCGCCATCTTGCCCGGCACCGGCTCTCCGTTCTGGCCCAGGATGGCCGCGTTCCCCGGCTCTCCCCGCAGGCTCGCGTAGTCGACCAGCAGCTCCAGGTGCGGGCGCTCGCCGTCATGGGTCGGCAATTGGCCCTGGTCCAGCACCTTCTGTGCCAGCTCCACCAGCGCCTCCGCCCGCCGCTCCGGCGCACCCCGGTGATCGTCCCGCTCACGCGGTCCCATCGCCGCGTCGAGCGCCGCGCTCACCACCGCGGCACCTTCCGGCGCCAGCAAGCCCTGCAGGTGCAGCATCCCGTCCAGGGTCCGGGAGGCTTCCAGGTACTGCTGCCGCTCCTGCCGCTCCCAGTCCCGCAGCGAGCCGTCCGGGTCCAGACACAGCTTCAAGTGCTTGCAGACCGTCCACAGCTCGTAAGGGTTGAGCTTGGTCGCGCTCTCGACAAGCGTCTCCTCCACGTTCCGCGCTTCGCCCGGCTCTCCCTTGTAGTCGGGGTTGGGCTGGTTGCCCACCTCGTCCACGGTGCGGGCGAGGATGGAGGCGTGGCTGAGGCTGAAGTCGCCCTGCTCGAAGGCTTCACGAGCCACCGGCAGCTCCTGCAGGCGGCGCGCGGTGCGCAGCTCGTTGCTCGCGGTGCGAGGAGACAGGTGGCATTCCCAGCGCAGCCAGGAGGTCATGGTGAGGCAGCCGCTGGCGCGATAGCCCTCCTCGCGATCCAGATGCGCGATCTTCTCTGAGATCAGCGCGGAGAGGCGGTTCTGGAAGCGGTGGAGCCCGACGATCAGAGCGCCGCCGTCCCCGGAGTCATCGATCGCGTGGAGCTCGTCCCACGCCTGATCGAGGTCCCGTAACGAGAGGGACCGGTCGTCGACGGCGAGCCTCGCTTCCACTCCTCCATCGTACATCTGTTCGTACCCATTGTCAAGTCATTAACCCGCCGAACTTCGTCCGAGAACTGACTGTTCCAGTGGCTACAGTGAGGTGGTCAGCGCCGGCCCGCTTTCCCCGCCCAGCCGCAGGCCCTCTTACGATCAGCCCTTCCGCGGTTCACTCATCTCCGTCTTGCCGCGTCGGCGGTCGACCACGGAGCACACGCCAGCCGGCCACCGCGCCGAACGGAGCCGTGGAGACCAGGGCCCAGGTCAGGAGGGCCGCGGCCAGCACCGCAGGCCCAGCCCAGTTGAACCTCGCCAGCGCCAGCCAACCGACCAGCGCGAAGGCGATCATCCCGACCCCGCCCGCGATGGCGCCGGTGTCGTCCTCCTGAGCCCGGCGGCGACCCTCCTTGTGCTCGATGAGCGTCAGCGTGGCGGGCAAGATCGCCGGGAACGCTAGCAAGAGCCCACCGGCACGCAGGCCGACCACCTGACCGACCACTGCGGCCACGAGTGCCACGGCGCCCCCGAACACGAAGCGGATCAGGTACTCGCGCGGCCGGATGGAGCGGAGTGAGCGGGTTTCGAGGTGCGGCCGCTCACCCTCGCTCACCGGAGCGCCACCAGATACGCGCCCCCCGCGAGTGCAATCCAGGCGGCGACCTGGACCAACGATGCCTTCAGAGCCCCCAGACGTCGGATGACGACAGCACCCAGGATGGCGCAGCCGGTGAAGGCGACCGCACCCAGGATCATGCCCTCCAGCTCCAACCGAGCAGGCCCCAAGCCTTCGGCGATCATGACGACAGCCAGGCTCGCGACCGCGACCGAGGGCGCGCCGCAGAAGATACCGGCAAACCGTTTCGGCTTCACCAGTTCGCCGATCAGGGAGAAGGCGCACACCAGCAGGCCGGCAGCGAGGACCCTGAGAGCGACCGCGAAGACCTCGTCGGTCATGTCAGGTTCTGTTATAGCAAGGTTAGCAACTTGTTAAGCAGACAAGATCTGCCGCCCGACCTCGAGCGCGATCACCGGCGTCAGGCGCGCGACCGCCCTGCTCAGGCGCCCCGGCGCCGGCGGATGGGCTTGGTCTCGCGCTCGCGGCGGCGCGTGCGCGCCTCTTCGACACTGGCCTGGAGGGCCGCCATCAGCTCTTCGACCCCGGCCGCTGGAGGCTTGCGCTCGGTCTCCTCCGCAAACTCCTCGGCCGCCGCCCTGCCTTCGATGAGGGCCAGCACGCGCTCGCGGTACTCATCGCGGTAGCGCTCCGGCTCCCAGGGTCCGGTGAGGGTGGAGAGCAGCAACTCCGCCATGTCGATCTCGCGCTCCTGCAGGTCATCGGGCAGGACCGGCTGGAGACCATCGACCGGCAGCGCCTCGTCCGAGAACAGCAGCGTCGTCAGCGTCATCAGGGAACCCCGAGGCTGGATCACCGCAAGGTGGCGGCGACTCCGAAGGACGATCCAGCAGACGGCGGCGCGGTTCGTCTGTTGCATCGCTCGCAGCAGCACCGCGAAAGGTCGCTCGGACCCGTCCGGTACCACGTGGTAGGCCGTGTCGAGGAAGAGCGGGTCGAGTTCGCCGCGAGAGATGAACTGTTCGACGTCGATCGTCTTCGACCGCTCCGGTGCTAATTCGGCAAGCTCGTCGCTGGTCACCTGGACGAAGCGGCCGGGCGAATACTCGTACCCGCGAACCACCTCCTCGCGTGTGACGTCCAGTTGGGGAGGTCTCTGAGAAAGTTCCGGCGGCCGCTCGTCCGGGTGCCAATGCGGCCGGTCAGGACCAGGGTCTGGGAGCAGCTCGGGGCCCGCTGATGGCTCCTGGCGAGCCGGTGGCGGCTGCGGCACCGGCTCGACGTCTTCCTCCTCGGATTCTTGCCACCCGCTCGCCTCACGGACGCGTTGATGACGAACGCGTTGGCCGGTTCTCCGGTCGAGCTCCCGGAAGCGGACGCCATGCCGCTTGATCGCGGGGTAGAGGCGCACCGGAACCGCCACCAGCCCGAAACTGATCATCCCGCGCCAGACCGCTCGAGGCATGGGCCCAGTCTGGGACATCACAGCCCGTCCCAAGCGCCAGACTGTCCGCCATCGGGCCCTAAAAATGCGCGTCGCAGCGCCACAGGGCGGACAGTCTGGCCCTGCGCCCGCGGCGCGAGCACCGCTCAGGGGATGCCGATCAGGGCCGCCAACCGGGTCAGTGTGTGGTCCAAAAAGGCGGCCGGACGGTCGATGGAGTTGCGGTACTGCCCGAACAGTTCGAAGGTGACGGTCCCGAAGAGCGCGGTCCAGGCCAGCAGGCCCGCGGCGAGCCGGTGGTCGGAGACCGGACCTCCGGCCAGCTCTCGCACCTGGTCCAGGTCGCGCCTCAGGGCCTTCGGGATGGCCGCCGACCGGGTCGAGTGGCGGAGCCGTCGCCTCGACATCGACGACGAGCCGGAGCAGGAGCAGCGGGACCCGGCCGCCGGGCCCGGTCGTCCGCTCGGCGGGCGCGGCGTAGCCCGGCACCGGAGACCCATAGAGCAGCCCCCACTCCGTCGGGTGTCCCAGGCCCCAGCGGCGGACAGCGCGCCCGATGGCGAACCAGCGCCCGCGCAGGTCACCGCGGCGGCAGCGCCGGTCCGCGGCTTCGACAGCATCGCCAAGCGCGTTGTAGGCGTCCACGATGAGCAGCGTCAACAACTCGTTACGGCTCGCTACGTAGCGGTAGATCGCCGACGAGACGACCCCCAGCTCCCGCGCCAGCTCACGCAGCGAGAGGCCCGCGGACCCTTCCCGGGCCAGCTGGGTGAGCGCCAGCTGCTTCACCTCCGCCAACGTGCGCTGGTGGGCCCGCTGCCGCGGGGTGAGGCGTCTTTCCGTCACCACCCTATTGTCGCACACTTTTGTGAACACTGCTCTTGCATTTCGTCGCACGAGGCAGTACACTGCTGCTTATGGATTCGAGAGCGCCGCTCACAAAAAGGAGCATAGATGTGATGGCTTCGCAGCCCTGGGTGTATCCGGAGGTCACCGCCGGCGACCGAGTCTTCGGCCGTCTCATGGTCCTGGCCTCGCGCGTTGGCCTCTCCGTTTACGGCTCACGCCTGCTTCGTGTCCGCGGACGCAAGAGCGGTGAGTGGCGCGAGACCCCCGTCAACCCGCTGGAGTGGAACGGCCGCACCTACCTGGTCGCACCCCGCGGCCATGTCCAGTGGGTCCGCAACCTCCGCGCCGCCGGCGAAGGAGAGCTGCAGCGGGGCCGCCGGCGCCGGCGCTTCACCGCCCGCGAACTCCCGGACGGCGACAAGCCCGAACTGCTCCGCGCCTACCTGCGGAAGTGGGCTTTCGAGGTCAACCGCTTCTTCGAGGGCGTGGGTGCGGACGCGAGCGAGGAGGAACTGCGCGCCATCCTCTCCAAGCATCCGATCTTCGAGGTCGCGCTCGACTCCCAGTGAGCTCTCGGGCCGGGGCGCGCCTACGAGCGCCCCGGCTCCACGATCCCTGCCTCGTAGGCAAAGATGACCGCTTGCACTCGATCTCGTAGCTCCAGCTTGTCGAGGACGTGGCCGACGTGCGTCTTGACCGTGGTCTCGCTGACACCGAGCCGGGCCGCGATCTCCTGGTTCGCGAGACCTCTGGCCAGCAGCTGGAGGACATCGCGCTCGCGCTCGGTCAGCGGCGGGTCCTTTCGGGGCGGAGGGTGATACCGGCGGCGCGCATAGGTGCTGATGAGGCGCCTCGTCACGGTCGGAGCCAGCAGCGCCTCCCCGCGGGCGATGGTCCGGACCGCGGTCGCCAGCTCCTCGGGCCGGATGTCCTTGAGCACAAAACCGCTCGCCCCCGCCGCCAGGGCGTCGTACACGTACTCGTCGAGGTCGAACGTGGTCAGCATCAGGATGCCCGCTCGCGCCCCCGCCTCGAACAGGCGCCGCGCCGCCTCGATGCCGTCGACGCCGGGCATGCGCACGTCCATCAGCACCACGTCGGGGCGCTGGCGAAGGACGACATCCACCGCTTGCCGGCCGTCGCCCGCCTCCCCTACCACCTCGATGTCGGGCTCCGGCTGCAGGATGAGGCGGAAACCGGCGCGCACCAGCGCCTGGTCGTCGACGAGGACGACCCGGATCACAGTTCGGATGGGATCGGGAGCCGGACGAGAACCTGCCAGCCTCCCTCGGGTCGCGGTCCCGCGCACAGGCTGCCGGAGAAGAGCTCCACCCGCCTGCGCATGCCCGGCAGGCCCTCTCCCCCGCCTTCCAGGCGCCGCGCCGGCTCGCGGGGGCCATCGTTGACGACGGAGATGCGAAGCTCCCACCCCTCTCGAGCGATGGATACCTCGACCTGGCTGCCGGGAGCATGCTTCGCGCAGTTCGTCACCGCCTCCTGGACGATTCGGTACGCACAGAGATCGAGGTCCGCCGGGAGTGGCCCGACCGAGTCATCCAGTGGACAGGAAACCGAAAGCCCCGCCCGCCGGAATGACTCGAGCAGAGCCGGAAGCTGTGCCAACCCGGGTTGGGGAGACCGGTCGTCACTCGCGTCGCCCGGGGTCCGCAGCAGGGTCAGCAACCGCCGCAGCTCGGCCAGCGCCTGGCGCCCGGACTCCTCGATGTTCGCGAGCGCCGCCCGGCCCTGCTCGGGTTGTGCCAGCACCAAGCGGCGACCGGCCCCGGCCTGGATCGTGATCAGGCTCACGCTGTGGGCGACGATGTCATGGAGCTCGCGCGCGAGGCGGGCCCGCTCCTCGGCGGCGGCGCGGCCTGCCGCTTCCGTACGGGCCGCCTCCGAGGAGCGCGCCAGTTCCTCGAGCGCCTGCGACAGCTGCCGCCGGCTGCGGACGCTGTCCATCAAGGCCCAGGTGGCAGCGATCAGCACGACCGAGAACAGCGAGGTGACGACCCCCGCGGTGTGGGTCACGAAGAGCGAACCCGCGGCCATCACCGCAGCCAGCGCGATGCCCGTGCGCCGGCTGGAGTGCAGGACCGCCGTGTAGAGGAGGAACAGGAGGGCCGCGAGCTTGACCGGTGAGGGCGCGAAGTCGGCCGCGGTCGCGACGAGGTTGGCCACCGCGGCGATGAGCACCATCGGGACCGGTTGCCACCGCCGCACGACCAGTGGCAGGTTTCCGGCGGCCGCGAGCCCGACCAGGAGCCAGAGGGGTCCCGTGCGCCCGGCGCCGAAGTCCGGCTGCCACCAGATGTCGAGCGCGAACAGGCCCACCGCCAGGCCGGCGTCGACGGGCCAGGTCGTCAGCTGGTGGACGAGGGCCCGCAAGCGCTCCACGGCGTGGCGAGACCTTACCGCGCCGGGAGCGGGCGGCGAGCTCCGACCGCGGGACGCGCCCGACCCAGCAGGTACTCGACGACCACCAGGTTGAGCAGCGGCGTGGCCCATGCTCCCACCGCGTAGGCCTCGTCGAAGGGAAGGCGGAAACCGATCACGATGCCGACCCAGGCGCGGAACGTCACGGCTGCGAAGATCATCGCGTAGGAGCGCGCCATCCAGGCCCGGTGACTCGGGATCCGCCGGCGCAGGATCGCGACCAGGCCGGCAGCCGTGAAGGCCATCCCCATCAGGCCCAGCACCGTGAACCCGAGGTGCGCCATGGTGCCGCCCTCCGAGATCTGCGCCATGCCGATCCCCGCCAACCCCGCCACGCCGGCGGCCGCCACGTAGGTGCGGCCAATCCAGCGGTGGACTCTGGGCAGCCGCCGCCGGAGCCCACCCAGGAACTGGAACGGGCCGAGGGAGAGGGCGACCACGCCCCCTGCCACGTGCGGCAGCAGCGGGAAGAGGTGCGACTCGTAGACCGAGCGCTGCGCGGCCAGGAACAGGGCCGGGTTGAGCAGGAGGTAGCGGGCGGAGTAGGCCGCCACTCCGAAGGCCGGGACCGCGAGGAGGAGCCAGGGGATTCGGCGTCGCATGCTCCGAACGTAGGGACGCACCCCCTCGGCGCACATCGCCCGCGAGCACGAAATCGCGCCTCCTCCCCGCGGAGGAGGCGGGCCGTCTCCCGGCAAAACGGGCCTTCGACCGGCGCGATAGGCCCGGACTGCCGGGAAGCGGCCCTTACGCGACCCCTGCGATCGCCCGCACCGCCTGCGAGCGAGGACGCAGCAGCAGGTAGAACGCGCCCACGTGGGTGATCACCAGCAGGGGCACGTAAATCATCAGGATCGCGTACGCCGAGCCCAACTGCCCCGCCAGCGCAGGCAGGCCGAGTTCGATGCCGTGGTAGTAGTCCACGCCGATGTCAAGCGCGCCGACCAGGTTGAAGGAGATCACGAGCGCCCAAAAGAGCGGGCGGACCCTCACTGTGAGCAGTGCTCCCATCGCCAGCACCCCGGTCGCGAAGTCCCCGTAGGCGGCGAACGTCGCGAAGCCGGTCGGGAGATGAGGGCCGACGACGCCGGGAATGAGAAAGACGAGGCCAAAGAACCGGAAGCTGTGCAGCGTGGCGATCGCCCGTTGGGCTCCAAGCCGGTCCATCGACCTGAGCCTCGGCCACACATACACGCGGAAGGCGAGCAGCCACGCGACATAGCCCAGAACCAGCTGCACCAAGAAGATGATTTCCGGCGACATTCTGCCTCCTCACTGAGTGCGGGCGGTACCCGTCCCCCGCCCGCAGGACGGGGTTCCTTGCGTCGTGAAAGTCACTTTACCACGAGTGCCTTGCACCACGCAAGTCAACCGGGTATGGTCTTTCGTATGCGGCGCGTCAGCTTCGCGGAGATGGACTGCCCGGTCGCCCGCTCGCTCGACGTGATCGGGGAGTGGTGGACGCTGCTCATCGTGCGGGACGCGATCGGCGGCGCACGACGCTTCGACGACTTCAAGAGCACCGGGATCGCCGACAACATCCTGTCCGCCCGGCTCAAGCGGCTGGTCGCCGACCGGGTGCTGGAGCGGCGGCGCTACCAGCAGCATCCAGACCGCTACGAGTACCTGCTCACCGAGAAGGGCCGGGCGCTGGGCCTGGTGGTGGCTGCGCTTCGAGACTGGGGCAAGGAGTGGACCAGCGGCCGCGACATCAGCCTGCGCCTGGTGCACAGCGCCTGCGGCCACGAGGCGTCAGTCCGGATGTACTGCGAGGAGTGCGGCCGCCCGCTCGAGCGCGGCGAGATCCGGGCCGAGCGACCCGCCCCGGGTCAGCGCGTGTAGTTGGGCGCCTCCACCGTGTGCTGGATGTCGTGCGGGTGTGACTCCGTGAGCCCGGCCGACGTGATCCGGATCAGCTCCCCGTGCTCCCGCAGGTCGGCGATCGTGCGCGCCCCGGCGTAGCCCATGCCGGCCCGCAGGCCACCGACCAGCTGGTGCGTCACCGCCGCCACCGGCCCCCGGTAGGGAACCTGACCCTCGACACCCTGCGGGACCAGGTCGTCGTCCCGCGCCACGTCCTGCAGCCCGTAGCGGTCCTTCGAAAAGCTGCCCCGGCCGCCGCGTGACTGCATGGCGCCCAGCGACCCCATGCCTCGATACGACTTGTACTGCTTCCCGTTGATGAAGATCAGCTCGCCCGGCGACTCCTCGCACCCGGCCAGGAGCGCACCCAGCATCACCGTGTCCGCGCCCGCCACGATCGCCTTGGGGATATCACCCGAGTAGTGGATGCCACCGTCGGCGATCAGCGG
This sequence comes from Candidatus Dormiibacterota bacterium, assembly GCA_963790575.1. Classification (GTDB taxonomy): domain Bacteria; phylum Chloroflexota; class Dormibacteria; order Dormibacterales; family Dormibacteraceae; genus CAVTSA01. The sequence goes on along the minus strand of CAWBPD010000042.1, from coordinate 55,720 downwards.
CACCCCCGCCGGCCGGCAGGCCAGCGCCGCCTCGTAGATGGCGGTGATCTGGGGCACGCCCACGCCGGCCACCACGCGGGTGGTGCAGATGGCGCCCGGGCCGACGCCGACCTTGACCGCATCCGCCCCGGCGTCGATCATGGCCTGGGCACCGGCCCGGGTGGCCACGTTGCCGCCCACGATCTCGGTCGCGCTCTCTCGCTTCAGCCGCGCCACCATCTCGAGCACGTCCCGGTGGTGCCCGTGGGAGGTGTCGACGACGATGAAATCGACGCCGGCGCCGATCAGCAGCCGCGCTCGCTGGTACGACTCCTCCCCCACGCCGATGGCGCCCCCGACCACCAGCCGGCCGGCCCCGTCCTTGGTCGCGTCGGGGTATTCGTCCGACTTGGCGAAGTCCTTGACAGTGATCAGCCCCACCAGGCATCCGCGCTCGTCGACCAGCGGCAGCTTCTCGACCTTGTGACGGGCGAGCAGCGCCAGCGCCTCCGCGCGGTCGATTCCGGGCCGCGCCGTGACCAGCGGCATCGGCGTCATCACCTCGGCGACGCGCCGGCCCAGGTCCCGCTGGAAGCGCATGTCGCGGTTGGTCACGATCCCCACCAGAACACCCGAGCCGTCGACCACCGGCAGCCCCGAGATCCGGTACCGCGCGCAGAGCGCCTCCGCGTCCGCCAGTGTCGCGTCCGGCGAGCAGGTGATGGGGTTGGACACCATCCCCGCCTCCGACCGCTTGACCAGGTCGACCTGCACCGCCTGATCCTGCGGAGAGAGGTTGCGATGGAGGACGCCGACGCCGCCCTGGCGAGCGAGCGCGATCGCCATCCGGGCCTCGGTGACCGTGTCCATCGCCGACGACACGAGGGGGATGTTGAGGCGCAGCCGCCGCGTCAGCCGGGTCGACGTGTCCACCTCGCCGGGCAGCATCTCGGACACCGCCGGCAGCAGCAGGACGTCGTCGAAGGTGAGGCCGACCCGGGCGAACGGCGGCGCGGCCTGGACGTCGTCGATGCTCCCCGCGACGCTGATCTCGGTGACGATGCCCATGATTTGACCCCCAATCCTACGGAGTGGCCGGTGTCCTCCGCTCGAAGGCGCGGAGCAGTTCGTCGGCGGCCGCTCCGGCCGGCAGCTCGCCACGCTCCACCCGCCCGGTGAGCTCCGCCGCCAGTTCCCGCACCCCGGGCGCGCGACGCAGCCGGGAGAGCAGCTCACCTTCTGCCGCCGCCCACATCCACCGCACGCGCTGCCGGCGCCGCCGTGCTGCCAGCGCCCCCGACTCGAGCAGCGTGGCGCGATGCCGCTCCACCGACGCCCACACCTCCTCCAGGCCCTGGTCCTCGAGCGCGCTGCAGGTGAGGACGGGCGGCGTCCACTCTCCCTCACCACCCTGCAGCAGGTGGATGGCCTGCCGGAGCTCGGCGGCGGCGGCGCCCGCCTCCTGCTGGTGGCCCTGGTCGGCCTTGTTGACCGCTATCACGTCGGCCAGCTCCAGCACCCCCTTCTTGATGCCCTGCAGCTCGTCGCCGGTGCGGGCCAGCCCGAGCACCAGGAAGGTGTCGACCATGTTGGCGACCTCGATCTCGGCCTGCCCGATGCCCACCGTCTCCACCAGCACCACGTCGTACCCGGCCGCTTCTAGAAGCGCCATCGTCTCCCGCGTCGCCCGCGCCACCCCGCCCAGCGTGCCGCCGGTGGGAGAAGGGCGCACGAACCCGCGCGGGTCGACGGAGAGGCGCGGCATCCGCGTCTTGTCGCCCAGGATGGAGCCGCCGGTGCGGACCGAGCTGGGGTCGACGGCGAGCACCCCCACCCGATGCCCGCGTTCCAGCAACCGGATTCCGAGTGCGTCGATGAAGGTCGACTTGCCCACCCCCGGCACCCCGGTGATCCCGACCCGCCGGGTCGACGGATCGCCTTCCCCGAGCTCGCCGAGCAGCGCGGCGGCGGCGGCGCGGTGGTCGTCCCGGGTCGATTCGACGAGCGTGATCGCGCGCCCCAGCGCGGCCCGGTCCCCGGCGCGCACCCGCTCGGCGAGGGCGTCGCCTTCCACGATCAGGACGTGCGACCCAGCCGCTGCCGCAGCTCGTGCAGCAGCTCCAGCGCGGCGTCGGCGATCACGGTCCCGGGCTGGAAGACGGCGGCCACGCCTGCCTGCTTCAGCGTGGGCACGTCCTGGTCCGGAATCACCCCGCCCACCACCAGCATGATGTCCCGCCTCCCCAGCTCGTCGAGGGCGCGCCGCAGCCCGGGGACCAGTGCCAGGTGCCCGGCGGCGAGCGAGGACACGCCCACCAGATGGACGTCGTTCTCGACCGCCTGCTGAGCCACCTCCTCCGGAGTCTGGAAGAGGGGACCGACGTCGACGTCGAAGCCCAAGTCGGCGAAGGCGGAAGCGATCACCTTCTGCCCGCGGTCGTGGCCGTCCTGCCCCACCTTGGCGACCAGGATCCGCGGCCGCCGGCCCTCCACCTCGGCAAATGCCGCCGCCTCCCCCAAAACCCGTTCCACGCTCGACGACCCCTGTGCCTCGCGCCGGTACACACCCGAGATTGTGGAGACGCGACGCACGTAACGGCCGAAGACCTGCTCCAGCGCGCCCGCCATCTCCCCCACGGTCGCCCGCTCCCGCGCTGCCTCTACCGAGAGCGTGAGGAGGTTGCGGTCCAGGCCCGGCTCCCGCGTGCCTTGGAGCGCTGACCGTGCCGCCTCCACAAGCGCCCTCAGCGCGGCCTGGGTGCGCGCCTCGTCTCGGCTCTCGCGCAGCTCCTTCAGCTTCGCCAGCTGGCGCCGCAGCACCGCCGCGTTGTCGACCGAACGCACCTCCAGCTCCCCGGGCTCCCGCGACGGATACCGGTTGAGGCCGATCACCGGCTGCAGGCCGGCGTCGATGCGGGCCTGGGTCCGCGCCGCCGCCTCCTCGATGCGCTGCTGCGGGACTGCGGCCTCGATCGCCCTCGCCATCCCCCCCAGGCCTTTCACCTCGGCCAGGTGGACCCGGGCCCGCTCGATCAGATCCGCGGTCAGGCGCTCCAGGTACCAGCTGCCGCCCCAGGGGTCGACGGTCCGCGTGGTGCCCGACTCCTCCTGGAGCAGGAGCTGGGTCTGGCGCGCGATCCGGGCCGAGAAGTCGGTGGGCAGCGCGAGCGCCTCGTCCAGCGCGTTGGTGTGCAGCGACTGGGTCCCGCCCTGAGTGGCCGCCATCGCCTCCACGCAGGTGCGGACGACGTTGTTGAAGGCATCCTGGGCGGTGAGTGACCAGCCCGAGGTCTGGCAGTGCGTGCGCAGGCTCCGGGAACGGTCGCTGCGGGGGCCGAACATGCCGACCACGTCCGACCACAGGACGCGGGCGGCGCGGAGCTTGGCGACCTCGGTGAAGAAGTGCATCCCGATCGCCCAAAAGAAGGAGATGCGGGGGGCGAAGTCGTCGATCCCGAGGCCGGCCGCGAGACCGCACCGGAGGTATTCGAGGCCGTTCGCAATGGTGTAGGCGAGCTCCAGATCGGCGGTCGCCCCCGCCTCCTGCATGTGATACCCGGAGACCGAGATGGAGTTGAACCGGGGCATGCGCCGGGCCGTGTACGCGAAGATGTCGCTCACGATCCGCGTCGAGGGCCGGGGCGGATAGATGAAGGTGTTCCGGACCATGAACTCCTTCAAGATGTCGTTCTGGATCGTGCCCGACAGCTTCTCGGGGGGAACGCCCTGCTCCTCCCCGGCCACGATGTAGAGGGCGAGGATGGGCAGGACGGCGCCGTTCATCGTCATCGACACGCTGATCTGGTCGAGCGGGATGCCCTCGAAGAGCCGCCGCATGTCGAGGATGGAGTCGACGGCGACCCCGGCCATCCCCACGTCGCCGCGCACCCGGGGGTGATCCGAGTCGTAGCCGCGGTGCGTGGGAAGGTCGAACGCGACCGAAAGACCGCGCTGACCCTGCGCCAGGTTGCGACGGTAGAAGGCGTTCGACTCCTCGGCGGTCGAGAACCCGGCGTACTGGCGGATGGTCCAGGGCTGGGTCCGGTACATGGTCGGATACGGCCCGCGCAGGAAGGGGGCGACGCCGGGGAGCGTGTGCGGCGCGTCGAGGCCGGCGGCATCGGTGGGCGTGTACAGCACCCGGCGCGGGATCCCCTCAGGAAGCGTCTCCGTCAGCTGGTCGGGAGACCCCCGCAGTGCCGCTTCCACCTCCGCCTCCCAGCGCTCCGGGGAGGACGTGGCGGCCGGGGTTCCGAGCTCGACCTGGGAGAAGTCGGGGATCCGGAGGCTGGTGATCCTCATCGCCGTGCCCCCGCTGGTTCCATGACCCGCAGCAGCAGGTCCAGGTCGGCGACCGCGTCGCCGCCCGGAGCGAGGATGCGATCGACGCCGGCCGGGCGCCCCCCCGCCGGCCCGGTGCCGGAAGCGCCGACCAGCGCGACCAACCGTGCCCCCGCCTCCTTCAGCGCGCCGGCCAGGGAAGCGGAGTGCTCCTGGTACTCGTCGTCGGGCCCACAGAGCACCGCCACGGGGTGCCGCCGGGGCTCGTATGCGGCCGGCACCCGGCTCGGCGGCTCGGCGGCCTGAGCGGAATCAGCGGCGATGCCGCCGGCCGCAAGCAGGTTCTCGGCGAAGCGCGCCCGGGGGCGGTGTCCCGCGACCGGGCCGAGGGTGAGGAGGAACGCGGCCGGCCGCTCGCCGGTGGCCGTGGCCAGCGCGTCGGCGCGGTCGCGGAGCGCCTCGAACACCTCCGCGTAGCGACGAGGGGGAAGTCCCTTCCCGGCCGGCGCCGCACGCACCCGGCGCGTCACCGGCCGCTTCTCCAGCTCGGGAAAGGTGCTCACCCCGGTGATCGGCTCGCGCAATCGCCGGATGCGGTCATCGCGCAGGGCCTGCGAGCGGGCCAGGCGCTCGGCGACCAGCCCGGTACCAAGCGCTTCGCGCTGGCCCCCCGCCGCCTCGATCTCTTGCATCCACGACCAGGCGGTGCGGGCGACCTGATCCGACAGCTGCTCCAGGTACCAGGACCCACCTCCGGGGTCGAGCACGCGCCCCAGCTCGGCCTCCTCCTGCAGCACCGCCAGGGTGTTGCGAGCGAGGCGCCGGGCGAAGGGGTCGCTGTAACCCAGAGCGTGGTCGAAAGGAAGCGCCGTGATCGCATCGGCGCCACCGACGGCGGCCGCGAAGGCCGCGATCGTGACTCGCAGCAGGTTGACCCAGGGATCGCGCCCGGTGAGCATGGCCGGGGACGAGACCGCGTGCAGCAATGGAGGCAGGGCCGCGCCGGCAACCTCGGCGGTGACCTCGGTGACGCGGGCCCAGAGCCGGCGCGCGGCCCGGAACTTGGCGATGGTCAGGAACTGGTCTGTGCCCGCCGTGAGGCGGAACTCGAGCAGGGGCGCCGCCTGGGCAGGGCTCACGCCGCGCTCCGCCAGGGCACGCAGGTAGGCGATGCCGGTCGCGATCGCGCAGCCCAGCTCCTCGGTCTCGGTGGCGCCGGCCTCGGCGTAGGGCAGCCCATCGACGACGAGCGGGCGCAGCCGGGGGTACCGAACCGCGACCTGCGCCGCAAGCGCGATCGCCGCTCCCAGGTTCTGTGGCGTCCCTTCCCGGGCCTCCACCCCGAGCGGATCGAGGCCGAGTGTGCCCGGCAGGTCCGGGGCTGCGATGCCGCGCTCCCGGGCCAGGTCCAGGAAGCGACGCGCCACCTCCTCGCCCGCCTGCCCCGCCTCCAGCACCACCGGCGCGGCGTCCAGGACGACGTCCGCCAGCACCTCGGGGAGCGCGCCCACCGGGATCGCCCCCGTCCCCATCCGCAGCCAGATCGAGCGGACTCCGTGCTCCAGGTCGTCGAGCAGGGCGGCCCTGGTCACCGCAAGGTCCGGATCGTCGTGGAGAGCCCGCACGTCCCAGCCGCCGAGCGAGCCGGACGGGGTCCCGCCGCGGAGGTAGGGCGACTGGCCGGGAAGCCCGGCGTCAGGGGCCTGACCCGGGTCGACATAGAGCGCACGCACCGGGATGCCATCCGGCAGGGTCGTCCGCAGGAATGCCTCCGCCTCCGCGGGGGTCGCGTGCTCCGGCAGCGCGCCGGACTTCTGGAGGACGCCCAGGGCCAGACCCGCCCAGCGCTCGCTCAGCGTCGAGGGGGGATCCAGCGGCATGCGATGATGCTACGTCCGAGGTGACGGCTTCGGGAGTGGCGCCCTGTCAAGCGACAGGCGCCGGTCTCCCAAGACCAGCGCCCGTCGGCACGTTGGGGAGGAGAGGTATCAAAACAACGGATAGATCCCACAACCCGCAGCTTGTGCTAAGGAATATGTTAGGACATTCTCGCAACCAGCGCAACCAGGACATGCCAAAGAGGCGCGAGCTGCGTGGCCCTACCTCTCGACCAGGGTGATCTCGAACTCGTAGAGGTCGGGCCGGTAGCAGTGGTGGCCGTATTCGACCGCCAGCCCGGACGCGTTGTAGGCCGTGCGATCCATGGTCAGCACCGGGCCGTGCTTGCGAATGCCGAGCAGATGGCTCTCCTCCGGGGTCGCCTCGCGGGCGCCCATGCGCTGGTGGGCGACGGAGATCGAGGTGCCCCGGGCCCGCAGCAGCTGATAGAGCCCGTGCGCCTCCAGCTCGTCAGCGCCCAGGTCGACGAACTGCGGCGCCAGGTAGTTCTCCATCACGGCCAGCGGCAAACCGCCGCTGAAACGTAGGCGCCGGACGTGGAGCGCCTCCATCGGAGCGGCGATGCCGAGCCGCTCGCAGATCTCCCCTTGGGGCACCAGGACCTCATGCAGGAGCACGGTGGTCGCGGGCCGGCGGCTCCCACCCGCGAGGTCGTCGTAGAGGCTCGTGAGCTCGACCTTGCGCGACAGCGGCCGCGGCACCACCTGGGTGCCGACCCCTCGGCGCCGCACCAACAGACCTTTGTTGACCAGCTCCTGGATGGCGCGGCGGATGGTGGGCCGGGAAAGGCCGAGGCGCTCGCCGAGCGCGATCTCCCCCTCCAGCCTGGACCCGGGTGGCAGCTGGTCGGACCGGATCGCCGATTCAATCCGGTTCGCGACCTGGAAATAGAGCGGAACCGGCCCCGCCCGATCGAGGTCCATGAACAAGTCCCCGGGCAGGACCCGCGGTCCGGCGATCCCCGGATCGACCGCTGCCTCGTTCTCAGTCAGGGCCTCCTGAGGCCCGGGGGAGGCAACCTGCTGTGTCACCGGCCCTCATTGTGCCCCTCGTGGAGGTAGTAATGTCGTGACAATGCCCGAGGGATCCCGGGAGGCGCCGCGCGCTCTCGACCTGATCACGATCGGGCGGGTCTCGGTCGACCTCTATCCCCTCCAGGACGCCGTTCACCTGGAGGACGTGACCTCCTTCGGCAAGTACCTGGGCGGAAGCGCGACCAACGTCGCGGTGGCCGCGGCGCGGCACGGCCTGCGGGCGGCGGTGATCACCCGCACCGGCGATGATCCCTTCGGCCGCTACGTGCACCGTCAGCTGCGGCGGCTGGGCGTCGACGATCGATTCGTGACCCCAGTGGCGGGCCTCCAGACGCCGATCGCGTTCTGCGAGATCTTCCCTCCCGACCACTTCCCGCTCTGGTTCTACCGCGCGCCCATCGCGCCCGACCTGGTGATCAACCCGGAGGAGCTCGACCTGGCCGCGATCCAGGGGGCACGGATCTACTGGTCGACGGGAGGTGGGCTCTCGCGTGACCCCAGCCGGTCCGCCCACCACGCCGCCTGGGACGCCCGGGGCCGGCGGCCCCTGACCGTCCTCGACCTCGACTACCGGCCGACCTTCTGGTCCTCTCGCGACGAGGCCTCGTCGGAGGTCGGGCGGGCACTGGAGAAGGTGACGGTGGCGATCGGGAACGGCGAGGAGTGCGCGGTCGCGGTCGGTGAGGCCGACCCCGGCCGGGCAGCCGACGCCCTCCTCGAGCGGGGGGTGGAGCTCGCGATCGTGAAGCAGGGCCCGAGGGGCGTGCTGGGAAAGACGCGCGACCAGGCCGTCGAGGTCCCGGTCCATCAGGTGGAGGTGGTGAACGGGCTGGGCGCCGGCGACGGGTTCGGTGGCGCGGTCTGCTACGGCCTCCTGCAGGGCTGGCCGCTGGAGCGGGTGCTGCGCTTCGCCAACATCGCCGGCGCCATCGTGGCCGGGCGTCGCGAATGCTCGACCGCGATGCCGTCCACCTCCGAGGTGGAGTCGGCGCTGGAGGGTGCGCAGACCCCCGATTGCCGGCAGTCGGGACCCCCGGGGGGTGCTCAGACCCCCCATTGCCGGCAGTCGGGTCTGTGAGTCGACGCGTATACCCTGGGGCACACCAGCGGGCTTCGGAACTGGAGGCAAGGTAGCCATGAGCACCGACATCAAGACCGACCTGGCCGTGCTACCGCACTGGATCGGCGGCGCCCCCCATCCCTCCGACGGCGGGCGGACCGGGCCCGTCTTCGACCCCGCGCTGGGCGTCGAGACCAAGCGGGTCGCCTTCGCCGGCAAACGCGAGGTCGACCTGGCGGTGGGGGCGGCGAGGGCCGCGTTTGGGGCCTGGCGCGAGACGTCGCTGGCCCGGCGGCAGGCGATCCTGTTCCGCTTCCGGGAGCTGCTGGAGGCGCGCAAGCAGGAGCTGGCCGAGATCATCACGTCGGAGCACGGCAAGGTGGTTTCGGACGCGCTGGGGGAGGTCAACCGGGGCCAGGAGGTGGTGGAGTTCGCCACCGGCATCGCCCAGCACATCAAGGGCGAGTACGCCGAGCAGGTGTCCACTGGCATCGATGTCTTCTCGGTGCGCCAGCCGCTGGGGGTGGTGGGCATCATCAGTCCCTTCAACTTCCCGGCCATGGTTCCGGCCTGGTTCTTCCCGGTGGCGATCGCGACCGGCAACACGGTGGTGCTGAAGCCGAGCGAGAAAGACCCCTCCGCGGCGCTCTGGCTGGCGCGGCTGTGGAAGGAGGCAGGGCTGACGGACGGAGTCTTCAACGTGCTCAACGGCGACCGGGAGGCGGTCGACGGCCTTCTCGAGCACCCGGACGTGGCGGCGATCTCCTTTGTCGGCTCCACCCCCATCGCCCGGCACGTGTACCAGACCGCGACCGCGCATGGAAAGCGGGTGCAGGCGCTGGGAGGGGCCAAGAACCACCTGCTGGCGTTGCCCGACGCCGATCTCGACCTCACCGCCGACGCCGCCATCAGCGCCGGGTTCGGGTCGGCCGGGGAGCGCTGCATGGCGATCAGCGTGGTGGTCGCGGTGGAGCCGGTCGGGGACCGCCTGGTGGAGAAGATGGTGGAGCGGATCGGGCAGCTGCGGGTCGGGGACGGCCGGCGTGGCTGTGACGTGGGGCCGCTGGTCACCGCCGAGCACCGTGAGAGGGTGGCGTCCTACCTGGACGTGGCGAGGGAGGACGGGGCCACCATCGTGGTCGACGGCCGCCGGGTCGAGGCGGACGGGGATCCCGCCGGCTTCTGGCTCGGGCCCTCGCTGGTGGACAACGTGCCGCTCACCTCGCGCGTCTACCGGGAGGAGATCTTCGGGCCCCTGCTCTCGGTGGTGCGCGTCCCCAGTTACGAGCGAGGCGTGGAGCTGATCAACACCGGCGTCTTCGGCAACGGGACCGCCATCTTCACCAACGACGGCGGCGCCGCCCGCCGCTTCCAGCACGAGGTGCAGGTGGGCATGATCGGGATCAACGTGCCGATCCCGGTGCCGGTCGCCACCTTCTCCTTCGGCGGCTGGAGGCAGTCGCTGTTCGGCGACGCGCGCGCCTACGGGCTGGACGGGGTCCGCTTCTTCACCCAGAGCAAGGCCGTCACCCAGCGCTGGCTGGATCCCAGCCACGGCGGCGTCGACCTGGGCTTCCCCCAGCACGACTGAGGACGGGCGCCATGCAGGCGGGGCGGCGCTGGTTCCATCCTCGCGGATCCCTGGCGCGGGAGGGCTGCCAGGTGGTGGTCGACACCACCCTTCCCGGCTGGACCTACACCGGCCTGCTGGTGGCCGAGCTCGACGGCGGGCGCGCGCTGGAGCTCGCGGCCGGCGGGGTGGAGCGGGTGGTGGTGCCTCTGGACGGGTCCTTCGAAGTCGACCACACCCAGGGAGGGGCGGCCGAGCGGGTCGTCCTCCAGGGGCGCGAGTCGGTGTTCGACGGCCCCACCGACGTCCTCTACCTCGGGTGCGGACGGGCGGGGTCGGTTCGCGGGGTGGGGCGCGTCGCCGTGGCCGAGGCGGTGACAAGCCATCCCCGGCCGGCACGGCACCTGCGCCCCGACCAGGTGCCGGTCGAGCTGCGAGGCGCGGGGGCTTCCAGCCGTCAGGTGCACAACTTCGGGACCCCGGGCGTCCTGGATGCCGACCGGCTCATCGCCTGCGAGGTGCTGACGCCCTCCGGCAACACCTCTTCACACCCGGCCCACAAGCACGACCAGAGCCTTCCCGGCCAGGAGACGCGCCTGGAGGAGATCTACTACTTCGAGGTGGCGGTCGCGCGCGAAGTGCCGGCGCCGGACCGGGCCGAGCCGTACGCGATGTTCGCCACCACGTCGTCGGCGGGCGGGGAGATCGAGACCCGGGCCCTGGTCCGCAGCGGCGACGTGGCCCTGGTCCCGTTCGGCTACCACGGGCCGGCGGTGGCGCTCCCCGGCTACGACCTCTACTACCTGAACGTGATGGCGGGACCGGACCCGGTCCGCGCCTGGCTGATCCAGGACGACCCGGACCAGGCTTGGGTCCGGGACACCTGGGCCGGCCTGCCGGTCGATCCCCGTCTCCCCTACCGGACCCGGGCACGGGAGCGACGGCCATGAGGAGGGACGCGCGATGACCACCAGGCGCATGACCGTGGGCCAGGCCCTGGCCCTATTCCTCGCCCATCAGTGGACCGTCGACGGAGACCGCCGCGAGCGCACCGTCCCGGCCGTGTTCGGGATCTTCGGGCACGGCAATGTGGCCGGGCTCGGGCAGGCGCTGGTGGAACTCGACGCGAAGGACCCGGCGCTGCTGCCCTACCACCAGGCGCGCAACGAGCAGGCGATGGTGCACCAGGCGGTCGGATACGCGCGCATCCACCGCCGGCGTGGCACCTGCGCCTGCACCTCTTCGGTGGGGCCGGGGGCGGCCAACATGCTCACCGGCGCGGCGCTCGCGACCGCCAACCGGCTGCCCGCGCTGCTGCTGCCCAGCGACACCTTCGCCACCCGCGTCGCGGACCCCGTCCTGCAGCAGATCGAGCTCCCGCACGACCCCGGGATCTCCGTCAACGACGCCTTCCGCCCCCTCTCGCGGTTCTTCGACCGGGTGCAGCGGCCGGAGCAGCTGTTCTCGATCGCGCTCGGGGCGCTGCGCGTGCTGACCGACCCCGCCGAGACGGGAGCGGTGACGATCGCGCTTCCGGAGGACGTCCAGGCGGAGGCGATCGAGGTGCCCCTCGAGTTCCTCGCCGACCGCCAGTGGCACCTGCGCCGGCCGCTCCCCGAGCGTGTCGCGCTGGAGCGAGCGGTGGCTGCGATCCGAACGGCCCGGGCGCCGTTGGTGGTGGCGGGTGGCGGCGTGCTCTACGCGGGCGCGGAGGACGAGCTCCGGCGCCTGGTCGAGGCGACCGGCATCCCGGTCGGGACCACCCAAGCCGGCGGGGGCTCACTCTGCTGGGATCACCCGCAGTATCTGGGCGGGGTGGGTGCCACGGGCACCGCCGCCGCCAACCGGCTCGCCGCCGACGCCGACGTGGTGATCGGGGTCGGGACCCGCTACAGCGACTTCACCACCGGCAGCCGCTCCGCCTTCCAGCGGCCAGGGGTCCGGTTCGTGAACGTCAACGTGGCACCTTTCGACGCCTTCAAGCACGGCTCGACGCTGCCGCTGGTCGCGGACGCGCGGGAGGCCCTGCGGGCGCTGCGGACCGAGCTCGCGGGCTTTCGGGTCAGTGACGAGCTGGCAGAGCGCGTCCGCCACGAGAAGGCAGCCTGGGACGAGATCGTGGACCGGGCGCTGGCCCCGTCCGGCCGCCAGGTGCCGGGGCAAGCGGAGATCATCGGCGCCGTCCAGGCCGGGGCGGGACCGCGGGACGTCCTGGTCCAGGCCGCCGGGTCGCTGCCCGGTGACCTGCACAAGCTGTGGCGGGTGCGGGACCCGCTCGGCTACCACGTCGAGTACGCGTTCAGCTGCATGGGCTACGAGATCGCGGGCGGCCTCGGTGTCAAGCGTGGGTTGGACGCGCTCGGCGACGACCGCGACGTGGTGGTGATGGTGGGCGACGGCTCCTACTTGATGCTCTCCTCGGAGCTGGCGACGGCGGCCGCCGAGGGCCTGAAGCTGATCGTGGTGCTGGTGCAGAACCACGGCTACGCCTCGATCGGCAACCTCTCCGAGCGGGTCGGCTCGCAGCGGTTCGGCACCCGCTTCGCGCCCGTCGACCTGGCCGCCAACGCGCGCAGCTACGGCGTCCAAGTGGTGGAGGTGAAGCCGGGCCCCTCCGCCGCGGAGGAGGTGAGGGCCGCGGTCGCAAAGGCCAGGACCTCGCCGCGCACCACCGTGATCCACGTCGAGACCGACCCGCTGCTCACAGCTCCCGATGGCGAAGGCTGGTGGGACGTCCCGGTGGCCGAGACCTCGGAGCTGGAGAGCACCCGGCGCGCGCGTCACCTGTATGAGAAAGAGCGCGTCCGGCAGCGTCCGCTGGTCGGTTGAACGAGGAGGTCGCATGCGCGCCCCGACCAGAAGGCTTCGCATCGGCACCGCGCCCGACTCCTGGGGGGTCTGGTTCGCGGACGATCCCAGGCAGGTGCCGTGGCCGCGCTTCCTGGACGAGGCGCGGCGCGCCGGCTACCGATGGATCGAGCTGGGTCCCTATGGGTACCTGCCGGTGGAGGGGGAGCGGCTGCGGGAGGAGCTGGCCGCGCGGGAGTTGAAGGCCGCTTCGGGCGTCGTCTTCACCGGCTTCCACAAGGAGGGCGATCAGTGGCGGCGGGCCTGGGATCAAGCCGTCACGGTGGCGCGGCTGGCCCGCGCGGTGGACGCCCACTACCTGGTCGTGATCCCGGACCTCTGGCGCAGCGACGCGACCGGAGAGGTGGTCGAGCCGCGCACCCTCGACGAGCGCGGTTGGGAGCGTCTGCTGCGGGGCCACGACCAGTTTGGGAGGGCGCTCCTCGACGAGTTCGGGATGCGGCAGGTCTTCCATCCCCATGTCGACAGTCACGTGGGGACCCAACGGGAGGTCGAGCGCTTCCTGGCGGGCACCGACCCCGCCTACACCAACCTTTGTCTGGACACCGGCCACTTCGCCTTCTACGGCGGTGACAACCTCCGCCTCCTCCGCGAACACCCGGACCGGGTGCCCTATCTGCACGTGAAGCAGTTCGATCCGGCGGTTCGGTTCGACCTGCTCAAGAACGACACCCCCTTTGCGACGGCGGTGATGGAGGGCCTGATGGTGGAGCCGCCGTCCGGGGAGCCGGACCTGCCGCCGATCATCGAGGCGGCGGCCGCCATCGACCCCGAGATGCTGGTGATCGTGGAGCAGGACATGTACGGGTGCGAGGTGGACCGGCCCTACCCGATCGCGGAGCGCACCCGGCGCTACCTGCTGGACGCGCTCGGTCTCCCGGCCGGAGCCAGGAGGTGAGCGAAGCCGCGGCACTCCGGGTCGGCGTGGTGGGCGCGGGCGCGATGGGCGGCGACCACCTGGCGCGGCTCGCCCACCGGACCCACGGCGCGGAAGTGGTGGCGGTGGTGGAGCCGGATCCGGACCGGCGCCAGGCGGCGCTCGCCACGGCACCCGGCGCCTCCGGCTTCGCGTGCCTGGAGGAGGCGATCAAGGGGGCGGCCCTGGAGGCGGTCGTCATCGCCAGCCCGAGTGCCGGGCACGAAGCCGACGTGACGAGCGCGCTGGAGGCGGGGCTGGCCGTCCTCTGCGAGAAGCCGCTGGCCCGGGATGCCGCCGCCGCCCACCGGATCGTGGACGCGGAGGAGCGCCTGGAGCGGCCGTGGGTCCAGGTCGGGTTCATGCGCCGGTTCGACGCCGAGTACGACGGGCTGCGGGAGCTGATCGCCTCCGGCTCGGCCGGGCGGCTGCTCCTGCTGCACTGCGTCCACCGCAACCCCGGCGTGAGCGACGCCGCCACCGAGGCTGGGATGATCACCGATTCGGCGGTCCACGAGCTCGACATCGTGCCCTGGCTGGCGTCGTCCCCCATCCGCTCGGTGGAGGTACGGCGCGGGCGCCCGAACAGCCTTTCCCCGGCGCACCTGAGGGAGCCGCTCTTGGTGCTGATCGAGCTCGAAAGCGGAGTGCTCGCGGACGTCGAGATCAACATGGGGGCCCACTTCGGCTACCAGGTCACGACCGAGGCGGTGCTCGAGCGAGGGCTGGGCCGGATCGGGCTGACCGCGGGACTCCAGCTCTGGCAGGACGGCCGCGTCAGCGTGGTCGAGCACCAGGGGTTCTTGACTCGCTTCCGTGCTGCCTATGACCGCGAGGTGCAGGAGTGGGTCGACGCCGCCCGCCGGGGCACCATCGGCGGCCCCAGCGCGTGGGACGGGTACCTGGCCGCGCTCGCCTGCGACGCCGGCCTCCAGGCGCTGCACTCCGGCGGTGCGGTGCCGGTGCAGGCTCCTCCACCCCCGCCGTTCTACAGGTAGGCGTCGCGCGGGCTCCCGCCCGGGGATGGCCGGTGAGGGCCGCTTATCGGGAAAGGGCGTTAGCTCGCGGCTTCGCACGGGTCGGGGGTGGAGGACGAAGAACAGGAAGCCGGGGTGGCTGGAGAGCCGGCGGTAGTCGTCGGGGTAGAGCCGGCGCAGGGCGTTGTAGGCCGAGACCTCGTTCTTCTCCGCGTACTCCCGCGCGTACTGGTCATAGAAGTCCGCCATCGCCTGGAGTATCCGCCCCGCGAACCAGCGACGCCCATACCTCCTAACATCGGACGATGGGGAGACTGTCTCGGCGACCCGGGTGCCACGATGGGGCGTGCGACATCCGGCGTCGGTAGGGATGACACAACTCACCACCGACGACGGCTCGCCCCCGGCGCCACCGTCGGGGCGGCCGGCGGCTCGGGATCGCTACAAGTGGGTGGCGCTGACCAACACCACCGTCGGCGTGACGCTGGCCACGATCGACATGTCGATCATCCTGATCTCGATGCCAAACATCTTTCGCGGCATCGGCCTCAACCCGTTGGTCCCCGCCAACAGCTTCTTCCTGCTCTGGATGCTGCTCGGCTACTCCGCCGTCGGCTGCATTCTGCTGGTCAGCCTGGGGCGGCTCGGCGACCAGTTCGGCCGGGTCAAGGTGTACAACCTCGGCTTCGTCATCTACACGGTGGCGTCGCTGATCCTGGCCGCCAACCCGCTCACGGGCACCGCCGGCGCCTGGTGGCTGCTCGGGTTCCGGATCCTGCAGGGCGTCGGCGGCGCCTGCCTGGTCGCCAACTCGGCCGCCATCCTGACCGACGCCTTCCCACGCAACCAGCGCGGCCTGGCGCTCGGCATCAACAACCTCGCCGCCATGACGGGGTCGTTCATCGGTCTCGTGGTGGGCGGGCTGCTGGCCCCCATCGACTGGCGGTTGATCTTCTTCGTGTCGGTGCCGTTCGGAGCCTTCGGCACCGTGTGGGCGTACCTGAAGCTGCGAGAACGCGGCGTGCAGACACCGTCGCCGATCGACTGGCCGGGGAACGTGACCTTCGCCGGTGGGCTGCTGTTGATCATGATCTCGGTCACCTACGGCATCCAGCCGTACGGCGGGCAGCCGATGGGCTGGTCCAATCCCCGGGTCATCGGCGGCGGCGTCGCCGGCGTCATCCTGCTCGGAGTCTTCGTCCTGATCGAGACCCGCGTCGCCCACCCCATGTTCCGGATCGCCCTGTTCCGGATCCGGCCCTTCATCTTCGGCAGCCTCTCCACCTTCCTGGCCGCGCTCGCGCGCGGTGGGCTGCAGTTCATGCTCGTGATCTGGCTTCAGGGCATCTGGCTGCCCCTGCACGGCGTGAGCTTCAGCCGCACCCCGATGCTGGCCGGGATCTGCATGCTGCCCACCACCTTCGGGATGGTCCTGGCCGGTCCCATCTCGGGCCGCCTCTCCGACCTCTTCGGGAGCCGGCAGTTCGCGACCGGGGGCATGCTCGGGGCGGCCTGCGCCTTCGGCCTCCTGTTCTTCCTTCCGGTCGACTTCAGCTACCCGGTCTTCGCGCTCACCTTGTTCTTGAACGGCGTCTCGATGGGGACCTTCAACTCGCCCAACCGCGCCGCCGTCATGAACAGCCTGCCCGCCCGCTATCGGGGCGTCGGCGGCGGCATGAACTCCACCTTCATGAGCTCGGCCATGGTCTTCTCACAGGGCATCTTCTTCACGCTCATGATCCTGGGGCTGGCGGCGGCCCTGCCGGTGGCCATGGCGCCCGGTTTGATCGCGAACGGAGTGCCGCCGGCGGTGGCGCAAGCGATCTCGCACAAGCCCCCGGTGTCGATCCTGTTCGCCACCTTCCTGGGCTACAACCCGCTCCGCGAGCTGCTCGGACCGCACCTGCTGGCAACGCTGCCGGCTCACTCGGTGAACCTCCTGACCGGCCGCGAGTTCTTCCCCAACCTGATCGCGGGACCCTTCAAGTCCGGGCTGCACCAGGTCTTCGGGTTCTCGATCGTGATTTGTCTGATCGCCGCCGTGGCCAGTTGGTCACGCGGTAAGCGCCAGGTGACGGGCGCCGAACCCGAACCGGCGCCGGCGCCGGCCGCCGGCGCGGTGGAGGGAAGGATCGCGGGCGCCTCGGCGTTGAAGCGCGAGTGAGCAGTGTTGTGAACGTGGCCGACTCCGGAACCATCACGCTCGGCGGTGAGCTGACCGTCAACCGGCTCGGCTTCGGCGCTATGCGGGTCACCGGGCGGGGCGTCTGGGGACCGCCCCCGGACCAGGATGCGGCCCGCGCCCTGCTGCGACGCGCGGTCGAGGCCGGCGTCAACTTCATCGACACCGCCGACTCGTACGGGCCTGAGGTGTCGGAGCGGCTGATCGGCGAGGCGCTGCGCCCCTATCCGCAGGGCCTGGTGATCGGGACCAAGGGCGGTCAGGTGCGGCCCGGCCCGAATCGCTGGGTGCCCGACGGCCGGCCGTGGCACCTGCGGGAGGCGCTGGAGGGCAGCCTCCGCCGGCTGGGGCTGGACACGATCGACCTCTACCAGTTCCACCGCCCCGACCCCAAGGTTCCGTTCGAGGAGTCGATGGGAGAGATCGTGCGGTTCAAGGCGGAGGGCAAGGTCAGGCTGATCGGGCTCTCCAACGTGAGCGTGGAGCAGCTGGAGGCGGCGCAGGGGCTGACGCCGATCGCCTCGGTCCAGAACCGGTTCAACCTCGGGGACCGCAGCTCGGACGCGGTGCTGGAGGCGGTTGAGCGGCAGGGGATCGCGTTCCTGCCCTGGGCTCCTCTGGGCGGCACCTCCGGGAGCACCGGCGCCGCGCTGGAGGAGGTCGCGAAGGCACACGGAGCGACCGTCAACCAGACCGTGCTCGCCTGGTTGCTGTCGCTCTCGCCGGTGATGCTGCCGATTCCGGGCACCGGCTCGCTGGAGCACCTGGAGGAGAACCTGCGCGCGGCCTCGCTGCACCTCGGCGACCTAGACCTCGCCAAACTCAGTACCCCGCGTTAGCCCCGCCGGCGACCCAATCGCCCGCGTAGGCGGCGGCGTCCTGCAGCAGTTCGTGGGTCAGTGGCTTCACGTGATCGCGTCTCCTTGCAAGTCGGTCGAGGCAACGGTCGAGGACTCGAGGGTAGACGCCCGCACCCCGTGGAACCCGAATGCCGGCACTCAGGGGTCTGCCCGCACCCCGTGCGGCCCGAATGCCGGCACTCAGGGGTCTGTCAGGTGGGCGGGTGCTCTCGCTCCCAGTCTTCGCGCAGCACCTCGGTCATGATGTCGTCGAGCCAGAGACCACCCCGGTACCGCTGCTCTCGAAGTCGCGCGACCTCGCGATACCCGGCGCGGCGCAGGGCCTCGGCGCTGCCCACGTTCCCGTCTGCGTAGGTCGCCTGCAGCTTGTGCAGGTTCAGGTGCCGGAACCCATATTCCGTGCGGAGGGCGATGGACTCGGTCGCGATCCCGTGGCGCCAGGCAGAGCGGTCGCCGATCATGGTCGCGGTCCACCCACTTCGTGCGTGCCAGTCGATGTTCCGAATGGCGGTCCGGCCGACGAGCCGGCCTCCCCACTCCAGGCCCCAGTGAGACGCGCCCGCGTCGGTCCCCGCCTTCTCCCACCACTCCTTGACGTCACCCGGCGCCAGCGCGTGGTGGGTCCCCGCGAAACGCTGCACTTCGGCCTCGGCACTCCAGTCGACCAACAGTGGGAGCTCCTCCTCGCGAATCGGCCGGAGCAGGACGATCCGTCCCTGCATCCGGAGCCCCCACATCAGTGCGCCGCCTCCCAGTCGGCTCGCATCAGCTCGGTGAGGATCTGGTCGTGCCAGCGCCCGTCCCGGTAGATGTCGTCACGCGACCGCCCGACGACGCGGTAGCCGCAGCTCGCCTGAGCCTTGCCGCTCGCCACGTTGGGTTCGTAGTAGCCGGAAACCAGCTTGTGCAGCTGTAGCTGGCGGAAGGCGTAGGCCGCGCGCAGCTGCATGGTCTCGGTCGCGACCCCTTTGCCCCAGACCGAGCGGTCGCCGATCACGGTGCCGGTCATCCCGTTGCGGCTGATCCAGTCGATCCCCATGATCGACGTCGTGCCCACGACGCGGCCCTCGAACTCCACGCCCCAGTGGATCCCGTCGGGGTCGCTCCCCGCCTTCTCCCACCACTGCCGCTCGGACGCCGGCGACTGCGCGTGGAAGGGGGCGCCGAGGTAGCGGAGGACATCAGGATCGGCGAACCACTCGAGGAAGGTGGGGATCTCGGCCTCGGCGACCGGGCGCAGAAGCACGGCGCGACCCTGGATGCGTGGACCCCACATGGGCGCCCGATGCTAGCACGGCACTGACCCCACGAGGGTGGCCATCTGTCGACACATGGCCCGGAATGGGGCCCGGGGGCGGTGCATCTGTCGACAGATGGCCTCCTCGTGGGCGGTGCGGGGTGCCCCTTTTGGGGAGGGTCAGGCGGCGAGGGCCCGCAGCCGGGGGAGCGCCTCCGCGATCAGGGTCGCCGAGCGTGGGGCGTCCTGCTCCGGCAGGTAGATCATGTGCTCGGTGAAGCCCTCCTCGATCGCGGCCTGCAGGTCGGCGATGAGATGCGCGACGCCACCTTCGCCAAAACGTGCCAGCGAGGCGAGCCGGATCTCCAAGGGGTCGCGCCCGATCCTCTCACAGGCCTCTCGCACCTGCTGCCACGCCCCCTTCGTGTCCTGCCGGGCGCCCCCGCTCGGGTTCCAGACGTCGGCGTAGCGCGCCACCAGCCTGAACATCTGCTCCCCGCCGGCGCCGATCCAGATCGGCGGGTGGGGCTTCTGCACCGGCTTGGGGTTCGCGATCGCATCGTGTAGCTGGTAGTAGCGCCCTTCGAAGGTGACGCGGTCCTCCGTCCAGACCCCCTTGATGATGCGCAGCGACTCGCTGAGCCGGCCCACGCGGTGGTCGAGGCCCTCCCAGCCGTACATCTGGTGCTCGATCTCGGCCCAGGCAGCGCCGATCCCGAACTCCAGACGGCCCCCCGAGAGGTGGTCGACGGTGGTCGCCAGCTTCGCCAGCTGCACCGGGTGGCGGTAGGTGTTGCCGGTGACGTTGCAGCCGATGCGCACCCGCGAGGTCGCCTCCGCCATCGCCGCCTGCAGTGCCCAGCCCTCGAACACCGGCCTGTCCGGCCCGCCCGGACCGATGGAAGCGAAGTGGTCGAAGTCCCAGATGTGGTCGAACCCCGCCTCGTCGGCGGTCTTCCAGACCGCCCGGAGGTCGGCGATGGTGGTGTTCTGACCGGAGAGCTTGAGGCCGAAGTGCTGCGGGTGCGCGGGCTGGGTGCTCATCGCCCCGAGCGTAGCCCAGTCGCCCCAGGGGGCGGCGGGCGGGGCCGCCACCGGGTTGCGGAGCGCGCACCGATATGCGAACCTTTGTTCGTGGGCATGCCGACGCCGATTCTGCACGCCGACCTGGACTGCTTCTTCGCGTCGGTGGAGATCCGGGACGAGCCATCGCTGCGCGGCCGGCCCGTGATCGTGGGCCCCGGCGTCGTGATGTCCGCGAGCTACGAGGCGCGGGCGATGGGCGTCCGCTCCGCGATGTCGCAGCGGGTGGCGCGCCGGCTCTGCCCGGAGGCCGTGGTCCGCGAGCCCCGCATGAGCGCCTACGCGAAGGCGAGCAAGCAGGTCTTCGAAATCTTCGACCGCACGTCCCCGGTGGTGGAGGCGATGTCGATCGACGAGGCGTTCCTCGACCTGCGCGGACTGGAGAGGATCCGGGGCTCCGCCGACCAGATCGCCCGGCGCCTGCGTGAGACCGTCCGCCGGGAGGCAGGGCTCCCCATCACGGTCGGTGTGGCGCGGACCAAGTTCCTGGCCAAGGTGGCGAGCGGCGTCGCCAAGCCGGACGGGCTGCTGGTGGTGCCGCCGGAGAGCGAGATCGCGTTTCTGCATCCCCTGCCGGTGGAGCGACTCTGGGGCGTGGGCGCGGTCACGTCCGCCAAGCTGCACCAGCTCGGCGTGCGCACCGTCGGCGACCTGGTCCACTTCCAGGAGGGAGAGCTGGTCCACACCCTCGGTCCTCATGCCGGCGCCCACCTCCACCACCTCGCTCACGGGCTCGACCCCCGCCGAGTGCGCACGGGCCGCCGCCGGGCGTCGGTGGGAGCACAACACGCGCTCGGGTGGTCGCCGCGCGCGCAGGGCGAGGTGGACAAGACCCTGCTCGAGCTCACTGAACGGGTCTGCACATGCCTGCGCGCCGACGGCCGAGCGGGTCGCACCGTGGTGCTTCGCCTGCGCTTCGAGGATTTCGGGGTCATCTCGCGGTCCCGCACCCTGGCGCGCGCGACCGCCGAGACCGCCACCGTGCTCCAATCGGTGCGAGAGTTGTTCGGGGCCGAGCTGGACACCATCCGCCGGCGGGGGCTGACCCTGGTCGGCATCGCGATCGAGAACCTGGACACGGGCACCGAGCAGCTCGAACTCCCGCTCGACCGGGCGGCCAACCGCGCGCTGGACCGAGCCCTGGATCGCCTCCGCGAGCGCTTCGGCGACGAGGTGGTGACCCGCGCTTCCCTGCTCGGGCGCGAGCGCCGGGACTGGGTTCCGGTCCTGCCCCGATAGTGGCCGGAACCGACGAGCACCGAGTCAAGACACCACGGAGGAAGCCATGACGACCAACCCGAGTGAGGTGACCAACGCGCTGCCCGGACGCCCGCCCCTCGTCGACCTGGCCACCTGGCAGGCCGCCCGTGACGAGCCCCTAAACCACGAGAGGGCCAACACCCACGAGGGCGACGCGATTCGGCCGCGGCGAAGTGTGGGAGGACAACCCCGAGGGCCGGCCCGTGCTTGGCGATCTCCGCGAGGGATACCCGGCCCAGAGCCGCCAAGCGTGCTGGTACTGGCGCTCGGACGCCGATGGAGTCGCCACCTGGAGACCCCCAGCCGGCCGGTGCCGCAGTGGACCCGCCCCGGCGTCACCCCCGTTGAGACCCTCGGCCGCCACGGCCACCACCACTGACGCGCCCTCGTCGACCGGTGCGAGGTGACGCAGGAGGCAAGGCCGTGGACCCGATCACAGCCGCCACCGGCAACCACCGGAGCTGGAGCGCCGCGCTGGCGGCGGTCGCGGACGGCACCGTGGAGCGGTTGGGCTCCGGCACCATGACCTACCTCCCCACCGGAGGCGGCGACCTCCAGGTGCTCTACACGGACGAGAGGCCGGACGTGGGCGCGATCGCGGATCGGGTGCTGGAGCGCGGGCGAGCGTTGGGCGCGGTCGCGGAGCTCGGATGGTGGGCGGCCGGCGACGGCGGCCAGCTCGGTGGCCGTCTTCTGGCGAGGGGGTTCCAGTGGGGATGGCAGCCCCACTGGATGGCCTGCGATCTGACGCGATGGCGCAGCGAGTGGACGCCGCCCGCGGACGTGGCCCTCGAGGAGGCGGACGGTGACGTGGACTGGAACGCGACCGACCTTCCTTATCACGACGTTCCCTGGGAGCGCCGCTTTGGGGCGCTGCTCCGGCACCGGCCGGGCCGCACGCGCATCCTGTTCGCCCGCCGGGGACAGAGCGTGGTCGGCAAGGTGGTGCTCCACGTCCAGCCTGATAGCGCCGTGGCCGGCTTGTACGAGTGCGGCGTGGTGGAGCGGGTGCAGCGGCGTGGCGTTGGGACCGCGCTTGCGTGCGCCGCGCTGCGCGCAGCCAAGGAGATGGGCTGCCGGCTTGCTGTCCTCAACGCGACGCCGGCCGGCGAGCGGCTCTATGCGCGGGTGGGGTTCGTCCCCGCCGGCCGGGGTCAGACCTGGTGGCTGCTCGACGGGCGGGCGGCCGGTCCCGCTCCGCCACCGCCGCTGGTCGCCCTGGTAGAGGCGATCGCCGACCAGGACCAGGACCGGCTGCGGGCCACGCTGAGCACGCTGCAAGCCCGCGCTGAGGGATTCGACCCCGATCGGGCACTCCCGTGCGGACTGCGTCCGCTCCAGGTCGCCGCGCGGCTCGGGCGTCCGGAAGCCGCGCGCCTTCTCCTCGCGAACGGCGCCCCCCTCGACGTGCTCACGGCCTGGGATCTCGGGTGGAGCGAGCGTGCGCGGGACCTGCTCGACGCCGATCCGGCTGCTGCCGGCCGTCCGGAGGGCGAACGCGGCGTGACACTCCTGCATCGCGCGGTGGAGCGCGACGACGAGCCGCTGCTCGCCCTGCTCCTGGCGTACGGCCCCGATCTCGAGGTGCGTGATGCGGTCTATCGGAGCACGCCCCTCGGCTGGGCCGAGCACCTGGAGCGGCCTCGGCTGGCCGCACTGCTCCGGGAGCGTGCGCCGGGCGCGGCAGACGCCTGATCTATCTCAACGTGGCCGTACGCCGGGCGGTGTGTAGACGGCGGCGACCCGCTTTGCCTCAGCCAGCCGGTCGTTGATCTCGGCGGCCGGTATCAACTCGTGCGTGCTGAAGAGGGCGAAGGCGCCGGTGCTGGTGGCGGCCAATGACATCGCCGCGGCGGCTTTTGAATCGGGGACCTCGACGACCGCAAAACCGTCGTAATCGCCGAACATCCAGTAGTAAGACTCGAGATGACCGCCCACCTCGCGGGCGGTACGTTCCACCACCTGTGCGCGGTCGGTCGGAGTCTCCAGGGCCGCGGCTATCGTTCCGCTCGACAGCCTGAAGAAGAAGGCGTACTTGGGCATGATTTCCTCCTGCTCGACGCCTGGTGGGAGGTGTGCCTCGACCTCCCGTGATGCGACCGTACCATCGCCGAACTCTCCGCGCCATAGGAGAAACTGCCCATGCGGGTGCCCTCGGGATCGGTCCACGCCCTCGGTTTGGCGGTGCGCCGGGTATGGTCACCACGTGGACGCGCGGCGCCGGCTGCGCTGGATCCTTGTGCTGGCCGTCCTCGGGCTGGTCGCCACCGGCTGCGGGACCGCCGGTCGCTGCCTGCCGCAGCCGCCGGCGGTGATGGGCAGCCCGGTCACGTTCCTGCAGGTCGAACGCTCGGTGGGGGTCGTCACCGCCTGTCCCCTGCCCGGCGCGGACTGCGAACGGGCAACGGCCATTCCGATCGGCGGCGGCTACTGGCTGACCGCCGCGACCATGGCCCACAACCTCAGTGCCTCCGTCTTCCCAGGCTCACCCAGGTGGTCGGTTGTGACCGTCACCAGCGGCGGCCATGACTACCACGCGGACCTGACGCGGGTGACCCCCGCCCGGGGCTACGCCCTCTTCCGGGCACCGGGGACGGCACGCGTGCGTGGACTTCCGCTCGGGGTGGGCTCACCCCAGCCGCTCGACGACGCCACCGTGGTCTGTGCGCAGCCGGCTCGGACCCTGGCCTACTCAGGGTCCCTCTTCTTCACCACCCCGGCGGTGCCGGATGCCTACCTCTTCGAGGTGAACAGCCCCAAGGCCATCGCGGACTGCACGGGCGGCCCCGTGCTCGACGGCGGCGTGGTGGTCGGCCTGCAACTGTTCGGCGTCGCCGGTGGCGCCTGGGCCGCGCCCACCTTCGCCATGACCGACCTGCCCTCGACCTCGACCGGCGCCTGCCGGCCCTAGACCGGCCGGAGCCCCCACATTGAGGGTCGAGTGTCCGCAGCCGGACGCTACCGCGCGCCCGGAAGGGTCTGACTGCGGACGCTTGGCCCTTGACAGTCTCGCCAGAATCGGGAAAGCTCTCTGAAAACCCCGGAGGGAGGCTGCATGGCGACTTCGGCGAGCGAGCAAAGGGCAGTCGATCGCACGACCCTGGCGTCGGGGTCGATCGGCCTGCCACAGGCGTTGTTTCAAGCCATCACGCACATGGGTCCGGGGGCGGCGGTCGCGTTCTCGCTGCTGATCGGCTTCACCTTCGCCGGTCCCGTGATGCCGTTTTCGGTGCTGATCACGATCGTGGTGGTGCTGTTGATCGCCAACAGCATCGGACAGATGGCCCGCCACGTGCCTGCGGCCGGCGGGGTCTACGCCTATGCCGCCCATGGGGCCGGGTCTGCCCTGGGATTTCTGGTCGGATGGTTCGACGTCCTGCTCGAGCTCATCGTGCCGGCGGGCATCACGCTTGTGCTGGGCATCATCGTGCAGGACGCCTTCCACTCCGCCGGCATCAACGCGCCCTGGTGGATCTGGACGGTGGCGATGCTGCTGATCTCTTCCTTCCTCAACTATCGCGGGGTCCGGCTGTCCACCAATTTCGGGGTCTTCTTCGGCATCTTCGAGCTGGTGGT
Source organism: Candidatus Dormiibacterota bacterium (assembly GCA_963790575.1). Taxonomy (GTDB): domain Bacteria; phylum Chloroflexota; class Dormibacteria; order Dormibacterales; family Dormibacteraceae; genus CAVTSA01. Next base: position 30,938 of record CAWBPD010000042.1, on the reverse strand, counting down.
GTTCCTGGCGCTGGCGTTCTTCATGATCGCCAAGGCGGGGAGCGCGAACACCTTCCAGGTCTTCAACCCGGCGCACGCCCAGGGCGGCTGGTCAGGCGTCTTCAAGGGCGTGGTCTACTCGATCCTTGCCTTTCAGGGCTTCGAGTGCGCGGCTCCACTGGGCGAGGAGGCGCGGGATCCCCGGCGCACCATCGTGCGCGCCACGCTGCTGTCGGGATTGCTGATCGGAATCTTCTACTTCATCTGCTCCTACGCCGCCGTGGTCGGCTGGGGCTTCGACAAGATGGGCAGCTACGCCACCAACGCCAACCCTTGGCAGGTGCTGGCGATGCGGTTCTGGGGGATCGGCTGGCTCCTGATCCTCCTCGCCCTCCTCAACAGCGCGCTCGGCAACGCGAGCGGTGGCTTCACGGCGGCGACGCGCGTCGTCTTCGCGATGGGCCGGGTCCACGCACTGCCCCGGGTCCTGGCACGCACCCACCCCACCTATCGCACCCCCTACGTCGCGGTCGTCTTCCAGCTGGTGTTCAGCCTCGCGGTCACCCTCGGCCTGGGATTGGCGCTGGGTCCGTTTCCCGCCTTCGAGATCGTCGGCACCGTGCTGACGGTCCTTGTCATCGTGGTGTACATCATCGTGTGCTCCGGGAGCGTCGCCTACTACCTGCAGAAGCAGAGACCGGAGTTCAACGGAATCCTGCACGGTGTGTTCCCGATCGCCGGCTCGTTGATTCTGCTGGCGCCCCTCTATTTCCAGTTCATACCCACGCCGCCATCCCCGATCGAGCAGGCGAACTGGTTCGCCGTGGGGTGGATCGGCGTCGGCATCATCCTGATGGTGGTGCTGGCCCGGTTCCGCCCGCGTGCGCTGACGGACGCAGCCGCCATCTTTGTGCAGGAGGAGCCGGAAGCGGAGGCGGCGAGTGGGACGGCTTGAGGGCAAGTCCGCGATCGTCACCGGCGCCGCACGGGGGATCGGCAGAGCCATCGCCACCCGATTTCATGAGGAGGGCGCTCGGCTCGTCCTTTGGGACCTGCGCTCGGCAGAGCTGAGTGCTGTCTGCGCCGAGCTCTCAGGCGCGGGAGGGGACGTGCACGGGGAGGTGGTCGACGTCACCGACCGCGGCGCCGTCGAAGCGGCGGTAGCGGCCGCCCAGGACCGCCTCGGTCGCATCGACATCCTGGCCAACAACGCCGGTATCGCCGGCTTCACCCCCTTTCTCGATATGACCGACCACGAGTGGCAGCGCATGCTCGACGTCGACCTCACCGGCGTGTTCATCTGCTCCCAGGTCGTGGCCAGGCGGATGCGAGGGCAGGGAGCGGGTGCGATCGTGAACATGGCCTCGACCAATGGGCTGTTGGGCGAAGCGCTGGAGGCGCACTACAACGCCGCCAAGGGCGGGGTGGTCTTGCTGACCAAGACGATGGCGATCGAGCTCGCGCCCTACGGGATCCGCGTCAACTCCGTCTGCCCCGGGTTCATCCTCACCGATCTGGCACGCGAGGCCGGCCTGCCCGCCGACGAGATCGACGCCTACGCGCGCAAGATCCCGCTCGGGCGCACCGGCAGGCCGGATGAGGTGGCGGCGGCGTTCTCGTTCCTGGCCTCGGACGACGCCTCCTTCATCACCGGGACCGAGGTGGTGGTGGACGGCGGCCAGATCTGTCAGGAGTGATCACCTCGTCTGTGAGCGACGACAGACAAGGACTCCGCTTGCCAGTGCGCTTTGACAGGCCTTGTCACCGGGCCCGCACTGTGACCGTTGAACCGCGCGGCTTGCCGGCGGCTATGCTCCACTGACATGGCCTCGGGCTTCACCTTCCTCATGCTCCCGCCGCAGAGTGTCATCACGCGCGAGTGGGCGCGCCGCCTCCAGCAGGACGTACCCGAAGTCCGGATCGTGGTGGCCGAGGACGAGCAAGAGGTTGAGCGCGAGATCGCCGGGGCGGAGGCCGCCTTCGGGCGCGTTCCGGACCATCTGCTGCCACGCGCGAATCGCCTCCGCTGGCTCCAGGCGCCGCAGGCAGCACCCCCGGCCGGCTACTACTCCGAGGCGCTCATCGCTCACCCGGTCGTGGTGACGAACTTCCGCGAGATCTTCAACGACCACATCGCGGCCCACATCATGGCCCTGCTCCTCGCCTTCGCACGCGGGCTGCATCGTTTCATCCCGCAGCAGTTGCACCGGAAGTGGGAGCAGCCGCCGCTCGACCAGGGTGTCGTCCACCTACCCGGGTCGACCGTCCTGATCGTGGGGGTGGGCGGTATCGGGGCCGAGACCGCGCGCCTGTGCCAGGCGTTCGGGATGACGGTGCTGGCGACCGACGCCCGCCGCGACTCGCCTCCCTCCGCAGTGACGGAGCTGCACCCTCAGGAGGCGCTGGACGAGCTGTTGCCTCGCGCCGACTTCGTGGTTCTCACCGTGCCCCACACGCCGGCCACCGAGGGTCTGATGAACCGGGCGCGGTTCCAGCGCATGCGGCCGACCGCGTTCTTCATCAACATCGGCCGGGGCAAGACGACGCGACTCGACGACCTGGTGGAGGCGATCCGGGCGGGCGAGATAGCGGGGGCCGGCCTGGATGTCTTCGAGCAGGAACCGCTCTCCGCCGACCACCCGCTCTGGACGCTGCCCAACGTGCTCATCACGCCGCACGTCGCCGGCTACGGCCCCCACCTGGACGAGCGCCGCTATGAAATCATCGCCGGTAACTGCCGGGCGTTCGCGGCCGGCCGGCCGCTGCGCAACCGGGTCGACAAGCGCGCCTGGTTCTGAAGGGACGTCTCTGACGTTGTAGGTCTCGAATGGCCGGCCAGCCCCCTCCCCCAGCGACTCCGTGGCAGCAGTACTCGACCGATGGTCGCTGGTACTGGGATGGACGGCGCTGGCTTCCGGTCGCGACCTCCGGGAGCCCGAACCAGGCGGGTGGGATCGGGTCCCGATCGTGGGTTCCACCACCGGCACCGATGGCACAGCCGTCGCAGCAGACGGTGGCTCGGCTGCCCAGCGCAACGCCTGGCGCGGCCCGCGGCGGGCCGCGCCCGCGTTCTTATCTGGTCGGGGGCGCCATGGTTCTGGTGGCGCTGATCGCCCTCGGGAGCCTGGGGTCGCTGGTCGCGAGCGCCGTCCGCGGCCGCCACCCCCTGGCCCCCACCTCGGCGCCCAGCGCCCAGACCATCTTCGAGCTGCCGTACACGAAGGGGATCCGCTCGGCGCGGTTCAGTGTGGTCGGCCACGGCGTGGCGTCAACGTGGACCGGGGCCGGGGTGATCGAGTTCGCCCCCCAGCACGCGTTCTCGGTCACGCTCCAGGACCCCGCCACCGGCACCGTCTTCGAACGCGACGTGGAGGTCGATGGCGTCCCGTACAGCGCTGTCGCCGGCTTCCGGTACCAGGCCATCGATTCAGAGCTGAATGACTTCGCGTTCGTCGGCTGGGACGGCCGCCCGCCGCCGGATCAGCTGGAGATCGCCGGCCAGACGACGCTCGACGGTAAGCGGGCATGGGTGCTGCAGAAGGCAGGTGGGTCCGACCGGTGGGTCGTCGGCGAACACACCGGGGACCCGCTCGAGGCGGTGGTCAGCGGGTACGGCACCTTCACCTTCAGCGACTGGGGCCGGGCGCCCGCGATTCAGCCGCCGGACCCGGGCGAGGTCTCGAGTCAGGTCGTCAGCGGTTCTGGCAGCGCTCCCGTGGTCGCTCCGGCGGCGACCGTGAGGGTGGTCAAGGCGCGGGTGGTGCCGGCCGGCGCCGGCGGTGTCCCCGCGGGCTTTCGAACGGTAGCACTCGAGATCTCGTACAAGAACACCTCCCCCTCGGGTTCGAACTTCGATGACAACGTCTCGCTGGTGACCGCGGACGGGGTGTTCGCCGACACCGCCTTCACGACGCTCACGCCACCTTTGCAGGCAGGGTGGCTGGATCGCGGACAAACCGTCACCGGCTGGGCTGCCTTCGTGGTGCCGCGCCGTGCGACCAGCTTCCACTTCCTGTTCGGTGAGCAGCTGGACCAGGCGCAAAGCCTCGACTTTCTGATCTCGATCGCGGTCGGCGTCACCCGCTGACCTCGCCGAAGCCCGCTTTCACGTGAAAGTGGCCCTAAGCCGGACCCGATAAGCCCCCTTTCACGTGAAAGCGGGAATTGGGGCTGGTAGACTCTCGTCCGATGCTCATCCGGCTCGGTGCGAACGGCGCTCCTCCCGTCGGGGGACACGTGTGCCTGGAGGCCGGGCCTTGAGTAGCTTCGACTAACTCTCACCTCGACCTTTCCCAGGACCGTGTCGCCCGAGGCGCTCGGTCCTTTCTTTTTGCCCTCTCCCCCGTCCGTCCCAGCCAGGAGGCCTGCTCGTGCAGCTCGCGGTCGAACTTCAGAACGTCAGCAAAGGCTTCTCGCGGTCGTCGCCGGCCGCCGGGTGGTGGCCGCGTGCGCGGCGGCGGGAGCTCGCCCTCCACCCACTCGATCTCGCGCTCCGAGCGGGCGGGACGACCGGCATCATCGGCCCGAACGGGAGCGGCAAGTCGACGCTGATCCGCATCCTGTCCACGCTGCTCATCCCCGACACCGGGGTGGCGCGCGTCTTCGGCGCCGATGTGGTCCGGGAGGCCGCCGCCGTGCGCCGACACGTGAACCGGGTGTCGGTCGAAGCCGCTTTCTACAAGCAGCTCAGCGCCTGGGAGAACCTCACCTACGCGGCGCGCATCTATGGCACCCCGATGCGCGGATTCCGTGAGCGGACCGAGGAACTGCTCGGGCGCTTCGGTCTGCGCCGGTCCTATCTGGACCGCCCCCTGCGGCAGCTCTCCCGCGGCCAGCAGCAGAAGGTGGCGATCGCCCGCAGCCTGTTGACCACGCCGTCGCTGTTGCTCATGGACGAGCCGACCACCGGCCTCGACCCTCGCTCCAAGCGCGAGGTCCAGGAGATGGTGGACGAGCTGAGGTCCGAGCGCGACGTGACCATCGTCGTCTGCACCCACGACCTGGAGGAGGCCGAGGCCCTGTGCGATCGGGTCCTGCTGCTGGACCGGGGCCAGGTGCTCGCCGACGGCACCCCCGCCGAGCTGGGGCCGCTGGAGCCACTCTTCTTCGCGCGCTCGGGCCGGGCCATGGCGGAGGCGGACGCCGACGAAGAAGAACATCAGGAGGCCGCTCAATCGTGCTGAACCTCTCGTCGTGGGGCCTGGAAGGCAGGGCTCTGGTCGGATTCATCGATCGCCAGAAGAACCTGGTCAAGCGCTACTGGGCCTGGGAGATCGTGTGGGTCGTCTACAACATCGTCAACGTGCTCAGCGTCGGGTACCTGGGCGCCGGCCTGGGAGAGCTCGGCGCTCACCGCTCGGCAGCTGACCTGCACCGCACCCAGCTTTTCCTGCTGGTCGGGTCGTTGCTCTGGGGATACCTTTCGATGGTGTTCATCGAGATCGCCTTCGCGATCGACATCGAGCGCTGGGAGGGGACCATCGAGTACACCTTCATGGCCCCGGTGCGACGCGTCACCCACCTCTTCGGGGTGTGCATCTTCACCATCCTCTACGGGTTCGTCCGGTCGGTGATCGTGCTCGGCATCGCGATCGCGATGTTCCACCTCGACCTCTCGCAGGCGGACTTCGGCGCCGCCGCGCTGGTGCTGGTGGCCTCGATCCTGCCGCTGGTCGGCATGGGCATCGTCGCGTCGGTGATGCCGCTGCTGTCACCGGAGAAGGGGCAGCAGATCACGATGGTGCTGGAGGGAGTGATGCTCCTGGTGGCGGGGGTCTACTACCCGCTGTCGGTGCTGCCGCTGCCCCTCCAGGTGCTGGGCCACGCGGTACCTCTCACCTACACCCTTGACGGCATGCGCCGGAGCCTGGTGTTCGGCCAGGGGCTGGACGCGGTGGCCGGCGACATCCTGATCCTGATCGGGCTGGGGTTCGTCCTGGTGCCACTGGGCCTGCTCGTGTTCGCGCTCGCCGAGCGGCGGGCGAAGCGGCGGGGGCTGCTCAAGCGGAGTGGCTAGGCGTCCGCCGCTCAGAGGGTGGGGACCACCTCCGCGTAGTTGCACCGGGCGAGCAGGGTCACAGAGGCCACGATCGCGACGCCGGCAACGTCCGTCAGGGTCCCCCGGTAGATCAGCGCGAGGGTGATCAGCAGGGCGATGGCGGCCACAATCGCGAGATCGGGGAGGACCTCAGACCGCGTGCTTGATCAGCGGTGCCTCGCGGTTCAACTCCCGGAATCCAACCCCGTAGTACAGCCCGCGCGCGCTCGGATAACCGGGCGCGCCGAGACAGGCGACTGTCACGTGGGTCGCCCCGTTGTTGCGAGCGAGATGCATCCCGTGCCAGAGCATGGCGGTAGCCAGCCCGCGCCGCCTGTACGCGGGATGCGTCCCCACCGGCTCGAACTCGGCGGTTCGGTTGAAGTCGTCGAGCCACATGATGGTCGACGCGGCCATGGTTCCGTCCGGCGCCTCCACCAGGACGTGGAGGTCGCCACGGTACGAGGCAGTCCGCCGGACTCCCTCGTAGCCCTCTGCGGAGTAGGTCGACGGGGCCCAGGCGTCCACATGCGCCTGGACCGCGGCCTGGGGCCCCGCCTCGTCGGCGGTACGGAACCGGAATCCCTCCGGCATTGCGGGATCCACCACCTCGACCAGGTCTCGCTGATTGAGCTGCGTCCAGTAGCCGGTGTCTCCCAGCGATGCGGGGTCCGTCTTGTACCCGTGCGCTGCCCATCGTTTCAGCGCGAAGTCGTCGGCGGCATCCGGAGAGGCGGTGCGGTCGAGGTTTGCCGCCATCGCGTCGTACCACTCGATCACGTCGTCGATGAGCTCGGCGTGCGCGGGGTCGACCTGATGCCCCAGGGAGGCCCCGTGCACGTTCGTGACCGATCCGTCGCTCCGCCGCACCTGGTGCGGTAACTCGGCCCAGGCCCACGCCACCAGCGTGTCCCCCGAGAACCAAAGTCGCCGACGCCAGGTCCCACCGGCGGAGGCGTGCCCCTTGCCCCAGACCCAGGCCAGCTCGCCGAAGGTGGCTCCGCTGTTCACCAGGTCAGGGCGGGCGGCGGTGACGCGCTGGGCCAGCCCCTGCATGAGCTGTACGTCCGCCGCCGGCAGCTGTTCGATGTCACCCACGAGGTGCCACTGTGGCAGGATTCGGCTCCGCCGTCGGACCCCTCCCAGCCAAGTCCCGCGTCCGCAGGTTGAGCGGAGACTTTCGGTGACGTCCCCCCGCTCCGCGACCGCCGCCAGAGTGCTGAGGGGCCTCAGCGAGCCTGATCGCGCTGGGCGCAGTCGACCGAGCAGTAGACGATCCCGGCCACCACGACACCCTCGCCGTCGTTCTCTGTCCAATCCGGTTGTTCGCGCCCGCAGACCGGGCAGCGGGCGAGTCCATCCTCTTCGATGTCGGACATGACGGATCAGGTACCACGCGCCCCATCGAACCAAACCAGAAGGCGCCGTTTGTGGACCGTCGGCGTGGGTATCCAAGCTGAGGACACGACCCCAGGACGTGGACCTGGCACCAGCGAGGAGCGCGATGTTCGAGTTCGAACCGAGGCTGCGGGAGCTTGAGCCGGAGGGCGGGGCGTGGCGCCCCGAGGTCGACGTCTTCGAGCGTCCCGACGGCTTCCTTCTTTGCTTCGCCGTCCCTGGTGTGCGGGAGGACGAGGTTGAGGTGAGCTCGGTCGGTGAGGTCTTGACGGTGCGGGGAGTCCGGCACCTGGCACCGGCGGCCGAGGCCACTCCACGCCGGCTCGAACTGCCCCGCGGTCGATTCGAGCGCAGGGTCAGGCTCCCCGGCTTGATCGCGACGGAACAGGTACGCGCGCAGCTCACACAAGGCCTGCTGCTGGTGCATGTGCCCACACCACGCGGCTATGTCCGCGTCAAAGTCGAGCGCAAGGGGTAGCCGGCCTCATGCCTCTGGACGCAGACGGCGGGCCGTAGCCCGGTTATTGCCGCTGCGTGGGGATGCTCGGGAACGCCAGAGTGAAGGCATAGCCGATGCCCGAGGTCACGATCGCGAAGGCGAGCACGACTCCCACCGCCCGGAGCCACACCGGGAGTGCTCGCACCCGCCAGGCCGGCCCACCGAGGCCGCCCGCGCGCACACCGCCAGCAACAGCATCTTGACGCCGTCGAGGAATGGCGACGTACGCGACCGCGGCCAGGGCCAGTCCGACGGCACGGGCGGCACGGCCGCGGGCCGCCGGAGTGCCGAGTGCGGAAGCAGTGAGCATCAGGATTCCTCCACCGAAACGCGGCCGAGCACGAGATCGACCAGTTGCCGGGCATAGACGTCGTCAAGGGGGTCGCCTGTCAGCAGCAGGCGGTAGTAAGCCGAACCCGCCAGCGCGTCGACGACGACCTCGGGATCGGGGACGCCACCCCGGCGCAGAACGGCCAGGGTCGCTTCGCGCCGGGCAGCCCAGAGCCGGCGGACCCCCCGGTCGAGGGCCTCGTCACGAGTGCTCGCGGCCACCAGTTCGCCCGCCAGCTCACGCATCCCGGGCTGCCGGAGCGCGCGCAGGAGGCTGGTGGTGACGGCCACCAGGTCGGCGCGGAGGTCACCGGAGTCGGGCGGCTCCACGGTCGCCTGCATGGAGGCCACCACCTCCAGCACCAGGTGGGCCTTGGTCGGCCAGCGGCGATAGATGGTGGTCTTGGCGATCCCCAGGGTCGCCGCCACCCCGTCCACCGAGAGGCCCGCGTAACCGCGCCTCAGCATCGCATCCGCGGTGGCCTCGACGATGCGGTGATCCAGCGACGCGTCTCGCGGACGGCCTCGGGTCGGAGTTGGCATAGCTATTACGATACTGAAGTAGCGTAATTGTTGTCAACTCCTTGGCTCTGACTCCCGACGTCGCGCGCTCGTCTACCGCCTGGCGGCCACGGGTGGAGGATGGAGGCATGATCACGATCGAGCAGGCCGCGCGACTGCGCACGGCCGGGGTGCGGTGGGAACCAGCGGCGGGGGATCGTTTCATCGTCCCCGACCGGAACATGGACAACGACGTCTTCGTGGTGAGCGATATGACGATCGAGGTGGGCGACTACCAGGGCCGCAAAATGATCGGATTCAACGGCACCACCGAGTGGGCCCTGGACAGCATCGAGCAACGCGAGGTCATCTGGCTTCCCCGCGAGGACCAACTCCGGGCCCTCCTCGGCCACACCTTCCGCACTCTCTCCGCCGTCCCGGGCGGCTACCGGGTGGAACTCACGGACACCGCTCATACCGCCGAAGACGCCGAACAGGCTTACGCCGACGCCGCAATCCATCTCTTGGGTGCATAGTCGGGCTCAGCCTTCCCTCATGCCCGCGGGCGGGCCCAGTTCGGGGCCACCGCGGTGCTGCGCGGCCTCGACGGTTTCGGACCTCTGTTCCGGATCCGCAAAAGGTCGGCGACGAACCGCGTACGTATCATCCGGTGGCGGTGCGGGGATTGGGCGATGCATGACGAGAATCTGACCGTCTCGCGGCGCAACGGTGACCCCGCACCTGGGAACGTCACACTGGCGGCAGAGCTCGTCGTCGAGGATGCCGAGCGCGAGATCGACAAGGCGGTCAGGGGGCGCCGCGGTATCGCCCGCAGGTACGTCATGGGGTTGCGCCGCCGGAACCCCGACGCGACTCCCGCCGAGATCATCCGCATATTGGAGCGCCACTACGTCACCGCGATCAGCGTCGCGGGCGCCGCCATCACGGTGGGCAGCATCGCGGCTGAGATCGGTATCGCGATTATTCCCGTCGTGGGCCCGGCTGTCACTGGGACCAAGGCGGTTGCGAAGGAAGCAGGAAAGAACGCGACCAAGCAAGCCACCACGGCGAGCATGAAGGCGGCGGCGAAGTTCGCTGCGTTCGGGGCGGCAAAGTCGGGCGCCCAGCTGGCCGTTACGGTCGTTCCCGCCGGGGATCAACAACTCCAGTTCGAGATCACCGCGCTCTTCGCCCTCGCGATCGCCGACATTCACGGAATGAACCTTGACCGGGAGCAAGCGCATGCGCTCGTCTACGGCCTGTCGAATGGTCGGGTGAGTCAGCAGCAGATCGCGACCATGGCCAGCCACCTGGCGCAATCGTCCAGCTCAGACCTCGTACGTGTCGGCCAGACGATCGCCGGGGGACGCAAGGACTGGGGGCACTGGGCGAATACCCTTGCGGATTCGCTGCCGGGAGGGGCGGCGCAGAGCCTCGTGCGCGGCGTGCAGACCGGGGTCCTAGAAGACATCCGCGGTGGGCTGGACGGTCGGCAGCAGGCGGCCGTCGAGTACGGCGTTGGAGCGCTCGTCGGTGGAATCACCCGATTCGTCTTCGGGCGTGAAGTGGTCGACGCCGCCCGGTCGGCATTTTCGGACCCGCCCGAGAGCTTCCCCGTCTACCTCGATGTCCCCCCGAAGCCCGAGAAGGCGGACGATGGGCCGAACCGAGCGCTGCGGGCGCTCGAGGATGCCGCAAAAGCTGTCGGTGGACGCGTGAACACTGGTGCCACCGCGGTAGGGAGCGGTGTCACGGGTGCCGCCCATACCGTCACCCGCGCACTCCGGAGCGCAGACCTCGCGGTGCCCAACCAACGGCGAGCGCTCACCGCAGCCAAAGGTCTCGGCGGTGCCATCACCGGGGCAGCCGGGTCGGTCGGGGATGGCGTCGCGGGTCTGCTGAAGCCGAAGAGGGTCGTGAGTCTGTTCAATCGCAAGCAGCAGGGCCGCCACCCGGCAGGTGATCCACAGCCTGAACTCGACGCCGGCCCCGGCGAGAAGGACTGCGAGAAGTAACTCCTCTGGGAACGGAGGGGGTTGGCCAATGCGACCGCTGGCAGGGCCAGTGCGACGGCACGAGCAGCACGGCCGCGGGCCGCCGGAGTGCCGAGTGCGGAAGCAGTGAGCATCAGGATTCCTCCACCGAAACGCGGCCGAGCACGAGATCGACCAGTTGCCGGGCATAGACGTCGTCAAGGGGGTCGCCTGTCAGCAGCAGGCGGTAGTAAGCCGAACCCGCCAGCGCGTCGACGACGACCTCGGGATCGGGGACGCCACCCCGGCGCAGAACGGCCAGGGTCGCTTCGCGCCGGGCAGCCCAGAGCCGGCGGACCCCCCGGTCGAGGGCCTCGTCACGAGTGCTCGCGGCCACCAGTTCGCCCGCCAGCTCACGCATCCCGGGCTGCCGGAGCGCGCGCAGGAGGCTGGTGGTGACGGCCACCAGGTCGGCGCGGAGGTCACCGGAGTCGGGCGGCTCCCCGGTCGCCTGCATGGAGGCCACCACCTCCAGCACCAGGTGGGCCTTGGTCGGCCAGCGGCGATAGATGGTGGTCTTGGCGATCCCCAGGGTCGCCGCCACCCCGTCCACCGAGAGGCCCGCGTAACCGCGCCTCAGCATCGCATCCGCGGTGGCCTCAACGATGCGGTGATCCAGCGAGGCGTCTCGCGGACGGCCTCGGGTCGGAGCTGGCATAGCTATTACGATACTGAAGTAGCGTAATTGTTGTCAACTCCTTGGCTCTGACTCCCGACGTCGCGCGCTCGTCTACCGCCTGGCGGCCACGGGTGGAGGATGGAGGCATGATCACGATCGAGCAGGCCGCGCGACTGCGCACGGCCGGGGTGCGGTGGGAACCAGCGGCGGGGGATCGTTTCATCGTCCCCGACCGGAACATGGACAACGACGTCTTCGTGGTGAGCGATATGACGATCGAGGTGGGCGACTACCAGGGCCGCAAAATGATCGGATTCAACGGCACCACCGAGTGGGCCCTGGACAGCATCGAGCAACGCGAGGTCATCTGGCTTCCCCGCGAGGACCAACTCCGGGCCCTCCTCGGCCACACCTTCCGCACTCTCTCCGCCGTCCCGGGCGGCTACCGGGTGGAACTCACGGCCACCGCTCATACCGCCGAAGACGCCGAACAGGCTTACGCCGACGCCGCAATCCATCTCTTGGGTGCATAGTCGAGCTCAGCCTTCCCTCATGCCCGCGGGCGGGCCCAGTTCGGGGCCACCGCGGTGCTGCGCGGCCTCGACGGTTTCGGACCTCTGTTCCGGATCCGCAAGAGGGCGGCGACGAACCGCGTACGTATCATCCGGTGGCGGTGCGGGGATTGGGCGATGCATGACGAGAATCTGACCGTCTCGCGGCGCAACGGTGACCCCGCACCTGGGAACGTCACACTGGCGGCAGAGCTCGTCGTCGAGGATGCCGAGCGCGAGATCGACAAGGCGGTCAGGGGGCGCCGCGGTATCGCCCGCAGGTACGTCATGGGGTTGCGCCGCCGGAACCCCGACGCGACTCCCGCCGAGATCATCCGCATATTGGAGCGCCACTACGTCACCGCGATCAGCGTCGCGGGCGCCGCCATCACGGTGGGCAGCATCGCGGCTGAGATCGGTATCGCGATTATTCCCGTCGTGGGCCCGGCTGTCACTGGGACCAAGGCGGTTGCGAAGGAAGCAGGAAAGAACGCGACCAAGCAAGCCACCACGGCGAGCATGAAGGCGGCGGCGAAGTTCGCTGCGGTCGGGGCGGCAAAGTCGGGCGCCCAGCTGGCCGTTACGGTCGTTCCCGCCGGGGATCAACAACTCCAGTTCGAGATCACCGCGCTCTTCGCCCTCGCGATCGCCGACATTCACGGAATGAACCTTGACCGGGAGCAAGCGCATGCGCTCGTCTACGGCCTGTCGAATGGTCGGGTGAGTCAGCAGCAGATCGCGACCATGGCCAGCCACCTGGCGCAATCGTCCAGCTCAGACCTCGTACGTGTCGGCCAGACGATCGCCGGGGGACGCAAGGACTGGGGGCACTGGGCGAATACCCTTGCGGATTCGCTGCCGGGAGGCGCGGCGCAGAGCCTCGTGCGCGGCGTGCAGACCGGGGTCCTAGAAGACATCCGCGGTGCGCTGGACGGTCGGCAGCAGGCGGCCGTCGAGTACGGCGTTGGAGCGCTCGTCGGTGGAATCACCCGATTCGTCTTCGGGCGTGAAGTGGTCGACGCCGCCCGGTCGGCATTTTCGGACCCGCCCGAGAGCTTCCCCGTCTACCTCGATGTCCCCCCGAAGCCCGAGAAGGCGGACGATGGGCCGAACCGAGCGCTGCGGGCGCTCGAGGATGCCGCAAAAGCTGTCGGTGGACGCGTGAACACTGGTGCCACCGCGGTAGGGAGCGGTGTCACGGGTGCCGCCCATACCGTCACCCGCGCACTCCGGAGCGCAGACCTCGCGGTGCCCAACCAACGGCAAGCGCTCACCGCAGCCAAAGGTCTCGGCGGTGCCATCACCGGGGCAGCCGGGTCGGTCGGGGATGGCGTCGCGGGTCTGCTGAAGCCGAAGAGGGTCGTGAGTCTGTTCAATCGCAAGCAGCAGGGCCGCCACCCGGCAGGTGATCCACAGCCTGAACTCGACGCCGGCCCCGGCGAGAAGGACTGCGAGAAGTAACTCCTCTGGGAACGGAGGGGGGACCGGCGTGGAGAACCGGCGCGGACCGAGTGAGTGGGTGTGATGAACTGGACTGAGGAAGAGCTGACGAGGATCGGGTCCGCGGAGCGGGCGGAGCTGGCGACAGTGGGCGCGAGCGGCAGACTCCGCCGGCCGGTGACGGTATGGGTGGTCCGCGCCGGCGACAACCTGTACGTCCGTTCGTGGCTCGGGCGGGAGGGCAAGTGGTACCGGTCCCTCGGGGGCCGCGGTGAGGCGCACATCAGCGCGGGAGGCGTCGAGAAGGACGTCGTGCTGGTACCGACCGGTGGCACCGTGAACGACGCGGTGGACGGCGGGTACCGGGGCAAGTACCGCCGGTATACCGGCAACTACCTGGAGCCGATGATCGCACCCAGCGCCCGCGAGACGACCCTCGAGATCAGACCCCGTTGACGCGAGCCAGACCTGGTCCGTTCTGACGAGTCCTCTGCCCCGATCGGCACGGTGCGCGGCCGCCCTCATGGTGCTGGTCGAACTTGGTGGGCCCACGGTGATGCCCCCCACCATGGCGGTCCTCCTGAACAGCGCGCTGGAGGGGCACTGCGCCGCGATCGGGCGTGCTGGCCGGGCAGGCGGGGACGCTGGCGCTCAGTTGACGCGACGGCCTGCTCGGCCGGGCCTCTGGGACCGCCGGCGGGTGCATCGAAATTCCGGAATCAGAGAGGAGTATGAGCAATGGCGGAGCGCAAGGAGCCATCCGAAGCCCAGCGGAGGTACGGGGATTTCGCCCCGGCGCTGGTTCACTTCACCGACGACGTCCGTTCGGTGAGGTATGGACGCGTTAAGAGCTTGCGCCGAAGGAACGCAGCCTAGTCACGGTGGCGAGCCTGGTCACAAGCGGCAGCACCGAGCGGCTCGTGTACCACCTCGGCCTGGCCAGGCAGAACGGTGCCGGGGAGCAGGAGCTGATCGAGGTGATCACCCATCTGGCCTTCTACGCCGGCGGGCCGAAGGCCATGTCCGCGCTGGCGGTCGCCAAGCGGGGGTTCCAGGAATCCTGAGCACGTCCCTGACCCGGACGTTTTCCGGCCGTTAAGGGATTGACAATCAGTACGAACAGATGTATGGGGTATCCATTTGAGTGCAGCGCCCCCAAGATCTAGTAATCGCTCCGGGGCGCGATGAGCTCGTAGTACGGATGAGGATCGGTGGCAACGGCCTGCTCCACGAGCCGGTACCAGAGCAGCCCGCGAGCCTTGGAGGCTCGACGGTTGAAGCGGAACGTGTACTCGTCGAGGTAGTACCCGAGCTGACGGGCGTCCAGGCCGTTCTGGATGGTTCCGGCGAGCCAGCGTTTGAGCAGCGACGCGACTCGGTGGACACCCGGCAGCAGTTCGTGCGCCAACGAGCCGGAGTGCTCGATGGTCCGCTGATCGACGGTCACTCCGACCTTCTCGCCGAAGTCCTGGTAAAGGGGGTCGCCATCCGTCTGCAGGATCGATCCCGGGGCCACGTTCGTTTTCGCGAAGCTCACCAGGTCGAGCTTTCGACGCGTCCGGTCGATGACCGACATCCGAATGCGACCCAGCCCTCGCATCTGAGCCGCGGCATGCTCGACCGCGATCACGACCTCGGCCTTGTTGTAGTACCGCGGCGTATTCATTCCGGGCGTCCGGCCACCGATGAAGGTGCAGTCCATCTCGACCACTCGGCCTGGACCTCCGAGCTTCTCGCGGTCCGGACGCACCATGGCGCGGCGCAGTTTGTGCATCCAGGCCCAGGCGGTCTGGTACGAGCCGAACCCGAGGACGCGCTGCAGACCCAGGGCCGAGACGCCGTTCTTCTGGGCGCAGATGAACCACATAGCCGCGAACCAGGTCGGGAGCGGCAGGTGCGAACGGTGGAAGATCGTGCCCGCGGTTGCCGACGTCTTGCGCCCACAGCGCCGGCACATCCATCGGGGCCCGGCCACTTTCCAGGCGTCCCCGTGCCCACATGCCGGACACACGAAGCCAGCCTTCCACCGCACACGGGCCACGAACTCGACGCAACTGCCCTCGTCCGGAAACCATCGCTCGAATGCCTGCCAGCCTCCGGGGTAGTCGCGACCGGCTTGAGGGTGATCTTCATCTGCCACGAGCACAAGATACTGGGGCTACTGCATTCAAGCAGATACCCCATACAGATGTACGATGGAGGAGTGGAAGCGAGGCTCGCCGTCGACGACCAGTCCATCTCGTTACGGGATCTCGACCAGGCGTGGGACGAACTCCACGCGATCGATGACTCCGGGGATGGCGGCGCGCTGCTCGTCGGGCTCCACCGCTTCCAGAACCGCCTCTCCGCCCTGATCTCGCGGGAGATCGCGCACCTCGACCGCGAGGAGGGCTACCGCACCAGCGGCTGCCTCACCATGACCTCCTGGCTGCGCTGGGAGTGCCACCTGTCTCCGCGCACCGCCAGCAACGAGCTGCGCACCGCGCGCCGCCTGCAAGAGCTGCCGGTGGCTCGTGAAGCCTTCGAGCAGGGCGACTTCAGCCTCAGCCACGCCTCCATCCTCGCCCGCACCGTGGACGAGGTGGGCAACCAGCCCAACCCCGACTACAAGGGAGAGCCGGGCGAAGCGCGCAACGTGGAGGAGACCCTGGTCGAGAGCGCGACCAAGCTCAACCCTTACGAGCTGTGGACGGTCTGCAAGCACTTGAAGCTGTGCCTCGACCCTGACGGCTCGTTGCGGGACTGGGAGCGGCAGGAGCGGCAGCAGTACCTGGAAGCCTCCCGGACCCTGGACGGGATGCTGCACCTGCAGGGGCTGCTGGCTCCCGAAGGTGCGGCGGTGGTGAGCGCGGCGCTCGACGCGGCGATGGGACCACCGGCGCGGGGCGACCTGCGGGGAGCGCCGGAGCGGCGGGCGGAGGCGCTGGTGGAGCTGGCGCAGAAGGTGCTGGACCAGGGGCAATTGCCGACCCATGACGGCGAGCGCCCGCACCTGGAGCTGCTGGTCGACTACGCGAGCCTGCGGGGAGAGCCGGGGAACGCGGCCATCCTGGGCCAGAACGGAGAGCCGGTGCCGGGCAAGACAGCGGAGCGGATCGCCTGTGACTGCGTCCTGAGCCCAATCGTGATGGGGCAGCAGGGGGACGTGCTGCGGGTGGGACGCAAGCAGCGTCTGTTCACCCCCCGGCAGTCGCTGGCGATGGCGATTCGGGACCGCCACTGCGCCTTCCCCGGCTGCGACCGTGACCTCCGCTGGTGCGGCAACCATCATCTGAAGCACTGGCTGCACGGGGGCACGACCGACGTCGAGAACGGAGGCAAACTCTGCCGCCGCCACCACACCATGTGCCACGAGGGTGGCTGGACCTTGTGGCGCGACGAGCACGGCGAGTACCACGCCGACCCGCCCTGACGCCGAGATCCGCCCGCAAAAGCAGACCGCGCACCGTACTCAGTGAGGAAGACGTGATATTCCTCCGTCGCCGACTTGCGCCGTGAGCTCGGCGCCCGTTTCAGGGCGTGAAGCGACGGGCCGGTGGGGCAGACCCGCGTCCGGCGCGCTAGGGTGCGGTCGTGCATGACCTCCAGAAACGGATCATTCGCGAACTCCACGTCTCCCCGTCGATAGACCTTGCCGACGAGATCGAGCGGCGGGTGTCGTTCCTTGCCAACTACGCGAGCCGGACCGGCGCCCGCGGCTTCGTCCTCGGGGTCAGCGGCGGTCAGGACTCGGCGCTCACGGGACGGCTCTGTCAGCTCGCGACCGAACGCCTGCAGGACCAGGGTGCGGACGTCGAGTTCATCGCGGTTCGCCTGCCGTATGCGACGCAACTCGACGCTGAGGACGCTCAGATCGCACTTTCCTTCGTCGATCCTCAGAGGTCAGTCACGTTCGACATCGCGCGAGGGGTGGACGGGTTCGTCGCGGAGTACCGGGATGCGCTCGGCGAGGAGGTGAGCGACTTCACCAAGGGCAACGCAAAGGCGCGGGCGCGCATGGTCGCTCAGTACGCGATCGCCGGTCAGCGCCGCCTACTCGTCGTGGGTACCGACCATGCGGCCGAGGCGGTCACAGGCTTCTTCACCAAGTTCGGTGATGGGGGCGTGGACATCGTTCCCTTGACCGGGCTCACCAAGCGGCAGGGGCGCGCCCTCCTCGAGCACCTTGGCGCGCCCAGCCGGCTCTACGAGAAAGCCCCTACGGCCGACCTGCTGGACCACACGCCAGGTCAGACCGACGAGGACAATCTCGGCCTGCGTTACGCCGACATCGACGACTATCTCGAAGGTCGCGAGGTGCCCGATGACATCGCCGAAGCCATCGAGCGGCGCTACATCGCGACCCGTCACAAACGGGCGGTTCCGGCGAGCCCCTTCGACGACTGGTGGCAGCAAGCGGTGGCCTGGAGCACCTGAGCGAGTCTCCGCCGTGATTGCTTCGAAAATCCCCCTGGCTCACGCTTTGCCGGCCCGCGTGGCGTTGCAATGCCGGCGATCGGACCCCATCCCGCCTCGCGTGACGTTGCATCGCCAGCAATGTGACCGCATTGCCGAGGACCCGGGCGGCGGACGATCAGCTCGCATGCGGTCGCGCCGCAGAATCATGCATCAAGTCGTCCACCAACCAGGGAGAACAGCCCATGAACCTCACTCGATTTGGCGTTTGGACCGGCTACCACCCGATCGGGGTCGAAAACGCGGGGGAGGCGGCGCGGCTGGCACAGGATCTCGGCTACGGCGCCTTCTGGCTGGGGAGCTCGCCGGAGGTCAGCGACCTGCGCCCGCTGCTCGAGGCGACCGACACGCTGATCGCCGCGACCGGGATCGTCAACTTGTGGAAGAGCGACCCCGCGATAGTCGCTGCCGAGGCGGCCGCACTCCAGCGCGACTACCCCGACCGCTCGCTGATCGGGATCGGCGTGGGCCACCCGGAGGCGACCAGTGACTACAGTCGTCCGCGGCACGCGACGATCGAGTTCCTCGACGTGCTCGACGGCGCCCCGGAACCGCTGCCACGCGAGCGGCGCGTGGTCGCCGCGCTGGGCCCGAAGATGCTTGACCTCGCCGCCAAGCGCTCGCGCGGCAGCCACCCGTACTTCACCAACGTCGAGCACACCCGCTTTGCCCGCGATCGCCTCGGCAGCGGCGCGCTGCTCGCCCCAGAGCTCGCCTGCGTGGTCGACACCGACACCGAGCGGGCCCGCGCGACCGCTCGAAACTATGCCGCCATGTACCTCCGGCTCTCGAACTACACCAACAACCTGCTGCGGTTCGGCTTCACCGAGCGCGACCTGGCGGACGGCGGCTCCGACCGCCTCATCGACGCGGTCATCCCGCACGGTTCCGCGATCGAGATCGCGCAGGCGGCCCATGCTCACCTCGAGGCCGGCGCCGACCACGTATGTCTGCAGACCGTCGCAGGCAGGGGCGTTCCCCGCCTGCAGTGGACCGCACTCGCGCAGGCGCTCGAGCTGTAGGGCGAGCGGAATCGTGCCCGGGGGCGGAATCAACCGGTCGGGCCGCGTATAGCGTCGCCCTGGGCCTGAGAGAGGCGACGACTGCGACCTGTCCAACCAGCTCCTCGGCCCGGGGTCGCGAGCCGGTGCGCAATGGTTGCACGGCGGGCGCGTCAGGCCACGCCCACAAGCTCGTCGAGGTCCCCTGGGCCAGGGATCGCTTTGACGTCCCGCGCTCCGATCGACTCACCGCAGGCAGAGCAGACCAGGCGGGGCTCGGAGATCTGCCCGCATGCTTGGTGGATCAGGCGCAGCGGTGGGCCCTGCGGCGCGGCGTGCTTGTCTCCCCACTGGCGCATGGCGTCGATCACTGGCCACAGGTCGCGGCCACGTTCGGTCAGGCGGTAGTCGAATCGCGGCGGATGTTCGCTGTAGGGAACCTTGGCCAGGACGCCGACGCGGGTCAAGCGAGCCAGTCGCTGGTCCAGCACGTTGCGCGAGATCCCGAGTCGCTTCCGGAACTCGTCAAAGCGGGTCACGCCGAGGAAGGCGTCGCGGACGATCAGAAGGGTCCACCACTCGCCGACCACCTCCAGGCACTGCGCGACCGAGCAGTGCATGTCAGAAAAGCTCTTGCGCTCCATGCCGGCCAGATTAGTGGGTTGCATCATAGAACGCAATGCGGGTAGCATGTGGGTTCCGTCAAACAACTCATCCATGCGAGGTCCCATGCCTCTCATCGCCCATCGCCCGCCAGGCAAGGAAAGCGGCTTCCACCCGGAGCGGCCGCGTGAGGTGTCGCCGCGGCTCACCTTGGTGGTCGTGTGCGCGGGAGTGGTGCTGGCCAGCCTTGACCTCTTCATCGTCAACGTCGCGCTGCCGCAGATGGGCAGGGACTTTCACCTGCGGAGCGGGGCCTTGGGCGATCTGTCGTGGGTGCTGAACGGCTACGCCATCGTGTACGGCGCGCTGCTGGTGCTGTTCGGGCGCCTCGGCGAGCGCTACCGGCGCGAGCGCGGGTTTCTGCTCGGCGTGGCCGTCTTCGTCGCCGCTTCGGCGGCGTGTGGGGCCGCCGGCAGCCTGCCGATGCTGGTCGCCTTCCGGCTCGTGCAGGCGGCCGGGGCGGCGCTCTTGACCCCGACCTCGCTCGGCCTGATCCTCGCCAGCTTCCCGGTCGAGCGCCGTCAAGGCGCGGTCCGCGCCTGGACCGCGGTCGGAGGGCTCGCGGCCGCGCTCGGTCCCATGATCGGCGGCCTGCTGGTCGCCGCGAGCTGGCGCTGGGTCTTCTTCGTCAACGTTCCGATCGGCCTGGTGGCGCTGGCGGTCGGCTGGCGCCGCCTCCCGCATGTCGCCGGCCAGCGGGTCCCGGTCCCGGACGCGCTGGGGGCACTCCTGGTCACCGGGGGCGTCGGCTTGCTGTCGCTGGGCCTGGTCAAGGGGGGCGACTGGGGGTGGGCCAACGCTAGGACGATCGGCTTCCTCGCGCTGGCAGTGACCGCGCTCGGGCTGTTCGCCGCCCACCTCGCGCGGCACCGCAACCCGCTCATCGACCGCGCCCTGTTTCGCTTGCGGCCGTTCACCGGCGCGTCGGTGGTGGGGTTGCTGTTCTCGGCCCCGTTCGGAGCGATGCTGCTGTCGCGAGTCCTGTGGGCCCAGGACGTCTGGCACTGGTCGCCGCTGATCACGGGGCTCTCGATCGCACCCGGGCCGCTGATGGTGCCGCTGTTCTCGTTCCTGGTCGCGGGCCGGCTCAGCGCCCGGTTCGGAGCGGGACCGGTGGTCGCCGCAGGGTCGACCATCTTCGCCGCCGGCTCGGCCTGGTGGGCGCTGGCGGTCGGGCTGCGGCCCGACTACGTCGGCGAAATGCTGGGCGGGGTGCTGCTGACGGGCATCGGCGTCGGGCTTACTCTGCCCACGCTGATGGCGACCGGCGCTTCCTCGCTGCCCCCGCACGCGTTCGCGACCGGCTCGGCGGTCGTCAACATGCTCCGCCAGGTCGGAATCGCCATGGGCGTTGCGGCACTGATCGCGGTGCTCGGGACCCCCCACTCCCCGCTCGCGACGCTCGTCGCCTACCAGCGCGCGACCTGGATGATCGCGGCGATCGCCTTCCTCTCCGGAGTGGCCGGGATCGCCTTGCTGGCCAGAGGGCGTCAGGCCGCCCTGACCGCTGCCGGCGGGGAGCCGGCCGCTCCCGCGATCGAGATCGCCACCTCCGGCGGGAGCGACATGACATGACCCAGGGTCCGACCCGGGCCGACCTCCTCCGCGCGAGCGAGCTGGTACGACTGCTCGAGATCGACTTTGACCGGATCGGACCCGCGCTCGTCAGCGGCTTGGTCGCCGCCGACGAGCGCCACCACCAACCGGCGGGGATCGTCCACGGCGGCCTGTACACCACCGTGATCGAGACGTTCGCCACCGTTGGCGCGGCCGAGGCGGTGAAGGACCGCGGTCAGCGAGCGGTCGGTGTCACCAACGTCACCGACTTCCTGCGCCCGCATCGGGGGGGTTCGACGTCAACACCGACCCGGACGAGCTGACGGCGCTGTGGCGCTAGCTCGCGCTGCTCGCGCCCTCCGCACTGCTCACCACCAGCGTGCGGACACCGCTCGGTGAGGCGCGCGCCAACGCCCGGAATGGGTCGCGGGGCTCGCGAGCGAGACGGCCGCCGCCGCCCGGCTGGACGGGGTCACGATCGACGGCCCGAGCATCGCCTCGCGCCTGGCGCAGATGCCGGGAGGGATGCGCTCTTCGATGCTCAAGGACCTCCAGGCCGGCAGAGCGATCGAGCTCGACGCGATCGCTGGCCCGATCCTCCGCGCGCTCGGCTCGGAACGCGCCCCCACCACCGCGGCCGCCGTTTGCGAGATCCTCGCCCACCCCCAAGCCGATACCTGAGCCCCACGACTCATGTCGACCGTGGGGTGCGCCGCCCCCTCGACCGGGCCTTCACCGCCTCTGATGAGGTGATGACCGAGGGTGGGAGGGGCAGTCGACAGCTGAGCCGCGATCGCCCTCCCCCCGCTCAGTCGATCGTCGCCGCCTCGATCCGCCCCGCCGCGACCGCGGTCCGGAAGATCTCGTAGTCGCGCTCGTTCTGGTCGGCGTACGCGCTCACGAAGCTCGCGACCGCTCGGTCGAAGTCATCGCCGCGACCCAAGTACGCGGCGATGCCGATGCGGTCACCAGAGCGCGCGTGGGCGCGCGCCAGCGTGGCGCCGCAGAGCTCGGCGTAGAGGACCGCGCCGGAGGGGCTCATCGCCTCGATGTCCAAGCCAGCCTTCCAGTCGTGGAACTGGCGGACGTAGTAATCGCGGAGCTCGCCGTCGAGGTCATGGACGCGCACCCAGCCGAGGAAGATGTCGCTCGCCGCCTGCATTACATGCTGACCGACCACGATGCGCTGCCCGTGGTTGGGGAGGCGGCTCGGACCGAGGAACCGCTCGAGCACCGAGGCCTGAGCTTCCTTCGCCTGCAGGATCAGGGGATCGCCGCTGTCGCGTCCCAGCATCAGCATGATCCAGCAGCGCGTTCCCACGCTGCCCACGCCGACGATCTTGCGCGCCATGTGGAGGTAGCGGAACTCTTCGATCGGGTGGTGGGCGCGCGCGAGGGTCCGCCGGTAAGCGCCCAGCAGGCGGCGCATCGACTGCTCACTCCGCTCCCTCGAGTAGCCGGGGGGCCAGAGGTCCTCGACGGGCACGATCAAGGGCGGCTGAGCGATGAACCGCAACTCGCCGTCCTTCTCCTGCGCGCGCTTGGCGAAGGCGCGTGGGCTGTCCCGCGTGCGCGCCTTCCGCAGGTCGGTCAGAATGTCCCTGCCCTCTTTCTTGCCCAGCCGCTTGCGGGCCACCTCGGTGCTGATCAGGTCCTCGATCTCGGCTGCCGCGACGTGCGCGTACCAGACCTCCAACGTTCCCATCTCGGCCGAGCGTCGCATCTGCTCGCGGTACTCGCGGGCTCCCGCGCCCACAATCGTCCGGCGGTCACCCGCGCCGAACCCACGCTCGCGGCCGGCGATCTCGAAGCTGGCGGCAAGGCGCAGGACGTCCCACTCCCAGGGGCCTGGCAGCGTCTCGTCGAAGTCGTTGATGTCGAACAGCAGCTGGCGCTCCGGTGAGGCGAAGACGCCGAAGTTGCCGAGGTGGGCGTCGCCGCAGAGCTGTGCGTTGAGCCCCGTGTGTGGCCTGGTCGAGAGGTCCGAGGCCATGATCGCCGCCGCGCCGCGGTAGAACGCGAATGGCGAGACCAGCATCCGCCCGTACCGGGTCGGGAGCAGCTCCCGCACCCGCGTCTCACCCTGCGCCTCGAGCAGCGCCACGGGGTCCGCTCGCTCCGCCGACGGCTGCCAGCGGGCGTGGTCGGCGCGAGGGAGTCTGCGGCGGGCCTCCTTGCCCCGAGCGACACGCTGGGAGAGCGGCCGGCGTGCCGCCTCCCGGAGGGCTGGGGTCGAGGCGGCACCGGCGCCACCCCGAGCCGCCTCAGCGCGCTGCTTACGTGCTCGCACTGAGGATGCGGGCCTTGGCGGCATCGAACTCGGCACGCGTGATCTTCCCGGCGTCGAGGAGGTCGGACATGATCTTCAGGTCCTCGGCCGCGTGGTGAACCGGCGCGGAGACAAGCCGCGCATCGAGGTCGGCAAGCTCCCGTTCGGTTCGGTGGGGCCGGAAGATGAGGTAGACGAAGGTTCCGAAGACGGGAAGGAAGACGACCAGGAGGAGCCACAGCGCTCGCGCGAACCCGCCCAGGTCCCGCCGCCGAAAGACGTCGAAGATCGCGAAGACCCAGACGAAGACGGCGACCACCCAGACCCAGATGGCGACCAGGTCCCATAGAAATTGACCGAAGCTCATCGCTCCTCCTCAATCTGCGCCCCGGGGTCCAATGCCTCCGACGCAAGTCCGCTGTCTGAGATTGGCGACATCCCGCTCGCCCGCTGTCCGAACACCATCAGATCGCGAGCAGGCGGGCCTTCGGCGCCGAGAACTCCTCGTCGGTCAGAATGCCGCGCTCATGCAGCCCTGCCAGCTTCGTCAGCTCCTCGGCGAGGTCGAACGCCGGCGCCGGTGCGGCCGCCCCCTCCTGCTGTGCGTAGCGGGCCTGCTGGCGCCGCGCGACGTGCCCGCTCACCGCGGTCGCGGTTCCCGCGATCAGCGCCGTACGGGCCATGGTGCGACCGACGCCCCTCGTCCTTCGAAACATCTATCCCTTCCTCTCATCACTGGTCGATGGGGAGGTCAATGACTCCAGTGCGGCTTCCGCCAAGGCCGGTGGCACGCGCGCCCCCTCCACGATCGTGCCGTGCGCACGGCGAACGGCTTCGTCGAGCTGGCGCGCCCAGGTGTCTTCCCACAACATGATGACGGCTGCCGCGTTCGGCGCCAGCGTCGCCGTCGCGTAGTCGATGTCCTCCTGGCCGATGAGGCCACCCGCCTCACCCGGGAGCCGGGCGAACGGTGCGAGCTCCTCAAGCTCGTCGAACTCGAACGTGCCTACCTTGCCGTCCGCCTCCTTCCGGACGAAGACGATGTCGATGATCCGTACCGTGCCCGACTCGACCAGGCTCGCGATCGCAGGCGCGATCTCGGCATGGAACTCGTGGTCGGGAAACTCCAGGACGATGTACTCCACCGGGCCGACGCTCAACTCTCGGTTCCCCCTGTCAATCACAAGTCGAAGGCCTCGCGCTCCCGCGCCGACCCAGGTACGAGCACGTCCGGCGCCGCGATCATCGGAGCGATTGCAGCACGGCGTCGACCAGACTGCCCTCTAGATGAGTTATTCCAAATTGCCGACGTCGGCAACCGGAGTTCGGCGGCAGGAGGCACGGGCTTCGATCGTCCTCGGCACGAGATCAACTCCGACCTGAAACCACTGATGGTTTGGAATAACTCATCTAGTCTCCGGGGGAGAGCCGTTCGGGCTCCTTCGCGTACATGGACACGAGTCCGCAGCGTTCACAGACCAGCGCCGACACCTCGACGGCCGGTCCGCTCAGCCCTGGGAACCGGGTTCCGGGGCGGACGAAGCGAATCGTGTTGACGCCTTCGGCGGTCACTCTCACCCCACGCACTCGGGGCAGGGCGTCGGTTCAGGTGTCGGCACGGCGCCATCCTAGTCTCGCAGCAGCCGCTCCTTGGAATCGTTGTCGCCGCCTGTCAACCTCCCTTCCCCTGCACGGGCCCGACCAGGCCCGACTCATAGGCGAGGATCAACGCCTGCACCCGATCTCGAAGCGCCAGCTTGCCCAGCACGTGCCCAACGTGAGTCTTCACCGTCGTCTCACTGACCGAGAGTCGGGTCGCGATCAACTTCAGTCACCGCTGGGTCGCGATTAGCGCCACACCGCGGCCCGCGCCTCGGGATCCGCACCTGGCAACGCTTGGGCGCCGCCGAAGAAGGGTGAGATGACGTTCGGTTCTCGGGCCGGCGGATGGCGCGGCGAGGAACCGCGGGCAGCCTTCGACCGCTGCGGAGACGCGCCGGCTGGAGGGCCGTTCGCCGGAGACGCGTTGAGGCTTTGTGGACGGCGTCCACATCGTTGCTCTACCATGGTCCCGGCGATGCACAGCCGGATGAGCGGAGTGAGCCGGTGTTGAATCAGGTGGCCGACGGCGTCTGGGTCCGGCAGAGCGCGTGGGTCTGGAGCAATGCGATCGCGGTACGCGGGGAAGAGGGATTGATCCTGGTCGATCCCGGCATCGATGGTTCCGATCTGGACCAGCTCGCCGACGAGCTGGACCGGTTCGGTCTTCCGGTGGTCGCCGGGTTCTCGACCCATCCCCACTGGGACCACCTGCTCTGGCATCACCGCTTCGGCAACGTGCCGCGCTACGCCACCGCGGCCGGCGCTCGCGCTGCCGGTGACGCCCGAGAGCGGGTGCAGAGGCTGGCGGCGGAGAGCGCGTCCGGCGACGGCACCGTCACCCTCGACGGCGTCACAGTCCGTCTCGACGTGTTCGGGCTCGTCACCCCACTCCCTGCCGACGGCGGACCCATACCCGGCGAGGTCATCGAGCATCAGGCGCACGCCATCGGCCACGCGGCGATCCTCCTCGCGGACCGTGGCGTACTCATCGCCGCCGACATGCTCTCCGACGTCCTGATCCCGCTCCTCGACGCTGGCCGCCCCGATCAGGTGGGCGCCTACGAGGCGGCCCTCGACCGGTTGGGTGAGGCCGCCCGGCACGTGGAGGTACTGGTCCCCGGCCACGGCGCCGTCGCCGAAGGTCCCGAGGTGACCGCCCGCCTCGCCGCCGACCGTGCCTACATCGACGCGCTGCGGCGAGGAACGGAACCGGACGACGCGCGTCTGAGTCGAGACTGGCTCATCGGCCCGCACCGGTCGAACCTGGAGCAGGCTCGAGGGCGATAGGGTCCTGTGACGGCTCGGGGGCCCGGCGAGTCTGCCGCCGAGTGATGGCTCTGCCGGCGTACGCAAGGAGGTTCTGCCGGAGACGGCCCCGAGTCCCAGCTCTTTGGAGAGCGATGCCTGCTCCGGTCTTGGTCGCGTTACGACGTCCCCCCGAAATGCTGGGACAGCGACGGCTGTAGCCTCCCGACATGAGCACGCGCGAGGACTACCCGCCTGGGGTGCCCTGCTGGGTCGACACCAACCAGCCGGACCCGCCCCAGGCTGCCCGCTTCTACTCCGCGCTCTTCGGCTGGGAGACCGAGGACGCGATGCCTCCCGACGCGGGGGACCACTATTTCATGGCACGTATCGGTGGCCGGGCCGTGGCAGGGATCTCCTCGCTGCCCCCCGGCGCGCCCCCACAGGGGGAGTGGATCACCTATATCCGGGTCGAGTCGGCCGACGACACCGCCGTCCGCGTGCGCGAGGCGGGCGGGCGCGTGATCGCCGAGCCCTGCGACGTCTTCGACGCCGGGCGGATGGCCGGCTTCGCCGATCCGGAGGGCGCGCGGTTCTGCGTCTGGCAACCGAGATCCCACCGCGGCTCCGCCGCCGTCAACGAGCACGGGGCGGTCAACTTCAACGATCTCCACACCGACGACGTGGAGGGCGCGAAGGCGTTCTACGGGACCGTGTTCGGCTGGATGACGGTCGATGCCGGCTCCCCCATGTGGGCCCTGCCCGGCTACGGCGACCAGCTCGAGCAACTCAACCCTGGCTTGCGTGCGGGAATGAAGCGGATGGGCGCACCCGAGGGCTTCGAGGACGTGGTCGCGAGGATCCTGCCGCGCGGCGGCGCCCCGCCGCGCTGGGGCGTCACCTTCGCAGCTGACGACACGGACGCCGTCACCGCCCGGGCGCGTGAGCTGGGAGGCTCCGTGCTCAGCGAGCCGCAGAACGCCCCCTGGGTGCGTTTCGCGGTCCTCGCCGATCCGGCCGGCGCCTCCTTCACCGTCAGCCAGTTCGTGGCGGAGAACCGCTAGCCGATCCCCAGCCGTTACATCTGGGCGTGGCGAACCGGACCGGCTGGTTCGTAGGTGCCGATGACGATGCCGAGGTCGGTCACGGTGACATCGACGGGGCGCATCGTTGCCGGCCGGATGCCGTCGCTGAACAAGCGGCGACCGGCGCCGAGCACCAGCGGATACGTCATCAGGCGGAACCGATCGACGAGCTCGTGCTGCAACAGCGTCTGGAGCAGTTGACCGCTTCCCCAGACCTGCAACTCGTCGCCGGGTTCGTCCTTTAGCGCCTGCACCGCCGCGACGATGTCGCCGGTGACCAGGCGAGCAGTGTCAGGGTGCTCACCGCGCCACGTGACCTCGGTCTCGCCGAGCGAGTTGGACACGACGTACTTGGGCAGCGAATTGATCGCCACGGCAATGGGGTTGGCAGGGTCGGTCTGATCCGGCCAATAGCCGCGGAAGATGTCGAAGGTTTTGCGCCCGAATAGGAACGCGCTAGCGTGGCTGTTGAGCTCGGTGACGAACTCGCCGACCGCCGGGTCGGCAAACGGGGCCTGCCAGCCGCCATGGATGAAGGCGCCGCTGGGGTCTTCCTCAGGTCCGCCTGGGGCCTGCATCACGCCGTCGAGGGTCAGGAACGTCTGAACCGTGAGCTTCATGGTCTTCTCCTTGATGCGAAATGCGGTGCGCTGCGATCGGGACGCGGGTCGCGTCCGGGATCAACCTCTGCCACAACGTCGAGCGAGACGCTCGGCGATCGACATCCAGTCCGGCCGCCCAGATCCGGTCCGGCGCGGGACGCTGCGCGAGCGTTTGGGAGGCCCGCTCAGCCGGCAACGTCTCGAGACCGGATTGGGGGCGGGTCAAGTCGGAACAGCTCGTCCAGGAACCGGCTCGCCGCCTCGAAGGACCGGCGGTCGGTGAGCTCTGGCGCTGGTCAGCTCCACCGATGGCCCCAGAACACCAACGCATAAGGAGCAGCTCCGCGCTCCGGCGGACCCTCGCACCCCCGGGTGCGGGACGCAACGCCGACCGGCCAAACTCAAACGACGGCGTACGGACTTGCGACGGGTAAAGACGCCGGGGCTGTCCCACGTACGCAAGTTTGGAGATGCCGACGACATGTGCCGGGTGGGAGCATGGAGGCCATGCGTGTGTTGGTCGTCGAGGACGAGCCCTACCTGGCAGAGGCGATCCGTGATGGGCTGCGCCTGAAGGCGATCGCCGCCGACATCGCCGGTGACGGCGACTCCGCTCTCGACCTGCTGAGCATCAACGCCTACGACATCGCCGTCCTCGACCGAGACGTCCCCGGCCCCACCGGTGACGAGGTCGCCAAGAGCGTCGTTACCTCCGGCAGTGGCATGCCGATCTTGATGCTCACCGCTGCGGACCGTCTCGACGACAAGGCCTCCGGGTTCGAACTTGGAGCCGACGACTACCTGACCAAGCCGTTCGAGCTGCGAGAGCTCGCGCTCGGGCTGAGAGCACTCGACCGCAGGCGCGCGCACAACCGGCCGCCTGTGCGGGAGATCGCCGGCCTGCGTCTGGATCCGTTCCGCCGCGAGGTCTACCGCGACGGCCGGTACCTCGCGCTGACCCGCAAGCAGTTCGCCGTGCTCGAAGTTCTCGTTGGCGTTGGCGAGGTGCTCGAGCTCGGCGACGAGAGCGACGCCGCGCACCGCGCAGTCGGCGAATACGCCGCCGCGCGGGCCGACCTGGTGATCGCGGTCGGCGAAGGCGCCCGGCCGCTCGCCGAAGGTGCAGGGGAGCGTGCCGTGGCGCTGGCCGACAACGACGGGGCCGCAGGATCGTCACGCTGATCGGCGCCTAGCTGAACCGCGAAGGATGGGACGTTGAGACCGCCCAAGACGGGCTGGAGGCGGTCCGCATGCTGCGGTCCCGCGAGTACGACGCGGTCGTGCTGGACGTCATGCTGCCCCGGATGGAGGGCGTCGGGGTGGCGGAGGAGGTGCGCAGGACCTCGTCCGTCCCCGTCCTCATGCTGAGCGCGCCGGGGACCGTGCCCGATCGCGTGCGCGGCCTGGACGCAGGCGCCGACGACTACCTGCCCAAACCGTTCACGCCGGCGGAGCTGGTCGCCCGCGTCCGATCGCTCATCCGGCGAAGCGTCGCGCGGCGCGCGGGGGCAGGTGGCCTACCTCGATCTGGTCCTGGACCTCGACCGTCACCAGGTGCGGCGTGGCGATCAGCGCTGCGATCTGACGCGGACCGAGTTGGAGCTGCTCGCCCAGCTGGTCCTGGCTCGCGGGCACGTGCTCTCCCGCTCCGGGCTGATCGACGCACTCGACCCGCAGCAGGAGGAGCCGATCTTGGAGCGCGGCATCGATGCCTATGTGGGCCGCGTGCGCCGCAAGCTGGGCGATGCCACGAGCCCGCCTCGGTATGTGGAGACCGTGCGCGGACTCGGCTACCGCGCGCTGCTCGATGGGTAGGCTGCTCCGGCGAGCCGACCGCCTCTGGGTCCGCCTTGCGCTCGCCGGATTAGCGGGTGCGGTAGTCGCTCTGGTGGTGGTGGGCACGGGTGTCTCGTGGGTCGGCTACCAGCTGTTCCGCGGTCTGATGCTGGCCCACGGCGAGAGCACCGCGACGGCGCAGGCGATGTTCTCGGAATCGACCCTGCGGGTCCTCGGCCTGGCGAGCGCAGTGGCGCTGGCCGCCTCGATCGCGATGGCTCTGCTGCTCGGACGCGCGATCAGCCGTCCGGTGGTGGCGGTGTCGGCCGCTGCCCGCCGCGTCGGCGAAGGCGCCTACACCAGCCGCGTGCCCCGCCCGCACGGGGCGGAGATGGAGTCGCTGGCGGACTCCTTCAACCAGATGGCAGCTGCCCTTCAGGACCAGGAGCACGAACGGCAGGACCTGATCGCCAACTTCGCCCATGAGCTGAGGACGCCGCTGACCAACCTCGAGGGTTACCTGCAATCGCTCCGCGACGGGGTGATGAAGCCCAGCTCGGAGCTGTTCAGCTCGCTCGACGAGGAGGTGCAGCGGTTGGTGCGTCTCTCTCGCTCGCTCGACGCCTTGGCCGGGGGCGCGAGGCCGAAGCCCGAGGTGACGCCGGCCGTCGACCTGGTCGAGATCATCGAGGTGGCGGTCCGGCTCTGCCGGCCGGCGCTTGATCGGAACCATCTCGAGCTGGCGCTGCGGCTGCCGCCCCGGCTGCAGGTGAAGTCGGACCCCGACCGCCTGCCCCAGGTGATACTCAACCTGCTGCGGAACGCGGCTCGCTACACGCCATCTGGGGGGCGGGTGCGCATCGCGGCCGAGCGTGCTGCCGAGACCGCGCTGGTCTCGGTCACCAACAGCGGCACCGGCATCCCGGACGCCGACCCTCCCGTTCCTGTTCGAGCGGTTCTACCGGGTGGAGAAGTCACGCGACAGCTCGCAGGGCGGCGCCGGATTGGGCCTCGCGATCGTCAAGCAGCTGGTGGAGGAGGCCGGCGGCCGGGTCGGGGTGGAGTCCCGCGACGGTTTCACGCGGTTCTGGTTCAGCCTTCCGCAGATCCTCGACTGATAGCGCTCCGGCCTGACCACACCCCTCAGGCGGCGTCGATCCGGAGAGCGGTGTGGCGGGCGAGAGTGTCGAAGTCAGCATCCGCGTGGAGGACCGGTGTGCCGGCCCGGATGGCGTGGGCGGCGATCAGGCAATCGAGGATCTTGCGAACCGTCGCTCCCTGGCGCCGACAGGAGCG
>CAWBPD010000041.1:0-117540 GCA_963790575.1 Candidatus Dormiibacterota bacterium | reverse complement strand
CACGGACACCTGTCGCTCGCCACAAACTAGGGACCACCGAAGGCCGATTTGGCCAGGAACTAGGGACCGCGCTCTAGCCACAAACTAGGTACCACCTGGGGGCTGCGGAGCATCAGCCCGTGCACGCTTCTCGCGATATCACGCGGGGAGGTGCAGATGTTCCGAGAGGTGCCCGCGGTGGAAGTTCGAGAGGTGCTGCGGCTGCGGCAGCAGGGGCGTCCCCTGCGCGAGATCTCGCGGCTGAGTCAGCTCGACCGCAAGACAGTGCGTCGCTACTTGGAGGCGGCGGAGTCAGCGGGCTTCGATTCAGAGGCCAGCGAGATCTCCGAGGAGGTGGTGAGCACGGTGGCGGCCGAGCTCCGCCCGGGGCGGCCGGGGGGCGTGGGCCACGGCGAGAGTTGGCAGGCACTGGAGGCGCAGCACGCGTTCCTGAAGAAAGGGGTGGTGGACGATCGCCTCAGGCTGACGAAGATCCACACGCTGCTGCGGCGGCATGGCGTCGAGGTGCCGTACCGGACGCTGCACCGCTACTGCGCGAGTGCGTTCCCGGAGCAGGTCGGCGGTCAGCGGGAGACGGTGCGGGTGGACGATGGGGAGCCGGGGAGCGAGTTGCAGATCGACTTCGGTCGGCTGGGCAAGGTGGGCCTGGCATCGGGACAGCGTCGGGTGGTCAAGGGCCTGATCATGACCGCCTGCGTGAGCCGGCACCAGTTCTGCTGGCCGACCTACGGCGAAAGCCTGGCGGAGGTGATCGAGGGCCTGGAGGAGAGCTGGGAGTTTTTTGGGGGCATATTCCGCGTCCTGATTCCGGACAATCTGAAGTCGATCGTCGACAACCACGCCGACTCGATCGACCCTCGCTTCAACCCTGGCTTTCTGGAGTACGCGCAGGCTCGCGGCTTCGTGGTCGACCCCTGCATGATCAAGTCGCCGACTCAGAAGCCGAGGGTGGAGCGGGCGGTGCCCTATTGCCGCGACTCGGGCTTCGCCGGCGAGGAGTTCCTGGATCTGCTGTCCGCGCGCCGAGGGATGCGCGCCTGGTGCCTGGAGGAGGCGGGGATGCGGATCCACGGGACCACCCGGCGACGGCCGCTGGAGCACTTCCTGGAGGTCGAGCAGGCGTGCCTGCTGCCTGCGCCTGAGACCAGATTCGACGTTCCACTGCTGGTCAAGGCGAAGGTCGCCCGGGATCACCACGTGCAGGTCCAGAACGCGCTCTACTCGGTCCCCGGCGACCGCATCGGTCAGTGGGTGGACGTGCGCTCGGACGGCCGGCTGGTCAGGATCTCCCAGCACGGCCAGCTGCTCCGCGAACACCCGCGACAGCCGCCCGGCGGCCGCAGCACCTTCCCGGAGGATCTGCCTCAACACAAGCGTGCCTACGCCATGCGCGACATCGAGTACCTCAAGCGCCAGGCGGCCGGCCATGGAGAGCACATCGGGACCTACGCTGCCCGCCTCCTCGATGACCCTCTGCCCTGGGCCCGCATGCGCAAGGTCTACCGCCTGCTGAGCTTGGTCAAGCGCTTCGGCGCCGCGCGTGTGGAGCGCGCCTGCGATCTCACTCTGGAGCTCGACGTGGTCGACGTGATCCGTGTCCAGCGGATGCTGGAGCGCGCGCTGGAGCTCACGCAGGCGCAGCCCCCGGGCCGGCTTGAGATGGCGCCCATCCTCCGCCCCCGCTTCGCCCGCGACCCCTCAGAGTTCGCCAGAGGAGAGAACGATCATGCCTGAGACCATCTCCCCAGAGCTCCGACAGGTGCTGCGCCGCCTCAAGCTCTCGCCCATCCTGGAGAGCCTGCCCGAGCGCCTGCAGCTGGCCCGCCAGCAGAAGCTTCCCCACCAGGACTTCCTGGAGCTCGCGCTCGCGGATGAGGTCGCCCGTCGCGACCGCGTCGGCGCCGACCTCCGCGCCCGCGCCGCACATCTCGATCCCCAGATGCGTCTGGATCTCTGGGACGAGACCACCGGCGTCACCTTCGACCATCAGCTCTGGAACGACCTCTGCAGCCTCCGCTTCCTCGACGAGCCCGCCGGCGTCCTGATCCTCGGCCCGGTCGGCGTCGGCAAGACCATGCTCGCCAACTGTCTCGGGCACATCGCCTGCCGACGCCGGCGCTCGGTCCACTTCACCCGCTCGGACCAGCTCTGGCGCAGCCTCAAGGCCGCCCGACTCGACGCCACCTACGAGCAGGAGCTGCGACGCCTGCTCCGCGTCGACCTCCTCATCATCGACGACTTCGTGCTGGAAGGGCTCGACGGCACCGAGACCCACGACTTCTACCAGGTGGTCGTGGAGCGGCACCGCCGCGCCTCCACCGTCGTCACCTCCAACCGCGAGCCTCAGGAGTGGCTGGCAATGATGGCCGACCCCATGCTCGCCCAGTCGGCCGTCGACCGCATCCTCAACTCCGCCTACGAGCTGGTCCTCGAGGGCGAGTCCTACCGCTCCCGGCAGAAGCCCCGGCGGCCGTCGTGAACCCAGACCACATGCGGATCGAACCCAACACCCCGTCTCGTTACGATGCCGTTACGATAGCCTGCCCTCTCTGTCAGCGCCGATTCACGCCCTCCGGCCGCCAGAAGTACTGCTCCGACGCCTGCCGGGTCGCCGCCTACCGGCGACGGCAACAGGCCGCTCCGCCAGCGCTCAGCCTCCCCGCTGGCCGGCCACGCAAACCGCTCACCGTCTACGAGTGCGACCGCTGCGGACAGCGCGCCGTGGGCGAACAGCGCTGCCCCGATTGCTCCACCTTCATGCGCAAGCTCGGCCTCGGCGGCGAATGCCCTCACTGCGCCGAGCCTGTCGCCGTTCCCGAGCTGCTCGGCCAGGAGTTCATCGGGTGAGCCCGGCTCCGACGGCCTCCGGGGTATCCTGCTCGATGACCACGCTCTGACGGCCTCCGGGTGGTCCCTAGTTTCTGGCAACCCGGTGGTCCCATGAATGTGGCAGGCGACACCCAAGAAGTCCGCGTTTGAGCCACGTGCGCGTGCTTTTCTTGCGCGGCCTGCCCCGGCGGGAATCAGGAAGTGCGCTATCGGACATCACCACCAAAGCGCCGGCCGGCCATGGATGGCAACCGACTCCCGCCCCGCCAGAGTGCGCCCACCGGGGCTGATCCGGGGCGCGCGAACGGGGGCCCACTTCGGGTCGCTCTGGCCGTCCGGGTCAGCACTCGTGACAATAACCAGCCCCCGAGGTCCAGCTGGTGCCCATGCGGGAGACGGGGAGCAGCCTCCCGGGCCGCCCGATGGCGCTCTGGTCGGTCGACCTTCTGGGCGCGCCGGGTATCTACAACATCAATCCCACCTCGCGGCAGGGCTGACCCGGCGGCCGCAACGCGGCGGCCCTTGCCGACGCGCTCGGGGTCTGTGCACCTCGCGGGGATCGGCGTGGGCGGGATGCTGGGCCCATGTGGCCGTGCTCGACCATCCGGCCGCGTTGTCGGCGCTCGCCCTGGTCGGCACCCGCTCGGTTGCCCCCGGCCCACCCGATGACGACCTCGTCCGAGCCAGCCGCCTCGAGAACCGGTGGTTTAGAGTCAAGCTCCGTGTCGAGCGCAACGGAGGGCACCCGAGCGAACCGAGGAGGGAACGATGCAAGTCGACAAACAGTCTGTTCTCGACATGATCCGCCAAAAAGTTGGTGAGCAGGGGGCCGATCAGGCGGCGCAAGAACTGCCCGATAAGATCGATCCCGAGCAGTATTCGGGCCTGCTCCAGAAATACGGCGTCGACCCTGAGAGCCTAGCGAGCGAATTCGGCGGCGAGCGGGATGCCGGAGGGACAACGCTAGGAGACGACAAGCAGGATCTGGAGACCAGGGTCGGGGGCTCGGATGAGGCCGGCGGTACACGCTTAGGACGAAGGCCCTATGGCGTCGATCCTGAGGGCCTAGCGAACGAGTCCGGCGGCGAGCGCGACGCCGGAGGGACAACGCTAGGAGACGACAAGCAGGATCTGGAGACCAGGGTCGGGGGCTCGGACGAGGCCGGCGGTACGCGCCTAGGACCAAGGCCCTCGTAGTCCACCAGCCACCCGTGACCATTCAGTCGTCGTCCGGGAGGGCATCCCTAAGCGTTGCACCGACTGCGGATCTCCCCCCGTCCGCCTCCTGTAGCTTGTCGTTCGAAGACCGGGTCTGATATCGTCCCGCGCCGTCCCTCTGATCGGGTAGGTAGCCAAGCCCTCGCAGTAGTCGATGACCTGGCCCACGTACCGTTCAGCGATCGATGCCGTCGCCTGCCCGGCGATATAGCGATACAGCTCGTCGAGTTGGTCTTCGGCCTCCGGCGCGAAGATGACCCGGTAAGTCACCGGCCGGCGCGTCGTGCCGACAGCCGCTCCCGGAGTTCGCGGGCAGTAACCCCCCTGGACGGGTCGCCGGTCAGAGCATCGTATGCGGCTGCCACCTCGTCTCGGAGCCAGGCCTCGACGGCGGCGTCGCGGGCGAACAGAACGCGCAACCCGTCGCGAATCACTTCGCTTTCGCTGGCGTACTCGCCAGATCGCACGCGTTCAGCCAACGTGTCCGCCATCTCGTTGGGAAGCGTGATGCTCAGTTGCCGGGTCGTCCTCATATTGCACCTCCGAATAGGATTAAATCATACTCAGCCCTGCTGTCGTGAACCGAACCGGATCGGTGATGCCCTCCCCGGCGCACCAGAGCAGGAAGACGCCTCACAGTGGCCAGCCCAGGCGTACCAGGTGGTCTGGGGGGAGAGCCCGCGGGCCCGCGCCGGGGCCACGTAGTCGCTGATCAGGGCGTTCGCCAGACCGGTCTTGAGCCTGACGACGGGGTCGGGCAGCGCAAAACCCACTCCCGACCCGGACGATCTAGCTACTTCCCCCGGAAATACTCATAGGCGGACCCGCGAGGGTGCGTGGAGTTCGCCGGGGTGTCAAGTCGTCGGTTTCCGGGCTCTGCTCGACCTGCGATCCGGCTCCGACTGCTCGAGCAGCAGACTTGCGGCCTCGTCGCCCACTTTCTCCATCTCGGCGACCAGAGCCTCCAGGTGCCGGCGGTTGGCAATCCACTCCCGGTAGAGGGATGCCTCCCGTTCGGTGAGTCGACGAGTCTTGGTCCTGCCGGCGGCGTAGCGGGTCAACTGCCAGTAGGGCCCGTGGAGTTGGGGCGGATCCGCGTGACATCGGCAGCCGGGGGTCTGGCAACGGGTGGGCCGATGTACCACCGTGCCTTGCTGCACGAAGCCGAGGTCGAGGACCTGGCGGGCCAGTTGGCGTTGCCGATCCTCCAGCTCGCGGAGTCGAGGGGAGTCCGAAGGCATCGATCCAAATGATAGGACTTGACCTTGAAACAGGGCTGTTGCTAGGATGTAGGCACGGTGCTGACCAAGCAAGCCGGCCAGGTGGAGACGATCTGGGAACGCGTGCTCCCGCAACTCGTCCATGACCTGCCGGATGACCTAGCCCGGCTGGACGAGGTCTTGGACGCGCCGGAAATCTTGCGCCGCTTCGAGCAGCACTGGGGACGGGCCAACCTCAAGGTCGGGCGCCCCAGCATCGCCATGGCCACCTACCTGAGGATGATGGTCCTGAAGCGTCGCCACGGGTGGGGCTACGAGCGCCTGGTCGGGGTGGTCGCGGATTCCTTCCAACTGCGACGCTTCTGCCGGATCTCGATCATGGACGAGGTCCCCGACGAGTCCACCATCCGCAAGCTGACGCGCCGGCTGGGGCCGGAGCTGGTTGACGACCTGACGCGATCAGCGGTGAGACTGGCGATCACCGAGCGGGGCTTCAAGGCGCGCGCCATGCGCTGTGACTCCACAGTGCAGGAGTCCGACGTCCGGTATCCGACCGACTGCGGGCTTGCAGCCGACGCGGTGCGCGTACTCGCCCGCAGCGGACGCAAGCTGCGGGCGATGATCCCCGGCCTGACCAAGCGGGTTCGCGATCGGAGCCGGGCAGCGGCTCGTCGGGTGCGGGAGTTGAACCGCAGCTTGAGACGGCGGACGGGAGAGGCCAAGCAGGATGTGCAACGCCTGACGGAAGAGGTGGGTGCGTTGGCCAAGGCGTCGGTTGGCCAGGCCAGACGCCTGCTCGTCGAGGTCAAGGAGGCGACCCGCGGTCAGCGCATGCGGCCACGGGAGCGGCGGGCGATCGCCGAGTTGGAGGAGATGATCGGACTCAGCGCCAAGGTGGTGGAGCAGATTCGCCAGCGCTTCGCCGGGGAGAAGATCGAGGACCGCCTGGTCTCCCTCTTCGACCCCGACGCCCGACCGATCCGGAAGGGCAAAAAGGCCAAGCCGAACGAGTTCGGAGAGATCGTCCAGTACGCCGAGGTCACGCCCAACACTCGCCGCGGCGCCCGAGGGTTGCTCCTGCCGCCCAAAGTGGCGATCGGCAACCCGCACGAGAACGTGCTGCTGCCGCAAACGGTGGCCGAGTTGGTGGCGCTGGAGCTCAGGCCGACGGAGGCTGTCTTCGATCAGGGGTTCACGAGAAAGGCGACCACCGCCACCATGGAACCGATCGGGACCACGATCTTCATCGCCGGCAGCCGGGGGAACGCAGGATCGCGTCGGACCCGCAAACGCCTTGCCAGTCATCGCGTCGGCTGCGAGGGTCGCATCGCTCACGTCAAGCGCGAGTACGGGGCCGGACGCTCTCGATTGAAGGGCGACCAGGGCGCGAAGATCTGGGCCGGGTGGTCGGCGCTCGCCTACAACTTGGACACCGTCGCGGGGTTACCTGGCAAGTCCATCGACCCCGCTGGCTGACTCGACGCTCGCCCCTCCGCTACTACTGAAGGGAGTCCACGCCGCCGTAGGATTGGCCCCCCTTTCACAGCGTGTACCAGCTGAACGGACCGGCCGGGTACAGGGGACCGAGTCCACAGGGGGAAAGTGTTTATCCGGGGGAAGTAGCTATAGCTGAATTCCCTCTAGGCAGCTGTAGGACACCTCAACCATCCGCATGACGATAGGGTCTGGAAGGCACTCGGAGAGGGTGGGAAAGATCCGTAAAGCGCTCCTCTTGAACTCAAAATGGCTCGAAGGAGGAGGTTGGAGCGGGAGACGGGCTTCGAACCCGCTACCTCAACCTTGGCAAGGTTGCGCTCTACCGATTGAGCTACTCCCGCTCGACGGGAACCGGGCGACGAGTATACCGTCACACCCTACCGCTGGCGGTTTCTCGCCGTCCCTCCAAAACATGACGGAAGATGTCGAATTAGAGGCGGCATGCTGCTCCCATGAACGATGAATCTGGTTCCCCGACCCCCTCCTCACACGCACCTTCTGCCGCGCCCGATCTGCGCCCCACCCTCGCGCGCGCGTTCCACCAGGCGGAAGCTGTCATCGCCTCCGTTACGCCCGACCACCTGACGCGGCCCACCCCCTGTACCGAGTGGGATGTCAGAACGCTGCTCAGCCATCTGGTCACGGTCGCCCGGCGCATCTCGGTCCTGGGTGAGGGCCGCCCGGCGTTGGACGTGCGGGCGGAATCGATCCCTGACGGCGAGGTGCTGGGCGCGTTTCGCGCCGCGCGGGAGGCGGCCGACCGCGCGTGGGCGGACGACGCAGCGCTGACCCGGGAGGTCGATGTCCCGTGGGCCCGCATGCCAGGTGCAATGGTCCTCGGCGGCTACCTGCCGGAGGTCGTGACGCACATCTGGGACCTGTGGACCGCGATCGACTCAACGACGGCACTCGACCCGGACCTGGCCGAGGCGGCACTGACCGTTGCACGCCGGGCCATCCCCACCGAGCGCGACCAGTTTCCGTTCGCGCCCGTGGTAGCGGTTCCCGAAACCGCTGAGGCCTACTCGCGGCTGGCCGGGTGGATGGGGCGCGTCCCCGACTGGCGCGCCGGCGTCGCCCCCGAGTAGCGTGGGCGGGTGCGGTTCGGGGACTTCGAGCTCCACCTCCTGGTCGAGGGGGGCTGGCAGCCGGACGGTGGCGCCATCTTCGGAGTCGTGCCCAAGGTGCTCTGGGAGCGGCGCCAGCCGGCAGACGAGCAGAACCTGATCCCCTCCGCCTGCATCGGCGCGGTGATCCGGGCTGATGGCCGCACCATCGTGTGCGAGACCGGGATCGGCACCAAGCTCGACCCCAAGCGGGCGCGGGCCTACGGGGTGTGGGAGCCGGAGGGCCTGCTCGCCGGCCTCCGGTCGCTGGGCATCCGTCCGGAGGAGGTGGACCTGGTGGTGACCACCCATCTCCACTGGGACCACGCGGGCGGGTTCACGCGACGGCAGCCGGACGGCCGCTACGAGGTGACCTTCCCGAAAGCCAAACACTTCGTCCAGCGCAGCGAGTGGGACTTCGCCCTGCGCCCTGACCCCCGCTCGAAGGCCGCCTACCTGGAGGAGGACCTGCTGCCAGTGGCCGACGCCGGCCTGGTGGAGTTCATCGACGGCGACACCGAGATCGTGCCCGGGCTCCACGTCCGCAAGACGGGCGGACACTCACCCGGCCACCAGCTGATCATCGCCCGCGGCGGGGACGGCGAGCTCGCGGCGGTGCTGTGCGGCGATCTGATCGGCCTGCGTCCACACCTCCGGCTGCCCTGGATCCCGGCCGCCGACCTCGACGTGCTGAAGACGATCGAGGAGAAGACGCGTCTGCTCGACGAGGCGTCACGCAACCGGTGGCTGCTCCTGCTCGGGCACGAGGTGGAGCACCCGGCCGGCTACGTAGATGACACCGGCGAGTGGTTCATCCACCCCGAGCTCGACCAAGAGGCGCGCGCGGCCCGCGAGCGCTGGTCAGCCGCGGGCGAAGCTTCGCCGGTACAGGCTGACCGGTGACGGGAGCCGGCGGTCCCGGAGCAGGAAGAACACCAGGACCGCGGCCAGCGTCGCCGTCACCGAAATGACCCCGCCCGAGAGCAGCGACCAGCGGGCGCCGAACGTATCCGACACCCAGCCCACGAACGGCGCTCCGATCGGCGCTCCGCCCATCGATAGGAGCAGATAGAGCGACATCACGCGCCCCCGCATCTGATCGGTCGAGTTCAGCTGCACGGTGCTGTTCGCGACCGTGATCAGCACCAGGGAGGCGAGTCCGATCGGGATCAGCGCCACCAGGAACGTCACGTAGGACGGCATCACCCCCGCGATCAACGCCAGCAGCCCGAAGCCGAGCGCGGCCGCCACCAGCATCCGCCGCGTGGGCCGGGCCCGCGAGGCCGAGAGCAGCGCGCCCGCCACCGAGCCAACCGCGACCGCGGTCGTCAGCAGACCGTAGGTGCCGGCGCCCCGGTGGAAGACGTTGGTCGCGAACAAGGCGGTGGTGATCTGTAGGTTCATCCCGAACGTGGCCACGAAGGCGATCACCATCATGGGGAGGATCAGCTCCGGCCGGTCCCGGACGTAGCGCAGCCCCTGCAGGATCTGACCGCGTTCGCGCTTGACCGGCTCCACCCGCTGCAGCTCCGACGGCCGCATCATGAGCAGCGCCACGATCGGGCCCACGAACGAGATCGCATTGACGAAGAAGAGCGGGCCGGTGCCGATCACGACGATCAGCGCTCCCGCCAGCGCCGGGCCTGCGATGCGGGCGAGGTTGAAGGAGGCCGAGTTGAGGCTCACCGCGTTGGTCAGCAGCTTGCGGCCCACCATCTCGACCACGAACGTCTGCCGCGTCGGGTTGTCGACCACGACCACGGTGCCGAGGGCGAAGGCGAGCGCGAAGACCTCCCAGATCTGAACCCGGCCACTCAGGTCGAGGACCCCGAGGATGGCCGCCAGACAGCCGGTCACGGCCGCCGTCACGATCAGGACCCGACGCTTCGGGAATCGATCGCCGAGCGAACCACCCCAGAGTCCGAACAGCAGGATGGGCAGGAACTGGAGGCCGGTGGTGATGCCGAGCGCGGCGCCGTTGTTGTGG
Source organism: Candidatus Dormiibacterota bacterium (assembly GCA_963790575.1). Classification (GTDB taxonomy): domain Bacteria; phylum Chloroflexota; class Dormibacteria; order Dormibacterales; family Dormibacteraceae; genus CAVTSA01. The sequence continues at coordinate 107,683 of CAWBPD010000041.1, read as the reverse complement.
GTCAACTGAAGGACCAGCCAGTCCTGGGCGATGCGCTGCACCCAGGCGCCGGTGTTGGAGAGGATCTGTCCGCTGACGTAGAGGCGGTAGTTGCGGGACCTCAGTGACCTGAAAATGGCGCCCTCCTGAGCATGCTCATCTGGCGGGCGCTCCGCACATGCTCCGAAGGCACTCCACCGGCCGGACGTGTTGGCCTCGCCGCACCCGCGCCGTCGACGAGACCCCCGGCACCCCGCGATCCTCAGATCAAGGGAACCGGATGCGCTCCTCTAACCCTACCAATCTCGGCCTACCAATTGCCGTCACGTCAAGGATTTGATGCCGCGCCGGCGGAGGCACCGGTCGGCGCACGGTAGCGCCAGAAGGCCGGAAACGCGAGCAGCACCAGCACCATCACCACCACCACCAGCAGGCCGCCGCCGGAGATGGCGGCCGTGGTCCCGACCGCGGCGCCGATGGTCCCGTGCAGTAGGTCGGCGAGCCGCGGCCCACCCGCCACCACGACCGTGAAGACGCCCTGCATGCGCCCGCGCATCTCGTCCACCGCCGCCTGCTGGAGGATGGCGCCGCGCAGCACCATGCTGATCAGGTCGGCGACCCCCGCCACAGCGAGAAAGCCGGCCGCCACGAACAGCGAGCGCGAGAGGCCGAAGCCGACGATCGCGACGCCCCACCCGCAGATGGCGAACGCGACCACCACCCCCGGACGCCGCAGCCGCACGAAGGTCCCGGACACCAGACCGCCCGCGAAGGAGCCGATCGGGATGGCCGCGAAGAGCAGGCCCAGGGCGAGCCCGCTCCCGGCCGGGGCGAAGGTGGTAGAGGCCAGCTGCGGGAACAGCGCCCGGGGCATCCCCAGCACCATCGCGATCAGATCGGCGAGGAAGGACACCAGCAGCACGCTATGGGAGCCCATGTAGCGGAAGCCCTCGACGATGGAGGCGACACCGGCCCGGCTCCGGGGACCGGCCAGCGGCGGGATCGCGGGCAGGCGCCAGATCGCGTACAGCATCACCGTGAGCCCGACGGTGTCGATCGCGTAGAGCAGCGGGACCCCCAGCACCGGGATCAGCGCCCCCGCCAGCAGCGGGCCCGAGATCAGCCCGAACATCATCACCGTCGAGTTGAGCGCGTTCGCCTGGGGCAGCTCCTGGATCGGGACCAGGCGGGCGATCGCGGCCGAGCGGGTGGGCTGGTTGATGCCGAAGAAGGCCTGCTGCAGCCCGAGCAGCAGGAAGATGATCCAGACCGAGCGGTTGCCGGCGAACGACTGCAGGGCCAGCAGCAGCGAGGTGGCGGCGATCCCGGTGTTGGAGAGCAGCAGGAGCCGGCGGCGGTCGACCGCGTCGGCGATGGCGCCGCCCCAGAGCGCGAACGCCACCAGCGGGAGCAGCGCCACCGCGCCGCTGACGCCGACCATGGCCGAGGAGCCGCTGAGGTCGTAGATCTGCTTGGGGACGGCGACCGCGGTCAGCTGGCTGCCGACCCCGGTCACGACGCCGGTCACCCAGAGGCGGCGGAAGGCGACGAACCGCAGCGGCGCGGTGTCGATGACGATGTTGCCGAGGTGAAAGCGGCGGGGGGCGGGGGAACCCGGCTCCTCCACCTCCTCCCTGCGCGCCATCTGCTACCCCACGGTAGGCCAAGATGGGGGCATGAGTGAGTACACGGGACACGTCGAGCCCCACCAGCCGGTGGTGCGCGAGCTGCCGGAGGTCACGATCACCAAGGTCTCGGTGGGGCCGATGGACAACAACGCGTACCTGCTGCGGAGCACCGCCACCGGCGAGGGTCTGCTGATCGACGCCGCCGCCGACGGCCCCTACCTGCTCTCGGTGATCGGCGAGCAAGGACTCGACGCCATCGTCACCACTCACGGCGACGCCGACCACTGGCAGGCCCTGGAGGAGGTGGGCCAGGCGACCGGCGCCCGGCTCTACGCGCCGCCCCGGGACGCGCACCGGATCCCGCTCAAGACGGAACCGCTCGACGAGGGCGACACCGTCAACGTGGGGCCCCTGAGGCTCGAGGTGCTGTCGCTGCCGGGTCACACGCCCGGCCACATCGCGCTGCTCTACCGGGACCCACACGGCTCTCCGCATCTCTTCGCGGGGGACTGCATCTTCCCCGGCGGCCCCGGCCGCACCACCTCGCCCCAGAACTTCGAGAGCCTGATGACGGCACTGGAGCAGAAGGTGTATGCCCAGCTGCCGGACGACACCTGGGTCTACACCGGTCACGGCGACGACACCACGCTGGGGAAGGAGCGGCCGCGGCTGGGCGAATACCGCGAGCGTGGCTGGTAGGCGCCAGATCAGCTCCGGTCGCTCGGATCAGGCGGGAGCCGCACCGATAGAATAAGTGGTTCAGTCGTTCCGCCAATACCTCGAGAGGAGTGCCGCCCATGGCCAGCGTGCTCGATCCGACCTTCTATCGCTCGGCGACCGTCGCCGCCGAGGCTCCACCGGAGACGGTCGCCTACACGGTCGGATTCGACCGGGAGGGCAAGCGCCCCGACGCCCTCCTCACCCTGGACGTGGATCCGGAGAGCCCGACCTACGGCAAGGAGATCGCGCGCCTGGAGTTCCCCAACCTGGGGGACGAGCTGCACCACTTCGGGTGGAACGCCTGCAGCAGCTGCCTGTGCCACAGCGATGGCGAGCACGCCTATCACCAGCACCAGGAGCGCCGCTACCTGCTGCTGCCCGGGCTCCGCTCCAGCCGCATCTATGTGGTCGACACCAAGCCCGACCCCCGGCACCCGCACCTGGTCCACACGATCGAGCCGGAGGAGATCGCGGAAAAGACCGGCTACAGCCGCGTCCACACCATCCACTGCGGCCCTGAGGGCATCTACGCCTCGGCCCTGGGCGCTCCGGACGGCGAGGGACCGGGCGGGGTCTTCATGATCGACCCCCACGACTTCCACGTGATCGGTCGGTTCGAGCAGGACCGGGGCGAGCAGTATCTGGCCTACGACTTCTGGTGGCACCTGCAGCAGAACACCATCGTTACCAGCGAGTGGGGGACGCCGAACATGATCGAGGACGGCGTCGTCCCCGAACTGCTGCTGGGGAACCAGTACGGGCATCGGCTCCACCTCTGGGACCAGACAGGGGGGACGCACCGGCAGACGCTGGATCTGGGCGCGGAGCACCAGATGGCGCTGGAGCTGCGGCCGGCCCACGACCCGGCCAAGGTCTACGGCTTTCTCGGCGTCGTGGTCTCGACCAAGGACCTGAGCGCCTCGGTTTGGACCTGGCACCAGGACGGCGATGGCTGGGGGGTGACCAAGGTCATCGAGATCCCCGCCGAACCGGCCGACCCGAACACCCTCCCGCCGCTGCTCCAGGGCTTCGGGGCGGTGCCGCCCCTGGTGACCGACATCAACCTCTCGCTCGACGACCGCTGGCTCTACGTGTCCGCCTGGGGAACCGGCGAGCTGAAGCGGTATGACGTGTCCGACCCGTTCCACCCCCAAGAGGCGGGCAGCGTCCGCATCGGCGGTATCGCCGGCCGCACGCCCCATCCGGCGCGCCCGGGTCAGCGCTTGGCCGGCGGCCCGCAGATGGTGGAGGTGAGCCGCGACGGCCGCCGGGTCTACCTCTCCAACTCCCTCTACGGAGCCTGGGACGACCAGTTCTACCCCCACGGGGTCGGTACCTGGCTGATCAAGCTGGACGCTCCCGCCGACGGCGTCCTCTCCTTCGACGAGCGGTTCTTCGTGGCGTCCGACCTGCGTCTCCACCAGATCCACCTCGAGGGCGGCGACTCCTCCTCCGACTCCTACTGCTTCAGCTGAGGAGGCGAGGGCGATGAGCGCGTTCAACCACCTGAGGGACCTGGAGCCGACCCGGATCTGGCCGGGTGTGGTCGGACGTCTGGTCAAGGGCCGGAACCTGACCGCCGGGGTGGTGGAGATCGAGCCGGGAGGGGTGGTTCCCGAGCACCACCACCCGCAAGAGCAGATCGGGTTCGTGATCGAGGGGTCCGTGCGCTGCCGGTGTGGGAGCGAGGAGGAGGAGCTGAGGCCGGGCGGCATCTACCACATCGCCGACGATCAGCCCCACCAGTTCACCGCCGGTCCCCAGGGGGCGGTGGTCGCCGACCTGTTCGCGCCACCACGCCAGGACTGGGACGCGCTGGAGACGCTGCCTCCCACCGCCCCGCGCTGGCCGCGCCCCTGAGGTCCGCCAGGCCTCAGTGGGCGCGCGCCCGGCCGGCGACGGTCGTCATCCGGGCCACGATCGGCGGGATCAGGATCAGCGCCACGATCCAGATCACGACCGGCAGAAAGAACTGGCGGCCCGGAATCGCCCGGAAGATGAAGAAGAGCACGACCGCGGCGACGATGGACCAGATCGGGGTCACGATCGCAAGCACCACCATCGTGTGCCGTATGCCCCAGTGGTGCCGGAGGCGGAGGGCGACGCCGGAGAAGATGACCTCGAACAGCCAGGGGAGCACGAGGCCGCCGACGACGGTGATGACCAGGCCCAGGAAGATGCTGCCCACGATGTGCGAGATCGTGTGCTCCATGGTCCAGCCCGAGTTGAGGCCCCGATTGACGCCGCGGCCGATCTCTCCCCCGGCCAGCAACAGCGCCAGCAGGATCCCGATGATCCCCCCGATGACGGCGCCGACGATGGTGGCGGCGAAGCCGCGGCCGTGTGGTTCGAAGCGTGCGTGCACGTCCATCGTGACTTCGGGGCCGCGCTCCGGGCGTGAGCCGGTGGCCGACGCGTCGCCCACCTCCAGGGCAAGTCCGTAGGCGTCGCCGGCCTTGGTGTCCGGCGGCACCGTGACGTCGACCACCACCGTCGCCGTCCCGCCCCGGGCCAGCGTCCGCTCCGATTGCCCGTCGATCGCGAACCAGGACTCCTGACTCCGCTTCTCGGACGCCACTTGCGCCCGCATCTGCACCTCGTGGTCGCTCGCGTTCCTGACCCGGAAGTGGACGCGGCCCTTTCCTTCCTTGTCGATGACGAGCCGGCTCGGGGTGGGCTCGACCTCAAACACCTCGCCCATCGGTTCTTCCTTCTCCTCTGCGATCAGCCTCTCGATTCGCGCGCCCCGCAGGCGCAGGCCGGACGTGACGCTGTTGCCGGCCCCACAGCGTCCGGAAGGAGTACGTCCTGAAGGTGGAGTCTAAGTGGTGCGCGGCCGGCCTTTCGCTACTGCGGTGGTGGGGCGCCGGCACCAGGCTCAGGCGCTCCCAGTGACCCGGATGGTGGGCCAAGTGGTATGATCCGTCTGGAATCCTCCATATGGACTATTTCTGATGGATCAAAGCACACCGATGACACCATTGGCCGCCGTGGTCCTGTCCCTGCTGGTCGAGCATCCGATGCACCCCTACGAGGTGACGTACCACTTTCGTCTCCGCCACCTCGGGGACTCGGTGAAGGCTCGCACCGGCTCGCTCTACCACACGTTCGAACAACTCCAGCGCAAGGGGCTGATCGAGCCCGCCGAAGTGGAGCGGGCGGGCCGGCGCCCGGAGCGGACCGTCTACCGGATCACCGATGAGGGCCGGGCCGCGCTCGCTGACGCGGTGACCCGCCTGGTCAGAGACCCGGTCAACGAATACACCCGGTTCGAGGCCGGCCTGGTCACCATCGCGCACCTGGGCAAGGCCGCGACCGTCAGCGCGCTGCGAGAGCGGGCGGTGCTGCTGCGCGCCCGCGTCGCCTCGCAGCGGACCATTCTCGACGAGTATCTGCGGCAGGGCCTGCCCCGGCTGTACATGATCGACTTCGATCAGGAGATCGACCGCTGCACCGCGCAGGCGGCGTGGTGCGACCGCACCGCCGCCGCGATCGAGAGCGGGGAGGTCGAGTGGCCGGATCGGCTCCCCCAACAGGTGGCGGAGCTGGCCACCTTCCACGACCTCCCGCCCGCCCCCCTCGCCGATCAGTCCGACGGCGGGCCGCTGCAAGGAGCGAACCGATGATGCGACTCCGCGACAACCCGTGGGCGGTGCTGGTCGTCCTTTGCCTCGGGTTCTTCATGGTCCTGCTCGACCTGACGATCGTGAACATCGCGATCCCGGCCGTGATCAAGGACCTCAACGCAGCACTCGACCAGGTCCTGTGGGTGGTCAACGCCTACACGCTGGCCTACGCCGTGCTGCTGATCACCGCCAGCCGTCTCGGCGACCGCTTCGGCCAGCGCAACCTGTTCGTGATCGGACTGGTCGTGTTCACGGCCTCCTCGGCCGCCTGCGGACTCTCGCAGACCCCGGACCAGCTGATCGGGTTCCGGGTCGCGCAGGCGATCGGGGGCGCGCTGCTGACCCCGCAGACGACCGCCATCATCACCACCATCTTTCCGCCCCAGGCCCGCGGGGTGGCGTTTGGCATCTGGGGCGCCATCGCCGGCATCGCGAGCAGCCTGGGACCCGTGCTCGGCGGTCTGCTGGTGACCTACATCAACTGGCGCTGGATCTTCTACGTCAACGTCCCTGTGGGCGTGGTGGCGATCGCCGCCGCCGTGCTCCTGATCCAGAACCGCCGCAGCGAGCGCTACTCGCCGCTGGCCTTGGTCAGCGTCGGCCTCGCCTCGGCTGCCCTGCTGTGCATCTGCTTCGGACTGATCCAGGGCCAGAGCTATGAGTGGGGCACCATCACCCACGTGGCCGGGCTGCCTCTCACCATTCCGATGGTCCTGATCGCCGGCGTGGTGCTCCTGGTCCTGTTCCTGGTCTGGGACGCGCGGCAGCCCTCGCCCCTGGTGCCGCACGAACTACTGCGCGACCGCAACTTCTCGGTCACCTCGTGGATGGCCGCGATGATGACGTTTGGGATGATCGGCTTCTTCTTCCCGGTCGCGATCTTCCTCCAGTCGGCCCTCGGATTCAGCGCCATCCAAGCCGGCCTGATGCTGCTCCCGATGCCGCTGGCGTCGATGGTGACGGCCCCGATCGCGGGGCGCCTGGCGGATCGTATCGGGGGCAAGTACCTGACCATGGGCGGGATGGCGGGCTTCGGGCTCGGGATGACGCTGATCGACTGGGAGGCGAGCACCCAGACCGGTTTCTGGAGCTTGTTCCCCGGCGCCGTGGTCGCGGGCCTCGGCATGGGTTTCACCTTCGCCCCGCTGGTCACGGTCGCGATGCGGGACGTGCCGGGGCGGCTCGCGGGCGCCGCCTCGGGCCTCTACAACACGATCCGGCAGCTGGGAGGTGCGATCGGGGGTGCGGTGGTGGGCGCCGTGCTCGAGGTGCAGCTCTCGTCGTCCTTGCACGCTGAGGCGGTCACGCAGTCGGCCTCCCTGCCGTCGGAGTTCCGCTCGCAGTTCGTGAAGGCGTTCACCAACGCCGGCAGTGGGGTCCTCAGCGCCGGGGTGCCGGCCGGCATCTCCGGCGCGCACCTGCCGGCCGAGGTGGCGGCACAGCTGGCGCACCTGGGGCAGAAGGTGTTCGAGGTGGGCTTCGTGAACGCGATGCGGCCCACGCTCTTGGTGCCGATCGCGGCGCTGCTGGCGGGGGCGCTGGCCGCGCTTGCCTTGCGCCAGCGGGCGGCCGCCGCCTCCTCCGGCGGCCGGGCCACCGAGGAGGAGGAACCGCCGGCCGCGGTGGCGCGCTGAGGCCTTGAGACCCGGTGGTGCACCACCGGGCCCTTCGCCGGCCCGCGTACGCGGCGCTGGTGCACCCCCGGGGCCTCACGCGCCCGGATAAGCCCCGCTGGTGCACCAACGGGGGATGGGTGGGTGGGCGGTGGGCTCGTGCGTACGATGGTGGTGACGTGAACTACGCCGCCATCATCGAGAACGGTCTCCTGATCGTGATCGCGTTCGCCTTTCTCGGGCTCCTGACCGGCGGCCTCGTCAAGGACAACCGGATCCGGGTCGCGCTGCTCCTCGGCGTGGGCGCCATCGGTGTCGTCATCTACATGCTGACCGTCAACGGCGGCGGCGGCGAGCCCGTCATCTAGGAGCGCGGCCCCTAGCCGCCCAGGCGGTCAGGTCCGCGGCGAAAAGCCCGCGACCATCATTCCGAAGTAGGTGGGGTGCTCGTACGAGAGCAGCTCCGGCTTCCAGCTCTCGCCCAGGACACCCCGCAGCATCAGCATCTGCCACCAGCTGTCGGCCGCCGCCGCCCGCACCAGCTCCGGGTCAAGCTCCACCAGCTTCTCGAGGCGGTCTTCGCGGAGCAGCCGCTGCACCTCGTCGTCGAAGACGGCCGACTCGGGACGGAAGCCGTAGGGACCGTCGGCCTGGTGGCCGTGGCCGTGGTCGCAGCTGGCGATCACCGCCACCCGCCGCCCGGAAGCACGGATAGCGCCCCCGATCACCTCCCCCAGACGCACGTGCTCGGCCGGCGGCCGGTCGCGAGCCGGCACCACCACGGCGACCGGGAGCGAAGCATCGCCGCGGCCGCCCAGGTACCAGAGCGGGACCAGCGTCGCCCAGTCCATAGGGTGGGTCGCCGCCGCCGGATCGTTGGCGCCGTAGGACACGGTCAGCATCGGAATCCCCTTGGCCGCCGCGTCCTCGCGAATCCTCCGCACCAGGGGACGGGCGACCGGCGACTCCAGCTGGATCTCTGCCGCGCCCCACTCACCGAGGCCGCCTTTCAGCCGCTCGGCGTCGATCACGGCGAATGTGCCCTCGACGTGCACGTTGTGGGGGGTGAACAGCACCACGCTGTCGGCGCCGCTGGTACGGACCCGCCCGCTCAGCTCCAGCAGGGCCTGCTGCGTCGCGCGGGCCTCGGCGGAGTCTTCGTCCCGACCCGAGGACGCGATCGCCATCGCCCCGTGCGGAGCGATTCCCGCGAACACCACCTCTCCGACCGCCTCACTGACCGTCATCCTTTCCCCTCCGCGACTTCAGGCTCGAGCCCGGGTCCAAAGATCAGAAACGCCGCCGCACCCAGTATTCGAGCAGCGTCACGCCGGCGTAGGCGAGCACGGACACCGCCGCCACCGTCAGCGCCGACGCGAACACCATCGGGCCGTCGTACTCGGTCCGACCCAGCTGCAGGAGATAGCCGAGCCCGGAGTCGGAGGCCACGAACTCGGCCACCAGGGCGCCGGTCATGGCCAGCGTGATGCTCATCTTCACCCCGCTCAGCACCACCGGCAGAGAGAGCGGTCCCTCGACGTGCCGCAGAAGCCTCACCGTGCTCGCCCCGTCGCTGCGCGCGGCGTCGATCAGGTCGCGGTCCACGCCGCGCACCGCGACCACCGTGTTGACCAGGACCGGAAAGAAGATGATCAGCGCCGCGATCAGCACCTTGGGCAGCAGCCCGATCCCGAGCAGGGTGATCAGGAGCGGCGCGAAGGCGATCATGGGCATCGCCTGGGAGGCCGCCACGTAGGGTGCGACCACCATCTCCAGGGGCCGGATGTGGGCCACCAGGTAGCCGAGGATGAGCGCGATCACCGAGCCGAGCAGGAACCCCAGCAGCGCCTCCCCCCACGTGGTGAGCAGATCCGCGCCCAGCACCCCACTGGCCCAGAGCTGTCCCCACCGCACCGCCACCCGCAGCGGCGACGGAACCAGGTAGGACGGCACCAGCGCGCTCACCACCTGCCACAGCACCAGGCCCGCGGCCAGGCTGGCGACGGTGATCGTCAGGTGCCGGAAACGGCCGGCGCCGGGTATCCGCCGCCCCTCAACTACCAAGGAACTGGTTGGAATAGTGGCGGCTGGGTGTCAGGGTCCCTTTCAGGACGCCTGCCCCGCGCAAGAAGTTCGCCGTGCCATTCCAGGCCGAGGGGTTGATCCAGCCCAGCGGGCGGGACGGGACCGGCTGTTCGAAATGCTGCGTCGCGGTCAGGGTCTGGCGCTGCAGCGCCGTTTCCTGCGGTGTCAAGCCGGGCATGCGGGCGAGCGCCGCCTGGGCCGCGGCGGAGGGATCTTGAAGCGCCGCCCGCAGCCCCTCCAGCGTCGCCTTCACGAAGCGGCGGACCAAGCCCGGGTGCTCTCGGGTCAAGGTCCGGCTGGTGACCAGCCCCTGGGAGACCAGGTCGCGGTAACGCGAGACGGGGAGCTGATTCACCCCGATCCCCTCCGACTGTGCCTGGACCGGCTCGTTGTTGAGATAGGTCATGGCGGCGTCGACCTGCCCGCCCGAGAGCGCTTCCAGCTCGGTGAACCCGACGCTGACCACGTCGACGTCGTGCAGCGTGAGACCTCCCGCCTGGAGGAGCGCCAGCAGGCCGAAGTAGGTCGATCCGTTGGGAGCGGACACCCCGATCCGGCGACCCTTGAGATCCGCCGGCGAGTGGATGGACACGTCCCCCTTGGTCAGCGAGATGGCGCCCACGGGATAGGACGTGAACTGCTGCATCACCATCACGTCGGGGATGCCGCTCGCCGCCGCCAGCAGCAGCGAATCGCCGCTGGTCACCCCGAAGTCGATCTGTCCGCGGCCCACTTGCTCCAGCAGGCCGGCGTTGGCGCCGTCCTGGATGTCGAGCTGGATTCCCTGCTGAGCGTAGTAGCCCCGGGCCACGGCGAGGTAGTAGGGGGCGAAGTTCATGCTGGTCGGGAACCCGGTCGCGAGCACCACTTTGGTGAGCGAGCCGGTCCCGGGAGTGGGAGTGGCGGCGGCCGCGGCCCCACCACAGCTCGGAGCCAGGAGCAGGAGTGCTGCCAGGGCGAACGGCCAGAGCCGGCCATGGTGCGTACGACTTGCGCTTGGCCCAGCGATCGTCACTCTGCTCCCTTCACTCCGACCGCTCAGCTTAGCCGGTCGGTGTGGCGGCGCTCCGAGCCGGCGTTTCTCCGCACTCGGGGCATGCGGGGCCCGGCGTAGGCCGGGAGTGTGCACAACGGCTCCCCTGGAGGCGCCCGGGACCGTGGCCTGCAAAGGCGGGCCTCACGCCCGCCGCAGCGCTTAGGATCGGCTGAGAGATGCGTGTCGAGACGGCTGTGTCGGCGCGCGCGCCCGGGTTGACCAGCGAGGAGGTGGAGGAGCGCCGCCGCCGCGGTCTGGGTCACACGGCGCCCGCGGCCAGCAGCCGGACGTACGCGCAGATCCTGCGGGCGAACGTCTTCACCTTCATCAACGACGTCCTCTTTGGTCTCTGCGTCCTCCTGGTCCTGGTCGGGCGCCCCCTGGACGCCGTCACCAGCGTCGCCGTGATCCTGACCAACGTCGTGGTGTCGGTGGTCCAGGAGGTTCGCGCCAAGCGCCAGCTGGACCGGATCGCGCTGCTCACCCGGCCCACCGCGACCGTGCGCCGCGAGGGCAGCGAGCACGAGGTGGCCCCCGAGCTGCTGGTGGTGGGGGACCTCCTGGTGCTCAAGCCGGGCGACCAGGTGGTGCTCGACGGGACGCTGTGCGAGGGCCGGATCCAGGTCGACGAGTCACAGCTCACCGGCGAGTCCGACGTCCTGCTCAAGATGCCCGGGATGCCCGTCTACTCGGGCAGCTTCTGCGTCACCGGGGCCGGCACTTACGAGGTCGAGAAGGTGGGATCCGACAGCCTCGCCTACCGGATCACGGCCGGGGCTCGGGCCTTCCGGCGCGCCCTCACGCCCCTCCAGCAGCAGGTGAACCTGGTGATCCGGATCGTCCTCGTGATCGTCATCTACATGGAGATCGTGACCATCCTCTCCTCGGTCGCGCACCGGGTCGACGTCCCGGACGCGGTGGCCCATTCCACGGTGCTCGCGACCCTGGTCCCCAACGGCCTCTTCATCTCGATCGCGATCGCGTACGCGCTCGGCGCCGTGCGCATCATCCGTTTCGGGGCGCTCGTCCAGCAGGCGAACGCGGTGGAGTCGTTGAGCAACGTCGACGTGCTGTGCGTCGACAAGACCGGGACCCTGACCCTGAACCAGCTGCATCTGGAGGAGCTGGCGGCGCTGGACGGTGACGAGCCGGGCTTCCGGCGGCTGCTCGGCACCCTCTGCGCGACCAGCAGCACCGGGAACAACACGACCGAGACCATCGCGGCGGCCCTCCCCGCACAACCCGCGGAGGCAGTCGGTGAGGTGCCCTTCTCCTCCTACCGCAAGTGGTCGGCGCTCTCCTTCGACGGGGGGCACGGTCTCCGCGGAACCTACGTCCTGGGGGCGCCCGAGGTGCTCGAGCCCGGCATCGACGAGGCGGTCGGCCAGAACGCGATCCGGCGCTGGATCCAGTCGCGCACGCAGCAGGGCCGGCGGGTCCTGATGGTCGCTCACCAGCCGGACGCGCGCGCGATCCCGGAGGGTGTGAACCCGGAGGTCGAGCTGCCGGACCATATGCGCCCGGTCGGCCTGGTGGCGCTCACCGACACGCTGCGGCCGGAGGCGGCGGAGACGCTGACACGGTTCATGGACAACGGGATCGACATCAAGATCATCTCCGGCGACAGCCCGGACACGGTGCTGGCGCTGGCCCGGCAGGCCGGGCTGGGGACGGACCTGCGCGCCGTCTCGGGGCTCGAGCTGGAGGACCTCGACGAGGAGCACCTACGCCGGGCGGCGGAACGCTCGAACGTCTTCGGCCGAGTTACCCCGGAACAGAAGGAGCGGCTGGTGCGTGCCCTGCGGGCGAACGGGCACTACGTGGCGATGATCGGCGACGGGGTCAATGACGTGCTCTCCCTGAAGCGCGCCAACCTGGGGGTGGCCATCCAGTCGGGAAGCCAGGCCGCGCGCGCGGTGTCCGACATGGTGCTGACCAACGACTCGTTCGCGGCCATGCTGCCGGCGGTGAACGAAGGGCGCCGGATCCTGGACGGGATGCAGGCGATCCTGAAGCTCTTCCTCTGCCGCATCGCGACCCTGGCCCTGGTGGTCGCCGCCGGACTCATCATCGGGGTCTTCCCGATCGAGCTCCGGCAGGGCTCGGCCCTGAGCCTGGTGACGGTCGGGGTGCCCAGCGTGGCCCTCGCGTTCTGGGCCCACCCCCGCCCGCCACGGCCCAACCTGGCCGCCGACCTGATCAACTTCGTGGCGCCGGTCGCGATCCTCTCCAGCCTGCTCGCGGTCGTCCTCTACTGCGTCTGCTGGCTGGTGGAGGTCGGGCACCTCCCGGCGCTGGTGCCTGCGCACGTGAGGGCGGGTTCCGTCGAGCGCACGGCGGAGAGCTGCATGGTCGCGTTCATGATCCTGACCGGGCTGCTGCTGGTCGTGTTCGCCCGGCCGCCCACCAAGTGGTGGGGGGTGGTGGCGCGACCCGATGCCGACTGGCGGCCGACCATCCTGGCCGCCGTCCTGGCCGGCATCTTCGTGATGGCCTGGGTTTCACCCCTCGGCCACCTCTTTGTCCTCCAGGGGGTTGGGGTGCTGCTGATGGGGCTCACGTTCGCAGCGGTGCTGCTGTGGCTGATCCTGATCCGCACCACCTGGCGCCTGGGGCTCGCCCGCCGATCGATCGGCCTCGACCTCTAGAGTGCTTTCGCTTCTGGAAAGCGGCAACGCGGTCGTTCTCGCGCTGACGGCGGTGGCGCTGATTCCCAACGCGCTCGCGCTGGCGCTCCCTGTCCGGTCCAACGCGTCGCTCATGGTCGGGTTCGCGGCGACGATCCTCACCTTCGCCGTCGCCGCCTTCATCGGGTCCTTCCTGTACCTGGTGCCGGCGGTCGTGATCGCGGTGCTGGCGGCCCGGGAGTGGGGTTACCGCTGGTGTCTGGTCTCGCTGCCCGCCGTCGCCGTCGCGTACTTCTCGTTCGACATCGTCTGGCCGGTGCGGTGGCCGTTCCTGCTGCTAACCCTCTGCGCCTACGCGCTCCCGGTCTGGGTGCACCTCCGGCGCCGGCACCGCCCGCGCCGCCCGATCTGATCGCGGCTTTCGCGTGGAAGGGGCCCTTCGCGGCGCCGCGCAACCCCCGGTAGTCCTACCCGATTGCCGGCACTCAAGGCTCATGTAGGCCCAGAAGTACCCCGATTGCTGGCACTCAGGTACAGAGGAGAGCGGGGATGGCGGAGTGAGTGCGGGTCAGGCGGGCTCGTCGAGGACGCGGCGGGGAGGCGGGGCCGGCGATTCCTCCAACGCCTCTTCTTTGGCGTCGGCGGCGCTCACCCGGCCATGCACCATGCGCAGCAGGCCCATCGCCAGCAGCAGCACCGCGCCGCCGATCAGGAAGGGGACATGTACCGACCAGGCGGCCGCCATCAGCCCCGCGAAGAAGGGAGCCAGCCCACCGCCGATGAAGCGGACGAACCCATAGGCGGCGGAGGCGACCGACCGCTCCACCGACGACACCAGCATTACCGCCTGCGTCATCAGGGTGTTGTTGAGACCGACGAACGCGCCCGCCACGATCACGGCCACGACGAGCACCGTGCGGTTCGACGTCCACACCGCGATCACCCCCAGGTCGACGGCGAGCAGAAAGAAGTTGACGTAGAGCACGTTGACGGTGCCGAACCGCGCCCGCAGCCGCGGCGCCACGAAGACGGCGAAGATCGCGACCATGATCCCCCACCCCGTGAACACCAGGCCCAGCTGGATGGGGGAGAGATCCATCGGGAAGGGCGAGTACCCGAGCATCGTGAAGAAGCCCCAGTTGTAGCAAAGCGCGACCAGGCTCATGCCCAGCAGGCCGCGGTCGCCGAGGGCGCGGATGGGCGCCAGGATGGATGTCGGGCGATCGGGGCGCGGCGTCTTCTCGACCAGGACCAGGGTGGCGACCAGGGCGATCGACATCAGCACCGTGACCCCGAAGAAAGGTCCGCGCCAGGAGATGGACCCCAGGATCCCACCCACCAACGGGCCCACCGCGATCCCGACGCCGAGCGAGGTCTCGTAGAGGATGATGGCGCCGGCGTACCCGCCCGACGCCGAGCCGACGATCACGGCCAGCGAGGTCGCGATGAAGAGCGCGTTGCCCAGACCCCACCCGGCGCGGAACCCGATGATCCCGCCCAGGCTCCCCGACAGGCCGGCGAGCGCCGAGAAGATCACGATCAGCACCAGTCCCGCGACCAGCGTCGGCTTGGCCCCGATCCGGCTGGAGACGAAGTTGGTCACCAGCATCGCCACGGCGGTCACCGTCAGGTAGCTGGTGAACAGCAGCTCGACCTGCGCCGGGGTCGCCTGCAGCTGACCGGACAGCGAAGGGAGGATCGGGTCGACCAGGCCGATGCCCATGAAGGACACCACGCAGGCGAACGCGACCGCGTAGACCGCCTTCGGCTGTCGCAGCGGGCTGAGCGAGGCGTGAGCGCCGTGCTCAGCCACGCAGGGCAACCCCCATGTCGCCGGCGAGCGACTCGGTGGCCGTCTCCACCAGCCGGTCCAGCGCCGCTCCCGCCCCCAGCAGCGCCGCCCGATCGTCCTCACCCAGCTTCTCCATCAGCCCCTCGAGGTAACCGGCGCGCTCCGCTCGCACCCGGTCGCGCAGCCGCCGCCCGGCGTCGGTCAGTTGGACCAGCACCGCGCGAGCGTCGTCGCGGTCGCGGGTGCGCGACACCAAGCCGCTGCGCTCGAGGCGGATCACCAGCTCCGTCATCGACGGCTGCGAGACGTGCAGGCGTCCGGCCAGGTCGGTGATGCGCAGGGGTCCCAGGCGGGTGAGGAGCGAAAGCGTGCCCGACGCGGTCAGGCTGAGGTCGGAGGAGGGTCGCCGCAGCAGCAGCGTGGCGAGGCTGATCAGCGTCTCGGACACCGCCAGCTCCTGGCGGGAAGCGGGCTCGACACTCACGTCAATGCATTATACACCCTATATAGGCCACCCAATGGAATGTCCCAATGGCGGTTCTGGGACCATGATCTGGCTGTGGACCCGGCCGAGTTCCGAGCGCAATTCCCGCTCCTGCGCGAGAAGACCTACCTGGCCAGCTGCTCCCAGGGGGCGCTGTCATCGGAGGTCCGCGAGGCGATGGGGGCGTTCATGGACTCCTGGGACCGTGAGGGCAATCCCTGGGACGATTGGGTGGCGGAGACCGAGCGCCTGCGGGGCGAGTTCGCCACCTTGATCGGAGCCGACGTCGACGAGGTCGCGATCACGTTCTCGGCCTCCTCCGCGCTGAACTCCGTGGTGAGCGCGCTCGACCTCCGCGACCGGCCCCGGCTGCTGGCCACCGACCACGACTTCCCGACTGTCGGCCAGATCCTGCTCGCCCAGGCGCGACGGGGCGCGGTGGTCGACTTCGTGCCCGACCGCGGTGCGGGCATCCTGGCCACGGACCTGGCGGCGGCGCTGGACCGGCGCACGGCGCTGGTGGCGGCGACGCACGTGGCCTACCGGACCGGTGCCCGGCTCGACGTCGCGGGGGCGGCCCGCGCCGCGCACGAGGCGGGGGCGCTGTTCGCCCTCGACGCCTACCAGAGTGTGGGCGTGGAGCCGGTGGACGTGCGCGCGCTGGGTGTCGACGTCATGGTCGCGGGCGCGCTCAAGTACCTGCTCGGGCCGGCTGGAGCCGCCTTTCTGTACGTGCGGCGCGAGCTGATCGAGAGGCTGCGCCCGCTGGAGAGCGGCTGGTTCGCGCAGGAGAATCCGTTCGCCTTCGACACCTGGCACCTCCACTACGCGGACAGCGCCAACCGGTTCCAGTCCGGCTCGCCGCCGATTCCTTCCGTGTACGCCGCCCGCGCCGGGGTGGGCCTGATCCGGAAGGTGGGGGTGGAGGCGGCCGCCGCGCACGTCGAGCGGCTCGCGTCGCGGTTGATCGAGGGTGCGTCGGCCGCCGGGTACCAGGTGCTGACGCCTCAGGAGCCCGGCGAACGGGGCCCGCTGGTGGTACTGCGATCTCGGGACGCCGATCGCCTCGCCGCACTCCTGCGTGAGGCCGGCATCATCTGCGCTCCCCGCTCCGGCGGTCTGCGCTGCAGCTTCCACTTCTACAACCTGGACGAGGACGTGGACCGGTTGCTGGAGCACCTGGTGCCGCACCGGACCCTCCTCGACCTGCCGCTGCCCGCATAGGCCGCGCAGGTAGGGGCCGTCTCTGCACACCCGGGGCCTACCGGTGCCGCGGAAGGCCCGTTGTGTGCAGAAAGGGACGTCTGGCCTACCTACCGCTGCCGGCGCAGGGCCTCCGCCAGCTCGCGGGTGAACGCGTCCAGCGCAGCTTCCACCGCGTGCTCGGGTGGAGTGCCGTAGCCCACCACCAGCAGCGGCGGCTCGTGCGGCACCGCCTGGTAGTCGGCGGCGCGCCCCACGGCCACCGAGTGCGCCGCCAGGTCATCCACCACCCGCGCATCGTCGATCCCGGCCGGCAGCCGGAGCACCGCGTGGAGGCCGGCCGCGATGCCGCTCACCCGCACCTCGGGTGCCCGCAGCCCCAGCAGCTCCACCAGACGATCACGGCGGCGACGGTAGGCCTGCCGCATCCGGCGCAGGTGGCGGTCGTAGGCACCCGACTCGATCAGCTCTCGCAGCGCCAGCTGGTCAAGGATCGGCGGCTGCCGCTCGGCCAGGAAGCGCTCCTCGGTGAGGTCCTCCAGCAGGTCCGCCGGCGAGACGATCCAGGCCAGCCGGAGGCCCGGGGCCAGGCTCTTGCTGGCGGTGCCGGCGTAGAGCACGCGCTCGGGATACAGGCCCTGGAGGGCGCCCACCGAGGCACGGTCGTACCGGAACTCCCCGTCGTAGTCATCCTCCGCGATCTGCCCCCCGCGCCGCTCCGCCCACCGCAGCAGCGCCGCGCGGCGGGCCGGGTGGAGCACCGAGCCGGTCGGAAACTGGTGGGCGGGCCCGACCAAGACCGCCGTGGCGGGGCTCTCCTCGAGGAGGTCGACCCGCAGCCCGTCGTCGTCCACCGGCACCGGGTGCAGGGTGAACCCGGCGTGCTGGATCACCTGCCGGAAGAGCGGCTGCGTCGGCTCTTCCACTGCGACGTGGCGGTGACCACGCCGGTGCAGCGCGCGGGCCCAGAACGACAGGCCCTGATTGAACCCGTTCACGAGCAGGATCCGGTCCGCGTCCGTGCTCACCCCACGGGCCCGGCCCAGGTAGCCGGAGAGCCTGGCTCGGAGGTCGGGGTCGCCACGGGGATCGCCGTAACCGAAGGTGGAGGGCGGGGCGCCGCGGAGTGCCCGCCGGAGCGCCGCCACCCAGGCCTGCCGGGGAAAGGACGTGAGATCCGGATGGCCGGGCCGCAGGTCGAACCGCGGTCGGGCCGCGGTGTCGGAGGGCGTGGCCGCGGGCGGGTTGCGGATGGGGCCGCGCGCCACCCGGGTGCCGGACCCTCGCCGTGACTCCAGATAGCCCTCGACGACCAGCTGCTCGTACGCGTCGACCGCGGTGCCGCGTGCGATCCCCAGGTCGCGAGCGAGCGACCGCGTGGAGGGCAGGGTGGTGCCCGACGGGAGGCGCCCGGTCTGGACCGCCGCCCGCAGCTGTGCCTCCAGGCCGCGGCCGCGGACCGCGTCCGGGTCGAGAAGCAGGTCCAGGCCGCCCTCCGAAGTGGTCCTCCGAGAAGGCATTGAAGTGGAGCCTATCAGTGCACCACCGTGCGCTCTAGGAGCGCGGCCGGAAACCCGGCGAGAGATGGGGCGTCCAGGTGGTGCAGCTGCAAGGCGCCGCCGAGAAGCGCAGCGAGTGCGGCCGTCCCCTCGTGAGCGAGCATCACAGGCGGCAACACAGCAGATGTGCCGCATGGGCATTCCAGATCCGTCGGGCCTTTTCGGCCGTGCTCCTAGGATCGAGGTATGACCACTGCCACCAACGCACCACCGGTGACCGTCCCGCCCAGGATCAGCGTTCGCGCGACGCAGCCGGAGGCGTACCGGCAGGCGCTGGCGCTGGCCGGCGCGATCGCGGACGCGGACCTGGAGCGCTCGCTGATCGACCTGATCGATGTGCGGGTGTCGCAGCTCAACGGCTGCGCCTTCTGCCTCGAGATGCACACCACCGCGGCGCGCAGGCGCGGAGAGAGCGACGCGCGCCTGCACGCCCTGAACGCCTGGGCGGAGGCGTCCGTGTTCACCGCCCGCGAGCGCGCCGCGCTGGCTCTGGCGGAGGCGATCACGCTGATTCGCGCGGGCCACGTCCCGGACCCGGTCTGGGAGGCCGCGGCCGAGCAGTTCAGCGAGGCCGAGCTCTCAGCGTTGATCCTGAACGCCACCATGATGAACTTCTGGACCCGGCTCGCCATCACCAGCCGCACCAACCCGGGCAACCCCCTGTGAGCCCAACGCCGGCGGAGCAGGCGCGCCGGCTCCGCGAGTTGCACCGGCCGGGGTCGCCGCTCTTGCTGCCCAACGTCTGGGATGTCTGGAGCGCCCGCGCCGTCGCGTCGGCCGGGGTGGCGGCGATCGCGACCAGCAGTGCCGCGGTCGCGCGCTCGCTGGGCTACGAGGACGGGCAGCAGATGCCGGTCGCGGTGGCGTTCGGCGCTGTGGCCCGGATCGCGGCCGCGGTGGACCTGCCGGTGACGGCGGACCTGGAGGCGGGCTACGGGCTCGATCCGGAGCCCTTCGTCTCGGCGCTGCTGAACGCGGGCGCGGTGGGCTGCAACCTGGAGGACACCGACCATGCCGCCGGAGGCCGCATCCCCCTGGAGCGGCAGGCGGAGTGGATCGCCGAGATCGTGGAGACGGCGGCGGGGCGCGGCGTCGAGGTGGTGCTCAACGCTCGCGTCGACTGCTTTCTCGACGGCTCCCGGTCGCCGGAGCAGTTGGAGGAGGCGATCCGGCGGGGACGCGCCTACCGGGCGGCGGGCGCGGCGTGCGTCTATCCGATCCTCGCCGCCGACGAGGACGACCTGGCGACGCTGGTGCGGGAGCTGGGGGTGGTCAACGTTCTTTTCTCTCCGCGGACGCCCTCTGTGGCCCGTCTGCGCGAGCTCGGAGTAGCCCGCATCAGCCTCGCAACCATGCTGGCGCGCGAGGCGGGGGAGTGGATCACCTCGCGGGCGCGGGCGCTGACCGAGGAGCTTGAGTAGCCTCAGAGGGCTTTGGAACTTCGCTACGGTCTCAACCCCCAGCAGCCGGCGTCGGTGGAGCCCGTCATCCCCGACCGCTGGCCCTTCACGGTCCGCAACGGGCGCCCCGGCTACATCAACCTGCTCGACGCGCTGAACGCGTGGCAGCTGGTCCGGCAGGCGAGCCGGGCCCTGGGCAGGGCGGCGGCGACCTCCTTCAAGCACGTGTCCCCGGCCGGCGCCGCCGTCGCGGGCCCCATCGACGATGTGACCGCCGACCTCTACGACCTCGACCCGGACCAGGTGACGCCGCTCACCAGCGCCTACGTCCGGGCCCGCGACGCCGACCCCAAGTCGTCGTACGGGGACTTCGTCGCGCTGTCGGGGACCGTCGACGAACAGCTCGCCCGGGTGCTGGCGCGGGTGGTCAGCGACGGCATCATCGCCCCCGCGTACGAGCCGCGCGCGCTGGAGATCCTGAGCCGCAAGAAGCAGGGCGGATTCCTGGTCCTGGAGGCGGACCCCACCTATGAGCCGCCGGCCGAGGACGCACGCGAGGTCTACGGCCTGCGGTTCCGGGAGACGCGTGACACCGTGGAGATCGGGCCCGGCGTGCTGACCGATCCGCTGGGCGCGCCGCTCTCGGCGCAGGCCGCCGACGACCTGCTGCTCGGCCTGGTGGTGCTGCGCTTCACCCAGTCCAACTCGACCTGCTATGTCCGGGAGGGTCAGGCCCTGGGTATCGGCGCCGGACAGCAGTCGCGGGTGGACTGCACCCGCCTGGCGGGGCAGAAGGTGGACACCTGGTGGCTGCGCCGGCATCCGTTGGTGCGGGGGCTGGCGTTCAAGCCCGGGGTGGGGAAGCAGGACCGCATCAATTGGCAGGTGCGCTTCATCGAGGGCGACCTCACGCTCGACGAGCGGACCAGTTTCGGCGAGGCCCTGGAGCGGGCTCCCGAGAGCGAGCTGGCCCCAGAGGACCGCCGCGCCTGGATCGACCGCCTGAGCGGGGTGGCGTTCGCCTCGGACGGGTTCCTGCCCTTCCGCGACAACGTCGACCAGGCGGCACGGCACGGCGTGGTCGCGATCGCCGAGCCGGGCGGATCGGTGCGGTCCGACGACGTCTTCGCCGCCTGCCAGGAGCACGGCATCACGCTGGTCCGCACCGGTCTGCGCCTCTTCCATCATTGAGACTTGCCGGCGGGCTTGCTACCGTGTGAACACGCCGCGCTCACGTCTTCGTAGTCGACCTACCGCCCGCTTGAGCCTCGTCATCGCGGCGTTCACACTGCTTCTGGTGGCGGGGTGCGGATCAGTCGCGGCCAGACCGCAGACCGCCCGTCGCCCCCCGCGGCCGCCGGCCGTGCGGACGACGACCACGCCGACCCCGTCCCCGTCGCCGGCCCGGGCCGAGATCGTGGTCCGGGGGCTCGCCACCGTGCACGTCCCGATCCTGATGTATCACTACATCGGCCAGGTGTCGCCGCAGAACCCCAACCCGCAGCTGGCGGCAGGGCTCACGGTCACGCCGGACAGGTTCGGTCAGCAGATGGCCTGGCTGGCCGCGAACGGGTACCACCCAATCACGATGGCCGTGCTGCGGGGCTATCTCCAGGGCACCAACGACCTGCCCGCCAAGCCCGTCGCTCTGACGTTCGACGATGGGTACGCGGACTTCTACACCACCGCGTTCCCGATCCTCTCTCAATATCACTTCACCGCGACCACTTTCATCATCAGCGGTTTCATCGATGACGCCAACGGCCACAGCATGCGGAGCTCGCAGCTGGTGGCGATCAGTCAGGCCGGGATCGAGATCGGCGCCCACACCTTGAATCACCCGGACCTCACGACGCTGTCACCGGCCCAGGTGCAGAACCAGCTGGGCCCGCCGAAGACGACGCTGGAGACGTTGATCGGCAAGCCGGTGCTCGACTTCGCCTATCCGGCCGGGCGGTACGACGCCTCGGTGGTGGCCGCGGTCCAGGCCGCCGGGTATCAGAGCGCGGTCACGACGCAGCCGGGCACCACCCACAGCTGGGCAGACCGGTTCACCTGGACGCGGCAGGAGGTGCTGGGGACGGAATCGCTGCGGGACTTCACGCAGCAGCTGGGCCCCACGGACCCGACCACGCTCGCCGTCCCCAACTGGGGTCCCTGAATCGCCGGGGTCCGACCCCGAGTGCCGGCACTCAGGCCTCCGGGCGCACACCAGTTGACCCCGACTGCCACCCGACTGCCGGCACTCAGGCCTCTGCGGCGGGCTCAGGGACCCCGACTGCCGGCACTCAGGCTGATCGCGACGTCACAGCGTGAGGGTGGCCAGCGCCTCCGCGTAGACCGGCTCGTCGCGACGGAAGCGGTCGGGATTGGCGCCCAAAACGTCGGCGATCTGATTGGCGAGGATCTGCATGGGCACGACGGAGAGGATCGTCGAGAGGGGCTCCGGTGTCTCGGGCAGGGCGAAGACGGTCGCCTCGGGAGCCTGCGCCACCTGCTCGCCCACGACCCAGAGCGGCGTGCCGATGTGGGCCAGCACGCCAGCCACCTCGCCGGTCCGGGTAAGAGACGCCGGGTTCGCGCCCGCCGGGTTGATCAGCACCGCATAGTCCTCCCGGTTGATCACCACCAGCGGGCCGTGCAGGAACTGCTCCAGCGGCAGCCCGTCGATGTGGGCCCGCGAAGCCTCTCGCACCTTGATCACCGCCTCCAGGGCGCTGACCGCGCTGGGCCCGGCGCCGGCGGCGTAGATGAGGCGGCCGGCGGCGGCGTAGGCGACCGGCGCCACCTCCTCCTCACGGCGCAGGACCTCCGCCACCTGGTCCGGGATCGCCTCCAACGCCCGCTCGTAGACCGCCGCCTGCTCCGGGCTGGTGCCCGCGGCCAGCCGGGTGGCCAGCTGGGCGAGCAGGAACATGGCCGCCGTGTGAGACGCGGTGAAGGCGGCCGATGTCTCGCGCTCGACGGTGCGCAGGACCAGCGGTGAGCCCGGATGCTCCGCAGTCAGGGATCCCACCGAGACCACGCTCGCACCCGCCTCCAGCGCCCGTGCCAGCGCGCGGCTGGAGGCCGTCTTGACGCCCGAGTGCGCGAGGATGATCACGCCGTCCTCCGGGCGCAGTCGATAGGCATCCCCGTAGTCGGCGAAGTCGGGTGAGTAGACGGCGCGGGCGTCGACGCCCACCGACCGCAGTATCCACTCCCCGGCCAGGGCCGCGTGGTAGCTGGTGCCGATCCCGACCAGGAAGATCCGGCTCGCGTCGCGCAGGCGCCCGGCCGCTTTCTCGACGGGGCCCCGGCCCTGGTCCAGCAGCCGCCGCAGCTGGTCGGGCTGGCCGTGCATGGTGCGGTACATCGCGCTCTCGGTGTTGGTCATAGGTGGACCCTAGGGCCAGAGCGGGCTCTGGGCAAGGGCCAATCGACGTTCGCGTCGATGCGCCACTCTAAAAGGCGTGGTCGTGATCCGTCGCCTCGACGCCGGTGCCTGGGGCATCTACCGGGAGGTCCGGCTGGCCGCGCTCGCCGATGCGCCGGGCGCGTTCGGCACCACGCTCCACGAGGCCTCGCGGCGCACCCAGGCGGAGTGGGAGGCCTGCCTGCTGGATCGTGTCAACTTCGTGGCCTTCGACGGCGCCCGACCGATGGGCCTGGTCAGCGGCGTGGACACATCGGAGCCGGGCCGCGCGGAGCTGATCTCGATGTGGGTGGCCCCGACCCATCGTCGCCGAGCGGTGGGGGAGCGGCTGGTGCGCGAGGTGGTGGCCTGGGCGCGAGCGCAGGGGTACCGGCGCCTCACGCTCACGGTGGTGGACGACAACGACGCGGCTCGCGTCCTTTATGAACGCATGGGCTTTGCCCCCACCGGCGCGACCCTCCCTTATCCCAATGACCCCGCGCGCTGGGAGATCGAGCTCACCCTCCCTCTCAAGTCCTGAGACCTGGCCGTTTCCCGGGAAGCGGCCCTCCGCGGGGCTGGTTCCGGGACCCTTTCCGGGAAACGGCCCCCCTCAGCGAGCCTCGAGTGCCTCCGCGGCCGCCGAGTGCACCGCCTGAAGGACCCAGCGGTCGCCGGGCAGAGCCGGGTCCAGCACCCCGAGCAGGCCACGGCAAGCGTCTTCCAGCGAGCCACCCGACGCCTCCCGCAAGCGGTCCGCCTGCGCGTCACGGAGGTCGGGATGAGATCGCACGTGGGCGACCCAGGCGCCCACCACCCCGGCGCAGGCGGCCGGCTCCGCCCCCTGCGCCCGCGCTTCCTGGACGGTCGGGACCAGGCGCTGGCGAAGTTTGAGCGAGCCGTCGGTCGCGATCTGTTCCAGCGCGTGCGGGAGTCGAGCGTTCGTCCACCTCGTCTCGACCGTGGCGGAGTACTCGTCGACCCCCTCCAGCGCGGCCGGCATCATCCACCGCCGGGTCTCGCGCCAGAGGTCGAGCACCGCCTCGTGGAGTCGGCCGTTACCCATCGCCTGGTGCACGAACCGGTGACCGGCGGGGAGGCCGCGATAGGCCAGAAGAGAGTGCCCGGCGTTGAGGAGCCGCAGCTTTCGCTGCTCGAATGGCGCCACGTCCTCCACCACTCGCGCGCCCGCCTGCTCCCAGGGCGGCCGGGGTCCACGGAAGCGGTCCTCGATGACCCACTCCGACGCCGGCTCGGTGACCGCGACCGCGTGGTCGTCCCATCCCATCAGCGCCGCCACCGTCGAGCGATCTGCTGCCGTGGTGGCGGGTGTGATCCGGTCCACCACCGTGCTCGGGAACGAGCATGACTCGTCGATCCAGGAGCCCAGCTCGGGCGGGGCGCCGCTCAGGACCGCGGCCCGCAGAGCCGCGCCATTGCCGGCCAGGTTGTCGCAGGCGATGACGGTGAGCGGACCCGCGCCCGCCGCCCGCCGCCGGTCGAGCCCCTGGAGAAGCCGGGTCAGCACCGGCGCTCCCGGCTGGTACCCGGCCTCGGTCACCGTCAGCGTGACCACGGTCACCGCGGGACTCGCGAGCAGGTCCGCGGCCCGCTCATCCCCCTGGCCGATCACCTCCGAGGTCGACGTCACCACTTCCGCCTGGTCGCGCTCCGGTCCCCGGGTGAGCAGGGTGTAGCACCCGCCCTGCGGCCCCAGCGTCTCCAGCGCCGTGTTCGACCGTCCGCTCACGGCGGCGATGCCCCACTCGGGCGAGGCGTGCTGGGTGTACCAGGCCTGATGGGCGCGGAAGAAGGCGCCCGGGCCCACGTGCAGGATCCGGACCGGTGCCGCGGCCCCGGCGCGCGCCAGCGTCCGGTCGAGCCGGGGCAGGCCGGTGCTCACGAGGAGGACCGAACCCGGTAGACGGACCGCGGCTGCCCGTAGGCGTACGCCTCGGCCACCGCTGCCGCCTCCTCCAATCCGAGGCGATGCTCCGCGACCGAGATCGCGAGGTGGCGGGCGATGGTCCGCCGGGCCACATCGTGCCGGCTGGGGATGGAGCAGAAGGCCCGGGTGTCGTCCACGAAGCCGGTGAGCTTGGCGTACCCGGCCGACTCGGCGACGGCCGAGAAGTGGCGGGCCATGCTGTCCGGCGCATCCAGGAACCACCACGGGGCCCCCAGGTAGAGCGCGGACCAGTAGCTGGCCATCGGCGCCAGCTCACGGCTGTAGGAGGTCTCGTCGACCGTGAACACCACCAAGCGCAGGCCCGGCTCGTTCCCGCACCGCTCGAGCAGCGGCCGCAGCGGGCCGACGAAGCTGACCGGCAGGGGGAAGTCGGCACCGATGTCGGGCCCGAACCGAGCCGCGGAGGCGCGATCGTGGTCGCGCTGCACCCCCGAGTGGAGCTGCATCACGAGGCCGTCCTCCAGCGCCAGCAGCGCGTTGACGGTGAGCAGTTGAGCGCCCAGCCGCCGCCGGTCTTCGGGGCCCGCGCGCTCCAGCCGGATGCGGTCGAAGAGACGCCCCGCCTCCACGTCTCCCAAGTCCTCGGTGTCGGGCCAGGTGTGGCCGTGGTCGGTGGCCACCGCCCCCTGCGCCACGGTCCGCGCACGCTCCTCGCGGAGGTAGTCGACCAGTCCCGCGTACGTGGTCACGCCGGCCTCGTCGAGCGCCCGCTCCCAATCCGGCCGCATGGGGTCGGTGAGCCGGTCCGGGCGCAGCGTGGGCACCACGTTGAGGCCGGCATCGCGGAGCGCCTCGTGCGGCGCGTACGAACTTCCCGGAGCGTCGGTCGTCGAGAGCAGCTCCAGGCCGAACCGCCGGAAGAGCGCACGGGGACGGTAGGCGTCGTGTCGCAGGCGTTCGGAGATGAGGTCGTACGAAGCGTCAGCGCTGCTTGCGTCGAGCGGCAGCGACACCTCGAAGAGGGACGTCAGCTCGTCCTCCAGCCAGATCCGCGTCGAGGTGCCCCAGAACGCGGACCAGTGCTCGCAGAACAGCCGCCACACCCGCCTCGGGTCGGCGTCCGGCCGCAGCTCCTCCAGCGGGACCCCGATCGAGTGCAGGACCCGGGTCACGTAGTGGTCCTTCACCACCAAGAGTTCGGCCGGATCCGCGAACGGCCGGTCCGCCGCCAGCAGCTGCGCGTCGACGTGACCATGCACCGAGACGAGCGGCAGCCCGGCCACCCGCTCGTAGAGCCGGCGCGCGAGCTCACGCGCCTGCGGATCGGCCGGGAACAGCCGGTCCGGATGGAGCTGATCGGAACGGGTCGCTTGCGTGGTCACGAGCCCCCCTGTTGGTGCTGACGGCTGGGATCCGAGGACCCGCCACGGGCCCCCGGACGACCCGCCAAAGCCTACTCGGTGGTCGCGGAGCGGGTGAGCCGGCGGGACCCGGCATCGAACTTGCTTGGAGCTCCGGCGCTCGAACACCAGCCTCGAGGTTGACGGGTGACTGGATAGTCACCTATCGTACGGGCGTGGTCGACGACGACCTAGTCTTCCGCGCCTTGGCGGATCCCACCCGGCGCCGCCTGCTCGACGCCCTCCAGCAGCGTGACGGTCGCACGCTGACCGAGCTCGAGCAGGCGGTGCCCGAGCTCAGCCGTTTCGGCGTCATGAAGCACCTCCGGGTCCTGGAGGAGGCGGGGTTGGTCGTCGCTCGCAAACAGGGCCGCTTTCGCCACCATCACCTCAACGCGGTCCCGATCCAAGGCATCGCCGACCGCTGGATCGACCGTTACCGGGCAGGGCGGGCGGCGGCCCTCCTCGATCTGCAGCGAGTACTGGAGGAGCGTCACATGTCCGCGCCCGGCGCCGATACCACCCAGATCTACCGCCTCTACATCCGCGCCCGCCCGCAGCAGGTATGGGATGCGATCACCGACCCTTCCATGATCGGGCGGTTCTTCCACGGCGGTCGCTTCCAGATCGATGCCCGCGAGGGAGGCCGCATCCATTCGACGTCGGCCGACGGCACCACGGAGTGGGGCAACAACACGATCCTTCGCTTCGACCCACCCCGCAAGCTGGTCCATACCTGGCGCAGCCTCTACCGGCCGGACCTGGCCCGGGAACCCGAGAGCCGGGTGTCCTGGGAGGTGGAAGCGATGGAGGGGGGCTTCACCCGCCTCACGGTGACGCACGACCAGCTGGACCGGTCGCCCAAGACGGCGGCCAGCGTGCAGGGATGGTCCTACATCCTGAGCAGCCTCAAGTCGGTCCTGGAGACGGGTGAGCCGCTGCCACCATTCCCGGGCTGAGCGTCTGGCGAGCTGCGCCTTACTAAGGCGCCACGCCGCCCTCGCCCGGGTACGGGCCCGGCCTGCGCTTCCACAGCACCGCGTTGATATCGGCGCCCACCACCACGATGACGCCGAACAGATAGAAGTAGGCGACCAGCACGATGAGGAGTGCTAAGTCGGTGCCGTAGGAGCCGAAATTCCGGTTCACCGCCGCCCAGAGCGGAAAGAGCAGGCTCAGGAGCTCGAAGCAGATGGTTGCGAAGACGGCGCCCGGCCAGACCTGGTGCACGCGGTAGGCGTGGTTGGGGATCACGCCGTAGATGAAGGTGAAGACCCCGAAGCCGACCACCAGCCCGGTCACCACCTGCCCTCCGAACGCGGCGATCGAGGCCGCCACCGGGTGGGCGAGCTGCTTCAGCTCGGGGTTGGCGAAGAAGAAGACGGTCGTACCCGCGGTGGCCAGCGAGACCAGGCCGATCAGGCACACCAGCACCATCGCCAGCGCCAGCCGGCGCATGAACGTCCGGGGGCGTACGCCCGCGATCCTCGACAGGCACATCTCGAGCTGGCGGAAGAGGGCGGACCCGCGCCACACCAGGCCGATCACGGCCAGGATGCTGAGCAGGGCGGTGTGCTGAGCCACCGCGCGCAGGGCCTGCTCGAGGGAGTTCCGCAGCGGACCGTCAGGGATCAGGGTGGTCAGCACTTGCTGATCGCCGTGGTTGAGGTCCACGCCGACCAGGCGCAGCGCGACGATGGTCACGATGGGGACCGCGAGCAGCAGCGGCAGCACCGAGACCAGCCCGGTCCAGGCGATCAGCGTCGCGTCCCGTGCACCCCAGTCGTTGAGGAAGCGGAGCGCCACCTGGATCGCGAACGACTCGCGGACGTAGGGCCACGCCGGGCTGTGGCGGACCGCGGCGACCAGCGGCCGCCACCCGGGTGGCCGTTCGACGCGGGCCAGCTCGTCCGGCGAATAGATCGGCTCCGCCGGCTCCGGATCGCCGCCGCTGGGGGAGAGACCGCTGGACCCGGTCTGGGACCGGTCCGGGTGCTCCATGGCGAAATCATTGTGCGAAGGTCGGGGTCCACCTGACAAGTTCAGCTTCGCGGGGTGCCGACGGGGTCCGGTTCGGCGGGCATCGGGTCGGGTTGGGTCGGTGAGGCGACCAGGGTCAGGATGGGGATGGTGTCGACCGTCCTCCGGCGGACTCGGTCCACCGCCACCGGCGGGATCACGTCCTGGTCTCCGTCGACCACCACCGTCTCGTGCGGCCGGATCTTCTTCCAGACATCGCCCACGGCCTCGCGGCGGAAGGACCCCGGGATGTACACGAAGCGGCGGTCGGGCGTCACCTTGCGGGCCTCCCGCTCGGCCTGGCGGAACGCCGCCTGGGCGTTGCGGTCCTGCAGGTAGGGGTCCGTCACCTCGAAGATCTCGGCCTGACGTGGCGAGGGCCGGTCGCCGCGATAGAGGAACACGATGGGGCGGTTCTCGGCCCGCCGCAGCGCGGTGGAGACCAGCGCCTCCGCCGCCGGGAGTTCGTGGGGCAGCACCACCATGATCTGCGCGGGGTCCATGCGGCGGCCGACCGCTACTGGCGTCACCGCGAGGCCTCCCCGGTGCAGGACCGGGAACACCAGCGGCCGCCGGTAGGCATAGGTGGTGAAGCCGATGACGAGGCCGAGGATCGTGAGGCCTCCGCCGAACAGGGTGGCCGCCGGCTTGTTGACCAGGTTTGTCCCCCAGGCCAGGGCCACCAGGAGGGTGGTCAGGACGCCCGCGACGTAGAGGACGATGCGGCCCGCCGACCACCGGCCGCGGTAGTCGAACCAGCGAATGATGTCGAGCGAGCTGCAGGTGAGTACGAAGGCCGCCAGCAGGCCGAACGCGTAAAGGTCGCCGAGCGCGTTGACGTTGCCGGTCGAGATCAGCACCACCAGCACCGGCACGCCCACGGCGAGCACGATGGCCAGCGTCGGCGTGCCCCGCCACGCGTTGCGCTGCTCGACCGCCCGGGGGAGGAACCCCATCCGGGCCAGCGCCACGAAGACGTGATAGGCGCCGATGATCGCGGTGTTGCTGGCGAAGATCAGCAGCAGCGCCCCCGTGATCGCGACGTAGTAGCCGAGGACGGGGCCTCCGACGTGCGCCCCGAGCAGCGAGATGAACTGGTTGGGGTTGAGTTGCCCGTGAAGGATGGTGGTCGACCAGATCGTGAGCGGCGGGCTGGTGGCCGCGATGATGAGCACGACGAACCCCATGGCCTTCCGCGACACACTGGGCCGGGGCTCACGCATCGAGGGCGCTAGCTGCGCGATCGACTCCAGTCCGGAAAAGGCGAGGAAGGCGCCGGCGTAGCCCTGGATCACGAAGATCGGCGTCAGGGAGTGCCCGCGTCCGAACGCCGCCACCGAGCCCTCCAAGCCACTCACCTTGAGGAACCAGAGCGTCGCCGCCACCGTCACCAGCTGACCCGCGATCGCGGCCACCACGAACACCGCGTTGACCCGCGCCGACTCCTTGATTCCCATCAAGTTGAGCAACCCCAGTGCGAGCAGGGCGACAAGGGTGGCGGGCACCACGATCGGCGTGAGCGCCGGGAACACCACACTGAGGTAGATCACCCCCGAGACGGCGCTGATCGCGGCCGTCAGGTAGTAGTCGACGAGGATGAACATCCCGCCCAGCATTCCGGCGAAGGGGTGCATCGCGGCGGAGGCGACGTTGACCACGCCCCCACCTTCGGGGAACCGCCAGGTCACCTCGGCGTACTTGACGCAGAGCAGGATGAACACGATCAGGGTGAGGGAGACGAAGAGCCCGGAGCGCGAACCGTAGGTGCCGAACAGGATCCCTGGCGTGTAGTAGACGGAGGTTCCGATATCGGCCAGGACGACGGTGGAGCAGAGGAACCAGCCCAGCGAGCCGCCACGCACCTTCACGGGGCGCCGCGCACGCTGCGAGACGAGAGGCCGAGGGGCGCCCACCGACCGTGCGCCGGCCGGGGGCTGCGCACTCACCGCCCGAACGGTACGTGAGGAGCTGTCAACGATCCATCAACGGTGCAAGCGCGGTGGCCCCGCGCGCGAATTCTCGTTGACGCTTCGAGGGGTGACTTGTGTACTGTTCTCGGCAGCACTGGCCCCGGCGGCCAAATCCCCGAGGAGTCTAAGACCCGCCCTTGCGAACCGTCATACACCTGCCTTCGCTTCGTGCCATCGCGCTGCATGGCGGCACCCACCTCGTCGAGACGGCGCTGATGCCGATCGGGCTGTTTTACGTTGTCCTCACCATCCTCGGTTTCGGGGACGGGGTGATGGCCGCCATGGCCTGGTCCCTCGCCGTCATCCTGGTCCGGCTGGTGCTGCGCAAACCGATCCCGATCATGCTGCTCGGGACGACGGGGATCCTCGCCGCCCGCACCGTGCTCGGTCTGCTGACGGGCAGCGAGTTCCTGTACTTCCTCCAGCCGACGCTCCAGAACTTCGTGGTGGCGCTGTTCTTCCTGCTCAGCTCGCCGCTCAACCGGCCGATCCTGGGCCGGCTCGCGTCCGATCTGTGCAAGTTCCCCGATGCCCTCGCCCACCACCCGCGGATGATTCGATTCTTCCGCCAGGTCTCGGTGCTGTGGGGCGCCGTGTTCATCATCATCGGGGCCGGGATGATGGTGGCGCTGCTCAAGGTGGCGGTCGGGGACTACCTCTTGGTCAGCAGCCTCGGCTACTACTCGTTGATCGGGCTCGGCATCCTGGTCTCGGTGGTCTGGTTCCGGCGCGCGCTCAAAACCGAGCACATCGTCCTCCGCCTGGGGTCGCCGCGGACCGAGGCGGCCGCCTGACCGACTTCCCGTTTCGCACCGAACGGGTGCTAAACCGCAGCGCGTGACGTCCCTTCCGTGCGAAACGGGGGTTATCGGGCTGGGAGGGGATGGCGCGCGGCGAGCCAGTCGCGCGCGGTGGTGACGCCCTCGTAGGTCACCGTGTGGCCGCTGTGGTGGTAGTGCTCTTGCACCTCGGCGCCGGCCTCGCGCAGCTGGCGGACCAGGTGGTCGGCGGCCGCGCGCGGCGCCATCTGATCGGGGTCCCCATTGGAGAGGAAGACGTAGGTGCCGTGGAGGTCCAGGGCGGGGGACTCGCCGAACGGCGCCATGGTGCTGAAGAGCACCGCCTCGCGCAGCACCTCCGGCCGCAGCTGCGCGGTGGCGGCGGCGATGTTGGCACCGTTGGAGAACCCCACCGCGACGATCGGGCGGTCTCGCAGCGCGTGCCGCTCGCGGGCGGCGAGCAGGAAGCCGGCGAGCTGCTCGACGCGGAGGCGGATGTCGTCCTCGTCGAACACTCCCTCGCTCAGCCGTCTGAACCAACGGGTGGCCCCGAACTCGCGTTCCGGGCCCTCCGGCGCCAGTGTGGGCGCTCCGGGCAGCAGGAGGTCGGCGACCGGCAGCAGGTCGCCGGGACCGCCCCCGGTGCCGTGCAAGAGCAACAGCAACGGGCCCTCAGCGGCCCCCTTGCGGTACTCGTAGTCGAGGTCGGACAGCCTCTGCATCGCGGTCACCGCCCCGTCGTGGGGTGAAGCTCCGGATTGTTCTCGGCCGGCAGCTGGATCGGTGCCACCACACCCTCGATCTGGGCGCGCCCGCTCTCGAGCCAGGCAGGTAGCTTGAGGGCGGTACCGAGGGCGGCGGGCGCCTCGTCGGTGGCGAACCCGGGCTGGTCGGTCGCGATCTCGAAGAGGATGCCGCCCGGCTCCCGGAAGTAGATGGAGTGGAAGTACTGACGGTCTTGCACCGGCGTCACCTGCACCCGCAGTTCGCGCAGGCGCTGCAGCCACTCGCCCTGCGTCGCGTTGTCGGGTGTTCGCCAGGCGACGTGGTGCACGGTCCCCGACGCGACCACGCCGCGCTGGGCCCCGGCGGCTTCGACCACATCCACCAGGGACCCAGGGCCCTTGCCGGTGGCGGCGAAGCGAAGGCCGCGCGGTCCCTCGTCGACCTGCGTCATGCCGAGCTCCCCGAGCATCTCCACGGTCGGCCGCGCGTCCGCCACGGTGAGCGTCACTGAGTGCAGCCCACGGATCGCCTGGTCCGCACCGACGGTCCCGTGCGCCCACGCCGCGCGGTCGTCGCCCGGGGCCTCGGCGAGCGCGAGCTGCAGTCCGTCCGGGTCCTCGAACACCAGCGTCTGGCCGTCGTTGGGGGCGACCAGGTTCGCTTCCCGTCCCTCCTGGCGCAGGCGGGACTGCCACCAGTCGAGGCTTCCGGCGGGGACGGAGAAGGTGGTGGTGGTGAGCTGACCCGCGCCCCGGCGGCCCCGGGGAGCATCCGCCCACAGGAAGAACGTGAGCAGCGTGCCCGGCCGGCCCAGCTCGTCGCCGAAGTAGAAGTGGTAGGTGCCGGGATCGTCGAAGTTAACGGTGCGCTTGACCAGGCGCAGGCCCAGCGTCCGGACGTAGAACTCGAGGTTGTGCTGCGGGTCGCCGCCGATCGCGGTGACGTGATGCAGCCCCTGTGTGCTGAGGGTCATGGGGTCGTCCTCCAATGGAATCTCACCTCGGGCTCGGCGGCACCAATACCCCGAGTGCCGGCATTCGAGGCTCATTTAGGCCCGCAGATACCCCGAGTGCCGGCACTCAGGTGCCCTCAGGTGCCCGGTGGCGTCGTGAGGCCCCATGTTCCGAGGAGAATGGGCCTGTGCGGGGTTCCATAGCACCCTCTTCACGTGAAAGCGGGGCTATCGGGGCGGCTGCGGGCCAGGCATAGCTCGCGGACGGCGGATAGCGTGGCCGCCCACGGTCGTAGAGGGCCGCCACCTGGTTGAACGACTCGGGAGGACGAGTCACGTCCCTCCATGATGGCCCCCGTTTCGCATCAACGGGTGGATTACCCCCTTTCGCACGAAAGGGACGTCATTTGGGCCCTCATGACGTCCGTTCCGTGCGAAACGGATGTTCGTGGCACCGGTCCCTTCTCGCCCTCCGGCGCAGAATGAACCGCGTGCAGGTACCGGACGACCACGAGCTGACACTGATCGCCAACCGCATCCGCCAGGACATCATCCAGATGCTGGTGGCTGCCAAATCCGGGCACTCCGGGGGTCCCCTCGGGATGGCGGACGTGTTCACCGCCCTCTACTTCGCGATCGCGAACGTGGACCCCGCGCATCCCGACAAGCCGGATCGCGACCGCATCCTGCTCAGCAACGGTCACATCTGCCCGGTCTGGTACGCGACCCTCGCCGAGCGAGGGTACTTTCCGACCGAGGAGCTGGTGACGCTGCGGCAGCTCGGCACCCGCCTTCAGGGCCACACCCACATCGGCGAACCGCCGGGGGTGGAGAATTCCTCCGGTCCCCTGGGCCAGGGCCTTTCGCAGGCGATCGGGCTGGCGCTCGCCGCCCGCTTGGACGGGGCCCGCTGGCGCACCCACGTCCTGCTTTCCGACGGCGAGCACCAGGAGGGTCAGATCTGGGAGGCGATCCTGTACGCGGGGGCTCACCAGCTGAGCAACCTGACCGCCTGGGTCGACCGCAACTACATCCAGATCGACGGCGACACCGAGGGCGTGCTCCCGCTCGCCTCGCTGGGAGAGAAGTACCGGGCGTTCGGCTGGTACGTCCTCGAGGTCGACGGACACAACATCCGCGCCGTCATCGACGCCGCCCATCACGCGGACGCGATCGGGGACCGGCCGACCGTGGTCATCTGCCACACCATCCCCGGCCGGGGCGTCGACTTCATGGAACGCGATTACCACTGGCACGGCATCCCACCCAAGCCAGAGCAGGCGGAGCGCGCCCTGGAGCAGCTGCGCGCCGAAAGAAGGGAACTGGAGGCGGTGCGATGACGGCAATTCAACCCCTCCTCGATGTCGATCTCCACGCTGACCTGCCCACCAAGGGCTGCCGGGCGGGCTTCGGTCAGGCGCTGGTCGAGCTAGGGGAGTCAAACCCGGCGGTGGTCGCCCTCACCGGCGACCTCGCCGACTCCACCCGCGTCGCTCCGTTCGCCAAGGCCTACCCGGATCGTTTCTTCGACATGGGGGTCGCGGAGCAGAACATGATGGGGGTCGCCGCCGGCCTCTCGCTGGGCGGCAAGATCCCGTTCCTGACCTCGTACGCGACGTTCTCCCCGGGCCGCAACTGGGATCAGTTCCGGGTCTCGGTCGCGTATACGCAGGCCAACGTCAAAGTCGTGGGGGCACATGCGGGGCTGTCCGTCGGCCCGGACGGCGCCACCCACGAGGCGCTGGAGGACCTGGCCATGGTGCGCGTGCTGCCCGGTGTGGTGGTGGTGGTCCCCTGCGACTACGAGCAGGCCCGCCTCGCCACGCACGCGCTGGCGGCCCACCGCGGTCCCGCCTATATCCGCTTCGGCCGCGAGGATACCCCGGTCTTCACCAACCCCGAGACCCCCTTCGAGCTGGGACGCGCGCAGATCTTCCGCGACGGCTCCGACGTGACCCTGTTCGCGTGCGGCCCGCTCTGCTTCGAGGCGCTGCTGGCGGCGGAGGCGCTGGATCACGAGGGGATCTCGGTCCGGGTGGTGAACGTGCATACCCTGAAGCCGATCGACGTCGAGACGGTGGTCGACAGCGTCGCCCGCACTGGGTGCGCGGTGAGCGTGGAGGAGCATCAGATCACGGGCGGTCTGGGCGGTGCGATCGCCGAGGTGCTGGCGGAGCACCACCCGGCGCCGCTGGAGCGAGTCGGCATGCCGGACTCGTTCGGCGAGTCGGGCACCGCCCGGCAGCTGCTGGAGAAGTGGGGGCTCACCGCCCCCGCGATCGTGGAGAAGACCAAAAAGGTGGTGGCGCGAAAGCGACCGCGCGTGTAACCTGCCCGGCATGAGCGACCAAGGCGGGGGTGGCGCCGGAATCCTGGCCACGCTGGACAACCGGCCGATCGGCAGGTTCTACATCTTCCTGGCGATCCTGGCCACGATCGGCGGCTTTTTGTTCGGGTTCGACACGGCCAACATCGGGTCGGCGCTGGTCTTCCTCCCCTTCAAGCTGGGCGACTTCGGGACCGGCATCGTAGTGGCCGGCGCCTCGCTCGGGTCCTTTATCGGCGCGCTGGCCGCCGGTCCGCTCACCGACCGGTTCGGCCGCAAAGCCCTGCTGCTCGTGGACTCCGGTCTGTTCGCGCTTGGCTCTTTGGTCTCCTCCGTCGCGCCTGACGCGGGGGTACTGATCGCCGGCCGCATCATCATCGGTCTCAGCATCGGGGCCGACTCGGCGATCGCGACCGCCTACATCTCGGAGTTCGCCCCCAAGGCACGCCGCGGCTCGCTCTCGATCATCCAGCAGTGGATGATCACAATCGGGATCCTGGGCGCCTACGTGATCGCGGTCGTAATCCTGCTCATCGCGCCCCATGCTGCCAGCACGGTCGACTGGCGGATCCTCCTCGGGGTGGGCTTCATTCCGGCCATCATCTCCCTGCTGTTGCGAGCCCGGATGCCGGAGTCACCGCGCTGGCTGCTCGAGAAGGGCCGCGAGGACGACGTGGTCAAGGCCCTGGGGACGCTCGGCATGACGGTGACGTCCGAGCAGGTCCATGCCGAGGCGCTGGCCGTGCAGACGGAGCGGCGGCGCGTGGCGACGGCGCACAACTGGACGCCCGCCGTCATACGTGCCCTCATCATCGTCTGCGTCTTCTTCACCTTCCAGCAGATCACCGGCATCAACGTCGCCTTCTACTACGGCCCGCACCTGCTCTCACCGTACTTCGCCGGGGGACACCGG
Organism: Candidatus Dormiibacterota bacterium; assembly: GCA_963790575.1. Taxonomy (GTDB): domain Bacteria; phylum Chloroflexota; class Dormibacteria; order Dormibacterales; family Dormibacteraceae; genus CAVTSA01. The sequence continues at coordinate 71,543 of CAWBPD010000041.1, read as the reverse complement.
ACGGCGGTGCAAGCGGAGGTCGCGGGCGTCTACGCGGCAGGCATCCTGGCCGTGGTCAACGTGGCCGCCACCTACTTCGCGTTCCGCTTCATCGACAAGGTGGGCCGCCGCCGGCTGGCCATGGGTGCCTACACCGTGATGCTGGTCTTCCTGCTGGTCGGCGCCTTCGGGGCGGCCTTCCTGCACGGCCTGGCCGAGCTGCTGGTGATCATGGTCGGGTTCGCGATCTTCATCTCCGCCTTCGCGATCGGTGTCGGTGGCACCGGCTGGCTGATCCAGGGCGAGGTCTTCCCGACCGCGGTCCGGGGCCGGGCGGCCGCCATCGGCGCGGCGGTGGACTGGCTGGCCAACTACATCCTGGTCGTCGCCTTCCCGTTCATGCAGACAGGTTTTGGCCTGGGCTGGACGATGGTGATCTTCGCCTTCCTCTGCGCTTGCGCCTTCGTCTTCGTGAACCGTTTCCTGCCCGAGACCAAGGGCAAGTCGGCGGAGGAGATCATCCAGCTTTTCGAGGGTCCGGTCAACCGGCAAGACCCCGGCCAACCGTCCGTGCCGGCGGCCCCGGCGCCGACCTCGTAGGGAGGGGTCTGCCCGGGCTCAGTCGCTGTGCGGGTCGAGCAGGTCGCGGAGCCCGTCGCCGGCCAGGTTGCACCCGAGCACGATGGCCAGGATCGCGAGCGCCGGCATGGTCGGAATCCACCACTGCGTGGCGAGGAAATTGCGGCCCTCGGAGACCATCAGCCCCAACTCCGGTGTCGGTGGCTGGGCCCCGAACCCGATGAAGCTGAGCCCGGCCACGGTCAGGATCGCGTTGCCGATGTCGAGCGTCGCCTGCACCAGGACGGGTGTGAACGCGTTGGGTAGGACGTGGCGCCAGAGGATGCCGCGATTGCCGGCGCCGAGTGCGCGCGCCGCCTCCACGTAGGCATTGTTCCGTACGGCCAGCGTCTGGCCGCGCATCAGGCGCGCCATGCCGGGCCACCAGGTCACCGCGATCGCGATCACGGCGTTGATCAGGCTCGGGTGGAGGACGGCCGCGATCGCCATCGCCAGGATGAGGCCCGGGAAGGCCAGGAAGATGTCGGTCACGCGCATCACGGCCTCGTCCCACCAGCCCCCGAAATAGCCGGCCGTGATCCCCACCAGGGTGCCGACCACGATGGCGGAGCCGACCACGGCGACGGCGGACACGATCGAGTAGCGGGCGCCGGTGAGGATCCGGGCCAGGATGTCCCGTCCCAGCTCGTCCGTGCCCAAGGGGTGGGCCAGGCTGGGGGCCAGGTAATGCTGCGACAGGTGCTGCGCGGTGGGGCTCACCGTGTAGAGCAGAGGCCCGAAGACCGCCGCCAGCACGCAGACGATGGTCAGGACCACGCCCGCGGTGGCGGTGGCGCTACGCAGGGTGAGCCGGGCCAGCCCGAGCGCGCCCACGCGTGGCGCCAGGGAGACCTCGGGGGCGGTGGCGCCGGCGACCGCCATCGCTACCCTCGAGCCTCCGCGATGCGCGGGTCGAGCCGGGCGTACACCAGGTCGACGATCAGGTTGACCACCGAGTAGGCGACCGCCGCGACCAGCGTCACCCCCATGATGGCGGGGATGTCGAGGCTGACCACCGCGGTGGTCGCGTACATGCCCAGGCCGGGCCAGGAGAAGATGGTCTCGGTGAGGACCGCCCCCGCCAGCAGGTTGCCGAACGCGAGGCCGATGACGGTGACGGTCGGGATCATCGCGTTCCGGAGCGCGTGGTGGACGATCACCCGCGAGCGCCCCGCACCCTTCGCGCGCGCCGTCCGCACGAACTCCTCGCGCAGCGTCTCGATCATGGTCGAGCGGGTGATGCGGAGGATGATCCCGGCGGTGGAGACGCCGAGCACGACCGCCGGCATGACCAGGTGCTGGAGGGCGTCCACGAAGTCGGCTAGGTTGCCCGCGAGCAGCGAGTCGACCACCATCATGCCCGTGATCCGGGGCGGTGGGTCCAGGTAGATGCTGAGCTCACCGGGGCCCGGCAAAATGCTGAGCTTGACGTAGAACACCGCCAGCAGCAGGAGGCCCAGGTAGAAGACCGGGAGCGACACGCCGGCCAGTGAGCCGATGCGGGCCACGTGGTCGACGAACCGGTTGTGGTTGACGGCCGCCACCACCCCGCCCGGGATCCCGACCGCGACGGCGACGATCATGGCCGCCGCCGACAGTTCGATGGTCGCGGGCAGGTAGGTCGCGATGTCGGCCGACACCGGGCGATTGTCGTGGATGCTGGTCCCCAGGTTTCCCCGCAGCAGCCCCCACAGATAGATCACGTACTGCTCGGGCAGGGGTTTGTCGAGCCCGAACTGCCGGCGGATGCTGGCCACCTCCGACGGGGGCGCCTGCGGCCCGGCGTAGGCGGCCACCGGGTCCACCGGGACCACGTGGGTGACGATGAACGTGATCAGCGAGATTCCGAACAGGACCAGGACGATCAGCAGCAGCCTGCGGATCAGGTATTCGACAAAGCCCACCTACGTGCTCGGAGAGCGTCGGCTACTTGGTCACGGTGAGGAAGTCGAGGCCGAACAAGGGGTTGATCTCGACGTTGTGGAGGCCGGCCGACGTGACGTCGATGGTGAGCGGCTGGTAGAGGATCGCGAACGGCGACTGCTGGAACATCTGCTGGTTGATCTGGCTGTAGAGGCTCGCCCGCTGGGGCCCGTTGGGCAGCTGGCCCGCCTGCACCACCAAGTTGGCGAGGCTGGGGTCGTTCCAGCTCAGCCGCCACGCCAGCGACTGCTCGTTGTAGTCGGCGAACGGCTTGGCGAAGTCGTCCGGATCCGGGTAGTCGGCGCCCCAGTCCTCGATCACCGCCTGCAGCGTCTGCGCGCGGTACTGGGTCAGGAGCTGCGCCGGCGCCACCTGCTGGATGTTGGCCGTCACCCCGATCTGGGCCAGGTCACTCTTTACGGTCGAGGCCAGGTCGGCGGCGGTCACGCCACCCGGCACGGTGCTGTTGGAGATCGACAGCGTGAAGGTGAATCCGTTGGGGTAGCCCCCCTGGGCCAGCAGCGACTTCGCCTTGGCGACGTCCTGGCTGTAGGCCTGGGTGCTCTCGTAGGCGTACATCCCCTTGGGGAAGATCCCCTGGGTGCTCAGCGCGCGGCCCTCGAAGAGCTGGTTCACGATCGCCTTGTAGTTGATCGCGTACTTGATCGCCTGGCGGACGTCGACGTTCTGGAAGGCGGGCACGTTCTTGACGTCCATGCCCAGGTAGTTGAGGTCGAGGTCGGGCGCGGTGTGGATGTGGTACTTGCTGTTGCCCTTGATCTGGTCGACCTGCTGCAGGGTGAGCCCGTCGGCGAGGTCGGCGTTCCCCTTCTGCAAGAGGTCGAACTGCGCCGAGCTCTCGCTCACGTTCTGGAACACGACCCGCGTCATGGTCGGCTTGTTGGTGAGCGTGTAGTTCGGGCTGGCGGTCTCGATGATGCTGGCGGAACGGTTCCACTGCTGGAGGACGAAGGGTCCACTGCCCGCCGAGTGGTCGTCGAGCCAGGCGTGGCCGAAGTCGCCGTTCGTTTCGTGAGCCTTGACGGTCTTGCTGTCCACGATCCCGAGCACCGGGAAGGCGAGGATGGACAGGAACGCGTTGGGCGCCACCGGCTGCGGCAGTGCGAACTTCACGGTGTGCGCGTTGGGAGCGGTGACCAGCTGGGTGACGTTGTCGGGCGTCAACCCGAGCTGCGTCATCAGCCAGGCGGCGGGGTTCTTGGGCAAGCTGACCACCCGCTGGACGGTGTAGGCGACGTCGGTCGCGGTCACGCTGTTGCCGCTCGAGAACTTGAGGCCGTCCTTGAGGTCGAAGGTCCAGTCCTTGCCGTCGGACGACATGGTCCAGCTCTTGGCCACCGACGGGATGACCTTGGAGGTGTCGTTGCCGGGGAAGGTGACGAGCGTGCTGTAGAGCCAGTAGTCCGGCTGCAGGTTCTCGTAGGACTGGTTCGGGTCCAGGGTGACGATCGAGTCGATGGTGGTGGCGAGCGTCAGGGAGGTGTTCTTGGTGCTGCCGCCGCTGGACCCGCTGGACCCGCATGCGGCCACCACCAACAGCGCGATCAGCGAGACCACGATCCAGCGCGCCGTACGCATCACAGCCCCCTTTTTTGCTACCACCGTTCGTAAACCGGCGAACAGCGTAGGGGGTGGGGCACAGGCTGTCAAGGAAGGCATTGTGTGACTGCTACCATCGGCCCATGCCCTACGACGAAGCGCTGGCGGCGCGCGTCCGGGCGCTCCTGGCGGGGGAGGACGCGATCAGCGAGAAGAAGATGTTCGGCGGCCTCGGCTTTCTCCTGGAGGGCAACCTGGCGGTGGCGGCGAGTGGCAACGGCGGGCTCCTGGTCCACGTCGATCCAACGGAGGGCGAGCGGCTGATCGCGTCCACCGCCGCGGTCCCCATGGTCCAGCGCGGCCGCGAGATGACGGGATGGCTGCGCGTCGCCGAGGGGCTCGAGTCCGACCGCGAGCTGGAGACATGGGTGCGGCGGGGGGTCGACTACACGCGCGGGCTGCCACCCAAGGCCGGGTAAGGGTGAGGGTGAGGGGTACATTGCCGGCGAAGTAACCCCATCCGGGGCTGGATCGAGTTGCATCGCCGGCAATGTAACGCCACGCGGCGCCGCGCCCTCAGGCCTGGGGCGATCGGAAGGGATTCAAGATCGTCACCCCCCGTAGTCGGGCGCCATCGCGCAGATCTTCCGAGACGAGTCTCAAAGCGCCACCTCGCTCCGCGGACAGCAGGATGAGCGCGTCCCAGAACGCGAGCTGATGACGCTCCTCGACCTCGGTGGCGGCAACCACGTCGTCCACAGTGGGCCTGAGGACAGGCCATGCGCGGTAGGTCGCGATCACCTCTCTTGCCGCGTGGCGTCCCAGGGGCTTGGGCAGCTTACGGGTGACCGTCCAATAGAACTCCTGAAGCACCTGGACGCTCAGCATTCCGAGCCGGTCCGTCCAGAGGCCGGCGAGCACTTCGCGCGCGACCCGGTGCTTGGCGCCGGCGTCCCGGTCGTACGCGTAAACGAGCACGTTGGTGTCGACAAAGGTCAGTTCACCGGTCATGCAGGGAGGCCCGATCGGGGAGCGGTCCGCCGCCGAGATGGAATCCCTCACCGAGCTGCCGTTCGGCGGTGGCCTGCGCCGCCGCGTACTGATCGTCCTCTCGCACCAGTCGGGCGATCTCTTCGGCGACCATGCGGCTCACAGAGCTCGAACGCCGGGCAGCAAGGACGCGCGCTCTCTGGATGGTGACCTCGTCCAGCTGGATGGTGAGGTTCCTACGCACAGCGTCACCCTACCGCAGATTAACGTGGTCCACAGGTCCACGTGGACGGCTCTACCGCGATCGGCCACTTACCAGTCGGAGACGGAGCCGTCCTCGCGGTGCAGGATGCGCAGGCCGGGCAGCTGGAAGGGTTGCGCCAGCGCCGCCTCCTCGTTCAACTCCACACCCAGGCCGGGCGACCCTCCCGAGTAGAGCTTGCCCCCCTCCAGGCGCATGTCGGTCGTCACCACGTTGCCGAGCACCCCCGGTCGCCAGGTCAACTCCTGCACGGCGAAGAGTGGGGTCGAGAGGTCGAAGTGCAGGCAGGCAGCTGTCGAGACCGGGCCCAGGGGGTTGTGCGGCACCTGTTCGATGTAATGCGTCTCACACCATCCGGCGACCTTGCGCGCCTCCGTGAGGCCTCCGCAGATGCAGAGGTCGACGCGGCAGAAGTCGAGCAGGTCACCCTCGATCAGGTCCTGCCACTCCCACTTGCTGGCCAGCTGCTCACCGGTCGCGATCGGGACCGAGATGTGCTGGCGCAGGTAGCGGAATTCGCGCGGATTCTCGGCCCGCACCGGGTCCTCGATGAAGAAGGGATGCATCGGCTCCAGCTCCCGAGCCAGCTGGATGGCGTAGGCGGGCGTCGTCCGCTGATGGAAGTCCACGCAGATCTCGACATCAGGCCCCAGCGCATCCCGCAGCGAGCCGAAGGCGTCCACCGTCCAGCGCAGCGCCCAGCCCTGTTCGAAGACGCCGTCCACCTCCTGGGCGCCGCCCTCGCCGACCCCGAAGCGCACGAAGCGCCAGCCCTCGGCGACACGGCTCCGGGCGACATCGACCATCTCGGCGATGCCGGCGCGGCGGTCCGTCGGGCCCTTGGCGCTGCGCTGCTGGACGTGGCAGTAACAGACGGCGTAGTCGCGCGTGCGGCCCCCGAGGAGGTCGTAGACAGGCACTCCGAGCGCCTTGCCGCGAAGATCCCAGAGCGCGAGATCGATGGCCGCCAGAGCCGCGGAATGCACGTGGCCGCCCCGGAAGAACTGGCCCCGCCAGAGTGTCTGCCAGAGATGCTCGATGCGCGTCGGATCCTGGCCGGTGAGCACCGGCTTGTAGGTCTCGACCAATCCCGCGAGGGCCAGCTCCTTGCCGTTGATGCCCGCCTCCCCGAGCCCGGTCAGGCCCTCGTCGGTGTCGATCTTGACGAACGTGTAGTTCCGCTCCGGCCGCTCGCTGTCGTGGACCAGAAACGTGCGCACATCGGTGATCCTCATGGTCACGCCGAGGATAGACGGGCAGGGAAGGTGGCCCCCGACATCGGGCCCTTCGGCCCCGGTTCCGATACAGCTCTCGACGATGCCGCGACGCCGGCTGTCATGCCGGGAGCGGCGGCGGTGGTGATAGCAGCGTGGACCTGTCGTTCTAACCGAGCCCGCTGCCGCCTTCGGGCCCGCTCCGCATCATCACGGCCGGCCGCCTCATCCGAGCACGCCGCGTAACGCGTCCGCGTGGACGGCTCCGCCCAACCGGGGGACCCCGAGCCGGTCCTCGACCGCGGCCAGGATCGAGTAGTCGTTCCATCGCCGGTCGGAGTGGTGAGTTTGGAGATCCGGCGAGAGGAGGAGCGCCGCGGTGTGGTTGCTGCTGTCGTGCCCCTCGTCCCAGACGATGGCGATCACCCCATGGTCCTGGTAGCCGGGGTCCTTGAGGAGATGGGGCACCACCCCGCTGAGCCACCTGTCGCCCACCGACGGAGCGCAGTCGTGGCCGTCATTACACATGTTGGGCGTGATCCAGACGAACCTGGGAGGATCCGAGCCGGCCAGGTCGGCGTCGAAGTTGGTGAACGGCACCACCTCACTCGGGCACCGGCCGCCGTAGTAGGCGAACGGATTGTGCTTCACCGCATATGGGTAGGGGCTGTCCCGGCAGCCGTCCGACATCCCGTCCATGTAGGCCCTCCAGGGGACGTGAGCGGCGGTGAGCTGATCACCCAGGTTGGGATGGCCCGGCAGCACGTGGTAACCGTCGTCTCTCACTCGCCAGGTGGACCCGGACGTCAGTGCCAGGTAGTTGGGAAGCGAGGGGTGCGCGACCGCCTGGTAGTTGCTGAGAAAGACGCCCTGGTGCTCGAGCGAGCGCATGTAAGCGAGATTGCGAACCTGGGCCGGTGATTCGTTCTCCATCACGATCATGGCCACGAATCCGGCATGGACGTGGCCGGCCAGAAGCGAAGGCTGGCAGGCGACCAAAAGGGACAAGACGAGGCCAAGCCAGCCCAGGCAGGCGGCGCCCACATGAACGCGTAACCACCGCCGTCCGTGGGCATGTGGCTGGGCGCGCGCCACGTGTGTGGGCGTTCTCACCCGACCATCGCCGCCGATGGAGCTTCCTCCTCGGCCTCCGGGTGGCCCCGCCTCCACTCCCGCGCCGCCGGGTGGACCGCCGCCTCCGCTCCCGCGCCGCCGGGTGGACCGCCGCCTCTAGCTTGGAGTGGACGCCGAGCTTCTCCCGCAAGCGGTCCGGGCCCGGGTGTTCCCCGAAGACGACGAACGTCAAGCTCCCGACTGGTCAGCCGTAACGCCTCTTGCACGCAGGCCAGGATAACCGTGGGCGGCATTTCGTCCAACAACGCTCCGGCGCCCTGGAGGTCGATCCGGACGATGGAAAGCTCGACGTCTTGGTCGGTGCTGGCCAATGCGGCCTCGAGGAGGTCTCCGAATAATCGCCTGTCTTCGAGCATGGCGACACGAAGCGGCATGGTTGCGGTTAGCACCGGTGTCAGCCGTGCCGTTCGGTGGGAAGCCGGCGGACGATCTCGTGGCCGGTCACCGGCGCCAGCCGGGGGCAGACTCCCACAGTGGCACGGTTAGGAGAGTACTCGATGCTCACTCAGGCCGGGAAGTACCCCGACCGCCGGCACTCAGGTGCCCGAGGGTGCGCGAGCGTCAAACGGGGGGCCAGTCGGCTCCCCGGCGGGGTTCGTGGGAGGGGCGGCCGCCGGTCCGGCTGCGCAGCTCGCCCAGCGCTCGGGGGTCGACTCCCTGCTCGGCAAGAAACCCCGAGCTCAGGGCATCCTCGAACGAAAGCAGCGGTACCGCGTAGGCCGCCGCCGTCCGGTGCAGGAACGACTCGCGGCTGCCGGCGGGCGCCACGGGAGCGTCGGTCAGCGTCAGGGAGCGCTGCATCCGATGCCACCACCCGAGGTGACGCCGGCTTCCCCGAGGCGGCTCGGGCTGGTCCCAGAGCCAGTCGGAGAACAGACACACAGGACTGGCGTACTGAGCGCGGAACCCCTCATTGCCGTGGAGTGCCACCTGTCCCCAGGCGCGCACGATTCCGACCACGGAGCTGCGATCGGTGATGGTGTCGCGGGCGTAGCGGATCGCGCGCGTGGGGCTGTGGAGCGCCCAGAACCCGCAACTGCAGTTCTCGCCGGGAGAGCAGGCGCAGTGACGGCTGCCCAGGCAGGTCGCCTCGTTGACACCCGGCTCCCACTGATGCCGGACGCCCCAGGAGAGCAGCGCCCCGTCGCGCACCCGCCACAAACGCCATCCCAGCAGCTGCTCGACTCCGGCCGACCGCTCGGGACGGTTCGGCCCCAGCAGCCAGTCGAACAGCCGCGATCCTGGAGATCGATCCTGCGCCCCATCCATACAGCAATGCTATCACCTTATATCCGGAACGACCTGAGGGTTAACGGCGCGCCAGGACGACCCCGTCGACAGAGCTCACGCGGGGGCCGGCGCAGGCTGGTTTTCGGCCCGCGTCCCGGCCTCGCTCGCGGAGTGGTGGGCCAGCAACCAGACCCCGGCGGCCACGGTGATGAGGCCGAGCACCTGGCCCGCGAGTTCGACCGGGCTCGAACGCAGGGTCTCGTGGAGCCAGAGCACCCCGAGGGTCACGCTGACCAGGGGATCCGTCAACGTGATCACCGCCTGTGCCGGAGCCAGGTATCGGTGGGCTCGATAGGCGTGCTGCGTCATCAAGAACCCCCCGGGACCCAGGATGGCCATCGCGTACAGCGGCCAGCTCACGAGCAGCGCCAGCAGTCCCCCGTTCAGGAAGGTGGCGGTCGCGACCTTGGCGACGGTCGCGCTGGTGCCGTAGAGAAGGCCGCCGCCGAGCGCCAGCGCCAGTGAACGGACCTGGCCGGGACGCCAGAGCGCGAGACCAAGACAGGCCAGCAGTGCCACGCCCAGCACCACGCCGAGCAGCAGCGTCTGCCCGAGGGCGAGCGTCGCCGCCCCGCCCGGCGGCCGGCTGACGGCCAGAAACGCGGCCAGTCCGGCCACGCAGAGGCCGGCCCCGAGGAGCGCCCAACGGGGCGGCATGCGGTGCCGGAACCAGCTCCGAAAAAGCAGGGCGAAGAGCAGCCCGGTCACCAGCAGGGGCTGCACCATGGCGACCGGACCCTTGGCGAGGGCGAGGAGCTGGAGTGCCGAGGCGAAGGCGGTGGCGACCAGAGAGGCGATCCACAGCGGCCGGCCGACCAGATCGCGAAGCAATCCCAGGTGCATCGAGCCCCGGGTCGGCGCCTTCGCCATGGTCGTGTGCTGCAGCGCCCCGGCGAGGCCAAACCCGGCCGCGCTCCCGAGCGCCGCCGGCACCACGATCCAGAGCACGACCGAGTCCACGTCAGGCCACCTCGTGCAGTGTCTGCTCGCCGAGCCGCGAGAGCACGTGGCCGAGACGGTGCTTGCCCGCTGCCGCCAGCGCCGCATGCTCCCGACGAGCCAGCGACGCGGGGTCCTCGCGCAAGCGCCGGATGGTGCGCGCGAGGTCCTCCTCGTCCTCGGTCACGTCGGCCAGCCCGGCGGTGCCCATCAACGCGGCGTTGGCCCGACCGTGCCCGGCGATGGGGCGGTGCATGATCACCGCCCGGCCGCAAGCGAGGGCCTCCATGGCGGTGGAGCCGCCCGCGTTGGTCACGACCACGTCACACGCGGCCAGCAGGCGTGGAACGTCATCGGTCCACCCCAGGGTCCGCAGGCGCCCGTCCCGGTCATCCTCTGCCGCCAGCCGCCGCCGGAGCGTGTCGTTGCGCCCGGTGAGGGCCAGGGTGATCACACGCGGATCGGCGTCTGCCAGCGCGTCCGCAGTCCGGGCCAGATCCCCGAGTCCGAGCGAGCCGCAGGACAGCAGCACGACGAAGCTTTCCGCGGACAGGTTCAAGGCGGATCGAGCCGGTCCCTTCGCCCCTGGCCGGAAGGCTGCCTCCACCGGGAAGCCGCCGGTCGCCACCCGGGCGCCTGGAACCTGGGCACGGGCCACCGACTCCACCGACTCGTGCGCGACGACGTTGAGATCGAGGTCGGAGTAGACCCAGAGCGGAGAGGGCGCGAAGTCGCAGACCCAGGCCGCGACCGGCGTCGGTAGTGACCGCTGCCGGCGGAGCCACTCCAGGGCCGCCGAGCCGAGCGGATAGGTGGAGAGGATGAGGTCGGGCCGGAGCTCCTGCAGGCGCGCCCCCAGGCGCCGGCCTGCCCAGGCTCCGACGAAGCGCTTAGTGCCGTGCTCGAACCAGGGCCGGCTGGAGAGGGAGTCATAGAAGAGTTGATAGAGCCAGGGCGTGCCGTCGACGTTGTGCTCGTAGATGGACCGAAAGAGGGGTCCGACGCCCGGGCCCATCACGTCCAGAGTGTCGAGCCAGTCGACGACCGCCTCGGGCCACAGCGTGGCGGCCGCCTCGCGCAGCGCCCGCGCGGCCGCGTTGTGCCCCTCGCCCATCGTCGCCGAGAGGATGAGCACACGCCGCGGAGCGGGCCCAGGGGCGGTCATCGCGGGCTCTCTGGATCCGGGTTCCCGCCCCCGGTGCGAGGAAGCGGCAGAGGCCGCTTCCCCGCTGACGAGGGAGGGAGTACGTGTCGACCAGACATCGGGAGCTGAGGCGACGGTGGAACGCGATCCGCGTCGCTCGCCACTCTTGACTCTAACTGCATGGTACTACATTAAGCGGTAGTACCGCTATAACGAATTTTTAAGGCCTGGGACCCAGTCTCAGCGCGCGTGCAGCCGGTCGAGCGCCTGCCGCAGGGAAAGCGCTTCGGGGCCGTCGCCTGGAGCAGCGGCTCGAGGCAGTCCAGGTCGGCCTCGTGCCCGTCGAGCCGGATCTGAAGGTGTTGGGACGGACGAGATGGGATCCCGGGCTCTGCAGCCTCAGCGGGCTGTGGGCGGGAGCGTCTCCAGGCGCACCACGACCCCATCGCGGAACGTGAAGGCGAGGGTGCGAGGGGCGCCGGCGGCCAGGTCCTCCGTCTCCGGCAGGTCCGGGCTCTCGGCGTGGACGATGACTCGATCCCCGCTTTCGTGGGCTTCGAGGGCGGTCAAGCGCAGTCCGCGGGACCCGGCCCGGCCCAGGCGGCGCACGATCTCGTCCCGGCCGGCGCAGACCTGTTCGGGCTGAATCCCCTGCCAGACCGCGTCCTCGGCGAACACGGAGGCGAGATGAGCGAGGTCGCCGTCCGCGAGCCAGGCCGGGATCGCTCGCAAGACGGTGATCAGGTTCGAGCCGGGTGGTGCCACGCCCCGCTCACTCCGCGAAAGCGTTGGAGTCGCTGCCCACGAAGGCTTCCACCCCGTCTACGGCGGAGAACGCGGACGCCAGGTCGTTGACGGGATGTCTGCCGTGGACGCGCATGCCCACCTCCACGATCGGCTCACCATCCTTTCGAGAGGTCGGATGCGCGTCCGCCACCAGGACTTCGTCGATGCCGAAGCCTTGATGGGAGGCCATCTCGAGGAGCTGGCGAAGGATCCCGTGGCCGTCGGGATAGCGGACTCGGAGCACGGAGGTCGCGGTCGAAGACCGCGGCAGGGCCTTCTGGACGTAGGGGAACACGATCGCAACCAGGAAGTACATCGCGGTCGCGACCACCGCGATCAGCCAGAGGCCGCCCCCGGCCGCGGTGCCGACGGCCGCACAGAGCCAGATCGTGGCGGCGGTGGTCAGGCCCCGCACCGAGTCGCGCCGAACGAAGATCAGGCCCGCTCCCAGGAAGCCGATCCCGCTCACGATCTGCGCCGCCACACGCGAGGGGTCGAGCAGGACGTGGCCCGGCTGCACCACGTCGTAAAAGGCGAACTTGCTGACGAGCATGAAGAGCGCGGCGCCGGTGCCCACCAGTGTGTGGGTGCGGAGCCCGGCGTCCTTCAGCCGCATCTCGCGCTCCAGACCGATCAGCGCGCTCAGCAGCAGCGCCAGCGCCAGAGCCCCGATCTGTCCCCACCCCTGGCCGGCGGGTAATGCCATGCTGTCGCCTCCAAGTGGGCGCCCTGCGCCCGGTGAACGCCAGGAGTCTACGGCGCGAACAACGGGAATGCGTCAGAAAAGGTGTCAGCCGGGCTGTCAGCGCAGGATGGGCGCCGGGCCTGGCTGGGAGAACGTCGGAGCGGTGCAGCGGCCGGCTTCCCAGGGCTTCTCGCTGCTTGCCCCGATCGCCCTCGAGGCTGCCACAATAGTAAGAACATGGATAGAACGCAGGACCGCGTCCTGCCGCCGCACATCCTCACTCGTCCGGGCGGTGTCGGTTCGATGGCCGCAGCCAGCTTTGGCGCGTACGGCCGGAACCGGTCGGTCGCCCGCGCCGAGTGCCCGGGGAGCGCCGCGCGCTGGATCCCTTACCGCAACGTGGGCCCGATTCGGGTGGCGCTCGGTGACCCACTCCTGGCCGAGGCGGCACCGGCCTGGCGAGGCCCCGCCCCTCCCCGCTGGGTGGTGTGGTACGGTGCCCCCGCCAGCTGCCGGGGGCTTGCCCGGCGGCCCTTCGGGCAGGAGGCGATCGTCCCCACCGCCACCTTCTCGCTGCACGGCCCGCGCATGGCCCGCTTGCGGAGCGCCGTGCACATCGCGGAGCGCGAACGAATCCAGGTTCTGCAGGCGACCTGGCCGGCCCTGGCGGAGGGCGTTCGACGGCAGATCAGGTCCAGTCAGCGCGCCTGGCGGGTGCGACATCCGGTTGCCTACGGCTTCACGCTTTCGACCTTCAATGAGGCGACGGCGGACGACCGGCCCTGGTTCGTCGGGGTGCGCGACGGTCGGGTGGTGGCGTTCACCACCTGGCTCCGCAGCAGCGATGAGCGAGGCTGGGTCCTGGACCTGATGCGCCAGCGTCGAGGGCACGGACACGGCGCGATGGATCTGCTCATCGTGCGCGCCATCGAGGAGGCGCGGGGCCGGGGACTGGCCTGGGTGAGCCTGGGGATCGGGATCGAGGGCACCGGGCTCCGGCGCTTCAAAGAGAAGTTCCGCCCGGAGTGGGAGGACCGATACCTGCTTCTGCCCGGGGGTCCGGCGCGGCGAGCGCTCGGCGTGGGAGCGGTGGCGGCGGCACATCTCGTGCCCGCCGGGCCTCCACGGCTGCCGCGAGGGGGCGCCAGGCGCTCAGCACGCCCCCTCGCCGGCGTCCGCTTCGCCCTGGTGACGGCCCTCGTCCTACTGCTGCTGGTGCTTGCCGTGCCCGGGCTGGGTCAGGCCGGACGGGATCGTGCGGATCAGCTTGCCGATCGCCTTCAGGCCACCCCGGTGGCGCAGAGAGCGGTCGCCGCCTGGGACCACCGGTCACCCTCCTGGTTCACGCGTCTGGCCCTCCCCGAGCTGAGGCCGCGGGTCGGCCGCGACGTCCGTCTGAGGGCCTCCCGCGTTCCTCTGGAACCGCCGTTGGTGCACGTGCACCAACCTCTCTTCGCGCTCGGAGTGGGGGTTGGTGCAAGTGCACCAACGCCCCGGGAGCCGCGATGTCGTAGCGTGGCACCGTGAGCCGGGAGGTCGAGGAGTTCAATCGGCGCCTCTTGCGCGCACGCGACGCGATGGACCGCGCCTACGCCGAGCCGCTGGATGTGTGCGCCGTGGCCGCGGTGGCTCACCTCTCCCAGGCGCACTTCATCCGCAGCTTCCGCACCGTGTTCGGGGAGACACCGCACCGGTACCTGCAGCGACGGCGGGTGGAGCGCTCGATGTTCCTGCTGCGCGAGACCGCCCGCAGCGTCACCGAGATCTGCTTCGACGTCGGGTTCACCAGCTTGGGGACCTTCAGCCGCACCTTCAGCGAGATCGTCGGGGAGCCGCCCTCGCACTACCGCACCGCGCATGGTCCGATGGGGGCGCCCAACTGCTTCCAGATGGCGGTCACGCGTCCGGTGGTGGTGGTGCGCGAGACGACACGATCGAGCATTTTTGGAGAAGACCGGGAGGCGGCCGCTTCCTAGCATGAACGCGTCCGCTTGAAATCCCGCAGAGGAGAACCCAACCGATGATCACCAGGCTGAACGTCACCTCCCTGAAGGTCCTCGACCAGGACGAGGCCCTCGACTTCTACGTCAACAAGCTGGGGCTGGAAGTGGCCCAGGACATCCAGCAGGGCCCGGTCCGCTGGCTCACCGTCCGCGTCCCCAGCGACCCCAGCACCGAGATCTACCTGGAGCAGCCGGGCCCGCCGGTGACAGACCCAGCCACCACCGAGCAGCTCCGCGAGCTGATCGCCAAGGGAGCCGTGGGCTGGATCGCCTTCCAGACCGATGACGTGAGAGGCCTGTACGAGACCCTCAGGGAGCGCGGCGTCACCGACTTCATCCAGGAGCCGGCCGACCACTTCTACGGCACCGACATGGGCGTCCGCGACCCGTTCGGCAACGGGATCCGGATCCTCCAACCGGCGAAGGTGACGCACGAGACGCCGGCCTGACCGGCTCACGCGAAGAGCCCGAGCAGAGGAGAGAACGATGAGCGACTCCGCCACCCAGGGGATCAAGACCGTGCTGCATCCGGTGTCCGACGTGGGGCGGGCCAAGGCGGTGTACACGGCCCTGCTCGGCATCCCGCCACAGAACGACGCCCCCTACTACGTCGGCTACGACGTCGCGGGTCAGCACATCGGGCTGGTGCCGGGCGGCCAGGGCATGACCTCGCCGGTGGCCTACTGGCACGTGAGTGATATCGAGGGGAAGCTGGCCGAGGTGACCGCCGCGGGTGCGACCGTGAAGGAGTCGCCGCGCGACGTCGGTGGAGGGCGCTTGGTGGCCAGCTTCACCGACCCCGACGGAAACGTCCTGGGGCTGATCCAGGACCGCTGAGTCCACAGCCCGGCCCTGGGGCCGACAGATGGAGACCAGATGAGCAGCGCGACCAAGACCGAGTCGCAGCGCGCCGCGCCACATGTCGCCGACAGCCACGACATGATCCGCGTGCACGGCGCGCGCGAGAACAACCTCAAGGACGTGAGCCTCGAGATCCCGAAACGCCGGCTGACGGTGTTCACCGGCGTCTCCGGCTCCGGCAAGAGCTCTCTTGTCTTCGACACCATCGCGGCCGAGTCCCAGCGGCTGATCAACGAGACGTACAGCGCCTTCGTGCAGGGCTTCATGCCGGCGCTGGCGCGTCCGGAGGTGGACGTTCTCGACGGGCTCACCACGGTGATCGCCGTCGACCAGCAGCGGATGGGTGGCGACCCCCGCTCCACTGTCGGCACCGCCACCGACGCCAACGCGTTGCTCCGGATCCTCTTCAGCCGGCTCGGGCAGCCGCACATCGGACCGCCCAACGCGTTCTCCTTCAACGTCCCCTCCGTCAGCGCCAAGGGCGGGATCACGGTCGAACGCGGCAACCGGAAGACGGAGGTGGCGACCTTCAACCGGCTGGGCGGGATGTGTCCGCGCTGTGAGGGCTACGGCACCGTGTCGGACATCGACCTCACCGAGCTCTACGACGACACCAAGTCCCTCGCCGGGGGTGCGATCAAGATCCCGGGTTGGACCACCGAGAACTTCTGGACCGTTCAGGTGTACATCCAGTCCGGCTTCTTCGACCCCGACAAGCCGATCCGCGACTACACCAAGAAGGAGCTGGACGACCTCCTCCACCACGAGCCGGTGCGGGTCAGGGTGAACGGCGCCGTCAACCTGCTCATGGAGGGGGTGGTCCCCAAGCTTCAGAAGTCGATGCTCTCCAAGGACCGGGAGCGGCTCCAGCCGCGCATCCGGGAGTTCGTGGACCGAGCGGTCACCCTCACCACCTGTCCCGAATGCGAGGGCACCCGGCTCGCGAAGGAGGCGCGATCGTCGCGTATCAACGGTGTCAACATCGCGGACGCCTGCGCGATGCAGATCAGTGATCTCGCCGGGTGGGTCCGAGACCTCGACGAGCCGAGGGTGGCGCCGCTGCTCGCCAACCTGCAGCAAACGTTCGACTCGTTCGCTGAGATCGGTCTCGGATACCTCTCGCTCGAGCGGCCCGCGGGCACGCTCTCCGGCGGCGAGTCGCAGCGGGTCAAGATGGTCCGCCACCTGGGCTCAGCGCTCACCGACGTCACCTACGTCTTCGACGAGCCGACGGCGGGCATGCACCCGCACGACGTGCAGCGGATGAACGACCTGCTGCTGCGCCTGCGGGACAAGGGCAACACGGTGCTGGTCGTGGAGCACGAACCGGAGACGATCGCGATCGCCGACCACACCGTCGACCTGGGGCCGAGCGCGGGCGCCCAGGGTGGCACCGTCTGCTTCGAGGGCACCGTGGACGGGTTGCGCGCGAGCGACACCATCACCGGCCGCCACCTCGGCGACCGGGCGGCGGTCAAGGGGAGAGTGCGGCAGCCCACCGGCGCGCTCCAGATCCGCGGCGCCTCGCTGCACAACCTGCAGGACGTCGACGTCGACATCCCGCTTGGAGTGCTGGCGGTGGTCACCGGCGTCTCCGGGTCCGGGAAGAGCTCGCTGGTGCACGGGTCGGTTCCCGTCTCAGCCGGCGTGGTCTCTGTCGACCAGGGCCCCATCCGCGGCTCGCGACGCAGCAACCCCGCGACCTACACCGGCCTGCTGGACCCGATCCGCAAGGCGTTCGCGAAGGCCAACGGCGTGAAGTCGGCCCTGTTCAGCGCCAACTCCGAGGGCGCCTGTCCAAGCTGCAACGGAGCCGGCGTCATCTACACCGACCTGCCGACCATGCGCGGCGTCGCCACCCTCTGCGAGGAGTGCGAAGGGAAGCGGTTTCAGGCGGCGGTGCTGGACTACCACCTCGGCGGCCGTGACATCAGCCAGGTGCTGGCGATGCCAGTGACCGAGGCCCGGGAGTTCTTCGCTGCCGGCGAGGCGCGTACGCCCACGGCGGGGGCGGTGCTGGACCGGCTCGCCGACGTCGGCCTCGGTTACCTCACCATCGGTCAGCCGCTCACGACGCTCTCCGGCGGCGAGCGGCAGCGGCTCAAGCTGGCCACGCATATGGCCGACAGAGGCGGCGTCTACGTCCTCGACGAGCCGACCACCGGCCTGCACCTGGCCGACGTCGCGCACCTTCTCGGCCTGCTCGACCGGCTCGTCGACTCCGGCAAGTCGGTCATCGTCATCGAGCACCACCAAGCGGTGATGGCGCACGCCGACTGGATCGTCGACCTCGGCCCCGGCGCCGGCCATGACGGGGGGCGGATCGTCTTCGAGGGCACGCCCGCCCAACTGGTGGCCGCCCCCTCCACCCTCACCGGCGAACACCTCGCGGCCTACGTCGGCGGCTGAGCGGCCTGCGCAGACCCCCGATTGCCGGCACTCAGGGTTGTCAGAGCCTGCGCAGTCTCCCGATTGCCGGCACTCAGGGTTGTCAGAGCCTGCCCAGACCCCCGATCGCCGGCAAACGACCTTCTGGCCGTCTACGCCGGCGCGAGCTGGAGGTGGAGATCCCGGTCGAGGATCCTCGCCAGCCGGCCCACCTCGGCGTCCAGCGCGGTCGCCGGCGGCAGGCCCGATTCCTGGAACCAGGCAACGCGGATCGCATCCGCCGACAGCTCCCAGGTCCCCCGCACCACGCCGTCGACGAGGACGAGAGGCGCGATCCAACCGCTTTGACGGCTTACCGCACTGCGCCGGGCGGGCGGGATGACGTGCGTGTCCTCGGTGCCGGGGCCCAGCACCCACCCATCAAAGCCGGGGAGCAGCCGCACGACCGGCGAGGGGGGTGGGGAGACGAGCAGTTCATCCAAATGCTCGGCCGGGATGTACGCGCGCGTTCCCTCCACATCGACCTCGGCCACTTGTCCCGCCACCGCTTCGAACCACTGGACGAGCCTGCGCTTCGGGATCCGCCCTCGCGAGAGCCAGTTCCGGAAGCCTTCTACCGTCGCCGGGCCGTAGGCGCCGAGATAGGCGAGAACCGCACGGGGACCCGCCTCGTCAGCGTCAGGCAAGCCCCGCCAGGCCGGGCTTGCCGCCTCCGGAGCGGTGAACGTCACGCGATTGCCCTGGTTGGGCCCGAAGCAGAGGTCGCCCTGAAACGCGAGCGGTTTCAGGACCGTCCCCCAGCCCGAACGCAATGCCCTCGATACCTGTTCGGAGCCGGTTCTCTTTGCCACTTCCGCCACCAGCTCCTCGCGCGTCAGGACCGCCCCGTCCAACGCCTGCCGGACGGTGCTTCTGAGGCGCTCCACCTGATCCGGCGGAAGCCCGAACGCTCGCACCCAACTCGGGCGTTCCCACGGGCGGCCGGCGGCGAGGAGCGAGAGCAGATCTCCGGCCTGCTCCGGCGCCAGCAGATGAAGCGTCCCCCGCATCGCCCAGGTCTTGATCAGCTCACCGCGAGCGAGCGCCGCCGTGACCTCGCCCGCGGTCGATCGCCGCTGCCGGACACGCACCGCAAGCACCGCGGCAGACGTCAGCTGCGCCTGTACGCCGCAGAGCCGGCGAACGACGGCGACGGCGGGGAGATCGATGACCGGCAGCAGCAGCTGCCGGCTCAAACGCCAGGTGAGTGCCTGGCGCCAGCTGACCCTCGGCGGCACCGGAGCAGGGTACCGCCTCCATCAGCGCCTCCGGCCTTCGCGCGTTGGTGCACCAACCACCCTGTCTGCGGGTGCAGAGTAGGCGTTTGGTGCACAGTGCACCAACCCCGAGGTGGAGGCGGGATGGATCCGATCGCGACGCTGCGGGCGTGCTTCCCAGACCTCGAGTTCCGCCGGGTCCGGGTGGTGGAGGACGGTTGGGACAGCCTGGTGCTCGACCTCGACGACCGGTGGATCGTGCGCTTTCCACGCCGCCCCGAGGTGGAGCGCTGGATCGAACGCGAGACCGCGCTGCTGCCCGAGCTGGCGCCCACCCTCCCGGTCGCGATCCCGCACTTCGAGTTGATCGCGCGGGATGGCCTGGTCTGCGCCGGCTACCGCAAGCTCCTCGGGTCGCCCGCGACGGGTGGCATCGGCGAGCGAGCGGGCGACGACCTGGGTCGCTTCCTGGGTGCGCTGCACGGATTCCCGCTCCACCGCGCCCGTGCTCTCGGCGTCCCCTGCTTCGACGCCGCCGTCTGGCGGGACCATTTCACCCAGCTCTGCGACGACTTCCGGCGGCGCGTGTTCCCGCTCCTCCGCACGGGTGAGCGGGAGCGGGCGGAGACCTTGTTCGCGCGGATCGGGACCCTCGAGTTCGTTCCTACACTCCTCCATGCCGACCTCGGCCCCGCCCACGTGCTCTGCTGCCGAGGCCGCGTGATCGGCGTCATCGACTGGAGCGATGCCCGGGTGGGGGATCCGGCGCTCGACCTTGCCTGGTGCCTCAACGGAACCCCGGCTGAGGTTGCCGGTGCGGTCGCGCGCGCGTACGGCGCCGACGCCGCAGTCCGGCGGCGCTCGCTCTTCTACCACCAGCTCGGCCCCTGGTACGAGGTCATATACGGCCTCGACGTGGGCCAGGAGCGATTCGTAAGGTCCGGAGTCGAGGGCGTCCGGTCGCGCCTCCCGTAGCGACGCCAGGCGAACGGCCGCTCAGCGGTAGACCAGCGTCCCATCGTCGAGGTCGACCTGGGGCAGGGTGTCGCGCTCCTCGTCGTGCTCCAGCAGGTGGGTCCACGGCTCGTGGTCGCCCTGCTTGAAGAGAAGATGCTGCGAGCGCATGACGTAGCCGGGGTTGAAGTTCCCCGGATCCGCCCAGGGCCGCCGCTGCATGTCCGCCTCGTCGTCTCGCAGCGTCGGGACCACCATGGTGGCGCCCTTCTCTTCCATATGCGCAAGCAGGCGCACGACGAGGTCGCTGACCAGGTCCACGCGCAGCGTCCAGCTGTGCCGGAAGTAGCCGAAGACGTAGGCCAGGTTGGGCAGGCCGCTGAGCAGGATGCCGCGCCAGGTGATGTGTTCGGTGAGGTCCACCGGCTCTTCGTCGACTGTGAACGCGACGTCACCCAGCACCGACAGGTTGAACCCGGTGGCGGTGACGACGATGTCGGCCGGGATGTCCGCGCCCGAGCTGATCCTGATGCCTTGCGCGGTGAAGGTCTGGATGGTGTCGGTGACGATCGATACCTTCCCGGTGCGCAACGCCGCGAAGAAGTCTCCGTCCGGGACGATGGCGATGCGCTGCTGCCAGGGCCGGTAGTGGGGAGTGAAGTGCTGTTCGACATCCACGCCCTCAGGCAGCAGTGGGCGGATCGACTCGAGGAGGAGGTCCCGGGTCATCTCGGGTGACTCCCGCGCCGTCCGCGCCAGCCAGTTGGACTGCTGGGTGTAGTGGCGGCGCAGAATCTCGTGGGTCCACTCCTCAGGGGTGTCCAGAGCGCGCAGCGTGTCGGCCAGCTCGTTGGTGCGGGGCGGGGTGTAGAAGTAGGTCGGAGAGCGCTGCAGCATGGTCACGTGCTCCGCCTGCGGCGCGATGGCGGGGATCAGCGTCGCCGCGGTGGCGCCGGAGCCGATCACGACCACCCGCTTACCGGTCAGGTCGAGATCCTGGGGCCAGCGCTGGGGGTGCACGACCAACCCTTGAAAGCGATCCATGCCGTCCCACTGGGGCCGGTACGGCTGGGCGTGGTTGTAGTAGCCCGAGCACATCCAGAGGAACCGGGTCGTGAACCGCAGCCGCTGGCCGGTGTCGAGCTGGGTCGCGTCCACCGCCCAACAGCGATCCTCGGTCGACCAGGCGGCCGCCGTGACCTGGTGCCGGCAGCGGATATGCGGGCTAAGATTGGACTCGTCGATCACCTCGTCCAGGTAGGCGAGGATCTCCCCGCCCGCCGCGATCGAAGGCCCGCGCCAGGGCTTGAATCGGTAGCCATAGGTGAACAGGTCGCTGTCCGACCGTACCCCCGGGTAGCGATGGGTCCACCAGGTCCCGCCCCGGCGGTCCTGCGCGTCCAGGATGACGAAGGTCCGATCGGGAAACCGGTCCTGCAGGTGATGCGCGACGCCGATGCCCGAGACTCCGGCGCCGACAATGAGGACGTCGAAATGACCGGCGTCCTGGAGCTCCCCGGCGCCGACCGCGGGAGCAGCTGTCGTCACGGTTCCGTTCTCATACGAGCCTTGGGAGAGTAGGACACCGACCATCGAGAATGTCGGCGCAGCGAGCCTTCACTCCGTCAGACCATTCGTCGCCGCCGGTCAGGACGTAGAAGGTGCCGGTCCGGATCGCCTGCACCACCTGATCGGCGACCTCCGCCGGGTCCATGCCCCCGGCGATCAGATGCACCATCAGCTCCCGCATCGCCTCCCGCTGCGGGTCCGGCGCGGCGGCTCGGGCGTGCCGCTGCGACGACCCGATCTTGGTGCGGACCCAGCCCGGGCAAAGGACCGACACGCCGACAGCGGCACCGGTGGCGGCCAGATCGTAGTAGAGGGCCTCCGAGAGCGCCACCACGGCATGCTTGGTGACGCTGTAGTCGTGCAGCACCGCCGACACCAGTCCCGCCACCGACGCCGTGTTGACGACGTACCCCTGGTCCTGCCGAAGGAGAAGCGGGACGAAGGCGCGGATCCCGTTCACGACGCCGATCAGGTTCACCCCTAGGATCCGGTTCCAGTCCTCGGGCTCGAGTTCCCACAGCTTCCCCGCGCTGCCCGCGATGCCGGCGTTGTTGCACACCAGATGCGCGGCCCCGAACCGGCTCACGGTCTGCTGGGCGAGCGCGTCGACCTGCTCAGGTGAGGAGACATCGCAGGAGACAAAGATCGCCTCCGCCCCGCCCTCGACGAGTTCCTCACACGCCTGCTCTAGCCCCGCCTCGTCCACATCGGCCAGGACCACCCTCATGCCCTCGGCCGCGAAGCGGTGCGCCAGCGCCAGGCCGATCCCCGACGCGGCTCCCGTCACCACCGCCACCCGTCCCCGCAGCTCTCGCATCGCGTGAGCCCTGTTTGGCGGGTCGGTCGCGTCGGTCGCCTGCGGATTTCCGGGTGAGTCCATGCGCCAAGCATGGCGCCCGCAGAACCGCTTTCACGCGAACGTGGGCCTACGCGGAGTTCCATAGCATCCCCCTCACGTGAAAGCGGCGGTACCTGATCCAGAGCGGCAGACTGCTCACCCTGCGGCCGACCTCGTCACCACCCCGAGCGCCGGCATCCTCACTCTGGCGGGCTACCGGCGGTCGGAATCGTAAGGATCGTTTGGCGGCCGGCGAACGAGCGTCATCCGGCACCGAGTGAGGTGACACTGCCGGTGAACGACCCCGGCCGGACTGTATGGGTGTCAGATGGGCAGGGGCAGCAGGTCGGGTTGGGTCCACTCCCGGCGCGCGCGGGGCCCCCACATCTCGGCCGGGCGCTCAGGCTGGCTACCGGCTACTCGTCGCGATGGCTCACTATGTTGATGACGTTGCCGTCCGGGGCGCGCACGAAGAACCGGCGGACGCCCCATGGCTCGGTCGTCAGGGGATGGACGATCTCGAAGCCGCGTCGCTTCGCCTCCTCGTACGCCGCCTCGACCTCGTCACCGGCGTGAACCGAGATCACAGAGTCGTAGGGGGCGGACGCATCACGAGTGACCAGCTGGATGACCGCGCGGCCGTCGGGCGACTGAAAGCGGGCGACCCACCCCAGATTCATGGTTTCGACGCTGAGCCCGAGATAGTTCACATAGAAGTCACGCGCCTGGTCGAGGTCGGCGACCGGAAGGTTCGCGGTGATGCCTGTGGGGCGCATTTGCGATCGGATGGTACAAACGCTCACTTCCGCGGAGCGCCCGTGAGCACACGCTTACGCTGAGCGACGATGACCAACCCCACCGCTGGGAGGATCGTCTGCTGGTGTGTGGAGGTGGCCGATTCGGAGCGGCAGCAGTTGGTCGCCGCGTTTGCGCGACACCCTGAACTTGACGCGCGCCTGCTGGCCGGCCCTCTGGAGGAGCAGCTGGACCGGCTCTCCAGGGCTGAAATCCTCTCGGTGTTCATCGAGTCCCGTGTGACCGAGGAGGCGCTCGATCGATTACCGAATCTCAAGCTGTTGGTCACGCGATCCACTGGCTTTGACCACATCGACCTGGACGCCTGCGCACACCGCGGAATCACTGTGGCCAACGTCCCCGCCTATGGCGAGAACACCGTTGCCGAGCACACCTCGTCGACGCTCTGAACTCGGGACAGCTCGGCGGCGCCGGCCTGGACGTGGTGGAAGGCGAATGGGATGTCTCCGAGGATCACCATCTGCTCACGGGCGGGCGCGAAGATGAACTCCGGTCCGCGTTCAGCCGGCGGCTGCTCGCCGACCACAACAACGTGATCATCACCCCGCTCAACGCGTTCAACTCCATCGAGGCAGTACAGCGGATCGCCGATGTCTCGGTGGAGGCGATGGCGGCGTACGCGGCGGGGCAGCCGGTCGAAACGGTCGTGCGAGCTTCCTGACGCCACCCGCGAAAGGGCCCCAGCGCCGAGATATCCTTGGCCGGTGACCTCCGATGCTGATTCGGCGGTGCTGCGGCAGGCGGTGGACCAGCTCAGCGACCTGCTGAGCGACGTTCCCCGCGAGAGGTTGGGTGACCGAACTCCTTGCGAGGGGTGGACGGTGCAAGACCTGGTCGACCACATCGTCGCCGCGCCCGCGAGGTTCGCCCAAATGACGCGCGGCGAAAGGATTGACTGGTCGGCGCCGGCCGCCACCTCGGGGGACGACCCGGCGCGCACGTTCCGAGCGAATGCCGAAGATCTAGTGCGTGCGGGGCGGGTCGCGGAGGGTCGGGGCGGACCACCTGCCGATTGGCAATGCGCAGAGCTGGCGGTGCACACCTGGGACCTGTCCGCGGCACTGGGCCGGGCCACCCGCGACCTGGATCCGGAGGTGGCCGAACGCGGCCTTGCCTTCATGCGCGCGAGTCTGAGGAACGACGACCGCAGCCCCGCCTTCGGGCCCGAGCAGCCGGCGCCGGAGGGTGCAGACGCCTACCAACGCATAGCCGCGTTCGCCGGCCGATCGGTCTGACGGGTCGCCGCCGGGCTGGCGCGACGACCTGAGAAAGAGTGGGGCTGGCCCCACCGCACCTCGGGGCATACCTGGATGGTGCATCGACCTGGTCCTCCTTAGCCGCTTCAGCCCGAAAGTTCGATCACATATTCAGGGAGCGCGGGCAGGCGGTCGAGTAACTCGCGGAGGTCAGCACGGGTGAAGTTCCACTCCAGGGCTTGGCCATCTCCCATAGCCGGCCTCGAAGGCAAGGACGTTTGTCTCCGAGGGCGCCATCAGCACATACACGACGACGACCCTCTCCAAGCTCGGTATCGAAGACGACGCCAAACACCAACCCCCGGGTGCGCGCGGTGCTGCTGTACCTGGGAGGGACGGAGTAGGTAGGGTGGGAGAGTCCCCGCAGGGTAAGAGGGGCAATCTGGCTCCAGTCGCCCCACCGGCGCTGTGCGGCGACTGAGGGGAGTTTGGCAGTTGCGGTTCCGCGTCGTGGGCGACGCCGTAGCCCTGATCCTGGTGGCGGTCGGCGTGGCGGTGGCAGTCGCCGGATGTGGGGTCGCGGGGTACCCGAACGGGGCACAACCAGGGACCACCACTCCTGCTGGGCCGACCACGCCGGCTCCGGCCCCGTCCCCGACTCCGCCTGACATGACTTCGGAAATGGCGCGTCTGGCGGCGCACCTGCCTCACGGAAGCGTCTCCGTCGCCGCCCGGAACCTCCAAACCGGCGCGGCGTTCAGGTACGGCACCAGTGGAGGTCACACCACAGCCAGCATCTTCAAGGTGAACATCCTCGAGGCCGTGATGCTGAAACACCAGGCGTCGGGCCACCCACTGTCCGCGGGCGAGTCGAACGACGCGAGGGTTATGATCGTTACTTCCGACAACGCTTCAGCCACGCGCCTCTATCAAGGTGTCGGGGGCGCGGACGGTATCAGAGCCGCCAATCTAACTCTCGGTCTTGAGTGCACCGAGCCAAACCCCCACTTTTGGGGCCTGACCGTGTCATGCGCCCAAGATCAGGTCCAACTGCTCTATCAGTTGATGAGCGCCTCCTCGCCGCTCACACAGGCGAGCAAGGACTACATCCTCAACCTGATGCAGAACGTCACCCCGAGCCAACGCTGGGGGGTGCCGGTCGTCGCCGACCCGGACACCACCTACTCCGTCAAGAGCGGATGGCTCGACCTGGAGCGCGGAAGAGACTGGGTGATCAACTCGATGGGGATCGTGACGTACAAGGGTCAGACGCTCTTGATCGCGACGCTGGTCCAACGCGAGCACACCATGGCGTCCGGCGTGGCGCTGAATGAGCAGCTCGCAAAGCCGGCCGCCGAGTCGGTGACGGTGCCCTAGCTGAGACCGCAAGTAGTGCCACCCGGGGCGCTCCCCGGAATGCCCCCACATCCCGCGTGTCTCATCAGCCCGGGATTGGACAGCTTACTCCCGGGCCACGTTGTGGGCGAGCGATGACCCTCTCGGGCCCGGAGAAGTGACGCATGACGCCTGTCGGTACCAGCGGAGACATGCTTGGGCCGGTGCCCAGGCCCGCTGGCAGCGATGTCGTTCGTCACCTTCCGTCGACTAGCGTCGGAGATGTCGCCATCGCTCCGGCCCACCCAGGCGTTTGACGGAGCCGCGCGGAAGAGCGCCGGATAGCCCTGGTACTGCTTTGGCCGGCCGGTGTGGTATGGGTATGGCTACGATGAGCGAGCGCGCAACGGGGTCGACAATTCGGTTTGGAGCGAGACTGTACACGATCGACAGATCGACCATCCTCCGGCTCCCGGATGATGCGAGTGACAAACTGCCGTCGCGTGGGCAGGTCTCCGTACACGGGACGATCAATGGTCATGAGTTCGAAACCGTGCTGGAACCGGACGGCTACTCCGGCCACTGGATGAGAATCGATAACAGGCTGCAAGAGACAGCCGGTGTCAATGCGGGTGATGCCGTGACGCTCGAACTTCAACCAACGAAGGACTGGCCGGAGCCGACCGTGCCACAGGATCTCAAGGCGGCTCTGGCAGCGGCTCCTGAGGACATTCAGGAAATGTGGCGTGATATCACGCCCATGGCACGCTGGGAGTGGGTTCGATGGGTGAACGCGACCAAGAACCCCGATACGCGCAGGCGACGAGTCGAAGTGACCATCTCGAAGATGAGCGGCGGAAAGCGGAGGCCCTGCTGTTTCGACCTTTCGTCGTGCACCGACCCCCACCTGTCAAAGAGCGGCCGGCTTGTCGACCAGCACACATGAGTGCAGGCTCGATCTACGTGCACCAGCTGGGACGCACAGCCGTAGACGGTGTTAAGAAAACGCGCCTTTGTCAGTGCCGATCGCGAACACGTGCATGGTGCCACCGCTGACGTTCGCCGGCAGCCGCACTGACTTGATGGTCCTGCCCGCTTGCAACTGTATGGGCCAGGACGCGAAGACGTAGGTTGTCGTCTGGTCCTGGCTGTTGTTGCCGTTTCGGTAGGCCGACGCTGCCACGGTCACGTTGCCAGGCTGGAACTGCCCGCCACCACCACCGAGGGTCCAGTCGGAGAAGGTGACTGTCTCGGCCTGCGTGGTGCCGTCGGTGTGGGTGATCGTCACCGTCCCGCTCGCATCTCCGGCGGAGCCGGCGCCCAAGAACCCGAGCAATGTAGCTCCAGGAAGATCCGGGGCCAGAATGGTCTGGCTGGAGGCCTTGACGTTGTGCGGCCATCCCGCGGCGACGTGTGGCATGACATACTGGACGCCGCCCGAAGTGACAGGGGCACCCGGAGGGAGGTCCGCCGCCGTCAAAGCCTGCTCGGAGTAGCTGAAGCCGAAGCCGTCGAAATCGGCATTGTTGCTGGTGCCATCGGAACTGATGCCGACGTTGTCGTAAGCGCAATGGAGGAGGAGTTCAGGACTCGTGCGGAAACCCAGGTCCTACAAGAGCGTGCTTCGAGCGGGGAGTGGGTGCCCGCGTATGAACACCACCTTCCCGTAGCCCATCTGCATACTGTTCTGTACGCTCTCGACGGAGTTCGAGGGATGCTCAACGGGATGGTGGACGAGGAAATCTGCGACGGGATTCGGGACCACTTTGCAAACCCCATCTACCGCAACTGCAGCAGGTTCGTGATTCCGCTCACCATGTCGAGGATCGGGCTCGCGGGATGGCGAGAAAGAAACGACTGGAGGCACGCATATTGACCAACGCTTGTCTTTTCGACGGACAGCTTGAGTACGCGGGCGCGGACGGACGGCCACATCGATTGCCAATAACCGAGCAGACGGTTGCCTATGCCCAGGAGGCAATCCAGGAAGCGATCGACAGCGTACCGCGGTCTGGGTCACCGAGGATATCCCCCAGCCCGGTCGGGCCCCACAGACACCGACGATTGCCCGACGGAGATGCATAGTCTGGGGTGGACGGAGAGAAGAGCGTGGTCGAGAAGTATGTGCAGGTGATGCCGCGGATGGCGCTCATCTGCGCTGAGCAAGGTTCAGGTCTCCTGAGCACCGGTCCGGCCGCGGGGACGAGGCCGTGGTGTGCCGGCGGCTCCGGCGGCGTAGCTGGTGCACCGGGAGCCGTGGGTGAGTTGCCCGCCCGTCCTGGCAAGATGAGGCACCGCCTCGCGCCTACAGTCGCAGTGTGCTGGCCACCCGTGGCGACGCGTTCGGGGCTGCGGATGCTGCCGTCGCGGTGGTTGGCCGCACGAGGCCATTTCGGGCACCAACGGTGTGGTCATGGTGCGCGACGTGATGCTGGTCAGACTCTTGCTGGCCGAGCGAGGACTCCGTTCGACTCGGCGCGACGGAGGGAGCGGGATGTTCCCGTTCACGAAGAGGCTGCGGCCGTTCCTGACTGAGGAGCAGTACAGGGTGTTGACTGGCCTGCCACCGCTCGAGGCCACGCTTGATTCCGTGATCGACGGTTACCTCGCTCTTGGTCGCGCGTTCCTGCCACGGGCCAGACGATTAGCCGCCGCCACGGGAGCCGTGTGGCCCGAGGCTTACGAACGCGCGTCGGTCAGCTACTTCGAAACGTCTCTCGGGGTCAGTATCGGCTGACAAAAGACTCAAAAGGGCACCTTGGCCCTGCGTTCTGATGCTGATCGGCCTGGACGTGACCTTGCGGTTAACAGTCGTCGGCAGGCCATATCGCGGTGAGGCCGATGAGTTCCGGCATGCGCCGCCAGCGAGTCGCGTGGCTCACCACCATTCGGCCGGGTTGCTACCCGTTGCTACTCGGCGGCGGGCGATTATGGTCGTTAGCGTGCTTTTGACGTTGCCATCGGCGGTTCCTCGCCCGCGCGGTCGCCGATGACCGCGGAAGTCGCGCCGCGGGGTGCGCTACGAGAAGGCATCGCCCTCGAAGTGGTGTCAATCATCTGGATGGTCGTCGAGGCCGCGGTTGCGATCGGCGCAGGCGTTGCGGCGCGGAGCGTACTCCTGACGGGGTTCGGTCTGGACAGCGTAATCGAGCTCATCAGTGCGGGCGTCTTGCTCTGGCGTCTGACAACCGCGGGTCGAACCGGCGACCTGGAGCGGGTCGAGCGGATGGAGCAGCGCGCGGCATGGCTGGCCTCGGTGCTTTTGGTGTTGCTTGCTCTGTGTCTCGTGGTTTCGTCCGTAGTCGGCCTGGTGATCCACTTCGAACCCGGGACCTCCTGGGTAGGCTTGGTTGTGGCTGGTCTGGCCGTCGTCATCATGCCTGCACTTGGGTGGCGCAAGAGAGTCGTCGCACGCAGGTTGCACAGCGCGGCACTCCGAGCCGATGCCGTCGAGAGCATGGCGTGTGCCTACCTTGCTTTGGCGACATTGCTCGGTGTCGGGGCAAGCGTCGTGCTCGGCTGGTGGTGGGGCGAGTACGTGGCCGCCTTGGTCCTCGCCGGCCTGGTCCTTCGCGAAGCTTGGGAAGCGGTTTCGAAAGCGCGCGAGGTCAACGAAGCGGGAGACCGCTAACGGTCTTCGAGTTCGCGAAGGGATATCTGCAGCAGGAGCTCCTTTCCGGCTGATCCGGAGCGGCAGGGGCAGGGCGCGGTTCCCGTTTGGCGGATAACGAGCCGCGTGGCACACGAATGGCTCAGAAAGGTGCGGTCGAGGCTTGCTTCTACGCTCGTTGCCCGTCCGGCGCGAGCAGCTCGTCCACCAGGTGGTGGACGCGGCCGTCGATCTCGTCGCGAATGCGACGGACCGTGTCGAGGTCCTGTCCGGACGGGTCGTCGAGCTCCCAATCTTCGCGTCGGCGACCCGGATACACCGGACAGGCATCCCCGCATCCCATAGTGATCACGACATCGGCTTCACTGGCAAGCTCGTCGGTAAGCAGCCTCGGGTGAGCCGAGCGGAGGTCGATGCCTTTCTCGGCCATCACATCGATCACCACCGGATTGATGGCGTTGGCGGGCTCCGTCCCAGCCGAGAGGGCGTCAATGCGATCGCCGGCCAGTTGCTGGAGATACGCGGCGGCCATCTGGCTACGGCCGGCGTTGTGGACGCATACAAAGAGCACGACGGGTCGCTCAGTGGTTCTCACGATGGGTGTCCTCCTTGAGGTCCTGATCGTCCAGGACGAAGGGAAAGAGATAACGCACGGTGACCACCGCGACGAAAGCGCCGATGACCTCCGCGACGAGGAAGGGGAGCACCGATGTCGGCGCGATCCCCGCGAAGGTGTCGGAGAACATGCGGGCGATGGTGACCGCCGGGTTGGCGAAACTCGTCGAGGATGTGAACCAGTAGGCGCCCGCGATATAGGCTCCGACGGCAAACGGGATCGCCGCGGCTCGCTTCGACCGGGCCAGCGCGAAGATCACGAGCAGAAGGCCAAACGTAGCGATAACTTCGCCGAACCAGAGCCCCCATCCCCATCTCACGTTGGTGGAGATTTCGATTGGTGCGCGGCCGAACATTTGATTGGCCGCGGCGACCCCCAGGATTCCACCGAGGACCTGTACGACCCAATAGACGACTGAGTCTCTCCAGGGGAAGCGGTTCAACACCCTTTCGGCCAGGGTCACAACCGGATTGAAATGTGCTCCAGACACCGGCGCGAGGACCAGGATGAGCACGGTTAGCGCGAATCCGGTGGCGAGCGAGTTTTCGAGCAATTCGAGGCCCGTTTGACCAGGGCTGAGCCGCTGGGCCATGATCCCGGAGCCAACGACGGCGACTAGAAGGAGCGCGGTGCCGAGCAGTTCGGCGACTGCCCCACGGAGAAGCTCGGCCCTCATCGCTACGTATGCTCCCGTCGCTCGATCATGATCACGTCGCGCCATGCGCCGTGCAGCTGGGCGATCCTCTCACGACGTCCAACGACCCGGAATCCACGAGACCGGTGGAGAGTAAGGCTGGCTTCGTTCTCCGGGAAGATGCCGCTTTGAATCGTCCAGACCCCCGCGTCGCGGGAGGCCGAGATCAGCCGTTCGAGCAACAACCCACCAACGCCTCGCCCACGTTGATTGGCCGTGACGTAGACGCTGTGCTCAACGACCCCGGCGTAACAGATGCGGCGTGACACCGGACCGGCGGCCACCCATCCGACGACGCGGCCGTCGATGCTGGCGACAAAGCGAAGATCCTCGCGGTGGCTGGCGTCCCAGGCCGACCAGGGCGGTGTCGAGGTCTCAAAGGTGGCGTCGCCGGTCGCTATGCCCTCGGAGTAGATGTGTTCCACCTCTGGCCAGTCGCTCGCCGCCATGTGCCGCGTCACGACCTCCGCTGAGTCGGCGATCGTTTCTCTCGGGGCAGAGGGTGAAGGGATCGGCGCTTGTGGCCATCTGCCTACGTCCACGGCAGAACGGCTTCGTCGGTGACGTTTGCCAGGACCGCCTCTACAAGTGGCGGGAGCGGTGTGGTCGCCTGGTAGTAGATCCAGATCCCGCCCTTTCGGGCGGTGACCAGGCCCGCCCGACGGAGCTTACCCATGTGGTGCGAGATGGTGGGTTGTGACAGGCCGTACGCGGCCAGGAAGTCGCAGATGCATACGGGCTGCGCGGCGGCGCGAAGGGTGGCCAGCATGCTGAGACGGGTGGGGTCGGCGAGCACCCGGAGGAGTTCGGCCGCGTCGTGTGCCGTCTCGCTCGACACCGTGAGTTCCACGGAGCAGCAGCCGCCTCGGGTACGGAGCACCGGGATTTCGACCGTCACGGCTGGGACATTACGCCATGCATTGGCGTCCTTCGATGGGTTCGGTAAAATTCGGGACGGATCGACAGCGGTCGATGGGTTGTTTGGCACATCATGAGGTTTCAGAGGTCATGAACGGCGAGATTAGAGAGGCGGTTCGGCAGCGTTACGCGGGCTTCGCGGTGCAGATCTCGGAATCCTCGTGTTGCGACGAGAGCGCTTGTTGCTCGTCGTCAGACGCGAGCAGCGGGAACGCGGCGTGCGGGACGGCCTACTCGGCGTCCGAGCTCAAGGAGGTCGGCATCGACGGCGGGGTAAGCCTGGGGTGCGGTAACCCCACGATGCTGGCGGAGTTAGAGCCTGGTCAGACGGTCCTAGATCTGGGGAGTGGCGGGGGCCTGGACGTGGTGTTGTCCGCTCGGCGAGTCGCGCCTGGCGGGCATGCCTACGGCGTCGACATGACAGACGAGATGCTGGCGCTTGCTCGGGCGAACCAAAAGAGGTCCGGGGTGGAGAACGCGACGTTCTTGAAGGGGACGATCGAGCAGATTCCGCTCCCAGACGAAAGCGTCGACGTCGTCATCTCCAACTGTGTCATCAACCTGGCGGAGGACAAAGGTGCGGTCATCCGGGAAGCGGCGAGGGTGCTGCGCCCAGGTGGCTTATTCGCAGTCGCGGACATGGTCCAGATCGAGGAACTCGCGCCCAACGCGAAGCACGGCATCGACCAGTGAGCTGGCTGCGTGTCCGGGAGCATCCCGGTGGACGACTACCGGTCTCATCTAGAGGGTGCCGGCTTCGCGGGCGTGGACATCGACGTCCACACGGAGCATGAGGTCGAGGGGCAGGGTCGGATCGGAAGCGCGTACATCAGGGCGCGTCGCGGATCGCAGGACGCCTGGTCGTAGGTAAGGGCGGAGGCTCTAACGCGGATCGGACCCGCGGCGATCTGTGTGCTGCGTTCAGGTGGCTACCTGGAAGTCGTCGCCGCAGCAACACACAGGAATCGCCTGCTCGAGCCACGTCCGCGTGGTCCGAATCACGCAGCCGCAACCGGGGCACTGCAGCTTGAGCATCCGGGTGCTCTGCCTGCGTTCGTCGGTGGGGGCGTGGATCTCGCCATGGGGATAAGGCTGACCAAGCTGCTCGGTCAGAGTGACCAGCTGGTGATGGAGCTCATCGCCAGGGACGGTTGCGGTCATCGGTCCGGTGAGGCTGCGCGGCTACCTCGGGACTCGTGCGCGACCCGGGGGACGTGCTCGACGAGGCGGCCCGGACGATGCCGGTGCCGGTGAGTATGGGCGTGCCCGAGTGGTCCTGGCGGGGCTTCACCCGTCGTTTGAGCGGGTCGCGGCGGAGCGGGTCGGGGGACTGGCCGATGAGGCGTGAAGACGTGGGCTTGGGGGTGGGCACGGGGCGTGTATCAACGTGCCCTACCCGTCCTTGCGATATGTCGCTGAGGGGGGGTGATGAAGCTGCTTGCGAGTGGTATCGACACGTTGAACCTGTCGGTTCGGGGGATGATCCGGGGGCCGGCATGGGACTTGCTGGCTGATGTGCAGAGGCGTGCTCGGGATGCGGAGGCCTCGGAGTTGTTCTCGTTTCCGGTGACTGAGTGCCGACCGTTCGGGTGGCGGGGGTACACGCACTGGGTGTCCTCGCCGGACTACGAGGTGATGGTGCGGGCGGTCGGAGAAGTTCCCGGCGGCGTTGGTGCAGATCCACTCCGCGTTCTCCATTCGATGGGCATCGATCCGGCGCTCGACCAAGTGGAGCGCCTGCTGCGTCAGGACCTCTTCGCGGGGCCGTTCAAGGAGGGCGTGTCGTGGATCGACGTGCACGCTGACCTGCAGGGGTGGAACCTGCGCACGGCAGACCTGGATCGGTTCGTCGGGTACGGCCGTCATCGGGGGGCGTTCGAGGAGAACCGGCAGGTGTTCCAGTCGGGAACCAAGCTGGCGGGCTTCATGTTCGGCAAGGACGCACTCGTGGCCCGGATCTATGACAAGGCTGCCCAGGTCCGAAAGCAAGGCCTCAGCTGGCTTCCGGACCTATGGGGTGAGCGTTGTGACCCCCGCTTGCCGGTCTGACGGGTCGAGTTCCAGTTCCGGCGCGAGGCACTCGCCGACTTTCAGACGAAGACGGTGGACGAGGTGATCGCGTCGGTGCAGGACCTGTGGCACTACGCGACCGCACAGTGGCTCTCACTCCGGATACCGATGACCGGGGTAGTGCGCCGCCGCATCGAGCAGGCGTCAGAGTTGAAGCTGCTCCAGGGCATCCAGGGTACGCGACTTCGCTGGCCGCGGTGCGCGGCCGCGAGCAGCGCGACGACGCGATGACGGACATCAGCATGCTGATCCCTCGTTATCTCGCGGAGCGAGGGCTGACCTTCGAGGAGGTGTTCCGCAAGCGGGCGCGCCGGCTGAGCGTGACGAGCTGGCTCCATCGGGACGCGCCGGCGGAGGAGGAGGCGTCGTGAGCGCTCCTGAGGGCCGCGCTGATCGGCAAGGAGGGGACGGGTGATCCGTATCTCGTCGAGCGAGCTGCTGTACCAGGCGGCGATCCGCGGGTGGAGCATGGAGAAGACGGCCCGCGAGGCGGCCATCAGCGTGGCGACGGTATGGCGGGCGATGCGAGGCATGCCGGTGCGCGGGATCACTGCGTTGCAGCTGGTGCAAGCCTTCCGCCGGCACGCACCCTGCCTGAGCTCGTCGATCTGGTGGAAGCCGCGGACTCGTGGTCGGCGCGCGCGAGCTGACCGACGGGCGGGCTCCCGATCGCTGATGTGGATGCGTGGGCCTATCCGCGCAGGTCCCGCAATCGCGTGTACACGACTTCGCGGCGATCGACCAGGAGGACATGGAGTCGGCGTTGCCTGTCGTCGGACTCGAAGATGACGCGCCAGTTGTCGACGCGGAGACGATAGAGGCCGGGATGGTGTCTGAGTCGCACAACGTCGCCGTCGGGCAGGGCCCGTATGGCGCGACGCACGACGAGCTGGTCGTCCTTCGAGAGTTCGCCCAGGTAACGCCGGACCTCTGGGGCGAAGTCTTTTCTCCAGCGGCTCACTCGGAGTTGGAGGGGAACGCGTCCTCAAATGGAATGGCTTCACCACGCCGCACGCTAGCCCTTGCTGCTTCGACTGCAGACCGCTGCTCCGCCGTGAAGGGCTCATCGTCGAACGGTGCGGCCATCAACCGGGCCACGTCGGGATCGTGACGGGAGAGAAGGCGCACGAGGGCGGCCGCGGCGATGAAGCCAGCCGCCCCGACCGCGGAGCCGATCTTGATGGCAGGGCGAGAAAGCGTGCTCATGCGGTTCTCAAACCGGATGGTACGAGGCGTCGGTGTTGCGGGCGAATCATCGGGGTGACTCTGCGGCGAGGAGCCGCATCAGCTCGTCGTGGGCGTCGGAGAAGGTCAGGTGCTGGTAGGTCTGCGTGATCATCGCGAGCGAGGAGTGGCCGAGGATCTGCTGGAGCAGGATCGGGTTGCCGCCGCGCCGCAGGCAGTCGGTTGCGAACGAGTGCCGGAGCAGGTGGGGGTACACCCGCTTCTCGATGCCGGCGACGACCGCAAGGTTGCGGATCATCTGCTCGACCGCCGATTCCTTCAGCGGGCCGACCTGGCCCGTATCGCGACCACGGCGAAGGGTCAGGAACAGCTTGTCGCTTGTCGAGTCCTGGCGGGGCCGATCGGCGAAGCGGCGTAGGCGACGGGCAAGCGAGGGCTGAATTGGGATCAACCGCTCGCGATCACCCTTGCCGAGAACCTTGATCACATGGCGTCCGCCCTCGGGGCGCTTGGGGAAGATGGCTGTTGCTACAACCGAACTCGAAATGGAGTGATTGGAGCGGGTGATGGGAATCGAACCCACGTCAACAGCTTGGAAGACAGCCGCACTACCCCAGATGGCCGATCCGATCTTAAAATGCATGTCCGAATTCACGAAAGCACATAAAGACTGCAACATCCTCCCACTACACCAGAATTGTGCAAAAATACTCGAATTCGTCCGACTATCGTCCGACGTAATGGCGTTTTCAAGTTGGATTAGGCCATTTCGGGCGTATTCGGGGTGGGAAAAACCGTCAGGGGCGAAGGACGGCTGCGGAAGTCCGCGCATCGTCCAAGTTGGGGCGGCCGACGGCTGAGGGAGAGGGAGGCACGTACGCGTGCGGTCAGCCAAGAGTTCGCTTGATGTCCTTCATCATCAGCACGAGGTGCAACTCGTCCGTAGGGCTCGCCTCAAACTCAGGGACCAGGTGCAGATAGAAGTCCCTGGCCGGAGCTGATTCCGCGTGCACGAGTAGGCCCCGGCAGCCGATGTCATCGGAAAGCTCCACCAGCCTGGCGAACACGTCCTGCAGGAGAGCAGCTCCCAGCCCTCGGCCCTCATGGGTGACATCGACACCGAGGCGGGCCAGGAGAGCGACCGGCTGCGGGTACCTGCCCGCGCCCTTCATAAGCCGGTCCGGTGCCTCATCCGCATGGACTTGGGCCATGCACCAGGCGTAGTACGCAACCACCTGGTCTTGCCCCCTCGGCGTGACCACGAAGACGCGCGTCGTGCCCGTGCTCGCCGCCTGGCGTGCATAGCGTCGGAGCCACTGGGTCTGCTCTAACGATCGGCACTCGAAGCCGTTCAGATGATGACGGGCGCCCAGAGGTTCAGGTGCCCGGTACGGGCTCGCCACTCAGGCGAACGGCGAGGGGCGGCGCATGAGATCGCGCAGCCCTGGAAGCTCACGAGCGGGTCGCGCGTTGATCTCTTCCCAGCTTCCATGAGCGGGTCCATCGAGGCCGAAGGTCGTTCGATCCGCGAGCACGCGGCGAGCGGCGAGCGCCGCGTTGGACACCACGAACGTCGTCACCGGCAGTTGCGAAACGGCGGCCGCGCGATCGATGAGGTCCCGCTCCTCCGGCGTCGTTCGGAGTTCCAGGCGAGCGCTGCGCCGACGAGCATTGGTGGTCATGTACGGCAATTGTACGTCCAGAGCGGGCGGGTATCGGACCGCGGTGGTCGCGTGCCGCCTGGGACGACTGGGAACCTACAGGCGCCCCAGCGTCGTGACCAAGGATCGCCAGGAGGCGGGCGCGATCGGCTGCCCCGCGAGCGCGCGTGAAAGTGTTGAGGGTGCCAGGCCGGCACGCCGGGCGAAGTCGCCCAGCGAGAGGCCGCGGACGAAGATGGCCGTTCGAATGCGCTCCGGCTCGGAGATCAAAATGCCCTGCCGCCCGGCCTTGACCCCGTCGAGGATCTCGGACACTAAGCGTTCGCCCAACTGTGCTCCCAAGGTCGAGAGTGGAGGAGTTGTGCCCGGCACCGCCACGGGGGCGTCCATGAAGGTCGGCGCGGACGCTGCCGGGGCATCGGGTAGCGGGGTTTCGGTGCTGCTCCAGATCGCGAGGAGTTCCGCCATAAGGCGGTCGGCACCATCGTCAGCAGCCATCAGGACGCAGCGTAGGCGACGGAAGAGAGTCCCGGCGGCCGACGTAGCGATGTTGCCGTCCTTTCCGAATGGGGCGAGGGGGTCCGGGGGAACCGCCCCGGCGTCGGTTCCCCCGGGCATGCCGAGGTTGTGTGCCCCGTTGAGCCGGCGCGATCTGCTCCGTTTCCATCCTCACGCCAGCTCCAGACTGGAAGGCTCCGGAAGGAACGGCAGACCGTCCTCGGCGATGCCCAGGGCCGGAGATGCCATCGCCGACGTCGCCGCTGGCACTGCCAATGGTTGCGGCCAATCGCCGGCCGGAGGCCAGAAGCGCACGACCGTCACCACGCGACCTCGGCCCCCGGGTCGGTCGAGCTTGACGACGGCGGACGCGTCGGGGAGCCGCTTGATCTCGTTGGGATGGGCGATGTAACGCTGGACGGTGCGCACCGAGCCAGTCCCGGTGTGGGTGGTCAGGCCGCCGGCGACACCGGTCTGCTGCGTGGTCTCCAGCGCCTCGTAGGTACCGAAGAGGTCGGCAACCTGCTGCGCATCGACATCGCTGACGCGCAACGAGGCGACCAGTCCGACACCTTTCACGGCCGCCGCGAGACCGGGATCCTGCGGAAGGAGCTGGCTGGAGAGAGCCAGTGTCACACCAGCGGACCGGGCCTGGAGGAGCAGGTCCTGGAGCTGGACCGGATCCCGCAGCGCAGCGAACTCGTCGACCACGAGGAGCGTGTTGCCCGGTCGCACCCCGGCCACGGCCATGGACATCGACGCAGGGAGTTGATGAGCCAGCCCAACCAGCCGGCACTCGCGGCGGGCGACGGCCTGCTTGAGGTCTTGGAGGAGCACTCGCCCCATGAGCGGCACATCCTCGGAGGCGGCGGTGGCCGGGAGGCTGATGTAGGTGACGCCGCTGTCGAAGGCGGCGTCGAGGTCGAATGCGGTGTCCTCGGTCGGGTCCTCCAGGATCGGAGCGAAGTGCGATCGCTGGAGGTTGGCGAGCCGCGCCCGCAGCGTCTCCAGGGCCTCGGCCGCGACACGTCCGCCGTCGACGCAGTCCTTCAGGTCGTGAGCCAGCTCCGGCCTATCGGCTCTGGCAAGCTCACCGGAGAGCGTCCGCATGGCGGTCGGGGTCAAGCCGTCGCGCAACGACCTGAGGGTGACCGGACGGCCAAGCGTCTGCAACGCGCTCGTCACCAGCCCGATTGCGAGCTGGGACGTCTGCTTGTAGACCTCGCCCTCGTCGCCGAACGCGAGGGAGCCGATCAGCTTGTTGCTGACGTCCGCGGCGGTTCCGCCGCAAGGGTTGTAATGGAGGGTTTCGTCGGGAGACGCCGGGTCCAGGAGCCGGAAGGGGGCACCCGCGAGCTCGGCGAGCTCGCAGGCAGTGTGTCGCAGCCCCCCTCCTTTGCAGTCCAGAAGGATGACCGCCCAATTCTGTCGGAGGAGCCCCTCGGCGAGCCGCGCGATGGCCGTCGTCTTCCCCGATCCGGTGGTTCCGATGAGCGTGAGATGCCTGGCCAGGCTCGCGGGCGTCAGGTCGTACGGCTGATCGTGGACCTGGTCCCATCCCCAGCGGACATATCCGAACGGATGTCCACGACGGTGCTTCAGTGCCCGTCGCATTTGCCGGGTCTGATACCCGGGCTGGACGGCGCGCTGCCAGCGCGCCTCCTCGAGGGCCTGCTCGCGCAGCTGCTTCTCCAGCGGCGGCAACCGGAAGAAGACGGTGAGGGCGAGGTACACTGCCGGGCCCAACAGGAGCCCGTCTGCCCAGGTCTCGACAAACCGTCGCGGAGCGACGAGGAGACCGAGGTAGTGCCATGCATTCGGGGTGCCGGCCAGGTGGAGGATCAGTCCGCCGAAGACAGCGAGCAGCAGTTGTCCGCCCCACGCGGAGACGATCCAGAACGGGCCCTCTTGCACTCGATACCAGAGCAGGACCGCGACCCCCATCAGCAGGACTGCCACTGCGATAGCGGTGAGGTGCACCGCGAGCCCAGGTGATTGCCGGGTCCGCCGCCGATACCAGGCTGCGATGTATCGGCATCCCAGCGCAACAACCAGTGCCGCCGGGCTGAGGATCGCCACGAAG
Organism: Candidatus Dormiibacterota bacterium; assembly: GCA_963790575.1. Lineage (GTDB taxonomy): Bacteria > Chloroflexota > Dormibacteria > Dormibacterales > Dormibacteraceae > CAVTSA01. The sequence goes on along the minus strand of CAWBPD010000041.1, from coordinate 32,468 downwards.
ATCCCGAACAGGTAGCCAGCGAACCGCCTGAAGGTCAGCCGTTGAATGAGGTAGCCGGCCCCGAAAAGGAGCAGCCGGATCGTCCACCAGAGCGGAAGGAGGATCAGCTGGAGGAGGCAGCCCATAGCTCGATCCGGTAGGGGTTGTCGCCGTACATCGGGGCGAAGTGGCGGCGAAGCTGCTCGGCGATGCGATCGGTGGAAACGAACCACCAGACCCCATGCATGCCGAGGATCAGTTCCTCCAGGTACGCATCGCCGAGGGCCTCGTAGTCGCGCGAGCGCTTCTCTGAGAGCTCCAGCTCGACCGCTACTCGCCGGCCATCGATGATGATCATGCCGTCGGGCAGCCGGTGATGCTCGATGCCGCGCGCGCGATCGGCGTACCAGTCCACGCGCAGCTCCCTCTCGGTGCGCCAGGTCCCACCCTGCTCACGCGCAAGCAGGAACTCGCTGAGGTCGACCATCGCCAGCTGATGGGGAAGGCGGCCCCATGTCAGCCGGAACGGGTGGAACGGCAGCTCGGCGGAACGCAGCCCCCGTCGCGTCACGCGGACGGCAAGCGGGCCGTGGTACCAGGTGCGGTCGGTGGTGAGGTAGCCGTGCTAGACGAGCTTCTCGACGCGGCGATAGGTGCCGTTGATGTGCGCGGCGGGCCAGAACCGGCGGGAGAGCTGCCCAGGGGTGCAGACGCCGTGGCGCGCGACGAACGAGAAGATCTCGAGGTCCCGCGGCTGGAGCACGAGGTCCGGGCGCGCGGTGACGGCAGGCAGGGCAGGCGTGGCGAACACCGAGGAAGCGTCGCCGTCGACGAGGTCGTCGGATGGCTTGTCGACATCCCAGGCAGCCACAGGGCAGAAGGGTAGCCAACCGGGTCCGGCGAAGCCGGACATCAGACGGAAGATCCAAACCATGGAGGGGGATGGTCCAGGAAGGGGGAACCCCACGCGAAGCCGGGTTCCCCCTTCCTGGCATCTCAACCAAGACCTATCAAAACTGTCCTACCTACCCAACTGAACAAATGTATTCAAATTCCTTACTCCGATCGTTACGCACCTCAGCCTTTCGAAGAAACCGAGGTACGAGGGGAGGGTGAGGTGCGTAACGATCGGAGCCGCTGTCGAGTTCGAATTGCCCCCTTTGCCTGTTGAGTAGGTAGGACTGCTGATCCAACAGGCAACGTCAGCTCTCCCGGCACTGGACGGGGGAGCGATCGACCCACATGTCTAGGGTCCTCAGCCTGAGTGCCGCGTACCACGGTGACATGGCCGGCGAATACGCGCGGTAGCCGGCTGCTCTCGATGCCTGACGGCTGAGTCCGCGGTTTCCTCGGCGAACACAGAGGCCCGGATCAGTCAGTTCGACGCTCACCGCCGCGGCACATCCCAAATCGGCCTCCCTCGGTACCTCGGCCAAGACGGTCCTTGCGACGCGATCGCTCATTGTTCGTGACCCATGAGCCGGTCCTAACCTTGATCGGGTCCGAATCTTCTCGTGACCGAGCGGAGGGCCAGTGCGACGGTCCGCCCGGCTCTGCGCCGCTGTCGTGAATCAAGGTGGTGCAGTCCTGCCGGGCGCACCCTCTTGCGGCTCGTCGGGCTTCTTGAGCAGATCGATCGTGCTGCCATCATCTATGTGGAGCCGCACATAAAGCGGGTTCTCGCTCGGGAAGGTGACTGTATTGATTTGGCGACCGATGACGCGTTCCAGCTCAAACCCGACCGAGGTGGCACGCAAAGAATCTAGCTGCGCTAGTGCGTACCGAAGATGCATCCGTGTCTCGACACTGACGCTGGCGACTCGCATGACATCCATACGGTCTAGAGTCACGCGATACGTCAAGTCCACCACAGACTCAGGCACGAACCCGTCATCTGAACCTGGCACGGGCAGGTACCCGACGATGCGCCCGGCAAGCAACATTCCTTGGTCCCGGTCGACTTCGGTAGCGTAGATCAAAGGGCTAGCGGTGAAGTTTCGATCAAGGCTATGATCACCCTCGGCAATTAGGCCAGCCTGCTCCTCGTTTACCCCTTCCCGGATCAGCTGTCGTCGCCGAATGTTCCATTCCTTGTCAAAGTGGCAGTCATGTGACGTGACCATGACGAGTGCTGGACTCGCTTCGAGCCACAGATCTTGTCCTTCGCGCGCGCCGAGAATGGTCACATCGTGGAGATCAAGCCTCTCCCAGGGGCGTGGCGAAAACCGGTCTTCTGCTGCCAACCGCGCGACCCCTGCAATCAGGATGTCGCCTTGCCTGAGGGGCCCCTCGGCGGACGTGTAGAAGCGATCCCCAGGGATCATCTATACCCGCGGCGCCCTGCCTTGTACTCGGCTTCGGCAAAGGCACCAGCCTCAACGTCAGGGTTCATCTCGTAGGTCGACTCAGGACGAACCGTCCGCTCCCGCGACGGTGCATTGAGGCGACCTTCCCGTAGCGCCCGTGCCGCTGCGCCCCAGATCGGTTCGCCGCTTGCCGGTTGACACGCGACGTCAATCTCCGTTGAACCGCGAGCGAGCCACAACCGCCACGAGTCGAGCCTTGCCCTGCCTGATGTCACTGCGTCGAGCAACGTCGTCGTTCCGCGTCTACTAAGCAGCACCTCAGGCGCGCGCCCCGGTCGCGCAGCGTCCATCTCCGCTATCGCACGTGCAACGGCTCGGAGTGCAGAGAGACGCTCCAGCGTCGGCCGAATATCGCCACTTGCCCAACCGGAAAGAGACCGTCGATCGACGCCGAGTAGCCGCGCCAGCTGCTGTCGATTGATTCCCCTTCTGGCGATCGAGTCCCGAAGGGACCGAACCTCCTCCGCGACCGCGACCTCCTGCATCGGTTGGCGCTGACCGAGAGGCACCGTTGTGAGGCCAGAGACGACGGTCCGAAAGGTGCGAGGGGCCACTCCCGCACTTGTGCCAAACACAGCATCGAGGAGCAGTCCGGTGGCAACCGCCTCCTCGGTCGCGTGTCTGACAACTGCGGACGAAGTCTGCGACTCGCGGACTATTAGAGTCATAGATGTCCTCCATGGGCAATGAGGAATTCGTCTTGGACTGCCCACCGGAAGAACCGGTAGATACGCTGTGAGAGCGCCTCGGTACGCTCAGCAAGTGTCCTCGGTTCGAACGACACTTGCTGGGTCGAATAGGCGTCCAGATCAAGCACCCAACTCCGGACATTCGTGGCCTCGATGGCCGGGTCGAATGTGACCCCGGCTGGCAGGAGTCCCCAGCGCGCGTGCAACTCTGCGGTTTCAGGAAGGCGGAACGTGGTATCAACGAAGGTGTGGATGTTCTCGACGCCCTCCTCGCCCACATTGACCGCAACTGCGCCAAGGACCTCAGGCTTCAGTAGGCTCTCAAGGCGGCCGAGCAATCTCTGACCGGTGACTCGATCTACGTATCGGATCCCTATTCTGTCGCAGAACCTGATCCGGAGTTCCTGCTGGACTGCTGACAGAACAGTGCTAAAACGGTCAATGAAGTCACGACGGTGCGTGTAGTGCCTGGTCGAAAGAGCGACGAAGTCTGAGGCCAGAACGACCTGCCATCTCTCGGGGCTCTCGTCAAAGCGCCATAGAACTCCCGCATCGGCAGTCACCACCTGGCCTTCTGGCCCGAGGAGGACTCCCGCCTGCTGCCCTCGTTGCATCACTGGGTAGGAGGCACGGATCTTTTCCTGGAAACCCGCTATGAACTCTTCTGAGGAGATCGAAGCCACCCGTTCAAACCGAGCTTGCGCGACGACGAAAGTCAGAGGCGCTCTGGGCAGGGGCACCTCGTCGACCGGCGGGCCGAACGGAGCGTTCACCACGGTTCCCATGATAATTCCCGTTCGGGGCCAGGGGAAGCGGGTCGCGAAGTCGATCGCCGATATCCCGGCGGGCCAGCATGGCCCAGGCCGGAGTGCTTCGGATATCGCTGCGCGCAATTCGCGCCTATGGCTCTGTGTACTCGCGTCGCCAGGGCGACTGGTGCTGCCCTCCGCGGCGCTAGCCCAAGGTCGATGGCCGCAGGTCTGAAGCGTCGGACAGGCGGCTTGTGCCAGGGCGGCTTGATGACCATCGGGACGGTGTCCAGTTGGGGGCCGCATGTCCCACACTGCGACCAGGAGCGGCACACCGCCTTGCGGGTCCGCACTATGTTCGCCATACTGCCGGTTCACTGGAGCGCTGCCCGTGCACCTTCCGGGTCGCCGAGACGCTCGCCGAGCGTCGCCCTCGCGAGGCGCGACGGAAGTGCCTCGGAGAACTTCAGGCCCTCGACGGCACGTTCCGTAACCGCAGCCAAGGGAAGGGGAGAGGAGCGAAGTTCCGCCAGGTGCCGCTTGAACTGATCCGGCGTCATGCCTCCAACCAGCGGAACCATGAGATCGTCGGCGCTCCGGTTGCGTGGGATGGCATCACCGAGCCCCGCCTCGAGGACGGCGTTGGCGCGACGGCCGGCCCAGGTCCACCACCCCAGTTGGCCGCGCCCGTCCCGAGACACGGCAGCTTCATCGGTATCTGCCACCGTCCGGAGGGCATCCCGCTCAGCGTCGAGCGCGGCGTTGGCCCGCTGGCTCAGCCAGATCTCCGATACAAGGTCCTCACCAGAGGCGATCTCGCGCATCGACTGGCAGAGCTGAAAGTGCCTGGTACGAGATCCACCGCTCCAGAGGCTTCTGCCGGGCAGCGTCGTCGACTTGACATAGCAGCGGCGGTTCGGCCAATCCACGTGGGTCACCATCCAGGCGCGGCCTCCCAGCAGGAGTACCCGAGGCCCCTCTACGGGGGTCGTCAACGTCAACGGATGCACCGTTCCGAGGTCGGTGCGACCCAACACCACTGCAAAATCGGGCGCGGACGTGAAGACCGACGTCAACTCCATGAAGGACCGTCGTCCGAACAGGCGCTCACCTTCAGGACCCATCGACAGCAGACCTTCGGACTCGTGGAGGAAGCCGCGGTTGACGAGGTGGGAGACGATCTCGGAGGTCGACTCTCCCGCCAGATCAAGCCCGCCAAGCCACTCCTGCCAGATCGAGTGCCCAAGTTGGCCCTCCTGCAATGCGAGGCCGAGCAGCTGCTGGGCGAGTATGTGGCGTGGCGATGGAGGGGGTTCGACCGGCTCGACCCAGCCGCGTTCCCATAACCGGAGCAACCCAGCCGTCTGCAGCAATGCCTCTGGATCGGTCGTGAGGAAGAGGCAGCTCGCTCTCGTTCCCGACCGCCGCCCGCTGCGTCCAAGTCGCTGCAGGAAGGAGGCAACCGTCCCGGGCGCGTCGATCTGAATCACCCGGTCGAGGTCCCCGACGTCGATACCCAGTTCCAAGGTGGAGGTCGCGACAATAATGCAATCGCGGCTCTCGGCAAACGCTCGCTCCGACCGACGACGTTCATTCGCGGAGAGCGACGCGTGAGACGCGAAGGTCTCCGCACCACGCGACCGCAGCGCAGCCGTCAGCTCCTCCACGCGACGACGGCTGTCGCAGAAGACCAGTCGTTTCTCTCCCGCATGTAACGCAGCAAGCACGGTTGCCGCGTTCTCGAGTGCGCCGACGTGATCGATCTGAATCTCAGGCGCGGCAACGCCGCGAGCGTCCGGTGCAACGACGACCGCGGGCTTGTGATCCACGTTGGAGCCTTGGAGCCACCGAAGCAGCGGACCCGGATTGCCGACGGTGGCGGACAGCCCGACGCGCTGCAGCGGACGAGTTGCAAGTCGGGTGATGCGCTCGAGGACGGCGAGAAGGTGCCAGCCCCGGTCATCTCCGGCGAACGCGTGGACCTCATCCACAACCACCGCGCGCACCGACGAGAAGGCCTCGCGAGGGTCCACGCGAGTGCTAATGAGCATGGCCTCAAGCGATTCCGGAGTCGTCAAGAGGATGTCCGGCCACTCCATGGTCAGGCGGCGCCGAACACTCGGCCCCACATCACCGTGCCAGACCGCAGATCGGCGCCCCACCCACTCCGCGTAATTGGTGAGCCTTGGCTCGAGGTTGTTGAGCAACGCGCGCAACGGGCATACGTAGAGGAGCGTCGGAGCGCCGCGCCAGGCGTCCGACGCCATAGAGGTCAGCAGGGGAAAGACCGCTGCCTCCGTCTTTCCTCCGGCCGTCGGTGCGACGAGCAATGCATCATTGCCCGACAGCAGAGGATGGACCGCCTCAGCCTGAAGCGGACGGAGGTCGCGCCACCCGAGCGTGTTGATGGCATGGTAGAGCAGAGAGGGGTGCAGCGACTCCGCAGCGTCCTTCACGGGAGGTCGATTGCCACGTCATCAGGTGAGCTAGCGGCATTTCGCTCCACCAGTGTCATCTCATCGCCACGAAGTGTGAGGGCGTAGTGATGACGGGGATCGAAGTCGGGAAACTGATCAACTCGATCCAACACGTCGGCAACAAGCTTCTTGACGAACAGTCGAGGGGCGATTCCGACCCGGCCACCGAGGCCACCCGCAACAGCAACGCCCAGATCACGAATGTAGCCATCGTCAACGACCTCGCGCACTCTGGAAGAAGAGTCCACTGCGTACAGATCGCGAACACGACCCCCCAGCTCCGTGAGTCGATCCAGCGTGAAGGCCGGCAAGCGCAACTGCACGGCTCGAGGGTTGTCGAAGCGCGCATCCGTATCGAAGTCTGTGGCTAGTCGCTGTGCGAGGGGTGGTAGACGCTGCACGCCCTGCGTACCGTCGTAGAAGGCGGGGGTGCCTGTGATAGCCAGATAGAGACCCGGGAACCGACCCCGGTCGATGTCGTCGATCAGCTGCCGGAGCGCGTTCAGCGCCTTGTCGCGGACGTCAGACCGAATGCGCTGCGCGGTCTCGACCTCGTCCAAGACCAGCACGAGCCCCGGATGTCCGCTGTCCTCCAACAAGATCAGCAGTCCCTGGAGGAAGCCAAGCGCCCCGAAGTGGTCGAGATCGCCCCGGAGTCCAGCCGCTCTGCGCACCTCCGAGGCGACGTGCGGCTGTCCCGCCAGCCAGGCCATCAATCCCTCCGCAACGTCCTCCTGCCCGGCCAATTGTGCCCGTTGGTATCCGCGGATGGCCGCCGCGAAAGCCGGGGTCGTTCGGGACACGACAGCCAGTCGTTTGTCGAGCACGACCTCCGCCGCCCGAACCATCGCCTCAGCGTCGAATTCCTCCGTCCCCTCCCCTTGTAGGACCTCGTCCTGCACCGTGTAGAGCCAACCATCCACAACCGAACGAAAGGCCGAGGGCGGGAACTCGGAGGTGCACAGACTCTCCATTGACCGGCGGTAGACGGTCTCCAGCCGGTGGAGTGGGGTCTCGGACTCGGCGATCTGGACCTCAGCGGCAGCCATCCCTCGTGCCTTCCCGCGCTCCTCCAGCCAGCGCGTGAAGAATGTCTTCCCGGATCCGTACTCGCCTCGAATCGCCTTGAAGACCGACTCGCCGGAGGCGACGCGACCAAGTTCACCGTCGATGGCAGGCGCAAAGCGGTCCAGGCCGACAGCCAGCACATCCAGCCCTTGCTGCGGAACCGTCCCGCGTCGGAGCGCGTCGATGATCTCGCGTCGCCGCCGGGGGCTGACCGAGGCCGGCTGCATCACTCGCCCAGAGTGAACTGTTCTCGCAGCAAGGTGAGGTCGAGCACCACGGTCGACTGGTCAGGGTCGTAGCCCAGGACCTCGTAGCCGTCGACATTGAGTAGCCGGCGGAGGCCGGTGACGAAGCCTTTCAGCCTGAACCCCGGCATGCCCAACTCCCTGGCCAAGCGGTCCTCTGGGAGTCGACCGTGTGCGCTCAGAAGCTGTAAGGCCTTGACGACCTGCTCAGAATTGGGTGCGGACCTCCCCGCGCGCTTCACCTGCGCACGGTACACGTCGGTGCGAAGCAGGCGGTCCACCAGATCACTGAAGTCGCCGAAGAGATACGGCTGTTCGATCTCCTCCTTCCCGCGCTGCGGACGCTCATCCCCCTCGACATCGACGGCGTGCGCCTGGACGCCGAGCCACCAGCCCGGCTCCTGCGGTGGCGCGGGCTGCCAGCCGTGCGGGACCATGGTCCCGAACGTCAGAAGGGTCGTCACCATCTCTGCTGGGGTGGCGCCTCCGTGGTACCCGGCCTGCAGTGGCCCATATCGGAGGGTCTCCGTCACAGGCAGGATCACGTCGCCGTCGGGCACAACACGTCGTCCCGAGAACTGGCGTTCACCGTCGCCGGCCCGGCGGGCAGGATCGAAAGGCCGCCAACGCGACGCCTGGCTCGGCGGATAGGTGCGGAGCTCTCCCTCACGACGCTCCAGGACGTGGCCATGATCCGCGGCGAGGATCACCATGCGCCCCACCTCCCGGGCCGCTCGAAGGAGGGGACCGAGGTGCGTGACTTCGTTCACCGTCCAGCGAGTCCGAATCGGGTCTGAGCGATCCAGTGCGTCGTCCACTGAGTTGAGGACCGCCGCCACCAGGTGCAGTGACTGATCCTGGATCGCCTCGCGGACGGCAGCGGGGATGGTCTCGCCGGCCACCGACCGCTCGAGATCACCCTTGTGGAAGAGGCGGGCCCCAACGTGTGCGGCGGCGGCGACCTTCTGGAGCCCTGCCGCCTCGTCAGCTTGGCCACCCCTGGTCAGGTGGCCGCTGAGCAGCGTCGTCCGGCAGACGGAGGTCACCGAGGGAAGTGCCGATAAGACCGGACGCCGCCACGTGGATCCCGCCGCGAGGACCTCGCGCAAGCCCTCGAGGACGATCCCCTCGGCCAGCTCGTCTGCGACGGCCGAGCTCATGCCGTCGACGACCAGGAGGAGCACGGGAACCTGTTTCGCTAGCGGAAGGACCACGGTCGGGAGCACGTCCTCTATGAGGAGCAGCCGGCCAGGCGAGGGATCGGAGCGCGTGTACTCGGCCAGCAACGACGCGAATTGGAGGTCCAGCTCGGCCCGCCTTTCGGTCACGCGTCGGTAAAGCTTGTTGTAAGCGGCCATCAACGCCGGATCGTCGCCGACCCAGACGTCCGTCCGCGCCCTATCGATCCAGGACGTTTCGCGCACGTGGCGGTCGGCTACTGCAAGCACAGTTGAGACTCCACCTTGGTCAGGTTGTGTGAGCCAGCGAAGGGCGCGAAGTGCCATCAGCGCCCGTTCTCGTTGCCCCGGGGACCGCTCTGCCAGAAGGTGGCGCGCCAGCGCCGCATAGGCAGTTTCTGCGCCGTCGAGTCGACTGCCATCCGCCAGCGCTGCCTCCAGCGCCTCTCCGAAGCTGCGGAGACGGTGAGTGAGGCCACCTGGCAAAAGGGCCGACGCGCGCGCCAAGTCTACCTTCCCAATCTCTTGCAGAATCGACTGCGCGCGGTCGAGCTGATGGGCGATGACCGGGTCGGCGGGCGTTCGTGCCTCGACCAATCCGCGAGCCGCGCCGTCCCAGAGACGCGAAACGGCCAACGGCGGGACGCTGCCCCCATACCGGTGTCCGAGCTGTCCTCGGGCCTCCGCAGCCGAGACCCGGCTTTGCGCCGGGTCGGTGAGCAGTCCAGCCAACAGGGCTAAGGAGAGCGCGTCAGCAGCATTACCGGCGCGCACGACCTCCAGCGTGCTCCGGGCCGTCGCCCCAGCGCGCACCTCGATCCACTCGCGAAACTGCTCTCTGACGGCGTCCGGCAGTCGATCCAGGGCGCTTCGTCGCGTGGGGTCGAGTGTCCACTCCAGGAGGCCAGTCGCATCGAGGCGATCTGGAGATACTCCGAGCAGGCGCGTGGTCAGGGCCTCGAAGGCCAGGTCGCGTGTGAGGAGGCCCGCCGGCACCGGCTCCCACCCACCGGCGGGCATCTCTGCTAGCAGAACCTCGGCAATCTCCTTCGGCGCACGAAGGAGTGACACATCTATCTGCCTCGCGCCGAAGTTGTCCTGCACGACCTGCCAAAGGTCCGGGGAGTGCACTCGCTCGCCGACGAGGTGGGCACGCAGAGACGAGCCGAGGTCCTCTGACGTCCGATCCGTGACGATGACCAGCCAGGTGGGGTCGGAGTACTGGTCGAGTGCATCCCATGCCGCTAGCGCCGACGAGGCGGTGACCACGCGAACCTCGTCTCCGTCCACGGTCATCAGTCCTGGTCCCGCCCACACCGGTCGTCCCCGCACCGCGATCACTCCGCCTGGAAAATTCTTCTTCCGCACCAGGCGGACGATTGAGGCGACGATGACAGGGTTCAACTCACGCGTGGTCGGACCGTCGACCGCGATCGTCACTTGTCAGCCCACCAGCGGACATGGATTCGACGTCCCGGGTCCTTCTCGATGGTCGCGCGGAGCTCAACCGCCAGCTCATCCACATCAGAGGCGTCGTCGACGTCCCGCTCGCCCGATGGCCCGGGCGGCGTAACAGGTCCAGCAAGTAGCTTCGCCGCTTCACTCGCCGCCCTGGTAAGGGCAGTCACCAGTGGCTGTTGGAACTCGTCTACCCCCGCTGCCTCCGCCAACCGATTCAGAACCTCGTCCGCTGCTGCGCGCCTCTGATCGTCGACCTGGCCAAGTGCCCTGAGCAGATTCCACGGAGTGCTGCTCAACGCCTGCGACACCGTTCGCGCGCTCTCGAGAGACCGCCCGACGACATGGTCCTCTGCCGGAAACTGCTGGCCGGCGACGACACGCACGATGTCCGTCCCAGGCTTTGCCTGCCGGATCTCGCCAAGCGCCCTGACCGTCGCCGCGGCGGTCGCGAACCTTCCGGCAGGCGCCGAGAGGTCGAGGCCGAGGAGCTCCGCTCGACTCTGCAGTTCGCGCTCCAGATCAAAGGCCGCAGCCTCGTAGCCCGCAGCCTTCGCTCGAAGCGAACTGTCGAACTCCCCCAGCCCCCGTGCACTTAGGTAGGGAACGCCCGGCATCCCGAAGAGGGCGCTCGCTCGGCGGCCGGCGGCCTCCCAGATCCCACGGGGCGGCAGCTCCTGCTCGCGCAGCTCCATGTCCGCGGTGATCTGCTCGAGGGCGGGAGGAGTGATCGGCGCGCCGTACCGGAACCACGACCGGTCGGTTACGACCGCCCACGCCGAGATGACAAGATTGCCGACGGGCGTGGTGAGGCCGCGCATGACGTCGGCGTCCATCCACGCTCGCAACCGGTCGACGCTGACGGCTCCAGTGATGCCCTCGCGCGACATCATCATGGTGAAGCGGGTGCGCCAGGGGAAATTGGTTCCCTCATCCACGACGAAGATGTTCTCGAGCATCTCCCCGATGCCGAGGGGGTTGCAGACGCGCCTGAGCGTCGCTCGCTCCGGCGACGCCGGTACCTGCACGCGGCCGTTTGGCTCCTGGCGGGCCCGCTCGATGTACTGGAGCGCTGTGCGCAGTTCCCGGGGCTGGAGCGCCGTATGAGAGGGTTCGAATCGAGGGTGACCGGGGTAGCTGTGTTCGAGCAATTGATGGGTGAGGCTCACGAAGGCATCCTTGAGTGTCGCTCCGACGGGCTCCCGGAGAGTGAGCGAGGGGTCCAGTGTCGCGAGGATCCGATCGTGACCGCGTGACACCTCGACGTCGCCTGCTTCCACCGCTCGGGCGCCGTAAGCCTGCTGAAGGACCGCGAGCAATCGCTCCCGCAGGCTCTGCTGCATTGTTCGCAGGATCGCGCGTGCCTGCTGCTTGTCGGTGGCCGGAAGATGGTCGGAGTTCGCGTCGAAACGCGACCCGTCCCCCTCGAAGAGATAGTTCAGCTGCACGAGGAGGCCCAGGTCGTGCAGCCGATCGGCCGAGAGGAACCGAGGCAACCACACGATCGTCTGCGACGGGCCCGCTCGTTCACGGAGGTCGTCGATGCGCGCCAGGTCGTCGACCGGCGTGTGTGCCGGATCCTCGTCGAACGGATAATCGACCACGACCCGCCACCGGTCATCGTCGTGCCACAGGACCTGATCGGTGATGTCGGTGGGGTCGCTCACGTTTCCGTAGGCGAGGTCGACCTCGCGCGGCGACCCGCGCCACACAACGGCATGCGCCTTGAGACCGAAGAGGTTGCGATCGTAGGTGATGCCGAGTGATTCCCAGACGAGTTCTCGCAGCAGCCTCCTGCGATTTCCAGTGCTGTCCTCTTGACGAACACGGTCCAGGACGCTCTGGTAGTTGACGTCGGCGAGGTGAATGGCGACCGTGGGGTTTCGCGCCTCTCCGATGAGTTGGATCTCTGGCACCTGTGGCTGCCACTGGCGCAGTTTGGCCAAAACGGTCGTGGACTCCATCCCGGGGAGCGGCGACCGGATGGTCCCGTGATTCAGAGCGGCCAGCCGACCCGCGTCGAGGTCGTGCAGCGCGGGGACGGCGGGTACCAGCCCCGAGAGCAGCAATGTCTTGGCTAGCCGGTCATCGACCGCATAGGGGCTTAGCCGGGCCTGGTGGCGGACCTCCTCATCGGATAGCTCGTAGTCCCGCTGGAGCATCGGCCTGAAGCGCTCCTGGTGCAGCCGCCGCGCGGCCGCGAAGTGCCGCTCCATCGCAGCGTCCAGCGCCTGGCTTCCCGTGACGACATAGTCGAACGTGTCGCCGGCCGGTACCAGGTCGTCCACTTGCAGCTCGTCACGTTGGTCCACCAGGATCTGCTGCATTACCTTGAGGGCAGTCCGTTCTCGTTGCATGAGACTGGAGAGGGCCCGGAGGACGCTGACGAGTGCGGGCGAGAAGGGATACGTCAAACGGAACTCCTTCTCACTGGCCCCGCGATGCTGCGCATCGACATTCAGGCCGTCGAGCAGCGTGGTCCAGATGTCGGGACGGCGATCCAGCCGGGCAAAAGCCTCGTCGAGCATCCGCTTCCCGTCGTCACTTTTCGGCCGCAGGAGCCGCTTGGCCGCGACATAAGGAAGGTTGTCGTCACCAAGGGTGATGCGGTCGAACCGGTCCTCCCACCAGCGGAAGGTATCGGCGATCGCGGCATACTCAGCGCCGGACGCGGCATCTCCCAGGAAGTCCCGCAGATCGCGCTGGCGGGCGATGAACGACACCAGGGGGATCGAACGCCGTGAGTCCGCCGACTCCACGAGCTTGGCCACCTTGGCGCCCTCGGTGGCGATCCACTTCGGATCGGCGATATGGGTGGCAAGCCAGAGAACCAGCTCGTCCAGGAACAGCACCACCGCCGAGTAACCCAGCGTCGCGGCGTGGTCCGCGAGCACCCGAAGGCCGGTGTCGATGTCCACAAACGGAGCCGTGAGCTCGAAGGACGGGTAGTAGGTCCGAACCACGGCATCCACGAGCTGTCGGCGTTCGGGGTCCTCCGGGGTTGCGCGCCGGGCTCGATCGTAGCGCTCGGCGGTCCAGCCACCCGCTAGGCCGCTCCACACGCCACCGCCGGCCCCGCCACTCAGGTCGCGAAAGAACGCCTCGTCGCCAAGCCGCCTCCGCCACCCGTCCGCGTCGTCCAACAATCCGTCCGAGGGTTGCAACGGAGGCAGCTGGGCATCCGGGTGCAACCGCCGGATCTGGCTCAGGTATCCGCTGAATAAGGCTTCCTCCAGACTCCTGGCGCCGATCAAGTGATAGGCGAGTCGGAGGAAATTTCGACCCTGAAGGGAGGCGTCGTGGCGAGCGATGGGCGCCGCCAACTCAGGGATCCCACGCGCCGCGGCGTTGCCACCGAGGATCGCGTGGAGGACCGCCATGAAATGACTCTTTCCGGATCCGAAGGAGCCATGCAGGAACGCGGCGTTGGAGCGTCCGCTGATGACCGCCCTCTCGACGAGTCCGAGAGCCCGGTCGAACGCGTGCGCCAGCGCAGGCGTCACGACGTATTCGCGGACGGTCTCATCGAGATGCTCGACCCCGTAGGTAAGGCTTAGGACGAAATCGCCGGCATGGACCTCCTCCGGGATGTCGATCACGTCACGAAGCAGGGTCACGTCGCAGATACCTCCCGTGATCGCCGCAGACCGCGCCCCGCTCGCGGCGGCGCCGCGGTCGGCCGCCAAGCCTGCAGCTCGTCCTGTGTGAGGGCGTAGGCCCCAAGCCACCGATCCAGCTGCGCCGCCAGGAACACGCATGGGGGGCCACCGTACTCAGGCACCGGGTCGTGGTGCCACTGAGCAAGCCAAGGTTGCAGCTCCTGAAGGCCCGCAAGCAGCGGAGTCAGGCGCTCCTTCGGCCATCCATCGACCTGCTCTCGGGCGATGATCAGCGACGCGAGGGCGACCGCCTGCTGAAGGTGATCCCAGCCTGCCCAGCCGAACACCGGACTCCCTGAGCCCTCCCGCTCGGCACCGGGGTAGGAGATGAACCTTTCCTTGGGCACGTCCAGCTTGCCCCGCTGCTGCCAGTAGGACGTTCGAGCGAAGTCCGCGGTCACGTACTTAGGCGGAACGGGAATCGTGCCCACCTGTTCCCCCGCGTCCTCCCGACGTTGGAGTGCCCACGCCTCCTCCCACGCCGACCGCTTGCGGAGCCCTGAGTCCCTGTAGCGGTAGGACGCGAGGAACGGCACCACCTGGTCGGCGAGCAGGTTTGCCAGCTGTGAGGCAAGGTCGTAATCGCGCCCACCCACGTACAGGTCGAGCACCCCCCGGAAGTCGTCATCTCTTCCGACCACCTCCGCCAGTTGCACGGCGGACCGTGTCGTCGGCCGCCGATCCCGGTCCTGCCAGAGAGACGGATTCTCCAGGCGATTGAGCAGCCAATCACGGAGCGCCTCTGATTCCATCTCTTCCCAGGACTCAGTAGCCCAGCGCCGCTTGCACTCGGGTCGCTCGATGAGTGCGACGTCGGGGTGGCTCTCAATGACCTCGATCTGGCGCGCCACAAGGTCTCGGTAGGCCTGCGGCCAGTGCGCGGGGATCTCCGTCGTCGGCGTCGACCCATGCCGCTCGAACCAGGCCGTCTCCTCGTCACCTGCCGCCACACGCCTGGCGAGGACGATCTCGAACGCGCGCTCTCCAAGGTCCACCAACGGGAGACTCTCCGGGGTGATGGTCAGCTCCTCATCGAGAAGGCCGTAGAGGCGATAGACCGACCAGTCCAATTCCTCCTGTAGCCCGATCATCTCCTGGCGAACGTGGTGCCAGTGTCCTCGGGCGTCCTCCAGACGCTGGCGAGACGGGGTCTCTTCCGCGGTTACGGCTCGTGGGGTCCACCTGGCCAGCTCCTGCGCTGCCCGGTCGAGACGTGCGGACAGGTCTAGCGGTGCGGCGGCCGGCAACGGAAACTCCTTCAACTTGGTCCCCGTGAAGTCGTAGTGGTTCTCCCAGCTCTCCGCCCCAAGGGGGGCAAACCCCTGGTCGACTCGAGCTCCACCTCCGGCTCCCTTGTTGTAGCTAACCTGCTTGAGCCAGAAGCACGCAGTCGATGAGTTGAGCAGCCCGAGCACGCGGAAGTATTCGTCTTCTGTCGCTTCATCGGGCAGTTTGATCACCGGGGCCGACTGGATAAACAGTTTTCCCCCGCGATCCAGCACAAAATGGTTGTGTGTCGCAATCTCGGCGTAGGTGATCAGGCGATCAGAGTCGATACGAGCCCAGGACGGCAGGATAAACTCGAACCACGGTAGTCCGCGATCCCCACGTGTCTTACCGAATGCGAGCCCTGCCCTGAGCGTTGTTCGGAAGGGCCAGAAGGTCTCGCTGTTCTGGAGTGCTTGGATCGGACGATGTTCGGCATCATATGGAAATGCGGCCATGGCCGGATCGTCTATCAACCAGTCACGGACACGCTCGCCCTCGACAAATGCGCGCGTCGGGAGACGATCGCGGGTCCAGCTCTTAGGAGCTGAACCGCCGCCCTCGGATGCGAACACTGCATCATCGCCGGTTATCAGACCGAATCCAATCGACTCGACACGAGACGCAAGTGTCGATTGTCTCCCGACTCCCTCGACCGCTCTTCTGAGCTCTAGGGCGCCGCCACCTGACAAAGACCACGGGAAGTGGTCAAAGCCCTGTCGGGCTACGTCGACCGATGACACAAACGCAGACGGCAGACCGGGCTGGTCCACCGTCTCGAGGATTGCATTCCACACCAACCCATTCGCTGGATCCGCTGGCGTCGAAGGCTCGCCGCGGATCCCCAAGACTGCTCGGACAGGCCCCGGGGACGGCGGCCGGTTCCGAGCTATCATGATCAATGTCGGCGTGCCATGGCCCGGGATGTAGGTGCCCGACGTGTCGATGATCTCGCGGAGATCCTTCCTGACCAGAAACTTCTCTATCAGCTTGCGGCCGAACTCGCGCTTCATGAACGCGTTGCCGACGATTTGCCCAATCCAAGCGCGAGGGGCCGCCAACTGAAAGAGCCGCTCTGTGAAGGGGACGGTAAGCTGGTACTTCCCGCTACAGGTCTCATAGCGTTTGCGATACGCAGCATTGAGAGCGGCGTCCTTCGGTGTGATGTACGGCGGGTTGGCGACGACTACGTCGTAGCGACCAGGGGTAAGCAACCGGTGAAGCGCCTGCTGGTCCTCAGCCGAATACGTGAACCCCGACAGGATGGCGTCGGCGTCCTGAGCACCGTCGCGCCTTTCATCGAACGTGAGCTGACGGGTGCCGAATAGCAGCGAGTCACCCGCAGCAAGATGGTGCCGGTAGGCCGGCGCGCGGTCCAGGTTCGGATCGCTTCCGGCTCGAAGGGCCGCGACGGTCAACCGGAACTGCGCTATCGCGACGGCGAAGGGGTTGATGTCGACACCGTGCAGGCTGTCGAGCGCCGTCTGCACCCGCTCGCGCGCGTCCATGCCGGGCGCCGTGCGATGCCAGTGATCGAGAAGCTTGACAAAGGCGTCGAGCAAGAAGTGGCCCGAGCCGCACGCTGGATCGATCAGCTTCAGGCCCTCGAGTCCCCGCTCTTTGATCGCGCGTTCGAGTGTGCGATCGAGGATGAAGTTGGCGACGAAGTCCGGGGTCTGGAAAAGCGCGTACTCGTCTCGGGCACGCTCGGAGAGGTTCTGATAGAGATCGCCCAGGAACCTGGTGTCCAGGGCGGGATCAGAGAAGTCCCGGAGCAACGCCCCGGTCTCGTCAGCTGAGCGCCAGAACCGGATCACCCGCCCAGCGGCGTCGGCTGACGGTTGGAGTGCCCAGAGCGGGTTCCGGAGATCGAAGATGGCCGCGGTTGCTGGAAGGTCTCGGAAGTAGCGGAACGCCTCGAGCAGCCAATCGCGTTCGTTCTCCCTCGGATGCCGCTGGAAATACTCGTTCTGGCGGTCCAGCGCTTCGTGTCGTCGATCTGGGGGTCCCGCCAGCCACACCGGGGCGACCAGTCGGTTGTCCTCGCAGAATCGCACGAAGGCGCAGCCCAACAGCCATGCTGCCGCACCCTGGGTGAGCTGGCTCTCTCGCCACTCTGTGAATGACTGCGCAGTGCGGCCCAGCTCAGTAGCTCGCCGATGCTCTTCGCCGAGGCGCGCTGACGAGGTCGGGTCGGACTCGCTCCTCGCACGGAGGTCGTCAACGAGCGGAGTGAACTCGCCCCGAAGGTCACGGACGAGCTCAGAGGTGACGATCACATCAGCACTCCTTCACGTTGATCGCTCCGTTCCTCGGGTCGCCACCCTAGGGGCAGGAGTAACCACTGGCTTGAAAGGACGGGGAGAGGTTGCTGTTCGAGGACCGGTACGTCGCCGCCGCCAAGGACGGGCACGACCAGCCACGTGGCCGTTGGACGGAGCGTGGTGTGGTCAGCGAGGCGGGCGAAGAACGAGAGGTGTCCGAATCGGGCTAGGAGCCCGCCATCGGTGAGCAAGACCGGTTCTGGCTGCTTTCGAACTTCGTGCTCGACCTGATCAACCGCCTGCTGCACGAGGTTCTGCAGGCCCTCGCTGGCCTGCGTTCCCCGAGGTGCGGCATCGGCTCGAAGGACCTCATCCCAGGGGACGCCATACCGCTCGGCCAAGACACGCATCACTGCGAGGAGACGGGTTCGCAGATTGACAGTCGACACGTCGTAGACGCGGGCCAGTCGCTCCGGGAGCGTGTCCAGCGAACCGGGACGCGCTCCGAGCGCGAGAAAGCTGCCCTCGTCCCGCGCGTCGCGCAGCCGCCGGTCAATCTCCCGCCAGCGCCCGGGCCGGTCCTCTCGTGCGCCGGACGACCCCGAGACGAACGTCGAGATCGTCGAGGGGACGTCTGTTGGTGCGGCAAATGCAGAGACCGTTGAATCCCAGCGCAACGGTGAGCCCGTCTGCTCGAGGAGCTGGTCCAGAGCGGGTCGTTGGGGGAGCGGTTGGGCGTCCGGATACCGGGCGCGGACTCGCTCCCGCAACGCCTCCTCGGACAGCGTCTCGTACCTGGGGCCGAACCCGGCTCCTGAGTAGCGGAGCGCCGCCACGGCGCTCATACCGACCGGATAGAGCTCGTCTCGGGCGGACACCGCCCACGGCTCCCGCCGAGCTGCCGCGAGTCGGAGGAAGCGACTGGAGTCGAGCAGCGTCATCGCGGGTGGACGATCAACCCGTCGGAGCTGCTCGACCGCACGCGCGGTGGAGAGGGGCGTGTCTGGCTCCGCTTCCAGCGCCTCGGCGGCACGTGCCAGCGCCGCGGCGTAGTCGATGAGATCGGAGGCTGCCGGTCCGGGGGAGTCAGGGGGAGGCTCGAGTCCCACGTAGACGAGGCCACCTCGGCGTCCCCTGTCGAGTCTGGCACCCCCACCCTGCTCGAGCTCGGCCTCGACGGCAGCCCGCACCAGACCCGCTGACCGGGCCGTACGGTCCGGCTCCTCCGACGAGGAGCCGCGAAGCGCAAGCAGCGCACGAGCCAGCTCAGCGGATGTTGCAACCCCACCTTGTGTGCCGACCAGCTCAGCGATGTCGTCTCGCACC
Organism: Candidatus Dormiibacterota bacterium; assembly: GCA_963790575.1. Lineage (GTDB taxonomy): Bacteria > Chloroflexota > Dormibacteria > Dormibacterales > Dormibacteraceae > CAVTSA01. The sequence continues at coordinate 13,744 of CAWBPD010000041.1, read as the reverse complement.
GGGCCCAGGACGTCAACGTTCTTCGCCCAGCGAGCGCGAAGCGAGGCGTCGATCTGTTGCGCCCGCACTCGCGTTACTTCGAGGCGTTCGGCGAGGTCTCCCTGGGTCAACCAGTCCACCACACCGCCCGGAGCGGGATGCTCCAGGCCTAGGAGGAGCCTCGCCGCGTGGATCTCCGTTCCATTGCGCCCGGTGTTCCCGGGCACCAACCGAGACACGACGGCATCGACGGAACGAGAGGCGAGCGCCTGAGTCTCCGGGGTCTGCGAAACAGCTGACGCGGAGGCCAAGCGCTCGCGCCACGCCTTGGCCCTGGCGCGGATCTCGCGCCTCGTGGCCTCGTTGCTTCCCCGCAGGCGGGACAGGTTGAAGGCCGGTACCGCGAGCATATCGCCCACGGTCCTCAGACGCAGCGGCTCGAGCGCCGACAGAGCGCGTGGCGAGAGCCCAGCCTCACTGAGCGGAGTGTCCCGGGTTGCCCGGAGCGCCAGACCATCGGCATCGGGAGGGGTTGCTCGTTCCGTTGCACCACGGACGGCGTCCATCCACGCCCGGTGCATCTCGTCGACGCTGCCGAAACGTTCTCGCGCATCACGCCGCAAGGCCCGGCAGAAGAGGCGGGTCAGTGGCTCGGCCACGGCGGCGTCGAACATGCCTGGCTCTACGGTCGCCTCGTCCGCGATCATCGTCGGGTCTGACTGACCGTCGCCATAGACCGGTGTCCGGCCGGTGGCCATTTCGAACAGGGTCACTGCGACCGCATAGCGCTCCGCGGCTGCGTCCCATCGAAGCCGCCCTACTGAACCGAGGAAGGGGTCGAGGTAGGGCGGTGTCCCAGCACGGATGTCCGTCAGTGGAGCTCGAGAGAGGGAGAAGTCGTAGAGGAGCAGATGCGGTTGGCGGTCGGACGCCCTGGGCCGGATCCCAAGGTTGTCCGGCTTGATGTCCCGGTGGTTGATAGCGTTCGCGTCCAGGTAAGCGGCCGCCCCGAGCAGGTCGTCGCCATACCGTTCCAGCAGATCCAGGCTCAGGCGACCGCTGCGTCGGAGGAGCACGGCCAATGTCGCGTCCCCGGCGTACTCGAGGGCGATCGCCGTGCGGTCACCGATGTCCACGGGCTCGGTCACCCTGAGCTTGACGATCCGTGGATCGTCAAGCCGGCTCAGCACCTCGCACTCATCACGCAACCGGTCGGCCCGATCAGCATTGCGTGCGACCTTGAGCACTGCCGGTTCCGACGGATAGGCAAGGTCCTCCACCAGCAATGCGACGGCGCTGGACCCCGAGCCAAGCCGGCGAACGACGCGCCAGCGATCAGCAAGCTCGGTCTCCGGCTGTGCCTCCAGCGGATCGACGTTCTCGTCCGTAGGCGGCCCGGCGTTGTCTTTCTCGACTCCGGCGAGCTGCTTGATGAAGTCGTCCATCGTCGCGGTCCGCTGAGCCACTTCGCCGCGTGTCGCATCGAGCACCAGCGCACGTTGGTGCTCCGGGATGGAGGCCACGTCAGCAGCGAGATCCAGGCCTCGTTCCGCTGCCAAACGCTGGCGCAGGGCGATCGGGTTCGCGGCAGGTGCCTCCCCGCTGAGTACCAGATACGCGATCGCGCCTGCGCCGAACACGTCCATCCGTACCTCGTCCTCGGAGGTCCCGAGCGCGTGCTCGGGCGACTGATACGCGAGGGTCCGAGGATCGAGGAAGGAGTCGATGTGCCGGGTACCGGCCAGAATCCCATCCGGGCTGCTGCTCTGGCTCGCACCGGTGCGCGCGCCAGTCTGCCAGTCCGCAATGCGTACCGCGAAGGAGTTTTCAGCGCGGCGCACCAGCACCGAGCGCGGAGAGAGGCCGCGATGGGTGATGTGCCGGCTGTGCGCGTACCGCAGCGTCTCGGCGACGGCTCGAATGATCGAGAGGCGATCGGTGATGTCGAGCTCTGCCCCGTGCGCGGCGAGGAAGTTATCGAGCGCGGCCTCGTCTTCGTCGTAGGGGTAGACCAGTGACGGTCCGTCGCTCGTCTCGTGATACTCGACCGGCGCCAACAGCCCCGGGTACTCCAGATGACGAAGGAGGCGAAACTCGCGCTCAGCGGCGCGCTCGATCGTCGCCCTCTCCTCGTCGGTGGTCGCGCGGCCCACGTAATAGACGCGCACGCGTCGAACCTCGCCCCGGAGCCGGTGGTGATCGGCCAGGTAATCCTGCCAACTCGGGCCCTCGTCGATCGGCTTGTCGCGCAGGTCATAGCTCCCCACGCGGCGCACGCGACGGCGGGTGAACCCGATGCTCGTCTCGAACAAGCGGCCGAGGATCCTGGACTGCGCGGTGGCGATTCGACGTGCCGGATCGTCGGGCTCTCTGGTGAGCAGCGTCTTGACCAACCCCGGGAGATTGGTGCTCTCGGCGTCCTCGTCGAGGCCGAACACGTTCACTCGGTCATCGGGTGAGAGTTGGCAAACGATCTCGGGCCCATGCAGGAGTATCGCGGCCTGGACCCACGGGACGATCTCATCGACACGAGGGAGCCGCTTGTCGCGCTGGGTCACGTGGCGCGCGGCACGCTCGACCAGGGTCTTGAGGATCCGCGCCTTGCGGTTGGCGCCGAGGAACGGGTTGTCGGTGACTCTCCGTCCCTTGGGGCCATCGAGGACCCACCGATAGCGATCCCCGCGAAGCCGACCGGACCAGCTCTTCAGCTCGACGAGGTAGAGCCCCGCGGGGCCGAGGACCAGGAGGTCAACCTCCAAGCTCTCCCCTCGATCGGTGATCAGCTCGAAGTTGCTCCAGGCGCGATATGGGTCCGCGTCCGGCAGCAGATCGCGGACTCGGGCAAGACCGGCGCGCTCGTGTTCGTAGGCGGATGGCGCGACCTCTACCCACCGTTCGCTGCCTGGTTTCATGATCCCCAGCCGCCGTGCAGGTCGATAAAAGACGCTCTACCGATCACCCCAACCCGTCCTGATGGCCACCCTGGGCGACAGTATGCCGTGCGCGTGTCCTACGCGCGGCCTCCGGCGGACGGTGGGCCGCACGGTAGGTTCCGCGACGGACAGGCATCGGTCCAAGAGGGCGGCGGTGGTGAGGGCCCTGGACGTCATCGGAGGTAATCCCGTCCGACTCCGCTCAGCGGCTCCAAATGCCCCCGCGCGGAAGCCCAGTCACCTCCCATGACCCTCCTCCGTCGGCACCGCGCTCCAGCGGTGCTTCATCGCGCGCACTCGCTTAGCAGGTCGGCGCTCACCCCGTCCTGCGGCCTGGTGTGGCTGGCAATCGAGGGCGGCCTCTGCCCCGGTCATCCGGTTCCTGACCGATGCTCGCTTATCCATCAGATCCGAGATCAGTCCACGCAGTGTGCCGACGGCAGCTGGCATTGGCCGGCGGCCGGGCCCGCTGAGGCCGGGGCGTCGGGCAGCCTGGTCTCTTCCAGCAGGGGCAAGTTGTCCCACGTGCTGCCTAGGAAGTTGGTGGCACGATGCATACCCGGAATGTCCGTTTGCCAGGAGGATGAGGGTTGTACTTGGCCGAGATGCCGCATGAACCACTCAAGTAGTGATCAAGCATGCTCGGTCCTTGACGTGCGCGCCTTGGGACCTCGACGCGTCCGGCGAAGCGAGCTTGATAACGTTACGGGCTACTCGCAACATCACGGAGGCCGAGACGTCGATGGCCCGCGGATTGTGCACTTCGCCGGTCAATCCACCTCCCATCGTCGGGGTGCACCGAGAGTGGTGAGTACCGGGCAGCAGAGCTCAGCATCCAGCGGGAGCGAAGTGAGGGCCAACGGGGGCGAGATGAGATCTCGCACCTTCTACCAGAGATCCCTTACGGACTCTGGGTCGTGGACATAAGTGTGAGGGGAGTTCGTTCGATGGCAACACACGTCTCTGTGCGGCTGTATTGGCACGACCACGGCTGGGATGGCACCGTATGCCGCGACCCAAAGGGGAACGTATGGTGTGAGGGTCACGACCATGTTCGTGAATACAAAGACCGAAAGGCGGAATCCGCCGAGGCGGGCCAACGACTTGGGTTAGCGACCGCGAAGCCACCGTGCGAAGCGAGTGCGCAAGCTTTTGCGCGGGACGCGAACCGGATTGTAATTCGTCCGCCGGACTGGATGAGAAACTTGGGCGTCCAACCGGTGGAGTGGGATTTTCAGTCGAACTCGAGCACGATGTGGCCGTATGAAGACTTCTGGCACGAAGGTGGCGTCCACAAGTCGAACGACGAGCGCCGCCGCTTGGCGGAGGACTTCTTCGCACAGATAGTTCCTCATAAGAGCCTTGTCTTCTTCTACGTGGATGAGCGCAACCCACTGTTCATCGATGACGGTGAGCAATCACCGGCACGTGTGCTCGTGGGGGTCTCTCGCATCGTCGGGCGGGGCCAAATCGAAGAGTGGGGAGAGGAAACCTACGGTGAGCGAAACATGGTGTGGGGCGTGCAGTTCCGGCACGCCTACCCAAACGACGGAGTTCGGCTTCCCGTCCACGCGATCCTCGATGCCATCCCCGACCCCGAACAACGGCGCCGATACCTCGTCGCCCTCGATGGAGGACTGCGAACCGACTTTCGGTATGGCAGCATGGCGCTGGCGCTCGACAGGGCGCTGGTGGCGCTGGAGCGAGCGGTGGCTGCGCTTAGCGCACTCCAGCAAGATCGAGTGCTTGAGGATGACTTCACAACACAATTAGAGTGGCTCAACGCACGCGTGCTGGAGTTGTGGAAGGAGCGGGGTCCGTACCCAGGCATTGGTGCGGTCTTACAGGCCCTCGGGGCGCAGCGCGGTGCAGAACTGCAGAGGGCGGCCGTTGGCGACCTGGCCCTGAAGGGAGTGGACGCGGCAGCGGCGGTGTTCTCTGCCCTGGAAGGCGATGTCCGGCCGGAACTCGCCTCGTACGAAGGGGACCTCGACCGAGCAGCGTCCGAGTGGGACTTCTTGGACGAGGCGGAACGCACGCTCGCGCGTGTGCTGTGCCGGATCGAGCTCGAACCCGCGCAGGCTTCCCGAATCCTAGACGCAGATCAGCGACGGCGTCACGGCCTCCCTGTCGACGCCGGTGAGCTCCTTGCCAATCCCTACGTCATTGCAGAGCAGTACCTCCCCCCGAAGGACGAGGAGCGAATCGGATTCGTCACAGTCGACCATGCGCTCCATCCGCATGAGTCCATGCCGGCGCCTGAAGGTCTCACAATCGGTGGTCGGGATCCCCGACGAGTGAGGGCGCTCCTGACGGAAGTCCTGCGCGAGGACGCGGAACGTGGGCACACGTTCACGGAGGCAAATGAGGCCTTGCAGCGTGTGCAGCTGCGATCGCCCCAGGATAGGCCCTGTGATATCCCGGAACGACGGCTCGACCACGACAGAGTCGCCACGATCCTCGATGAGACCTTGGAGCGCTTTCAGATAAATGGGGTTCGGTACCTGGCGCTTCGCAGCCTGCGAAGCGATGAGGTGACGGTCGCCGATGCGTTCCGTGCGCTTGCAGGAAGGAGGGGTGAGCGGACGGAAGCGATCGACTGGCAAACGGTGTCTGATGAGTTGAGCGCGCGTGGCGGCGGCGACGCAGTGGTCCTCTCGGAAGAGCAACGCAGCGCTCTCCATCGCAGCTTCGTTGGCTCCTTCAGCGTCATCACGGGCGCGGCCGGCACTGGGAAGAGCACCTTGCTGGCACCCTTAATATCGGGCGTGCGTCGTGCAGAGGGCCGAGTGGGGGTGCTTGCGCTTGCACCGACCGGCAAGGCGGCGGACCGACTGAAGGATCTGCATGTCGATGCCATGACGATCCATCGTGCGCTCGCATCCGCCGGGTGGTACGACTGGACGCTCGGCGTTCTACGGCCGGAGGGCGACGACCGGATCGAAGCCAATACCATCATCCTCGACGAAGCGTCGATGATCGACGTGCACCTGCTTGCGACGCTCTTCCGAGCGATAGAGTGGCACTCGGTTCGGCGGCTGATCCTCGTAGGTGATTTCCATCAGATCCCACCAATCGGACCTGGCCGGCCACTTTTCGATTTGATCGCGACATTGCGGGCCGCCGATGACGAGCATCAAGTATCCGACTTCAAGGACCGTCTAAGCGAGCTTACACACAACTATCGCGTGCAAACGGAAGGGAGCCGCGCCATCGCGCTGGCGAACGGATTCGCCCGAACGCCTGAACCGGATGATCCGCTGATTTGGAGCGCTGTGGCTCGTGGGGACGATCAGGGTGACCTACGGATCCGGTATTGGGAAGACTCTGACCAGCTGTATTCGCTGATTCTGACAGACCTCAACCGCCTGCTAGCTGAGGCAGCCGCTGAAACTGGGTTGCCTGATAACGCGTGGACCCGGTTCAACGCGACGATCGGCCACCGCGCTCCATTCAACGCTTCCTTCTGGCAGGTTCTGGTTCCCGTCCGCGGCGCCGACCATGGGAGCCGGAAGCTTAGCGCCGTAATTCAGGACGAATACCACGGTGCACTTAAACAGACAACACGGAGTCGCTGGGCAGTCAAATTCGGAGACGAGCAGATCACCGCAATGGATAAAGTGATGCAGATCTCCAACGAACGCCTTGAAGGCTACAGAATCGAAACGCGCCTTAAGGAAAAGATTGCAGTCTTTAACGGTCAGCTGGGCAGGGTTCGATCGGAATGGCCGCCGGCGTCGAGGCAGGCGCGTAGGCGCGGGGAGACAGGGAAGGTGAAATTGGTCAGGGTTGAGTTCGACGGCGTGCCGGGTGTTCATTTCTCGTACGCCGATACCGGACGCGATAGCGTTGACCGGAATCTCGAGCTGGCCTACGCAATCACCGTCCATAAAAGCCAAGGCAGCCAGTTTGAGCATGTCTACTTCGTCCTGCCACAAGTTCGAGGAGACTTTCTTGGCCGGGAGCTCATGTACACTGGCCTGACGCGCGGGCGGCGACAGCTGACGCTCTACATCGAGAAGGATGTCTCGACATTGCTGCCCCTTCGCAAGCTTGCCGCCGCACAAACACCGCGTCGCCGGACACGGCTCTTCGGGGCCCATGCGCCGGGCCTTCTCGGTTACCACGCTGAGCGGCTGATCCATGTCACCGCTCGCGGCGAGCTGGTTCGGAGCAAGTCAGAGGTCATCATCGCGAACCGATTGGCAGATCGAGGCTTGGTGTACGAGTACGAAAAGGAATTGCTGCCGCCAGGTGGGGACGAGCGCGATATGCGGCTCCCAGACTTTACTATCATGTATGAGGGCACCGCGTTCTACTGGGAGCACTGCGGCATGGTATCCGACCCTGTCTATATGCAGAAGTGGCGAGAAGTGCGGTTGCCCTGGTATAAGCGCCATCGCCTAGATGACCGGCTTATCGTAACGGAAGACGGGCTGGACGGATCCATAGATACGACCAAGATCGACGCGCGAATTGATGAAACTTTTTGATGAGCAGGAAAGGGCGTTTATCGGCGTCGAGCCTTGCGACATTGTCAGCCAGGGATGGACCTTTGCGTCGCTCCAGCGGTGACATTGGACGGTACGGTCGTAGGCGTTGATCTGGTCCTCTGAAGCGCCCCCACTCGGCGAGGGTCCCTGTCTCTGCAAGTTCGGCTTTCGACGCGCTCCGGCGGTGGCGTCATCGGTTACCAATGAAGACATCCGGGGGGCATGTGGTCAATGAGTCGCGGCGGAGTCCGTTCCTTCGGCGTGACCGGTACGAGGGGTGTGTTGCAGCTCAGCGGGGTGCGCCTTGGGGGTCATTGTGAACACTTGGGTACTCGTTCAAATTCCTCGAATCGGACGCAATCCGGACGAAAAGTGAAAGATGACCGAGGCTGTTCGAGACCTATGTCGCTTATCTGTGGTTGTGGTTCTCTAGTGCCTCACTAGACGTGGTTGAGCTGCTATTCAATTGGAATTGAGCCTCAAACGGCCGCGAAATAGAAGCGCAACCTTGCCAAAGACGACCGGCAAGCGTCCGAAGATGAGCCGGAAGCGTCATGACCTCAGCTCTCTCGCCGTGTCGGGCGGCCGAGTCACCTCACCCCGGACTCCGTTGAGGCCGCAGGTCGGGCAAGGTTCGGAGCTCCTCGAAGAGATCCATCAGGTCGAGGCGCACGTCGACATAGAGATCCTCGTCGAGCTCGAAGAGCGCCGTCAGGAACGTGTCCGGGTGCCAGAATTCGACCCCGTTGACGGCTTGGCCGTGGGAGAAGTGTCGGTCATGGCTCAGGAGGTACTTGGCGCTCGTCGCAAGTGCGCCACAGAGGATAGGCAAGTCCTCCCGATCCTGGATCGCCGATCTCCACGTGGCGCCGCCGGGGAGGCGTCGCAAGACGCCCGGCGCCGGGCTCGACCATACTTGCTCCAGTTGGGCGACCACGGCGTCGATGGTCGTGCGTACGGATTCCATGGCGTGCTCGATAGTGTCTGGGAGCGGGCCCTGGGGTGGTGCGGCGAGGGCCGACCGGACGTAATTGCGCGTCGCCACGCGGCCCAACTCGGCGGCGACATACGGCGACCAGGCGACGGTGAGTGCCTCCAGCTGAGCGCAGACGATGAGCGGGAGACGAATGCTTCGGTCGAAGAGGCAGGTCGTGTCGACGAAGACCACGGCGCCTCGGCGCGGAGGGTGGAAGTGGCCTGGAATCGGGGGCGAGTCCGCAGCCAGGCGCGGTCGGCCAAACCCCCCGTATGGCGTCACTCGAGATCAGGCGGTTTCGTCAGCCGGGGGGCGGTAGCGTTCGTCCAACTGGCGGTCGCCGGGAAGCCTGGCTCCCGCTCGAAGGATCTCCAGACGCTGCAGGACCTCGTCCACGGAGTCCTCTGCGACGTAGATGTAGCCGCTGTCGGGGTCCTGATATCCGCGGAGGCGGCCAGCCCGAAACCGTCGGACGGCGGAGCTGCGGGAGATGCCAAGCCTCTCAGCGGCCTCTGCGATCGGCAGGAAGCCAGCCCTCGGCCGCTCCAGGGTAGTTGCCATGGTCTCACTCTACACGGCCTCGCCAACATCTTCAACCTACCCGGCCTCGCCAACATCTTCAGTTGGCGCCGTTCTCGAGCGACAAAGTACCAAAGCATCTCATTCCTCGCTACCTAGCTGGAGCTCCGGGAGGGTGGCACACCGAGGCCGCCGGGCGGCGCTCCCACACGCCTACTTTGGCTGGCCAAGGAGGATCTTCATCAGCTCGTCGTGCGCATCCCTGATCGTGAGGTGCTGATAGTGTCGGGTGATCATCGCGAGCGAGGAGTGGCCGAGGATCTGCTGCAGCAGGATCGGGTTGCCGCCCTTGCGGAGGTAGTCGGTCGCGAACGAGTGGCGCAGGAGATGCGGGTACACGCGCTTGGTGATTCCGGCCCGTTCGCCGAGGTTGGCGATCATCTGCTCGAACGCGGTCTCGCCGGGCGGCTCGTAGTTCCCAGTCGTCCGGCTGCGATGCTCGGTCAAGAAGAGGCAATCCGACGTGGATTGGTCCCGGTCGCGCTCGCCGAGGCGGCGTAGGCGGCGCGCCAGCGTCGGTGATATCGGTACCAGGCGCTCCCGATCCCCCTTGCCTCGGACACGGAGCAGATTGCGACCACCCTCGGTCCGCACGTCGTCGAGCCGGAGGGCGCGCAACTCTCCAAGGCGGATGCCCGTGTCGGCGAGGAGGCGCACGACCACCTTGTCGCGCTCATAGCGCGCCGCATCCTCCATGCGCTGGATCTCCTCTCGGGAGAGCGTGTCCAGGACGCGCTTCGAGACCTGGGGCAGCTTCGCCTTGGCTTTTACGTCCTCGCCCTGCTCGCGAGCCCAGCTAAGGAAGCTGTTGATGACCCGCACGTAGCTGTGCAGCGTCGCCTTGGAAGTCGGCTTCCCCGACCGCGCGATGGTTCCGTCCAGGTGGCCGGCCGCGAAGGCGTTGAGGTCCCGCGACGTGAGGGCCGCCGGCGTCGCGATACCCCGCTCCGCGCAGAAGGGCAGGAGGAGGCGGGTCAAGACCGCCTGGTAGTGGTGGACAGTCTTCGGCGACGCCCCGATGGCCCGCTTCTCCTGGAGGAATTCGTCGACCAGCCGCCCCCAAACCGGGTCGGTCTCGCGAACGATTTCGAGCTTGGCCATTGCGCGGACAGCCTAACATATTTTGCTTAAGAATCGTGATTTGAGCCCCAATAACACCAGGACAGCCTTCGCTCGTCGCAGACTCTGAATGACCGTCAGTCAGAAGTCGAAGAGTGAAGGCTGTTGTTGTGGCTAAGTTCAAACTGGACCGACGAGTTGATCCGTGGAGCGGGTGATGGGAATCGAACCCACGTCAACAGCTTGGAAGGCTGCCGCACTGCCATTGTGCTACACCCGCCTGGGACCGTTCGGAGCCGACTGGCGATCCTAACACGCCCGTGAAACCCGGCGCCGGCGAGCCGCCGAACGCTTCCGCGCGCGACTGCCGAACGTGGGCCGGCTGTCGACAGATGCACCCCCAAACGAGGCTGGGACGGGCCATGTGTCGACAGATGGCCGCGCGAGATGCACCTGACGCCAGCCGGCTCGAGCACGCGGGCCGGGCGCCGGCGGGAAGCGATCGAGCGCAAGCACGCCTCCGAGACCTCGGTGGACGTGTTCTCGGTCAAGCTCCGTTCCGGGGTGGACCAGCGCCGCTGCTTTACGCCTCCGGTCCGCGCGTGGACTTTCCGGCCGAGCTGCAGCCCCACGTCGGAGGGGGTGATCCGAGGCGCCGATCCCCGGACCGTGGGCGGCCGGCAGCGCGCGGTCGCCAGTTACTGACCGACAGTTTCCCTTTCCACCGAGGCACCGGCTGGAATTCCAAGCAGGGAGCGCGGGAACTAAGTTGTTTACGTCAGCGCGCTTGGCGTCTACGATGGGTGCGCCATGACGACCGGGGAGGGTCGGGGAGGCGTGAGGCTAGTCTGCCGGTGGGGGACACGGAAGTGTCCATTGCTCTTAGGGGGCGGGAACCGATGGCAATTGGTGGGTGGATTGGTGGTTTCTTCGCGCTTAAAGTGAAGCCTGCGGGGGCTCGCGAACGCGCTCCAGGTGGATGGGCCATGCGCTTGGCGGCCGCCGCCGCGACAGCGCTCCTGGTCGCCGCCTGTGGAAGTGGCGCGAGCAACGGATCCGCCAAGTCGGGCGGCAGCATAACGTTCGCGCTCGACGAGGACGTCGCCGGCTTCAACATCCTGAACGCCAGCGAGCAGGAGGAAGTGCTCGGCATTATGCTCGAGCAGGTGTGGCCGTCGGTCTTCTACGTCTATCCGGACCTGAAGCCGCACCTCAACGCCGAGGTCGTCACCAGCGCCAAGCTCACCAGCAGCAACCCGGAGACGATCGTCTATCAGATCAATCCCAAGGCGACCTGGTCGGATGGGACACCCATCAACGCCGAGGACTTCATCTACAACTGGCAGGCGCAAAGCGGTGACCCCCAGTACACCGACGTCGGTGGTCAGCCGTTCGAGCCCGCCGGCACCACCGGGTATCAGTCGATCAAGTCGGTGACCGGGAGCAACAACGGGAAGACGGTGACCGTCGTCTTCGCTCAGCCCTTCGGCGACTGGAAGTCGTTGTTCGGCGAGATGATCCCGGCTCACATCGCCAAGCAGGTCGGCTTCAACACCGGCTTCGCCAACTTCGGCCCGCAGGTGCAGGTCTCGGGCGGCCCGTACATGATCCAGAGCTACTCCAAGGGGCAGGACCTGCTCGAGGTCCCCAACTCGAAGTACTGGGGACCGGCTCCCAAGCTGAGCAAGATCGTCTTCCGCTTCATCACCGATGACACCCAGCAGCCGGCCGCAGCGCAGAACGGCGAGGTCCAGATCGTCGCCCCGACACTGGCAACGGTGCCGTTCATGGATCAGCTCAGGGGCATCTCCAAGTTCACCTCCAAGACCGTGCCCGCCCTCGAGTTCCAGCACCTCGACTTCAACGAGGCGAATCCCTATCTGGCCAGCCCCGACGTGCGTCACGCGATCGCGTACGGGACCGACCGCGCCACCATCACCAAGCGGACCGCGGACCTGATCGACCCCGGGATCAAGCCGCTCGGCAACCGCATCTACATGAACACGCAGCCGCAATACAAGGATGAGAGCGGGGGCTACGGAGCCTACGACCCCGCCAAGGCCAAGCAGCTTCTCCAGGGCGCCGGGATGACCATGGGGTCGGACGGCTACTTCCACCCCGAATCGGGTCCGCAAAAGGGCCAGGACCTGACCTTCTCGATCTCCACCACGTCCGGACAGCCGGTGCGCTCCCAGATCGAGCAGCTGTTCCAGTCCGAAATGCAGCAGGTCGGCGTCAAGATCAACATCCAGAACTACGATGCCAACACCCTGTTCGGAACCGTCCTCCCCAAGGGTGAGTTCGACATCGCGCTCTTCGCGTGGGTGCAGTCGCCCTACGCGTCCGGTACGCAGTCGGCCTACTGCTCCTACAGCAACTCCAATCTGTGCGGCTCCAACTACGACCACTATGCGAACCCGCAGGTCGACCAGCTGCTGCAGAACGGTGTCAATGCCATCAACCCCTCGCAGGAGGCAAGTGACTTCAACCAGGCGGACGCACTCCTCTGGAAGGACATGGCGACGCTGCCGCTGTTCCAGAATCCCAACCTGATCGGCTGGTCGACGAAGTACGTCAACATCAAGCCCAACGCCAGCGCCACCGGGCTGACCTGGAACGCCGAGGACTGGGCCCTGAAGTCGGCCGCCTGAGAGGCCGGCACGGCTGATTCGTCAGGTGGCGGCGGCCGGGTGCCGCCGCCGCCCCAACTCGTTGCTGAGGTCGAAAGCGGACGCGTCCTGACGAGGTTGGGGTCGAGGTGGTGGCCCGTACGGGCTTCGAACCCGTGATCTCCGGCTTGAAAGGCCGGCGTCCTAGTCCTCTAGACGAACGGGCCGCCGCGAGCCAACCAGTGTAAGCGGGCGGCCCCGGCGCAGATTCCAGGCGCGGCGCTCAGGGCAACTGGGACGTCAGCAGGACGTGGGCCACCTGCCGCGCGTAGTCGTCGAGGTCGCTGTCGAGGCCGGGGGCGGCAGGCGTGCCGTGACCGCCGAAGAGCGAGGCGAACGCGCGATGCTGGCAGGCCCCGAGCAAAGCGGCCGCGATGAACGGCAGCTCGGCGTCCTGGCGCAGACGCCCTCGCTCCTGCTCCGCCGCCAGATAGCGCACCAGGCCGGCCTGCCCCTGGCCCGGACCTCCCCCGCGCCCGGTGCGCTGAAGCCAGGCCAGCACCTCGCGATCGCCGAGCACCGGGCCCGCCATCGGCAGCAGGTCGGAGTAGAAGCGGACCGCGCTTGACGCGAACCGCGCCAGGTTCTCTTCCACCGTGGCCTGGCCGGCCGCGCCGAACAGCTCCTGCATGGCGGCGCGAATCCTGCTCGAGACCGAACCAAAGGCGGCGCCGAAGAGTTCGGTCTTGTTCTGGAAGTGGTTGTAGAGGCTGCCCTCGGAGACCCCCGCCTCACGCGCGATCTCCTTGGTGGTGGCGTTGGTGGCGCCTCGCTCCGCCATCACGCGTACGGCGGCGGCCACGATCCGCTCTCGCATCGGCGGCGGCTTCGGCTCCGGCATCAATTTGGATCTCCTGCGCGACGGTCCTTGACAATGAGTGAGCACTCACCCAGAATGACATGAGTGAGTGCCCACTCAGGCTACCCCAGGCAGGCCGAGGTTCGCAAGGAGAGAACAGATGACGCTGACGACCGCGATCGACTTCCGCGATCAGGACCAGGGACACGGGTTCACCTTCCGCGGGTCCGAGTACGGCGACGTCCCGGTGTCGTTCA
>CAWBPD010000040.1:0-7599 GCA_963790575.1 Candidatus Dormiibacterota bacterium | reverse complement strand
AAGTGCAGATCTCGTCGCTGTGCGCTGAGATGGCGCTGTGCGCCGGCGCCTCGCTCGCCGCCGACGCGGTCTTCGGCGCGACCGCGACCAGACCGAGCGCCGCGACGGCAAGCGCGGCGGCGACCACGAAGACGCGGAATCTCATCTCCATCCTCCTTGATCAGGCAGACCATGCTGACGGGCGCGAGCCCCGTCTACTCGGTGAAAACGCCCGAGACATCGGTTCTGGTCGTGCGCGTCCCGGCCATCGCTCTAACCCGTGGCCTGATCCGCCACCACCTGGCCGTCGGCGAGGCGGACGATGCGGTCGGTCTTCCCGGCCAGTTCGAGGTCGTGGGTGACCAGGCAAAACGCGACCCCCTCCTCCCGGTTCATCCGCCGCATCAGGGTCAGCAGGTCCTCTGAGGTCTGACTGTCGACCGCGCCGGTGGGCTCGTCCCCCAGGACCAGCGCCGGCCGGTTGACGAGCGCTCGTGCGATCGCGACCCGCTGCTGCTGTCCGCCCGAGAGCTGATCGGGACGGTGGCCGGCGCGGTCCTTTAGGCCGACCGCCGCCAGCAGCTGCAGCGCGCGGGTGCGCTCATCGCCACGCCGGCCCGCGTACCGGCACGGGAGGAGCACGTTGTCGAGGACGGACAGAGCGGGCAGCAGGTTGTAGTCCTGGAAGACGAAGCCGATGCGGCGTCCGCGCACATCCGCCCGCCTGCCTTCGCTCAACCGGGCCGTGTCCTCGCCGTCGAAGATCACGGTCCCGAGGGTCGGACGGAGCAGGAGGCCGGCCAGGTCGAGCAGGGTGGTCTTGCCGCTGCCGGAACGGCCCACCACCGCCATGAACTCCGCCTCGGCGATGGTCAGGTTGACGCCTTCCAATGCCCTCACCAGGTGTGAGCCCTGACGGTAGTGCTTGGTCAGATTGACGAGCTTGAGATCGGACATCAGGATGCGCTCCTTATGGGGTCGTGGTCGGATCAGAGGCTGCGCAGCGCGGTCACGGGGTCGAGGCGCGCGGCGCGGAACGCCGGCGCGATGCCCGCCGCGGTGGCCAGGGCGATCGCGAACACGAGGGCGACCACCGTGAGACGAGGGGTGACGAGGAAGATGTCGAACCCGCTCTGGTGCCCGATCGCGTCGACCAGGCTGGTGAGGCCGAACCCGAGGCCCCAGCCGGCCAGGCCGCCGATGGCGCCGATCAAAGCCGCCTCCAGCAGGTACTCGCGCATCACCTGGCCGGTGTGGGCGCCGACCGCCTTCTTGAGGCCGATCTCGCGGATCCGCTCGCTGACGGCCATGATCATGGTGTTGATCACCGACAGGCCGCCGATCACGAGGGCCAGGATCGCGGCCCCGGTGAAGACGGTCGTGAAGGTCGTGCTGGTCGACTTGAAGCTCTGGACGGACTGGGAGGGAAGCGGTGCCTGGACGCCGGGCACGGTGGCGTTGATGCGCCGGGCGATGGCGTCCATCCCACTCAGGCTGGTGCCTTTGGCCGCGAACACGGTGAAGCCCTGGGCCAGCTTGTCGACGTCGACCGCCGACCGGATCGAGGGTGGCAGGGTGTCGGCCAGCAGCATGCGGGCGTCTGCGTCATCCA
This sequence comes from Candidatus Dormiibacterota bacterium, assembly GCA_963790575.1. Lineage (GTDB taxonomy): Bacteria > Chloroflexota > Dormibacteria > Dormibacterales > Dormibacteraceae > CAVTSA01. The sequence goes on along the minus strand of CAWBPD010000040.1, from coordinate 6,008 downwards.
CCTGGGCGAAGCTGTCGGTGGGTGAGCCCGTCGCCGCCAGGATGCCGACCACGGTGAACCGATGGTTGACGAACCCGGCCGGAGCGTCCGACGGCCTCACCGGCAGCCGGATCGTGTCTCCGACCTGCTTCTTGAAGGTGGTGGCGAACGTGGAGCCGAGCACCACCCCGCCGCGCCTCCCGGGGTCCAGGTCGCGGCCGGAAGCGAACCGCGTGGCCGGCATCCCGTAGGCGGCCGCGTCACGCAGCTCGTTGGTGATCATGACGGGCGCCCCCAACTGAACCGCGGTCGAGTTGGGCGCCGCCGCCACCTGGTAGGCGGGGTAGACGGCCACCACGCCGGGCACCTGCCGGAGTTCCCGCTCGGTCGAGAGCGGAAGCAGTGCGCTCGTCTGCTCGGCCGGGGCCCGCACGGAGATGACGGCGCTGGAGTACTGGACTCCCACCGACAGCAGCGAGTTGAAGTGCTCGGCGAGCGAGCCCATCGTGGTCAGCGCGAAGATGCCGATCACGATTCCCGAGATGGTGAGCGTCGATCGCAGCTTGCGCCGAAGCAGGTTGCGCAGGATTTCGGTCACGGTGCGGTACCTCCTGGTGCGGTTGGCGCCGGCTTCCCGCCGGCTCAACCAGCGTCGGGGTCGCCCTCGGTAACCGTCATCGACCGGCGGAGTGGTTCTGCGAGTACTCCGGTGGATGTAGGCGAATACACCCGGCGGGGGACGTCAGGGCGGCGGGGCGGCGATACGATGCGGGCGAGATGAGGCCCCGCCTCGCCGCGCTGGCGTCACGCTGGACGTGGCCGGTCGTCATCACCGCGCTCACCGAGTTCGTCACGGTGGGCGGCTCGGGCGGTCTGGGCCGCCTCGGCGTGCGCGCGATTGGCCTGCTGGTGGTCGCCGCCGGCACCCCACTGATCGCCCGGCGGCTGCCGTGGCCTGCGCTCGTCATCTCGCTCGCCTCGACCGCGACCTATGTCGCGCTGGGGTACCCGACCACCAGTCCCTACTTCGCCGGGCTGCTCGTCACCGCGTACCTGTCCGCGGATGCTCGTGCCCGCTTCCGGACCGCACTGTTCGTGGCTCTGATCCCCGCCGTGTTCTTGGCGCTGGCGGTGGCGACGGCCGGCGCGAGCGCCCGCATCGCCGCCGAATTGAGCGTGATGGTGGCGGTGGGCCTGCTGGTCGGTCACGCGGCGGCCGAGTGGCGCACCCGGGCCGAGCAGCAGGCGGAACAGGCGCGCGAGGCGGAAGCCCGCCAGCGGATGGCGGACGAGCGGCTACGGCTCGCCCGTGAGCTGCACGACGTGGTCTCGCACAGCATCGCGATGATCAACGTCCGGGCCGGCGCCGCCGTCCATGTCATGGGCGAGCGGCCGGAGGAGGCCCAGAAGGCGCTGGTCGCGATCAAGGCCGCCAGCCACGACGCGCTCGGCGACCTTCGCGCCATCCTCGGCGTGCTGCGGGACACCGAGGACGCCGCGTCGAGGCGGCCGGCGGTGGGACTGGCGCAGCTCGGCGAGCTGGCGGAGAACGTTCGCCGTGCCGGGGTGGCGGTGGACCTTCGACTCGACCTGGGTTCGGCGCCGCTGCCGGCGGCCCTCGACCTGACGGCCTACCGGGTGGTGCAGGAGGCGCTCACCAACGTCGTACGCCATGCTCCGGGCGCGGCGGCGGTGGTATCCGTGCGGCGCGACTCGGACCTGCTCAGCCTGGCGGTGGAGGACGACGGTGGTCGGCCCGACGCTCTGGATGGAGAGGGGCGCAAGGGCGCCGGCCACGGCCTGGAGGGGATGCGCGAACGCGTCCGGGCCGCGGGAGGGTGCGTGGCGGCGGGCGAGATACGGGGTGGCGGCTTCAGGGTGCGGGCCACACTGCCGGTGGAGCGAGGATGACCACCGTCCTGCTGGCCGATGACCAGGCGCTCGTCCGCGCGGGATTCCGGCTCCTCATCGAGAGCGCCGCCGACCTCGACCTGGTGGGTGAAGCCGCGGAGGGCGAGGCGGCGGTGGCCCTGGCTCGCGAGCTCCGGCCCGACGTGGTCCTGATGGACATCCGGATGCCGGTCATGGACGGACTGGAAGCGACGCGCCGGATCGTGGCGGACGATTCCCTCGCCCCTTGCCACGTCCTGGTGCTCACCACCTACGAGACCGACGAGTACATCTTCGACGCCATCCGCGCGGGGGTCAGCGGCTTCCTGCTCAAGGACGCTGAGCCGGCGGAGCTGCTGCAGGCGATCCGCGTGGTGGCGGCCGGCGACGCCTTGCTCGCACCCTCGGTCACACGGCGCATCATCGCCAGCGTGGCCGGACGTCCGGCGCAGCGGAGTCTTTCCCCACGGGACCTGAAGGATCTGACCGAGCGGGAGCGCGGGGTGTTAGCGCTGGTCGGCCAGGGCAAGACGAACGACGAGATCGCCTCCGACCTGTTCGTGAGCCCGGCCACCGTCAAGACCCACGTCAGCCGGATCATGTCGAAGCTCTACGCACGCGATCGTGCGCAGCTGGTGGTGGCCGCCTACGAGAGCGGGCTGGTCGTCCCCGGCATCTGACGAACGTCCCCCAACCCCAACCCCAACCCCGCACCCCCGCAACGCCCCCCAAAGTCCCCGTTTCGCACGGAAGGGGGCCTATCGGCGCCGGTTTGGGGTCCGCTCCGTGCGAAACGGGAGTTATTGGGGGTGGGGCGAGCGGTGGCTGGGGGTGATCAGCTGCCCCGGGCCGCCGGCGTGGTCGACCTGCAGGGTGGTGTGGTCGACTCCAAACTCCTGCTGCAGCGTGTGCTCGAGCTGGCGCCGCACCTCGTGGCAGTCCTCGCCGGGCGCCACCAGCACATGGGCCGAGAGCGCCGGCATCCCGGACGTGATCTCCCAGAGGTGAAAGTCATGGAGGTTGACGACCCGGGGGTGCGCCTGGATCGCGGTCGCCACCTGATCGGCGTCGAGGTCGCTGGGAGCCGCCTCGAGGAGGACCGCGCCCGCCTCCCGGACCAGCCTCCAGCCCGTCCAGAGCATGATCCCCGCCACCAACAGCGAGGCGAGGGCGTCGGCTCGCATGAAGCCGGTCCAGAGGATCACCACCGCCGCCAGCGCCGTGCCCGCGAACCCGTAGAGGTCGGTCAGCAGGTGCTGCAGGCTGCCACGGATGTTGAGCGACTGCCGCCGCGCCCGCGCCAGCTGCCAGGTCGCGAGCAGGTTGACGCCGATCCCGGCCAGCGCCACCGGCAGCACCAGACGCGCCTGCACGACTGGCGGGGAGACCAGGCGCTGGACTCCCTCCACGGCGACCACCGCCGCGATCGCGAACAGAATGATCCCGTTGGCGAGCCCGGAGAGGATCTCGGTCCGCCGCAGCCCGTAGGTCCAGGCGCCCCCGGGCCTGCGCACCACCAGCCGCATCACCACCAGCGCCATCACCAGGGCGAGCGCGTCGGTCAGCATGTGGCCGGCGTCGGAGAGCAGCGCGAGCGAGTTCGCGACCACACCCAGCCCCACCTCGAAGAGCATGAAGGCGACGATCAACCCGAGCGCGAAGACCAAGCGATGCCGGTCCGCGTCCGGCGCGAGCGCGTGCGTGTGCGGGTGCGTGTCCGCGAGGGGCTGGTGCGTGTGCTCAGCCATCGCCCCGCCCCTCGGCCAGGTGTGCCAGCGAGGTCCGCACCAGGCTCGCCACGTGGTCGTCGTCGAGCCGGTAGTAGACGTACCTGCCCTCCCGCCGCGAGCCCACCAGTCCCAGCCGCCGGAGCAGGCGCAGGTGCTGGGAGACCGCCGGCTCGCTGACCTGGACCATCCCGGCCAGCTCCTCGGTGCACCGCTCCTGCTCCAGCAGCAGGTGGACGATGCGCGCTCGGGTCGGATCGGCGAGGGCTCCGAACGTCTCCGCCAGGCGCTCGTACGTGGATTTGGATTCAGTGATCACTTAATCCGGAGTCTACCCACAAACCCGGCATGAAGTGGTTTCCGCCGAGTAGCCGGGGGGAGTTTCACCCCCCGGCCCTCACAGAACCGGACGTGAGCCTCTCGACTCATCCGGCTCGTGCCACCCAACCTCACGGCTGCGATCCCAAACGCCAATGGAGGAACAGCCCGGGCGAACCCCGGGCCACCCGGCGCAGGAAGCGGTAGGCCGCTGCCCACCCTTCACGCAGCCGCTTGTACTTGCGTCTCACCCAACCCGCGAGGTGCTGGTTGAGGGTCCAGAGCAGGGTATGCATAGCCGACCTGGTGTACGCGCCGTAATAGTTGAGCCAGCCTCGTACCCGGGGGTTCACCCACCGGGCCAGATGGGACAGGCTCGTGCTGGTCCACCGCGAGAGCCGCCAACTACGGACTTCGCCTCGGAGTCGCTTCATCACCTTCGGGCTGACGGCGGGGTTGAACCCGTCGAAGAACGTGCCCTTCCTGGTCCGGACTCGACGCACTCGGAACTCGTAGGACAGGAACTCGAACTTCGTGCACGGGTGCTCCTCGGTCCGATTTCCATCCTTGCAGTACACGATCCGCGTCTTCTCCCGGTTCAGCTCCAGGCCGCACTCCTCCAGCCGTCGGTCAATCCGCTCCTTGACGTATTCCGCTTGCGTTTGGCTGACGCAGTGCACCACGACGTCATCCGCGTACCTCTCGAACCCGATGGCCGGGAACGTCCGCGCCATCCAGGCATCGAAGCAGTAGTGCATGAACAGGTTGGCCAGCAGCGGCGAGATGGCTGACCCCTGCGGGCTTCCCCGATCTCGCGCTGCCAGGCTGCCGTCCCCACGTTGCAACGGCGCTTTCAGCCACCGTTCCACGTAGAGGAGAAGCCATTTCAGGTGGGTGTGCTTGTCCACCGCCTTCAAGATCAGGTGGTGGGGGATGGTGTCGAAGAACGCTTTGATGTCCAGGTCGATGACCCAGTCCGTCTTCCAGCACCGCTCCCGGCAGCGCCCCACGGCCTGCTTCGCAGATCGCCCTGGCCGGTACCCGTAGGAGTCGGGGTGGAAGATTGGCTCCACCTCCGGCTCCAGGTACATGCAGGCCACGGTTTGGGCTATCCGGTCGGCCACCGTGGGCACTCCCAGCACCCGCATGCCACCGTTCGCTTTCGGTATCTCTACCGCCCGCACCGGCGGCGGAAAGTAGCTCCCCGAGGACATCCGGTTCCAGAGCTTGTAGAGGTTCCCCTTGAGGTCCCTTTCGAACTCGGCCAGCGATTCCCCGTCGACGCCTGGGGCCCCTTTGTTGGCACGTACGTGCCGGTATGCATCCATCACGATCCTTTTCGAGATCGCAAACGGTTTCGGCTTGACCGTCGGCTCCTCCTGCTCCGGCAGTTGCCCGTCCACCAAGCCCGGGTGACCCGCCCCCTTTGCTCCACCCGAGTTACCAGGCTTCTCAGCTCCTATGGGACGGTCCGACACTGCGCGCCGCCTCGGTACTCTCCCCCTTGCGGATTGGCCGCTTGTGGGTTCTCCCTCTCGCGGGTTAGCCATCGACTTCGACCGCGACGACCACTCCCGCCCTATCGGTGCGCAGCTTCACGCGTTCCACGTTGGCGCCTGAACCGGGCTCGCGCCGCCTGTACGCCGGATGCCGCCTGGGCAGCACGACAGGTCTCCCCCAGGCTCGTCCCGAGGCCACTCGCATCCTCGGTTTCGACATCGGTAATGCCTCTCGACGCGTCATCGGACGGTTCACTTTCGTTCGCCTTCCCGGTTCACACCTGACACCCTCTTCCGGGCGCCTTTTCCGCAACGCTCACCACCCCGGCCGTTGTGCCGGCGCAGCTTGCGGTGGTTTGGAGCCTCCCCCTGCATGGGCGGCTCCGGGGGGCCTACCCCCATCGCCAACGCAGCACCCTCTCGGGTCGTCCTCCTACATCAGATCAACCTCCGAGGTTCGCGTCGCAACGAGTGCCGGCGATCGGGGGTCTGCGTGCGCTCTGCGAGCCCCGAGTGCCGGCAATCGAGGAGCAGTGCACCCCGGGCGGCGGCCCCAAGAATCGGGTCTCGGAGGGTGCTTAAGTGGATACCCCGA
>CAWBPD010000039.1:0-23499 GCA_963790575.1 Candidatus Dormiibacterota bacterium | reverse complement strand
AGCAGTTCCTTGGTGGGGATCCCGTACCGCTTCTGGATGTTGGCGCCGCTGCAGATGGCCTCGACGCAGCCGCGCTGACCGCATCCGCAAACGGGTCCGTCGGGATCGATGATCATGTGACCGACCTCGCCCGCGGAGCCGTGGGGGCCGTCGATCAGCCCGCCGTCGAGCACCACCCCTGCCCCCACCCCCGTACTCCAGGTGATGTAGACCATGTCGCGGGTCCCCCGGCCGGCGCCCTGGTGGAACTCCCCCAGGCCCGCCAGGTTGGCGTCGTTCTGCAGCTGCACCGGGCAACCGAGTTCCACCCGCAGAAGCTCGGTGATCGGGACGTTGTACCAGTGGCGGGGATCGCCCAGATTGGGCGGGTTGATGAGCATCCCGCTCCGGGGTTCGACCGGCCCGGGCGCTCCGATGGCGGCCATCTTCAGGTCGACGTGGTGACGGTGTGCCTGTGCACCGACCCAGTCCACCACCCGGCGTGGGGTGCCCAGGGACTTGGTTTGGGTTCGCGCCGCGCCCAGGATCTCGCCGCGCGCGTTGCCGAAGACAACCCGCACCTGAGTCCCACCGAGGTCGATACCCGCGAGCACCTTGGCCCGGGAAGCAACGGTCTTCGGCATGAGTTTCCATTCTCGTCTGGGTGGGTATCCACCGCAATGAGGAGAGCTAGGAACTAGATGCCTGAAAACAGAAAACTTCCGGTGCTGCCGCTGACCGAGGCGGTCGTGCTGCCACGGATGAGCGCCACCATCCCCCTCGACACCGAAGACGCGATGCGGGCGGCTCGCTCGGCGTTCAGCGACGAGGGGCTGTTGCTGCTGTTGCCGAAGGTCGACGGCCGTTACTCCACCGTCGGTGTGATCGCCAAGGTGGAGGAGAAGGGCACGCTCGCCAACGGCACCGATGTCGTCGTCGCCCAGGCGCGCCACCGCGCGGTGCTGGGAAGCGTGTCGACCGACGCCACCGGTGCCCTGGTCGCCGAAGTCACCCCCCGGCCCGACGCCCCGTCCGCGGACGGCGCCGCCCACGACCTGGCGCAGGAATACCGCGCCGTGGTCGAGAACATCCTCGACCTGCGGGGCGCGCAGCAGATCGCGCAGGTCCTGCACTCGATCGACAACCCCGGTCATCTGGCCGACATGTCGGGGTACTCGCCCGACCTCTCGATGGCCCGCAAGGCGGAGATCCTGGAGACGCTGGACGTCGCCGAGCGGCTGCGCAAGCTGATCGCCTGGAACCGTGAGGTGCTGGCCGAGCTGCAGTTGAAAGAGCAGCTGAAGACCGACGTCTCACAGCAGATGGAGAAGAACCAGCGCGAGTTCCTGCTGCGCCAGCAGATGGAGGCGATCAAAAAGCAGCTGGGTGAGTCGGACGGCGACAACGCCAACGACTATCGCCAGCGCGGGGATGCCGCCGGAATGCCGGAGGCCGCGCGCAAGGAGTTCGACCGGGAGCTGGACCGCCTGGAGCGCACATCCGAGCAGAGCCCCGAGCACGGCTGGATCCGTGGGTTCCTGGATTGGATGCTCGACATCCCCTGGAATGTGCGCACCGACGACAACCTCGATCTCAAGAAGGCGCGCGAGATCCTGGACCAGGACCACTCCGGGCTGGAGGACGTCAAGGACCGGATCATCGAGTTCCTGGCCGTGCGCAAGCGGCGGCAGGAGCGCGGCCTGAGCAACGAAGGCGGCCGCGGTTCGGGCGCCATCATCACGCTCGTCGGCCCTCCCGGCGTGGGCAAGACCTCGCTCGGTGAGTCGGTGGCGCGGGCGCTGGGCCGCAAGTTCGCCCGCATCTCGCTCGGCGGCATCCACGACGAGGCCGAGATCCGCGGGCACCGGCGCACCTACGTGGGCGCGCTCCCCGGCCGAATCGTGCGGGCGCTGAAAGAAGCCGGCACCAAGAACCCGGTCATCATGCTGGACGAGATCGACAAGGTCGGTTCCGACTGGCGGGGCGACCCCTCCTCGGCGCTGCTCGAGGTGCTCGACCCGGCTCAGAACCACACCTTCCGCGACCACTACCTGGAGGTCGACCTGGACCTCTCCGAGGTGCTCTTCATCCCCACCGCCAACGTGGCCGACACCATCCCGGGCCCGCTGCTCGATCGGATGGAGCTGGTCCGGCTCGACGGCTACACCGAGGAGGAGAAGCTTCAAATCGCCAAGCAGCACCTGGTGCCGCGGCAGCTGGAGCGCAACGGGCTGGACGGCACCGAGGTGACCTTCGAGGACCAGGGCCTGTCCGAGATCATCGGCGACTACACCCGGGAGGCGGGCGTCCGCAACCTGGAGCGTGAGATCGGGCGGCTCCTGCGCAAGGCGGCGACCCGGCTCGACCAGGGCCGGGCGACGGCTCCCGTCACGGTCGGTGAGCCCGCGGTGCGAGACCTGCTCGGCAAGCCGCGGTTCCAGCGCGAGGAGGCGCGCGAGCGCACCTCGGTGCCGGGCGTGGCGACCGGCCTGGCGGTGACCGGCGCCGGTGGCGAGGTCCTCTTCATCGAGGCGACCTCGATGCCGAGCGAGAAGGGTGGCGGCCTCACCCTGACCGGACAGCTGGGGGACGTGATGAAGGAGTCGGCGCAGATCGCGCTCTCCTACGTCCGGTCCCACGCGGACGAGCTGGGCGTCCACGGCGCTCCCATCGACCGCCAGGTGCACGTGCACGTGCCCGCCGGGGCGGTGCCCAAGGACGGGCCGTCGGCCGGGGTCACCATGGTCACCGCGCTGACGTCCCTGCTCACCGGGCGCGCGGTGCGCTCCAACGTGGGGATGACCGGCGAGGTCACGCTGCAGGGCCGGGTGCTGCCGATCGGCGGCGTCAAGCAGAAGGTGCTGGCGGCGCTCCGGGCGGGCCTGACCGAGGTCGTCCTCCCCCAGCGCAACGAGGCGGACCTGGACGACCTGCCGGAGCACGTGCGCAACGAGATCACGATCCACCTCGCCAGCGACGTGCGGGAGGTGCTCGACTGGGCACTGCTGCCGGCCAACGAGGCTCCGGTCGCCGTCGCCTCGTGAGATAAGACACTCACCCCTACCCCCGAGGCGCCCCTCCCCATCTCCGGGAGGGGCGCCCGTTTCGGGGTGCGTTTCTCCACACTCCGGGGCTACGCGGGGCCGGGAAGGGCCGGAATGTGGAGAGACGGCCCTCTCAGCGCCTTGTGTAAGGTGGGACGGCTATGCCCCGGATAGATGCCTTCGCGCTCGGCCGGCAGGGGCCGCGACCGACGATGGAGGACCGGCACGTGCTGTCCGTCACCGGTCACACCGCGTGGGGCGGCGTGTTCGACGGGCACCGGGGTGAGGAGGTCTCCGAGTACGCTGCGGCGGCTCTGCCGGGCTTGTTCGACCTCTCCGCCGGCGAGGCGCTGCGCCGGCTGGAGGTGGGTTCCCGCCGGCTTCCGAGCGGCGCCTGCGCGGTCGTGTTCCGGCTCGATGGCACACAGCTGCACGTCGCGAACCTGGGTGACTGCGAACTGGCCGTGGTGGCAGATGGGCACGCCGAGGTGGTGACACAAATGCACCGCGTCAGCAACCCGCGCGAGCGCCAGCGCGTGCTGGAGGCCGGGGGGGTTATCGACGGGCCCTACGTGATGGACCTCGCGACCGGCAACGGGCTGATGCCGACCCGCAGCTTGGGCGACGACGACTTCGCCGCGGTCGGTGTCTCCGGTGAGGTCTCGGAGTGGACCGGCAAGCTGGAAGATGGCTGGCTGGTGGCCGCCTGCGACGGACTCTGGGACGTGGTTACCCCGGAGGAGCTGCCTGCGTTCCTGGAGGGAGCGTCCCCCGAGGAGGCGGCCCGGCGGCTGGTCGACGAAGCGATCCAGAAACGCTTCTCACACGACAACGTCACCGTCCTGGCCCTGCACCGCACCTCCTCCTGAAGACCCGAGAAGGACCCGGTGGTGCACCATCGGGGCCTTCGTCGCCGCTCTTAGGGCCCGTGGTGCACCATCGGGCTCTCGTCGCACCGCGGTGACCAGCCAGGCCGCCAGCGAGAGCCGCACGCCGTTGGACTGCTGGTACGGGCGGAGTGCGCGGCCGTGATGGCCTCGCGCACCCGTTCCAGTGTGTCCGCCTCGGCGTCCGCGAACAGGGCGTGAACGGGGCCGGACCCGAGGAAGAAGGCGGCCGCGTCCTCGGCGTCGTCGCCCCACTTTGAGGACCGGTTCACGCCGGTCGAGGCCACGCGCTCGAAGCCGGACGCCGTCAGCACCTCGTTGATCCTCGCTGGGTCGGCCAGAGAGAACATGCCCGGCCGCCCCGGCGCTGAGTACGCGGGAGGGCGCCCGTGTTCCGCGATCGCCGCCATCGGGACCCGGAAGACGCCGCTCCGGGTCAGGTCCTGCATGCACAGGATGGCGAGGGACCGCCGGGTCGCAAGCCGCGTCCACAGGGCCAGCTGGGCCGGAGACTCTGGTTCGAGAAGAGCACGGTGGGCCGCCTGATCGCGGGCCTGGAGCGGGGCGGCTGGGTGGTCCGCCGCCGGGATGCCGACAACCGGCGCTTCGTCCGCGTCGAGCTCACCGCTCGGGGCCGGAGCTGACCAGTGAGCTGTCCACTTTCATGAGCGAGCGCCACCGGCGGATCGAGGCGGAGCTGACGGCCGCCGAGCGGGAGGCGCTTCGCGTCGGGATCGCCGCCCTGACCCACGCCGTGGAGGCCGTTGGTGCACGTGCACCAACGCGCCCCGGTGGGTCCTTCCTGTTGGGACTTTTGACGGAGGGCGGGATCGGGCGGGAGATCGATTCGGGCAGGGGGGGTTGGGATCGACCATCGAGGTATGCCAATTGCACGAGTCATGCCGATCGCATGCGTCACCGGCGGCTCGCTCGGGTTTGGGCGGGCGCTCACCGAGGCTCTCGCCGCAGAGGGCTGGGACCTGGTCGTCGATGCCCGGCACGCAGGCCCACTGCAACAGGTGGCGGGGCCTCGCATCCGGACCGTGGCGGGTGACATCGCCGACCCTGACCATCGGACGACGCTGGCGCGGGCCGTAGGTGGTCACCTCGACCTGCTGGTCCTGAACGCGGGCACGCTCGGGCCCAGCCCCCTCCCCACCTTGGAGCGGCTCCCCCTCGATGAGCTGCGCCGGACGCTGGAGACCAATGTGGTGGCCCAGGCGGGGCTGGTCCAGGCCATGCTGCCCGCACTGCGCCGGGCTCAGGGCATCATCGTCGGGCTGAGCAGCGACGCCGCCCGCGAGCCCTATGCGACCTGGGGCGCCTACGGAGCCTCGAAGGCGGCGCTCGACCAGCTGCTCAACGTGCTGAGCGCGGAGGCAGCGGGCCTCGCCGTGTACGCCTTCGACCCCGGCGACATGCGCACCGCCATGCATCAGGCCGCTTTCCCCGGTGAGGACATCTCCGACCGTCCCCTCCCCGAGGAGTCGGTGCCGGCGCTCCAACGCCTGCTGTCCCTGCGCCCGGCGAACGGCCGCTATCGGGCCGCCGACCTGCTGGAGGCAAGGCTGCGATGACGCTGGTCGACGAGCGACGAGCACCCGCGTTCAAAGTGCCCACCCCGCTCGTGGCCACCTCGCCTCCCGAGGTCGCGGGGACGCCACGGGACGGGGTCCGGATGCTGGTCAGCTCACCCGGATGTCAGGAGCACCATATCGCACGCGACCTGCCTTCCCTCCTCCGTCCCGGAGACCTGGTGGTCGTCAACGACTCCCAGACACTGCCCGCCGCCCTTGCCGGCAGCGACGGTGCCGACGAGGTCGAGCTTCACCTCTCGACGCTCGATCCCAACGCGGCGCCCGGTATGGAGGTGGCGCTGGCCGACACCACCTCGCGCTGGGTGGTCGAGGTGCGCACGCCGCTCCCGGTCGGCAGCCGCGCCTCCTTCGACCCGCGCCGGGGTCACGTGCTGACGCTGGCCGGCGGCGCGGTGGCGACCATCGAACGGTCGGTGCCGGAGGGGGCGCAACGGAGCCGCCTCTGGCTCGCCACCGTACGCACGCAGGGACCGCTGGGGGCGCATCTGGACCGATGGGGTGAACCCATCCGCTACGACTACGCCGCTCGGCGCTGGCCCGTCCAGGCCTACCACACCGACGTCGGCCGACGCCCCGGGAGCGCGGAGATGCCGAGCGCGGCGCGCCCGCTGACGCCGGCGGTCCTGACCCGGCTCCACGAGCGCGGTGTTGAGGTCGCCACGATCACGCTGCACACGGGTGTCTCTTCGCTGGAAAGCGGCGATGCGCCTTACCCCGAGTGGCGCCGGGTACCCCGCGCCACCGCCCGGGCGATCCGGAGGGCGCGCAGGCGGGGTGGTCGCGTGCTCGGTGTCGGCACCACGGTGGTGCGTGCGCTGGAATCGGCGGCCGCCGAGCGGGGCGAGGTGCGCGCCGCCTCCGGATGGACCTCGCTGCTGGTAGAGCCGTCCCACCCGGCACTCACCGTGGACGGCATCCTCACCGGCTGGCACGAGCCCGAGGCGACGCATCTGCTGATGCTGGAGGCGATCGCCGGGCCGGAGCTGCTGGAGCGGAGCTACGCCGAGGCACTCCAGGCCGGATACCGCTGGCACGAGTTCGGCGACGTACACCTGCTCTGGCGCGAAGATCGCTAATCCTCTTACCCCGTTGGTGCACCACCGGGGCTCATTTCGCCGTCCTCGCCCCCGTTGGTGCACCATCGGGCAACGCCAACCTCAGTGCCAGTCCTGGAGCACGTTGGCACCGATGAAGTCCCAATCGATGTCGAGCCCCAGACCCGGGCGCTGCGGCAGCGTGATCTGGCCGTCTGGCTCCACGCGGTCGATCGGAGTGCGGAGCCAGGGCGACTCGCCGTCGAAGTCGAGGTGCGGGTGGAGCAGCCCGTGCTCGTAGTACTCGCCGGGGATCGGCATCGCGGCCAGCGTGTGGAGGGTCCCGGCGCCTCCGCCGTGCAGCTCCAGCCGGAGGCCGAACGCCTCGCACAGATGCGCCGTCTTCATGATGTGCGTGATCCCGCCATGCTCGAGCCCCGTCCGCAGGATGTCCGCCGCCTGGCGCCTGATCCACTCGGCCCGTGTCTTCAGCCCGCCGGCCGCCGACTCGGGACCGCAGATTGGTAGCTCGGTGTTCTCGCAGAGCCAGGAGTAAGAGGAGACGCTGTACTCGTCCATCGGCTCCTCCATCCAGTGGTAGTCGAGCTCCGCGATGGCATCGGCGAGGTACAGCGCCTCCTCGCGCGAGTAGCTGTGGAAGGGGTCGAGCATGAGGTCGATGTCAGGGCCGACCGCCTCCCGGACCGCGGTGCAGGCGGCGATGTCGCGCGCCAAGTCGGGGCCGTAGGGCGGCATCCACGTGTGCAACTTCACCGCCCGGTACCCCTTCTCGACGCAGGCCTTGGCGAAGGCGGCGTATGACTCCGGTGAGTCGAGGCCGCCCGGGATGTCGTCGCCGACCATGGTGCTGGCGTAAGCGGGCACTCGATCCCGGAACCCGCCCAGCAGCTTGTAGACCGGGAGCCCGGTCGCCTTGCCGGCCAGATCCCAGAGTGCCTGGTCGAGGAGGCCCAGGTTCCGATCCGAGAGCGCCTCTTGATCCAACCGACCCGCCTTCTGCAGCAGCCCGGTGATCGCCTCGCGCTGGAAAGGATCGTGTCCTGTCAGCTGCCGGCGCGCGGCCGCCACCAGCCGCTCGGAGCCACCGAACGCCATGCCCTCGAGCCCGTCCTGGGTGCGGATTCGGATCACTCGCTGCTCGGCGTCGTGCACGGGCGCGGGGTGGCGGTGCCCCTCGGTGTCCCGGCCAGTGTGGTTCTGATAGTGGAAGGTCAGGCTCTGCACGTCGGTGATGCGCCGGTCGGCGTCGGACTGATCGGTCACGAATCGCGTCCTCCTTTTCCGCTGACGGGCCGGCGTCCCACCTCGGAACCGCCCTGGTAGGCGTCGGCGGGAACCTCCGGCACCAGTGGCCCGGCGTCGTCGACCGGTACGTAGCCGAGCCGGCGGCGGGCCTCGGCATCGTCCCAGTACGGCTCCCGGGCCGCGGAGCCACCGTAGACCACGATCCAATCCAGATCGGGGACGGACAAAGAGCGCCACGCCAGCTGAGTCAGGTCGCGATCGCTGAGCCAGGTGTGCGCGTGGCGGGGCGCCGACGGCCGGGCCAGTGAGCTGCCGATGCGGATCACCGCCACCTCCAGCCCGTAGTGATCGTGATGCAGGCGGCACAACGCCTCGCCGTATACCTTGGACGCGCCATACAGGCCGTCTGGGCGCGGAGGCATCTCCGGGGTGATGCGCACCTCCGTGGGGTAGAAGCCGGTGACGTGGTTGGTGGAGGCGAAGACGAACCGGCGGCAGCCCGCCGCGACCGCGGCCTGCAGCACGTTGTAGGTCCCGCGGCCGTTGACGTCCAGCAGGTCATCGTGGGGGGCGTCGGTCGGGATCGCTGCGAGATGCACCACGGCCGCGCAGCCGGCCGCCGCCTCACGCATCTGCCCGGGGTCCCGGATGTCCGCGACCACCGCCTCCTCCCCCGCATCCAGATCGTCCACCCGTCGCCGGTCGAGGAGGCGGAGCCGGCACTTGCGACGGAGACCGGGCCTGAGCGCCGAGCCGACGCGGCCCATCGCTCCGGTCACCAGCACCAAGTCCGGGGCGCCCATCCCCGCCGCCACGCTCGCTAACTCCTCAGGAGGACGCCGGCGGACGGACCGGCGGCCCGGGCATGCTCGATGGAGGGAAAGATGCTCACTCCCGGATGATGACGGATCGCCGCGCCCCCGCGTGCCGGCCGGGCCGAAGGGGAGGATGGGGAGGCCGTTTCTCCGCATTCCGGGCCTACCGGGCGCGTCGTAGGCCCGGAGTGTGGAGAAACGACGCTCTCAGTCGAGGTCGATCTTCTCCACTCGTGAGGGGCGCGGCGGGCCCTCAGGGTCCGGCTCCATCCCCGCGTCGGCACCCGCCCGGGCCTGCCAGATCAACTCCTCCATGTCGTTCGGCCAGTCCCTCTTGTCGTCGTCCTCGCGAGGGGCCCCGGGCCGGCCGGTGCGCCGCCCGAGCTGCTCCTCGTAGATCAGGAAGAGGGCCGTCAACGCCTCGCGTTGAGCGTTGCGGAGATGACGCTGCGCCTCGGGCGAGACGACGTCGCCGAATGCCTGCGCCAGCCGCCGCCCGAGATCGGTGACCAGCTCCGCCAGCCGCTCTGCCTCGCTGCTCATGGCTTGCCTCCCGGGCGCGCGGAACCGGTGGCGCCGAACCGGATGTGCAACTCCCCGTCCTCCAGCGCCGCCCCCACCGTCTCGCGCAGCGCCAGGGTACGCGGCAGCGTGATGTCCCGCTTGTAGTTCCCCACCGTCACGAACAGCTCACCGTCCTGGCGCGCGAGGTCGACATCGCCCCGCTCGACGAACGGCACCGGGAGCGTGAGGACGTACTCCTTGCCCACCCGCAGCACGCGCTGCTGCCGTCCGGTGTGCAGCCGGGCGGCGGGATCGGTCTCTCCGTACACCGCCTCCGCCATCCGCGCCAGCATGGGGAAGCCGACCACCTCGTCGTCGAACAGCGGGACGTCGAGAATGGGGAGCGGCGCGAACGATTGGTCGACCTCGGCAGCGTAAACGGCCTGGATCTCCTGCCAGCGGCGGAACAGCGGGTCCTGCAACCCAGGCGGGAACCGGCGGTTAACCACGACGCAGTCGGTCTCATACCCGAACAGGGAGAGGTAGGTGTAGGCGCGCTTGGCCTCCTTCACCACCATCTTCTCCAGGTTGAGCACCAGCCGCATCGAGGTCAGCGAGGCGTCGGTCAGGATCCGCTTCATGCCCTCGAGGTCGAGCAGCAGCTCCCGCACCGAGGCCATCACCTCTTCCTCGGGAAGCGGGATGTCGAGCAGCGGCTGCAGCAGCGGTCGGGCCACCCGCAGCGCCCGCCGCTCCCAGGGGTAGATCTTGTCCAGCCACCATTTGGCCGCGTCCGGGAACATGAGCAGCTGTAACGTCTCGCCGGTCGGCGCGCAATCCACCACCAGCACGTCGTATGACCCGCGCTCCGCGTAGTGCTTGATCCACATCAGCGAGGCGATCTCGTCCATGCCGGGCGGGGTGGCGACCTCTTCGGCCACGATGTCGTCCAGACCCTGGGTGGAAAGGACCCGGGCCAGGTAGTCGTGGAGCCGCCCCCAGTTGCGCTCCATCTCGTGCAGGGCCGACACCTCGTGGGCCCAAAGGTTCTCTTCGACCGGTTGCGCCGCCACCCCCAGCTCGCGGTCCAGCGCGTCGCCCAGCGAGTGCGCGGGGTCGGTCGACATCACCAGCGTCCGGTACCCGCGGCGGGCGCAGGCCAGGGCGGTGGCAGCCGCGACCGAGGTCTTCCCGACCCCGCCCTTGCCGGTGAAGAGGATGACGCGCATGAGCGCGACCTCAGCCGATGAAGTGAGGAACCACCAGCTTGGCGCCGATGATCAGAAGAATGATCATGATCGCGGCCGTGATGGCGAGCCGGATCAAGTCGGACGCGAAGTAGGGCACCTTGTCGACCGGGATCGCCGGGTTCTCATCCCCGATCTGGATGCCGCGCGGGGGGCGGGTCCGGATCGCGCGCCGCTGCGCCTGGACGCGCCGGGCCGCGGTCGGCGCCGGGGCGGGTGCTGACGCCGGCCGGGGCTTCGCCGCCGCGCTCGATCCCAACTGCATCTGCACCGCCGGGCGCTTGGGAACCGCCGCCCCACCGGCGCCATCCGGGGCCGCCTGCTCCCGGGGCTGCGGCTGTGGGCGCTGGCGCGGAGCCGTGCGCGATTGCGGTCCGGAGCGCCGACGGTTGTTGGTCCTTCGACTCGGCATTCGGCCCGCAGTCTACCGGGGCTATGACGGTTCCGCAGTTATCTGCTCTCCGGGGCAGGCAGGCGACGAGGAGGAGCGATCTGTGGGGCGTGTGCTGATTCGATGAGGAACGCCGCCCGCCTGCCCGAGAAGGATATCTGTGGGCTGGTGACCTACGATATCTTGGGCTTGTGATGAGCCTAACTCCTGCATGTAGCCCCTGTCAAGAGAAATCTACGGGTCGTCCGAGCCGGGTGGAGAATGGATGCGATGTCGCAGTCGCCGCCCGAACTGCCGTACTGCATCGAGTGTGGTGCGCGCCTCAGCCGGGTGCCCGAATGTGCCCTCGCTGCGGAACCGAGCGCTGGTCGCCCGGTCCGCCTCCGCGCCGGCAGCCGGTGCCGCAGCGGTCGGAGCCGCGCCCCCTGAGCTCGGCTGAGGTCCAGGCCACCGTCGCCTCGATCCCGTGGATCTATGCGGTGGGGGCCTTTTTGAACGCCGGCCTGCTCGCCTTGGTGCTGGCGGAGGGAGTCACGTCGGGCGGCAGCGCCAACTGGGACCAGACGCTGTCGCAGGCCGGGATCCCGGCCTCGCAGTTCGCCTTCTCCCGGATTGAGCTGACGGTGATCTTCGGCACCTTGCTCCTGCTCCTGACGGCGGGGCACGCGGTGGCCTACCAGGGGCTCAGGGCACGCAAGCGGTGGGGCTGGATCCTGGGGGTCGTGATGGCCGCGCTGTGGTCGCTGGTGCTGATCGGAATCCCGGTGCTGACCAAGCTGATCCAGCGCGACGTGCGGGCCGCGTACGGCGTCTCCTGACCGCTGATCAGCGTCCGATCCGGAAGAAGACCACGTCGCCATCCCGCACCCGGTAGTCGCGACCCTCGATCCGGAGCTTGCCGGCCGCGCGCAGCGCCTCCATCGAGCCCGCCGCGACCAGGTCGTCGACGGAGGTCACCTCGGCGCGAATGAAGTGGCGCTCGAAGTCGGAGTGGATGACACCGGCGGCGACCGGCGCGGGCGAGTCCTTCGCGCACGGCCAGGCCCGCGCCTCGGGCTCACCGGCGGTGAAGTAGGTGATCAGGCCGCCCGCCGCCCAGACGGCGGCCGCGACCGCGTCCAGCCCGCCCTCGCCAAGACCATAGGACTGCCGCATCTCGGCGGCCTCCCCGGATTCCAGCTCCGCCAGCTCGGACTCCAGCTGCGCGCAGACCACCACCAAGGGCGCGTGGTGTTCGGCCGCCGTCTCGCGCAGCTGCTCCACATCGGGACCACCGTCGGGCAGCCGATCGTCTCCTACGTTGGCGACCAGCACCCAGGGCCTTTGCGAGACGGCGAAGATCGGTGCCAGGTGCTCGCGCTCCGCGGACTCCAGCTGCAGCGTGCGCAGTGGCCGGCCGGCGTCCAGGTGGGCCCGCGCCCGCTCCAGCGTCTCCGCTTCCTCGGCCCGCTCCCGGCGGCCGACGCGGAGCTCCTTTCCCACTACCTCCAGGCGCTTCTCCACCGTCGCTAGGTCCGTGAGCACGAAGTCGACCTGAAGGCTCTCGATCTCGCCCGCCGGGTCGGCGCCGGGCCCGAAGCAGCGGGCCACCGCCACCAAGACGTCGGCCTCCCGGGCGGCCGCGATGCGCTGGGCGCGCGAGCCCGGCGGCGCGTCCTCCAGCCGGACCTGCGCCGGGGTGGTCTTCTTCGGGTGCACCGCCTCACTCAGCGCCCACAGCCGGCGGTCGGGGACGTCGACCATCCCCACACCCTCATGCCCGCGCCCGCGCGTGAGCGCGCTGAAGAGGGTGGTCTTTCCCGACTGGTCCGCGCCCACCAGGGCCACCGTCACCGGCACCGGAAACGCCCCCAGGACTTCAGAGCCACGGCGGATCAGGATAGCCCGGCGCGGCGACGCCCGGATGCATAGTCCGTTCGCGATCCTTATAGTTGCCAGGCACGACATCGACCCGGCTGCCGGCCTGGCGACCATCGTCGCGCTGGAGCTGATCGGCCACGAGCGTCCGGTGGTGATTCTCAGCCGGACCCCGCAGCAGCAACAGGTGGCACGGGCGCTCCTCCAATCCCTCGTCGTCCGGGCCGCAGCCTTACTTCCCAATCGCGCCCGGTTCTATCTGCTCGATCCGGCCGGCCAGGGCGCCGCCTTCCCGATGGCGCGGCACCTCGGCGACGCGCTGGTCAATGTGACGAATCAGGCTGAGGCGCTGGAGGCACTCCGTGCCGAGATTCGTCGGATCAACCACGAGTACCTGGACGCAGCGGTTCCGGCGCTTCACCTCGTTCCCCGGAGGACCGGCAGAACGTGCGGTATCACCTGCTGTTCGCGGCCCTCACGCCGATGCCCACCACCGGCTGCACTCGCAGGTCACGTCACTCCTCGCCACCTCGGAACAGGCCCGCGCAGCCGCCGAAACCGCTGGTCAGATGGCGGCGAGTGCGACGGTGAGTGTGACCAGGCAAGCCATTACATCGCCGGACTCGTCAGCGGACTGGAGGAGGCGCAGGCGGCTGTGCAGTCAGGATTTGCGGCAGAGGCATCCGCCGCCCACGCGCACGACAGAACGATTGGAGTGGCCGGGGAGGCCAACTCCACCGCCCCCTAACGCAAGATCGGCGAACCGCAGCGTTCAGCCGCTGATCGAGAGCCGGTCCTGGTCGAGCTCGAACGCGGCGTGGAGGGCGCGTACCGCCTCGTCCACCTTCGACTGCTGGATCACGCAGGTGATGCGGATCTCGGCGGTCGAGATCATTTCGATGTTGGCCCCCACGCCGGCCAGCGTCCGGAACATGAGGGCGGCGATGCCCGGCGTCCCCAGCATGCCCGAGCCGACGATCGAGACCTTGGCCCCGCCCGGCGTGGCCTGGACCCCCTTCGCCCCCATCGCGGCGGCCGCCTCGCGAACGAGCGGCTCCGCCACCTTGAGATCCGCGTCGTCACAGGTGAAGGTGAGGTCCGTCTCACCGTGCATGGAGACGTTCTGAACGATGACGTCGATCGAGATCCCCGCGTTCGACAGCGGCTCCATCAGGGAGGCGGCGACCCCGGGCCGGTCCGGCACCCCAAGGATCGTCACCTTGGCCACGCTCTTCTGGCTGGCCACCCCGCGCACCCGGTTTCGTTCTTCCATCGGTACCTCGTTGACGATCATCGTCCCCGGTCGCAGGTGGAAGGAGGAGCGGACGTGGATCGGCACCTGATACAGCTCGCCGATTTCGACCGCGCGCGGGTGCATCACCTTGGCTCCCACCGAGGCGAGCTCGATGCACTCGTCGTAGGCGATCGCGGGGAGCAGCCGCGCCTCGGGGACCACCCGCGGGTCGGCGGAGAGGAATCCGTCCACATCGGTCAAGATCTCGCAGGCCTCGGCGTCCAGCGCGGCCGCCAGCGCGACCGCGGTGGTGTCGGAGCCGCCGCGGCCCAGCGTCGCGATATCCAGGTTCTCGGTGATCCCCTGGTAGCCGGCGACCACCGGCACGATGCCCTGCCCCAGCAGCTCGCGGAGCCGGGTCGCGTCCACCTCGCGGATGCGTGCCTTCTGGTGGTGGCGGCTGGTCCGGACGCCGGCCTGCATTCCCGAGAGGGACATGGCGGGGACGCCCAGCCCCTGCAGGCACATCGCGACCAGCGGCGCGGTGATGGTCTCGCCGTTGGCCACCAACTGGTCCAGCTCGCGGGCCGGCGGATCGTCGGCGACCTGCGCCGCGAGCGCGAACAACCGGTCGGTGGTCTTCCCCATCGCCGACACCACTGCCACCACTTGCTTGCCGCTGCGCACGGTCGCCGCGATTCGTCGCGACACGCGCCGGACCCGCGCTGCGGACCCCACGGAGGTGCCCCCGTACTTCTGAACCAGGATCGGTGGCCGGGTCATCCGCCGCCCCCCGAAGCGCAGGGGTTCTTCACGGTCCGGGTCAGGCCCTGCAGGGCGAACCGGCTGACGAGGGGGCGTCCCTGGCCCGGCGCCGCGGCAGCCATCGCCTGCGCGATCTGGGGGCCGCGACCCGGCGGCGTGAGCGCGAAAACGCTGGGACCGGCGCCGCTGACCGAAGCGCCGTAGGCTCCCTCTTCCAGCGCGGCCTTGATCGCGGCTGCCGTCCAGGGGTACAGGGACCGTCGCGCGGGCTGGTGGAGCCGGTCCTCCATGGCCTCACGGAGCTGCTCCAGCCGGCCGGTGTGGAGGGCGTCGACCAGGAGACCCACCCGGCCGGCGTTGAAGACGGCGTCCTCCAGCGGCACCGTGCGAGGCAGGGCGGCGCGGGCCTCCTCGGTGGAGGCCGGCCGGCCGGCGACCAGCAGAGCGACGTCGGCGTCGGGCACCGGAAGCGACAGCAGGTGGCCGGCGGAGCTGAGCCGCACGCCGCCGAACGCGGCGGCGGCCGCGTTGTCGGGGTGGCCCTCCTCCTGGCTCGCCCGCTCGAAGGCGGTGGGCACGTCAAGTCCGCGAAGGGCGCCGGCGGCGAGCCGAGCCGCAGCCGAGGAGCCCAGCCCCGCACCCATCGGGATCCCGTTGCGCACGACGCCGCGAAAGGGAAGTACCGAGAGCGGGTTGGGCGCGGACTCCAACACGGCGGCCGCCTCGCCGGTGAAGGTCCAGTCCGGCCGCTCGGCAGGCTCCGCCTCCACCTCGAGCCAGAGGTCGATGGCCAGCGCCAGGACGTCGAAGCCGGAGCCCAGATTCGCCACCGACGCCGGCGCGCGCACCACCACCGTGCTCATCCACGGCTCCCCAAAAGGCACGCTGGTGCACCAACGGGTGCTAATACAGCCCCCGAAGGGCCCGCTGGTGCACCAACGGGTGCTAACGCAGACCCCGAAGGGCCCGCTGGTGCACCAACGGGTGCTAACGCAGACCCCAAAGGGCCCGCTGGTGCACCAACGGGTGTTTCGTGCGACGCACTCACAGCTTCAACGCCTTGGCGATCGCCCGCGCGTCCCCGTCGAGCTCGGTCGGGGGCTCCACGTTGCCGAGCGCGGCGCCCGGATCCTTGAGGCCATGGCCAGTCAGCACGACCACGCTGGTGGAGTCGCGCTCCACCTTCCCCTGCTGCACCAGCCGGACCAGGAGCGCCAGTGGCGCGCAAGAGGCGGGCTCGGCGAACACCCCTTCCCAGGAGGCGAGCTGGATCTGTGCCTGCAGGATCTCGGTGTCGCTGACGGCGTCGATCGTGCCGCCCGATTCGTCGCGCGCGGAGGTCGCCCCCTCCCAGGACGCGGGGTTGCCGATCTTGATCGCGGTGGCGACCGTCTTCGGATCCTCCACCACCTCCCCCCGCACGATGGGCGCGGCGCCCTCCGCCTGCGCGCCCACCATGCGCGGGAGAACCGTCACCCGCCCCGCTGCGTGCTCCTCCTTGAACCCCTTCCAGTAGGCGGTGATGTTGCCCGCGTTGCCCACCGGCAGGAACAGATAGTCGGGCGCATCGCCCAGCTCGTCGACCACCTCGAACGCGGCCGTCTTCTGTCCCTGGATGCGGTAGGGGTTGATGGAGTTGACGACCGCGATCGGGTAGTCGTCGGCCATCTCCCGGACCGTCCGCAGGGCGCCGTCGAAGTTGCCCGAGATGGCGACCACCTTGGCTCCGTAGAGCATGGCCTGAGCCAGCTTGTTCATCGCGATCTGGCCGGCCGGGATGAGGACGATCGCCCGCAGGCGCTGGGAGGCCGCGTAGGCGGCCGCCGAGGCGGAGGTGTTCCCGGTCGAGGCGCAGACCAGCACCCGCGCCCCCTCCTCGATCGCCTTGGCCACCGCGACCACCATCCCCCGATCCTTGAAAGAGCCGGTGGGGTTGAGCCCCTCGTACTTGAAGAAAAGCCGGCGCAGCCCCAGCGCAGGTCCGATGTTGCGGGAGGCGATGAGCGGGGTGGAGCCCTCGTGCAGGTCGACCAGCGGCGTGCGCTCGGTGACCGGGAGGCGGTCGCGGTACCGAGCGATGACCCCCATCAGAGGACTCTCAGGAAGGAGGAAACCTCGCGCACCTGGGGCAGAGCGGCCGCACGCCGTCGGGTGCGCTGCAGCGCCGCGTCGGGAGCCGGGTGAGTGGTCACGACGAACTCGGCCGAGTCCTCACCGGCCATGTCCTGCTGGATCGCGCTGGCGATGCTGACGCCCTCCTCCCCGAACACGCGCGCCACCTCGGCCAGCACGCCCGGCCGGTCGAGGAGCGTGCACCGCAGGTAGGCGCCGGTCCACACCTCGTCCATCGGCACCACCGGCTGATCGTCGAACCAGAACGGGTGACGCTCGACGGCGCCGCTCTGCACGCGGCGCGAAAGGTCGAGCAGGTCGGCGATCACCGCGCTGGTGGTCGGCCGCGCGCCCGCCCCCGGGCCTTGCAGCGCGACTTCACCCACCAGGTCCCCCTCGATGAACACGGCGTTCTGCACTCCGTCCACCTGCGCCAGGGGGTGGGCGGCCGGGACCATGCACGGATGCACCCAGGCCTCGATGCCCCGATCGGTGCGCACGGTCCGCCCCACCAGCTTGATCGTGAAGCCGAGATCGCGCGCGTAGCGGAAATCCACCGTGTGGACGCCGGTGATCCCCTCGCGATAGACGTCGCGCGGGTGCAGGCGGGCGCCGAACGCGATCGAGCCCATGATCGCGACTTTGCTGGCGGCGTCGTATCCCTCCACGTCCTCCGTGGGATCGGCCTCCGCGTATCCCTCCCGCTGTGCGAAGGCCAGGGCCTCCTCGAAGGTGAGGCCCTCCCGCGCCATCCGGGTCAGCATGTAGTTGGTGGTGCCGTTGATGATGGCGGTGACGCGCCAGAGCCGGTTCGAGACCAGGTCCACCTTGAACGTCCCCACCAGCGGGATGCCACCCCCCACCGCTGCCTCGAACGCGATCTCCACGTTCATCTCCGAGGCCAGCTCGAGGAGACGGTGACCGTGGCGGGCCATCACCACCTTGTTCGCCGTCACCACGTGTTTGCGGTTGCGCACCGCCCTCTCGAGGAAGCCGCGCGCCGGTTCCTCACCGCCCGCCACCTCGACCACAATCGCGATCTCCGGGTCATCCAGCACGCGGCCGACCTGGGTCGTGATCAGACCGCGTTCGATCCCCGGGCGGGGCTTCTCCCCGTCGCGCACGGCGACGCGTCGCAGCTCCAGGTCGACGCCCGTGCGGCGTTTGAACTCGGCGCGCTGTGCGATCAGTTGGCGGGCGACCTCGCCGCCCACCGTGCCGGCTCCGATCAGGCCAACACCCAGGGGTGGAGACATTCCGCCCTATTCTCCCGGACCGGCCGTACCGGCCGCCGCAAGGAGCCCTCCTGGGAGCGCGGCCGGAAACCCGGCGAGAGATGGGGCGTCCCTCCCCCGGGGTCCCCACGAAACGGAGCTTGCGGAGTTTCGTGGGGTGGGAGGTGGTGCAGCTGCAAGGCGCCGCCGAGAAGCGCAGCGAGTGCGGCCGTCCCCTCGTGAGCGAGCATCACAGGCGGCAACACAGCAGATGTGCCGCATGGGCGTTCCAGATCCGTCGGGCCTTTTCGGCCGCGCTCCTAGTGGGCGAGCAACCGCTCCCGGATACCGTCGGTGACCGTGAGATGGCCTCCGAGCAACAGGATCACGACCGCCGCCACCAAGACCAGCGCCAGCGCTGCGGTGGCGACGCCGCTGTACGCCGCCAACGGTCGCTGCCAGCCTCGATCGGCACGCCGCAACACGTCGTGCATGTTGGGCGCCCCGCGTGGCTCCCACGCCGCTACCTCGTTGCGCAGCAGGTCGTCCATCTCGTGGTCGGTGCTCATCCCCGTCACCGTCTCCTCATACACTAGGACCGCTCGCCGCGCGAGTTTGCTCCAACTCGGCGATACGGGCCCGCATCTGAGCCATGGCGTTGGCGAGGCGGGAGGCGACGGTGCCGGGTGGCACCCCCAGGATTTCCGCGATCTCCTCGCGCGGCCGGTCCTCGAAGTACTGGAGGACCACCGCGGCGCGAAGCTTGGGGCTCAGGTCGGCCATCGCGAGCTCGACCAGGCTCCTGTTCTCGATCCGGCTCAGGTCCCGGTCGTCGGTCGATTGCTCCGCTTTGAGAGGCAGGAACCTCGCCAGGCGGCGCCGGCGAAGGTGGGAGATGGCGGTGTTCACGGCGATGCGATGGAGCCAGGCCGACGGCGGCGCTTCCGGCTTGTACCCGCTCCGGGCCCGGTAGGCGCGCGCGAAGCACTCCTGTGTGAGGTCTTCGGCGTCCGACTGATCGAGGACCATCGCCCGAATGGTGCGGAAGACGCTTTGGTACTCGTGCTCGTAGAGCAGAGGGAACTGCGACTGAGGATCCAGCCACCCCTCCTGCTCCGATCCGGCGTCCGCCACAAGCGCACAGTTTGCCCCCGCGGGGGACATTTTGGCGGCGCGCCGTTGGAACGCCAGGGCCACGAAGAGATTGCACCATCCTTTCGGTAAGAGAACGAACCGAACCTGAATAGGAGTCGGTCAGATCTTTGGGCGCGCCCCAGCCCGGCTCGCCGACGCGAGCCGGCAGGCTTCGAGCTTGGCCTCCGTGTTGACAACGCACGAGAGTTGGACACGAGTCACTGAAGAGCTACGAAGGCCAGGCCGTCTGGGTTTCACACGTCGCCGTTCTCGATGACTTTCTGATCTTCGTATGGGGCCACCACGCGGCGGTAAAACTCGGCCTGAATGCAGGTCAGCACGCCCATGGCACGGTTCAAGTTGTAGTAGGAAGGCGGGTAAAGCCGTTTGAGCGCGCGGGTGGTGGCGTAGTTGAGTGCCCCGTCGCGCTGTTCGGGTGGCAGTTCCTCGATGGCGGCGACCAGTGCCTTGATGTGCGCATCCAGCGCCGGCCGCTGCTCCGCCTTGATGTAGGGCATGCTGGCATTGTGCCGCCGGCTCGCCGCCGGCATCAGGCGCGGGGCGTCACGCTCAGGTCGAGCTCCAGCGCAAGCAGGTCGTCGATCGTCTGCCGCCGGCGGATGAGCCGGGTGACATCCCCGTCGACCAGCACCTCGGGGGCGAGCGGTCGGGAGTTGTAGTTCGAGGACATCGCGGCCCCGTAGGCACCTGCGTCGTGGAAGACGAGGAGATCGCCTACCTCCGCCTGCGGAAGTACGACCGGTGCCAGCTCACCGCTCCCGTCCTGCGTGAAGACGTCTCCCGACTCGCAGAGCGGCCCCGCCACCGAGGTCTCCCGCTCCCCGCCGGTTCTGTCGGTGCCGTCCGGTCGCAGCACGGAGATCTCGTGGTGGGCTCCATACAGCGCGGGACGTAGGAGATCGTTGAAGCCGGCATCGACGAGCAGGAACCGGTTTTGTCCCTGATCCTTGACCGCCCGCACCTCCGCGACCAGCACTCCCGCCTGGGCGACCAGGAACCGGCCCGGCTCGATCTCCAGGCGTACCGCGTGACCGAGCCGGTCAGCGATGTCTTGCCGCGCGCGGTCCCAGGCCGCGAAGTAGCGTGCCGTGTCCAGGTCGGGCTCCCCCGCCCGGTAGGGAACGCTGAGGCCGCCCCCCGCCGAAATGGCGCGCACGTCGCGGCCCGCGCCGAGGACGGTGTCGCGCATCGCGCCGGCTACCCGCTCCAGGTGGTCGTAGTCGACGCCCGACCCGATGTGCATATGCAGGCCGACCAGGTCCAGCTCGTCGCGATCGAGGAGGGCGAACGCCTGCGGCAGCTGCTCCCACCAGATACCGTGCTTGCTGTGGTCGCCTCCCGTGTTGGTCTTGCGGCTGTGGCCGTGGCCGAAGCCGGGATTGACCCGCAGCCAGACCGCATGGCCGGGGGCGCGTTCACCGAGCTGGGCCAGCATGTCGATCGAGCCCGCGTTGACCGGGATCCCCAGCCGCAGAGCGAGCTCAAGACCCTGCCGGTCCAGCACATCGGCGGTGAACACGACTTCCTCCGCCGGCTCCCCCAAGCGGTACCCGGCCGCGAGCGCGCGGGCGACTTCACCGGCCGAGACGGAGTCAACCAGAACCCGCTCCTCGCGCATGAGCCGAAGCAGGTGGACGTTCGAGTTGGCCTTCTGGGCGTAGCGGACCACGTCGAAGGCGCGCACGCGCGCGATCTGGCGCCGGACGACCTCGGCGTCGTAGACCCAGACCGGCGTCCCCTGCTCGGCCGCGATGGCAGCCAGCCGCGGCCCCGGGGTCACGGAACCCGGACCACCGGCAGGGTCAGATGGGAGGGCCGGGACCGATCGAAGTACACGGTCTGGTGGGTCACCCGCATGGTGCGCCCGGTCGCCTCGCGCTCTCCGAACCCGAGGTTGCGCGCGTAACGCGGGAAGGCACCGGCTGCGACCTGGAGCCGGATCCGGTGTCCCGGCAGGAAACGATGGGCGGCGGCGTCCAGGGGGAGGGTGACCGTCTCCACGCGGCCGGGTTCCGCCCGCGCCGGGTCGCGGCGAACGATGCGGTCGGCCACATTCCTGGACACCCCTCGCGGATCGACGTCGCAAAGGCGGCAGAACAGGTCCACATGCGGGCTGTCGGAGGCGACGTGCAGGGTGACCTCCGCCCTGCCCCGGATCTCGAGGGGTCCCTCCAGCGGGGCGGTGGAGAAGATCAGGACGTCGTCGCGCGCCTCTAACCTAGCGTTGTCCTGCACGCCGCCCGTGATCGCCATCACCCGGCCGCCCACCGACGGCGTCGGGTCGGCAGGGTCGTAGCGGATGGTCGAGCTGCCCTCGTCGAGCGTCGACGGCTCGGTGGTCAAACGCCCGCCCGCGTTCAGGTACCAGGGCTGGGGACTGAGATGCGGCCCGGGCCACCCGCTCAGGTCGAGCCAGGAGCCGGCGCCGGTGACGAAGATTCGGGCGAAGGCGGCGGGTGGCTCCGGACCCTCTCCCGCCGCGTAATGGTCGAACCAGGCCAGGGACTCCGTCAAGGCGACGTGCTGGTTCACCGTCAGGTGCGTCCAGGGTCCGACCACCAGGCGGGTGGGGACGCCGCGCTCGCGCAGGGTCTGATATTGCTGGAGCGTCTGGTCGATGAAGTAGTCGTACCAGCCGCCGATCAAGAGGACCGGCGCGTTGACCCGCTCCAGGGCCCTGTCCAGCCGATAGGGGGCCCAGTATTCGTCTTGCAGAGACTCGTGGTCAACCCACTCCTGGAAGAACGGGAGCTGATCGCCACCCAGCCGCGCGGCCGCCTCGTCGATGGGGAGGGTGGCGAACCGTGGGATCAGACGGCGCTCGGCGGTGAAGGCACGCCCCGCGGCGATGAGGGGATGGTCATGCTCCTGGTGAGCGACGACCTCGGACCAAAAGAGGAGGTTCTGGAACTCCAGCGGCCCCTGTCCCCGGCCCGCCTCGGCGACGTCGTGCAGGCCCACGATGACCACCATCGCCCGCAGCTCGGGTGGCGGGTCGAGCGCGAGCGCCCACTGGGTGAAGCCGAGGTAGCTGGGTCCCCAGGTCGCCAGGCGCCCGTCGAACCAATCGCGCTCGCGCAGCCACGCGACGACATCCTGGCCATCCTGGGCTTCGTGAACCATGGGCGCGAAGGTCCCGCCGGAGCCGAAAGTGCCGCGACAGCTGACGATCAGGACGTGGTACCCACGGGCGGCCAGAGGCGCGGCGGCGATGAGGCCCGAGCCGAGCCCGCGACCGTAGGGGGTCCGGACCAGAACCGTGGGCCGATCCGGCAGACCGCCTGGCGCATAGTGGTCCGCGAGCAGAACCGCGCCGTCACGCATCGGCACCCGGAGGTCGTGTTCGACGAGCACGCCGGCGGAGGCTGGAGGCAGACCCCAGAGCCGGGAGAGCGCCGCGCCGGCGACCCGGGTTCCGGCGCCGAGAGGATGCAGGTCGCTCGCCATCGCCCCAGGATATGGCGAGTCAGGGAGGTGGTCGTGAGACCGGATCAGCTGCGCGTCCCGGTGCCGGGGCCGAGTCGAGTGGTGGCGCTGTGAGCGGCCCCCGGTTGGTCCTGCTCAACGGCGCTCCCGGGCTCGGCAAGTCCACGCTGGCACGGTTGTATGCGGATCGCCACCCGATGACCTTCTGTTGCGACGTTGACGTCCTTCGCTCGCTGGTCGGCGCCTGGGAGGAAGACCGGGGGCAGGCAGGCCTGCTGGCGCGGCGGTTCGCGGTGGCCGGCATGCGGGCGCACCTGCAGGGCAGCCATTCGGTGATCGTGCCGCAGTACCTGGGGCGGATCGACTGGGTGCTCGAGCTGGACCGGCTCGCGCACGAGGTCGGCGTCCCCTTCGTGGAACTGGTGCTGGTCACTGCGGACGAGGACGCGATCCGGCGCTTCCAGGCCCGCGCCGGGGCACCCCAGACGCGGGAGCAGGCGGTGGCCCTGGCGGGCCTGGGCGAGGGGGATCTGGAGACCGAGCTTCGAGCGATGGGAGCCCGCCTGGCCGAGGTGGTGACGGCGCGCCCGGGCACGGTTCGAGTGCCAGTCGGCGGAGGGTGAGATCGAGGCCACGTACCAGGCCGTGGTGGAGGCCATCGAAGGGCAAGGAGCGTCAAGCTGAGCGGAGCCGCGCGGTGGTGGGCGGCCCGGGACTCGAACCCGGATGAGTTTCCTCACACGCCCCTCAAACGTGCGCGTCTACCTGTTCCGCCAGCCGCCCTGGCCGGGAAGCAAGTGTAGCCGGACGAACGTGGACCCTGCGCTCCTGCGCCGATGCCACGAGGGGGGCGTGACGCGTGGTGCGGCGGTATCCTCAGTTGGTTCGCCCAGCGTGCCGGCGTAGCTCAGTGGATCAGAGCACCAGACTTCGGATCTGGGTGTCGGGGGTTCGAGTCCCTCCGCCGGTAC
>CAWBPD010000038.1:0-75719 GCA_963790575.1 Candidatus Dormiibacterota bacterium | reverse complement strand
CCTCCACCACGTCCAGATAGTGCCCCGACGTGGCGCCCTTCTCCCACAGGCCCCGGGTGCGCGATTGGAACCAGGCGTGTCCGGTCTCGCGTGTCTTCGCCCAGGCCTCCTGAGACTGATAGGCGACCATCAGCACCTCGCCGGTCTCGGCGTCCTGAGCGATGGCGGGGACCAGGCCACGGGAGAAGTCGGGCGCCGGCTCCGAGGTCACCTCCCCCTTCTTTGATGCGGTCACCTCCGCACCTCGATCCCGCGGCGAGCCAGCTCGTCTTTGACCTGCGCGATCGAGACCTCGCCAAAGTGGAAGATCGAGGCCGCCAGCGCCGCCTCCGCCCCGCCGTCGGTGAGCGCTCGGGCCATGTCGACCGCGGTGCCGGCACCTCCCGAGGCGATCACCGGCAGCCGCACCGCGTCGGCGACGTCGCGGGTGAGTCGGAGGTCGTACCCATCCTGGGTGCCATCCCGGTCCATCGAGG
Source organism: Candidatus Dormiibacterota bacterium (assembly GCA_963790575.1). Classification (GTDB taxonomy): domain Bacteria; phylum Chloroflexota; class Dormibacteria; order Dormibacterales; family Dormibacteraceae; genus CAVTSA01. The sequence goes on along the minus strand of CAWBPD010000038.1, from coordinate 75,243 downwards.
TGAGGAGGATCTCGCCCGCCCCCAGGCGCTCGCCCTCGCGCGCCCACCCGATCGCGTCGCGACCGGTGGGCCGCCGGCCACCGTGGGAGAAGACCTCCCACCCCCCACCGGACTCCTCCGGCCGCCGCCGGGCATCGATCGCCAGCACCACGCACTGCTCGCCGAAGCGCTCCGCCGCGCGCGTCAGCAGGGTGGGATCGGCGAGCGCCGCCGAGTTCACCGCCACCTTGTCGGCGCCGTGGCTGAGCAGGCGCTGCATGTCGTCCACCGTCCGTACCCCACCCCCCACGGTCAGCGGGATGAAGAGCTGATCGGCCGTGCGCGCGACCACGTCGAGCAGGATCTCCCGCTCGTCCGACGAGGCCGTGATGTCGAGGAAGACCAGCTCGTCGGCGCCCGCGCGGTCGTACGCCAAGGCAAGCTCCGCGGGGTCACCGGCGTCGCGAAGCTCGACGAAGCGGACGCCTTTGACGACCCGCCCGCCGTCGACATCGAGGCAGGGGATGATGCGCTTGGCCGGCACTACAGCAACTCCAACTCCGCGAGCGCGCTCCGGATTTCGTCGAGCGCCGCGCCCGGGAGCGCCCGCTGGGGGTGCAGCGGTGCCCCGACCTCGAAGCCCAGCTCCTCCAGCGCCGCCTTGACACAGGGTGCCAGGGAGTACTTCTGGAACAGCTCGTTAAGCCGCCACAGGCGCCGCTGGAGCGCCCACGCGGCCTCGCGCTCCCCCGCCTCCCAGCGGCGCAGCAGCTCCACCGAGAGCGCGGGCGCCACGCAGGCCGGGCCCGCCATCCAGCCCCGTCCTCCCAGCTCGAGGACGAAGAGCGGGACGTGCGCGGAGGCGGCGAAGAGGCCGAGCCGGTCCCCCAGGCGCGTCGCGACCGAGAGCAGGCGTCCGGTGTTCGGCGAGGCGTCCTTGAGGTACCGGATGGAGGGGAGCTCAGTCAGCTGCTCGAGCGCCGCCAGCGAGAGCTGGGTTCCGAGCAGAGGATTCTCGTAGATGACGATCGGGCACTCGACGGCCTCCGCAACGGCGCGGTAATAGTCCATCGCCTCCGCCTCGGAAAGCCGGAAGTAGGGCTGAAAGATGAGCACGATCGCCGACGCTCCCGCCTCCAGGTACGCCCTGGCCTGGGCGATGGCGTCGGCGGAACCAGCCGCGGCCACCCCGGGCACCACCGGAACCGCTCCCGCCGCCGCCCGCACCACCGCGCGCACCGTCTCCAGGCCAAGGTCGGCCGGCAGCGAGGCGAACTCTCCGGTGCTTCCGAGCGGGCTCAACCCGTGGACTCCGTTCGCCAGGAGGTGCTCGACGAGGCGGCCCAGTGCCCGCTCGCGCAGGCGACCCGACGGCTGATCGACCGGCGTCACCAGATAGGGGATGACGCCCCGGAGCTCGGCCGTCATCAGGCGCGGGAGGAGAGTGCCCGCGACAGCCGCTCCAGCACCTGCTCCAGGATCTCGGGCGAGGTCGCGAAGTTGAGACGCACGAAGCCGGCCCCGGGGGCACCGAAGTCCTCACCGGGGTTGAGGGCGACCCGGGCCCGCTCCACCAACCACTGCTGGGCGGTCGGGGCGAGCGGGAGCGCGGACAGGTCGAGCCAGGCCAGGTAGGTGGCCTCGGGCGGATGCCACTTGGCGCCGCGCTGCGCCCGCAGCTCGGGGATTGAGAACGCGGTCACGGAAGAACCGGTGGCCGCCATCCGCTCATCCCGCGGTGCCGGGCGCGACCGGCTTGCCGACCCGGCTGAGACGCTGGGTCGCCGCCTTCGTCAGCTGCGTGCGGATCCAGTCACCGTGCGGCTGGTGCTCGACGCGGGCCGCCTCGTCGATGGCTTGGTCGAGCTCGGGAGGGATGCGGATGCGCAGCACGCGGGAGCGCCCGTAGTTGGGCACCGCCCGCGCGGGGTCCACCCGGGCCAGCGCCCGCATCAGCGCGGCGTCGTCGGCCAGCCGGCCCGCCCCGTCGCGAAGCCGGACCCGGGAGCGAGGCGCCGGCCCGGTGTGCGGCGCGTTGGCGGCCCCCGTCAGCACCTTGCGGATCCACTGCGGCCGCCGCAGCGACTCCGCCTCCGCCGCCCGCCCGATCGCCGCGTCCAGCGAGGCCTGCACGCAGACCTGGAGGTCGACGGGCTGCACGTCCGGGGGTGCGATCCGGTGCGACACCGCTACCCGGCTCCGCAGACGTTCAGAAAGTTGGCGTAGACGCGGAGGCCGAGCCGCCCGGACTTCTCGGGGTGGAATTGGGTGCCCAGGACCCGCCCCCGCTCGGCGGCGGCGGCGGTCGCGTGGTCGGTGGCGCCGGTGGCGTCGGGGGAGGAGTCGGGAGCCCAGGAGTGGACGAAGTAGAAGTAGGACCGATCGTCGATGCCCTCCCAGAGCGGCGTGGGGCCCAGCTGGCGCAACCGGCACCAGCCGATGACGGGAATCTTCTCGGTGTCCTTGACCCGGTCCACCTTTCCCCGCAGGAGGCCCAGCCCCTCGTGGCGCCCGTGCTCCAGCGACTCCTCGAACAGCAGCTGGTAGCCGACGCAGACGCCCAGCAGCGGCTTGCCCCGGCGCGCCAGCTCCACCAGGCCGCGCCCGAAGTTGCCGGCCTGGAGCTTCTCCAATGCGGCGGCGAAGGCTCCCACGCCCGGAAGCACGATGCCGCTCGCCCGTTCCAGGTCGTCGAAGCCGCGCGTCAGCTTGGGGTCCGCGCCCACCGCCTGCAGCGCGCGCTCCACCGAGCGCACGTTGCCCACGCCGTAGTCCGCGATCGCGATCATTGGCTCACCCGAGGATTCCCTTCGAGCTGGGGAGCGAATCACCCTCCACCGCCACCGCCTGGCGCAGCGCCAGCCCGAGCGCCTTGTAGGCCGACTCCACCTTGTGGTGACGGTTGAGGCCACGGATCAGGTCGACGTGGATGGTGGCGCCCAGGTGGATCGAGAAGGCACGCCACCACTCCTCAAAGGTTTCCGACTCCAACTCACCGATCCGGCCGGTGAGATCCAGGTGGTAGGCGAGGTACGGTCGCTTGCCCAGGTCCAGCACCACGCGCGACAGCGACTCGTCCAGCGGTGCGTAGGCATGTGCGAAGCGGGCGATGCCCCGGCGATCGCCGAGCGCCTGGCTCAGCGCCTGTCCGACCACGATGCCGACATCCTCCATCAGGTGGTGCGGGTCGACCTCGACGTCGCCACGTCCGCGCAGGACCAGGTCGAAGCGTCCGTAGCGCGCGGTCTGCTCGAGCATGTGGTTCAGGAACGGCAGGTTGGTGGCGGCATCCACGTTCTGGCCCCGATCGAGCACCACCTCGCACCGGAGCTGGGTCTCCGCACTGTCCCGCTCGACCACGCCCCGGCGCTCGGTCATTCCGGGGCCCCCGCTTCCGGGGTCCCCGCGAGGCGGAGCTTGCGGAGCCTCGTGGGGTGGATGAAACGGAGCTTGCGGAGTTTCATGGGGTGGATCGTGCTCGCCCCGCGGGCTCCCGCCGGAGCTGGATGGCGCGGGCGTGGGCGCCGAAGCCCTCCAGCTCGGCCAGGGTGCGAGCGGGGCCTTCCAGGGCCGCGAACTCCTCGGGTGTGACCCGCGAGACACTGGTCCGCTTCAGAAAGGTGTGCACGCCGAGCGGCGACGAGAACCGGGCCGCCTGCGCCGTGGGCAGGGTGTGGTTGGGCCCGATCACGTAATCGCCGAGCGCGTTCGGCGCCCGTTCCCCGACGAACACCGCACCCGCGTTCTCCACCGCCTCCAGCATCTGCTCGGCGCGCTCCCCCAGGAGCTCCAGGTGCTCGGGGGCGAAGTCGTTGGCGATCGCCACCGCCTCCCGCAGCGTGGACGCGACGATCAGGCAGCAAGTCGCGTCCCGCACCGTCGATGCGCGGTCCAGCCGCGGGGTCTGAGTCTCGATCTCCTCAGCCACCGCGTCCGCCAGCGAGGCCGAGTCGGTGACCAGCAGGCCCCAGGTGAGGGGGTCGTGCTCGAGCTGCGAAACCAGGTCGGCGGCGACCAGGACCGAGTCCGCGCTTCGGTCCGCCACGATCACGATCTCGGTCGGCCCCGCCACCCCGTCGACGCCCACCGCCCCGAACACCTCGCGCTTGGCCAGGGTCACGTAGATGTTCCCGGGACCTGCCACCACGTCCTGGCGGGGTACGGTCTCGGTCCCGTAGGCGAACGCCGCGATGGCCTGGGCGCCGCCCATCCGGTAGACGGTGTCGACGCCTCCCAACCGGGCGGCGGCCAGCACCGAGGGGTTGACTGAGCCGTCTGGTGCGGGCGGTGTGGCCAGGACCACGTGGGGGACGCCGGCGACCCGGGCCGGGATCGCGGTCATGAGGACAGTGGAGGGGTAGGCGGCGCGGCCACCCGGTGCGTAGATGCCGGCCCGCTGCACCGGCCGGGTGAGGAGCTGGAGGCCGTCCAGCGATCGCACCGGCTCGGGCTGCTCGATCTCGTGGAAGGCGCGGATCCGCTGCGCCGCCAGCCGGAGCGCCTCCCGCTGCTCTTCTGACAGCCGGTTCAGCGCCGCGTCCAGCCAGGCCTCGGGGACCTCCAGCGTCTCCCCCGGGCCGGGCTGCCAGCCGTCGAAACGCCGAGTCAGCCGGTGGAGCGCGGCGTCGCCCTCGGTTGCCACCGCTCGGCAGACCTCACGCACCGCCTGCGCCTGCTCCGGCGTGGCACCGAGATCGAGCGTCCGTTTGGCACGAGCGCTCGTTCGCCATTGCTCCGCGGTGTAGCGCTCGACCGGCATCTCACGTCCAAGGATGACAGGTCGACCGACGGCACCACCGCCTTCTTAACCCGAGTTGGGATCGAGTTCCGGCGCGGCCGGCGGCGAGACGCCGATGTACGCTCCGCCGCCGGAAGGGCGGATGCTTGCTGCACTGGCGAACGGCAGATCTCGGGCGGTGCTGCTCCTGATCGGCGTCCTCCTGGTCGCCGCCGGCGGGAACTCAGCCGTCACCCCCGCCGCAGCCACCCCCACAGGCACCGGTCACTTCATCTACGCGGCCGGGGACGACGGCACCATCCGGGTCTACGACATGGATCACGGGCACCGAATGGTAGAGACGATTCGCGTCTTCGGGTGCTGCGCGGACGTGCGCGGGGCCGCCGCGGCCGCGACCACCCATCGCTTCTACGTCATGTACAACCGGCAGGGTGCCGGGTACCTGGCTGCGGTCGACCTCCTGACGGACCAGGTGCTGTGGGACAAAGTGCTGCACCGGCCGGGCGTCGACCGCGGCAACATCACCCCCGACGGGAAGACCATCTACCTGCCCACCTGGGAGTCGGACCCGAACAGCCCCTACGAGCTGGTGGTGGATAGCCTCAGCGGCAGCGTGGTCGGCAGGGTGACGGTCCCGGACCGCAGCCACGACACCCTGGTTAGCCTCGACGGCGGTCGGGTCTTCATGGAGACGAAGACCGCCAGTGGCGTGATGTACGTCGGCGACACGGCCACCAACCGGGTCATCGAGACGATCGGCGGCTACTGCTGTGGTGGGCTGCTCGGCCCCTTCTCGGTCAACGGCACTGGCACGCTGGTCGTGAACGACGTCTACGGGTACGCAGGGTTCCAGGTCGCGAGCGTCGCCACCGGCCGCGTCATCGCCTCGGTCCCCTTCGTGGGCACGCACGGTGGGGGCGGTCACGGCATCGCCTGGACGCCGGGCGAGCGGGAGGTATGGGTCGACGACGGCACCAAACCGCTCGTGCATGTCTACGAGATGGCGACCGCTCCTCCCCGGCAGACGCATCTGGTGCGGGTGAGCGATCCCAGCCCCCACTGGATCACCTTCAGCATCGATGGGCGGTTCGCCTACGTCGCCGGCCGCAAGGGCACGCGCGACCCGACCGACATCATCGACACCCGCACCTACCGACGGGCCGGCACGCTCGCTCCCTCGGAGGACCTGCTGGAGGTGGACCTCAGCCATGGGGTGGTGACGCGGGTCGGGAACCAGTTCGGCGTCGGGCGCGTCACCGGCCGGCCCTAGCCCAACTCCTCCCAGCGGATCGTGATCGGCCCCGCGACGCCCGGAAGCGGCAAGCTCGCCGCCTCCTGCTCGACCGCATGCCGCCCTGAGCTCGATACCGGTGCCCAGGCCTGGACCGTGACCGCCGCGCCGGCGCGACGCCAGATCCCCACCAGCTCACCTTCGACGAGGACCCCGCCCGGCCACACGCGCGAAGGCCAGAGCGCCTGCCGCTGGGCAGCGTCCGGCACCAAGAGATCGCGGTCGGGGCCGTGGAAGAGCAGAAACGCGTCACCACTGGGCAGCAGTCGCGCCGGTGCGGCGGGTCCCGGCTCGGTCCTGATCGCGGGTTCGTCGGCAGCGAGGATCCACGCCTCGCCGATCGGCGTTCGAACCGGCGTCAGCTCCCCGGCCAGCGCCTCGAAGGTGGCCGCGGCGGCCGGTGCGCCGAGCCCCGACCACCAGCCGAACGCCGCCGCCGTCGCCGGGCCGTAGATGTGCAGGTACCGGCGGGCCAGCTCCAGCCGGGCCTGGTGGGGGTCGGCGTCGGGTGGCGGGACGGTCCAGATCGTCGAATCTCGCGCGCCCTCCCACCGGATCAGGACGGTGCCGGTGGTGGCTGCGGACAGCAGGCTGTTGGCGTCTACCCCGAGGGCACGCCCGACCTCGTTGTGGCGCATCCGACTCTCCCCGAGGAAGGCCCGTAGACGTACCGCTTGGTCCCGCGCGCGGCGCCGCTTCCGCTCGTCGTCGGGCTGGATGCCGAGCGTGAAGAGGGCCAGATCGCGAGCGGCGACCGTGTAGACGTTGTGCCGCGGCCCCCACAGCTGCAGCAGCGAGGGATCTTCCCAGGTCGAGGGTCCAGTCCCCTCGACACGCGCGTGGATGGAGAGCAGGGCGGCTCGGGGCATGCTGTCCTGCAGACCCGCCCAGGCCGCTAGCCGGAGGGAGTCGGGCCCACTCGGGAGCCTTTGGTCGAGTGCGTTGGCGCGCCGCCGGAAGGCGAGGATCTCCCCCCGAGTGAGGTCGAGCGTCGCCCCGCTCACCCGGGCAGTCTGACACGCCCAGCGCGTAGGCCCAAAGTGTGGACATTCGGGTCCAACCACCCCGCGCGTAGGCCCGGACTGTGGACGGTCTGGCGCTACGCCCAGCTCAGACGGCGCGGCGGATCCGGGCCACGACCTCGCCAACCGTGTCCCACCGGGTCTTGAGCGCCGCCTGGTTCGCGATCAGCCGCGCGGTCGACCGGCCCAGCTCGGCGATCACCCGCAGGCGGTTCTCGCGCAGCGTGCGGCCGGTCGCGGTGAGGTCGGCAATGACGTCGGCCAGCCCGACCAGCGGAGCCAGCTCGACCGACCCGTGGAGATGGACCACCTCGCCCGCCTGCCCCAGTCGGCGCAGCGCCCGCGTGGTCGCGAGCGGATACTTGGTCGCCACCCGCAGGCTCGGCGGCCAGGTCTCCCGCCCGCGCAGCGGTGAGTCCTGCGGCGCCGCGAGCACGAAGGTGCAGGGCCCGAAGCCAAGGTCGGCGAGCTCGTACGGCCGTCCCTCGGTCTCCCAGACCGAGTCCTGACCGGCGATGCCAAGGTCGACCGCCCCGTGCTCGACGTAGGCGGGGACGTCGGTGGGCCGGACCAGGACCACCCGCGTGTCTCCCTGCTCGGCCAGCAGGCGCCGCCCCAGGTCGTCAGCCCCCAGGTCCGCCACCCCCGCCCGCCGCAGCAGCTCCAGGGAGTCCGGGAGCAGGACCCCGGTCGGGATGGCGATCGAGATCACGCGCGGCTCCGCAGCAGCTCGCCGACCACCGCCCGCTCGGCCACCCGTCGCACGGTGCCCTGCGGGTCGACCCAGCGGACCCGGTCGCCGCCCCCGACGTGCAGCAGGTCGCGGGCGCCCGCGCTGCGAGCCCAGGCGCGGGCGGCGTCGAGGGGCTGCGGCTGGGTGGCGACGATCGCGCGGAGGCCGAAGAGGCGCAGCGTGGCACCCAGCCGCAGCGCCCCATCGAGGCCGGCCCGCGACCAGGCCACGACGGCGTCCAGCCGGGTCAGCGCGGGCGCCTCGACCCGGTGGCGCAGCGCGTCCCCGACCAGGTCCAGGTTGAGGACGAACCCGGTGGCGGGGGCGGGCCGGCCGAACCGGGCCAGCAGGTGGTCGTAGCGGCCGCCCTGCACCAGCGGGCGCCCGAGCGCGTCCAGGTAGGCCTCCAGGATCACGCCCGTGTAGTACTCGAAGTCGCGGATGGCGCCCAGGTCGAGGCGGAGCGCGTCGCCCAAGTCGTAAGCCTGGAGCAGGCGGTGGACCGTCGCCAGCTCCTCCAGCGCCCGGGCCGAGCGCCGGCTGCTGACCAGGTTGGCGGCCGCGTCGAGGATCTCTGGACCGCCGCGCAGGCCGGGGAAGCGGAGCAGCAGCTCGTGCTCAGCGCTCCGCAGCGGCGTCTGCTCCAGGAGGTGCTCCAGCGCCACGAAGTCGCGGGCGGCGAGCACGGCGCGGATCGACTGCTTCATCTCCGGTTCGACCTGGATCCCGTCCAGGAGCCCGAGGAAGAACTCCGCGTGGCCGACGTCGACTTGCCAGCCGTCGAGGCCGGCGGCACGGAGACAGCGGGCCGCGAGCGCGATCACCTCCGCGTCCGCCACCGCCCCTGCCGCGCCCAGCAGCTCCGCCCCCGCCTGCCGCCACTCCCGTTGGTGGGTGAAGCGGCCGGCGTCGTTGGTGAGCACGGTGCCCGCGTAGCAGAGGCGCAGCGGGAGCGGCGCGGAGCGGAGCCGGCCGCCGGCCAGCCGCGCCACCGGGATCGTGCGCTCGCCCACCAAGGCCAGCACCGAGCCGTCCCGGTCGGTGAGCTTGAAGAGACGGCGGATCTCCTCCGGGTCCAGGCCCTGGGCCAGGGTCTCAACCCGCTCCAGGGTGGGCGTCGCCACCAGCTGGTAGCCCCAGGACCGCATCTCGGAGAGCACCGATTCCTGGGTCGCCCGCATCGCCTCCGCGGCGTCCGGGACCAGGTCCGGCAGATCGGGCGCGTCCAGGGGCTCCGGCAGCGGCGACAGATCGTCGAGCGGGTCAGGCACCGCACCCCTCCCCCGCTTTCCCGTTTCGCACGGCAGGGGTGCTAAGGCCGGCCGGATGACACCCGTTCCGTGCGAAACGGGCGAAATCTCGTGCTCAGCCCTCGTCCTCCTCGTCGAGGTCCTCGTCGAAGCTCACGTCCGCGGCCTCCTCTTCGATCTCGTGCATGCCCTCTTCGCCCTCGGGCTCGGCATCCACGTCGTCCACCAGGGCGTCGCTCAGGTCCTGGTCCTCATCTTCGAGGGTGGAGATGGCGGGACCGGCGGCGGCCAGGCTCTCGCGCGCGTAGGGCCGGAACTCGACGTCGCGCTTGCGGGTGATCGGGAAGCTCGGCTTGCCGGCGAACTTGGGGTCCTGATAGACCTCGCGCACGATCACCTTGAGGGCGTTGCCGTCGGTGGAGGTGACGCCAACCTGGTAGCGGTTGCCGCCCTGGATGAACTTGAACAGGCGCCGCGCCAGCTTCGGCTCCAGGCTGCCGATCCGCACCCCGCGCGCGGTGTCGACCTCGATCCCGTCACCCTCGATGCGGAGGTCGGCGACGTCGCCGGCGGAGATCTTCTGGGCCACCTCGTCAGCGGTGCCGCGCAGCGTGGTGGTGGTCGTCTTCCCCATCTCCTCCACGAAGAGGTTGGGGTCGACCCGAACCGAGCCCGCGCGGTAGGACTGGTGGGTCCGGATCAGACCCTCCAGCTTCTGGATGTTCTTGCGCGCGACGGGCGAGAGCGGGTTCACCTGGAGCGCCGTCTCGTAGGAGGTCTTGGCTTCCTCCAGCTGGTCCAGTTCCGCGTAGGCCTTGCCGATGCGGTTGTGCGTCGACTCGTCGGACCCGAACGCCTCCAGGATGTACTTGTTCAGCTCGATCGCTTCCTCCCAGTTGGCGTCTGTCGCGAGCTGAATCGCGTCCTCGACATACGTCGACTTGGGCTTGGAAGGCTCTTGTGTCTCGGTGGTCACAGGGGCTCCTCAGGGGCGTGCGGCAACCGCCGCACTTCGTGAATTGCGCGCGTAACCGGACGCTACGGCGCAACGTACGAGTATACGTACCAAGTTCCGGCGACCGTCACCCGCGCCCGGTTCGGTAGGCTGGGAGACCTCGCCAGGCACGGCGGTGCGGCGAACGGTTCGGGTGGTGAGCGGCGCGGCGACCCCGCGTCAGCCGATCTCGAACGAAGGAGTGACTCACCCAATGGACGCGACAACGCGCCAGCTGGCGCGGGCTCGAAGACTCGATGCCAGGCACTGACCGCGACTCAGGGGCCGGCAGTGGCCGGCGCCCGGTGCGGCGCCGGGCCAGCCAGCGTCCGCGCACACCTCTGGAGCGGCTGAAGGACGCGTTCACCCCCTCGGGCGGCTCGGCGCCGGCCGGCCAGCCGCGGTACGCGCCCCACTCCCCGCCGCCGGCGGAGACCCGTCGCTACACGCCCGCGCCCGCCCCGACCCCTTCCCGGCCGCCGGTGCGTCCCAGGCAGTCGCCGCCCGCCGTGGCACGGGCCGCCCAGAGATCGCCGCGCCGGACGCACGGCGGCGGCCGGCGGTTCTCGCTGCCTCCGATGAGCCGGCGCCTGATCGCGGTCATCGTGGCCGGCTTCCTGCTCGCCGGCCTGGGCGGCACCGGGGCCTACTTCTCGCCCCTGCTGGTGTCGGCGCTTCAGGACACCGGCCACAGCGGGCCGACGCCGCCACCGGCGCACAGCGGCATTGCGCCGGCGGGCGGTGGAACCGCCACCACCTCGGGCGCGTTCACCGTGCTGCTGATGGGTTCGGACAACGACGGCAAGCAGGGCAACAACCAGACCCCGCTGACGCAGACCATGATCCTGGTCCGCGTCGACCCGCAGACGAATCGGGTGGCGATGCTGTCCCTGCCGCGTGACCTCTGGGTGCAGCTCTACAACTCCAGCGGCGACTCCGCGGGCACCAACAAGCTCGACGTCTCATTCACCGGGGGCACGTTCCCCAGCGGCGCGGCGCAGGCTGCCGTCAACACCGTTCAGACCGACTTCCACGTCCAGATCAACGACTGGGCCTGGATCGGGCTGCAGGGGCTGGTGAACCTGATCGACTACGTGGGCGGCGTCGACGTGGTAGTGACGAGCCCGGTGATGGACGACCTCTATCCCGCCGACGTGGGCACTCAAAACGCCTACGGGTACCAGCGCCTGGCGATCACCCCCGGGCCCCAGCACATGAACGGGCAGCAGGCGCTGGACTACGTGCGTTCCCGCCACCAGTCCAGCTACGGCGACTTCAGCCGGTCGGCGCGTCAGCAGCAGGTGCTGGTGGCGCTGCGGGACAAGCTCAAGAACCTGAGCGCGGCCGACCTCCCCAAGCTCTCGAACGCACTTCAGGGCCAGGTGGAGACCAACCTCAGCCTGCCCCAGATCGCGGGGCTGCTGCCGCTGGCGCGCAGCGTCAACAACAGCAACATCGCTCAGATCACGCTCGCCGCTCCGCAGTACACGACCGCGGAGACGCTGTCCGACGGAGACCAGATCCTGCAGCCGAACATGGCGGCGATCGAGAGCGAGATCTGGAAGTACTTCCCGCAGAGCCAATGACTAAGACCCAGAACCGCCTGCTCGCGATCCCGCTGGTCGCTCTCATGATCGGGTTCGGCGTCGGCGTGTATTTCCTATGGGGGGCGCTGGCGCACAAAGCGGGAAGCTTGGGCGGGAATCGACAGGCGCCGCAGGCCGCAGAGTTCACGATCCCGGGCACTGTGATCGTGGCCCAGGACGGCAACCTCTACCAGCTGCAGGGGAGCACGTTCACCGCGATCGCCAACGGCAACGCGCCACAGGGCTCGGATGAGGGCTGGCAGCAGCCCACGGTCACCCCCGACCACCAGCACATCATCGCCGTCAAGCGCGGCTACAACTTCTCCGACCTCTACGAGCTGAGCATGTCGGGCCAGGTCCAAAGGCAGCTCACCAACAACGCCGCCCGGCACCGTCCCCGAGAACCACTGGGCGTTCTTCCCCCAGGTCAGCCACGACGGGTCGACGCTCTACTACACCTACGACCAGAAGGAAGAGCCCGGCAACTACCAGATCGACTTCTCCATCTATTCGATGTCCCTCGCCACCGGCCAGACGACGGCCTGGACCAACCCCTACGGCTACGGCTGCGCGGGCGACGACACGCAGGGACCGGTCGGGCCCGCCCCGGACTGCGGCTCCGGCGGCTCCTTGCAGGCGGTGCCCCTCGCGTCCGGCGGGATCATCGTCAGCTACGGCTACGTCAACCAGGACACCCAGCAGACGGTGGATCAGCTCGCCTACCTCGCGGGGCCGCTGCAGAACCCCACCACGCTGACCCCCAGCTCCGAGAGCTGCTACTCCCCCGCCGTCTCCTCCGACGGGAGCCGGATCGCGTTCATCTGCTCCCCCGCCGCCGGCGGCGCGATCACCTCGCTGGAGGTCGCCAGTCTCTCCGGGGGGAGCATGGGAGCGCCCCAGGTGGTGGCGACCGGCAGCATGATCGCCTCCCCCACCTGGGCGCCGAACACGCAGTCGCTGCTCTACTTCGACGCCACCGGCGCCCATCAGCTCTTTCAGATGGACGTGCTCGACGTCCCCAACGCATCCCAGCCGGCGCCCACCCCGGCACCTAAGCAGGGCACCAAGGCGAAGACGACGCCGACGCCGACCCCGGTGCCCACGCCTCAGGCGCTCACCACCAACAACGACTTCCAGGCCACCTCCACCGCCGTTTGGTTCAACTCCTGATCCCGCCCGTGGAATACGATTAGCGGTCGTGCACTCGCGCGTGGGAACTGACGGGCCAGAGGCGTCACGTGCGCGCGCCACGACCTGAGCCACGCGGAGAGCAACAGACGGTCCGGCGCCGGCGCCGCACCCAGTACATGTCACGGCTGGAGCGGGTGCTCAGCTGGCGTCCTCGCTGGGGCTGGTTCCAGCGGTTACAGCGGCGTAGCCGCCTTCGCGGGCCCGCCCGCCCGCGGCCACCAGCGCGCCGCGGACCGGGCCGCATCATCGCCCTGGTGGCGCTGATCGTCCTGGGCTTCGCACTTGCTGGAGGCGGCGGCACCGGTGCCTACTACTTCCCCCTGCTGCGCGCGGCGGTGCAGGACACGGGTCGCAAGCCGACCACCACGCCCCGCCCGCATCCGAGCGTCTCCCCGCACGCGGTGCCGGCACCCGTGCCGAGCTCGACTCCGGCGGAGAACGCGGCCTCCGGGACGCAGCCGTTCACCGTCCTGCTCCTGGGCTCCGACAACGACGGCAAGGACGGCAACGATCAGACCCCCCTCACCCAGTCGGTGATCCTGGTCCGTGTCAACCCCCAGGCGGGGTCTGTGATCATGTTGTCGCTGCCGCGCGACCTGATCATCGACTGCTACAACTCCGCCGGGTACGACGTGGGCTCGCAGAAGCTGGACGCCTGCTTCGAGGAGGGGTCGTTCCCCAACGACGCGGCGGCGGCCATGACGCAGACGATCGAGAACAACTTCGACATCCAGGTGGACACCTGGGCCTGGATCGGACTCCAGGGATTGGTCAACCTCATCAACTACGTGGGGGGCGTGGACGTCGTGGTCTCGAGCCCGGTGATGGACGACCTCTACCCGGCCGACGTCGGCACCCAGAACGTCTATGGGTACCAGCGGCTCGCGATCCTGCCCGGCCCGCAGCACATGAACGGCGCGCAGGCGCTCGACTATGTCCGGACCCGTCACTCCAGCACCTACGGCGACTTCTCTCGTTCCGCGCGGCAGCAGCAGGTGCTGGTCGCGCTGCGGGAAAAGCTCCAGTATCTGAGCCCGGCCGATCTGCCGCAGATCGAGAACGCGATGGAGGGGCAGTTCTACACCAGCATGACGGTGACGCAGATGGCGCAGCTGCTCCCGCTGGCGCCCGTGATCAAGGACGGCTCGGTGACACAGATGACGCTGGCCGCGCCGCAGTACACCTCGGAGCAGACGGTCACGACCAACGGGCAGCCGGACGACGTCGTCTACGGCGACTTCGGTGCCATCGACCAGCTGATCTGGCAGTACTACCCGCAGGTGGTGCCGGCGGGCTGAGGTGGTGGCGGCGGTTCTCGCGCGTTCTCGGCGCCCGTGCCTACCGTGCCCGCCGTACGCACGGGCAGAGACGGACGCCCAGGCGGCGGTGTGGATCCCCGCGCAAGCTCGCGCGCTACAGATCGGGCCACCGAGCGGTATACGCATTAGTATTCGGGCATGACGGCGACCACGATCAAGGTTCCCCACGAGCTGCGGGATCGCATCAATCATGACGCCGGGCAGCGCGGACTCACCGCGGCGGCGCTCCTGGCCGAGCTCGTCGATGCGTACGAACGCGCACAGCGCTTCCAGGCCGTGGCCCGTGCCTACGCGAACCTGGCCCACGACGACGACTACCAGATCGAGACCCGTACCTGGGATGCCACGGTCAGCGACGGCCTGAAGGATGCCTGACATCCGGCGCGGATCGGTACTGTGGGTCGACCTCGATCCTGCTCGGGGGAGGGAACAGGTCGGCCGCCGACCGGCTCTCGTGGTCTCCAGCGACGGCTACAACGCCACCATCCCGAATGTGCTCATCGTGGTACCGGTGACCACCCGCGATCGCGGACTTCCGCACCACATCCGGGTCCGAGGGCCGCAACTGCGGCTCGACCGGCCGAGCTTCGCCATGACGGAGCAGCCCCGAACCATTGATCGTCAGAGGGTCGCCGCTCTCGCCGGGGACGTCGACCAGGCCACCATGCGGGATGTGGAAGGCTGGTTGCGGGACTTCCTGGCGCTGCCCGGCGCACACTGAGGTCGGCCACCGTGGTATTACCTGGTATACTCACCCCCGTGGCGAAGGTGATGATCTCTTTGCCGGACGACCTCCTGGCGCGCGTGGACGCGCAGGCGGTGGAACGGGGCACGACGCGGAGCGCGACCATTCGTGACCTGGCGGAGGCGGCGATGAAGGAGCGCGAGCGGCTGCTGACGGAGCGCATGCGGCGCCTCGAGGGTCACGCCGCGGGGCATGGCGGAGGGGTCGCGGACGCGCTGCGAGCGAGCCGCCCGGCGTGATCTTTCTCGACGCGAGCGTGTTGCTCGCCGCCGAGGACTCAGACGATGCGAACCACGCGGCAGCGGCAGCGCTGTTGAGGTCGGGGTCGCTTGCCACGCTGGATCTGGCGGCGTACGAGGTGACCAACGTGGCCGAGGTCAGGTGGCGCGATGCGGAGGCGAGCCGACGCCTCCGTGAGCGGGTCTGGGCCATCGCCGAACTGGGTACGTTGGTGCGCGTGGACGGCGGTCTCGCGGAGAGGGCCGCTGAGCTGTCGCGGGTCCACGCCATCAGTGCCTACGACGCCGCGTACGTCGCCGCGGCGGAGCGGGTCCGGGCGCCGCTCGCAAGCTGCGATCAGCGCGACCTGGTCGCCCGCAGTCTCGCCAGGCTGCCGTCGGACCTCGTGCCAGGCATTTGACAGCGTTGCCGAGCGCCGGCGCTCGGGATCGAGGCACCTGACGGGGACGACACGTCACGTGCCCGCACCGCGAGCTGAGCCACCCAAAGGGGCAGCAGACGCGCCGGCGCCGGACCCGGTACATGGCACGGTTGCAGTGCCTGGCACACGGGAGGGCGCAGACGAGGCCGTGGCGTCAGCCCGATGTCTGGCGTTCGGACCGGCCGGGCACCGTCACCACGAGACCGACCCTCTCCCCAGCTGCGGCAAGACCCTCGTCGTAGGTCACGAGCGCCATCAGGGCGTCCCCGAGCAACAGGGCCGATGCCAGGTGCAGGGCATCCAGGGTGCGTAGGAGGGACCCACCCAGATCGCAGGCTAGATCCTGGACCGTCCGATCGAGAGCCACCAAATCGAGGTCGGCGACCACCGCACGGGCTTCGGTCAGAACTCGCTCGCCCAGGCGACGCGCCGCCCGCAGAACTTCGATCCGGCCCAGTTCGCTGGTCACCACCGGGTACCCACGATGGTCGACGAGCCACCGCCGAAGGGCTCGCGTCTCAGCCTCCTCGCGAACGAGCTTCATGACCGCCGACGCATCGAGATAGATCACAGGCGCTCTTCGCGCTGTTCCGTGAGCAGCTCTTCATTGGTCGGCTCGCCGGGCGCGACCGGGACGGGCCGAGGAGACCGCAGGCGACCGGTCGGGCTCTGCGCCGGAATCAGCCTGCCGGCTGCGATCAGGCGGTCTCTGGGCCCTTGCGATCGACGAGGGGGAACCAGAAGGGCGACCAGCTCCCCACGCTCGGTCACCTCAACGCTCTGACCAGCCTTCACAAGCGCTAGATAGCGGGATGCGTTCTGCCGCAACTCGCGCACACCGATCCGTTCCATCCGTGCATTGTAGCACATGTAGTGCTACAAGCTGTTTTGGCGGACGGCGCCATCAGCTCGTGCGGTGCGCTACGCCGGGCGCCGACCCTACCCGGAGCCCCGCCCGTACTTATCCTCGAGACGCACCACGTCCTCCATCTCGGGCGTCGACACCTCGAAGACGTCCGTGTCCTCGACGGCCGTCATGCGGTGGCGCGTCCCGGGAGTGATGTGCACACAGTCGCCCGGCGACATCCGATGCGTCTCGCCGTCCAGCTCCATGTCGAGCAAGCCGCGCTCGACCAGGACCGTCTCGTCCTTCCTCTCGTGATACTGCAGCGAGAGGGCTTCCCCCCGATTGATGTGCAGGATCTTGCCGAGGTAGCGGTCGGTGATGGCCCAGCGGAGCTCATAGCCCCACGGCTTGTCGACCTTGGCCTGGGACGCACGCCGGATGGGCTCAGCCATGGTGCTCGATCCCCACGATTTCCTCCAGTGCTTTGAGCCGTGCCTCGACACCGGCCAGGCTCTCGGCTTCACTGTAAACGCGCACGACCGGCTCGGTGCCGCTCGCGCGTAGCAGCACCCAGCTGCCGTCTTCCAGGTTGAACTTGTATCCGTCGTCGTCGCGCACCGATCGGACCCGCTGCCCCGCGACCGAGCCCGGCGCGTGCTCCGACAGCGTGCGGAGGATGCGTAGGCGGTCCTGGTCATAGGAATCCCGAGGCAGGTGGACGTCATGTCGCAGATAGGCGCTGTCACCGGCCGTCGCATGGAGATCGTGCACCAACGCACTCAGGGACCGGCCCGCCTGCCGGACGTAGTCGGCGATCAGGAGCCCGACCAGGATCCCGTCCCGCTCGGGGATGTGGCCGCGGATCGCGTACCCGCCCGATTCCTCGCCGCCCAGGATCGCGTCCACCTCCATCATCTTGGGCGCGATGCTCTTGAACCCGATCGGGACCTCATGGACCTGCAACCCGTAGCGGGCGGCGAGACGGTCGGCCATCGCCGTCTGGTTGATGCTGCGCACGATCGGACCCCGCCAACCCCTGATCTCGACCAGGTACCTGAGCAGTAGCCCGTAGACCTCCAGCGTGGTCACGAAGCGACCCGTCTCGTCCACGATCCCCACCCGGTCGGCGTCGCCGTCGGTGAGGATCGCGAGGTCGTGGACAACCTCTCGCATCGCCTCGACGGTGGCGTCGATGTTGGGGGGGATCGGCTCCGGATTGACCCCTCCGAAGTAGGGATTGCGCTCGCTCCGGATCTCCGTGACCGTGGTGCTGCCTCCCGCCAGGGCCGAGGTCAGGTAGCCGGCGCCGGACCCGTGCATGGGGTCGTGGAGGACGCGAAGCCCAGCGTCCCGCAGCGCCGGCAGGTCGACCATGCGGCCCAGCTGCCGCAGGTAGTCCGGCCGCGGATCGATCCGGGTGATGCGTGGATCGTCGGAGACGGCTCGTTCCACCTCCTGATCGAGGCTCGCGTTGATCCGCCGCTCCAGGTCCCCGATCACCTCAGGGGGCGCCGAGCTGCCGGTCTCGGGCTTGTACTTGACGCCATTGAAGAGATAAGGGTTGTGGCTGGCCGTGATCACCAGTCCGCCGGCCGCCTGCCGTTCGATCACGGTCCAGGACGTCACCTGCGTCGGCGCCGGCTCCTCGCAAAGCAGCACCTGGATGCCGTTGTGCGCGAGCACGCGCGCCGCTTCTTCCGCCAGGACCTCGGACGCGAACCGGCGGTCATACCCCACCACCGCGGTGGCACCGCCCGGCGTAGCCAGGTACTCCGCGACCCCCCGCGCGACATGGCGCACCGACTCGAACGTCACGTCGTCGCCGACGATCCCGCGCCACCCGTCGGTGCCGAACTTGATCGGGCGGACGGTCATAGATAACGGACCTGGCCGGTGTCACCCAGCCGTTCCACCACCTTCTTGACGTCCTGCGCCCGCCGCTTGTCGCAGATGAGGAGGGCGTCGTCCGTGTCCACGATTACCAGCTCGTCGCAGCCGATCACGGCGACCAGCTTGTCGGGTGCGGAGACGAAGCTGTCGTGGACGTCAATCAGCACCGCCGGGCCCTCCACCACGTTGCCCTCGTTGTCGGAGTGGAGCAGGGCCGCGAGATCGGTCCAGGACCCGACGTCGGTCCAGGTGAAGGTGGCCGGCACCGCCAGCAGCCGCTGGGTACGCTCCATCACCGTGTAGTCGACCGCCTCGTTGGGGAGGTCGTTGTAGATCCGCGCCGCCTTGGTCTCGTCTCCCGCCTTGCGAGCGGCCAGCACCTGCTTGAGGCCCTCCAGGTGCCTGGGGCCGAACCGCTCCAGCTCCTCCAGGAAGACGTCGCAGCGGAAGCAGAACATGGACAGGTTCCAGAAGTGCCGGCCGGAGGCGGCGAAGCGCTCCGCCACCTGCTGGCTCGGCTTCTCCACGAACCGTCTGACGCGCACGGCCTGACTGCGGCCGAAACGCTGGGACTCGCCCGCCTCGATGTACCCGAAGCCGGTGGCGGGATAGGTCGGCTTCAGCCCGATCGCCACCAATTCACGAGAGGCCACGGCGACCCGGACCGCGCGCTCCACCGCTTCCCGGTAGGCCCGGGTGCCACGGATCACGTGATCGGCGGCCGTCCAGAGCATCACCGCCTCGGGATCTCGCTCCTGGAGGGTGAGCGCGGCCAGCCCCATCGCGTTCGTCGTCCCGCGCGCGCTCGGCTCGACCAGGATTCCGTGCTCAGACAGTTCCGGGACCAGCGATGAGACCTTCTCCCGCTGGCGCTCCTCGGTGACCACGTAGACGTCCTGCGCCAAGGGCCGGACACGGTCGACGGTCTGGCGCAGGAGCGGCTGCCCCGTGCTGGAGAGGCGTAGGAGGTGCTTGGGCGCGGAGCGGCGCGAGCGCGGCCAGAGTCGGGAGCCGGCGCCGCCGGCCGGAACCACGCCGTACATCAAGAGGTCCGCACCTCGGCGGTCAGGTCCTCGATGCGGTCGAGCCGCTCCCAGGGCAGATCGAGCTCAGGCCGGCCGAAGTGGCCGTACGCGGCGAGCGGGCGGTAGAGCGGGCGGCGCAGATTCAACTCCTTGATGATGCCAAGCGGACTGAGGTCGAACACCCGCTGGACGGCGCGCTCCAGCTCACGGTCGGGAACCGCGCCGGTGCCCTGAGTATCGACGCGAACCGCGATCGGCTTCACCACACCGATCGCATAGGTCAGCTGCACCTCGGCCTGGCGGGCGAGGCCCGCCGCCACCAGGTTCTTGGCCACATGCCGAGCCCCGTAGCCGCCCGCCCGGTCGATCTTGGTCGGGTCCTGACCGCTGAAACCGCCGCCCCCGTGCCGGGCCCAGCCCCCGTAGGTATCAACCGCGTGCTGGCGGCCGGTGACGCCCACGTCGGCGACGGGGCCACCGACAACGAAGCGGCCGGCGGGGTTGACGAGGACCTGCGTCGCTTCCAGCCCGGCGTCGCTGAGGATTGGACCTAACACCTGCTCCGTCACGTCGGTCTGCAGCTGGTCGCGATCCACTTCCTCATGGTGCTGCGCGGCGACGACCACCGACTCCACGCGGCGGGGCTTGCCGTCCCCGTCGTAGCCGACCGTCAGCTGCACCTTGCCGTCGGGGCGGAGGTAGGGCAGCTGGTGGTTGCGGCGCACCTCGGCCAGACGCTGGGCCAGCCGGTGCGCGAGGAGGATGGGGGTGGGCAGGTACTCCTCGGTCTCGTCGGTGGCGAACCCGAAGACGTTGCCTGAATCGCCGGCGCCGCCCACGTTGACGCCGCTGGCGATGTCCGGCGACTGCTCGTCGATGCTGAGCAGGACCCCGCAGGTCTCGGCGTCGAAGCCGTACTTGGCGCGGGTGTAGCCGCAGTCGCGGATGGTGGCACGGATGATCTTCGGGATGTCCACGTAGCAGTCGGTCGTGATCTCTCCCGCGACCAGGACGAGGCCGTTCGTGACGGTGGCGTCACAGGCGACGCGGGCGAGCGGGTCCTTGGCGAGGATGGCGTCGAGGATCGCGTCGGCTACCGCGTCGGCGAGCTTGTCGGGGTGTCCCTCCGTCACGGACTGGGAGGTGAACCGCGTCGGGCCCTGGCTCTCGTGGGTGGGGCTGGCTGGCATGTCGTCACTCCAGAACGCCTCCACGCCGGCCAGGCCTGGTCACCATCGCTCGGACCACGCCCCCGGGCGCCAGAGGCACGCTCTCGCGGGAACGGGTTGAGGGTAGCAGGGGCCGGGTCGGCGTCAGGCCACCCGCGCCTCCCAGTCTCCCGTCCGGAGCCGGCGGACGCAGGCCACGCTCGCGAACGACCATGGCCAGCTACACGAAGCGCAGGTCAGCCGCGGGGTAGGCGCCGAGCGGACAGCCATGCGGGCGAACGGCTCCATCGGGGCCACGACTACGCACTCGGGACCCTGATCCGCGTCAACCCTGGTCTCCGCTCGTGCCCGCCACCATCGGGTGGACCTGCAGCGAGTTCTGACAGCACGCGAAGCTACCTTGAGGCGGCACCAATCGCGAGGTTGCGGTGGTGTTCGGCGGCGTCAGGAGGAAAGTCGTGAAGTGCGGGCAGGGTGCGCCCGCGGTCGAGTCGTTCAACCCCTCCACCATCGCCGAAGCCTCCTCGCTAGGCGCGAGCGAGAGCATCCGAGCGCTGGTAGTGGGGTGCGGCGTTCTGCTGGGCCCTCGCAGTGTCAACGGCCAGGCCCCGGCAAACGCCGGGGACGGGCCTCGATCGAGGCGGATCAATCTCACTCAAGGGCCGCCCGTCGCACGCGCCGAGGCGGTCGCGCTCAAAAGGTCCGCGCGGGGCGGCGGGTGACAGCTTGTGACCACGAGAGCCCGGGAGCGCCGTTCCAGGGCTTTGTCCGGTTGTCGGGAGCCCTCCGGGAGCGAGCCGCGATGTCCCGCGTTACTTCTCACCTGTGCGTGGCGTTTTGACGGCATGGGCATGGGGCGCTTGGGGTCGATGTGCGTGGGGCAGGTACCGGGCGGGTCCGGGAGGCGTGAAACGAGGCGTCGCCGGAAAAGGCAAGTGGTGCCCTTCGGGCTCGCCGTGGTTCTGCTGGCCTTCGCGATCACGCTCGGAAGGGCACCGCTGGCCCACGGCGCCGCCCTGGTCACCACACCGCCGGACGCGCTCGGACAGACGAACGGCAACGTCAATGTATTCTGGAGCGCCGACAACTACTGCCCGGTGGAGATGTCGTACGCGCCGGCGCACGGTTGGAGTGGCGATGGGATCCCTATCGCCATCGGTAGTGGGCCACCTTCGGCGATCGCGACCGGAGGCGGCGATCTGGAAGTCTTCTTCGAGGATTACACAACCGGGAATCTCGACCACGTGGTATACCCGGCGAACAACCCACAGTTCGGTGGCTCCCTGGGGATGGGACCGCTCGGGGGTGCCCCGCACGCAGTCTCCAGCGCACCGCACATCATCGACGTCTTCTGGCGCGGCCAAGATAACGGGCTCTGGCATGCCTGGTACGCTCCCGGGCCCGGCAGTGCCTATGGCCAATGGTGGGGCCCCGACGAGCTGGCGCCGGCCGGATCACTGGCCTCCGATCCATACCCCGTGACCTCGGAGTCCGGGGTCATCGATGTCTTCTGGAAGTGGACTGACGGGAATCTCTGGCACGTGTGGTACGTCGGGGGCTGGCACGGTCCTCAGAGCCTCGGCGCCGGTCCGCTCGCAGGTGACCCGATCCCGGTGAGCTACGGTCCCGGACAGATCAGGGTTTTCTGGCGTGCCTCGACGGCAACCTCTGGTCCGACGACTACTCCGGTGGCTGGACAGGCCCCGCGTTCACCGGCGGGACCGGCGTGCAGCTGAACCCTTCAGCGGTGTCTGCACAGCCGGGTGAGATCGACGTCTTCTGGAAGGGCCTGAACTCCTACGTGCAGGAACAGACCTGGCGCGGCAGCACCTGGGTTCAGCAGGCGCAGCTGCCGTCGGGACCGATCCAGTCGGCGCCGGGAGCATCGGTCAGCGAGCCCCTCACGATCGACGTCTTCTGGATCGGTGAGGACGATGGGCTCTGGCACGATTGGGGATACACAACGGGATGGGCAGGCCCGGAGCTTCTGACCATCGACCCTAAGTACGTTCCTGTCTGCTGAGACCCAACCCGGCTCCGGCAGGAACTCACGGTTGGGTGACGTGGCACGTAATACCGGCCGATAGAGAACAACGTCGTAGGCGATGGGAATGCGACTGAATCCGCCTGGTCCGCCCGCGCAGCCTGGATGGTACCGACCATCGGTTCCAGCGGCATACACCGCGATCGCGTCCCGTTCGAGGCGGATCGACGTGAGTCGAGGGGCGGCGCAGTTACTGGTTCCAGGCCGGGCCCAGATCCACGGGGCCGTTCCAACGCAGGTTGGCCCAGAAGGTCTCCCAGAGATCGTCATTGATTCCGCGCCAGTAGACGTCCACCTCGCCATCCGCCTGCACGCCGGCGGCGGGGGCGGACCCGAGCTGGCCCGCCCCGAGAGAGATCGGACCGTTCCACCTGGTGCCGTCCCAGTATCCCTCCCACAGACCGCCGTCAGGCCCCTGCCAGAACACATACTGCTGGCCATTGACCTGATCCACCGCGACCGACGGCTGGGAGTTGAGACTCCAACCTGGCCCCTGATCGTACGGGCCATACCACCCGCCACCGATCGAGAAGGCCTCCCAAAGGTCCTTATCGGTTCCCCGCCAGAAGACGTCGTCCTCGCCGTCTGGGTGGGCGCCGGCCGCGGGTGCCGATCCCAGCTGCCCCATGCCGAGCCAAGCCGGACCCTTCCAGGTGGCGCCGCTGCCGCGACCGTACCAGAGACCGCCGTCGGCCCCTTGCCAGAACACGTACTCCTCTGCGTTGCTTTGGTTCACCGCCAATGCCGGCTGTGAATTCAGGTTCCAACCGGGGCCGCGGTCGTCGGGACCGGCCCAGCCAGTCGCGGACGAATATCCCTCCCACAGGTCGGCGTTGGTGCCCGCCCAGAGCACATCGAGCTCTCCACCGGCCTGCATGCCCGCCGCCGGAGCCGAGCCGAGGATGCCCAGGGTCAACGATGTCGGCCCGGTCCATCCGGCCGCGTTCGCATACCCACCCCACAGGGTGCCACCGATGCCTTGCCAGACGATGTCCTGCTGACCGCTGCTCTGATTGACAGTGACCGACGGTGCCGCGGTCATGGCCCAACCGGGTCCCACGTCATACGGCCCGTTCCACTGATTATGGGCCCAGAACGCCTCCCACAGGTCCGCGTTCCCTCCCCGCCAGTACACGTCCTCCTGGCCGCCGGGCTGGACACCCGCCGTTGGCGCCGAGCCCAGCACTCCCATGCCAATCGAGATCGGGCCGATCCACATGGAGCCGGTCCAGTAGCTCTCCCAAAGACTTCCTCCGGACCCTTGCCAGAACACGTACTCCTGACCGTTGCTCTGGTTGACCCCGACCGACGGCTGCGAGGCGAGGTTCAAGCCCGACCCTACGTCGATGGGGCCGTGCCAGCCGCCACCGGTCGAGTAAGCCTCCCACAGATCGCCATTGGTCCCCCGCCAGTAAACGTCTTCCTCTCCGTCCGACTGCACGCCGGCGGTCGGCGCCGAGCCCAGGACGCCCATTCCCAACGAGATGGGGCCGACCCATCCAGCTCCGCTCCAATACCCCTCCCAAAGACCGCCGCCGGGGCCCTGCCAGAAGACGTACTGATTTCTGTTGCTCTGATTCACCGCGACCGACGGCTCCGACTCGAGTTGCCAGCCGGGCCCCTGGTCGTAGGGGCCATACCAGGTGCCGTGGACGGCGAAGGCCTCCCACAGATCGCCATCGGTTCCCCGCCAATACACGTCTTCCTCACCGTCCGGATGCACTCCGGCCGTCACCGACGAGCCCAGCACGCCCATGTCCAACGACGCCGGCCCATGCCAGACCGCCTGCGCCCCATGCCCCTCCCACAACCCTCCGTCCTCTGCCTGCCAGAACACGTACTGCTGCCCGGTGGCCTGACTGACGGCCACCGCGGGTGCGTCCGACCCGACGCTGTGCAGCCAGCCGATGGTGGGATAGGCGTCCGGGCCAACCACCCAGCCGGAGACGGTCAGCGTGTTGCTGCCGGTCGCCGAGTTGTTTTCCTCGATGACCGTCGCCGACCCGTTACCTGCGGCGTTGACAGCGCTGGCGGTGACGAGCGCGGTGTGCCCGGCGGCGGTGTCGGCGCCGAAGCTCAGGATGTCCCCCGGTTGGGGGGCCTGACCGGCGGTTCCGTTCCCTATTCGAATGAGCCGGTTCCCGGGGTAACTTGTGACGACCTGGTTCCCGTTGGCGGGGTAGGGAGCGATTCCATAGGTCAAGTACATGTAACGCATCGCCAGTTCGACGCACTCGAACTCGTACTCACCCCAGGCCCCCGGGTAGAACTGCGCCAGGTAGTCTTCCGAGCCGGCCGGGGACTCGGTGAAGGGTCGCGGGCCGCAGGCGGCGAAACCCTGGAACACCGCGCCCAGTGGGTACCCGTCGCCGTTGTTGCCGACGTCGCAGACACCGCTCCACCAGGGGGCGTCTGCGCCCGTCGTCACTGACGCCACCGGCACGTGCTCGGCGGTCGCGTAGGCCGGAGTCGGAGTGGGGGCGGGCGTCGGGCCGGGCGACACCCACGGGACGGGGCTGGGCGAAGGCAGGAGCGATGGGCCGGTAGAAGGGGACGTGGCGGGAGATGGCGTGCCGGTTGGTGATGGCCCCAGCGTCCCGGTCGGTGACGGACCCGGCGTCCCGGTCGGTGATGGACCCGGCGTGCCGCTCACGCTGCCGGCGGACACGGTGATCCCGGTGAGGAGCGATGAAAACGAAGCCGTCGCCGCACCGGCGGTCAGTTGCTCGTCGGCACGCAGGATCCAGAGACGCGAGCCCGCTTCGGCGACCCATTCGGCGATCGCGACCGGGGACTTGCCGGAGGGGGTGACCGGGAGCGAGACCTGGCTCATGGTGCCGGAGGTGCTCGAGCCGAAGAAATCGACGGCGGGGGCGGCCTGGGGAGCGCCCCCCTCGGCGTGCCGCTCCCTGCGAAGTGCGTTCCGGTAGCTCGGCGCCTCGCCGGCGCTCGCGAGCGGCAACCCTTCACCTGGGGACGTGGTACCGAAGGGCATCGTCTCCAGCATCAGGTTGCGGTAAGGTCGCACGGCTGACGAGACGGCGGTCTGATCTACCGCCCCCGGTGCCGCAACCGTGAAACCGGGACTGGGCATGAAGCTCGACGTGATCGTCAACGTCACCCTGTCGAGACTGAAGGTGGATCCGGCCTCCGACACGGCGTGAGCCTGGGCCGGAACGCCCAGGAAAGCCGTCAGAAGCACCCCCGCGCCGGCAGCGAGCAGACGGCGACAGGACATCGCCCGCGCTTCACGCACGCCGCAACCTCCACCTCTGTCGCCCAGAGAATCCCACCCGCCGAGAAGCCTACGCGATGACGTACGCGCCGCGCAGGAAAAGTTGCCAGGCTACCGCGCTCGCTCCGGCACCAGACGCCCTGACTCCGCCTCCACCTGGGCCCACTCTTCGAGGTACTCCGCATCTGCGTTGACACGCCAGGGGTCCCTATCGGACACCCCCGCGATCCGCCGCGCCACGATCAGGGCGGTCATCATCGAGTGGTCCTGGTTGTTGTACTTGTGCATGCCGTTGCGGCCACACAGATACAGATTGGGCAGCGTGACCGTCAGCCAGTCGCGTAGAGCGCGTAGGTGCCTTTGATAGCCGTCGTCATACACCGGATACGCCTTCGGCTGGCGTACCACGCAGCCGTCGAGCACCTGCTCACGGCGCGCGAGGCCAAGCCGTGCGAGCTCATCGGAGGCCAGTTCGATCAGCTCGTCGTCGGACGAACTCCACAGCCCGTCGCCCTCGAAGCAGAAGTACTCCATGCCGACGCAGGTGCGGGTCGGGTCCGGCACCATGTCGGGACTCCAGTTCTTGAAGTTCTGGAGCCGTCCCACCCGCACCCCGGGGTCGTGGACGTAGATCCAGTTGTCGGGAAAGAGGTCGGCGCCATCCACGATGAGAGCGACCGTCAGGAAGTCGCGGTAGCCGAGGTGATCGGCAGCCTCCCGTATCACCGCCGGCGGTGGCGGGGAGAGGGCGCCGATGAGATCGCGGATCGGCAAGGTGGACACGAATGTGGCGCCGGGCACCACGTCCTCGGTGCCGCGCGCGTCCCGCGTGATCACCGACGTGACCCGTCCCGGCTCCCATTGGACGCAGACCACCTGACGGCCGAGCCGCACCGGATAGCCATCGGCCGCCAGACCTGCCGCCACAGTCTCCCAGAGCTGGCCGGGGCCAAGCCGGGGGTAGCGGAAGGAGTTGACGAGCGTCTTGATCACAGTGCCGCCGGGCCCTTCGGCGCGGCGCGGCCGCACCGCGTTCAGGATCAGCTGCTTCATGTCCAGGCCCTTGATGCGCTGGGCGGCGAAGTCGGCCGAGATGTCGCTGGCCGGCAACCCCCAGATCTTCTCGTTATAGGTCTTGAAGAAGATCTCGTAGAGGCGGCGCCCGAATTGGTTGGACACCCAATCTTCCAGCGTCACCGGATCTGCCACGGGGTGAACGCGCGCGCGCAGGTAGGAGAGGAAACAGCGAACCGCCTCGACGGGACCCAGCTGCCGCAGCGCGTTGCCGGCCCGGATCGGGTAGTCGAAGAAGCGGCCGCGGTAGTACATCCGCGAGAGCCGGGGCCGCTGCAGCAGCTCGGGACCCAGGATCTCCGACCACAGCCGCTCGATCTCGACGTTCTTGGAGAAGAACCGGTGACCCCCGATGTCGAAGCGGTACCCGTTGTGCTGAGCGGTGCGGGCGATCCCGCCCACGTAGACGGGGTCCCGCTCCAGCACCGTGACCGGCCGGCCCAGCCGTCTCAGCTCGCGCGCGGCGGTAAGCCCGGCGGGCCCGGCGCCCATGATCACCACGCAGTCCTCCGCCTGGCCCATCGGCCGCTCAGCCTACGGGGCGGGGCCGTCCGGTCCGGCCCCGACCGGCAGCATGACGATCGTGGATTCGCGTGGCGGGCCGCCGTGCTCATCGAGCCAGCGCGCCGCCGCCTCGTGGGTCCCGGCCATCAGCCGGCCGACGTCCGCGGGCCGCAGGCTCCAGGCGCTGCCGGATGGCAGCTGGGGGGCGAACACCACGACCCTCGCCCGTGCCCGGACCCGCTCAAAGTCGGCGAGCATGCGCTGGTTCAGCATGACGGCCACGCTCTGGCCCAGCAGCTCCAGCCAGCGGCGGGGGCGGGCGGATCTGCGGGCGGTGCCGCAGAGCGTGATCGCCACCACCTCGCCGGCCCCCTCCTCGACGGACCGCACAAAGGGGTCGTTGTCTGCCACCCCGCCGTCGTAGTAGCGCTCGCCGTCCACCTCGACGCCGGGAAAGACACCCGGGATGGCTGTCGACGCCATCAGCGCCGGATACAGGTCTCCCCGGCGCAGGAGATGAGCCTGGCCGTCGCCCAGGCTCGTCACTCCCACAGCAAGAGGAAGGGTCAGGTCGTCGAAGCGGCTCACGCCAAGCAGGCTCAGCTGCCCGTGCACCAGGCGCGAGAGCGCGCTCGAGGGCAGCAGGCTGAGCCCGCCCGTGCCGCTCAGGCGGGTAAGCAGAGATTCGATCGGACGTGCTCGGAAGACGTCGGTCGCGAGCCGGGAGCTCCAGGTCGCTTCCAGCATGTGCACCCCGGCCAGGTTGGGGTGGCACGCCAGCACCACCCCGTTGAGCGCCCCCACGCTGACCCCCAGGATTCGGTCCGGTGGCGCCGCTCCGGCCTCCAGGAGTGCGCGCACCACGCCCACCTGGGAGGCGCCCCGCGCGGCGCCTCCGCCCAGCACCCAGGTCCTCATGCCGGCCTCAGAGCGCCAGGACGCAGTGCACCGTGTGTCCTTCCAGCAGGCTCCGTCCGCCGAGCTCGGGCAGCTCGATCAGGAAACCCAGTCCCACAACCTGTGCCCCCAGCTCGGTCATCAGCTGCACCACGGCAGCCGCGGTGCCGCCGGTGGCCAGCACGTCGTCGACGATCAGCACCCGCTGGCCCGGCCCGATCGCGTCCGAGTGCACGTGAAGGGTGTCGTGGCGGTATTCGAGCGCGTACTCCACGCTGCGGGTCGGACGGGGCAGCTTCCCCGCCTTGCGCATGGGCACGAAACCGGCGCCCAGCTCAAGCGCCATCGGGGCGGCGAACATGAACCCGCGTGCCTCCATGGCCACCACCTGGTCCACCCGCTCGCCGCGCCAGGGTTCGCACATGAGGCGGACCGCCTCCGCAAAGGCGTCGTGGTCGGCGAGCAGTGGGGTGATGTCACGGAACCTGATCCCCGGCGCGGGGAAGTCATCGACCGTGGGGATCAGCCGCTCCAGATCGACGGTCACCCCACGACGGCACGAAAGTAGTCGGCGGTGCGCGCCAGGCCCTCGGCGAGGGGGATGGTGGGCGCCCAGCCCAGGAGCTCGCGCGCCCGGGTGAGGTCCGGCCGCCGCTGCCGCGGATCGTCGGCCGGCAGCGGCTCGAAGCGGATCTGGCTGGAGGAGCCGACCACGTCGCGAACCATCCTCGCCAACTCCAGCATCGTGACCTCGTCGTGGGAACCGATGTTGAACGGCATCGGGTCCGGCCCCTGCAGCACCGCCAGGGCTCCGGTCACCAGGTCGTCCACATAGCAGAGGCTCCGCGTTTGGGAGCCGTCCCCGTACACCGTGAGCGGTTCGCCGCCCAGGGCCTGGCGCATGTAGTTGGGGATCACCCGCCCGTCGTCCACCCTCATGCGAGGACCTTGGCAGTTGAAGATGCGCATGATGCGCGTCTCCACCCCGTGCCGCCGGTGGTAGCCCATGGTGAACGCCTCCGCGCACCGCTTGGCCTCGTCATAGCAGCCGCGCTGCCCGGTCGGGTTGACGTTGCCCCAGTAGTCCTCCGGCTGGGGGTGGACCAGCGGGTCGCCGTAGACCTCCGAGGTGGAGGCGAGAAGAAACCTCGCTTGCCGCGCGCGCGCCAGTTCCAGCAGGTTGCGCGTCCCGATCGTCCCCACCTCCAGGATCTCGACCGGAATGCGAGCGAAGTCGACCGGGGAGGCCGGCGACGCGAAGTGGAGCACTGCGTCCACGGGCCCTTGAACGTCGAGCGACTGGGTGACGTCGCGCTCGAGCAGCGTGAAGCCAGGGCGGCCTTGGAGGTGGGCGACGTTACCTGCGGCTCCGGTCACCAGGTTGTCGACGGCGATCACCTCCCACCCCTCCCCGAGCAGCCGGTCACAGAGGTGGGAGCCGATGAAGCCGGCGCCGCCAGAGATGAGCGCTCGCGGCATCAGCTGCGTCCAATCCCGCGGTAGACGAATCCGAGGTCGCGCATGGCTCGAGGGTCGTAGAGGTTCCGCCCATCGATCAGCACCGGGCGCCGCATGCTCCGCTTGAGGCGAAGGAGGTCAAGCTGCTTGAACTCGTTCCACTCGGTGATCAGCACGACCGCGTCCGCCCCTCGGGCCACCGCGTAAGCGTTGCGCTTCATCTCGACCTCGGGCAGCAGGACCTTGGCCCGCTCGGCGGCGGCCGGGTCGTAGGCTCGGACGGTCGCTCCTCCCTTGAGGAGGGCCGCCACGATCTCGATGCTGGGAGCCTCGCGCATGTCGTCTGTCTCCGGCTTGAAGGCCAGCCCGAGCAGGCCCACCGTTTGATCTCGCAGCGTGCCCAGGCATTGACGGAGCTTCTCCACCGCCACGCGGCGTTGGTCGCGGTTGATGTCCATCACCGCGTTGAGCATCTCGGGATGGTATTCGTACTGCTCCGCGATCCTTGCCAGGGCCTTCACGTCCTTCGGGAAGCACGAGCCTCCGTAGCCGATGCCGGCGTCAAGGAAGCTCCGACCGATGCGGCGGTCAAGCCCCATCCCCTCGGCGACCAGCTTCACGTCCGCGTCGACGCGCTCCGAGATGCGCGCGATCTCATTGATGAACGAGATCCGGGTAGCAAGGAACGCATTGGATGCGTACTTGACCATCTCCGCGGTGTAGATGCCGTAGATGAGCACCGGGGCGCCCAGGGATTCGTAGAGCTTGGCAACCCTTTCGGCCGCGGCCTGGTCGTGGGCGCCGATGATCACCCGGTCGGGGCCCATGAAATCACCCACCGCAGAACCCTCGCGAAGGAATTCGGGATTCGAGACCACCGACACCGGGAATTTGGGGTTGGTGCGCTTGAACACCTGGGATACCACGTCCCCGGTCCCGATCGGGACGGTCGACTTGTTGATGACGATCAGGGGCCCAGTGAGGTGCCGGGCGATCTCCGCCGCCGCCGCCTGCACGTAGTGCAGATCCGCGCCCCCGTCCTCGCCTTCCGGGGTGCCGACCGCTACGAACGCGAACTCAGCTTCGGGGATGGCGTCCCCGTAGTCGGTGGTGAAGCCGAGGCGGCCGGCTCGGGTGTTGCGCTCGACGAGCTCCCTCAGGCCCGGCTCATAGAAGTGCAGTCGGGAGCGGCGCAGGGAACGCACTTTGGCCCCGTCGACATCGACGACGACCACCTCGTTGCCCAGATCCGCCAGGCAGGCGGCGCTCGTGAGACCCACGTAGCCGGCTCCGATCACGGCGATACGGCTCAAAACCCTCTCATTGTCCTCTGCCGGCGACCGAGGCCGCCAGTGACGCAAGGCCCGGTCGCGGCCCGGCCTTCTGGCACCAGCCGTGACCACCCTGTCCCTGTCCCGGGACTGGCGCCGGGGAGGGTCCTCAGTCCGAGCGGCCGGTGCTCAGCAGCTCCTCGTAGACACGGATCGTCTGCCGCGCGGTGTTGCGCCAGCTGTAGGCGCTGGCCCGTGCCAGGCCCTCGCGCCGCAGGCGCCCCGCGCGCGACGGGTCGCGCAGGAGCGCTGCCGCCGCGCGGCCCAGGGCCGCGGCGTCACCGTCGTCAACCAGGATCGCGGCCTCGCCGACGACTTCGGGCAGGCTCGAGTTGCGGTAGGTGAGGACGGGACAGCCGCAGGCCATCGCCTCCAGCGGTGGCAGGCCGAAGCCCTCGTACCGGCTGGGGTAGAGGAGACAGGCGGCAGCCGAGTAGAGGTCGGCCAGGACCTCGACGCCGACGTGTCCGATCCGCGTGGCAGCCCCCATCTCCGGGGGCGCCTGCGGTCCCGGGTCACCCGCGAGCACCAGCGGCACATCAAAGCCGTCGCCCCGCACCTCTTCCCAGGCCTGCAGCAAGCCGGCCGGATCCTTGCGGACATCCAACGCACCCGTGTAGAGAAGGAAGGGCACCTCCACACCGAGGCGGGTCCGCACCCGCTCCGCCGCACCTTCACGTGGTCTGAAGACGGACGCCGCCGCCTCCGGGATGATGGTGATCGTCGCCGGGTCCACACCTGCGATCCGGGCCGCGTCACCGCCGGTTTGTCGCGAGACCGCGATGACGACATCGGCCTCTCGCAGAAGCCGCCGGCCCAGCCACCAGCGGACGCGTTCGCCACGCAGCGCAGGGCCCCCCAAGGCCCAGGGAATGAGGTCATGGAGCGTGACCACGGTGGGGATCCTTGTCCGGGCAGGGAGCGCGAGGCTGGTCGCGTGATAGACGCCGGGGTGGATGCGGTCGAGCTTCCGGGGCATCGTGACCGCCTCCTCCACCAGACCCATTCGACCGTGGTAGCGGGGGCGAACGGCGAAGGCGACGAAGTTTCCCCGGGGAAGTTCGGGCAGCTGCTCGCGTCCGTCAACGAGCAGGCCGAGATGGTTGTCGAAGCCCTCTTCGGCGAGGCCGGACAGCAGGCCCTGCACGTAGGTCCCGATTCCCCGTACCCGATCGCGGCCCTGCAGTGGCCGCACGTCGAGCAGGACGCGACCCGTGGCGGTTTGCGGCATCGACCTAGGGTGCCTCGCCGCGCGCTGCGGGTGCAAAGGTCTGAGCCTGCTGCGTGGATCGCCGGGACACGTCCGCCTGGTTGACAAAAAGTGAGGCGGGCGCATACTTCCCCTCGGCTCGTCCACCGTGTCCAGTGCGGTGCCGGCACAGTGGCGGGATCCCGAACACCGTCGACGAGGAGAGGTTCATGGCGGAAGTTTCACATCCGAGGGTTGCGCTCCAAGCCGCCATCGTCTTCTCGTGGGCGGGACCTTCATCGAGTGCGAGTGGCTACTCGGCGCGTGCCACCGGTCCACGTGAGCCCGGAGAAGGCCACGATGTGCATCGTCGACTCGTCCTCCGAGGAGTTTTTCCTCGACACAGCCCAATAGGAAAGGGAGCGAAGCAGTGAAGATAGTCCTGGCGTACGACACCTCGAACGAGAGCAGGGCGGCCGCCGCATGGGCCGCCCGGTTGGCTTCTGGGGAGTCGGGCAGCACGATCGACGTGGTCAGCGTGGTGCCGACGCTTGAGATGGCGCCCGGTACCCGGGACGCCGTCGACCCGACCGTGCACCCGGAGGCGCTCGAGAAGGCGGTCGAGGACGCGGCCGCGGATCTCACCAAGCAGGTTCCCAGCGCAACCGTGCAACACAAGCTGCTGGCCGGAAATCCTGCCGAGCAGATCATCGACGCGGGGCGCGGGGCGGACGTCATTGTGATGGGCAAGTCCGGCTCGCACGGCATGCGGCGGTTCTTGATCGGGACTGTCGTCGAGCGGGTGGCGCGGCATTCCGACACCCCGGTATTGATCGCCCAGTAGTGAGAGCGCCGGATCGGCCCGGCGAGCGTCGTCCTGCTCGCCGGGGCGATCCTGGCGCTTCGATCTCGCCAAAGCATGGTGCGGGCCCGAAGAGTCGGTTTGCGACGATCTCTTCGACCGAGCCTGCAGGAGCCGTCACCAGCAGGTCGCGGCCGGGTGGTGACGCCTCGGTTCGCACGCGGCATGGGTTGAGGCGCCGTTCCACCATGGCCACGCGCCGGCCGCCGCAGCGGGGAGCGCGTCCATCTCATCCCCCAGTCAAATCGACCGGCTGCTGATATCGAGTTACGTCACCGGGATCACTGACTTCCAGCAGGTCGATCGGAGCATGATGGTCACCTTCTAGGCGTCTAGAACTGCGCGGTCTTCCGGCCCACAGTCTGCGGTCCGTCTTGTGGTTTGTGTCCGAGGTAAAGAGTCTGCTTGCCGAACACGCGCCACAGCACCGGAATTCCCAGATAGGCACGCACGATCCGGCGGTCCTGCGGAAGGCGGCTCTTGGTGGAGTAGGGGAGGAAGCGGCGGATCAGGCAGTCTTCGACAAAGCCGGCCAGCTCGCTCGCCTCGCGCAGGCTCTTCTCGGTGAGCGCCACCCGGTGGTCGATGAAATCCCAGTAGGCGGGCCCCACCAGTCGAATGTTGGGCTGCAGGATCAGAATCCGGCCTTCAGGACGCAAGAGTCGGTATGCGACCTCCAACTGCCTGATGACCGCGTTTGCATCGGGAAGATGCTCGAGGTAATTCGACATGAACACGAGATCGAAGTAGTCGTTCGGAAGCCTCGCGTCGAGCGACAAGCCGTCGTGCTGCACGAACACCACCTCGTCCGGCAGGTAGGGACGGCAATCGCGGAGATCGGTTGCCCAACGCTCGCCTGCACTGACATTCCGAGTGAAGTATCCACGATCGCACCCGATGTCCACGATCCTGCCGGATGGTGGCACGAACCGCTGAAGGTAAGCGCCGATCTCGCGCCACACCTCTTCCTTCGGCAGGAGGTCCCGGTCCTCGAAGCGCCTCGCATAGATGGCGTCAAGGGGCGCTTCATTCAACGGCGCCGGCTGGGTCAGGGCCTCGATCACGAGATGGCCTCCTGGGGTTCCGGCAGGGCGGTTGGATTCGTCACCCGTGCGGCCGGATCCGTGATGCACCAGAGGCACCATAGCAGCCCGCCCAATCCAGTCAGGATCGCGGCCAGTCCAACCAGATCGGTGGTGCGAAACGTGCTGGACACGACCTGCCTGTTCGTCCATACGGCGGGGAAGATGATCATGAACGCGACCTCCGGCGCCCGCAGCACCAGGATGCAGCGCTCCAGGCCCTCCGGCCACCAACCCGGCCCCGAACGGGTCCAGGCGTAGACCGCGATGGTTCCGAGCAACCAGGCCTGCAGTCCCGCCAGCATCAGCCCAAGATCGAGCGAACCCCAGTAGGCTGCGAAAACCAGGAACGGCAAAACGACGCAGCCGGCCGTGACGTATGGGTGCCGGAGGAGTGCCTTCCCGATTCCGAAGAGCAGCAGCGGATAGAAGAGCAAACCCACTCCCAGCGGGAGCGTCCCCCAGTACCCGAGGCCGAGCCGTACCACGGGCGGGGCCTGCCGGCCGGAAGGGGAGGCGTACGGCTGGGTGCTGTTGGTCCACAGTTGATGGAACGGGATCACGGTGTCCGACAGGGTCTGCAATCGCCAGCCGATCCACGCGCCCAGGTTGTGGGCAAGTCGGGTTCCGGCTTCCAGTGGGTAGCTGGTGAACGTTTGCACCCCGCCGTGCCCCCGGTTGAGGAGCTGCCAGGCGGCGAGAATCACCAGCGTGCCCGCCAGGAAGGCTGCCCAGCTCAAGAGGGTCGCCCACACACGTCGTGACGTCCCCTGGCGCCAGATAAGCAGGCTCGACAATATCAGCAGGCCCGGCAGCGCCACCAAGCCGACCGGGTGCACCAGGTAGGAGAGCCCGACCAGGAGTCCAGTTCGCAGCGGCCTGCGAAGCAGCAGCTGTTCGGCGGCAAGGAGTGCCATACCCGCAGCGACCAGCTTGGGCCACGTGAAGTAGACCTCGTGGACGACGAACGGGGTGGTCGCCGCCAGGACACATGCGAACAGCGCCGTGCGACTGGAGGAGAACCTGCACACCAGGCCGAAGAGACTGAGCAATGCGAAGGCAGCGAACGCCTCCATGGAGAGCCGATAAGCGGCGAATCCCTGCGGATCAAAGGGTGCCCATGGTTGGTCCGGCAGCGAGGACGGAACCTGTGCTCCGGCGCTGAGGACGATGGGAGCCGCCGCCAGGCCGGGCAGAGGTCCGCGGGAGGAAAAGTTGTATGGAGAGAAGAAGCTCTTCGCCAGGTGCCCATACGGCGGCGCACCGTTTGCCACCAGCTGCACGACGTGATAGGAGATGCGACTGTCGGGGATGATGGTCGCCTCATACGTTCGAGAGATCATCCCGCCGTAGAGCTCGCCTGGCGGTCCCAAAGAATAGAGGCTGCGCCCGACACCGATTAGCAGAAGGAGGACCACGATGGCGATCGCCATCACGTCCGAGCGCTCCATCCGCGCCACCCGCCAGAGCGAGGCGATCGCCAGACCGAAGAGGACCGCGGTCACCGGTCCCAGCACCATCTGGCAAGTCGTCTCGGGCGGGATACTGCGTGCCAGTACCCAGGCCAGGAGACCGGTCGCAACCAGCAGAGCTCCGCCGGGAAGGATGGCCCACCCGAGAGAGGCGTCGGCGCCTCCCCAGAGGTAGAAGCGAACAGCGAGGCCTGGGCCGAGCAGCACGGCCGTCACCAGCATCACCACGAGCAGCGTGCGGATGGTGGCCGTCGTGGGATCCGGATGGTCGGGCAGCCGTGCCACGCGCGGCACGAGAAGTGCGGCGAGGGCCCCCGCCGACCATGCGATCGCAACCAATCGACAGGGAGTCACCCGGGCCGGGCGCCAGCCCCGGGGCGCTGCGCGGTCCGTTTGGTCAGCATCGAACGGTCGCCTCACTGGCGATCGACCCTCGGTGTGCGGTGTCATGTGAAGCATCGGCTCAGGTATCGGCACGGTTTGATGCGGAGTGAACGGAGGTCCGGCGCAGGGCTTCCGCATCGTAACGTGCGCGCGACGGAGGTCGGGGAATCTCCAGGGCGATGTCGCCGGAATCGAGACACCCGTACCCCAAAAGCGTGCAGCCGTTCGGAACGGGCGACGCAGCGTGGGCTCAGGTCGAGCCTACCTCGCGCTGCTACACTACCGCGCGGTGCAGAAGCAATCCAGCCAAACGTCCACGCCCCTGGACCTGGTGATCGTCGGAGGCTGTGGGCACGTTGGATTGCCACTTGC
Organism: Candidatus Dormiibacterota bacterium; assembly: GCA_963790575.1. Taxonomy (GTDB): domain Bacteria; phylum Chloroflexota; class Dormibacteria; order Dormibacterales; family Dormibacteraceae; genus CAVTSA01. The sequence goes on along the minus strand of CAWBPD010000038.1, from coordinate 38,899 downwards.
CCTCGCCTTCGCCGACGCCGGTCGGGAGGCGGGGATCTACGACATCGATAACCAGAAGATGGAGCAGGTCAGGGCCGGCAAGATGCCGTTCATGGAGAATGGCGCCGCCGAGCTGCTCGCCAAGCTGCTTCCGACGGGACGCCTCCATCTGTCCGACGATCCGGAGATGCTGCGGCAGACGTCGGTGGTCATTCTGGTCATCGGGACGCCGATCGACGAGTTCATGAATCCCTCGACGCGGGTGTTCGAGCGCGTCGTCGACGAGCTGGGCCCCTATCTCGGCCCGGACTCCCTGGTCGTGCTTCGCAGCACCGTTTATCCGGGAACGACCGAATACGTGCAGCAGCGGCTCGTCGAGCTCGGCCTGACCGCGGACGTGGTCTTCTGCCCGGAGCGAATTGCTGAGGGACACGCGCTAGAGGAGATCTCGAGTCTTCCGCAGATCATCGGGGCTGCGAACGACCGCGCCTTCGAGCGGGCCGCCTGTGCCTTCGCTCCGCTCGACGTGCAGACGGTGCGCGTCAGGCCTCAAGAGGCCGAGCTGGCGAAGCTTTTCACCAACACCTGGCGTTACATGAAGTTTGCCGTCGCCAACCAGTTCTTTCAAATGGCCTCCGGTGCCGGGGTCGACTACAACCGGGTACTCCACGCGGTCCGCCACGACTACCCGCGCGCCGCCGACCTACCGGGACCGGGGTTCGCCGCCGGACCCTGCCTGCTCAAGGACACCATGCAGCTCTCCGCGTTCAGCCCCGATCACTTCCCTCTGGGCCAGTCCGCGATGCTCATCAACGAAGGGCTGCCCAGCTACATCGTCGAGCGGCTGGAGACTGACCAGGGGCCGTTGCAGGGACGCACGGTGGGGATTCTCGGGATGGCGTTCAAGGGCGAGTCGGACGATCCACGCACCTCGCTCAGCTACAAGCTGCGCAAGCTGCTGACCTTCCGGCGAGCGCGAGTCCTGGCCACCGACCCATACGTTCCCGACTCGTCCCTGGTGCCGCTGGACCAGGTGATGGAGGAGGCGGAGATCATGATCGTCGCGGCGCCCCACAAGGTCTACCGAACGCTGGAGCTGGACAATGGTCGGCACGTGGTCGACATCTGGGGGATCACCCCGCGGGGGATCCGGATCTAGCGGATGAAGATCCTGGTCACCGGCGCAGCCGGTTTCATTGCCGGCTACCTGGTCCCTGAGCTGCTCGAACAGGGGCACGAGGTGGTCGGCATCGACAACTACAGCAAGTACGGGCCGGTCCAGAAGACGTACGACCGCCACCCCGCCTACACCTTCGTCCGAGGCGACGCCAAGGACGCCGATCTGATGATGGAGCTGGCCTCAGACTGCGACCAAGTGGTCGCGGGGGCCGCGATGATCGGTGGGATAAGCTACTTCCACGAGTTCGCGTACGACCTGCTGGCCGAGAACGAGCGGATCCTCGCGTCCACCTTCGACGCCGCCATCGAGGCTTTCAAGCGGGGCCGGTTGAAGAAGGTCAATGTGCTCTCCAGCAGCATGGTCTACGAGAGCGCGACCGACTTCCCGACGCCTGAGGGTGCCGAGCTGACGAGCCCGCCACCGGTCTCGACCTACGGCTTCCAGAAGCTTGCCTCCGAGTATTTTGCGAGAGGGGCCTGGGAGCAGTACCGGCTGCCCTACACGATCATTCGCCCTTTCAACTGTGTCGGCATAGGTGAGCGGCGGGCGCTGCGGGACCACGACGTGATGAGCGGCAACGTCAAGCTAGCAATGAGCCACGTGGTGCCGGACCTCGTGCAGAAGGTGCTGAGGGGTCAGGACCCGCTCCACGTACTGGGAGACGGCACCCAGGTCCGCCACTACACCTACGGCGGCGACCTGGCCCGGGGAATCCGGCTCTGTCTCGAGTCAGAGGCCGCGCTCAACGATGACTTCAACATCTCAACTGCCGAGTCGACCACGGTCGCTCGGTTGGCGGCGGCGATCTGGCGCAAGTGCAAAGGGCCCGATGCGGAACTGCGGCTGGCGCACGACCCGCCCTATGTGCATGACGTCCAGCTACGAGCTCCCGACGTCCGCAAGGCGAGGGAGAGGCTGGGATTCGAAGCGACCACAACGCTTGACCAGATGCTCGACGAGGTGATTCCTTGGATCCGGGAAGAGCTCAAAGCGGGCCGGATCTGAACGATCCGTCGCCGGCGCTGTCGGTTGTCATCCCCGCCTACAACGAGGGCGAGAACATCGTCCCCGTCCTGGAGAAGCTCCATCAGCAGGTGCACGTCGCGCCGCTGGAAGTGCTGGTCGTCTACGACTTAGCCGAGGACACGACAGTCCCGGTGGTGGAGCGCCTGCGGTCGACCTACCCCGACGTCTGCTTGCTGCAGAATCGCTTCGGGCGAGGGGCGCTCAACGCCCTCCGCACGGGGCTGCTCAGTGCCCGCGCTCCTTACGTCTTGGTGACCATGGCCGACCTCTCCGACGATCTGCGCGATGTGGATGCCATGTACCAGCTAGCCCGGGAGGGAGCCGACGTGGTCGCCGGAAGCCGATACATGCCGGGGGGCGGGCAGCAGGGTGGTCCGTTCGTAAAGCGCTCACTCTCACGCGCGGCGGGCCTCTCACTCCACTTCCTGGGCGGGGTGGGGACGCACGACCCCACCAACAACTTCAAGCTCTACAGCCGGAGACTGCTTGCGGCGTTGCGGATCGAGTCCACGGGCGGGTTCGAGCTCGCGCTGGAGCTGACCGTCAAAGCCCACCTGGCCGGGTTCCGGGTCGCCGAAGTACCTACCCACTGGAGCGACCGGACGGTGGGCGAGAGCCGGTTCCAGATGCGGCGGTGGCTTCCGCACTACCTCCGGTGGTATCGCAAGGCGATGCTGGCCCGGATATGTTTCCAGTGAACATGAGCGCAGGGGGCAGGCTGAGAGGAGCGGGTACTGCTCGCGACCCGGGTGGTTGGAGACCGTGCTGCTCGCCGCCCTTCTTTCCTCGGACCAGCCATGCCTCGGTCGGCCCTCCGTATCAGGTCACGGACACCGTGAGCCTGATGGTCATGCTCCTCTGCGCGGCCGAGCTGTTGGTCGCCGTGTTGGTCGTCGTTGCGCCTCCGAACGGACGGTGGCTGAAGCCTGCTGATGCCGCCAGAGCTGCTGAGAGGGCTCTCGGCGTATCCCCGGTGAAGATCCTGGCACCGGAGCCTCGGGCCGCTCCGAACACCGGGCCGAAAGCGACCCCGTCCCTTCGCTAAGCTCGACCCCGTGTTCCGAGTAGGTCGCGCCGACGGCGACGGACCGTGAACGGAGAGCGGCAAGCGCCGTCTTCATCGGCGACCTCGCAGACGGTCCGCGAGAAGTCGCGTCTGGCATGGACAGAAGGCGACGCCCTGACGCAGCTCGGCCTGCCCGGAGCGGTGCCCCTGGTTGTGGTCGGGGGTCTGCTCTCCGGCCTCTTGGTGCTGTGGCTGACGCGGCGCTACGACTTTTTCTACGACGAGTGGAGCTACGTCCTCTACGTACGGAACTTCTCGATCGGGGACTACTTCGTTCCGCACAACGAGCATTGGGCGACGATCCCGGCTCTTACCTATCGTGTGCTGCTGCTTCTTTTCGGCGCGCGCAGCTACGTGCCCTACATGGCGGTGCTGGCCGCCTGGAACTTGTTGACGGCCCTGTTCCTGTTTCTGGTCATCCGGCGCCGGTCGGGAGAGGTGCTGGGATTGGGGGCGGCGGCCATGTTCCTGGTGCTCGGGCGTGGTTGGGAGAACCTGATCTGGGCCGATCAGATCGGCTTCGTCGGGTCGTCCGCGCTGGGGCTGCTTGCGATTCTGCTTCTTACCGGCACCAGGGTCCAATGGTGGCGCGGCTGGGCCGGGTCGGCGGCTCTGATGGCAGCTCTCATGACCCAGGGTCCCGCGCTCTTCTTTCTGGTTTGGCTGATCGTTGAGCTGGCGCTCGAGAAGGCCGGCCGGCGGCGGCTCCTTTATCTCGTACTTCCGATCGCGGGCTACCTGGTCTGGTTCGCGATCATCGGCCACACGACCATCACCGGACACCAGTCACCGTTCGCTCTCTCGACCTGGGCTTCCCTGCTTCCCTACGTGGCGACCGGCATCGGGGCGTCGGCGGCGGCGCTGGTCGGTCTCGGGGTCGCGTGGGCGCCGGTGGGTGCGATCGCGTTGGCCGGCATCCTGGGACTGGCATGGGGACGCCGGCGGCCGCACTGGGGGATCATCGCGGCGAGCGTGGGGCTGGTCGCCCAGTTCGTCATCATCGGCCTCGTCCGGTCCAATTACGGGAACGCCGATGCCGGTGGATCGAGGTACGTCGACATCGCGGCGATCTTCGTGCTCGTCATCCTGGCCGACTGCGTGAGTGGGATCCGCTGGCGATCACCGGCCGCCGCGGGAGTGCTGGCGGTAGTGCTCATCGGCCTCGTCATGAGCGGCCTCTATCTCCACCAGGCGGCTTCGGCCCGATACTACGGGTCCATCCTCCCGGGCCAGGTGAGCCAGCAGGTCGCCTGGGCCTACCGCGACTCCGCCGGGCTGAACCAGGACCTGGCCGTGGATCCGGCCTGGCTTCCCGCGTTCAGCGTGGGCTCGTATCTCGCGGCTCGCAAGGTTCAGGGGAGCCCGCTGCCGAACCTGACCCCGAATCAGCTGACGCGATACCCGGCCCCTCTTCTCGACCGGTCGCTGGCGGCCCTGTTTCCACCACACCTCGCGGTGACAACCCCGCCGGCGGGCGAGGTGTGCACACCCGAGTCGAACACCGGTCAGCAGGTCGCAGCAGGAGCGACCGTCACCTTCCGTTCTGACCAGGCCGGCCCGGTGGCGGTTCAGGTCTGGCATTACGGTCCGAGTCCGAGCTACGTGGTTGCTCAGGCGACGTTGACCAGCACCGGCCAGGTGCTCGAGGTGCGTCCGGGCGTGCCTCGGCCCGGGTTCGACTGGTCGATCCGCGCGGTCGGTGCGCCCTATTCGATGGTGTCAGTGTGCTCGCCGCCCTGAGCGACGGCTCAGCTGCAGGCCCAGGTTCCCTGGATCTGTACCTTCTGACCGGCGGATGAGGTCAGCGTCAGGTTCATCTGGCCGCTCGTCCCCACGCCACTGATGTCGAGCGACCCACCGGTCACCGGAAAGACCAGGAGCTGCTGGTTTCGGATCGCGTTCAACGCCCCGCCCGGCCTGTAGGAGCCCGGTCCGTGGTACGAGTTGACGAGGAGGGTCAGGCTTGCGGTACCACCACCGATCGTCATGGACGAGAGCTCGAGCGCCCAGCGTGCGTTGCCGGTCCCACAGTCCTTGACCTCAGCGGTGGCCACGGTGCCGGTGACGGCTCCACTCAGCGTCAGCGACTGGTCGTGCTGCGGGATCAGCGAGGTCGGGGCGGCCGCGGGCGCAGGCGTGGCGGAGACCGGCGGCGCCGACGGTGGGGCGGCCGGGGTGTTGCTTGGCGTCGGAGTTGCCAGCGAGCTTTCCGCCGGGTGGGCGCGGGGGTGGTGGCCGGCGGTCGCCGACCCGCCGCACGCGACCAAGACCATGAGGGATAGGCCGACCGCCGCCGTCCGGAGGGCTCGTGTCAACCGATTACGACCGCCATGTCGCCGTACACGGCAAAGTTTGCTTCGAACTGCGACCTGGACACCCAGTACTGGCCGCGATCGGGGTCGTTGACCTCGACCTCGGTAGGCGTCACGCCGACCACCACCATCGCGTGCTCCTCAGGCCCCGCGTAGGGGATACTCCGTCCGTCGAACGCGGTGTAGTCGTCCCGCGCCGGCGTGTCCCAGTCATAGGGCACCCAGAAGATCACCGGCTCGCCGCTGAGTATCGCGTTGTAGACGTCGCCCGGCGCCAGTCCCATACCGGCCCAGGCGAAGCCGCCCCCAAGATCGGTCGTCGCCCGCGCAATCGCGCTCCAGTAGGCGCCGTACCCGGTGTTCGCGATCTCGGACCCGTTGGGGCTGCCGACGAAGTCCGCAAACGGATCTCCTCCGCCGGGGCCCGTCCAGTAATGCACCAGGTCGACGCCCTCGGCGTTGAGAACCTGCTGCTCTGTGATGCCGATGCCGAAGTACGCAAAAGCCATGCGGAGCGCGGCCTCCTCGCAGGTCAGCGCCTCTTGCTGGTGATAGACGGGGACCGCGAGCGTGATCGACGTCGGCGGAGGTGCGGCCAGCTGCTGCGGGCCCTGCCAACTCGAGTTTCCGTCGCCCCATTCGTGCCAGATGCCGCCGTTCTGGCCCCGCCAGAAGACGTCCTCGGCACCGGGGGCGGTAATGTCCGGGTCGGGCTCCGAACCCATGGCGGAGGTGGGAAGCTCCTGCAGGTGGTGTGGGTTGCCGCCTGAGATCTGCTCCTCCCACAGCCAGCCATTCGAGCCTTCCCAGTAGACGTCTGCTCGGCCCGGTACTGTCGAGACCGGGTCAGGCTGAGATCCCAGCACGCCAGCCGACCCGTACCTGGGCCCCGCCCAGCCACCCCCGCTCAGGTCGTCGTACCAGAGGCCGCCGTCCGTCCCCTGCCAGACCAGATCGATCTGACCGCCGCCGACTACGGTGGCGTGCGGCAACGACCAGATGGTGCCGGACGCGAGGGTGGTCTGGCCCGACCATCGCCCGACGTATGTCACCTCATGGGCGGCGCCGTCCGTGCCATTGTAGAAGAGCTGGATGGTGCCGTTCGCGTCACTGACCGGGTCTGGATCGGACAGGACGGAACCACCGGGAACCAATTCCTGAGGTCCGTACCAACCGTTGACGTACCACGCGTGCCAAAGGCCATCATCCGTGCCGCGCCAGAAGACGTCGACCACCCCAGCCTGACTCGAGACCGCCCGGGGAGCCCCGCCGAGGGGTCCCATTCCAAGGTCGCCGGGTCCATACCAGTTTCCGCTCACATACCAGACGTGCCAGAGGTTCCCGTCGGAGCCTTGCCAGAAGACGTCTAGCACCCCGCCGCCACTGGTGACCGGGGATGGCCCACTGTTCATCGAGCCGCCCATCTTCTGAGCCGGAGCCCACCCGCCGCCGGGGACGTACCAGGCATGCATGACGGCGTTCCGGGGACCCATCCAGAACAGGTCCTCGACTCCATCCGACTGTCCCACCGCGGCCGGCGCTGTGCTGTCCACGGAGGCGGGGCTCAACCCAGCGTCCAGCCTCGGGTGGAGATGAAGGGACGGCCGCTCGCCGACGGCCATGCCGCCGGGACCGAACACGGCCACCATGAGCAGGGCCGCGATCAACAGGGAGACCAGCCAGACCGAGGATCCCCGCGCGAGCGCTCCCAGTCCCGACGCGACCATGGGCCGGAGTCTACGTAGCAGGGATGCCGCTGAGCAGGGCAGCGAAATCGGTTGGTGTGGCTCCTTTGGAGGGACATCACTGGGCACGCGGCACGAGTTCATTGAGGTACCGCGACTCGTGTGGCGGCGCCGCTCGCGTGAGACGGCCGCACCTCCGCCACCCGCTCGAGAGGCAGCTGCAGGAGCCGGGTGCAGCCGTTCTCGGAGGAGCTGAGCACCTGGGACTCGTGGAGTGACTCCCATCCGCACAGCGGCAGGTGAGTTTGCCCCAACGGAACGCAAAGCTATGCAGCCGCAGCCGCCGACGCGGTGGGATCGGACCATCATCCGGTCGTCGGGAACTCGTGAGCGAGAGACTCTGTCCCACGTAACGCGGCGTGGCCGCGGACGTTCACTAGGCATGAGACCGGGAGTAGTGCGGGCCCTGGTCATGGTCGTCGCCGTTGTGACGCTGGTCGTCGCCTGCGGCTCCTCGCCGTCGGCTTCCCGACGCACGCTCACACCGCGACCAACAACGAGATCGGCACTCGTGCCAACGGCGACACCAGCGCCCACCGCGACTGTCAAGCCAGCGCCTAGCCCGACGCCGACCTCCATTCCCATCCTCGCCACGCTCAGCGCCGCCGACCTCGCGACAATGACCAGCGTCTACATCAGCTACCGAGACTCGGCTCCGGGCCAGGCCGGCCTCTTCGCCCCTGGATCCATTGCTGTCAAGCAGAGAAAGGCGGCGACGATGCCGGACGGAAGCGCGTGGGCGTATCTCGTGTTCGTTCCCAGCGCCACCGCAACCTTCCAGGACAGCGTCGACCTGCAAGACGGCGCCGGCAACGCCGTGTACTTCCGCACCTCCCCCGGTTCGAACTGGCTGCTGCGTGGCATCGCCGGAAACCCCATCTGTGACACGTTGTCTCAAGTCGGCGTCCCGCAAACCGCTGCCGCCCTCTGGGGCATGAGCGAAACCTGCGATCAGTGACCCTCTCGACGCGAGAGACCGGCTCCCGCTCGGCCGGAGAGGTGTACGGTGACCCCGGTCGCGATCGGTAGCCGCTTGCGAGCGGCACCGGAAGCGGATTAGCGCGCTTCAAGGGACATGGCTAGCCGAAGGTGCCACCCGCCCCCAGCCGCTGAGGCCCGGCCCAGTCGCCGTTGTAGCCCCAGGCGTGCCATAGTCCGCCATCCTCTCCGCGCCAAAATACGTCGAGCAATTGCGAGGAGGACGCGGCCGGGACCGGGTGTGAACCGGTCACGCCTGCGGGCAGCTCTCCGGGGCCCGACCATGAACCGCCGCCCGATTGAAACGCGTACCACGCTCCCTGGTCGGCGCCCTGCCAGAAGAGGTCGGCCGCTCCCGATCGCCCGCTGGCCAGGGTGGGATAGCTGGCCAGCGGACCATTGCCCCCGGTCGCGGGACCCCGTATTCCACCTGCCGTCTGGACCGCGTACCAGACGTTCTGATCCGTGCCGACCCAGGCGACATCGACCTGCCCGGCCTGATAGTTAACGGCCTCGGGCTGCGAACCAAGGGTGCCCAGGCTGAGATTCCGCGGGCTCGACCACCCGTTCGAGCGGTACTGGACGTCCCATAGGCCCGCGTTGGCCCCGCGCCAGAACACGTCCATGTACCCGTTCTGACCGAGCGCGACCGGTGCCGGGTCGGAGGCCACCGATCCGGCGGGCGCGAGCTCCTGCGGCCCGTACCAGACGCCACCGATCTGCCACGCATGCCAGAGCCCGTTGTCAGTTCCCCTCCAGAACGCGTCAACCACCCCGGGCTGCGCGGAGACCGCATAGGCAGCTCCCCCCAACGGGCCCATGCCGATGTCATCGGGCCCGTTCCAACGGCCGTTGAACCACGCCCACCATAGGTCGGCGTTGGTTCCCTGGAAGAGGACCTGGACGGCACCTCCCCCGGTGGACACGGTCGAGGGATCGGAGGCCATCGCTCCGCCCTGGCTCACCGGGCCGGACCAACCTCGCCCCGGCATGTACCACGCGTGAGTCAGCGATCCGTCGGAGCCACGCCAGAAAACGTCCACCACCCCGTTGCTCTGTCCGACCGGCGCCGGGAGCTCCTGCGCGTTCCCCTGCCCGTTGGTGGCGAACACCTGCAGCGACGACAGTGCGCCGTTGAACAGATCCAGATCGGTCTGCGTGCCGATTCCTGGCACGCCCCCGGTGCTGGTGAACTGCCAGACCACGTAGCTGGACCAGCCGCTTGGGATGGCCGGCGCCGCGACGCCGTAGGACGCGATCGAGAGCGGGTCGGCCGAGAATGCCGATGTGCCGCCAGTGCACTGCTGCCACCAGGATGCGGCGGTGTAGATGAGGGCGTAGCGCGAGGTCCGGGCCAGGACCTCGCCCACGAAGGATGCGATCCAGGACACCATGGCGCCGGTACTGAGCCCGTAGCAGGGCTGGCTCGAGTCGTATGGGTCCCACTCGAGGTCGATCATCGGTGGCAACGTCAGGCCATCGTTGGCGTAGTTGATCGCGTTCAGGAGGTAGTCCGCCTCCTGGCCGCCGCCAGCCGTGTCGGGCGTGGCGAAGGCGTATGCGCCCGCCAGCATCCCGGCCGCGCGAGCGCCCGCGAAGTCACTCGCGTAGTAGGGATTTTGGTAGTAGGTCCCCTCGGTGGCCTTGAGGTAGGCGAAGGAATAACCGTCAGCCGCGACCTGGGGCCAATCGATGGCGCCGTTGGTGTGCTGATAAGAGGCCACGTCGATGCCTTCCGCGCCACCCCGGGAGGTGAGGCTCACGGCATCGAGAGTGATCGCGTTTCGGTTCCCACTGGGGCGTGACCGGCTCGAGCCGCTGCCGGATCCGATGCCGGCCAGCATCCGCAGCATCCGCGGGCCGTGGGGGAGGGCCGGGCTGGCGGGCACCGCGTACATGGGAGGTGGGGTGGACGTTCCCGAGCGCGTCAGGACTGCGGCGATTCGAGCGTCCGGCGCGATGCGGAAGATAGGTTGGCCGGCCGCCAAGAGCATGCAGGCCAGCAGCGCGCCTTGGGTGATGACGGCGATTGCGAGACGTGTTCTGCGACGCAAGTTGTACTTCTCCTGTGCGGCCGGTGGCAGCGATCCTTCGGAGATAGCTGGAGATAGTCGGGAGGGGCTGCCGCGCCCCCCTAACTCAGACCGAAATGCCGCCCAGCCTAGTGAAGGGAGGCGGCAACTTCAACCCTTGAGTTCGAACGTGTGGGTGACTGCGGCCGTGACATGCCTCGACGGCGTTCGCCGGCCCCCTCCCCGGGCCGGCCCGTCCGCCTCCAAGAGATCGCGGGCCCCCGGGTGGGCGTCAGGTACGATGCCCGGGTGCCCGTCACAGTTGGGCGAAGCAGCGAAGACGGTGGTCTGCGCCTCGATATCGGGTGTGGCTCACTCAAACGCGAAGGCTTCGTCGGCGTCGACATCATCGACGGCGCGGACTACCAATGCGACATCGCGAACCAGAACCTCCCGTTCGAGGACGGCTCGGCGTCGCACATCTTCTCCTCCCACTGCCTGGAGCACATCAAACCCGCTCAGCTCGCGCATGTCTTCCGTGAATTCACGCGCGTCGCGAAGGACGGGGCGTTGCTCGAGCTCTGGCATCCCTTCTCGATGCACCGGGACGCGTTTATCTTCGACCACAAGAGCTTTCTGAACGAAGAGCACTACTATCACATGGCGTATCGGTTCCCCGACCACTGGGAGCCGATCCTCGGCGCACGCTGGACGCTCGACGAGATCAGATACAACGTCGAGCCCCGAATTCTCATCGACCTCACCCGGCGTGGAGTCGACCTCGACTTCGCCGTCAACTACCTCCACAGCGTCGTGCGTGAGATCGGGGCGTTTGTCCGGGTTAACAAGCCGCCACTGAGGGCTCGTCCCCCGGTCTTCCGCCGGTCGCTCTGCGACGGCCGGCGAGACCATGTCTTCAGGGTCTTGGGACGAGGCCCCTACGCGGATTCGGTCGGGGTTTCCACCGCGTTCGCACCACCCGCGGGAAGGGTGCTGATCGGCTTCTATGCGCGCGCCGCCGCCCGCCGGCTCGGGTTCGGGGGTGCCAGGCACCGGCCGCGACCATAGCTCCGGTCCGGTCAGACGGCCCGGCGACCCTCGTCAACCCGTTCAAGCGCCGGGCCGACGTTCCAGGCGTGCTCGAGGCGCACCACACCCTCCTCTTTGGTCGCACCCTCGATCCGAAAGCTGTAGGTGCGGTCGTGCGCGTGGATGGGGAGCAGCATCTGCGACTCGTCGAACACCGCGATCGAAAGCCGGTAGGTGCCCCCGAGCATGGGCAGGGAATCGTAGCGAAAGGTGAAAGTGCCGTCCTGCCGCAGTGGCAGCAGCCGCATCCCCTCAGCGAGCGTGTTGGTCCCGTATACGTACGCGCCGTCGTTGCGCATCACAGCGACGCCGAAGACGGGGTGCTCGACGGCACGGTTGACTCGGTAGGGAACCTCCAGCGTCAGCTGTTCTCCCCGCCCCAGCGCGTGCGCGGGCCGGCCGGCCCGGTTGAGCATCCGGACCTCGCCCAGCTCGACGGCCGGCACCTCGTCGAGATGCGCATGCGCCGCGTCGCGGTCGCGCACCCGGTCGACATAGGCGTTGATCACGGTCGACGGGTTCCCCATCTCCTGGACGACCCCATCCTCGATCCAGGCCGCCTGGTTGCACATGTCCTGGACCGTTCCCATGCCATGAGAGACGAGCACGATGGTGCCGCCCAGAGCCTGGAACCTGGTGATGTGATCGAGACACTTCTTCTGGAAAGACTCGTCGCCCACAGACAGCACCTCGTCCACCAGCAGAACCTCCGGGTCGACGTGGATCGCGATCGAGAAGGCGAGACGCATGACCATCCCGGTCGAGTAGGTGCGCAGCGGGTCGTTGATCGCTTGGCCCAGCTCGGAGAAGTCGAGTATGGATTCGAGCCGGTTCTTGATGTCGCGCTTGGTCAGCCCCAGAAGCGATGCGTTGAGAAAGATGTTCTCCATCCCGGTGTATTCGAGCTGGAATCCGGAACCCAGTTCCAGCAAGCCCGCCACCCGGCGCGCGGTGAGGATGCGGCCCTTGTCCGGGCTCAAGATGCGCGCCATCAGCTTCAGCGTTGTGCTCTTCCCGGCACCGTTCGGGCCCAGGAGCCCGAGCGTGTTGCCCTGTTCGACCTCGAGCGTGATGCCCTTTACCGCCCAGTGGTCCTGCCACTCACCCAGCCGACGATGGATTAGGATCTCCTTCAGCGACTGGTACCGGCGCCGGTAGATGCGATACCGCTTGTGCACGTCCTCCAGCCGGATCACTGCACTGGCCATCTGCTAGAGATTCTCCGGAATTCTTGGCCGGAGTTTGAGGAAGATCACACACCCCAGGACGAGACACACCACCGTGCAGGCAAGCATGGCGACGAACTCCTTCGTGCTGGGCCAGATTCCGAAGTACAGGACCGCGTGGTAGGAGTCGAGATACCAGGAAAGGGGATTCAAGCGGAGTATTTGGGCGTACTTGGAGGCCCCGTGGGGAAGGGTTCCACTCTGGAGTGGGTACAGAATCGGGCTGGCGTAGAAGAACACCTGGATCCCGAGCTGCAGGAAGTGCTCGACGTCTCGGAGGAAGACGGTGACGGTGGCGGCGATCAGTCCTAGCCCGACCGTGGTCACCAGGATCGACAGGACGATCACCGGCAGCAGCACCAGCGAGATCCCGAGATGCACGCCGCCGATCGGGAGGACGATCAGCAGGATTGTGAGCGGGATCAAAAAGTTCACGAAGTTCGCGAACACGCCGGAGAGGCTCAGGACCTCGATCGGGAAGTACACACGTGTGATCAGGCCCGGATTCCTGACGAATGCCGTCGAGGATGAGACCAAACTGGTCGAGAAGAAGGTCCAGAACAGGATCCCGCCGATCACGAAGGCCCAGTAGTGGGGAAGCGTGAAGATGCGGAGGAAGATGCTGAAGATTGCCGTGTAGATGACCATCTGGAGCAGCGGGTTCAAGAGCGACCAAGCCACCCCCAGAACCGACCCTTTGTACTTCAGGACCAGGTCCCGCTGTGTCAGATTGAGGATCAGCTCGCGGTAATCGACGAGGTCAGAGACCCTGTCTCTGAACCCGGCCCGCGTATCCACCAGATCGGCCAAAGCGGGCGCTAGTCTACCGAATCGGGGATTAGTGGGCTCGCGTTCACCTGGTTCGAGGCCGCACCACCCGCGCCTCTACACCGGGCGGATCGCGTTCGAACGATGCACCCCGATGCGCCGAATCACGCGGCCCGCCTCTCGGCGTAGTAGATGCCGGTAGGCCGAGACCGCATAATCGAGCCTCGCCTTTACAAGGTCCACCGACATGGCCGGCGCGGGCGGACTGAAGTCCGGCAGCACCGGGCGCTGATGGAACGTGCGGGCCATCACCGCGCCGCGCACCCGAACCCCGTTGACATAACGACTGCCGTCGCGCATGACGTAGGGGGCGATGTTCTGATGTCGATCCGAGCAAAGCTCGGCGACGGCGCCCCACACGGGGGGGACCGGTGGGTCGAAGGTGAACGCGACCCAGCCGTTGTCGACCATGTCCTTGGGTGGGACTGTCGCACTGGCCAGCACCCGCCGGCCCACTCGAACCCGCAGCTCGAGCGGAGAATGCACGGGTTGCAGCCAGCTCGCGATCTGGACATCGGCCCGTCGCAGTGCTCCCTTCCCAAGGGGATAGCTGAATGCGACCCGAGCACCGTCGAGGCGCTCTCCCGGCCCCACCTTGGCTTGCCTGGGCGCCAGTCCCGCGATCGTCCCGGCCTCCTCCACGTCGGTCTGGTAGGTTTCCACCGGCCAGCGATTTTCGACCTCCCGGATCGCTGCCCGCTCGGCGGTCTCCAGGATGCTCGTGAGGCGCTCCCCCAGGACCCAGGGTGAACCCTGTTCGAATGCGGCCAGCCGAGCTGCCTCCGCCATCGCCGGTAGCTGGGCGCGGTGCGTGAACGCGTACTCGAGGCGGTTCCGAAACTCGGTCGTATCGTTGGCAAGCAGTCCCGTACGCCCGTCGTCGATCGCCATCCTGAAGGGCTCGGTCGCCCAGGCCAGCGTGGGGACCCCGACGAGCGCCGCCTCCGACCACTTGATCGCGCTCTTCCCGTTCGTGAAGTCGTGCGCGACAAGCGGAGCGATATTGAGGTCGAAACGAGTCAGGTATCGCGGCACCTCCATCCCCGGGAGCCAGCCGACCCTTTGGATGCGACGGGAGAACCTCTTCAGCAGGCGGGGAATCATTAGCGGCCCGACCAGAAGCATCCTGGCTTCCCGATGGGCGTCCAAAAAATCGGCGAGGATCGGACCGACCATCTCGAAGTCCTCGTCGTGCGTGTCGGAGCCGGAGCAATACCCGATCGTGAACGGCCTGCGGCGAACCCCTGACTTGCGCGACGCAGCTGCGCGGCGCGCGCCTTCGAACACGGCCGAGTAGGTTGTGTCGACCCCATTGGGGAGAATTTGCGCCGGCACCCCAATGCGCCCCATGTGGCGTGCTATCTCGGGAGTCGACGCAATGCCGGCGCCACACTCCAGCAGCATGGCCCGGTACCGGTGAGCGGTCTCGATCCACGCATCGCGTTCCTTGCGGGAGCGACCACGGTGTATGGGTAGCTCGTCGACAGTGGCGGGATCGAAGATCAGGTCGTCGACGTCCCAGAAGGTTGGCACGCCGCGCCGCCGCGCAGAGCGGATCACCTCGACGAACAGCCGGGTCGCCGGAGCCCGGTAGACGATCACCGCGTCGGCTTCCCACACGGCCGCCGGCAGCCGTGGGTCCGCGTACCACACGAGGGCCGACGAGATCCCGTGGATCGCAAGCTGTTCGACCTTCTGGTGGACGCGATACCGAAGAGGTGAACCGGATGCGCCGACGATGAAGAGGACGTGACGGAGCTGGGCCGGCGGGTGGCGATCGTTTGACGGCTGTCGCCGCGCTGCGGCATCGCGATAGATCGCATGGAGCCGGCTGACGCTGTCGGCGCCCGCCGCGTCGAGCGTCAGGACCCGGGATCGGATGCCGCTCGCGACCAGCCGCTCCCGCGAGAGCGTCGGGGGTATCAATGCGACGTCGTCCGGCCGCAGCGCAGCCCGCAGGGACGCGTTACGGGCAGCCAGGGCGTCGGTGCCCGAACGGCAGGCGCAGGAGCCGGGCGTCACCGCCGGCAGGCACGGGATGCCACTGCTGTCGATGCAGGTGCCCCGCTCGCAGATCCACGAATAGTCCGGCATCGTGACCACGACGGCTGGCAATCGGCTGTGAGCGACCTCCAGCATCGCCGCGACCTGCCCCGGGCGACCGTGAGCGTGCACAACGTCAGGACGCCATTGGTCGAGGAATGAGGCGAGCGATTCCGGAGACGCATCGCGGAACGGCAAGGGGTATTGCTCCACACCCTCGCGTTCCAGGCGCGTACCCAGAGTTCGGAGGTCGAAGCCGGACCCCAGCCCAGCAGCGCAGCCGGAGGGCGGGTCGCCAACCTGGACAACTCGCACGCCGATCTTATATATCAGCCTCGACAGGGCGGGTGCATCGCCTCCCGGGATAGAGTGGCACCTCGCGACCCCCCGGCCCCAGCTAAAGTACCCCCGGTGACCAGTCCAAGCGGTGCCGTTTGGGGTACGGCGGTTGGCGGCCATCGCCAATGACCGAGGAGTCCGGGATCCCGGCCAGCATCGTCATCCTGGCATTCAACGAGATGTTTCTCACGCGCCTCTGCCTGATCAGTCTGGAGCGGGCCGATCTGCGCGGCGCGGAGGTGATCGTGGTGGACAACGGGTCCTCGGACACCACCCCTCAGATGCTGAGCGAGTGGGAGGCGGAGGGGCCCCGACGGATCGCCGTCCGGTCGGAGGAGAACCTGGGATTCGCGCGTGGGTGCAACCTCGGTGCTTCGAGGGCGAGCGGCCAGGTGATCGTGTTTCTCAACAACGACACGTTCGTGATGCCCGACTGGTTGCCACGCCTTCTGACCCCCTTCGCGGACCCTTCGGTCTCGATTACAGGCTCCCGGCTCCTCTATCCCAACGGCCGCGTGCAGCATGCCGGCGTCGTCTTCATCAAGGAGGGGCCAGGACACGTGTTCGCGGGGCTGCCGGGGGACTCCCCATTGATCCTGGAGCGGCGCGAATATCAGGCTGTGACGGGTGCCGCCCTCGCCATTCGCCGTGACGTGTTCGACCAGGTTGGGGGGTTCGACGCGGCGTACTTCAATTCCTACGAGGACGCCGATCTCTGCCTCAAGGTCCGCGAGCGGGGTGGGCGCATTCTGTACGTACCCGACTCGCTCGCCTATCACTGGGAGAGCATGAGCAAAGGGCGCCTGAGCGCGAATGACCAGAGGAACAAGGAGGTGTTCATGAGCCGCTGGGGCGGCAAGTTCGACGCCGACTACGAGCGGACCATGCATGAGGCGGAGGCGGCCGGATTCGACCTCAGCGACCGCTTCCCGACCCGCCGGGAGCAGCATGACCGCCAGGTGGAGCTGGAGAACGCGGGGGCTCAGCTGGACGACTTGAAGCGCCGGCTTGCCGAAGTCACCGCCGAACGGGACCTGCAGCGCCTCATCATCAACGCCAAGAGCGTCCGGCTGGCGCGCTGGCTGGCCGCAACCGCCCGCCGGACCATCCGCCGGCCCGCGCGGCCCGTGATTGAGGGGTAGAAACCATCACGCATTCCAATATCGAAGCCTGGCGGAGTGAGGGCGACCTCCAGACTCTTCAGGTCACGATCCATGACGGGGTTCCCGAGGACCAGCTGAGGCAGCGTGGCCGCAGCTACCGCGATGCTATGTTCGGGATCTTCCCGCAGGCCGGGCCAAAGGCCGGCGACCGCGTGCTCGAGATCGGCCCCGGTGTGGGCTGGATCATGGAGTCGGTGCTGGAGACCCATCCCGACGTCAGCGCCATTGTCGGCCTCGACGTGTCGCCGGAGATCTCGAGTGCGGCCTACCAGCGGTGGACCGACCGGCGCGCGCATTTCGTCACCTACGACGGCCTCCGTTGGCCGTTCAGCGACGACACGTTCGAGGTGATCTACTCCTGCGCGGCCATCCAGCACGTAGAGAAGCACTGGGCGTTCTTCATCTTCAAGGAGGCATACCGCGCACTGAAGCCGGGGGGGCACGCCGTCCTCCACTTGATGTCGGTGCATCACCTCCCCCACTCCACGGTTCCCTATGACGAGGAGGCTCGACACCACGTAGAGAACCGGACAGACCTCTGGTGGCACCACTACTACTCATATGACGAGCTGTTCGTGCTGCTCTCTGAGGTGATCGGGGTTGATGACCTCGACATCCAGCCGATGGGCAGCGTCGATGCCTTCTGCGTCCACTTCTCGAAACAGACGGGCAGCCGGTTCGCCAGCTCCGCGGTCCAGGGGCTGACGTATCCGCTGCGGCTGGACGACCGCCTGCGGGCTGCGGAGGCCGAGGGGGAGCTGAACCTGATCAAGGGGAGTCGGGCCTGGAAGGTCGCCACCACGCTGCGCTCCGGGTGGCACCTGGTGAACCCCCGGGCCGGCCGGGGTTGACGCCGGTGGTGGAGACCGCTTGCACCGGTTCTCCGCGGCGCAAGCGGGATTCGGCGCGGCCTGGCACAGGATGCGCGGCCCGGTGCCCGATCGATCTCACGAGACCTCCCTGAAGACCGGTACCGCCTCGCACAGCATCAAGCCACTCCCCTCGGCCCTCCAGGGGTACCAAGAGCTGATTCCAGCCACGACCCTGATGCGCGATGCGGCTCACGAGGCGCGCGGATCCGGGTTCCAAACTGTCGCGCGCACAGCCGAGGCGAGGGCACATGGCCTCAACCGCGGTCGATTGCTCAGGGGAAGAACCGCGAAAGATCGCGATGGCAGACTCGTCACCGGCGAGGACGACATGCTCCATCGATTGACGTCGATCTTGATCACGCGCACCGGGACGCTTCGAAGACGGTCCACCCGTGACCCGCGATCGCCGTCACGATCTGAACCCGGCCTTCCAGCGGGCTCATGTCAACGTACGTCGGGACACGCGGGAGGCTGCAGCGTGACTGGGTGGTTGCGGCGCCAGCTTCGAGCGCCTGACAACCGTCGCGCGGAGACCGGCAACCTCCGCCACACAGCGCGCGCCAGGGCCATGCGCCCCATCATCGGCTCGGAACTAGGGCCGGCGGCGCAGGGATCCTGCGCGCCGGCGCACCCCGCGGGCGATCCTCCGGAAGCCGTCGACCGGGCCCTCGGTCCGCAGGATGAACGCGGCCCGGCGAACGGCGATGGCGAGCAAGCCGCGGGTCACAACCCAACGGGTCGACTTTTCCTCCCTCCCCGTCACGGGGGCCCCGAAGTCTGGCGGCACGGGCGGCCGGTGGAACGTGCGCGCCACGATCCCACCCACCTTCCGCCGGCCGTCGACGTAGTGAGAACCCTGGGGACGCGTGTAGGGCGAGATCTCTGCGCCCGGCGACGATGAGAGCTCGGCGACCGCCGGCTCGCCGTCCAGCGCCCCGAACTCGAACGCGGCCCAGCCGTTGTCACCGATGGCCTCACGGGCGAGCTCCACGCGGCCGAGCGCCACCCCTTCCGACGAACGAACCTCTAGGGAGACCGGAGCCGGCGCTTGCTTGCTGAACGTCGCCAGGTAGACGTCGACGCGGGCGAGGAGTCCGGCCCCGGCCGGAAGGTCGAGCGCCACGCGATGCCCCCCGAGCGACGCCCCCGGCGCCATCTGCGGGTCGTTGGTGCTGACGTGGAGACCCGGAAGCAGCCCCGCCGGCTCCAGAGAGCTTCGTTTCACTTCCGATGGCCAGAGATCCACGCCGTCTCGAGGCTCCGGTCGGTGGTCCAGCACCGGATTGCCAAGGATGTCGAGCAAATTGTCGCCGAGCGTCCATGGTGATCCCTGGCGGTATGCCGAAAGACGGGCCCTGCGGCCCATGCGCGCGAACCGCTCGGGCTGGGTGATCGCCTGCTCGAGCAGCTCGCGCCAGTCCTCCGGGTCACGCGCCACGAGCCCGGTCACGCCGTCATCGATCGACTCCCGAAAGGGTGCGGTCGCCGAGGCCAGCGTGGGAACGTCGACGAGCGCCGCCTCCGACCACTTGATGGAGCTCTTGGACTCGTTGAACACCCCCTCGATCAGCGGCGCCAGATTCAGGTCGAAGGTGGCCAGCCTGGTCGGGTGACGATCCCAGGCGATGAACCCGAGCCGCTGAACCTGTCCCGCCACCTGGTCAAGGGATGGCGGGGGGTGAAGGGGGCCGCCCAGGATCAGGCGGGCTTCGGGGTGAGCTCTGAGGAAATCCACCAGGATCGGCGTGAGCATCGCCAGGTCGGCGTCGTGCGTGGTCGTCCCGGACGAGTACCCAAGGACGAAGGGTTCTCGAGCTCTTCGCAGGCGGCTTCCGCGCGCGCGCCGGGCGCCTTCAGACATCACGGCCAGCACCGTGTCGACACCGTTCCGATGCACCGAGGCCTCGATCCCGAGCCGCTGCATCTGCCGCGCGATCTCCGCCGTCGAGGCGATGCCGGCGCCGCATTCCAGCAGAGTCGCGCGATAGCGGCGCACGCCCTCCACCCAAAGGGCTCGCTCGTCCCGTGGGAGGTGGGCGATGGTGGGAAGCCGCTCAGCCAGCTCGGGGTCGAAGATCAGGTCGTCGACGTCGAACCGGATCGGGATGTGGCGCCGGTGGACCTCGCGGATGAAGCGCATCAGCTCCCGCGTCACCGGAGACCGGTAGACGATCACCGCGTCGGCATGGTCGAGATCTCGCTTGAGATCGGGTTCCGTGTACCTGCGAAGGACCGATGCCACCCCGCGAACGCGAAGCTGTTCCACCTTCTGGTGGACGCGGTAGTGCAGTGGCGACCCGTCGATGCCGGCCACGAACAGGACGCGCCCCGGCGAGGAAGGCCGCCGCCCCGATGGCGGTGCGCCGCCGACGGTTGCGTACAGCGTCTCGAGGTGGTCCGCCTGCTCCTCCTTGGTAGGAACCTCCCCGCGCGGCCCCGCTCCGCTCAACCGGGCAAGCAGGGTGCGGTCCTGATCCAGGCGGCGAATGGCATCGGCCAGCGCGGCCGCATCGGAGGGAGGCACAAGCAGGCCGTTGACGCCATCCTCGATCACCTCTTCCGGGCCTCCCACCTCGGTGGCGACCACGGGGAGCCCGCGCACGAGTGCCTCGCGTACCGCTCGCGACGACGACTCATACATCACCGAGGGCACCACCAGAACGTCATGCGCAGCCAGCACCTGGTCCAGGACCTGTGGGTCGAACGGCCGCTCGGGTCGCGCCCGGGTCCCGCGCAGCCAGGCTGTGACGTCGAGTGACAGCGGATCCATTCCGTACAGGTCGGCCTCGATCCGCACCCCCGCGCCTTCCAGCCGGCGTAAAGCATCGCCCAGGATGTGGATCCCCTTTTGCTTCGCGTCGCCTCCGATGTAGAGGAGTCGAAGTGGCCCCTGCCCTCGCGTGGCGCCGCGGTGCCGGCTCTGGGAGAGCGGCGCGAGGCCGACCGCGTTCGGGTCGACTTCGATCCTGCCACCTACCCCGCTCATCCGGAGCCTTTCCAATAGCGACCGGCTGGGTACCAGCGTCAGGTCGACGTCTGCGAGGACCCGGTCGAGGTACGAGCGTCGGTCGAACAGCGCGTCGGTTCCCAGGAGGCAGGCACAGGAGCCGGGCGCAACGGCGGGGATGCAGGGCTGATACGTGAGGTCGACGCAGAACTGCCGCTGGCAGACCCACCACAGGTCATGCATGGTGACCACCACCCGCGCCCCGGAGCGTCTCGCGACCGTCACCAGCGAGGCGCCCAGGCTCTGAACGGCGTGAAAGTGGACGACATCTGGACGGTGGTCCCGGAGGAAGGTCCGGAAGGCCGGCTCCACGGACGGGTTCCTCCAATTCCGCGCTTCCTCGTCGGGGAAGGCATCGGTGGTCACGATCCGAGTGACGGGAAAGCCGTCCTGGATGGCGGTCGTGACCTCCAGCATGGTGCGGCTCGGTTCCAGCAGACCTGAGAACACAGCCACCTGGTGCCCTATGCGGTGTTGCTCCACCGCGATCTGATGACACTGCTGCGGGGCCCCCCCTCGATGCTCGGGAACGTAGAGGCAGGTCACGTGGGCGATCCGCACGAGGGGATGGTAGCGAACGACCCGCAAAGGCACCCGCGCGCTCCAGTAGCCTTCCCGGGCGATGTCCCGGGTCCTGATCGTGTGCGGTGACCGGGTGGGCCGGTCGATGGCCGGGCCCGCGATCCGTTGCTGGGAGATGGGCCGGGTCCTGGCCGGGGCCGGCAATGAGGTGCACCTCACCGTCCCCGCGCCCTCCGACAAGGAGTCCCCGGACTTCTCGATCCGGGTCGTGACCGAGCGCTCGATGGCCGACGAGGAACGATGGGCGGACGTGATCGTGATCCAGGGGTTCGTGCTGACGCGGTACCCGGTGCTGGCCTGGACGCAGAAGCGGCTGGTGGTCGACCTCTACGATCCGTTTCCGATCGAGACGCTGGAGATGCACTCCCGACGTTCCCTCGACTACCAGAACGCGCAGTTCTGGCCCACCCTCTCGACGCTCTTGGTCCAGACGCGGATCGGGGACCTCTACCTCTGCGCGAGCGAGCGCCAGCGGGATTTCTGGATGGGGGCACTGCTGGCCGCGAACCGGTTGAACCCCAGCACCCTCTCGCAGGACCGCACCATGCGCCGGCTCATCGACATCGCGCCGTTCGGGATCAGCGCCGCCGATCCCCGTCCCTCCGGCACGCCGGCCATCAAAGGCGTGCTGCCCGGCATCGGCGTCGACGCGAGGGTCGCGATCTGGGCCGGAGGTGTCTACAACTGGTTCGACCCGCTCACCCTCCTCCGGGCCTGGCCCGGAGTCGTTGACCGGATCCCGGAGGCCCGCCTGGTATTCCTCGGCCTGCGCCATCCCAACCCGACCAACCCCAAGATGGAGATGGCCCAGCGTGCGCTCGACCTCGCCGAAAGCCTTGCGCTGCGCGACCGCACCGTGTACTTCAACACCTCCTGGGTGCCCTACGACAGGCGCCAGGACTACCTCCTGGAGGCGGACCTCGGGATCAGCACACACTTCGAGCACCTCGAGACGCGGCTCAGTTTCCGGACCCGCATCCTCGACTACATCTGGGCCGGCCTGCCCATCGTCGCCACCGAAGGAGATTCGTTCGCAGAGTGGATCGAGCGGACGGGCTCCGGCCGGGTGGTCCGCTACGAGGATCGGGACGGGATCGTGGGGGCCGTGACCTCGCTGCTCGGCGACCAGGCTCAACACCTCCGGGCCGCCGAGCGCATTCGTGCGGAGCGCCCGTCGTTCACCTGGGAGCGCTCGCTCCGCCCGTTGGTGGAGTATTGCGCCGACCCCTGGTTCGCGCAGGATATCGCGGGTCAAAAGAACCCATCCCGGATCCCGGGGCGGGTGGCCGATGTGCAGCCGCCTCCCGGCCTCCTCCGGAAAGTCCTGTGGTACCGGCAGCAGGAGGGCACGCTCGCAGTTGCCCGGCGGCTGGTCCGCTGGGTCGGACGCCAGGCCCAGCGGCACACGCTCCGCTAGTTTGAGGTCCGCGGGAGGTGCCAAAGAAGGCCGTTATGATGGGGCCGCCCACCCCCTAGAGCCGTCCATCACGCATGTCGCCAAGGAATCCACAGGAGGGTCCCGATTTGGACATCACCATCACGCCGTCTCGGCTCGAGGGCGTTCTCGTGATCGACACCGACTACTTCCGAGACGATCGTGGCTTCTTCATCGAGAACTACCACGAGAAGCGGTTCAGCGAACACGGCCTGCCAGCAAGGTTCGTGCAGGACAACCACTCACGATCAGCGCAAGGCGTGCTGCGGGGTATGCACTTCCAGGACATGACGGCCCCGATGGGAAAGTTGGTCCGTTGCACTCGCGGCGCGATCCTCGACGTCGCGGTCGACCTCCGGGTCGGGTCTCCGACCTTCGGCGAGTGGGTCGCCGAGGAACTGACCGAGGACAATATGCGCCAGCTGTACTGTCCGCCCGGGTTCGCTCACGGGTTCCTCGCGCTCTCCGACAGCGCGGACGTGCAGTACAAGTGCACCGGCTTCTACACCCCCTCGGCCGAGGGCAGCGTCAGGTGGAACGATCCCGAGATCGGGATCCGGTGGTCCAACGAGTCCCCCACGCTGTCACAGAAGGACGCGAACGCGCCCAGCCTCAACGACTATCGCGCCCACCCGGCGTTCCACTACCCACTGGAGACGAGCTGATGGGCGCGATCCTCCTCGTCGGGGGCGGCGGGTACCTGGGCTCTGTGCTGGCTTCAGAGCTGGTGGAGCGCGGCTACGCGGTTCGCGTGCTGGACCGGCTCTACTTCGGGGATCACGGCCTGAGGGAAGTTCGCGACCGGGTCGAGGTGGTGATCGGCGACATGCGCACGGTCGGTTCGGGGATCCTGCATGGGGTCGACGCGGTCATCAACGTCGGCGGCCTCTCCAACGATCCCACCGCCGAGTACAACCCGAGGGCCAACTACGAGATGAACGTCAAGGCCACAGTCGGGCTCGCCGAACTCTGTCGCGAGCACGGCGTGCCCAGGTACATCCTCGCCTCATCTTGCTCGGTGTACGACCGCGGCGTCGGCGACGAGCAGCTCGACGTGCTGCTCGACGAGGCCGCGGACGTCGACCCGCCGAGCGCCTACGGAGGCTCCAAGATGGCCGCCGAGCGCGGGATCCTGCCCATGGGTTCCGACACCTTCTGTGCCACCGCGCTCCGCATGGGGACGCTGTTCGGGTTCTCGCCGCGCATGCGATACGACCTGGTCGTCAACACCTTCGTCAAGGACGCGATGAGCAAGGGCTGCATCACGATCCACTACGGTGGCGAGATGTGGCGGCCGCTGGCTGAGGTCCGGGACGCCGCGCGGGCCTACATTGCCTTGCTGCGCGTGCCCGCCAGTAAGGTCAACGGTCGCGTCTTCAACCTCGTCAACCGCAACTTCCGGATCTCAGAACTTGCCCTGCGAGTCCGGTCGGTGCTCGCCGAAGTGGGAGTCGCGACCGACATTCGAGCAGACTTCTCTTACCGGGGCGTGCGCTCCTACAGGGTGACCGGCGAACGGCTCGAGCACGAGGTCGGCTTCCGGCCCACGGTCTCCGTCGAGGAGTCGGTCAGGACGATGGTGGAGGGCATCCGCAGTCATGGGTACGACGACTTCGAGAATCCTCGCTACTACAACATCACCTGGATGCGGCTGCTGGAGCAGGCGCACGATGTGATCAAGATCACAGGCGGCGTCTTCGAGGCGCCGGAAGTCCGGGATTGATGGCTCGGCGCATCCTCGTCATCGGCGCCGGCGGTCAGTTGGGGCATGACCTGCGCCGGGTCTGGCCGCGGGTGCATCCGCAGGACGAGCTCATTCCTCTGACCCACGCCGATCTGGACGTGACCGACGCCGCGTCCGTGGGCGAGACGCTCCGTGCGCATCGCCCCTCGCTTGTCATCAACACGGCGGCTTTCCACAAGGTCGATCTCATTGAGTCCACGCCCGGCCCGGCGTTCGAGGTGAACGTGGTCGGTGCCAGGAACGTAGCGCTGGCGTGCGAGGAGCTCGACGCTTCGTGCATGTTCATCAGCACCGACTACGTCTTCACGGATTCGCCAAACCGGGTTCCCCACCTCGAATCTGAGCCAGTCAAACCCGCCAACACCTACGGCGTGAGCAAGCTGGCCGGCGAGGAGGTGGTCCGGCTCGCGTGCCGGCGTCACTACGTCGTGCGCTCCTGCGGCCTCTACGGCATCGCCGGCGCGTCCGGCAAGGGCGGCAACTTCGTCGAGACGATGCTGCGCCTGGCATCCTCCGGAAAGCCCATCCGCATCGTTGATGATCAGGTGATGACGCCCACCCCGACGTTCGAGCTGGCGGAGCAGCTAGCGGTCCTGGCCGAGCACGAGGCTTACGGGCTTTATCACGCAACCAGCCAGGGCGCCTGCTCGTGGTACGAGTTCGCTGCCGAGATTTTCCGCGCGGCCGGCCTCGCGCCGAACTACTCCCGCCAGTCGTCCGAGGAGTCCGGCTCGGCTGCGCGCCGGCCTTACTACTCCGTGCTCGAGAACCGGGCGCTCCAGAAGCTCGGGATCGACCTACTCCCCGGTTGGCAGGACGGGCTCGCCCACTACCTGGAGATGAGAGGGGCGTCGTGACGCCGGCTTGTCTCGCTACCGGCGGCTGATCGATGGATCAACGCCACTACTACGAGTTCATGGGCTACAACCCGGACGTCCTCCGAGAGCGGTACAGGTGCTACGCCGAGCGGTTCGAGTCCGGTACCACGGTGGTCGACATCGGCTGCGGCCGCGGCGAGTTTCTGGAACTGCTCCGCGAGCGCCGGATCGAAGGGGTCGGCGTCGACCCGGATGCCGGCATGGTCGAAGATGTCCGTGCCAAGGGCCTGCAGGCGGTCCAGTCGGACGGGCTGACGTATCTCCAAAACCACCCCCTCAGCTGCGAAGGGATCTTCATCGCTCACGTTGCCGAACATCTCCCCTCCGAGCACCTCGCATCGCTGATCCAGGCGGCCGGGCAGGCGCTCAACCCGGGCGGCCGGCTGACTCTGGTCACCCCCAACCCCCAGAACCTCCTGATGCAGCTTCATGACTTCTGGATCGATCTCCAGCACGTGCGGTTCTACAGCCCACACAGCCTCCACCTGCTCTTCCGTTCCGCCGGGCTGGTGGACTGCGAGCTGGGGGTGAACCCGCTCTATCGCCTGGGGCCAGACTGGGCGGTGGACGGCCTCTCCGAACTCCAGGGCAAGGTCGCGCCCGAACCTCCGCCGAGCGGACTCAGGCGCACGATCAGGGGGGACGGCATCCCGGAATCGGTTTGGAAGAGGCTCGACGCGCTCGAGGCGCGGCTTGACATACTCAGCAAGTGGGTGTCCGAGCTCTACCCACCGGGAGAGGTCTTCGTCACCGGCGTTCGACCCCGGGAACCGGCAGTCCCGGATCCTGACTGAGGGACCGCGGTGGCCTACCCTGCCCCCGACACTCGGTTGGCCCCGTTGGCACGCACGAAGTCGTTGACCGCGTAGTAGGCCTCGATGGACTCCCCCGCATCCCCCCAGAACCCTTCCACGACGTCGTACTGCATGCCCCCCCAGCTGACATAGTGATTGTTGACATCGGTGATCTCGAGCTCGCCGCGGGCGGACGGCGCGAGCGTGGGTATCACGTCGAACACGTCGGGGCCGTACATGTAAACGCCGGTCACCGCGTAGGAACTGGGCGGCACCGCCGGTTTCTCAACGATCCTGGCGATGTGGTGGTCGTGCCCGAACTCGACCACACCGAGGTGTCGGAGGTGGTCCGGATCATGAACCTGGGAGAGGAGGATCCGCGCCCCCGACTCTTGCTCTTGAAACCTCTCGATGGGGGTCCGAATCGATCGCCCGAATATGTTGTCGGCCAGCATAACGACGACCTTGTCGGAGCCGGCGAAGCGCTGCGCCAGCCCAAGTGCTTCGGCGATCCCTCCAGGTTTGTCCTGGTACGCGTACAGGAGGCGGTCGATGCCGTACTCATGGCCGTTGCCGAGAAGCCTGAAGAACTCGCCCGCGTGAATCCCACCCGTGACCAGCATCATCTCTCCCACCCCGGCTGCGACCAGAGCCTCGATCGCGTACGTGATCATCGGGCGGTCGTAGATGGGAAGCAGATGCTTGTTCGTGATGCGCGTCAATGGATGCAGACGGCTCCCCGTGCCGCCGGCGAGAACAACTCCCTTCAAAGCGCCCGCATGCTAAGGGAACCGGCAGCTTGGCCGCCGCGCGATGACCCGTCTGACCCCCTCCTGTAGGATCGTCGGGTGTTCGAAAAACGACGCCGGCTCGCCCTCTGGCTCTCGGGTCGGGGAATCGAGATCGGCGCCCTGCACCAGCCCCTCGAGCTCCCCCCTGATGTCCGCGTCACGTATGTCGACCATCTCCCGGTGGAGAAGCTGCGAGCGCACTACCCGGAGTTGGGCGATGTGAATCTGGTCCCGGTCGACGTGATCGGAACCGCAGAGGACCTGAGCTCCTTCGCCGACGCATCGCTGGACTTTGTCATCGCCAACCACCTGTTCGAACACCTTGAATACCCGATCAAGGCGCTGTTCGAGTTCCAGCGGGTGCTCCGCCCGGGAGGAGTGCTGTATCTCGCCCTTCCAGACAAGCGCCTGACCTTTGACAAGAAGCGGGAACTGACCACGGTTGAGCACCTGATCCAGGAGCAGCGGGAAGGGCTCGCCGAAAAGAACCGCCGCGCGCACTACCTGGACTGGGCGGAAAACGTGGACGGGAAGGAGCCCGGGGCCGCCACCGAGGAACATGCCGACCACCTCATGGCAATCCCCTACAGCATCCACTTCCACGTCTGGCGCCCTGACACCTTTCTCGACTTCCTCTCGGCGGTCCGCCGTGAGTTTCCCATCACACTGCAGCCGGTCCAGTTCGCCGCCGTGGAGGAACCGGACGATTTCGAGTTCATCGTCCTCCTCGCGAAACCGGACGATGATCGGCCGGTGCTACCCGCGCGCGAGGAAGCCACCACCCCCGCCGCCCCCAACGGAGGCCCTCACCGGACCTTGAACGACCTCATGTCGTCGGGGAGCAGAGGGCTGCGCGAGGCGGTGCGCAATACGCCCCTGGAGCCGCCGCTGCGGTCGATCAAGCACCGCCTCAGGCTCTAGCTGCCGCCGCGGCCTCCCTCAGCGGTCGCTCCAGGTGGCGCAGAAGACCGTGCTCGAACGCGCTCCGGTCGAATCTCTTGCTCGCGTTGCGGGCGGCAACCCGCATCCGCTCGAGGCGTTCCGACTCTCGGATAAGCATTGTGGTCGCGCCCACAAGTTCGTTGGGCGTTTGCCAGAGATAGCCGCTGACGCCGTCCTCCACCACCTCCCGCTGCCCACCGAGTCCGATCACGACCGGCGCCGCTCCCCTTGCCATCGCTTCCGCCGTCGTCATTCCGAAGTGCTCCAACGCCTCCGGATGCGCGGTGGCGTCAACACCAAAGCCCGCGGCGTGCCAGTAGATCGAGGCCACGTCGTAGAGCCGCCGAAGGTCGGCGAGCGGCAGATCGGTCATGATCCGTATCGGATAGCCGCGAGCGACGTCCTCGATCTCCCGCAGATAGGCGAGGCTGGCGCGATCGCGATGCAGGGACCCGGCCAGCACCAGTTCCCAGTCCCCGGTTCCGGATGTAGTCAACTGCCGGAAGGAACGGGCGAGGACCTCATGACGTTTGACATGCCCGGTCGCCACAAACCTGCCTACGCTCAGAATGAGGTGACGCTTGCGGGACCAGTCCGGTTCCTCGGCGGGCACGTCGATGGGGGGCGGAAGGGCCACGGCGTCACGGCCCCAGAACCGGCGCACACAACCCCGCACGTACTCGGACTGACAGATGATGGGGTCGAAAGCCGTTAGCTGATGTCGTGCTCGCTCGCTGTGCAGCTGATACGGGAACTGGCAGAGCATGACTGAGCGCGGGGCCGCGGAGATGGCTGGGATGGCGTACGCCATGGCGATCCAGACGTCGTAGTCCCGCGTCATCGCCGCCGCCTGCCGGGCCACCAGCGAATTGCGGAGTGGCCGCAGTCCGGGCGCGTGCGCGACCAGGCGGTGAGCGGGCGTCACCCGTCGCGTGGCCGAGCGCAGCGTGATCCCGAAGAGGTCCAGGCCGAGGACCCGCAGGTATCGCTCGGCGTCGACGGGGATCGGGCTCACGATCTCGATCCGGTGCTCGGGGTAGTGGTCGCGGAGCACCTCGGCGACCGTGCCCAGGTACTTCTCGCCCCCTCCGTAGGTGGAGCCGAAGTAGGGCGAGTGGATCCCTATGCGAAGCGAGCGTCCCACTCCGACCTGGGCACCATCCACCGCAATACGTCACCGTCGGGCACGGTTCGCCGGCCCCGGATCCGTCTCCTGGCCGCCAGCGCCTCAGGAGCATGGACCAGGAACGATTCCAGCACCCGTCCTCGCAGCGCCATCCGTCGAGTCGCCTTCTGCGCCGCCGACGGGAGCCGGCTCGGGTCCTGAGCGTCGTTCCCCGGCACTGCGGGGGAAGGGGGGCGCCGGAGTTTCGCCGCGCGTACGCCGAGCGCCGAGAACGACCGCGCGACGAGCGGCGCGGGGGCGTCCTTCAGGACCATCAACAGGCGGTTGCGGTCGACGTGGAAGAGAAAGAAGTCCGACCATTCGCGGTTCGTCTTGCTGTGCCCGTGCTCGACCACCGAGCGGGGGTCGTACAGGATCTTCCATCCACGCAGGCGCATCCGCCAGCTGAGGTCCGTGTCCTCGTAGTACGCGAAGAAGGTCTCGTCGAACGTGCCGACATCCTCGAGTGCGTCCCGTCGCAGCAGCACGGCCGCACCGCAGAAGCCGAAGACCTCCTCGGGGGTATCGAACTGTCCCTGGTCGACCTCGCCGGAACCGCGGTCGCCGCCGCTCCCGTCAGTGAGCAGAACGCCGCCGGCGTTCTGGATCACCCCGGGTCGATCCGCGAAGACGAGCTTGCTGGTCACGGCGGCGGCCCGCGGCTCGTGTTCCGCCGAGTCGACCAGAGCGGCCAGCCATCCAGGCCGTGCCTGCGTGTCGTTGTTGAGCAGGATGACGTGCTCGCCGCCCACGGCCCGGATCGCGAGATTGTTGGCGGCCGAGAACCCGAGGTTCCGCGTGCAGGTGATCAGCCGCACCCAGGGATACTGGCGGCGGAGGTGCTCGATCGAGCCGTCGGTGGAGTGGTTGTCGACCACCGTGACGTCGAGACCGCCCACGACCTCCTGGGCTCGGACCGACTCCAGGCAAGGGTCGAGGTACCTCAGACCGTTGTAGTTGAGGATGACGATCGAGGCGGTCGGCCGGGTCAGCATCAGCGGTCAGCCGGGCAGCGGTTGGTAGTTGCGCCGGTAGTACTGCCAGTAGGCGCCGTTCTTGAGCGGCCGCCACCAGTCCTCGTGGTCGCGAAACCAGCCCACCGTGCTTTCGATACCCTCCGCGAACCCGATCTGTGGCCTCCAGCCGAGCTCGGTGCGGATCCGCTGCGTGTCGAGCGCGTAGCGGTAGTCGTGCCCTTTGCGGTCTTTGACGTACTGGATCAGAGTCGGCGGCCTGCCCGTCAGCTCACAGACCAGCTCGGCCACGGTCTTCCCGCTCCACTCGGCGCCAACGCCCACGTTGTAAACGCTTCCCGGCTCGGCTTCATGGAGGGCGAGGTCGATCGCGCGGCAATGGTCCTCGACGTGAAGGTAATCGCGGACCGCCGACCCGTCGCCGTAGAGCGGGAGGGGTTCGCTGTCGAGCGCGTTCGTGATCAACACCGGGATCAGCTTCTCCGGGTAGTGGTAAGGCCCGTAGGTGTTGGCGCCCCGGGTGACGATCAGCGGCAACCCGTGGCTGATCGCGTAGGCCCGGGCCAGGTGCTCGCCTCCGGCTTTCGACGCCGCGTACGGACTTCTGGGCGCGAACGGGTCGGTCTCGCCCGATCGACCGTGCATGACCTCGCCGTAGACCTCGTCCGTGCTCACCAGATGGAAAACCTGGTGGCGGTGGCGGAGAGCGGCGTCACAGAGGACCGCGACTCCCAGCACGTCCGTCTCCACGAAGGCGAAGGGATCCTGGAGCGAGCGGTCGACGTGGGTGTCGGCGGCGAAGTTGACGATCGCGTCGACCTGGGCCGCCAGCTCGTCGACCAGCTCGCGATCGCAGATGTCGCCGTGGAAGAACCGGTACTGAGGGGCCTCCTCTACCTCGCGCAGGTTGGCCAGATTGCCGGCATAGGTCAGCTTGTCCAGTACCCACACCTCGACCTCGGGACGCCGGCGGATCAGATGGCGCACGAAGCCGGAGCCGATGAAGCCGGCGCCTCCCGTGACCAGCAGCCGTTTGAAGTTGCGGCTCATCGAGACACCAGCCCTGCGGCCCGCGGAGGAGGCGCCGGCACGGCCGAAGCTGGGATTTCGGAGTTGGACATGGGCCTTCCTTATCCTGGCCCAACCGCTCCGGTCAGGGCGGTGGGGACGGGTTTCTGAGATCGCCGTAATGCTACAGACGCAGAGGCAGTGCGACCGACCATGTGATGTCGTGGCACAACATCCGGGGGTCACTACCGCGGCGGTACACTGCGGCCAGCATGCCCCGAGGTGACTCATGGTCGCGGGCGATTCTGTTCGTGGGAGTCGACTCCTTCCGCACCGCGGTCCACGAGCGCGACGATCCGTCGTTACGGGCACAGCCCCTGGCAATCGCGGGAAGGGGCCGGCGGGCAGTGATCATGGCGGTGTCCCCGGTCGCGCGGGCGCTCGGAATCGAACTGGGCGCCGAGGTAGAAGAAGTCCACGCCCGATTCCCCCAGGTGCACCTGGCCAGTCCCCAGCCGCCCCGCTACCGGGACGCGAACCGGGCTCTGACAGGGATCTTCCGGCGCTTCGCAGGGCTCGAGCGGCTGGAGACGCTGGACCTCGGAGCCGGCTATCTGGACGTCACCACCCGTACCCGCCACGGCACCTCCGCACCCGAAGAGGTGGCGCGGCGGATCCGCTTCATGATCCAGGACGAGATCGGCCTCACCGCTCAGGCGGGCGTTGCCACCAGCAAGTTCGTCGCTCGCGTCGCGGGTACCTCGCGGGGCCCAGACGCCCTGGTCGTGGTCCGGCCGGGGGAGGAGCCGGACTTCTTGGCGCCCCTCCCCCTGCGCCTGCTGGGCGAGCGTGACGAGACCCTCCTGCGCTCGCTGGGGCTCAGGACCCTGGGCGACCTGGCGGGCTACGACACCACACGACTGGTTCAGCAGCTGGGCACCCGCGCCGCACTGCTGCAGCGCCTGGCGCAGGGACGCGATCGGGCGCCGGTCGAGAACAGCCGCGCCGCGAAGACGATCAGCGCCGAGACCACCTTCACGCGGCTCGTGGAACGTCGCGACGAGCTCGACAGCGCGCTCGCCGGCCTGGTCCACCGGATCGCCGGGCGGCTGGACACGGAGGCGGTTCGGGCCCGGACCGTCTACGTCAAGCTCCAGCTCGCCGACCTGCGGGCGATCACCCGCCAGGTCAGCCGCTCCGCCGCCACCGACGAGGAGAGTGAGTTGCTCGCCTCAGCACGGGTCGCGCTTCGCAAGTCGTACGTGGAGGGCACACAGGTCAAGCTGCTGGGGGTCGGGCTGAGCGGCCTCGAACACCCCCGTCCCGACTATCAGCTGCCACTCTTCAACTGATGCGCCACGCCTGCCGGAGGCGCTCGTCATACGTGACCACCAGGTCGACCGTGAGCATCACCGCGGTTGCGAGGTGAATGACTTCGAGCGCGCGCACGTCATTCGGGCCGAGGTGCCTGCAGATCGACCTCAGAAGCGGTCTTCGCGATCCAGCAGCGTGGTGGCGCCACCCTCCGGCGGCACCATCCACGCCGTCACGCGGCGGTAGGGGCTGCGTGGCAGGCGCGCGCCGGCGCGCACGAGGTCGGCAAGCTCACTCGTCACCGGCGCCTCTGCCAGTCCCAGATACTGGTCGACAGCTTCCCTGATGAGCTCCTGCCGAGAACGGCCGGTACGCGCTGACTCCGCGCGCAAGGCCCGCTCCCTGTCCTGGCCGAGCCGGAGATTGGCGGCCACGGAGGGACGGTACCACCTCGAGCACCATCAGAACCTCCGTCCGTACCGAGCGCTGGGTGGGGCAGATGTGACCCGCCAGCTTATGCCTCCTTGCGGTCGCGCCCCCGCCGCTCTCCACGACGCCGCCGGCGGGGCGCCCTCGAGGCCGCCCGGCCGGCGACAGCCGTGCCCCCACCCCCGGTTGAGAGGGCGATCGCCGAGCGGTCCACCCGCGGCCTCTCCTGCACCGCGAGGACGTCGCCCAGCGTGCGCCATCCGAAACGCTCCCTGCCGCGCGCCACCAGCTCCCGGAACACCGCCGCCGTCGCCTGCGCGTCGCCCAGCGCGGCGTGCGCCGGATCGAGCGGGAGCTCCAGCAGCTCCACCACCCGCGCCAGGCCCGGTGTCTGCCCAGGCGGCAGGTCCAGCACCAGCCGCGCCAGCACCGAGGTGTCGAACACCGGGTGCTGCAGCGGCTCTGACAGGCCGCGCTCCATCAGGTACGAGTCGAACGCGTCGTGCGAGTGCTCGACCAGCGCCGTCCCCCGCGCGAACGCAAGGAAGGCGCCGCGCGCCTCATCGAAGGAGGGCGCTCCCCGCAGCATGGCCGGCGAGATGCCGTGACGGCGCCGGGCGTAGGGGTTGATCGGGGCGGCGGTGTCGCAGAGCGTGTCGAAGAGGGCGAGGGAACGCTCGAGGGAGAACCGTTCGGCTCCGATCTCGATCACCCAGAAGGGCGTGGAGCCGTTGGTCTCCAGGTCGAAAGCGCAGTACTCCGCCTCTACGAGAAGAGTGTCGGACGTCGCCGTCGCGCGCGGCTGCGAAGGGGCCTCCCAGCGCGCCGGAGACTCATCCCGGGGCTTGAGCAGCACGCCCGCCTCGGTGGCCGGGCTGCGATCGGACGCCATCAGTAGGCGTTCTTGTGGGTCCAGACGCGACCCAGGGTGAGCAGGATGATCTTCACGTCAAACGCCAAACTCCAGTTCTCAATGTAATAGAGGTCGTAGATCAGCCGGTCTTCGATCGGGGTCTGCCCGCGCAGGTCGTTGGCCTGCGCCCACCCGGTCAGCCCGGGTCGCACCAGGTGCCGGTCGTCGTAGCGCGCCAGCCGGCTGGTGAACTCCTCCACGAACTCCGGCCGCTCCGCTCGAGGGCCGACCAAGCTCATCTCGCCGCTCAGGATGTTCCACAACTGCGGCAGCTCGTCAAGCGAGAGCCGGCGCAGCCACTTCCCGACCGCCGTCCGCCGCGGGTCGTCGGGGGCGGCCCATACCGGGCCGGTCTCGGCCTCGGCGTCGTCGTGCATGCTCCGGAACTTGTGCGCCAGGAAGCTGCGGCCGTCCCTCCCCACCCGCAATTGGTGGATCAGAACCGGGCCTGGCGAGGAGAGCCGGACCAGGAGCGCGATCACACCCAGCACCGGTGAGATGACGATCATCCCGAGACAGGCGCAGACCAGGTCGAAGGAGCGCTTGAGCACCGTCTTGGTGCCCGCCAACTCCAAGCCCTGGCGGACTTCGATGAGCGGGATGCCGTCGATCTGGTCGGCTCCCACCGGGCCGGTCATCAGCTGGATGATGCCGGGCAGGATCCGGACATCAACCCCCGCTGAGCGGCAATCCTCGATCACCTCCAGCGTGCGATCCGGCTGGTCCAGCGTCACGAAGACGACGGCCACGCCACGGGTCTCCAGGATGCGCGGCAGGTCCGCGACCCGACCCACCACCGGTACGCCGCCGGCCCACTCGCCGAGGTCGGTGCGGTCGGTCAGGACCCCGATCACCCGGTAGCCATAGGAGGGGAACATGCGGATCCGCTGCACTAGCAGATCCGCCGACGGCGACCAGCCCACCACCACCGCGCGGTCCGCGCCCAAGCCACGGGCGCGCCGGCCGGCCACAAAACGGCGCAGCGCATAGCGGGCGAGGGCGATCAGGATGCCAGTGATCCCAATCCAGTAGACCGCGGTGACGCGCGAGAACTGGAACACGGTCCCCGCGCGTCCACTCTCCCGGTAGAGGCCGACGCCGGCCAGCGTGACCACCGCCACCACGATCATTCCCCAGATCAGCGCCAGCAACTCGTCGATGAAGTCCTTCCCCCTCCGCTGCCGGTAGACGCCGAGCAGGAAGAAGACCAGGACTACGATCACCACCAGCACCGGGGCTGCCAGCGCGTACTTGTGGGGTGATGGAGGCTCGGTTCCGGGGAACCTGCCCGGGAAGTCCGGCAGCAGCGTGAACCGGAGCTGGTAGGCGATGTAGAGCGCGAGCAGCGCCGCCAGCGCGTCCAGGACCGCCTGGACCAGGGCGATCCGCGCGCCGCGCCGCGTCATGAGGCGGCGACCCGCCGCTGGACCAGACTTCGCACCAGCCGCCACTCGTCGCGGTCGACCGCACGCAGCACCAGGAGGGCAAGCCCGTAGACCACCGCCGCTCCCACGATCACCGGCAGGACTCGCCAGCCGGTGGTCTGATGGAACGGAAACACGCCGGCCCCCATGATGAGCCCCGCGAGCAGGATCCGCCAGGAGAGCTTGTCGATCCGGAGTGTGAAGAGATGGCGCCGCAGCAGGTAGAAGCCCACGGCGCACAGGAAGACCTCGGTCAGGACCGTCGTCCAGGACGCGCCGAGGTAGCCCCAGAGCGGGATCGCGACCAGGTTCGCCGCGAGGTTGAACACCATCGACCAGAACGCCGCCCAGGCGAAGCTCGACTGGCGGTCGATCGCGTTGAGGGCACCGATGAAGGTGTTGGTCACGAACATGAAGACGATCCCCACGGAGAGAGTCCGGAAGGCGGGCTCCGACGCCCCGTAGTTGTAGATGAAACGGAACGCGGGCGCCAGGAGTACGCAGCCGATCGCGACCGGCCAGCCCGCCGCCAGCAGGCCCTTCCAAAGCCGCTCCACCGCCCACCGGAAGCGGGCATCATTCTCCTTCCACATCAACGAGAGGACCGGAAAGCCGACGCTGAGGGCGGTCTGGGCGAGGAAGAGAACGGAGGCGAAGACCTTATAGGCGCTCGCGTACCAGCCGGCCTCGTCCTTCCCCCGGATCACGTTGACCAGCGGCAGGTCGACGTTGAAGTAGATCGAGGTGATGATGAAGGTGAGCGCGAAGGGAAGGCTCATCATCAGCCACCGGCGCACGAACGCCAGATCCCAGCTCCAGCGCACGCGCGCGATCCGCATCACGTGGAGCACGATCCAGAAGTAGACGACGTCGAAGCCGTAGCTCAGTGCGTACGCCCACAGGAAGTAGGCCGGCCCCTGGTGGGTGTGGGCGCCGACCAGCGTCGCCCCGAGCAGGATCAGCGACTCGAGCACGATCGCGATCGCCTCCGCCCGCAGCCGCTGCACCGCGTAGAGCGAGTAGCGGAGCAGATTCGAGAAGGAGGCCAGCACCATCATCACGAAGCCGGCCGGCACCAGCTCCCAGGCGCCGTGGGTGAAGAGCGGGACGACGACAGCGAAGACGGCCAGCGCCGGCACCACGAACAGTGGCCGCACCGTCAGCAGGTTCGACAGGTAGCGGCTGAGCTGTCCCTGGTCGCGCGCCGCCTCCCGTTGGTAGAGCGTGTTGAATCCGACGTCCATGATCACGGTCACGAACCCGGAGATCGAGACCACGGTCGAGTACTGCCCGAACTGTGAGGCCAGCAGCGCTCGGTTCATGACGATCAGGACGGCCAGAGCCAGAACCCGGGAGATGACCCGGGCGATCATCAGGAGTGCGGTGTTGCGGATCGCCCGGGAGCCGGCGCCGACGAGCGCCGAACCCCGCGGCTTCCCACTCGCGGAGGCGTCGTCCAACGGTGTCGCCATGCTACCTGGGGGCCGCTCCCGACCCGCCTGCATCGCTCGATGAACCCTTCATGAACTGTCTCCGTGGACGCGCCCATCCGCTGTGCTAGATTCGGGTTCGTACGCGCCCTCACTTCGTCAGGAGCAGGAGCCATCCGAGACCCGTCCGTCGCCCAGGAGCCGGTCGGCAGCAGCCCGGCCGAGATGACCAGACGGAAGTTCATCGTCTGGTGGATGACCGGCCTGCTGACGGCGTTCGCCGCGGTGGTGGTCGCGCCGCTCCTCATCTTCATCTGGCCCAACTCGAACGGTCGCGTGAAGAACGTGCAGGTGAAGGTGACGCTGGACACGGCCCTCGATCACATCTCGCCCCACAATCCGATCCAGTTCAACGCGCCCGCGGGCCTGGCACTGCGCATGATCGACGGCGGCGGCGACAACTACTCCGGCAAGGTGAGCTTCGGCGGCTACATGGTCAACTTGAACGGAAAGCTGGTTTCCTACTCGGTCACCTGCCCCCACCTCGGGTGCAGCTACGCCTGGCAGTCCTCGCAGAACCTTTTCGTCTGCCCCTGCCACGGGTCCCAGTTCGCCCTCGACGGATCGGTCGTGCACGGCCCCGCCGAAGCGCCACTCTCCCATTTCCACTTCATCCGCGGTAGCAGCCCGAAGGAGGTCCTCTTCGACGGCTACCAGATCATCGGAGCAGGATAGGCAGAGATGGCGAGCATTCCGAGCCCGAAGAACGTCCAGATCGCGGTGGTGGACTGGCTCGACCAGCGGTTCCCGTTCACGGCCACCGTGGACGACGCCCTCTACCAGCGGGTCCCCAACTTTGCCAACGCGTTCTACTACTGCTTCGGCGGGATGGTCTTCACGCTGATCATCTTCCAGATCCTGACCGGGATCTTCCTCAGCTTCTACTACGTGCCGGCGGCGGCCACCGTGGCCAGCGCCCAGGGGAGTCAGCCGGCCGCCTGGGCCAGCGTCCAGTTCATCATGAAGGACGTCTACATGGGTCCCTTGGTGCGGGGGATCCACTTCTGGGGCGCCAACCTGCTGATCGTGATGATCGTGCTCCACATGGCGCGCGTCTTCTGGACCGGCTCCTACCGCGCGCCACGCGAGCTGAACTGGATTGTCGGGGTGATCATGCTCTTCATCGTCATCGCCTTCTCACTGACCGGGTACCTGCTGCCCTGGGACACCACCTCCTACTGGGCGTCGGAGGTCACGATCCAGCTGGTCGGCCTGGCGCCCATCGTGGGCGACGCGCTGCGCAACATCCTGCAGGGCAGCCCGATCCTCGGCGGCGCGACCCTCCAGCGATTCTTCACCCTCCACGTCTTCATCCTGCCCGCGCTGATCGTGCTGCTCATGTACGTCCACTTCCGGATGATCCGGAGGGCCGGCATCTCGGAGCCGATGTGAGATGACTGACGACAAGAAGGTGCGCAAGGTCACTGAAGGGGTCCCCGCGCGGCGGAGCTTGCGGAGCCGCGTGGGGCAGAAGGACGAGAGCCCGAACGGCATCGTCACCACGCAGTGGGATGGTGTCCTGAAAGAGGGGCCCGGCGCCACCACGGCGGCCATCCCGATCGTCGAGGTCGACCGGGATCACGGCGGCCACATCCTGGAGCCGGAAGGCAAGCGGGTCCTGATCGGAAAGGACGACATCCTGTATCCGATCGCCGTCTCCATGGGTTTGGTCTCCGCCCTCTTCGGGCAGTCGGCCGGTCTTCACCTGGCGAACGACATGCCGGAGGACGAGACGCACCCGTTCTTCCCCGACCACTTCTGGCCCTACCCCGTGATCATGATGTCGATGCTCATCGCCATGGGGCTGCTCTCGGTCTTCCAGTCGGTCAACATGGCGCTCCCCGCGGCGGCGAGTCCGACCGTCGTCATCACTCCGCGCCCGGACTGGTACTTCCTCTGGCTGTTCCAGTTCCTGAAGCTGGGGCCCGAGGCGGTGATGGCGATCTACATCCCCACCGTCATCATCCTGATCCTCCTCCTCTGGCCGTTCCTGGACCAGGTGCTGGGTCCCCGCGTGGCGCGGTTGCTGGGGTGGGCCACGTGGCCGGTGCCGGGCCGGAACGTGATCACGGGAACGGCCTGGATCATCCTCATGACCTGGGTCGCGGCCTTCACCTTCTGGGCCCTTGCCGGCTGGACGATCTTCGGCAT
>CAWBPD010000037.1:0-20864 GCA_963790575.1 Candidatus Dormiibacterota bacterium | reverse complement strand
GCACGCTACCAGCCCCGCGTAGCGAGCAGCTCCTCCTGCGGGATGGACGGGATCTCGAGACCGCGCATCGATTGACCTAGCCCCGCCGACACTTCGGCGAGGATCTCCGGCTTGTCGAAGTAGGTGGTCGCGCTCACGATCGCCTTCGCCATCCGGGCCGGATTCTCGGACTTGAAGATGCCCGAGCCCACGAAGACGCCGTCGGCACCCAGCTGCATCATCCAGGCGGCATCGGCGGGGGTCGCGATGCCGCCCGCCACGAAGGTCACGACCGGGAGCCGGCCCAGCCGCTGGACCTCCTGGACCCCCTCGACGGGGGAGCCCAGGTCCTTCGCCTCGTGGACCAGCTCGGCGTAGTTGAGGCCGCGGAGCTTCTGGATCTCTCGCTCCACCTGCGTCAGGTGGCGCTTGGCCTCGACGATGTTGCCGGTCCCGGCCTCGCCTTTGGTGCGGATCATGGCCGCGCCCTCCGCGATCCGGCGAAGCGCCTCGCCCAGGTTCCGGCAGCCGCACACGAAGGGAACGGTGAAGCCCCACTTGTCGATGTGGTTCTCGTCGTCCGCCGGGGTCAGGACCTCGGACTCGTCGATGTAGTCGATCTCCAGCGCCTGCAGGATCTGCGCCTCGACGGTGTGCCCGATCCGGCACTTGGCCATGACCGGGATCGTCACCGCCTCCTTGATGGAGCGGATCAGCTCGGGATCGGACATGCGGGCGACGCCGCCCTCCTTGCGGATGTCGGCGGGGACCCGCTCCAGCGCCATCACCGCGCAAGCGCCCGCCTCCTCGGCGATCTTGGCGTGGTCGGGCGTGACGACGTCCATGATCACACCGCCCTTCAGCATGTCGGCGTGACCCGACTTGACTCTGAACGTGCCTCTCTGCCCGTGTCCGTTGCTCTCCGACATCCCGTCGTCATTCTACGAAGAGCCGGGTTTTGTTCTGGCACGGATCACGTGACTGAAGTGGGCCGTTTGTATACAGAGGGACCTTTCGGAGCGCAGGTTGAGGTGCTGCTGTGTACAAACGTCCCATGCAGGAGACCGCCGGGCTGCTGGAAGGGATGCGCGTGGTCGAGGTGTCGGCTTTCGTGGCGGCGCCGCTGGGTGGGGCACAGCTGGCGCGGATGGGTGCGGAGGTGATCCGGATCGACCCACTCGGCGGCCAGGTCGACGCGCAGCGCTGGCCTCTCCACCAGGGCCGGAGCCTCTACTGGGCAGGGCTGAACCGCGGCAAACGGTCGGTGGTGCTGGATTTGCGGCAGGAGCGCGGGCTGGAGCTGGCCGCACGCCTCGCCTCAGAGGCGGGCAACCTGCTCACGAATCTTGGGCCGCGAGACCCTCTGGCGCACTCGGCGCTGTGCCGGCGCAACCCGCACCAGGTGACCGTCCAGATCGTGGGGCATCGCGCCGGAGGTGCCGCCGTCGACTACACGGTCAACGCCATGACCGGCTTTCCCTGGATCACCGGCCCGGCAGACGCGGCCGTGCCGGTGAACCACGTTCTGCCGGCCTGGGACGTCGCCACCGGGTACCTGGCTGCGGCCTCCCTCCTGGCGGCGGACCGCGCGCGCTCGCGCGGAGGCGGCGGCCGCCTGGTCACGCTCAGCCTGGCCGACGTCGCGCTGCAGATTGCGGACCATCTCGGCCTGGTCGACGAGGCAAGGCTGGTGGAGGAGCCGCGCGGCCGCTACGGCAACCAGGTCTATGGGTCGTTCGGCGTCGACCTGCGCTCCGCGGACGGGCGGTGGTCGATGGTGCTCGCGCTGACCCCGCGCCAGTGGAGGTCGCTGGTGGAGGCCACCGGGATTAGTGTCGAGGATCTGGAGGGTGACCTGCGTCTGGAGGGGGTGCGGTGGCGGCATCGGGACGCGCTC
Organism: Candidatus Dormiibacterota bacterium; assembly: GCA_963790575.1. Classification (GTDB taxonomy): domain Bacteria; phylum Chloroflexota; class Dormibacteria; order Dormibacterales; family Dormibacteraceae; genus CAVTSA01. The sequence goes on along the minus strand of CAWBPD010000037.1, from coordinate 18,988 downwards.
ACGCGGCGGCTGCAAGAGTGGGCCGGCGCGCTCCCCTTCGCCGAGGTGGCGGCCCGGCTCGACCGCGCTGCCTGCCTGTGGGGACCCTTTCGCACCTTCAAGGAGCTGGTTCGCGACGATGCGCGGGTCGAGGCTCTGGTCGCCGCCCGTGCTCCCGACCCGGTGCTCGGGCAGGACACGGACGCGGTGCTGTCGGAGCTTGGGGAGGACCTCGAGGGGCTGCGAGCGGCGGGCGTGATCGCCGCTCTCCCTGCGGTCAGGTGATCCAGTAGCGCTTCGTGTGGGGTCCGCCGCCCGAGGTCTCGACGACATCCTCGAGCGCGCCGCCGCAGCGTTCGATGACGGTGGCGGAGCCCACGTTGTCCTCGTCGCAGGTGACCAGGACGCGGTCCACGCCGTAGGAGCGCGCGACGACCAGGCTCTGGCGGAGGATCTCGGTGGCGTAGCCGCGGCGGCGGTGGGCAGGCAGCACCGCGTAGCCGATGTGCCCGCCCTCCAGGTGGAGGAAGTCGTTGAGCGCGTGACGGATCGAGCTGCGTCCCACGATCACGCCGTCGACGGTGGCCACCAGGAAGGTGCTGGGGACCCACCCGGGCGGAAGGTCGTGCCCCAGGCGCTGGCGGCGCGTTCGCTCCACCAGCTCAGGCCACGGCACGCCTTCTTCCCACTGGACCATGAAATCGAAGTGGTCGGCGCGGAGGTGTTCCTGGGCGGCACGCACGGTGGCTTCGTCCTCCAGCCGCAGCGGCCGCAGGCGCAGGTCTGACGGCATCGCTTCAGTATCCACGCTCAGGAAGTCCTGTTAATGTCCGGAACATACGTTTGTCATCTGATAGAATTAGCGCATGTTGGCGAAGGTTCCGGAGAGCACCGAGAAGGTCTGGCTGGGGTCTGACGACGAGGACCTGAAGCGGCTTCTCCGCGACCTTCAGCAGGTCGACCTCCCCGACCAGCCGCTCAAGGCTTGGGGGCGGCTCCAGCTCCTCCACCGGATCAAGAACTGCATCTCCGCGATCGAGCTCGACCACATCAAGGTCTTGAAGCAGATCGAGAAAGGCGATCCGTACGGCGTCGCCAACGCCGCCGACTGGCTCGCTCAGTCCATGCACATGCGGCCGAATGCGGCCTACGCCAAGGTCTGCACCGCCTGCGAGCTGGAGGAGTTCCCGGCTCTGGACCAGGCGGTGCACGCCGGCGAGGTCTCGCCCGAGGCCACCACCGTCATCCTCCAGACCCTGCGCCGGGTGCGCCGTCACCTCAGCGATGAGGACGCGGTCGGCGTGGAGTCGGAGATGCTGCTCGCGGCCCGAGAGATGGATCACGCCCAGCTCCGAGCCCATGGCTCCAAGCTGTTCCACCTGCTCGACCAGCAGGCTCATAACAAGGTGCTGCGGGACGAGCGGGAGCGCCGCTTCTTCGACCTCAAGCGGCGTGTCGACGGCTGGTTCACCTGCAATGGCGAGCTGGATCCGGAGGGTGGCACCTTCCTCCAGATCGCCCTCAAAGCGATCGCCGCCGAGGACAAGAGCATTCTGCCCTCCGACGACCACCGCACTCCCGGCCAGGCCCGTGCCGACGCCCTCGCAGAGCTGGCCGAGCACCGGCTTGCGGTCGGTGACCTGCCTGAGCATGGCCAGGAGAAGCCGCACCTGACGATCGTCGCCAGCGCCGAGACGCTGCGCGGTGAGGAAGGCTCACCGGCACCCCAGATCGACTGGGGGACGCCGGTCTCGGGGGAGACGGCGAAGCGCATCGCCTGCGACGCCCTCGCCCGCATCGCGGTGGTCGGAGACCGCGGCGACGGGGTGATCGACGTGCTGCACATGGGGCGCGGCTTCCGCACCACCACGGTGGCGCAGCGCAAGGCGCTCGACCTGCAGGACGGCGGCTGCATCTGGTGTGGCCGGCACCCCAAGGATTGCAGACCCCATCACTGGGACGCCTGGAGCCAGGGCGGCCCGACCGATCATGAGAATCTCGGGTTGGTGTGCCCGCGTCACCACTTTGCTCTCCACGAAGCGGGCTACCGGACCGCCGAGGTGACTCCCGATCGGGTGGTCATCCTGCGGCCGGATGGAACCGAGTGGGGCACGGTTCCACGCCACCGCTGGCGCCGGGTCCGCATCCGCGACGGCACCGGCTAGGCACGGATAGGCGTTAGCGCCGAGACTGGCGCGATGCCGCGTGACATCCGAATGCTCCGTCTCGGCCTCGAGGACCAGCTGGTGGACGAGTACCGGTCGGTCCCCTTCGAGGTGCCGACGGGAACGCCAAGCCTCGAGGTGCGCGTCGCCTACGACCGCGCAGCCGCCGTGATCGATCTTGGCTGCGAGGCGCCGGGCGGCTGGCGCGGCTGGTCGGGGGGCGCACGCGAGGGGTTCGTGATCGGCAGTGAGGCGGCCACCCCCGGCTACCTCCCCGATCCGCCGGAGCCGGGCCAGTGGAGCCTGCAGCTGGGCCTCCACCGGATGCCGGTCGAACCGGTCGAGGTGACCGTGATCATCGCCACGCCGGCGGAATCGGTGGTGGAGCCGGACGCGACGGCCCCTGTGCGTGCCGACTCGCCCCGTGGCAGCGCTCGTGGCTTGCCCGCGCCGGACGGACTTACGTGGTTCGCGGGTGATCTCCACGCGCACACCACCCACTCGGACGGGACGCTCTCGCTGGACCAGCTCGCCGCCCGGGCGGTGGAGGCCGGTCTCGACTTCCTCGCGGTCACCGACCACAACACCGTGTCCCACCATCCGCTCCTGGGCGCCGCGGGTGCCCGCCACGGACTGGCACTGCTCCCCGGGCAGGAGCTGACGACGGCACGCGGGCACGCCAACGCCTATGGCCACATCGGATTCGTCGACTTTCGCCGCCCCGCCGACGAATGGGTCCGGGAGGTGGCGGCGCGCGGGGGCCTGCTCAGCATCAACCACCCGCTCGATCGCGACATGTGCTGGCAGCACCCGCTGAGCGAGCTGCCGCCCGCGCTGGAACTGTGGCACATCACCTGGTTCGCCGACCTCACCTCGACCGCCCCCTGGGCGCTGTGGGCGCGGTGGCGGCAGGACGCGGTGCTGCTCGGGGGCAGCGACTTCCACCGCCCCGAGCAGGGGTTCCCGCCCGGCACGCCGACCACCTGGGTGGCGGCGGAGGAACGCAGCCCGGAGGCGCTGCTGGCCGCGGTGGCAGCCGGGCGCACCGCGATCACCCGGTCGGCGGACCCCCGAGCTCCCACCCTGCTGCGCCTGGAGGAGGACCTGGTGGCGATCGACGCTGAGGGCACGATCCTGTGGGACATTGACGGGCGGCGTCGCCTCATCACCGGTGCGCGCGCCACCATCCCTCGGTCTCAAGCCGGACGCGGACCCTTCCGCCTCCAGGCGCCGGGCGGAGACCTGCTCGCCATCTCGCGGTGACGCCCCGCACGCACATCGCGCCGCCGCGTGTCGATTTTCCGCCATCCCGTTCGACGCAGGTACAGGAGCCGGAAGCAGCTCCAAAACCAGCAGAGGAGGTTGGGTGATGGCGACGATGGCGCAGACGGTGGCGACGGTTGGAGCGAGACGTCGCTCGGGCCGGATCCTCAATGATCGAAGCCCATGCCTCCCACCGCCGAACTCCAGTTGCCGACGTCGGCAATTTGGAATAACTCATCTAGGCAGTTCACGGTTCACAGGAAGGAGGATCGACATGCGTTTTATGGGCACCATCTCCAGCCGCGAGAACCAGGGGGCTCCCCCCGCCGCGCTGATGGAGGCCATGGGCCCCTTCATGCAGGAGGCGTTCCAGGCCGGGGTGATCGCGGATACCGGCGGTCTCGAACCATCCTCGAAGGGAACCCGCTTCGAGATGCGGGACGGCAAGCTGGACGTCGTCGACGGTCCCTTCGCGGAGGCCCGCGAGGTGATCGGCGGCTGGGTGATCTACAACGTGCCGTCCCGTGAGGTGGCGACGGACTGGTCGCGTCGCTTCATCGAACTGCACCAGAAGTACTGGCCCGAGTTCGAGTTCACCTGCGAGCTCCGGCAGATCATGGAGCCGGAGTAGAGCCCGGAACTCGTTGGTCAGGGAGGGGCGCTGTCCGCGCCCCCTCTTCTTTTGGGCGCGCGCGCCACCCTACCGCGGTCCCTGCCTGCGAAGCTCTTCCACGTTCTGCAGCGCTTCCCGCAGTTCCTGGATCCAGGAACCTTCGTGCCGGCCCACCAGCCGCACGCACCAGGCGAGAGCGTCGGACCGACTTCGAGCGACGCCGGCGTCGACCAGCGTGTCCAGGACTCGCCGCTGTGGCAGGTGGAGCCGCGTCATGACCGGCGTCGAGCGGACGGTGAACATGGTCCGTTCGCCGCCGATGTCCACACCCCATGCGACGCGCCGGCGGAAGCGGCGCTCGGCCTCGCGCGCGATGCGCACGCGCTCATCGCGCGTCTCCTCGCGGAAGCGGCGCGCGCGGGCGTCCGGCGCGAGGTCGCGGGAGCGGAGCGGGCCTACGACCCAGATCTCCTCGCCGTCCGACTCCACACTGACAGGGCCGTCGAACCAGGAGTCCGGCAGCCGCCCGGCGAACCAGGCCGCGATGTCGTCGTTTTGGCTCGGCATTCGATTACATCATTACGGATCCTGGGGCTCGCGCGGCACCAGATCCTGGAATTCGCGGTGCCTCTTGACGTAGGCGGCGACGAACGGGCACAGCGGCACTGCCTGATCACCGCGCCTGCGTACGTCGTCAAGCGCTCCCCGGACGAGCGCGCCCCCCACACCCCGGCCCTCCACCTCATCCGACACCTCGGTGTGCAGAAAAACGGTGCGGCCCGGCTCCGCGCGGTAGAAGGCGTAGCCCACCGGCCCGCCGTCCAGCCAGGCCTCGTAGCGGTGCTCGGCATCGTTCCGCCGGATCTCCGGTCCTTCGCTCCCCGAGTCGGTCATGGAGCAGTTGTACCGTCCGCCGTCCCGATCAGGCGCCGCCGCCAGCGCTCGCTGGTGGCGACGTCGTTGAAGGTGGAAAGCTGGAGCCCTGGAACTGCGAGGCAGGCATCGCCGAGCCTTCGGGCCAGGTCCCGGAGCCACGCCTCGGGCTGGTAGCGCTGCGAGCCCACAGCACGGGAGTCGACCAAAGTGTGGATCGACTCGCCGACGCCGATGCGCTGCGCGATCCGCTGCAGCCGTCCGAGATGGATGGGTCCCGCCACGCCGACCACCCGCAGCGTGGCATCCAGCCCCCGACCCGGTGTGGAGGTGACGGCCAGCTTTCTACCCGGCGATGTATGCGCGGCGACCGACACGACCGCGCCCCGGGTCGGGGCGACCTCCAACCGCGCCCCGTCGAGCCAGCGCCGCACCGTGTCGTCGCACTCGCTCAAAAGCCGGGTCTCCTCGAGACAGTCGGTGATAGCTCCGATATCATGTTGGACTCCCGTGGTCGTACAACGCGGCGGCCGGGTTGGGGGGTCCATATCGCGCCTGGCGTTACCGGCCGTATGCCTTGCCTACTTCATGGTGATCCTGGACACGACCATCGTGAATGTGGCCCTTCCGGCCCTGGGTCGAGATCTCCACGCCGGCGTCGAGGAGCTGCAGTGGGCTGTGGACGGGTACCTGCTGGTGCTGGCGGCGGTCCTCCTGGGCGGGGGTACGCTTGCCGACCGCCTGGGCCCGCGCCGCGTCTTTCAGACCGGCCTCGCCGTGTTCGTTGGCGCCTCACTGGCCTGCGGGCTGGCACCGGACATCGGAGCGCTGGTGGGGACGCGACTGGTGCAGGGCTTGGGAGCGGGGCTCGCGGTTCCGGCCTCGCTGGCGCTGCTTCGAGCCGCGTACCCCGAACCCGGCCCGAGGGCGAAGGCGATCGGGATTTGGGGCGGTGTGGCGGGGCTGGCGGCCGCGGCCGGGCCGCTGCTCGGAGGGCTGCTGGTCACGGCGCTGAGCTGGCGGCTGGTCTTCTTCGTGAACGCGCCGATCGGCTCATCGCCATGGCGCTCACCCAGCGTTTTGTGCCCGCGCCTGAGCCTCGGGCTCAGGGCCTGGACCCCGCCGGGCAGGTCGCAGCCATCCTCACGCTGGGCGCGCTGACCTTCGCCGTGATCGAGGCTGGGCGCGGCGCCCTGAGCCCGATGGTCGGAGCGGCAGCGGCGGTGGCAGCCGCGGGGCTCCTCGGCTTCGTCGTGATCGAGCGCCGGGTCGCCAGCCCGATGCTGCCACTGGAGCTGTTCCACCACCCGGGATTCTCCGGTGGCAACGCGATCGGCGTCCTGATCAACCTCGGGTTTTACGGCCAGCTGTTCGTGATCAACCTGTTCTTCCAGCAGGTTCGGCACTACTCGGCGCTGACCACCGGGCTGGCCATGCTCCCGCAGCTGGGTGTGGTGGCGATCGGCTCGGCCCTCTCCGGACGCTTTACCGCGCGAACCGGCGGACCGCTGGCGACGCTCCTCATCGGCCTCGGAGTGGGAGCGGCGGGACTTCTCGGCCTGGCACCCGCCGCCGCGGTGCCTGGCTACCTGGCGCTCGTGCCACCCCTGGTCGCGACTGGGTTCGGCATGTCCTTCACGATGCCAGCGGCGACGACAGCGGTGGTGGAGGGCGCACCCGAAGAGCGTGCCGGCCTGGCGGCGGGTGCCGTCAACGCGGCCCGCCAGGTCGGCAGTGTGCTCGGCATCGCGCTGCTCGGAGCGGCGGGCCTGAGGGTGGCCTTCGGAGTCGCGGGCGCCGCGTTCCTGCTCGCGATCGTGCTCAGCCTCGTTGTGGTCCGCCGGGCTCCGGTCAGGGACTCGGCTTGACCCCTAGGGTGGACGCCATGGCAGTGGAGATGGTGTCCGTCGGCGGGGTTGAGCTGTGCGTCGAGACCTTCGGTGACCCGGGCGCACCCCCCATCCTTCTCATCGCGGGCGCTGCCGAGTCGATGGACGGTTGGCATCCCGAGTTCTGCCGCCGGCTCGCGGACGAGGGTCGCTTTGTGATCCGCTACGACCATCGTGACACCGGGCGCTCGACCACCTGGCCGCCGGGGGCTCCCGGGTATACGGGTGCCGACCTGGTCGCCGACGCGGCAGGACTCATCGACGCTCTGGCCGGCGGCCGGGCGGACGTGGTGGGCGTCTCGATGGGCGGCGCCATCGCCCAGCACCTGGGCGTGAAGCAACCCGAGCGGGTAGCCACGCTGACGTTGATCGCCACCACTCCGGGGCCGGCGGATGACCTGCCCCGGATGGCCGGGCGGTTGCGGACGGCCTTCGCCGAGGGCGGCCCGGAGCCTGATTGGAACGATGCGGATACGGTGGTCGAGCACCTGGTCGAGGCCTACCGCCGGTACGCCGGACCTGGCTCCTTCGAGGAGGACGCGGTGCGTGAGTCGGCGCGCCACATGGTCGCGCGTACGCCCAACCGGGGCGCGAGCGCGGGCAACCACTGGCTCCTGGACAGCCCCGGTGACGTGCGGTCGCGGCTGGGTGAGCTGAGAGCGCCGGCGCTGGTCCTCCACGGCACCGAAGACCCCCTGTTTCCGCCCGGCCATGGTGAGGCGCTGGCTCGTGAGATTAGCGATGCCGAGCTGCTTCTGCTCGAGGGCGTCGGGCACCAGGCTCCGCCACGCTCCACCTGGGACGTCGTCGTGCCCGCGATCCTCCGCCACACGGATCACCGGGTGCGGTTCGCCCACGTCTTCGACGCCGAAGCCCGCGCGCACGATGAGCGGTTCCGCGCGGCCACCGGCGTCCGTGCCCGTGATCGGGTCCTGGACATCGGCTGCGGCTCGGGCGGCTCGACGCGCGAGGCGGCGAGAGCGGCCACGGCCGGGAGCGTGCTGGGCGTGGACGTCTCGGCGGTGGCCCTTGAGGAGGCCCGGCGGCTCAGCGAGGCGGAAGGGCTCGGGAACGTCAGCTATCTCCACTGCGACGCCCAGGTCCACCCTTTCCCGCCCGCGCACTTCGACCTCTGCATCAGCCGCTTCGGGGTCATGTTCTTCCGCGACCCGGTGGCGGCGTTCACGAACGTCCGGCGTGCCCTGCGCCCGGGTGCCCGGCTGGTGCTCCTGGTTTGGCAGACACGCGAGCGCAACGAGGAGCCCGGCGCCATCAGTGAGGCTCTGGACGCGACGCCGCCCGCGATCGTCCCCGGCGCGGACGCGTACTCGCTCGGCGACCAGCAGAGGACCGAGCGCATCCTCACCGCGGCCGGCTTCACCGACGTGTGGTTCGACGATGTGCACGAGCCGGTCTACTACGGGCCCGACGTCGCCACCGCTTACGAGTTCGTCCTCGGCCTGCGCGACACCAGGCGGCTGCTGGCCGCCGTCGCCCCGGGAACGAGGGACCAGGCCCGACAGCGGCTGCGCACCCTCCTCGCCGCGCACGAGACCGCGAGCGGGGTCCTCTTCGACGCCCGCACCTGGATCATCACCGCTCGAACGCCGGCCTAGCTCGGGGTCAGACCAACCAACGGCCGTCGCGCATCAGCATCCGGCCCGGCAGCTCGTTGGCTTCGCGCCAGGCTTGGATGCGATTGGGGCGGAGGACGAGGTAGGTGTACCCGCCGTGTGCGCCGGCGGCCGGGGTGGCGGCGCGGCGGGGGTCCCAGCCGGCCTGCGCGGCGTAGCGGTCGGGGAGGTCAGGGGCCGCCTGGTCCGCCGGGATCGCCCGCTCCAGTTCAGCATCGATGAGCACGACGTCGCGGGTCGGCCCCAGCCCGAGACGGGCGACCCCGGACTCGAGGATGTTGCGGGCGGTGCGCGAGCCCCCCTCGAGCGCGATCACCACCCGCTCGTCGATCCAGGCCAGCGACAGCGGGACCAGATACGGTGCTGCGCCTGCTTCGCCGCCTGCCGCGGAGGCGATCCAGACGTCGGCCTCATGCTCCCGCAGCTTGGCGAGCGTGTCGGCCTTGCGCTGGGCGGGGGTGCGGGCGGGTGGCACTTGCATGATCGCGCTCGGGGGTCGAGCGGGACGATAGTAGGTCAGATGGGACCTGCCACCAGATCCTTCCTCGCGATTCTTGCCTCACTCCTCCTGCTCGCGGCCTGCGGCATGCCCACATCACAGGCACGCAAGCCCTCGCACCCCGCCTCGCCCTCGGTGGTGACGTTCACCGTGACCGGGAGCGATGGGGGGCGTGGCATCGACATCACCTACGGCTCCCAGAACGCCAACCTCCAGGGCGGCTCGACGTTGCCCTGGTCCACCACGATGGCAATCCAGGCAGCGGCCCAGTACTACGACGTGCAAGCACAGCTCAACGGCGCGGGTTCGATCACCTGCAAGGTCGAGGTCAAAGGCGTGACCAAGACCGCCCACGCGGCCGGCGGCTACGACTACTGCCGGGCCGAGGTCATCAACGATCTGAATGGTCGGTGGATCGCGGAGGCGAGCTAGGGTCTAAGCAACCTCTTGGATCAGCTCCCTGCTGTGGGATCGGAGGGAGGAGGCTCGTGGTGCTCGAGAGCGCGCTCCACGATGAGCGTCCCCAGCGCTCCCTGCGCGGCCCGCGCGGCGGCGGCGTCAGCCCCCCGGCCGCGGAGTATGTACGCGAGCCCGACCGCGGCCAGCATCCCGATGGTCGGCCCCGCCAGGTACACCCAGCAGTGGTCGAAGTCCCACAGCACGACGTCCGGCGCGAGTGACCGCACCGGGTTCATCGAGGCGCCGGAGAGCGGGCTCGACCAGAGGCCCGCCAGCGCGATGTACCCGGCGACGCCGATCGCGGAAAGCGGTCCCACGTTCTGAGCCCCCGACGCCGTCCCCAGGATGGTGGTGAGGAGCCCGAAGGTGAGAACCGCCTCGACCAGCATCGCGCGCACGTCGTCGACGTGCGGGCCGGGCACGGTCGCGCCCAGGTGGCCGGTTCGGCCGAACAGCGCCCAGAGGAACAGGCAGGCCAGGATTCCGCCCGCGACCTGGGCCAGGATGTAGCCCGGGATGCGGCGCCAGGGGAACTCGCGCCGGAGGGCGAATGCGACCGTGACCACCGGGTTCAGGTGGGCGCCCGACACCGCGCCGGTGGCGAGGATCAGCGCCAGCACCATCAACGCCGGCGACACCACCTGCTCGGTCCGCCCCACCGCGCCACCGCTGAGAGCGCCCACGACCCCACCGCCCGCGCCGACCAGCACCAGGAAGAACGTCCCTGCCAGCTCGGCGACCAGCCGCCGCCACTCATAGCTCAGATTCGTGAAATCGCGGATCCAGGGTGGGCCGTAGCCGAACGCCGCCCGGGCCAACTGGGGCGAGACCTCGTGGACGTGCACGGTCGGTTTCATAGCCTTCGGCTCGGGAGACTGCCACAGGGGCCGGTACGCGTCAAGCCGCGATGATAGGCAGCGTGCAGGCTCACGATCTCTTCGACACCGCGGCCATCGGGCAACGGCTCGGCATCGACGACGAGGGTTGGCTGCGGGAGCTGGCGGATGCGGGGCCGCCGCCGGAGAGACTCCAGCTGCCGGTCGGTGACGAATTGACGGCGACGCTGCGCCGGCTCGGGTTCGCCGATGCCGATGTGCGGGAGGTGGCCCAGGCCGCGCCCGGCCCCGAGCGCACGCCTGAACTGTGGTGGGTCCTTGAACGCTGCGCCCACCGGACGATCCGCACTGTCGGCCGGTGGGAGGACGCCACCGGACCCTGGCCGGTGCCGAGCCCTGAGTTGGGGGCGGAAGGTCGCTGCCTCTGGGTCTACGTGTACCTGGCCGCCCTTCCTCACATCCGCCGGTGGCACCAGGAGCGAGGGATCCCGGACGACGTGTCCTGGGCGACCCTCGCCGATCTGGGTCGCCACGTCGCCCGCTTCCGCCGGCGGTACGGTGTCTCCGGGCTGGACAGCGCCGGCTGGCTCAGGCTCCACTTCAGCGGCGGCATCTACGCGCTGGGACGCCTGCAGTTCAATCTCTTCCGGATTCGCACCTGCGGCGGCGGACCACGATTCTGGTACCAGCCGGATGACGCGCGTGCTTCGGAACCCGGCTTCCGCCCTGGGGACCCGGTCCTCGGCATGCACATCCCGGAGTCGGGCCCCCTCGATCCCGACGCCTGTGACGAGTCGGTCCGCCGCGCCAGCTCCTTCTTCCCCCGGTACTTCCCCGAGCACCGCTTCGGGATCATCACGTGCACGTCGTGGCTGCTCGACGAGCAGCTGGCGCACTACCTGCCCGCGGAATCGAACATCGTCCGTTTTCAGAATCGGTTCCAGCGGGTCCAGGGCGCCGCCGACGGCGATCACGACATCTTCTGGTTCGTCTACCACCAGCCTCCCGAGGCTATCGACACCGTCAAGCCGCGCAGCACGCTGGAGCGGGCGATCGTGACGCATGTGCGATCAGGCAAGCACTGGCACGTGCGGACAGGCTGGCTCCAGCCCTAGTCCCCGGCATAGGCTGGACGGGTGGCCACCTCCCTCTCGGTGATGCTGATCGTTCCCGACGGCGAGGCCGCCGTGCGCTGGTACACCTCAGCACTCGGCGCGGAGACCCTCTGGGACCTGCACGGAGTCGCGGGCTTTCAGCTGGACGGCGCTCCTTTCTTCATCCACGAGGCGGTGCCGGGACGCCAGCGTGAGCCGAGCCCACATGACATCGGCGCGACCACGGTCCGGGTCGAGGTCTTCGCGGACGATCCCGGTGCGCTGATCGAGCGCGCGGCACAGGCGGGGGCGACCGAGGTCGAGCGCCCCGTCAACCATGAGACGGCCTGGGGGCCGCACTGGCAGGGCGGGTTCACCGATCCCTTCGGGCACCGATGGTCGGTCGGGGACCGCTCACCTCTGAGCAGGCTGGGGCCCGACCCTACTGGCCGTCGGTGACCCACAGATCCTTCATGAACGGGCGGACGTAGCGCGTGTAGGGCCCCAGGCCGGCCTCCAAACCACGCACCCGCTGCGTGACTCCGTAGATGGCCGAGGGGCTCACCATCGGCAACCGAGGTGCGTCCTCGGAGACGATGCTCTGCAGGCTCTTGTACATCCGCTTGCGGCTGGACGGGTTGGTCGTCGCCACCGCCTCGCCACACAGGCGGTCCACCTCGGCGTTGCGGTAGTCGGACCCGTTGAGACCCCCGGAGGCCGCCGAGGCCGAGGTGATCGAGTTGGTGGGGTCGGGATCGACCGCCGTGAACCCGAACTCGGTGAGCAGCATGTCGAAGTCGCGTCCGATGGCGACGGTCTGGGACACCTGCGCGGTCTCCTCGATCCGGATGTCGGCCACAACGCCGATCTGCCGCCACGATTCCTGCATGGCCTGGATGTCGGCGTCCCAGTTCTTGTCGTTCCCGACCAGGACGGTGAAGTGGAGTTGTTGACCGTCTTTGGTGCGGACGCCGTTGGGCCCCTTGGTCCAGCCGGCACCGTCAAGAAGCTTGGCCGCTTTCTTGAGGTCGTAGTCGTACGTGGGGCTGGGCTTGGCGGTGTAGGCCCAGCTGGTGGGGGGCTCGAGCATGGACTCCGCCACGATCGCGTCGCCAAAATACACAGCCTTGACCAAGCCCTGCCGGTCGGTGGCGTAGTTGAGAGCCTGCCGTACCGCGCGATCCCCAAACAACTTGTATCCGGGCTTTGATGGGTCCATCTGGAAGAAGCAGAAGGTGAGCTGAGGCTGCCGAAAGGTGAAGACACTTACCCCTTGCTGGCTCTGAAAGCTGGCTTTGAGGGACGGGATCAGGGATCCGAAGTCGACCTCGCCGGTCTTGAGCTGTGAAGCCAGTGAGTTGTTGTCGGGGATGAACCGGAAGACGTAGGTGTCGAGGTAGGGCGCGCCACGGTAGTAGGCGTCGTTCCGGACCAGCGTTATCTGCTCGCCCTTCTGCCAGCTCTTGAACTTGAACTGACCGGATGTCACGGTCGGATTCGAGTTCGCGGCCGCGGTGTTGATCTGATCTCCGGGCATGGCTCCGAACACCGACTTCGGCAGGATGCCGTAGAAGCAGTAGGAGGTGGCGAACGGCGCGTAGGGCTTGGTCAGCGTGAACACCACCCGGTGCGGGGTCGCCGCCTCCACCTTGGCCACGTACGTCTGCATGGTGGCGCGAATCGCCGACTGAACGGCTGCGTACTGGGGTGCGAAGTGGAGTTGGTAGGTGAACACCACGTCGTCCGCCGTGACCGGTGTTCCGTCGGTCCAGCGCGCCTTCGGGTTGAGGTCGAAGGCGTACGTCAGCCCGTTCGACGGCGGCTGCGGCACCGAGGTCGCCAGCAGGGGAAGCAGCTCACCTTTGGGGCTGTAGGTCAAGAGGCCGTCGAACAGCATGCTGTTCACCGTCAGGTTGGTCGTGCGGCCGGTGGCGAGCACCGGATTCAGCGTGCTCACGTCGTACAGGTATCCCTCGACCACATGACCTCCCTTTTTGGGGGATGCCCGACCGGCCGGCGCCAGGGCGCCGCGAGGGGCCGCGACCACGCCGCCCGTGAGCACCAGGCCCGCCTGCAGGAAGCGCCGCCGGCTGAGCGACGAGGTCTCTCCACGATCCGTCGGCTGCTCGCTCATCTCGCTTTGGAGTTCATTCTGTCGACTTCGACGTTTTCGCGCGCCACTCCTGATACTCGCGCTCGCCCTCGGGACTCAGCGGGTAGTAGGTGCGGAGGCTCCCGCCCTCCTGGAGGCGCATCCGGCTGAACTCCTCCCATTCCTCATGGTGGAGGGCGGTCTCGACCAGCCGCGGAGCGGCGTTGATGGGGACCACGACCACGCCGTCGCCGTCCGCCACGATCAAGTCCCCGGGCAGCACCAGGGCGTGGCCGCAGGCGATGGGGGTGTTGTAGGCCCAGGGGAAGTACGTCCGTTGCGAGGCGAAGTTGGGCGTCGTGCCGCAGGCCCACACCGGCAGGCCGATCTCCCGGATCTTGGGCCAATCGCGGACCGCGCCGTCGACGATGGCCGCGAGGCCGCCGCGCGCCTGCAGGTACGTGGTGAGCATCTCACCCATGCATCCGGTCGAGAGATCCCCCCACGCCTGCACCACGAGGACGTCGCCGGGGCTGATTTGCTCGAAGACCGACCAGAGCGCACTTCTTTTCTCGGCATGTTCCTGCCCCAGGCCTGACGCGATGTCCTCGCGCTGCGGCATGAACTGCAGCGTGATCGCGCGACCGACCACGTGGTGGTCCTCCGCCTGCAGGAGGCGCGGCCCGGTGATGGTGGCGTGCCGGATCCCCATTCGATGCAGGGTCGCGCTGGCGGTGGCACTGCTGACGCGCTTCAGATCCTGGACCAGTCGTTCCGGCGCCGGCGCCGGGGCGTCGCCGTGGATCGGGAGCTGCACCGACGGGGGCGGTGGGACCTCACTCATCGCACTGCCTTGATCGGTCATCAGCCGACCCGGGTGAACTTCTGGAGGCTGTGGCTCCCCTCCGGGACCTGGCCCCGCGAGACGCCGAAGGTCCACGTCACCTCACCGACGTAGACGTCGCCCCTGGAGTCGACGCAGATGTCGTGGGGGGCGATGAAGTTGCCGGCCGCGGCTCGGTCGGGGCCACCCCAGCGGGCGAGGAGATGACCGTCCGGTTGGTAGACGCTGACACGCCCCGGCCGGTCGTCGGTGATCCGGCCCAGCCGGAGCGACTCGTCGCCGGCCGGACGCCAGAGCTCCGAGACGTAGATCCGGTCGTCGTCGTCGATGGCGATGTTGGTGGGCCGCTGCACCTCGGTCCACTCCTCCAGGAAGTCGCCCTCGGGGTCGAAGATCTGGATCCGGTCGTTCTCGCGGTCGGCGACCAGGACCCGGCCGTCCGCGGCGACCGCGATACCGTGCGGAAGGTTGAACTCTCCGGGACCGGTGCCCGGCTCGCCCCACGACTGCACCAGCGTCCCGTCGCTCCGGAAGTGGTGGATCCGGGCATTGCCGTACCCGTCACTCACGTAGAGATCGCCGTTGGGAGCGATCGCGATGTTGGTCGGCCGGTTGAAGGGCGGCCCACCGTGCCGGATGCTGGCCAGGGAACCGTCGTAGCCGGTGTCCGAGGGCGTGTCGGGCGTGCCGATGGTCTGAAGGAGCTCTCCCTCGGGCGTGTACCGGAACACGGCATGATGGCCCTCGTCGACGCAATACACGGTGTCGTCGGGCCCGACCGTGATCCCGTGCGTCCGGGGCGTGAAGAAGTCCTCGCCCCAGGAGGCGCGGAAGCTGCCGTCCTGGTCGTACACGATCACGCGCGACTCCCGGCGCGTGTACACATACACCCGGTCCTTCGAGTCGACGGAGACCCCGGCCACGTCACCGTGGTGGAAACCCTCCGGCAACTGCTCCCAGTCCTGCACCACCCGGTAGGTCAGCCCGCCCATCGCCGTGCCCATGGTCCCTCCCGCCGAGAACTCCGCGCCCTTCAGGTCTCGCGCCGGCCGCCAGGAGGCCGCGCACCGCAATCTTCTCATGGCCGGAGGCGAGGGGGTTGGGCGGGGTGGGGCGGTTCGCCCTTCCGCTTTTGGCAGCATCATCTTCGCGAGGAGGCGCAGATGTGGTCGAACCAGAGATGATCCTGTTCCAGAACGCCGCAGTGCTTGACGCGGACCGCGGTGAGCTGCGTCCGGAGCAGTCGGTGCTCGTCGAGGGCGACAAGATTCGCGAGGTCGGCGGCCGGGAGCTGACCGCCGCCGGCGCCCGCACGATCGACGTGCACGGCCGGACGCTGATGCCGGGCTTGATCGACGGGCACGTGCACGTCATCGCCGTGACCGCGGACCTCGCCGCCATGGCCGAATGGTCCCCGATGTATGTGGCGGCGCGGGCGACGCACGTCCTGAAGGAGATGCTGCACCGGGGATTCACCACCGTGCGCGACGTGGGCGGCGCCGACTACGGGATCGCGGCCGCGGTGGAGGAGGGCTACCTGGAGGGCCCGCGCGTCGTCTTCGGCGGCAAGGCACTCTCCCAGACCGGCGGGCACGGTGACTGGCGCAGCCCCGGCCGCACGGCGATCTCGACCTGTACCTGCTGCCCGACCATGAGCACCATCTGCGACGGCCCGGTGGAGGTGCGCCGGGCGGCGCGACATGAGGTACGCAAGGGCGCCGCCCACATCAAGCTGATGTTGAGCGGGGGCGTCGCCTCGCCGACCGACCGCGTGGATTCGACGCAGTTCTCGACCGAAGAGATCCGGGCGGCGGTGGAAGAAGCGACGGCGGCCGGACTCTACGTGGCGGGTCACGCCTATACCGCCGAGGCTGTCAACCGCGGGCTCGAGTGCGGCGTGCGCAGCATCGAGCACGCGAATCTGATGGACCAGAGCTCGGTCGAGCTGTTCAAGAGTTCGGGGGCCTACTACGTGCCGACGCTCGCCACCTACTCAGCACTCGCCGAACACGGGCCCCGATTCGGTCTGCCGGAGCACAGTCACCACAAGGTCTTCGATGTGCTCGACGCAGGCCTGCACGCGCTCGATCTCGCCCACCAGGCAGGGATCCCGATCGTCTACGGCACGGACCTGCTGGGTGGGATGCACGAGGATCAGCTGACCGAATTCACGATCCGCTCGCAGGTGCAGCCGGCGGCGGAGATCATCCGATCCGCCACCACCGTCGCGGCGCGCCTGCTGCGGATGGAGGGCAGGGTGGGGGTCATCCGACCGGGGGCGGAGGCGGACCTGTTGGTGGTGGAGGGAGACCCACTGCGCGACATCAGTGTGCTGACCCATCCGGCGCGGAACTTGCGAGTGATCATGGCGCGTGGACAGGTCGTTCGCGACGATATCTCGCAGTAGGTGGGTCATTGAGAGGTCGAGCGCGGCCCCACCGTCAATCGGCGCTCTTCCAGCCCCAGGCGGCGACGGCGGGCGCGGTCCAAAACCACGTACCGGGATCGGCAAGTGCCTTCCGGGCGCCCTGGATCTCGGCCTCGGTCAGCGTCCCCCGGCCCAGCACCGAAGGGGCCACGCGTTCCAGGGAGTTGAGGGCCCAGCGCGCGGCCGCCGTCTCCCCACCGCGCCCGAGCAGGGAGACGGTACGTCCAGCGATGCCCTTCAGACCCAATGCCTGCAACCGCCCTGGCAGCCGGCGCCCACAGTCGAGCTCGTAGCCGCCCGCCTCCAGCAACTCCAAACCCGCGGCAATGACCGCATCCAGTTCGGGTGGCTGGGCGGCCTGAATCCGTGAGTACCAGTCGCCGGTCTCGACCACCAGTACCCCGCCCCGGCGCAGCGACTCGAGCATGTGGCGGAGTGCTTGCTCACGCGCCGAGATCCATTCGAGCACGAACCGGGAGACGACGAGATCGAACTGCGGACCAGGGAAGGGAGCGGCGGTGATGTCGTGTTCCATCACATCGATGCCGGCGGCCGCAAGCGGCTGCAGGAAGGTGGTCTCGATATCGATGGCGACCACCTTCCCGGCCGCGCCCACCAGGGTGGCCAGCTGCGCGGAGACTGCGCCCGCGCCGGCGCCGACATCCAGGCACCGCATGCCAGGCTTGACCAACGATGCCAGCAGTGTCTGCGTCGTGGGGTCATACACCTCGGCGAGGGCCTGAAGGCGGTCCAGCTCGCCGGCGGCCGCGTGCGAGACGTGGTCGTACGCCTGCACGGTGCTACCCGAGTCGTTGCTCATGGGCGGGACCGTACGCAGCCTTCTGGTGCTTGTCATCAGAGAAATCCCTGGATGTTGGGTCGCTGTCTGGAGGGCGCCTGAGGTGACCCGGCCCCGGAAGTAGGCTGGACGGGCCGTGATCGATGCACATCACCATCTCTGGGATCCGGACCAGGCCCACTACCCCTGGCTCGAGCGCGAGCAGGCGGCGCCGGTGCGACGACGCTTCGACATCGGGGACCTGCGCGCGGTGACGGCGGGACATGACGTGGAGGGCACCGTCGTCATCGAGGCTCGGCACTCGCTGGACGAGACCCGGTCCTTGATGAGGGTGGCGGCGGCGGGGGATCTGGTCGCCCGCGTGGTGGGCTGGGTCAACCTCACAGATCCCGCGCTGGACGATGTCCTGGGCGAGTTGCGGTCCGAGCCCGGCGGGGACCGGCTGGCCGGCATCCGGGTCGAGCTGGACGCGCACGAGCGGGATTGGCTGGCCCGGCCCGACGTCCTGCGCGGACTGCACACGCTCGCCGCCGCTGGGCTCGCCTACGACGTGCTCGCCGATGCCAGTCAGTTGGAGGCGGCGGTGAAGGCCGCGCGCGCGGTCCCGGAGCTCACCGTGGTCGTCGACCACCTGGGGAAGCCCAACGTGGCCGCCGGCGAGGACCGGCCGTGGGCGGCGTCGATGGCGGCTCTGGGCGAGCTTCCCAACGTGTGGTGCAAGGTTTCCGGAGGCTCCGCGGCCGCCATCATGTCCCGCGACCCGGAGGCCATGAGGCGGTTGGTCGCCGGCGTACGGGACTGGTTCGGCGATGGGCGGCTCGTCTTCGGCTCCGACTGGCCGGTGTGCACGCTCTCCGCACCCTATGGCGACGTGCTCGCTCGCTGGCAGGAGTTGCTCGCGGACCTCAGCGAGGCCGACCGCGAGGCCACGTTCAGGGGCAACGCCCGGCGCGTCTACCGGATGCCCTGATCAGGGGTGTCCTCAACCCACACCTGCTCACGTTCGCGGCGCTGGAAATAGCCGCAGCAGTGTGATTTGCGCCGCAGCCTCACACCGCCGTCCATCCGCCGTCGACCACGAGCGTCTGCCCGGTCACGTAACTGGACGCGGCGGTCGCGAGAAAGAGAAGCGGCCCGTCGAGCTCATCCAGCGTGGGGACGCGGGCCAGTAACGTGCGGTCGCAGACGGACCGCGCGAAGCCAGGGTCGGCGAGGAAGCCGGTCAGGTCGGTCGGGAAGTACCCTGGTGCCAGTGCGTTGACGCGCACGCCGCCGGGGCCCCATGCCGCGGCCAGGTGGCGGGTCAGGTTGACCAGCGCGGCCTTCGTGGCGTTGTAGGCGGGCATCGGGTTGCGCGAGGCGACGATGCCGTAGATCGACGCCACGTTGATCACACTGGCTCCTGGCGCGGCGTGGAGAAGATCTGCGGTCAGGCGGCACACATCCATCACGCTGAGCAGGTTCACCTCGATTACACGCCGCAGGTCATCCAATGATTGCTGCTCCAGCGGCCCGCCGTCG
>CAWBPD010000036.1:0-64270 GCA_963790575.1 Candidatus Dormiibacterota bacterium | reverse complement strand
CTGAGGGCGGGGTAGTCGGCGCGTCCCCTGACGGATCCGTCTGCGAGACGGAGTTGTGTTGTAACCCGGGCTGGAGCAATCGGTGGTCCGGAGGTAGTATCCACCCGGATCGTGGTTCCAGAAGCCGCGACAAGCGCTACGGCCTAGGTCTCAGGACGGAGTCCGTGCCGATCAACGCCACCGGGGGATCCCTAAAGGGGCAGCCGGCGATCCGCCGCTCCTGTCGATGTCGCGCAGCTTGGATCGGATCGCAGCGATGTCATCGAGGTCCTGCGGGCGACGTCCCAGGCGCGGGTTCCATGTCGGCATCATCTCCTTGATCTCGATTTGCGCCAACGGTGCGATCACGCGAGCGGCAACAGCACCAATCCTCCCGATCGGAGCGTTCAGGATCCCAACCGGCCAAGGCTCGCCAGCCCAAGGGCCGCCTGCGACGAGAGCTTCCCCGTGATCGTCCAGCCTCACCAGCGCAATACCCTGTTCGACACGCTGGCGAACGAGGTCGATCTGCTGACCGGCCGGGGCCGTGGTGACATCCTGGAATCCACGCTCCATCAAAGCGGCGGCAAGCCGTGGCCCGTCGTCAGCCAACCCAAACCAATCAACATCGGCGTGGTCGCGGGTGATGGAGCCGAGGAAGAAGTCCATCGCCCACCCGCCGCGCAGCCCACATGCGGACGTCGAGATCGTGAGCCACAGCCAGTACCTCGGTGATGGCTGCGAGCTGCTCGTCCATTTCGAGTGTTTCCACGGCGGCCTTGTCCGGAAACATAAAGCTTCCTTGGTAAGAATCCGGGGCATGGGTGCCGTCTCCAGGTGGGCCACGGTAGCCTGGGGCCACTCGCCCACGGGCAAGATCGACTCCGCGCTTGAAGACCTCCTCACCTGGCCGCTGCGAGTGGCCGGTACGCACGGTCTGATTCTCCGGGCATGGGCCCGTCGGGAGAACCTGACTATCACGGCCCATCCGATGGATCGCGGTGGCAAGTGGTGCCCGCTCTCCCCGCACTCGGTGTGGACCTACGTCAAGGCCATCCAAGCGATTCCTCTCCTGGGGCCGGGCAGGAGCGAGACGGCGCCCAACGTCAAGGCTCGCTCCCCCAAGCTGCCGCAACGGCTGGTCGAGATCCTGACCCGGGAGACCGGGCCCAAGACGAGTGGCGCCCTCGCCCGCAACCGCTCCTCTTCTCCGTGTGATCGGCAATGGGGATAGCGAACGGCTTGTTCCGATCACTCCGGCCCCGCACGGTCATTTGATCCGCTACATGAGCATGCTCGGCCCACTGGCAGCTCATCGGACCGCTTGTTCCTCTCGAGGCGTCGCGACCGCTGACCGGGGCCTACACGCAGCTCGAGATGAACGGCGTCCAGCAGCTGTGCGCGAGCTCGGAGCCCGTGCGCCGATCGCCAAGCGGGTTCACCCCACCTCTGCCGGCACTCGGCCGCGATGCGGATGCTCCAGCCGGGCATGGATTCCCCGCTGGTCGCGCGGACTTTGGGCCACAGCTTGCTGGCGATGATTCGGCGTGTGTACTCGCACCTCCCCCCAGACGACACCTATGAGGTGCTGATCAAGCTGCTGGTGGTAGAGCGCTGAGGGGTTACGTCCCGGCCGTGCAGTTGACGCCTGCCGCGCTGTGCGCTACCCGGATGGATAGGCGGGACTCGGCCTTATCATGTGTTGATGGACGTCTTGGTTGATTCAACGAGGAGGCTGAGATCACTAGCAAGCCCGGCGTCACCATGGAAGTTCATTTCAAGCTCTTTGGCACCGACGGGGTCTCTCTTCAGTCTCAGGAGCTGACCAAGGCGCTGAGAGAACGGGGATGGCAGGTTCATCCCTGCGCGTCAGACATTCCTCCCGAAGCCGAGGGCCTTCGGTTACCCGAGCTTTCGTATCAATCGGACGACGCACTCCAGTTGCGCCGGGCCCTGTTCGCACCAGGTGCTGCTCGTGTCTGTGCAGATCATGAGCAAGCACCACCAGGTCTTCTGGAGCAAGTTGAGGAGAGGGCAGCGACAATACGGCGAAGAGTCGAGGACTACCTAGATCAACACCATATCCGACTCGTTCACGTCCGCAACGTCATGTCGCTTCCGTACAACCTGCCGGCAACCCTGGGGTTCTACAGGCTGATCACTGAAAGGCCCGACATTCGCTTCATCCTTCAGCACCATGATCTCTACTGGGAGGGCCCCAACGCCAGCAGCTTCCAGACGCCCTACGCTGAGGTCGCCGAGCTGATCGAGAAGATCATGTGCCCCGATCGACCGAATACCACTCATGTCCTCATCAATCCCATCGCGGCGGAGGCATTGCTGAAGCGCAAAGGCATCCGCGGTGTCGTGGTTCCCGACGGCTTCGACTTCGACCGTAGTGTGGCCCCGATCGACGAGGAAGCCTTCCGGAGCCGGCTCGCGATCCTGACCGGAGCATCCACTTCCGTGACGGTCGATGACTTGGTGGTGGGCATGCCGGCCAGGGTGGCCAGCAACAAGGCCATCGAGCTGTCGATCCAGTTCGTGGCGGAGCTCGACCGACGGCGATCTGAACTGGAGGCAAGTCCGGGCGGCCTTGGTATGAGGGGGAGGATGGTCGGCGGGCGGGGGAAGATCGTGCTGGTTATCCTCCAGGGCGAAGACCTCGAAGAGAACAGGGACTATTTCGAGAGGCTGGTGGCCTACGCCGGAGAGATCGGCATCACCTTGGCCTTCGGCGGAGATATCGTGGTCCCCGACCGCAAATTCACTCCCGGCGACAGCGAGCACTATCCCTTCTACAGCACCTACCAAGCAATCGACCTGGTCTGTTATTCCCCTGAGCATGAGGGTTTCGGCAACCAGGCGATCGAAGCCGTGTGGGCGAGGAGACCGTTGATTGTCCTTCAGTACCCGGTATTCAATCGATTCGTGCGCATGCACATCCCCCACTATGGTTCCCTGGGGACCGTCGACGACTTGGAAAAGCTTCAGCAGTTTGGTGGCCTTCATCTCTTGCGTAAAGATGTGCTGCGGTCGGCGGTCGATGTCGCAATCAGCGTGCTAAAGGACCCCGATTTGGAGAGCCGCTGGGTTCAAGAAAACTTTGTGGCTTTACGTGAGTTTTGTGGGATCGACGTTGTTTGCCAGCGGTACATCCAACTGTACGAAGACACGGCTACGCGGCAAGCTTCGTAATGGGGAAGCGTCGACCGGCTGTAGTTGCGCAACCGCCTAGCTTAGCTACGCCGAAGGTGTGCCATGGTATCGGCGTCGTATGCGAGCGCGGACCGGGCAGCCCAGATCGGGGCTCCGTGATCGCGAGGTCGTCACCGGCGCCGGTTACGGAATTGGACCGGCGATGGCTCGGCCGCTGGCGGGGAACGGTGCGAATGTCATCGTGGCGGACGTGGCTACCGAAGTCGCTGGTGCGCGATTGGGATGACTCTGGAACTTCGGGGCTGGACGGCCGCCTCAGACGTCACACGGCGGCCAGTTCTCGGTGCTGTGTGTCGGAGCGCCGGTCAGCCCCTGCCTTCGGAATCCACGGCGCGCGCGACATCACCGTGAGCCGGGTCGCGCGGTGACATGGGCCTCGCCGTCAACGTGGCGGCGGCAGCCCGAACGCGGTCCGCGGCGCCCGTCCGCTCTCGCAGCGCAAGTTCGACGAACGTCCGCATCCGTGTCTTGGTGCTGTCCAGAAACACCTTCCGCTCATGGCTACGAAACATCCGGACCCCGAGCGCGACGATTGGGTTGGGGACCTTCGCGTATTTGGAGACGGCATGCACCCGGAACTCCACTTCGCCGGAATCCAGCCACTTCCATATCTCCCAATCCATCTGCCCCATCTCGATGTGTCCCTGCAGGGTCTGGTAGCTCCACCCCCAGATAAGGACTTGCCGCCCGTCAACCTCCTGCCGCCGGTCATACACCGCACTCACCCGAACGCCGACGTACAGGCGGAAGACGCCGAACGCTCGCAACTCGAGCACCATGTTGCGGCGCCTCAGCTCGACATCCGGAGCGTAGTAAGCGCGGACGATCGACGGGTCGGCGAATTCGTACCCGCGCATCAGCTGTCGCGCGATCTGCCAGCTTCCACCGTCTACCGGGTCTCCCGGAGGCTCGCTCGGCAGTTGCTGGCAGAGCTCGGTGATCTGCCATCCGGGCTCGCGGGGAACACGTTCCAGGACCTTGGGGTCGAAGTTCACCGCCCGGTCAGGCAGCTCTGCCAGCATGCGTCGCACTTTGGGACTCTGCGTGCGCTCAGTCCCCACCGGACCCGCTCTCGATTCGCTCCGTGGTGAGCGTTATGCCACCCGACATGCGACCACCGGAGAGCTTCACCACGCCCTCCAGGAACGAAATCCACATATGGGCTTGGACCTCCTTCGCCATCCGGAGGCGGTGGTAGAGAAGGTGGACGATTCGAGTGCTGCTGCGCGTCCACGACTCGATTTCGAAGACGAGGTGCTTCCCTTCACCGTCCCGGACGCGGAACTCGATCTGTCCCGCCTCCAGATGGCCGGTCAGCGTCGCCAGGCGAAACGAGCACGGGGTGACGTCGATGACGCGCACGGGGCCATCCCAGGGACCGGGCATCCGGACCAGGAACTCGTCACCCGGCGCCATCTGCCCGTCGGCCCCTAAGACCTTTTCGAATCGTGCAAAGGTCGTCGGGGCGGGCCGGTTCAGGTTCTGTTCGACCGCCGACATCAGCTCCTCCGGACCTCCCAGCGTCGAGTCGCGGATCAGGGTCCGGTAGCGACGATGGAACAGGGGCCCGTGCCCGTCCCGCTCACCCTGTACCTCTTCGGGGCTGAGGCCCGAGGGGTACACGAGCAGAGGTGAGGGTTCAGGGCGCGGGGGCGTCACCGCTTCACTGCGGTGCAGCGGCGTGATCCGCCACATGTAATCCCAGGACGTGAGCACAATACCTACCGGCCACGTCGCGGCGACGGTCCAGCGACGCGTCAGCGTGGGACGTCTCGGCACCGCCCCACCTATACGCGCAGAACCTGGTCTGCGTACCCGGTGCGGGGTGGGAGAAGCACCGGGTAAGGTGACGCCGGGATGCTTGTTCAAGCACTGTACCGGGTGGGGGTGCGCTCGACCTACCTGCAGGGGATGTCACTGGCAGCCGTCGGCCTCTGCATCGGCCTCTGGATCCGAGCCAAGACGGTGGATCAGGAGGAACGAGGCAATGCCGAACGCCGCGCGCTCTTCGTCGGCCTCTGGCCGCCGATGCTGTGGATGATCGGACGATCGCTCGAGTCCAACGAGAAGGGGCGCCGTAGGTCACGCTGGTCGTGGCCGCTCGGCTGAGCCACTCGCCGCGGGCCCAAACCGACCGGCATGGTCCGCCTCAGCCGCAGCCCCCTGGCGCAGGCAGGTCCCCACGGCGTGACCGCCGCGGCTCGCCGTCCGGGCAACGCGTCTCCCGCAAGGTAGGCGGAAGAATCGTCGTGAGCACCGACGGCAAGCGTGATTCGCGCGCGGGGTCGCCGAGCATGGTGATTTCTTTCTAACCGCCAGCCGGTCACAAAGAACTTCAACGAAGAGTGCCAGCCCGCGACAGTCGCCATGACGGGTGCGGAAAGCGGCCACGATCATTGCGTCCTCGACGAGTACCGCAGGCTCAGGACGCTAACCCCGGGTGCCGCGATAGGAGCCACCGCCGAACGTACCGCGCAGAGGCGTATAGGGAGGTGAGATGGATCGCTGCCGGCTTGGTGGAGCAGCGGCACCGGCTGTCCACCGTCAGGGTTATGGGGGCTGAGGGAGTGTTGAGCACCGGCTGGAATCCTGTGGATGCCGAGCCCTCGATCCTTCTCTCCACGCTGCCCCCTTTCTGGCTCCAGGCGGCCGCTGTGTGGGCCGGCATCCTCCTCGCACTACTCCTGGTCGGCCTCGGTGCTTGCGGGTTGGCCTGGCTGCTCGGCGTCGACGGAGGCTAAGTACCCCACGGCGGTTGTGCGGCGCGCCCTCCTGTGGCGTCGAATCGCCACATTACCCAGAAGGCAGAGGCACCGCCGTTCAGAGCCGCGAACGCGACTCTGAGGCGACGCTCCAACGTCAGACTGGAGGCATGCGGGTGGCGATGGCGCAAGAGTTTGACGGGATCGACAGTGTGGAGCTGGTGGACCGACCGGACCCGGTACCCGCCGCGGGACAGGTGCTGGTGAGGGTCCACAGCGCGGGCGTCGGTCCGTGGGATGTCGGGTTCCTGAGCGGCCGCTTCCCAGGAGTCGGTCTGCCGTTCGTCCCCGGTCAAGAGATCGCCGGAGTCGTCGAAGCGGCCGGCGATGGTGTCGACGTCCAGCCGGCGAGCGAGTGTATGGCAGTTTGTTCCCCGCAGGTGGTGGGTTCGCGGAACTCGCGGTGGTGTCGGCGGACTCCCTGGCCCGTATGCCGCAGGGGATCACCTTCGAGGAGGCGGCCGGGTTGGTCATTGGCGCCGCGACCGCCTGCGAGGGTTTGATCGACCGGGGGCGGCTTCAGCCCGGCGAGACTCATCACCGCGGCCGCGGGAGGCGTGGGCAGTGCCGCCGTGCAAATCGCAGCAGCGGCGGGCGCTCGACCCGTAGGCGTGGCCAGCTCTGACAACCACGACTACCTGCGCAGCCTGGGTGCCGCCGAGGTGTTCGACTACCACGCCGCCGATTGGGCCGAGCAGGTACGGGCCGCGATTCCCGGCGGCGCCGACCTCTTGCTGGACTGCGCCGGCGGCCAGACCAGGGACCAGGCCATCCGTGCTGTTCGGGACGGAGGCCGGGCGCTCTTCATAGTCCTAGCCGACCCTTCCCCCCAGCTGGACCGTGGGATCACCGCTGAATCGTTTGCGGCCCACGGTGGCCGCGAGCGGCTGGAGGAACTAAACCGCCTCGTCGAAGCAGGAAGCCTCCGGGCCCAGGTCGGGACGGGGTTCCGGTTGGATCAGTTTCGCGAGGCGTTGGGCCGCGTCGCGGGCGGGCACACACGCGGCAAGGTCGTGCTCCAGATACGGACCTGAGCGGCGCGCGGCGCCGGCGCACCGTCACTGACCTACCGGGCCCGCCGTCAGACGCCCCCCGATGTTGCCCTCCCCTCGGAGCCGTGGGACTAAATCCAGGGATTGCCCTGATGGCGACAACACGGGCCGGGGCCATCCTGAGCGAAGTTACGGATGCAAGTCGCTGACGGGATGCGCGATCGAGACGACGTGGTGGTGATCGGATCCGGCCGGCCTTGGCGTCAACCCCTCGCTGACCATCGCCGCGCTCGCCGAACGTGCGCTCGACTGGATGATCCGCGGCCAGAGGCTGACGGCCGCCGCTGACGTGGCTCAGGCGCCGATGTAGGAGAACCGACCATATGCTTGCCGCCCACCGGGACTATGAGGAGCGAGTCGTCCCCTTCACCACCGACGACGGCTTGGAACTGAACCTCATCAACGTCCGGGCGTGGAGAAGCCGGCTCGGGGGCCGGTCATCCTGGTCCACGGGGCGGGGTCCGGGCCAACATCTTCCGGGCTCCGGTGGCCGCCACGGTGGTCGACTGTCTGGTCGACGCCGGCTTCGACGTCTGGGTGGAGAACTGGCGGGCCAGCATCGACTTCCCACCCAACTCCTGGACGCTTGACGACGCCGCCCTCTACGACCATCCGGCGGCGTCCGGACCATCGTGCGCGAGACCGGCGCCGACCGCGTGAGCTGTGGGAGGTCTTCGGACTCCGGGCGCGGGCGCGGTTGCTGGACGGGGGCGTCTGAGAACTCGCTGAGCGGAAGGCACCATCCAAATCGCCCTGCCCCTTTCAGATACGCTCCGCACACGTGATCGACACCACGCGCTACCTCCGCTTCGAGCGGGTGACCGAGGTCATGGAGATCGAGCGGGGCCTGCTCGTCGACCTCCACGGCGAGCGACTGCGGATCGAGCTGATCACGGACGACATCGTGCGGTTCAAGATCAGTCGCGGCGGGACGTTCGACGAATCGCCCACGTTCGCCGTCTGCGTCGACCCGCTCTCGGAGCGCGTGGCGTTCACGACTGAGCGGGAGGAGGCGGTGGTCCGTCTGCGCACGAGCGCGATCGTGGTCTCCCTGTGGCTGGACCCGTTCCGGCTGGACGTGCACCGCGTGGACGGGACTCCCGTGGTCGAGACGGCATCCGACGCCGACGGCCGGCCATGGCCCTACGCCACGCTCAACGACGCGTTCACGATCCGGCGCCGCTGCCGGCAGGAGGACGCGATCTACGGATTGGGCGAGAAATCGGGGCGGCTGAACCGCAAGGGGCGCGACTTCACCCTCTGGAACACTGATGTCCTGAGCCCGGCCGCCTCGGCGGAGTTCACGGCCGGCAGAGAGCCGGGCGACCCCCGAGCGGACCGCATGAGCACCGAGTTCGACCCCTACTACGTCGGGATCCCCTTCTTCTATCACCAGGACCAGCGGTCAGGGCAGATCTCGGCCTCGTTCGTCGACAACAGCTACCGAGGCCATTACGAGTTCTCGCACAGCGGCGAGTACCGGATTCATTTCAGCGGCGGGCAGTACACCGAGTACGTCTTCGCCGGTCCCGGCATGCCGGAGATCCTGGCCTCCTACACCTGGCTGACGGGACGCGCGCCGCTCCCTCCGCTGTGGTCGCTGGGATACCACCAGTGCCGCTGGTTCAAGTACACGCAGGACGCGGTGGAACAGATCGCGCGGCGCCACCGCGAGGCCAAGATTCCCTGTGACGCGCTGTGGCTGGACATCGAGCACATGGATGGCTACCGCGTCTTCACCTGGAACCAGGAGCTGTTCGGGGATGTGGCGGGAATGGTGAAGCGGCTCGCTGCAGACGGGTTTCGCCTGGTCACGATCGTCGACCCCGGGATCAAGTACGAGCCCGGCTATTGGGTTTTCGACGAGGCCTACGCCCGTGACCTGCTCTGCCGCACCGAAGGCGGCGACCTCTACGTGGGCCAGGTGTGGCCGGGCAACACCGTGTTCCCGGACTTCGTCACCGAGGAGGCGCGCACCTGGTGGGGCGGGCTGAACGCCCGGCATGCGCGCTCCGGAGTCGCCGGCATCTGGAACGACATGAACGAGCCCGCCACCGGCACCATCCCGCCGGGTGCGATGCGCTTCGACCATGGGCGCGAGCCACATGAGCGGTACCACAACCAGTACGCGCTGCTGATGGCGATGGCGACCAGGGCCGGCCTGGCTCGGGATCTGCCCCGCGACCGGGCCTTCGTGCTCACGCGCGCGGGGTTCGCCGGGATCCAGCGGTACGCCGCCAACTGGATGGGGGACAACGTCTCCCGCTGGGACCACCTCTGGATGAGCATGCCCATGGCGATGGGGTTCGGCATCTCCGGACAGCCGTTCGTGGGAGCCGACATCGGGGGCTTCGCGGGTCACGCCAACGCCGAGCTGTTCTTGCGCTGGATGCAGTACGGCACGCTGACCCCGTTCTGCCGCAACCACTCCGAGATCGGGAACGTCGACCAGTACGCGTGGGCCTGGGGCGACGCGATCCAGGACCTGGTGCGCGAGGCGATCCGGCTTCGATACCGTCTGCTTCCCTACCTCTATGCGGCCTTCGTGCAGGCGGCCGAGACCGGCGCTCCCGTGCAGCGGCCGCTGGTCTTTGATTACCAGTACGACGCCACCGTCCGCGAGCTGGACGATGAGTACCTGCTCGGACCGGATCTCTTGGTGGCCCCGGTCGCGGGCCCCGGTGTCACCTCCCGCCAGGTCTATCTCCCGACCGGTCGCTGGTACGACTGGCACACCGGCGAGCCGTTCGACGGCGGCAGCTTCGTGATCGCGCCCACGCCGATGGACCGCGTCCCTCTCTACGCCAGGGGCGGCGCTGTGATCCCTCTGTGGCCGGACGCACCATCTTCGACCGCGGGCTACCACCCAGCTGAGATGGAGCTGCACCTGTTCGTACCGGGCGGCGACGGTGCGCACCGCTCACGACTTCAGGAGGACGACGGCCTCACGCTCGCCGCCCTGGACGGCGCCTGCCTGCGCACCACGTTCGAGCTGAGCCGCCAGGGACCACGGCTCATCCTGCGCGGTGAGGTGGAAGGGGACCGCTATCCCGAGCACGCGCGTGAGGCCTTCCAGTTGGTGGTGCACGGGGCGTCGCCAGAGGTGGTTCAGCTCGACGGCGGGCCGGTGCGGAGGGCGGGCGACAGCTTCCGGCTGCCCAATGCGGGAAGCGGCTTCACGGTCGAGTTTGACCTCGCCTGACAGCAATTCGCGATACACGGCCCGGCGGCCGCTACCCTGGCACCAGGATGTTGCGACTTCGGCGGCGTGGCCAGACCGTCGAGGCCATGGCGAAAGCCGCAACCCCATCTTCGACGCCGATCGGGGCTGAACAGCACGGACGGCTGCCGGCGATCGGTCGTCGATGCTGACCTCGATCCTCCACTACCCCGCCTACCGTTGGCTCTGGCTCAGCAACCTGGCCGGCTCCGCGGGGCGCTGGTCTTTGGTTCTGGTCCTGGGCGCCCAGGTGCTCCAGCTCACCCACTCCTCCTTCTGGGTGGGGGCGGCGCTGTTCGCGACTCAGGGCCCCGTCATCCTGCTCGCCCCGGTGTCGGGCGTGATGGCGGACCGCTTCGACCGGCGGACGCTCAACGCCGCCTCCACCGCGCTGTCGGCGGTGGCCACCGGAGCCTTCGCCCTGCTCACGCTGAGCGGGCGCCTGACACTCGCCCTGGCCATGCTGCTGGCGCTCCTCTACGGCGTCTCCTTCGTACTCCAGATGACGCTGCGGAGCACGCTGGTGCCGAGCCTGGTCGCGCCTCAGGACCTGCTCAACGCGGTCTCGCTCTCCCAGGTCGGCACGCAGGGGGCGGAGTTCATCGGGCCGGCCATCACCACTCCTTTCCTGGTCGTCGGAGGGCCTGCCATGGCGTGGACGGTGTGTGCGGCGTTGTACGTGGCCGCGACGCTGTTGATCCTTCCGATCGGGCCGGCGCGCGCGACGTCCGCCGGCGGCAAGCGCCTCAGGGTGCGGATGCGCGACTCCTTCCACTACTTCGCTCTCCGGCCTCTGGTGCTGACCACCATCTGCGCGGTGGCGCTGCATTGCTCGCTGACGATGGCCTACCAGGGCATGCTGCCGATGTTCGTCAGCAACGACCTCCACGCCGCCAGCTCCATCTACGGCGCCCTGCTCACCTCGATCGGTTTGGGGGCGGTGGTCGGAAGCCTGCTGCTGGCCGCCCTGGCGACCGGCCGTCACCGGCCGCTGATCTTCTTCGTCAGCCTGGTCGGCAGCGGGCTCTTCCTGACCGCGATGGGGGCGGCTCACAATGATCTGCTGGCGGTCGGGCTGGGCTTCTTCGTCGGCGGCACGCAGGCGGTCTTCATGTCGATGACGCTGGCCTTGATCCAGTCCTCCGTCGACAACAGCTTCCGGGGCCGGGCCACCAGCGTCTATCAGCTCATCACCCTGACCCCGATGGCGCTGATCGGGTGGGGCATGGGTGGTCTTGCGGACGTCGTCGAGCCGCGGCCGGTGATGGTCGTGAGCGGGGTCTGCTTCGTGGTCGCGATGGCGCTCTTCGGAGCCCTCTCCCCGTGGCTCCGGGATCTCTTCCGGACCAGCGCCTGGGAGGTCGCCGGCGATATGCGGGCCTCCGACGCGGCGGCCCGGGTCTGAGTCCGAGCGAACGGAGGAACGCATGCGAGTGACCGCGGTGGTGGCCACGCCGAGGTCCCATCCGCGCGAGCGACCGGTCAGAGACGCTCTTCAGACGCTGGACACCGAGGGAGCGTGCCGGGTCCGAATCGAGACGTCCGACGGTGTGACCGGGCAGTCCGTGATCGGGTTCGGCCGGCTGCCCGCGGCACCCCAGATCGTTGCCGAGCTGATCAACCTGGAGCTCGGTCCCGCCGTGGTCGGTAGGGATCCTGCCCTGGTGCGAGAGATCCGCGACCACCTGTGGCGGCTCACCGACTACCACGGCTCGGCCGGCCTGGCTTTGCTCGGCATCGCCGCCATCGACATCGCGCTCTGGGACGTTCTCGGCCGAAGCCTGGGTCAGCCGGTGTGGCGCCTGCTCGGCGCTGCCCGCGACCGGGTGCCTGCCTACGCGATGGTCGGCTGGCTTGACTACGACCTTGAGACTCTGGCCGGCAGATGCCGGCGCGCGATGGCCCAGGGTTTTCAGGGGGTGAAGGTGAAGGTGGGGGCCCCGAGCCTGGACCAGGACCTGCAGCGCCTGCAGGTGGTGCGGGAGGCAATCGGCGAGCGCGCACTTCTGATGGTGGACGCGAACCAGGTCTTCTCGGTCAAGGAGGCCCTGCGGCGTGGCCGTGCCTATGAGGAACTGGGCTGCTACTGGTTCGAGGAACCGGTTGCGGCCGACGATGACGAGGGACTGGCCACACTCGCCCGGCGGCTCACGATCCCGATCGCGGCCGGCGAGAACCTTTATGGCCGGCGTCAGTTCAGGCGACTGCTGGAGAAGCGGGCGATCGACATCGTGCAACCCGATCTCCGCCGGGCGGGTGGCCTCACCGAGTGCCTGGAGGTCGGTCTCCTGGCGGACGCCTTCGGAGTGGCCTACGCCTCGCATGGGGCCGGAGCACACCTGCACGTGCTGGCGGCGCTGTCGAATGCCCTCTATCTGGAGAGCGGGCTGCTGGCGGAGGGAGAAGAGCTGGTGGAGGGCTGCCGCCTGCTTCCGCAGGAGCCGGGGATCGGCGCCCTCCCCGTGTAGGGCGAGGGCAGCGGCGAGCCCGATCCTCGGCGGAGCACCATGGGCTCGTGAGCGAGACCACGGAGCAGCGTGCGAGGCGCGAGCGGCAGCGCCTTCTCTTCGACTCGGTAGCTGACGTCTACCACGAGACGCGTCAGAGCTATCCGGACCAGGTGGTGCGCTGGATCGTCGAGACCACCGGCCTGCGCGAGGGGGCGGTGATTCTCGAGGTCGGCTGCGGCACCGGGCAGCTGACCGCTGAGCTGGCGCGGTACCCATTCCCGGTCATGGCGATCGACATTGGAGCGGCGATGGTCGAGGTGGCGCGCCGGCACGTCGCGGACGGCGAGGTCCTCTTCGCGGTCTCCTCGTTCGAACAGTTCGCGGCCGCCGACGCCTCATTCGATCTCGTCATCTCCGCCACCGCCGCCCACTGGATCGACCCCGAGGTCTTGTGCAGCCGCTCGGCCCGACTCCTTCGCTCGGGGGGCTGGCTGGTCATGATGTCGGTCGGCGAAGACTACGACGAGCCGGTGGGCTCATCCCTCCGGAGTTCCTGGGTGCGGCACAGTCCCGACCGGCGAGCCTGGGCCAGGAAGCCGCCACCCTCGGGCGCTGAGCGGATCGCGGCGTCTGGTCTCTTCGAGCCGGCCCTGGAGAAGTCACACACCCGGCGGGCCGAGCTGAGCCCGGAGAGGGTGATGAACCTGGAGCGCACCCGGGCCACATATCTCGACTTCGACCCCGAGACCCGCGCGTCCTTCGACGCTGCGTTAGGGACCGTCCTGTCCGGGCTTGGTGCGGTGCCCGCGACCATCCATACCCAGGTCACCATGGCCAAGGTGCGCGCGGGCCGGCCGGAGGGTTAGCGCCAGGGTGTCCGCAGTCTGGCGCTAATGCGGCGCGGGTAAGGCCACACCGCGGACACTCTGGCACTACCCGCGCCCACACTGTCCTGGGGTCACCATCCCCCAAGCCTCAGGTGGACGCCTTCAGAGCCCAGTCCTGAGCGTTCCAGGTGACCCCGGTGTACTCGTTGGGTTCGATGTTCGCGTACTTCGTCGACCACCCCGTGAGGTCCGGGTTCTGGAACAGCGGCAGTGTGACCATGTCCTTCCAGAGCAGTGCGTCCACCTGGTTGAAGTCATTCGCCGCCTGTGCGGGATTCAGCGCGGCGACGCCGGACTGAAGCAGCTGGTCCACCTGCGGGTTGGCGTAGCGGTCGTAGTTGGAGCCGCAAAGGTCGGCGTTCGTGTATGAGCAGTAGATCGATGGAAAGAAGGATGGCGTGACGGCGAGTGAGCCCCACTCGAATTCCGCCAGATCGAACTCCCCCTTGGGGATGACGGTGCCGAAGAGCGTCTTGGCCGGGTAGTTCTGAATGTTGATCTTGACGCCGATGTCCTTCATCTGGGACTGGAAGAGCTGCTCGATCTGGGAACGAAGCGGCTGCCCGGAGGTGGTGGAAATGCTGAACGTGAGGTCCTGACCTTTCTCCGGACCCGCGCCGGGCTGGAAGTAGCCGTCCGAGCCCATCGTCATCCCGGACTGCTGCAGGAGCTGCTTCGCCTTCGAGGTGTCGAACTCGCCGTAGCCGGCACTCGTGTTCTTGTAGTACTGCTCGGTCGGCATCTCGAGGCGATTCTGGAGCGGCGTGATGTGGGGGTCGATCAGGTCCGCGGTGCGCTTTACGATCGTGCTGCGGTCGGTCCCGTACGCGATCGCGTGGCGCACATTGGCGTTGGCCAGGTAGTAGTTCGCAAGGTTGAAGTCGATGTGCTGGAACCCGAGTGCGGGCAGCGTCCGGTACGTGAAGCTGGGGACCGATTTGAGCTGGTCCACGAACTCGACGGTGGGCAGCACCGGGGTCACGATGTTGACCTCGCCGCTCTGTGCGGCCGTCGGCTGCTGGGCGTCGTCGGTGATGACGCGGTACACGATCTTGCTGAGCTTGGGCGGTGGCCCCCAGTAGTGCGGGTTCGGGACCTCGACCACGTCCTGGCCCTGGGTGTAGCTCTGCAGCATGTAGGGGCCGCCGGACACCTGCACCGAGGGTCCGAAGTTCGCGAAACCGTCGTTGAAACCCACCCGCTTGGCGATGTGAGCCGGGATCATCTCACTGAACAGTGACTGCCAGTTCCCGAACGACTGGGCGAAGACTACGGTCGCGGTCTTGCCGTTGTCGGATCCGGTCACTGACTTGATCGACGAGTACCCGCCGGTGGCGGCGGGCTGGAATGGCTGACCGCCGACATCCGTGTACTGCGGATCACCGCTCTGCGCCTGCCAGTTGTAGATGAAGTCGTCGGCGTTGATCGGGGTGCCGTCCGACCAGGTCGCCTTGGGATTGATCTGGTAGACGACGGTCTGCGGGTTGGTCCTGGTGATCTTGGCACTGGTCACCACCTCGGTGTTGAGGTGCGGTTTCAGGTCCGGGTAGTAGATGAACGCCGACGGCCAGACCACCTCCATGATGCCCGGAGTGAAGCCGGAATCCTCGACGGCGTTGAGGATGTTGAAGCCGGCCACGTCCTCATCCAGTGCGTAGGTGATGCTGCCCCCGGTCTTGGTGCCGGTCGCGCTGTGGGAAGAACCACAGGCGGCGACCAACATCGCCGCCAGGACGCCGACCGCGAGCCACCCAGTTCCGGTTCGCCTGCGACCGCGGCGGCGCAATCTCAGGCCGCCGGCGAAAACCGGCGCGGCCAACAGGGACCGGCTGACCAAACGTCCTACGACTGTACCCATCGCGACTCGTTCTCCCCCGCTTAGGCGTGGTGCCGGGCGGCCTCTCGGTGCAGGGATCGTAGCTCGTGACCCTGGATGCGTCAAACAGGGCTATGCGTCCGCCGGCGAAGCTCAGCCCCCCAGCGTCTGGAGCGCCGCCAGCAGCTGACCGTCGAGGTCGAAGCCACGCTGCGGTGTCGCCACGTCGTACATGTCCTGGGGCCCTGGAAGCGTGACCTCGCGGTCCGGCTGCAGCCCCTGGCGACGATCCACCGTCTGCCCGTTGGGGAGCAGCCAGTGCTGCACGGTGAGACGCAGCGCGCCGCCGTTGTTGAGCGGGTAGTCCACCTGCACCGAGCCCTTGCCGAACGTCTTGACGCCGACCAGTACCGCGCGGTGATGCGCCCGCAGGGCGCCGGCGACGATCTCCGAGCTCGACGCGGTACCGCCGTCGACGAGGACCACCAGTGGCACCGCAGGCGCGATCGCATTGCCGGTGACATTGGTGACCTGGCTGCGGTTGCGTTCCCGCGTCTCGAGCACCTCACCCGTTTTCACGAAGGCACTGACGACGGTCACCGCGGCACTCACGAACCCGCCGCCGTTTCGGCGCAGATCGAGCACGATGCCGTGCGCCGGCAGCCCCGCCTGCAGCTGCTTGGTGAACTCGTCGGCGGTCGTGGTGCCGAACTGGTAGATGCGCATGTACAGGACATCGCCGGGCAGCCGCGTGGAGACGACCGTCGGGCTGGTGAACGCGGCCCGGTGCATGGAGAGCGTCAGCTGGGACGCCCCACGCTGTACGAGCAGGGTCACCTCTGACTGCCCCGGACTTCCGAGCAGCGCGGAGACCTGGTCGTGTGCGAGGCCGGCGGTGGGCTGGGAGTTGACGGCGAGGACCACGTCGCCTGCCTGGATCCCCGCGTGCTGAGCCGGAGAGGCGGGCAGGACCCCGCTCACGACCGTCTGTTCGCCCTCGAACACCAGCGAGACGCCGATCGACGCGGGGTGCCGACCCTCGCTGCTCTCCTGCTGCGCCTGGTACTGAGCCGGCGTCAGGTAGCGGGTGAAGGGATCGCCCAGTCCCTGCACCATGCCCGCGATGCTGCCGTCGCTGAGCTGGGTCGCGTCCAGGTCGCTCGTCCAGTAGTGCGCCTGAATGACTCGCAGCGCCTGTAGCTGTGTCGTCTGGTCGAGGAGCGTGCGATTCTGCCCGAACGCGGGCATGAACTGGGGGAAGCGCTGGTCGGCCCAGACGCCGGCACCAAACGCGACGACCAGGACACAGAGGAGTGCTGCCGCGGCCACCGGCAGGCGTACCCAGGTACGTGTGCGCATCACTGTTACAGGATGGCGCGACACTGCCGGTGGCGCGCTGTGCACCACCGGGGCTCGCCTGGGCTGGATGCTATGCTCACGCGCCGTGGAGGAGCGGCTGCTGGGGCGGACGGGACTGGCGGTTCCGCGGCTCGGCTTCGGATGTGGCGCGGTCGGCGGCCTGCTGGTTCGGGGAAACGCGAGCGAGCAATCCCGGGCGGTGGCCCGTGCGCTGGAGGCCGGCGTCCGGTACTTCGACACCGCTCCCTCGTACGGCGATGGGGTCTCGGAGCAGAACCTGGGCCGCGCGCTGGCCGCCGTCGATACCGCACGGACGGCGCTGGTCGGAACCAAGGTCCGTGTCTTTACCGATCAATCGGCCGACGTGAAGTCGGTGGTCCGGCGTTCTCTGGAGGACAGCTGTCGCCGCCTGGGCCGCGAACGCGTGGACCTGTTCCAGCTCCACAACCAGATCCGCGACCCCTTCGACGACCCGGACCTGCTCGGCCAGATCGCCGCCGCGATGGGGGAGCTGGTGGACGAGGGCCTCGCCGGACACATCGGGTTCACCGGCCTCGGCGACACTCCCGCCGTCCACCGCGCGCTCGGGTCTGGGGGGTTCGAGACGGTTCAGGCCTACTTCAACGCGGTCAACCCCAGCGCCGTGTACCCCGGCGTCACCGGCGGCGGCCAGGACTTCGACGGACTGGTGACGGTCGCGGGCGAACACGAGGTGGGGGTCATCAACATCCGGGTCTACGCGGCGGGGGCCCTCAGCGCCGCCCCCGACCGGCACCCAAATGCGGGAGGGGTCGGCGACGCGCTCGCCGGTACGCGCTACCAACAGGACCTGGATCATGCCGTCCGGCTCAGCGGTCTGGCCGCCGAGCTCGGCCTGGAGAACGCGCTCGAGCTGGGGCTTCGCTGCGCTCTAGGTCCCCCCGGAATCGCGCTGGTCCTGGTCGGGCTCTCGAGCTTCGAGCACCTGGAGGCGGCGCTCCGATGGGAGGCCCGCGGGCCGCTGCCGGCGGACGTCATCGAGCGGGTCGTGGCCTTGGCGCGGGCGGAAACATCAGCCGGGGCCTGATGGCCGAAGATCCGTCCCTCCCACCCATCGGGTGGCGGCGGCCGGCCCAGCCCATTTCCTTGATCGACCCGGGAGAGAGGTGATGGTCCAGGAGCTCCGGGCTCGCATCCTGGAGCGGCTCGGACCCCTGCCCGAGCCGGTGCCACTTGAGGTCCGTGAGGAGGCGACCCACAAGGCTTTTGACCACACCCGAACACTGGTCAGCTATCTGGTCGAGGCGGGCGAGCGGATCACGGCCTGGCTGCTGCGCCCGATCGGGCGGCCGCCGGCGGGGGGATGGCCCGCCATCGTGGCCTGTCATCAGCATGCCGGCAACTTCGCCTGGGGGAAGTCGGAGCCGGCCGGGCTCACGCCCGACCCCATGTACCACTACGGACTCGAGCTCTGCCGGCGAGGCTATGTGGTCCTCTGTCCCGATCACCTGTGCTTCGAGGGCCGCCGCGCGCCCGCCGAACTTCTCGAGCAGAGCCCGGAACTGGTGGACTCCCAGTACGAGCTCTTCGAGCTGACGAGCCGGCTGTTGCGAGGCTCGTGCCTGCAAGCGAAGTACCTGCACGATCTCCGCGTGGCGATCGACCTGGTGACCGGCTTGGAGGAGGTCGACGGCACCCGGGTGGGCACGATCGGACACTCCTTGGGTGGCCAGGAGGCGCTGTGGCTCACCTGGTTCGACGAACGGGTCCGGGTCGGGGTGTCGTCGTGTGGGTTCGCCCCGCTGCGGGACATCCTCGCCGCCGGGATCAACCACAACAAGGCCATGTACGTCCCCGGCCTGCTGGAAGTGGCCGACATCGAGGACATCGTCGCCGGCCTCGCTCCCCGGCCCTTTCTGCTCACCTCGGGCGAGAGGGACCGCATCTTCCCCATCCAGGGGGTGCGCCGGCTGGTGGCAGGTGCGCGCGTGGCCTACCGGGCGGCCGGCGCGGAGGACTCGTTCGAGGCGATCCTCTTTCCCGCAGGTCACTCCTTCCCCCTGGACCTCCGGCAGCGCGCCTACGCATTCCTCGACCGGTACCTCAAGGCTCCCGGCCCCGTGCGGCGAGCGGCGGAGGTTCGGATCCGCCTTCCCAACAGGTAACCGTCCCGTGCGTCTTACCGACATGAGCAGTGCACCGGCACCCGTGGTGACGGCGGCCCCCGCCGTCCGGACGCGCGCGCTGCGCAAGGTCTACCGGCAGGGACGGCGCACCCTGCTGGACCGCGTCCGGCGGGCTCCGGACCGCCGCGGTCTGCACGTGGCCGTGGACGCGATCGACCTCGATATCGAGCGGGGCGAGATCTTCGGCCTGCTCGGCCCCAACGGCGCCGGCAAGACCACCACCATGCGCATGCTGGCGACCCTGCTCGAGCCGAGCGGCGGCACGGCAGAGGTGCTGGGTTTCGACGTGCGCACGCAGTCGCGCCAGATCCGGGGCCGGATGGGTGCCGTCCTCTCTGGCGAGCGGAGCCTGTACTGGAAGCTCACCGCGCGCGAGAACCTCGACTACTTCGCGGCGCTCTACCACGTCCCCCCGCCCCTCCCCCGAGCCCGGATCGATCACGCGCTGACGACGGTCGGGCTGGCCGACCGTGCCGAGGAGTACGTCGAGCGGTACTCCACCGGCATGCGGCAGCGCCTGGTGCTGGCGAGAGCGCTGCTGCCGGATCCCCCGATCCTCCTTCTCGACGAGCCCACCGTGGGCCTCGACCCGCAGTCCGCCCGCCACCTGCGTCAGGTCGTGAGCGACCTGCGCGGGGAGGGCCGGACGGTCCTGCTCACCACCCACTACATGGAGGAGGCGGATCAGCTTTGCGACCGCATCGCGATCATCGACGGGGGTCGCATCGTCGCCCTCGGCACGCCCGCCGAGCTGAAGCGCCGGATCCAGGCCGGGCAGGTTGTGCGGCTGGAGCTGGTCGGCGGCGACCCGGAACAGGTGCGGGCTCGGCTCAGCGACCTGGCCGTGGTAGCCCGGCAGGAGCGTGAGGACGGTGCGCTGGCGCTCACGCTGCACTGTGACTCCGCCCGGGACCTGGTCCCGCAGGCCTTCGACGCCGCCCGCGACGTCGGGGCCCGGCTGCAGCACGTCGAGGTGGTGCCGGTGACCCTGGAGGACGTCTTCATCGGGCTCACCGGTCGGGAGCTGCGCGAGTGACCGCCGATCTGCGCGCCTTCTGGGCCGCCACCAAAAAGGAATGGCGCAGCCAGCTGCGGTATCCGATGGCGTTCGTGTCGATGCTGTTCTGGCCGCTGGCGCTGCCCGGCATCTACGTCCTGCAGGCGAACGCCTTCGCGGGCGGCAGCCAGGCTGCTCTGCACGCGTTCGCTTCGCGCAGCGGAACCACCTCGATCGCCGGGTTCATCTACGTCGGCTGGTCGATGTACATGTGGCTGAGCCTGGTGCTCTGGGGTCCCGGGACCGCGCTCCGCCAGCAGCAGGTGGAGGGGCAGTTGGAGGCCATCTTCACGACGCCCGCGGCCCGTGCCGCGGTGCTCTTCGGTCCGGTCGGCACCGGCCTGGTGGTGGCGCTCTGGATGTTCCTCGTCATCGGCCTGGTCCTGCGCTTTGCGTTCGGCGTCGTCATCGACCCGTTGGAGGCGCTGCAGGCCCTGGCCGTGCTGGCGGTGGGGACACCAGCGATCTACGGCCTCGGGATGCTGTTCTCGGTCGCGGTGCTGGTGATCAAGGAGAACTTCGGGCTGGTGCAGATGGTGCGCGGGCTGTTCACGGTGCTGTGCGGAATGAGCTTCCCGATCGCCGTCCTGCCCGGCTGGGCCCGCGACATCGCGGTCACGCTGCCACCGACCTACATCATCGCGGATGTTCGCCACGTGCTCCTGGCGAGGTCGACCCTCACGAGCGTTTACGGGACGCTGTTGGTCCTGGCCGGGGCGGGCGCCGTCCTCTGCCTGGCCGCCGCCTTCGCCTTCCGCGCCGCCGAGCGCCGAGCTCGCGCGGGCAGTGGCTTCGCTCAGTACTGACCATGTCCGATTTCATCACCGAGGGGCGGCTCGAGCTGCGAGCGATTCTGGCGACCGCGCGCCGGCAACTCCGCATCCGTGCGCGCTACAAGCTCGACACCATCAGCCTGATCCTGATCTCGCTCTATCAAGGGCTGATCCCGAGCCTGCTGCTCAGCGCCACCTTCCTGGTCCACGGCCAACCGGTGGGATTCACACGGACCGCGGGCACCTCCGACGTGGCGGGGTTCCTCTTCCTGGGTGCGGCCGTCACCACCTTCGTCTTCGGCGCCTTCTGGGGCGTCGGGTTCGCACTGCGCAACGAGATGATGCAGGGCACGCTGGAGTCGGCCTGGATGACGCCGACCCGCCGCCACGCGCTTGTGATCGGCTACACGGCCGCGGACTTCGCGTTCTCGTGCGCGACCGGGATCATCCTGCTCCTGGTCGGAGCGCTGATCTTCGGCGCCCACTATCTCGGTGCCCTCGCGTTCGCGCTCCCGGCGCTGGTGCTGGCCGAGGTGGCGCTCCTCGGCGTCGCCTATCTGATCGGCGCCATGGCGCTGCTGGTGAAGGAGGCGAACTTCTTCACGGACGCGCTCTCCTTCCTGTTCTCCACCGCCTCCGGTACCGCGTTCCCGCTCTCGATCCTGCCCGGCGTCTTGCTCGCGATCCCGCTGCTGCTGCCCACGACCTATGCGCTTGATCTGCTGCGGGCGGATGCACTCCACACGCGACCGCTGCTGCCGGCCTTCGAGGAGTACGGGTTGCTGGCTCTGCTCGCCGTGCTCCTGGTCACGCTGGGTGCGTACGCGTTCGCGCTCGCCGATCGCAGGATCCGCCGCCGGGGCACGCTGGCGACCTACTGAGCGCCGCCCGCCACTCCCTGCCGTCCTGGCTACCCCGGCCCTCGCTGTGCAGCCGCGGCGCCGTCACCGTTCGCGCGACAGCCGTTTGAGCGCCAGGGGGCGTTTCGGCGGGATCGGTTCCACCTGCCGGCGGCGAGGGCCCGACCAGAGCGCCGGCGGGGCGTCGACGGCCGCGGCGACGATGTACGCGGCCCGCTCGTAGTTGACGCGCCAGCCCACGAAGTCCGGCCACGCCTCGCTCGCGGTGCGCTGGATCGGGACGTTCACCGCCTGCAGACGGCGGATCGCTTCCTCGAACTCGGGGAACGGGAGTTGAATGCCATCGGCTGGATTCGCCTCACCCGGGATGTCCGTTCCCAGCGCGCGGGCGATGGTGTTGAAGCAGGTGAACCCACTGCGGAGGCAGAGGCGGGCGGCGACCGGATCGGCCGGTTCGTCGAACATCGCCAGATACAGCGCCGCCGCGTCCAGTACCGCGAGCAAGGCGGTGACCCAGGAGGAGAGTGGCCGGGGGGAACGGAACCGGACCAGCGGCGTGTACGTGGAGTGGCTCTCGGCGACGTCCGCGGCCCAGCGTTCCCAGGTCCGGAAGAGGTCGGGGAGCGATCCCAGCGCCGAGATCCCCGAGCCCAGGCCGTAGTGCGTTCGAGCCAGCAGCTCAGGGCCCCAGGACGGCACCCCGGCGCGAGCGTCCAGCAGCGTGACCTCCGTCTCGCGCCGGTTGAACGCGCCGTAGAGGGTGGGCAGATAGCCGATCTGGAGCGCGATCGTGACCAGAGCGAAGAGCCCCGCCAGGTCGTCGACCACGCCGGCGGGGTCGCCGCGAGGGATCGTGAGGTAGCCGAGCTGGGTCAAAGAGGACCCGGTCTCGGCGAGAGCGGAGCCGAACGACTGCCCGCCCAGCGACCAGAGGAGGAGGGAGAACCCGAGCTCGAAGAGGAGCAGCCACAGTGCCAGGTTCGCGATCAAAAGCGCCGGGCCCTCCGCCGCGCTGAGCCGGTCGCGCCGCTGATATCGCTTGGACGCGTCGCGGAGCTTCGCGAAGAAGGCTCCGACCAAGCGGTCGACGGCAGCGATGGGCAGGCTCCGGATCTGCCTCGGCACCACGATGGTGCCGAACACGCTCCACGCGCCGGACAGCACGAGCAGCGCCCCCACCACAGCCGCGCTGATCGCGATGGCGGTATTGGGCGGAGCCGTCACCTGAAGCACCACACGGCGCTAGTGTGCCGCGCAGGGGCCCGCGGCGGCCGACCCCGGGGGCGAGCGGGCGACGACCTTCCTCAGGTGCGGGAGGTGCCCGATGCCTCCCGTGCTCAGCCCTGTGGATGCACCTCCACCGTCTCGCGCCCGTTGGAATGGCCGTTCCCATTGGGGTGCGCCAGCTCCTCTGCCGCGGAGATCGGAACCACCGGCCAGTCCGGCGGGTAGGGATCCGCGTCGGTCGGGAAC
Source organism: Candidatus Dormiibacterota bacterium (assembly GCA_963790575.1). GTDB lineage: Bacteria > Chloroflexota > Dormibacteria > Dormibacterales > Dormibacteraceae > CAVTSA01. The sequence continues at coordinate 41,198 of CAWBPD010000036.1, read as the reverse complement.
CGAAGCCCGACCGAGTCGAGCATCTCTTTGATCTCATCGCCCACCATCTCGCCGACCCCCATCAGTCGCTCCGAGGCCCTGTCGATGGCCTCGCGGTTGACGTACATGAGGCGCCAGTCGTCGATGTAGGCCGAGCCAAGGATCTGGGCCGCGGTGCGGCGCCCAAGGGGGTTCGAAAGCGCGGCCCTCGCCAGGGTCCCGCCCTCCATCGCGCCACCCATCATCTCGGCTACGGAGATCAGGTTCTCGCCGAACCCGACCGCCTTCCGGGCCAGCTCGAGCGGCATCGTGTCACCGGCCATTCCAACCAGGCCGACCATGAGCGCAGCCGATCTGGTCGCCATCTCGAGGTCATTTGACACGCCTGTCGAGTTCTCGCCGTAGAAGACCCGCTCGCACGCAAGTGCGGCCAGGCGGGTACGGACCTCGGCCGCCATCTGCGAACGGAAGGTCGAAAACTCCTCCTGCTCGGGGAGGGAGAGATGGTGGCCCCCGGTGTCACCCCGCTCAGTGATTGTGAGCCGTATGTGGGCGTGGTCGGGTTTGAAGAAATGCGCCGCCACCGCGTGGCCGACCTCATGACGGGCGACGGCGAGCATCTCGCGCTCGGTGCGCTCCCGCGGCTGCGCGAGGCCCACTGTGACGTTGACCATGGCTTCCCGCAGATCACTCCAGTTGAACCGTGAGCGACCGTCTTCGAAGGCGTACATAAGCGCCATCGAAAGGGCCTGCTCGATCTCCGCGGGCGAGTAGCCCTGGGTGACTCGCGCGAACTCGTCTCGACGGGCCGGGGTGTCCAGCTCCGGGTCGTGTGCCTTCTTGCCGAAGTAGAGGTCGGCGATGTCCTTGCGGTCGTCGCGGCGCGGCATTGTGAACCGGATCTGACGCCCGAAGCGGCCGGGCCGGGTCACGGCCTCGTCCAGCACCGAGGGACGGTTGGTGGCGCCGATGAAGAAGAGGTTGTGCCGAGGGGCCTTCAGGTTCGGCATGCGGAGCGAGACGTTTCCGATCTTGCGCGGGACGAACAGCCCGTCCAGGCTCACATTGACCAGGCGCCGAATGGCCTTCTTGAGGCCGCCCGGATTGTCCACGCCGTCCATCTGGACCAGGAGCATGTTAAGGCCCATCCGGAAGCCGCCCATCATGCCGCCCATACCGCCGCCCATGCCGCCGCCGCCCATCATCCCGCCGCGGGACTGGCCGAGCGCATCGAACTCGTCGATGAAGATGATGCACCCGCCCCAGCGCTTCGCCTTCTGCTTGGCGGCCCGCACACACATCCAGACCGCGACCATGTCCATGCCGATGAACATCCCCTGGTAGGCGGCTCCGGAGCTCACGATGATCGGCGTCTGGAGGCTGGTCGCGATCGCCTTCGCCAGCATCGTCTTGCCGGTGCCGGGGGGCCCCACCATGAGCAGGCCCCGTTCCGGCTGACCGCCCGCCTTGCGATAGGTCCGGCCCTGCTCCATCAGGCGCAGGATGCGGCGGATCTCGGAGACGGCGGTCTTTTGACCGCGGACGTCCTCCATCGACACGCCGTAGTTGGCGTCACCCGGCAGCAGGGTCTGGCGGCCCATGCGGCCGAAGAGGACGAAGGGCCCGAAGAAGAGTGCGAAGTTGGCGAGGAAGAGCGCGCCCAGCTGCACCACCAAGAGCAGGGCCTGCTCGATCAGGCCCGGCAGAACCTTGAGCGCGGCCAGCGGGCTGAGGCCGAACGCGAACAGCATGATGAGGAAATAGATGGCGACGACGAGGCCGAACATCGTGAACCGGCGCCAGAAGATGTAGCGGTTGGTCTCCAGCACCCGGCGGTCGGTCGTCGACTCGTCCGGCAAGCGCTCTCGCAGCACCAAAGACCGGCGAACCCAACTCGCCAGCCCGCGCAGGATGACCAGCGCGGCGAGGGCGAAGAGCACGGCCCCGATCAGGCCCCAGTGCATAAGGAAAAGGCCCCAGCCCAGGGCCGAGGCGGAGATAAAGGCAGCCAGGATCCAGAAGGCAATCATCGATCGTTCCTCCCCGCCGTACTCTACAGTCGCGCTCGCCTGGCCGCAAATACGCACCTGGTGCGCCGGCCATCAGCGGTGAGCAAGCGCGCTCCTTGGCGGCGCTCGTCGGGCGGCATACTGTGTTGCACCGTGGAGGGCGCTACACCCGACTCCGACGAACAGTTCGCCGAGTGGTACGTCTGGGCGAAGCGGGAGGTCAGCTCCGATCCTCGCGTGTGCTGCGGTGTCGCGCAGGCGGCGATGGAGGCGCAGGGTTCCGGCGCCGACCGGCCGACCGCCGAGGTGGTCGCGCGCAAGAGCGTGGCCGGGACCGCCGTCATGCTGCTGGCCAAGGTGTCCCCCTGGCGCCGGGGCTACGCGCAGTGGTATGACTGGGCCCGCCTTGAGTTCGGTGGCGAGCCGGAACGTCTGCACCGGCTCACCCGCCTCGCGATCCAGCGATTGAAGGACACCGGCGACTCCGGTCAGGCCGCCGAGGCGGCACGGTCCGCGGCTGCCGCCGATCCGGCTGCCCCGACACACGAGAGCTCCTGGGACACTGCGTCCGGGCCCTCGTGGACGCAAGGCGGCTCTGGGACCTCCGGTGGTTGGGGCGGGTCTCCCTTGTCCGCTTCCGCGTCCTTGGCGGGCTCGGACCGGGCTCTGGCGTTCGCCTCCACCCCCGCGCAGATCGGTGGACCGCCTCCGTTCGCAGTTTCGCAGGCAGGCACATCCCGGCCCGCGGAACCGGTGTCCTTCGACCCCGTGGCCTACGCGGGCCTGCGGGTCCGCCTCGGGGCTGCCGTCATCGACGCGGTCGTCAGCCTGCTGGGGGCCGCGCTCCTGGTCTTCATCGGCGCAGTCTTTTTCGTCATCGCGCTGATCTCGACCCGGGAGTTCTCGCCGGAGGCGGAGGTGTTGACCGAGGTCGCGCTGCTGGTGATCGTCAGCGTCGTCTACTGGCTCTACGACGCCGGCCTTGAAAGCTCTCCCGCGCGGGCCACGGTCGGCAAGCGCGCGGTGGGGCTGATCCTGGTCGACAAGTACGGGCGCCCGGTGTCGTTTGCCCGCGCGACCGGACGGCACTTCGTGAAGTTCGTCCCGCTGATCCTGACCGTGCTGCCCCTGTACCTGGCCATTCCGGCCCTGTTCTCCGGGTTCGTGAACGTGATCAGCCTCGGTATCGGCCTGATCGGCCTGGTGTTCCTGGTCGTGCTCGTGATCGAGTTCTTGATGATCGCGTGGACCCGCCACAAGCAGGGTCTCCACGACCTGATCGCGGGCACGCTGGTCGTACGCAGGGACCTGCTCGCCAGGTTGGTTCCGATGGCCGGCACGCCCCCTGCGGCGCCGCCCTCAGCCCTGCCCGAGCCACACGCCGGCGTCGCGCCGGGCGTGCCGCCTGGCGGGGAGACGGTGTAGTGAGGGCCCTTCGTGCACGGGTGCACCTCCGGGGGGTTACCCGCGCCGGATAGGACCCGTTGGTGCACCTCCGGGGGGTACCCGCGCCGGATAGGACCCGTTGGTGTACCTCCGGGGGTTACCCGCGCCGGATAGGACCCGTTGGTGCACAGTGCACCAACACCGCACACCGGGCAGGCAAACCAGACACTGGCGCACCAACAACCCACCCCGGGCGAGCGAGTGGATGCAGGCGGGAGCCGCCGAAAGGGCGCCCGCCCGCGACTAGATGAGTTATTCCAAATTGCCGACGTCGGCAACTGGAGTTCGGCGGCTGGAGGCATGGGCTTCGAACAGCGCTAGCACGACGTCAACTCCCACCTGAGACCACTGATGGTTTGGAATAACTCATCTAGGGAGGTGAGGCTCAGGAGCCGGTCGGACTCGCGGCCAGCGAGGGCGTCGCTACGAACCAGACGCCTCCGACCCCTTCCCCGGTGGTCTGACCGGGCGCGGTGTCTTTGACGAACGTGTAGAGCGGCCAGCCGTTGTAGGTGACGACCGATCCGCCCGCGGGGTTCGGAACCGAGCCCCAGGTGCCGGTGACGCCAGACATGGGCCCCGGGGTACCCGATCCGGCGGCCAGCGGTGGCCAGGCTGACGCGCAGCCGCCGGTGCAGCTGACCGACGAGTCCTTGTCCGGCGTGTAGTAGTAGAGCGTCATCCCGGAGTCGTTGGTGAAGATGGTCTCGCTCTTCCCCTGCACCGTCGCCATGGCTGTCTTGACCGGGCTGTTCTGCGCCGGGGTGGGCGTGCTGGAACCCGACGAACCGGAGGACCCGGACGACCCCGAGCTTCCCGTGTTGCCCTGCGCGCCACTACCACCGCACGCGGCGAGCAGGACCACCGCCGCTCCCGCCACCACCGCCGGCCTGATCCAGGCTGACAATCGCATTTCCGCACCTCCCTGAGGGAACGTGTCCATGACTCCGTCTCCCGGTACTACGCCTTGCCGTTACATGCTGGTGTGGCGGTGCGTAACACCCGGGCGTAGAACCTGGATGAGTAATGAAGGAGCGCCGGACCGCCGACGTTGTTCAGCTGCCCGACCGGCAGCGTGCCGGCGCGCGCCAGACGGCGCAGGACATGGCTCTCGATGAACTGGAGGGCGTCTACGCGTACTTGTTTCGCCGCGTCGGAAACCGGGCCGACGCCGAGGATCTGACGCAGCAGGTGGCACTTAAGGCGGTGCCGCGGCTGGATCCCGACGCCACGCGCGAGTCGATCCGCGGCTACCTCTTCCGGGTCGCGCGCACCGAGCTCGCCGCGCATTGGGCCTCGCGTTTCGGGCTGCCTCAGCAGTCGCTGGACGAAGACGTCTTCGCGGCGGCCGACCGGGCGGTGGAATCCCCGAGCGCCTCCGCGATCGACCTCGCGGCCCGGATCCTGCGGCGCCTGCCCGACAACTACGCCAAGGTGCTCGAGCTCCGTTTCTTGCGGAACTACACCTCCCGTGAGGTGGCCCGGGAGATGGGAACCACGCCCGGTAACGTCCGGATCATGCAGCTACGTGCCCTGCGCGCGGCCGCTCGGGTGGACATCGATGCCTGAGAACGACGAAGACCGGCGGGCGCGGCGTCTGGACGACGCGATCAACCGGCTCCGCAAGGGTGAGCCGCCACGCATCAAGACGGAAGACGCGGCGGACGCGCCTGCCATCCGGGCCGCCTCCCGTCTGGCCGGCGCGCGCGAGCCCTACCCGCGCATGGATCCCGCCTTCCGGCGCCGCCTCGCCGCCCGGTTGACCACGCCGGGGACCAGTGCTCGGAGTCGCCGGTGGGCCCTGGCGGCGGCGGCGGGAATCGTGGGCGGGGCCGCGCTCGGCGTGGCCGGCGAGCGGGTGCTCGACGACCGGTCCGGGACCCCGGGCGGTGGCCACGGCGGGCCGCTGGCGCCGGAGCGTGCGGGCGCGACCTGGGTCGACACTGGAGTGGCCGCGGCCAGCCTTGTCGAGGGGACTCCGGTCCACGTCACCGCCGGAGGCCTGCCTCTCTTCCTGGTCCGCCACGGGCAGGAGGTCCGCGCCTTCTCCTCCATCTGCACCCACAAGCCATGCCAGCTCCTCTGGGATGACAAGGTGGATCGGTTCGTCTGCCCCTGGGGGAGGTATCAGACGTTCGCGCTCGACGGCTCGTCGGGGACGCCGTCGCTGCCGTCTCTTCCCCAGGCGCAGATCCGGGTCCAGGACGGCCGGGTCCACATCTACGGCATCAGCTGACGCACCGGGCTGTTGGCGAGCCACCGATTGATCGCCTCCACGATCCCGACGAAGAAGTCGGCGTAGGTCTCCTGGGTGACGTAGCCCAGGTGGGGCGTGACCACCGCGTTGGGCAGGCTTCGCAGCGGATGGTCCAGAGGCAGCGGCTCCTGGTCGAACACGTCCAGCCCGGCGCCCGCGATGACCCCCTGGCGGAGCGCGTCGACCAGCGCCGCCTCCTCCACGATCGGACCGCGTGAGGTGTTGATGAGATAGGCGGTGGGTCGCATCGACGCTAGCTCCCGGGCGCCGACCAGCCCCCGCGTGCGATCGCTGAGCACCAGGTGGATCGAGACCACGTCCGAGGTGGCAAGCAGCTCCTCCTTCTCCACCCAGGTGGCGCCCGCCTCCGCCGCCACCTCGGGAGTGAGGTTCTGGCTCCAGGCCACCACCTCCATCTCAAATGCTCGCCCGAGCCCGGCCATCTGGGTGCCGACCCGGCCCAGGCCGAGAAGTCCCAGGCGCTTGCCCGCCAGCTCGGTCCCCACCGTGGTCTGCCACCCGCCTTCGCGGACCGAGCGCTCCTCGGTGGGGATGCGTCGCGTCACGGCCAGGATCAGGCCCCAGGCCAGCTCGGCGGTGCTGCGCCTCGTCGTCCCTTCGGTCCCGGACACGATGACGCCGCGCTCGTGAGCCGCCACCAGGTCGATGGACCGGTTGCGCATCCCGGTGGTCACCAGCAGACGCAGGTTGGGCAGACGGTGCAGGAGCGAGGCGGAAAACGGCGTTCGCTCTCGCATCGCCACTACCACCCCGAACGGCCTGAGCCGCTCCGCCAGCGCCGCCTCATCGCTCAGGTGGTCACGAAAGAACACCGGCTCCACGCCCGGGCAGAGACCCTGCCAGTGGGGGTCGGCCTCCGCCGCGCCCTGGTAGTCGTCGAGCACGGCCACCCTGGTCGTCATTCCGACAGGATGCACCCGCGGGGGTGGCCGGCCGCTCGTGGGGGGCTTGGACCTCAATCGTGCGCGCGGCGAGCGGAGGTCCCTTTGACCAGCGTGCTCGGGTGGGCCGGCGCCGCCGGGGGGACTGCGTGCTGTGCCTCCAGCTGGGCCAGGATCGCATCCGCCAGGTGGAGGTGTCCCTTGTTGTTGGGATGGAAGTCGTCGCCCTTCCCGAATGCGGTCAGCCGGCCCGCGGGCCCCCGCCAGGCGCTGTGCTGAAAGATGGGGGAGGGGGAGAGGAAGTGGCCGCCGTGCCCGTTGCACGCGCTCTTCTCGATCGAGTCGTAGGCCAGCACCGGAAGCCCGACCCGGTTGACGGCATAGCTGGGCTCCCACGCTCCCACACAGAGCAGTGACGCCCGGGGCGAGGTGGCATGCAGACGGTCGAGAAGGGTGGTCAGGTCTTGCTGGTACGAGAGGAGCGGCGTCGCGTCGATGAAGTCGTTGGTGATCAGCTGGACGACGACCACCTGCTCGCCCGCGGGCAGCGTCCAGCTGTCGCTGACGGCGATCCGCGCGCCGGGACGGGACCACACGGTGAGGTCGACGGTCCGGCCGGTCCGCGCCTCGAGCATCCGGCCCAGGTCGGAGACATAGTCGTGGCTGGGCGACGACGCTCCCAGCCCGTGGCTGACGCTGGCGCCCACGACCAGTACCCGAAGGGTCGCCGAACTGCCGGAGCGCCCCGCGCGGTCGACCACCAGCTGCCTCAACTGCCAGCGCTGCTGATGTGCCGCCACCAGGTGGGTCGCCCGCCGGCCAGGCAGGTGCAGGTTGGACACCCCGACCCCGACCGCGGCGACCGCGGCCAGGAGCAGCAGTGCGATTCCCGCTCGAGCAAGGAATCGGTAAGAGTTCACCATGACCATGGTCTCACGTCCCTCTTACCTTTCGGCCCCATCACCCAGATTCAGCACCGCCGTCCACGTGCCGTGTGACCGGTTTTGAACTTACATCTCGTTTATCACCGTGGCCGAGCACTGAAAATCTGGGCCAGGGCGCGAAAGTAAGAACGAGCGTCGCAGAGGTCCGCGATCTTCTTACCTTCAGCCGCTCTCCTGATGCCGCCCGCTATCCTCCGAGGCGGCGATATGACGGAGGGCGGTCTGGGGCGTGGAATCGACAGCCCGGCCCAGGCGGCGCGCCTCGTCCGTGACCGCCGCCTTGCCCTGGGGCTGAGCCAGCAGGATCTGGCCACGCTGGCCGGGGTGGGACGGAGCGTGGTCCAGAAGCTGGAGGGAGAGAGCGGGGCGGTGAGCCTGCCCGGGTTCCTCCGGCTCCTGCAGGCGCTCTCGCTCGACCTGCAGGTGCTCGATCGGCCGCCCGAAGCGGGCCCCGCCGGCGAGCAGGACACGATGAAGTGGGCCGAGGACGTGGATCCAGAGGTGGGGAGCGACGAACCCGGGCGCTACCGCGTCTGGACCACCGTGGGGCCGCCGTCGCTGCCCTTTCGAACGGTCGCTCAGGTCGTCCGGCGCATCCACGCGCGGCATCCATCGCTGGGCGTGGTCGCGTCCGGCGGGGGGCAAGGTGGGCAGGTGCTGAGCTTCGGTTGTGACGCGCAGGGGGCGACGGCCGCACGCCGGCTGGTGCGCCGGGCGCTGGTCGACGCCATCCGGTCGCTCGCGCTGGAGGACGAAATGGAGATCGTGGACCTGCGCGTGGTGTTGGGAACGTGAGCGGCGTCGCCGTGGACTCCGGGGATGGCCGCAAGCGCTGCTCCTGGGCCCAGGCCGACCGTCTGCTGCGCGACGATCACGATCAGGAGTGGGGCGTCCCCTCCCACGACGACCGCCACCTGTTCGAGATGCTGACTTTGGAAGGGGCCCAGGCGGGGCTCAGCTGGCGCTCCATCCTGCAGCGCCGCGACGGCTACCGGAAGGCGTTCGCCGGGTTCGATCCCGTCATCGTGGCCGGATTCGACACGGCACGACAGCAGGCTCTCCTGCAGGATCCGGGGATCATCCGGAACCGGGCCAAGATCGAGGCCACGGTCGGCAACGCTCGCGCGTTCGTCGCCGTGCAGGAGGAGTGCTCCAGCTTCGACGCCTTGTTGTGGTCGTTCGTGGATGGCCGGACGATCGACCACCGCCGGGCCGACGAGGCCCAGATTCCCGCCTTCGACGCCACCAGCATCGCCCTCAGCCGGGAGCTGCGCCGGCGTGGGTTCCGGTTCGTCGGCCCGACCATCTGCTACTCCCTGATGCAGTCGGTGGGGCTGGTGAACGACCACGTCCTGCGCTGCTTCCGCCACGACGAGGTGGCCGCCGGCGCGTAGACCGGGGGCATTGGTGCACAGTGCACCAATGCACCAACGGCCACGCCTCAGCGGGTGAGCCCCGCCGCGGCGCGGGCGGCGTCGGCGTCGAGCGGCGGCCGACGGCGGCCGGCGGATGACAGGGCCATGCCGGGCGGGAGTACCGGCCGCCGGCGCCCCTCGGTCGCCAGCGACCCGGGCGCGGCCTTCGGATAGTCCGCGTCCAGCCTCTCCAACTCGAACAGGATCCCTCGCAGGGCCTCGCGACCCACGCGCCGGGATACCTGGACGCTGACCTCAGGGCTCAGGAAGGGTCCGATCCGGGCAACCTCGCCGAATGCCGCGCGGACCGTGTCCGCGATCTCCTCTACCGCCGCCGCCTGGTGGCCGGCCGGCACCCGGGTCGCGAGCCCGCTGCCGTCGAGGGCGATCGCGCCCAGGGTCTCGAACTTCCTCGCGCCCGCTTCGCAGATCACCCGTCGCAGCACCTCGGAGGCGGGCTGCCCCGCGAGGCGGCCGACCCCCCGTGTGAGCGTCTGCACGGCGGGGACGAAGAGCGGGTAGGTGGCGTCCGACTGCACGTCCTTGAAGCCGGGGACGAGCCGGTCGAGCCCCAGGCGCCGGACGTAGGCGTTGAGCCTCGACTGGGTGAACAGCTCCGTCGCGCCCTCCTCGAGCACCACCAGGGGCCAGCTCCATCGGGCCTTGGTCGACGCGTGGTCCTCGGGGTCGGAGGCGAGCAGGTGGCAGTTCTCGTGCAGAACCACGGCGAGCGCGTTCTTGGCCCGGCGCAGCTCGTACGCCTCCAGCCCACCACCTGCCTTCTCGAACAGCGTCTGCAGAGGGCGCTGCACGTAGTTGCGGTCGTAGTAGATGGTGCCGTCCCAATCCGCGATCCCGACCACACCGCGTGGCTCCGGCCGGCCCTCGCGTGGCAACCAGCCGACGATGCCGTTCCAGGCCGAGATGCGGGCGCCGGAGAGCGCGCGGGCGTCGTCGGCCTGCCGGTCGAGAAGCTCGGCAAGGCCGGCCACCGGCGGCGAGGTTCGCGTCGCCGCCGGGGGCTCGAGGTCGAGGCTGGGAACGCGCGCGATCACTGCAGGACCTCGTCGTCGGGGGCTTGAAGGGCCGAAAGGAGACGCAGCAGCGGGTCCGCCAGGCGAACGACGCTCAGGCGCTCGACGTCGTCGCCGGCCAGGGTGGCCAGCCGCTCGAGCCGCCGGAGTGCGAACCTCGCGCGCGCCTGGCGGACGTCGCGGTCGCCGCCCTCGGCGAACGCGGAGGCGAGGACTCGGTGCGCGCGGACCACGAGGGGGGAGGTACGGGCCTGCCGCAACGGACGGGGCGAGCGGTCGGCCCAGGCCTCCTCGAGCAGCTCCAGGTAGACGTCGACCCGGCTCTGCTCAGGCGTCTCGAGCCTGCTCCGGATGGCCCGGAGCTTCTCTGCCGCCGCCTCGTAGTCGTGCCGTGTGAGCGTTCCCAGGTCGAGCTGGGCGATCGCGCGGCCCCAGATGTCGCGAGCCGCGTTAAGCGGCGTACCGGGTCTGTCCACCGTGTGCGAGACTGACATGACTCGGCCAGTATATGGACAATAAGCGGCATCTGCAAGGGAGCCTTAACGGGGTCGAGCGGAGTCGGGAGTTGACCGGCGGGCGCCCCGGTTCAGCGGTTCCGTTCGGTCAGTCGCTTGAGGTTGAAGCTGCTCTCTCGCGCGCCGCCTCCGCCGGTTCCTCGCCGGGCACTCGCACCTCTTCGTCGGGGCGTCCGGCGTTGAGGTTCGGAAAGCGCCGCCACAGTGCGATGACGACGAGCGAGAGCGCGAAGAGCACGATCGCGGAGAGCTGGGCCTGCTTCAGCCCGAAGGCGGTGATCGAGTTGGCCCGCCAGAAGAACACGACGAACTGCGACACCGCGTACATGGGCAGGTAGAGCACGAAGAGCGCGCCTGCCTGCGGCCGGCGGTAGCGCCAGAGGAGCAGGAGCACGGTCAGCATCCCCAGTCCGATCAAGAGCTCGTAGGCGGCGGCCGGCTGGTAGGCGACGCCGAGCTGGGGGGCCAGGCTGTCCGGATGCGTGTAGCGCATCGCCCACGGCAGCTGCGAGGGATAGCCCACGATGTCGCCGTTGATGATGTTGCCGATGCGGCCGATCGGTTGCCCGACGGCGGCGAAGAGCGCCGCCGCGTCGGCGAAGGTCCAGAACGGCAGGCGCTGGACCCGGGTCCAGATGAAGACCAGGAAGGGAACCGTGAAGATGGCGCCGAAATAGGCCATGCCCCCCTGCCACACGGCCAGGATGTCCTGCGGGTGCGTGAGGTAGTAGATGAAGCCGTTCTGGACGTCGTAATAGAGGCGGGCACCGACCAGCCCCAGGACGATGCTCCAGAAGGCGAGCGACCCCCAGGCCGGCTCCCCGATGTCGCGATACCGCATGTAGCGCCCGACCAGCCAGAGGCCGACCAAGAACGCCACCGCGTACCCGACGCCATACCACCGGACCGTGAGGAACCCGAGCTGGAACGCGATCGGGCTGAAGGGAAAGGTGATGACCAGCGGCACGGCGGTCAGTAAGCCTCGATCGGGACGGACATCAGCGTCTCACGATACCCGAGCCTGCCTCCCCGGCCCTCGGTGGAACGGCTATGAGGCCGGGTTGATGCCCAGCAGCTGGCCGGCCTTCTGGACGCCGGTGCTCTGGCAGACGGCGCTGGGGGCGCCCTTGGTCACCGAGCAGATGACCGCGGTCAGGAGGTTCGCGTTCCCGATGATGTCCTGCGTCGTCTGCTGCGAGGGATCTGAGAGGTTGGACGCGATCTGCTGCTGGGTCCGGCCGGACAGGGACTGCGGGTTGAAGGGTGTGCTCCCCACGTACTTGCCGCCGATCAGCAGGAACGGGATACCGCCCCCGCTGTCGTAGGTGTCCATCAGCCGCTGTTGCTCTTGGGTGGGCTTTTGGAGATCCGGCGCGCTGCTGGAGCTCGCGTTGCGCGACCACATCTCGACCGGGACGAAATCGACGTACTGACTGCTGAACTTCGCGTTCACGAATGTGAAGGTGGGCGTGTTGGGGTAGACGTCGGTCGAGCTCGAGAACATGGACTGCACGCCCGAGAAGCTGCCGAAGCGCGAGAGCGCGGTCAGGATCACCCAGCGGTCGGCCGCGCAGTAGGGGCAGTACTCGCCGCCCATGTAGAGCACCTCCGGCTTACCGTCGGAGCTGGCGAGAGTGGTGGGGTTCTGAACCGCGCTGATCGGAAGCTGGTTCGAATTGAGAGACCCGGTTCCGACCTGGTCGAAGACGGAGGAGTGGACACTGGTGGCGTCCTGGATCGCCTGCTCGATGTTGCCAGTCGGTGGCGTCCCGCCCGAGGTGAGCCGCGAAACGATCACCACCACCAGCACCACGATCACGACGGCGCCCAGGATCCCGGCGTAGGGATAGGGTCCGCGCCAGACGGAGCGCGGCGGTTTGCGGTAGGAGCGTGCGGGCTGCCGTCGGGTCTGGCTGGAGGCCACCGTCGCCTCCGCCGCGCGAGGGCGGCCGGCGGCCCCGCCCTGGCGCAGGGCCTTCTGGCGGGACTGCGTGCGCTTGGGTGCCATCAGGCATCCTCCCGGGTCTGCATCCGGCGGACGCTGAGCAGGAGGATCGCCAGGATCAGCACATGAACGGCCGTGCACCACTCGCACAGCTGGTGGATGACGGCGATCTCCGCATAGACGAGGTAGAAGACGAAGAGGAGGGCCAGTACCGACCACAGCAGCTGCGCCGGCGCCAGCCAGCGCGGCTCCGGGCCGAACAAGGCCCACGCCGCCAACCCGCCGCTGACCAGGAACCACACCATCCCGGGGACGGTGACCGGTATCTGCGTCCCCCAGACCAGTGACTGCGGGCTGTGGAGGACGGCGTTGCAGTTGATGAAGCCGGTCGTCGTGCAGACGACCTGCCGGCCGTCATAGTGGACGGTGGTCAGGTAGGTGGCGGCGGCAAGTCCGGCCGCGGCCAGCAGTACCATGACGCCGAGCACGATCCGGTCGGCGCGCCGGGGGTTGGCGGCCGCGGGCTCGGCCGGCCCCTTCGCCACGCGTTGAGCCACGCCGATAACCTACCAGCGCCCCGAGGAGGGGAACCTCACCCAGTTCGGACGGGACGACTCCGACACGCTCGTTGCGTATCCTGGGTGGGCCTCCTCTCGGAGGCGGCAACCCAACACGGAGAAGGTGAAGGCTTGAAGGTAATCGTCAAGGACCAGCAGGAGTTCGAGCAGGCACTGCGCGAGTTCCGCCGCAAGGTGCAGGAGCAGGGCCTGGTGCGCGAGATGCGCCGTCGTGCGCATTACATCCCTCCCGCGGAGGCGCGCAAGATCAAGAGCCTGCGGGCCCGCCGGCGCCGCTCCCGCTAGGACGGCGTTCGGAGCCTTCCTTCGGCAGTACCGGAACTCTCCCGGTGGCCTCTGGTATGATCTCTAGCGCTCGGTGGCCATGGCGAAGGGGTCACACCCGTTCCCATTCCGAACACGGCAGTTAAGCCCTTCTGCGCCGATGGTACTGCCGGGGTAACCCGGTGGAAGAGTAGGTCGTTGCCGAGCTCTTTAAAACCGACTTTGACACGGCTCTGGAAGATGGGCGAATGTGTCAAAGTTGGTTTTATCCCCCTTCGGGGGCGGGTTCTCTATTTCCAGCCCAGGCGCAGGCGATAGGTCCACCAGAACGTCGTCGGGGAGGGAATCCGTTCCTCGGCGACCCGGCGCAGCTCCGCCAGGCCCAGCTGGTCGTCGGCAAGCCCCAGGTTGCGCAGCGCCACCACGCCGCCCTGGGTGCTGACGAGGCGCATCAATGCTTCCGCGTCGCCGCCGGCCTGGTGGTGCAGCGCGAACTCCCGGGTGGTTCGGAAGAGGCCGCTCTCCCGTATGCGCGCCAGGTGCCCCGCCTTGACCGCACGCCGGGGCACCAGTCCGCGCTCCTCCTCGAGGGTGCGGTAGCGGCGGTCGGCGGCGAAGTACGCGGCGTCCACCTCCGCGTCCGTGAGCGGCGGCCAGTCGTAGTCGAAGGCGCAGAAGACGCCGCCGCGACGGAGGATGCGAGCGATCTCGGGCAGGGCGCGCTCGGGGTCGAACCAGTGCATGGCTTGGCCGGCGGTCACGATGTCGGCCGACTCGCTGTCGAGTCCGGTCTCCTCAGCGGTGCCGCGGCGCACCTCGTGCTGGGTGTGCCAGCTGTTCAGGCGGCGCTCCAGCACCTCGCGCATGTCGGAGGAGGGCTCGACCGCCGTGACGTGCCCGGCCCGGCCTTCCCACACACTGGTGGAGAGCCCGGTGCCGGCGCCCAGGTCGACCACGCGCGGACGTTCCACCCCGGCGTACTGGGAGAGCAACGCGGTCAGCTCGGCCGGCGGCCGTGGGCGTCCGCGATCGTAGAGGTCGGCGAAGCCGCTGAAGCGTTCGACCGCGGTCGGATGCTTCGACATGTCTCGAGCTTGCCTGGAGCCCGCGCTGAGCGGCGGCGCCGGCTCAGACTCCGACGGGGGCCGGGGTCTCCTCCTCCACCATCTCCGGGCGCAGCCGGGGGAGGAGCAGGAGCATGCGTCCGGTCAGAGCCAGCACCAGCACCACGAAGGTCCCCAGCACCACGGTGACGACCTGCGCCAGCGAGTGATGGAAGACGGTGATGAGCACGCCCTGGGCAAGACAGCCGGCGGCCAGGATCGGGATGTACCAGCGGTCGTGGACGGCCATGAAGAACTGGACCAGCAGGTTGCAGAGGGCGAGGCAGAGGCCGGAGATGCCGACCAGCACGATGAAGGGATCGGCGTCATGGAACGCGCCGCCGAAGAGGATGTTCACGATCAGGTGCGGGAAGAGCGCGAACACGGTGAGCGCGACCGCCCCGGCGACCACGATCAAGCCGGCGGAGAGGAAGAGCAGGCGGCCGGGGTGGGCGCGATGGGCCACCGCCTCCACCACCCGCGGGAACAGCACCTGGCTGACCGAGAGGGTGCCGTAGTAGATGATCACCTCGATCTTGTTCAACCCCCCGTAGATGCCGGCCGCGTGGCCGGGGAGGAAGTGTTTGGCCAGCACCACGTCGAGATTGAAGAGCAACGTGATGCCGAACGTTCCGATGCAGGCGCTGACGATGAAGCTGGTGACGGCGGTCACCTCCACCGGATGGCCCTCGCGCGGCAGTGCCCGGCGCAGCGAGATGGTGCCGATCAGCAGCGCACCCGTGCAGCCCGCGACCAGGGCGAGTATGGCGCCGTTGACTCCCAGGCCCAGGCTCAGCAGCACGATCAGGGCCGACAGGCGGATCACAGCCTCGGAGAGCTGGTTCAGTGACAGCCCGGCGAAATGCTGGGTTCCCTGCAGCGCACCTCGCGGTATCGCCATGTACCAGCAGAGCGCTAGCGCGATGCCCAGCCACACCGCCGGCAGCGGGGACCGCAGGTGGAGGAAGGCGGCGATGGGGAAGGAGGCGGCCGCGCAGACGACGACGAAGATCAGGGCGGGGGCGAGGAGCCGCAGCTCGGTCCGGCGGACCAGGTAGCGGATCCCGGCGGGGAGGCGGTCCGCGTGAAGCGAGGCCGTGTAGCGGGCCAGGACCACCATCAAGATCAGGTTGATCGAGAAGCCGACCGTGTAGAGCGAGAACAACGACGCCATCTCGCCGTACTGCTCCGGGCCGAGGATGCGGCCGGCGATGGCGTTGTAGACGAAGCCGCCGACGCCGGACGTGAAGCCTCCGACGAAGAGGAGTACGTTCTGCCGGACCAGGCGGCTGCTCTGGAGGCGGCGGAGTCCCATCCGGACCGCACCAGCTGGGACGCCTTCTGCGGAGGCGGTCACGCTGGGGAGACTATAGGAGGCCCGGCCCGTGTCCGTATGCTTGCACGCCGGATGAGTCGACCCCCGGCGTCACCGCTGATCTCGGTGATCATCGTCAGCTACAACACCCGCGAACTGCTGATGCAGTGCCTCGACGCGCTGGCCAATGCGACCGAGGTGCCGCACGAGGTGATCGTGGTCGACAACGGGTCCTCCGATGGGTCGCCGGACGCGGTCGAGCAGCGCTTTCCCGATGCGGTGGTGGTGCGGCAGCGGAATGTCGGCTTCGGACGCGGGAACAACGCCGGACTCCAGCTGGCGGGGGGAAAGTTCATCCTGCTGCTCAACTCGGACGTGCTGGTGAGGGCGCACTGCGTCGACCGGCTGGCGGATCACCTCCTTCTGCATCCCGAGGTGGGAGCGGTGGGCCCACGGCTGATCCGGCCCTCGGGCGAGCTGGACCTCGCGTGCAGGCGTGGGTTCCCGACCCCGCGGGCGTCCTTCTTCCGGGTGCTCGGGCTGTCGCGGCTCTTCTCCCGGTCCCGCTTCTTCAACGCCTACAACCTCGGGTACCTCGACGAGCACCACGAGCACGAGATCGACTCCGGCACCGGCGCCTGCCTGCTGGTGCGGCGCTCGACCATCGATCAGGTCGGCTTCTTCGACCCCGACTTCTTCATGTACGGGGAGGATCTCGACCTCTGCTTCCGGATCAAGGACGGCGGGTGGAAGGTGATCTACCTGCCTTCCGCGGAGGCGGTCCACCTGAAGGGACAGTCGACGCGCCAGGCGACCGGCCGGATGCTGTTCGCCTTCCACAGCGCGATGTGGACCTTCCACAGCAAGCACTACGCGGCCGACCTCTCGGCGTTCCCCAACGGCTTGGTGTGGGCGTCGATCTGGGCACGCTGGGCGGTGCTGCGGGCGCGGGCCGTGGTCACCCGCGACCAGCGCGTCTCCGCCTAACCTCCAACCCCCAAAAGCCCGTTTCGCACCGAGGGGACCCTATGGGGTCGCTCATGACGTCCGTTCCGTGCGAGACGGGTCCTCTATGGGGTCGCCGGCTGGACGACCTTGCTCACGATCCAGGCGTGCTTGCCGACCTGCCGCACGCGTGCGAAGCCGAGATCCTCGAAGAGCTCCACCGTCGCGCTGAACAAGAAGCGGCCCGGCGCCTGGCGGCCGCTGGTCACCTCGGAGATGGCCTCGGTGAGCCCGCCGCCAAGGTCCGCGATCTGGTCCAGCGCACCCTCCAGCGCCGCCCGCGCCACCCCTTGGCCGCGATGTTTGGTGTCGACATAGAAGCAGGTGATCCGCCAGTCAGGCAGTGGAGGAGGGTCCTTCTCGTACTCCCGCCGGTGCTTGATACCCGGTAGCTCCTCGGGATCGCCGTACTGACACCAGCCCTGGACGAGCCCGTCGCGGTCGAAGACGAGGGCGGCGTGGGCGCGACCGGTGCGGACGCGTTCCTCCTTGGCGGTCCGGTGGTCGACCCCTCGCACTCTCGCCTCGGGGTGGTATCCGATGCACCAGCAGCCGCCGAAGATCCCATGGTTTCGCTCCACCATCTCGGCGAAGCCCTCCCAGGTGGAGGCGTCAAGCGGCCGGACCACGTAGCTCACTGCTTCTCCTCTCTCTTGGTCCCGTTGGTGCACACGACGGCCGCTCACGACTCCGCCGGTGACAGCTTCGAGAACTCATCCGGGTTGAGATTGAGGTGGACGTTGTTCCCGACCACCTCCTGGACCGCCTCGATGGGGACGGTGAGGCGGCGCCGCGGGCGGTGGCCCCGGACGATGAGCCGGGTGATGGTGCCGTCGTCCGCGGTCTCGACCAGCTCGACCCGGCCCAACTCGTCGGTTCCCGACCAGACCGGGCTGCCGGGTGTCACCTCGTGCACGTTGACGGCGTCGTCGTCGACCTCGATGGGCGGCGTGTACGGCTCCTGACCCATGAGAGCGTTGGCGATGCGGAGGAAGCCGCCGAGGGCCCACCCCTCGGGCGCCTCCCAGTGGGCGGGCACGCCTTCCAGCCGCGCCGCCGCGAGATCGGGCTGAGCGCGGAGGCCGGCGCGGTCGAGGTCAAGCGCCAGCCGCCCGTTCTCCGCGCGGCGCAGGTGCCCGATGCCGACCACGCGATCACCGACCACGAGATGGGTGACCCGATGCGCCGTCTCGTCGACCACCAGCCGGCTCACCGAGCCCAGCCGCTCTCCGTCGCTGCCGATCACCTGCTCGCCGGGGTCGAGGGTTGTCAAAAGGGAAGCTCCTCTTCGGGGTAGGGCGCATCGTCGTCGCGCGGCGATGGCGCCTCCTCGGCCCAATCCGGTGACGGGCGGCCGCGCGGCTCGGCGACCTCCGGCTCGGGGCTCGCCGGTGGACGGACCTCGATGCGTGCTCTCGCCTCCTCCAGCTTGCGTTCGGCGGTGCGGAGCAGGCGTCCCGCCTCGTCGACCGCCTTGATCGCCTCGTCGAGGGTGAGGTCGCCTTCTTCCAGGATCCGGAGCTGCGCGTCGAACAGGTCGACGGCGCGCTCATAGCTGAGCTCTTCGGGCTCAGGACTGGTCGTCACGGGGTTCGATCTCCTCGGTGGCCGCCCTCAGCTGGCCCTCGGCCAGGCGAAGCCTGAACCGGCGCCCGGGAGCGGTGTCGGTGGCACGCCTCAGCACCGCTCCCGAGGCCTCGTCGAAGGCGATGCTGTAGCCGCGCGTCAATACTCGCTGCGGATCGAGGGCGGTCAAGCGCCGCTGCCGCTCCCGCAGCGCCGTCTCAGCCGCCCGCAGGCGGCGCTCCAGCGAGCCGCGGAGGCGTTCGGGCCCGCGCCGCCGCTCCAGCTCGGCCCGCCGCCGAGCTACGGCGCGCCGGGCCGCGCCCTCGAGCCGGGTCTGGCGCTCGGCGAGGGCGGCGGCCCGGCGCTCCAGCTGCCGTCCCGGGGCCAGCTCCTGGAGGTGCGAGCGACAGGCCTGGAGCCGCTCGCGGCGAGCCCGCACCATCACGGGCAGCACCTTGTCCAGGCGTTCCCGGCGGGCGCGCAGCCGCTCCAGCTCGGCGCGGGTCCGGTGCTCCACCTCGCGGCCCAGGCGCCGCCGTCGCTCGCCCAGCGCCGCTACCAGGTCCGTCTTGCGGGGCACGATGCGAGCGCCTGCCTCGGTGGGCGTGCGGCACTCGAGGTCGGCGACCAGGTCGGCCAGCGTGCGGTCGGAGGTATGACCGAGCGCTGTCACCACCGGCACCGCCGAGGCGAGGATGGCACGGCAGACCGGCTCGGTGTTGAACGCATACAGCTCCTCGAAGGAGCCGCCGCCGCGGGCCACGACCACGACCTGGGCGAGTCGCTCCGCGTTGCACTGTCCGAGGGCGGCGACCACCGAGTCGGGTGACGCCATCCCCTGCACCTGCGCCGGGTAGACCAGGATCTCCATGTTCGGGAACCGATCCTGGATCGTCTCCACCAGGTCATGGATGACGGCGCCGGTGGGCGAGGTCACGAGGGCCACCCGCCGCGGGAGATGGGGAAGGGGCCGCTTGCGCTCGGCCGCGAAGGCGCCCTCGCGCTCCAGGCGCCGCCTCAGCAGTTCGAGCTGCGCGCGCAGCCGCCCCACGTCGTCGTACTGGAGTTGCCGCACGTAGAGCATCAGACTGCTGTTGCGCCAGAGGTCGAGGCGGCCGCGGATCAGGTACTGCTGGCCCTCTTCCGGGTGGATCGCCAGCCGCGGAAGGTCGTCGGGCCAGATCCAGCCCCGGACCAGGCTCTCGCCGTCTTTGATGTCGAAGCTCAGGGCCCCCCTCACGGTGCGCTTGATGCTGGAGATCTCACCCTTCACGAAGACCGGCCCGATCTGGTTCAGCGATCCCTTGACCCGCTGTTGCAGCTCGGTGACGGTCCACGGGCGTTCGGCTTCCTCCGGCCTCAGCATGCTCGCAGGTCAGGGTAGGCGCTCACACGGGCCCGGCACCCCACGCTTAAAGCGCGCCCCGGGGGTGCGTTCGTTCACAGGATCGTGCGGATGTCCCAGGGGCGCGGCGCCGCTTCTACCCCATGCCGGGGCCATGGCGGTCTCGGAGGTGCCGGTCGATCCCGCACGTGAGGGGAACCCGGCCCTGGAGGTGGGCGAGCGACGCCCCGGCAGCCGGGTGGCGAGCCGGGCCGCGTTGGTGCACCATCGGGCCCTTGGAAGGGGTGCATAACCCCCGTTGGTGCACCATCGGGCCCTTGGAAGGGGTGCATGACCCCCGTTGGTGGAGCGCCTGGTCAGCCTCCGATCTGCGACATCGACTTGGCGGGCTTGATGAAACCCGCCTGGTTGATGAGGTGCCCCTCTTCCTTGTGCCAGATCGCGGTCTCGATCACGCTCCCCAGGTGGTCATCCGAGACCCCACTTCGCATCAGGTCGCGCAGCGGCGTCTCCCGGAGCGAGAACAGACACGTCCGCAGGCCCCCTTCCGCGGTCAGCCGGACCCGGTTGCAGGTGGTGCAGAACGCCTGCGAGACGGACGAGATGAACCCCACCTTGCCCGGCGCCCCGTCGCGGAACCGGTAGGAGACAGCGGGGCCGGGGCGGTCGGTCGGAACCGGCTCCAGCGGGAACTGATCCTCGATCGTCTCCTGCAGCCGGCGGCTGGGAACCACCAGGTCGTTGGACCACACGTTGTCGCCGTCGAGGGGCATGAACTCGATGAAGCGAACGTCGTAGGCCTTCTCGCGGGCCAGCCGGGCGAAATCCACCACCTCGTCGTCGTTCTGCCCCTTCATCACCACCACGTTGAGCTTGATCGGCCACAGCCCCGCCTCCTCCGCCGCCCGGATGCCGTCCAGCACCCGGGTGAAGGCGTCGCGGCGGGCGATGTCCTGGAAGCGGTCGAGGTGCAGCGTGTCGAGCGAGATGTTGACCCGTCGCAGCCCGGCCCGCCGCAGGGCCTCCGCCTTCTTCCCCAGCAGCACCCCGTTGGTGGTCATGGTGAGGTCGAGATCGGGCGCCAGCTCGCTCAGCATGCCGACCAGGTCCTCGATCCCGACCCGGACCAGCGGCTCCCCGCCGGTCAGCCGGATGGTGCGGACACCGTAGCGGCGCACGAAGAGCCGCGCCAGACGGGCGATCTCCTCGAAGCGCAGGATGTCCTCGCGCTTGAGCCAGTGCAGGCCCTCGGCGGGCATGCAGTAGACGCACCGGAAGTTGCAGCGGTCGGTAACGGAGATGCGCAGGTCGTCCGCGCGCCGGCCGTAACTGTCCAGCAGGACTCGCTCCATTTCTCGGATCATACCCGTGTGCCCTTCGAGAACATCCTGGTCGACCGTCGGGAGCGGGTGGAGGTCATCACCCTCAACCGCCCGCGCGCCCTGAACGCGCTCAGCCCGGCGCTGATCGAGGAACTGGGCGACGCCCTGCAAGCCGCCGAGCAGGACGCGGACGTGGGGGCGGCCGTGCTCACCGGCGGACCGCGGGTGTTCGCGGCGGGCGCGGACATCACGGACATGGCCCAGCAGTCCGCGGTGGACCAGCTGACCCGAGACCAGACCGGCCGCTGGGCCCGGATCTCGGGCTTCACCAAGCCTCTCGTCGCCGCTGTCAACGGGTACGCGCTGGGCGGCGGCTGCGAGCTGGCGCTGATGTGCGACCTGATCGTTGCCGGGGACTCGGCGCGGTTCGGCCAGCCCGAGATCAACCTCGGCATCATCCCCGGCGCCGGCGGCACCCAGCGGTGGCCGCGCACGGCGGGCAAGTACGTCGCCATGGAGGTCAACCTGCTGGGCACGCAGATCCCCGCCCAGCGCGCCTACCAGCTTGGCATCGCGAACCGGGTGGTGCCGGCGGAGGTGACGGTGGAGGTCGCGGTGCGGCTCGCGCAGCAGGCGGCCCGCCAGGCCCCGGTGGCGGCCCGGCTGGCGAAGGAGTCGGTGAACCGCGCGCTGGAAACGCCGCTCTCCGAGGGCCTGGCCCAGGAGCGCAAGAACTTCTACTTCCTGTTCGGGACCGAGGACCAGAAGGAAGGGATGGCGGCGTTCATCCAGAAGCGCAAGCCGGAGTTCAAAGGACGGTAGCGGCGATGGCTCAGAGCGAGGCCCCCGAGGCCCTCACCTACCAGGTCGAAGACGGCGTGGGCTGGATCCGCCTCAACCGGCCCCGGCAGCGGAACGCGATCGACGCCCGGCTGCGCGGCGCCCTGCTGCAGGCGGTGAAGCAGGGGGCGCGTGACGAGGGCGCGCGCGTGCTGGTGGTCACGGGCGAGGGCGCTGCCTTCTGCGCGGGCGCCGACGTCGGCGAGTTCACCCGGCTGGAGGGCCTGGGCGCTCTGCCCGACGAGTACGGAGCGCTGCTGACCACGCTGCGCACCGCGCCCAAGCCCACCATCGCCGCCATCCGCGGCGCGGCGGCTGGGATCGGTGTGGCGCTGGCGCTCTGCTGCGATCTCCGCCTCGCGACCCCGGACGCCTTCTTCCGGGTGGCGTTCGTCGACCTCGGTCTCACCGTGGACGGCGGTGCGACCTGGCTGCTCCCACGGCTGATCGGGTCCGCACGCGCGCTGGAGCTCTGTTACACGGGGCGCCGGCTGGAGGCGGAGGAGGCCGAGCGCTGGGGGCTGGTGAACCAGCTGGTCGCCCCCGACGAGCTGGAGTCGGCGGTCGGGAACCTGGCCGGAAGGCTGGCCCGGGGACCACGGGCCGCCCTGGCCGCGATGAAGCGCTCGGTGGCCTACGCGGAGGGCGCGAGCTTCGAGGACACGGTGACGTTCGAGTTCCTCCTCCAGAGCACCCTGATCGGCGCGCCCGACTTCAACGAGGGCGTGGCGGCGTTCCTGGAGAAGCGACCGCCGACCTTTGGCGCCGGCGAGGCGTAGGGGAGGCTGCCGGTTGGAACTCCAGGACGCGGTGGTGGTGGAGACCGCCCGCACGCCGATGGGACGGTACGGCGGGCAGCTGGCCGGCCTCCGACCCGACGACCTGGCGGCGACCGCGATCGGCGAGGTGCTGCGCCGGGCCGGGGTGGCCGGCGACGACGTGGAGGACGTGGTGATGGGCTGCGCCAACCAGGCGGGCGAGGACAACCGCAACGTGGCGCGCATGGCCCTGCTGCTGGCCGGCCTTCCGGTCGAGGTGCCAGGGCAGACCGTGAACCGCCTCTGCGCCTCCGGCATGACCGCGATCGTGTCCGCCGCGCGGGAGATCCAGGTGGGAGCGGCGGACCTGCTGGTGGCGGGCGGCGTGGAGTCGATGTCGAGGTCGCCCTGGGTGCTGCCGAAGCCCGACGCCGGCTATCCGCGCGGCCCCCAGACCGTCCACGACACCGCCCTCGGCTGGCGGCTGGTGAACCCGCGCATGCAGCAGCTCTACGGCACGCTGCAGATGGGGGAGACGGCGGAGCGGGTGGCTGCCGCCTACGAGGTCTCCCGCGAGGACCAGGACGCGTTCGCGCTGCGCAGCCACCAGCGAGCCGTTGCCGCTCAGCGGGAGGGTCGGCTGCGCGAAGAGATCACTCCCGTCGAGGTGGCCCAGCGTCGCGGACCCACGCTCACGCTCGGGGACGACGAGGGGCCGCGCGAGGACAGCTCGCTGGAGAAGCTGGCCAAGCTGCGACCCGCGTTCAGCCAGACCGGCTCGGTGACGGCCGGCAACTCGTCGCCGCTCAACGACGGGGCCACCGCGCTGGTCCTGATGTCGGGCGTGGAAGCCCGGCGCCGGGGGCTCAGGCCCTTCGCCCGGTTCGTCGCCTCCGGTACCGCCGGCGTCCATCCCGATTACATGGGCATCGGCCCGGTGCCGGCCACGCGCCGGGCTCTGGAGGCGGCCGGTCTCACGATGGACGACATCGACCTGGTCGAGCTCAACGAGGCGTTCGCCTCCCAGTCGCTGGCCTGTCAGCGCCTCCTCGCCATCCCCGACGAGAACCTCAACGTCAACGGTGGTGCCATCGCGCTCGGTCACCCCCTGGGGTCCAGTGGTGCCCGGCTGGTGGCGACCCTGGTGCGCGAGATGCGCCGCCGTGACGCGCGACGCGGCCTGGCCACCATGTGCGTCGGAGTGGGACAAGGGGTCGCTACCATCTGGGAGCGCGTCCGGGATGTGACTTGACGCACCGCCGGGCGGGCGGGGGAAGACCGTATAGTCATTGATGTCAGGTCAACCGTCGGAGAGCGCCGGCAGCCGGCCCTGGCTCGACGATCGCCAAGAAGGGGGTAAGGTGGCGGTGCGACCCGTGTTGGCGCAACCATTTCCAAGTTCGCTCACCCGGCGCACCGGGGAGATCGATCAGGCTTTGCGCGCCGCCGTCCTGCCCGAGGGACTGCTGGGCCGGATGATCGCCTATCACCTGGGCTGGATGGAGGCAGACGGGTCGGCCGCGGATCACTCCGCCGGCAAGCGGATCCGTCCGGCGCTGGTGTGCTGGGCCGCGGAGGCTCTTGGCGGGAGCCTGGAGACAGCGCTTCCGGCCGCCTGCGCGGTCGAGCTGGTGCACAACTTCACGCTGGTCCACGACGACGTGCAGGACCACGACCGCCTCCGCCGAGGCCGTCCCACCGTGTGGTCGGTGTGGGGGGAGGCGCAGGCCATCAACGCCGGGGACGCGATCGCCGCCACCGCGCTGGCCACGCTGCTTGGTTCAACCGCCGCCGAGCCTTCGGAGCGCCTGCGCCGGTCGCTCGCGACGGCGGCGCTGCTGCGGGCGGAGATCGAGGTCATCGAGGGGCAGGCACTCGATCTGCAGCATGAGTGCCGGCCGGACACGCCGAGCCCGACCTACCTGCGCATGATCGAGGCCAAGACCGGTGCTTTGATCGGCGCCAGCCTGGAGGTGGGCGCGATCATGGCCGGCGCCGGCCCCGCCGCGCAGGAGGGGCTGCGTCGCGCCGGCCGCCGGCTGGGGGTGGCGTTCCAGCTGCGCGACGACTGGCTGGGGGTGTGGGGCGATCCCGAGCTGACCGGAAAGTCGAAGGAGAACGACCTCACGCGGCGAAAGCTGACCTACCCGGTGGTGCGAGCGTACGGGAGTGCCGGGGCCGGCGACCGGGATGAGTTCCAGGCGCTGTACCGCACCCGCGGCCCCGAGGAGGAGCCACGCATCCGCCGCCTGTTGGAGCGGCTGGGTGGAGCCGCCCTGACCGCCGGATCCGCCGCCGATGCCGCCGGCCGCGCGCTGCGTGAGGCAGAAGGCAGCGGGCTGGACCAGACCCGAATGGAGGAGCTCAGCGATGTCGCGCGCTATCTCGCGGAACGGACCAGCTGATCCGGAGGCCGTCCGCGACGGCGTGAGGCCCCGGACCCAGTCCCGGAAGGCAGACCACATCCGGATCAACCTGGCCGAAGACGTCCAGGCCAAGGGCGTCACGTCCGGCTTCGAGCGGTACCGCTTCCTGCACTCCGCTCTGCCCGAGATCGACCTGGCGGAGGTCTGCACCGAGGTCACGGTGCTGGGCCGGACCCTGGGGGCCCCGATCCTGATCTCCTGCATGACCGGCGGCACCGAGGAGGCGGGCCGGATCAACGCCACGCTGGCGGAGGCCGCCAACGAGGCCCGGCTGCCGATCGGCCTGGGATCGGGGCGGGTGCTCCTGGAGCGGCCGGAGGTCCGGGAGACGTTCCAGGTCCGTCGCTATGCTCCCGACACACTGCTGCTGGCCAACCTCGGCGCGGTCCAGCTCAACCGCGGCTACGGCGCCGACGACGCCCGGCGGCTGGTGGAGGCGGTGGGCGCGGACGGACTGGTGCTCCACCTGAATCCGTTGCAGGAAGCGCTGCAGCCGGAGGGCGACGCGGACTTCGGTGGCCTGCTGCGTCGGATCGCGGCGCTGTGCGAGGCCCTGGAACGGCCGGTGATCGCGAAAGAGGTGGGCTGGGGTCTGGCCCCCGACGTGGTCCGCGCACTCTTCGACGCCGGGGTGTCGGGCGTGGACGTGGCCGGTGCCGGCGGGACCAGCTGGAGCGAAGTCGAGCGTCATCGCCTGGGTGAGCCGTGGCGACAGCGGGTGGCGGCCGCCTTCGCCGGCTGGGGGATCCCCACCGCGGAAGCGCTGGTGGGCGCCCGCGCCACCGCCCCCCGGGGGCTGATCATCGCCAGCGGCGGCATTCGGGACGGGCTCGACGTGGCCAAGGCGGTCGCCCTGGGGGCCGACCTGGCAGGCCTGGCGGGCCCCTTCCTCCGCGCCGCGTCCCGCGGCCCGGAGGCCGCGATGGACCTCACCCGCGAGCTGACCACCACGCTCCGGGTGGCGATGTTCGGCATCGGCGCTCCGTCCATCCGGGACCTGCGCGGCACGGCGCGGCTGGAAGGCCCCGAGACGGCTTTGCGCCCGGGCTGATCGGATGACCCCCCAAGACGCCTACTGCCGCCGCCTGCTCCGTGGGCACTACGAGAACTTCTGGGTCCTGAGCCCGTTGGTGCCGCGCGCGCTCAGGCCGGACCTGGCCCGGGTGTACGCGTACTGCCGCACGGTCGATGATCTGGGGGACGAGTCGCGGGATCGCGAGGACGCCCGTCAGCGTCTGCTGCTCTGGCAGGCCGATGTGCGGCGCCTGTGGGCGGGAGGGACGCCGGCCCACCCGGTCCTGGTCGCGCTGCGAGGCACGGTGACCGCCCACGACCTCCCCCCGGAGCCGTTCCTGGACCTGATCGACGCCAACCTCCAGGACCAGGAGGTGACTGCCTACGCCGGGTGGGGCCCTCTCCTCGACTACTGCCGGCGTTCGGCCGCCCCGGTGGGAAGAATCGTGCTCCACCTGTTCGGGATCGCGCGGCCGGAGCTGATCGGCGCCTCCGACGACGTCTGCATCGGGCTGCAGCTGGCGAACTTCGCCCAGGACGTGGCGGTGGACCAAGAAGAAGGGCCGCGTGTACTTGCCGCAAGCGGAGATCGACGAGCGCGGCCTGCGGGGGGCGATCGAGGCAACCTGCCGGCGTGCCCGGGAGCTGCTCTGCTCGGGGCACCGGCTGGAGACCGCCGCGCGAGGTGGGCTCCGGGTCCAGCTGGCCCTCTACCGGGCGGGCGGCGAGGCGGTGCTGGACGCGATCGAGCAAGCCGGTTACCGGACGGACCAGGTACGTCCGACGGTGTCGATGACCACCAAGGTTCGGTTGTTGGGCGGAGCGCTGCGGCGTGGGACCGCTCGGGGGAAGGATGCGGATGAGCAGTACGTCCACACGGCGTAGCTGGGCGGCGCAACGTGACCGCCGGACCGCGGAGCGCGCCTGCGCGAGATTGACGCGGAAGGAGGCCAAGAACTTCTACCTCGGGTTCCTGTCACTGCCGCACCAGAAGCGGATCGCGATCTACGCCCTCTACAGCTTCGCGCGTCAGGTGGACGACGAGGTCGACGACGCATCGTCGCCCGCGGCTGCCGCGGAGGGTATCGCACGGCAGCGCGTGCGCCTGCAGGAGGCGCTTCGCGGCCGCTACGACGACGATCCCGTGATGCAGGTGCTGGCCGACACCGTCGACCGCTTCCAGATCCCGCCCAGCGAGCTGGAGGAGGTCATCGACGGGGTCGAGATGGATCTCCGCACCTCGCGCTACGAGACCTGGGACGAGCTCAGCGGTTACTGCCGGCGGGTGGCGGGCGCGGTGGGGCGCATGTGCACGCGGATCTTCGGTGCCGCCGACGAGGTGGCGCTGCGTCACGCCGACAACCTGGGACTCGCTCTTCAGCTGACCAACATCCTCCGTGACGTACTGGAGGACGCCGCCCGAGACCGGCTCTACCTGCCGCTGGACGAGCTGCGGCGCCATGGCCTGACTCCCCAGGAAGTGCTGACCCGGGTCCCACACCCGGGAGACGGCTGGGAGGCGTTCGTCGCGTTCGAGGTGGAGCGGGCGCGCAGCCTCTACCGGGACGGGCTCCAGCTGTGCCAGCAGGTGCCCAAGGAATCGGCCGCCTGCCTCCGCACCATGGCCGGGATCTACGAACACATCCTGGACCGGATCGCCGCCGATCCCCGTGCCACCCTGGTCGGGCGGGTCTCGCTCTCCACGCGGACCAAGCTGGGTATCGCGGCCCGGTCCCGGTTGCGCCCATGAGGGTGGTGGTGGTGGGCGCCGGGCTGGCCGGGCTGGCCGCGGCGCGAGCGCTGCGGGCGGCGGGCGAGGAGGTCACGGTCCTCGAGCGCTCGCGCCTGCTGGGCGGCAAGGCGACCAGCTTCGTGGCCGGCGCCGGCCGGGGTCCCCGCGAAACGGTGGAGGAAGAGGTCGACAACGGCCAGCACGTCTTCCTCGGCTGCTTCGACGCCTGGTTGGGGTTGGTCGCGGAGGCGGGCATGGCGGACGCCCTGCATCTCCCGGCCCGCTTCGAGGTGGCGCTGCTGGCTCCCGACGGTCGCCGCGTCCGGCTGCGCGCGGGACGGCTTCCCTCGCCACTCCACCTGGCGCCGGCGTTGCTCGCGCACCATCTGCTCGGGCTCGGCGGCCGGCTCCGGGTGGCGCGGGCGATGACCGCCGCCCGGCAGCCGGCAGCTCCCGGGGAGACGCTGGCCCAGTGGCTCCAGCGCCAGGGGCAGGGTGCCGCCGAGCGAGCGCTGTTCTGGGACCCGTTCCTCATCCCCTCCCTCAACGCCCCCCTGGAGGAGGTCGACGCGGAGGCGGGACTGTTCGTGCTCCGGACCGCGTTCCTGGGCCCACCGGGCGCATCCCGGATCGGCTGGTCGATGGTTCCGCTGGGCCGCATCGCCGAGGCGCTCGCGACCGGACTCGACGTGCGTCTCCGCGAGCCCGCTCGGGAGGTGGTGGTCGAAGGAGGCGCGGTACGGGCGGTGCGCACGGCCACCGACGAGCTGGCGGCCGACGGCGTGCTGCTGGCGGTGCCGCCCGAGCAGGCCTCAAGGCTCCTTCCGTCCGAGGCTGGGGTGGCCGGGTTGGAACGCATCCGCTCCCAGCCCATCGTGGACGTGCACCTCTGGTACCAGGCGGAGCGCCTGGAGCTGCCCTGGGGGCTCGACTTCGCGGCTCTTGCCGGGTCGCCGGTGCAGTGGGTCTTCCGTAAGCGCCCGGGCTACCTCTGCTGTTCGCTGAGCGCGGCCTCCGAGGTGGTCGGGCTGCCCGAGGAGGAGCTGGTCGAGCGCTGCCACCGCGAGCTGGCGCGGGTGCTGCCCTCACTGCGCGGGGTACGACCGCGCCGGGGACGGGCGACACGCGATCCGGCCGCCACCTTCGTCCAGACGCCCGGTTTGCGGCGGCCCGGCCCCGAGACCGGCGTGCGCGGACTGGTGCTGGCGGGCGCCTGGACCGACACCGGCTGGCCGGCGACGATGGAGGGTGCCGTCCGCAGCGGGCAGGCCGCAGCCCGAGCCCTGATTCGCTCAGACGAACTCGCCGAGTGCCGGCAATCGGGGGTTCCGTCGCGCCCTGAACTCGCCGAGTGCCGGCAATCGGGGATTCCGGGATGAGTGCGGTCCTGACCCAGGACGCGACGCTGGAGCGGGCCGTGCAGTGGCTGCGCGAGCATCAGGACGCGCGCCGGCTGGTGGTGCGGCGAGATGAGCACCAACGCCACCATGACCGCCGAGCACGTCATGCTCTGCCGGTTCCTGGGGCTCGACACCTCGGGTATCCGCGAAGGCGCGATCCGTCACCTGCTGGAGAACCAGCGTGACGACGGCTCCTGGGCATTGTATTTCGACGGGCCCGCCGATCTCAGCACCACGATCGAGTCCTACGTCGCCCTCAAGGTGCTCGGCCAGGACCCGGCGAGCGAGGCCATGACGCGCGCGCTCCGGCTGGTCCACCGGCTGGGCGGCGTGGTCCGGGCCCGTGTCTTCACCAAGATGTGGCTCGCGCTCTTCGGCGCCTATCCCTGGCGCGGTGTGCCCAGCATGCCGCCGGAGCTGATCCACCTCCCGGCCTGGGCGCCGCTCAACCTCTACGCCTTCTCTTGCTGGGCTCGGGGCACCATCGCGCCGCTGCTGATCGTGCTCAGCCGCAAGCCGGTCCGGCCACTCGGCATGTCCCTGGACGAGCTGGTCGTCCCGGGCACCGAGCATGAGCTGACCCGGCTGCCTGGCGGAGGGGTCTTCTGGTGGCTGGACCAGCTCCAGAAGTTGTATGAAGCGCTCCCCTGGCAGCCAGGGCGCGCCCGCGCCCGCGGGCGAGTCGTGGACTGGATCGTGGAGCGGCAGGAGGCCGACGGGAGCTGGGGCGGTATCCAGCCCCCCTGGGTGTACTCGCTGATCGCGCTCCATCTGGAGGGGATGGCGCTCGACCACCCGGTCCTGCGCCGCGGCCTCGCCGGTCTCGAGGGCTTCGTGGTCGAGGACGAGCAGGGCTGGCGCCTGCAGGCGTGCATGTCGCCGGTCTGGGACACCGCCTGGGCGCTGCGGGCTCTGAGCGCGGCCGGTGTTGGGCCGCGGGACGAGATGATGGCCGGCGCGGTGCGCTGGCTGCTCCAGGAGCAGATTCCCGGGCGCTCGCCCGCCCGCCGCGAGGGGGCGCGGCGGCGCTGGGGACGCCGCTCCCCGCACGCCGCGGCCGCCGGCGGCGACTGGCGCGTCCGCCGCGCCGACCTGGAGGACTGCGGCGGCTGGGCCTTTGAATTCGCGAACGACGTGTACCCGGACATCGACGACACCGCGGTCGTGGTCCGGGCGCTGCGTGAGGCGGGGGCCGAGGGCGCCGACCGCGCGATCGGACGCGCCGTCCACTGGTGCCGCGCCATGCGCTCCAGTGACGGTGCCTGGGCGGCGTTCGACCGCGACAACACCTCCCGGCTCGTCTACCGCATCCCCTTCGGCGACTTCGGCGCTCTCACGGACCCGCCGAGTGAGGACGTGACCGCACACGTCCTGGAGATGCTGGCCGGCGAGGGAGCGAGGATCGAGGACCCGATGGTCCGGGGCGGCCTCGACTATCTGCGCCGCACCCAGCTCCCGGATGGCTCCTGGTGGGGCCGTTGGGGTGTCAACTATATCTATGGCACCTGGTGCGTGGCCTCGGCGCTCGCGGCGCTCAGAACTGGACGGGACATGATTGAGGGGGCCTGCTCGTTCCTGCGCTGGACGCAGAACGCCGACGCGGGGTGGGGCGAGACCTGCCACTCGTACGTCGATCCCTCGTTCGCCGGGATCGGCGAGAGCACACCGTCGCAGACGGCCTGGGCGGTGCTCACGTTCCAGGTCGCCGGCCATGGCGACGACCCCGCGGCGCGGGCGGGCCTCGACTTTCTTCGGGACCGTCAGTCCGATGGCACCTGGGACGAGCCGCACTGCACGGGGACCGGCTTCCCCCGCGACTTCTATCTCAACTACCACCTCTACCGGCACGTTTTCCCGACCATGGCGCTGGCCATGGCACATCCAAGGAGCTAGGCATGGCGGTACCGATGCGACAGGGCTTGACCGTGGCGAAGCACGTGTTCACCAACCGCTACCTCAAGCGCAACGACAAATTCGCCCTCGTCCTGCAGCTGGAGCCGCTCTATCAGTGCAATCTCGAGTGCGCCGGCTGCGGCAAGATCCAGCACCCGAACCACATCCTGCAGAAGCGCCTCACGGTGGAGGAGTGCATCCACGCGGTCGAGGAGTGCGGGGCGCCGATGGTCTCCATCGCCGGCGGCGAGCCGTTGGTCCATAAGGACATCCACCTGATCGCCAAGGAACTGGTCAAGCGCAAGAAGTACGTCTACCTGTGCACCAACGCCCTGCTGCTGGAGAAGAAGATCGATCTCTTCGAGCCGTCGCCGTTCTTCGCCTGGTCGATCCACATCGACGGTCTCCGGGAGCGCCACGACCAGTCCGTCTGCCGCGACGGCGTCTTCGACAAAGCGGTGGCGGCGATCAAGCTGGCCAAACAGAAGGGATTCCGGGTCACCACCAACAGCACCTTCTTCGGGCCCGACAACGCGGAGTCGATCAAGTCTCTGCTCGACTTCCTGAACGACGACCTGCAGGTCGACAACATGGAGATCGCGCCTGGCTTCGCGTACGAGAAGGCGCCCGACCAGGACCACTTCCTGGGCGTGGAGCGGACCCGGAGCATCTTTCGCGAGGCGTTCGCCGACGGCGGGCGCAAGCGCTGGCGCCTGAACCACACACCGCTCTACCTGGACTTCCTGGAGGGCAAGGTCGACTTCCAGTGCACGGCCTGGGGCATCCCCTGCTACGGCGTCTACGGCTGGCAGCGGCCCTGCTACCTGATGTCCGACGCCCCGCACGCCAAGACCTACAGGGAGCTCATCGAGGACACCGACTGGTCGAAGTACGGCCGCGGCCGGCATCCCAAGTGCGAGAACTGCATGGCGCACTGCGGGTACGAACCCACCACGGTGGTGGCCACCATGACCTCTTTGCGGCAGGCGATGCGGGCGGTGGCCGAGCGCAACTGAGCCTCGCGAAGTGACGGTCTTGGACCCGGTTTTCCTGACCGGGGGCACCGGGTTCATCGGCGCCCATGTCCTGGACGCGCTGCTGGAGGCCGGCTACCCGGTGCGGGCTCTGGTGCGCGGCTCCCCCGACCGCCTGCCGGCCCGGCCAGGGCTGACGCCGGTGACGGGAGACCTGCTGCGGGCGGGCACGCTGACGGCGGCGCTCGACGGCTGCCGGTACCTGATGCACGTTGCCGCCCGCTACTCCTTTGCTCCCCGCGATCTGCAGCTGATCCGGCGCGTCAACGTCCTCGGCACCGCCGGGCTGCTGGAGGCGGCGCACCTGGCCGGGGTGGAGCGGGCCGTGGTCACGTCGTCCTCCGCGGTGGTGGGGCCCTCCCGCGACGGGCATCCGGCTACGGAGGATGACTTCGCGCCTCCGCACCGCTCCGCGGGTTCGGGTCTCGGCTACCACGACTCCAAGGTGGAGGAGGAGTGGGCGGTGTGGGCCGCGCGGGTGCCGGCCGTCGAGGTCCTGCCGACGGCCCCGGTGGGACCCGGAGACGCCGTACCGACGCCGACCGGCCGCATGATCCTGGACGCGGTCACCGGGGCGATGGTCGTGACGGTGCGGGGCGGGATGAACCTGGTGCCGGTGGAGGACGTCGCCCGGGGACACGTGCTGGCCCTGGAGCGGGGACGGCCGGGGGAGCGGTACCTGCTGGCGGGAGAGGATTGGGAGCTGAGCCGGATCTTCTCGTTCCTGGCCGCGCTCGGCGGCCACCCGCCGCCGCGTCTGCGCGTTCCTCACCGGCTGGTCCTGGCGGCCGGCCGGTTCGACGACGCCCGTTCGCGGCTGCTGGGTGCCGTGCCCCGGGTTCCGCTCGAGGGCGCTCGCATGTCCGGTCAGCGCTGGTACGCGAGCGCGGAGCGGGCGCACCGTGAGCTCGGCTGGCGGGCGGGCTCCGTCGAAGCCGCGCTGTGCCGTGCGGCCGCCTGGTATCAGGGTCGAGTGTCCGCAGTTGGACCGTAAAACGCCCCGGATACGGTCCCGGTGCGGACACTCGGGCGCTCGTCGATGGTAGTGGTCGCGGCCACCCGGCTGGAGGCGGGCGCGGCTCGGCGGGCGCTGCGCGGGACCGGGGTGGAGGTGGTCCGGGTCGGCGTGGGCGGTGCGCCGCAGTGGGTGGCGGGTGGGAGCGGGCCGGTGGTGGTGGTCGGGCTCTGCGGGACGCTGGCGCCCCTTCGCCCGGGCACGGTGGTGGTGCCGGACGAGGTGGGGGAGCCGGGGGGAGAAGTGGTCGCCTGTGATCCTCACCTCGTGGCCCGGCTGCGGCGGGTGGTGACCGCTTTGGGCTGGCCGCTCGCGGAGGGCCGCCAGCTGACCTCGCCGGTCATTCTCCGGGGTGCCGATCGGGCCCGCTGGGCGGCTCGAGGCTTCCAGACGGTGGACATGGAGGCCGCGGCGACGTTGAGGCTGGGTCCGGGCGCCTCGGTCCGGGTGGTCCTCGACACGCCGGGCGACGAACTGCCCGCTCCCCCCGACCTGCTCGATCCCCGACGGTGGCCGGCCGCAGCCCGCGTCGCTCTCCGAGCGCCCGGCTACGCGCGCCGGGCAGCCCAGGTGGTGGCAGCTGTCGCCACCGGCGCGGTGCCAGGCTGAGCATGCCGGGAGGGGACGCACGCGTGGGGGTCGACATCGGCGGCACCTTCACGGACCTGGTGCTGGCGCGCGGCGGCCGTGTGGTCGCGGTGGCCAAGACCCTGACCACGCCGCGCGACCCGTCCTTGGCGGTGGCCGAGGGGGTGACCGCACTGCTCGAACGCGCCGGCGGGGTCGAGGCGGGCGCGGTCCGGGAGGTGGTCCACGGGACGACGCTGGTCCCCAACGCGCTCATCGAGCGCACCGGGGCCCGCACCGCGCTGCTCACCACGGCCGGTTTTCGCGACGTCCTCGCGATCCGGCGCGAGCATCGCTACGACCTCTACGACCTGAACCTGGACCTGCCCGAACCGCTGGTGCCCCGCCGCCGCCGCTGGGAGCTCGCCGAGCGCGTCCTGGCCGACGGGTCGATTGACACCGAGCTCGACGAAGACCAGGTCCGGCGTCTCGCGCGGCGGGCGCGGCGGGAGCGGGTGGAGTCGCTTGCGGTCTCGCTGCTGCACGCGTACCGCAACCCGCGGCACGAGCGGCGGGTGCGGGAACTGCTCCGCGAACAGCTCCCCCAGGTGTCACTGTCGCTGTCCTCCGAGGTGGTGCCCGAGCTGGGCGAGTACGTGCGCACCTCGACCACGGTCGCCAATGCCTACGTCCAACCGCTGATGGACCGCTATCTGGGACGGCTGGCGGACCGGCTGTGCGAGGAGGGCATCGAGGCGCCGGTCCACGTCATGCTCTCCACCGGCGGACTGGCCGACCTGGCCACCGCGCGCAGCTTTCCGATCCGGCTCGCGGAGTCGGGCCCGGCGGCCGGTGCCATCAGCGCGGCGTTCGTCGGGCGGAGCGCGGGGATCCCGGACGTGCTCGCGTTCGACATGGGGGGCACGACCGCGAAAGCCTGCCTGGTGGAGCGGGGCCGGCCGCTCATCGCGCGCGAGCACGAGGTGGCTCGCGTCCACCGGTTTGCCAGGGAGAGCGGGCTGCCGGTCCGGCTTCCGGTGGTGGACCTGATCGAGATCGGAGCCGGAGGCGGCAGCATCGCCGGCGCCGACCGCTTCGGTCTGCCGCGGGTGGGGCCGATCAGTGCCGGCTCCGACCCCGGCCCGGCGTGCTACGCGCGCGGCGGCGACCAGCCCACCGTCACCGACGCCGACCTGGTCCTGGGCTACCTGGACCCGGGGTTCTTCCTGGGCGGCGAGATGCGGCTGTCGGTGCAAGCGGCGCGGCGGGCGCTGACCCCCTTCGCGGCGCGGATCGGCCTCACCATCGAAGAGGCGGCCGCGGGCATTCACCGGGTGGTCAATGAGAACATGGCCGGCGCCGCGCGCATGCACGCGATCGAGCGCGGTCGCGACCCGGGGCGGCTGGTGATGGTGGCGACCGGCGGCGCCGGACCCGTCCACGCGTGGGGGGTGGCGAGAGCGCTCGTAATCCGCCGCATCGTGATGCCCCCGTCGGCCGGCGTCGCCTCCGCGTTCGGCATGCTGACCGCGCCGCCGGCCTTCGACCAGGTGCGCAGCTTCCCCGGTCGGCTGCGAGAGGTGGGCTGGTCGCGGGTGCGGGCGGCGATCCGGGAGCTGCGGGAAGAAGGAGCACGCCGGCTCGCCGCCACCGGCACCGGCCGGGACGCCGTCCGTGTCGAGCTGGCGGCTGACCTGCGGCATCGGGGCCAGGGCGACTCCCTCACCGTGTCGCTGGGCGACGCCCTGGAGCGGCGGCCGGCGGCACAGGTGGAGGCCGCCTTCGACGCCGCTTACACCGGCCTCTACGGCCGCCGGCCGCCGGGCGTCGAGCTGGAGGTCCTGGCCTGGCGGGTGCGGGTCAGCGGACCCGAGCTGCCCGTCCGCCTCGGTACCGGGCCGGCGGCGGGGCGCGCGGGCAAGGGCAGGCGGCCGATCTGGTCGGCTGAGAAGGGCGGGTTCGTCGACGCGCGAGTCGTGGATCGCTACCGGCTGCGCCCCGGGGAGGTGGTCCGCGGGCCGGCGGTGATCGAGGAGCGGGAATCGACCGCGATCGTCGGCAGTGGTGGGAGGGCCCAGGTCGACGGGGCAGGCAATCTGGTGGTGACGGTGGATGGCTGAGCGGAAGCGTTCGGGGCGGCTGGACCCGGTGAGCCTGGAGATCCTCTGGGCGCGGTTGATCGGGGTCGCCAACGAGCAGGCGGCGGCGCTGATGCGGACCTCGTTCACGCCCATCGTCCGCGAGGTGGGGGACCTCTCGGCGGCCGTCTTCGACCGCCGGGGCCGCATGCTCGCGCAGGCCGTGACCGGGACCGCCGGCCACATCAACGCCCTCGCCACCGGGATGCGCCACTTCCTGGCCGCCCACCCCGCCGGCACGCTGCGGGACGGGGACGTCCTGATCACCAACGACCCCTGGATGACCTCGGGCCAGCTCAACGACCTCTCGGTCGTCACCCCGGTGTTCACAGGGGGCCGCCTGGTCGGCTTCTTCGGCAACTGCTGTCACGCGATCGACATCGGAGGTCGTGGCCTGTCGGCGGACGCCTCGGAGGTGTTCGAGGAAGGGCTCCAGATCCCGATCACCAAGCTGTATCGCGAGGGTGCCCCCAACGAGGAGCTGTTCCGGTTGCTGCGAGCCAACGTGCGAGCTCCAGAGGAGGTGCTTGGCGATCTGCACGCGCAGGTGGCCGGCAACCAGGTCGGTGCCGACCGTCTGGTGCGGTATCTGGAGGAGTTCGGCCTGACCGACCTGGAGGATCTGGGGGATGAGATCGTCGGGCGTTCGGAACGGGCGATGCGCGGCGCCATCGCCGAGGTGCCCGACGGCGACTATCACCAGGTCTGCCACACCGACGGCCTGGATGCGCCGGTGCGGATCGAGGTTGTGCTGCGGGTGCGCGGGCAGGAGGTCGAAGCCGACTTCGCGGGAAGCTCCTCACAGGTGGAACGTGCCTTCAACGTGGTGCTCAACTACACCGCCGCGTACACCAACTACGCGCTGAAGTGCGCGCTCTGCCCGGACGTGCCGCACAACGACGGGAGCTTCCACCCCGTGCGTGTCACCGCACCCGAGGGCTCGATCTTCAATCCGCGCTTCCCGGCCGCGGTGGCGGGCCGGCAGATCGCGGGCCACTTCATTCCGCATGCGATCTTCGGTGCGCTGGCCCCCGTGATGCCGGACCGGGTGATCGCGGAGGGTGCGGGCGGCATCTGGCTCACGACCGTGCGGGGCCGCGGTTCGGGTGGACCTGAAGACCGGTTCGTGAGCGTGTTCTTCGCCGCCGGCGGCACCGGTGCCCGGCCGGAGAAGGACGGGCTGTCGGCGACCGCCTTCCCGAGTGGCGTCGCGACCGCACCCGCCGAGGTGATCGAGACCACAAGCCCGCTCGTGATCCGCCGCAAGGAACTGCGGCGCGACTCCGGTGGACCGGGACGGACGCGAGGGGGCCTGGGACAGACCATCGAAGTCGAAGTCCGCTCCCCGGGTCCGTCCGTCGTGTCCGTGCTCTCCGACCGCTTCCTGGAGGGGGCACGGGGGTATGCGGGCGGTGGGCCCGGGGCCCGGGCGGGGTTCTCGGCGGACGGTCGCGCTCGCGATCCGAAGCTCAGCCTGCCGCTCCCGGCCGGTGCTCGCTTCACGCTCCGGCTCCCGGGCGGCGGCGGGTTCGGCGACCCCCGGGAGCGGGAGCCGGCTCGAGTCGAGGAGGATCTGCGCGAAGGCCTGATCAGCCGGCGAGCGGCCTCCGCCCGATACGGCCGGCGCGCGCGCTCCCGGTCAGCCGGTCTCTGACGGCGCGGTCGCGGGGGAAAGCTCCACTCATGCCCCGCTCGCGCGCCACCCAGCCCAGGAACACCATCACCAGCGCCGCCACGGCGCAGAGGGCGACCCGGTAGAGCGGCCAGGAACTGAGGGACTGCAGGGGTCCGGTGACGGAGGGGAGCGTCGACAGATACAGGTAGTCGCCGCCGATCGCCACGTCGAGAATGCCGGCGCCGACCGCGACCGCGCCGGTGATGACGAGCGCACGGATCATGGTCCCGAAGCGGATCCGGGCCCCGAAGGCGATCACGACCAACAGGCCTGCCACGATGATGCCGCCGTGCGCGAGGTAGAACTCGAAGTAGAGCCAGCCCGGAAAGGGAGCCCCGCGAACGGGCAGGAAGAGCGCCGGGATGCCCCCTCCCAGACCCCAGAACCAGGTCAGGTGCTGGAGGACCTCACGCCGGAAAACCAGCGCCGCCGCCGCCACCCACACGGTGATGTCACACAGCTGGAGCGGCAGGTCGGCGCCGGCGTCGAAGGGCCGGTTGCTGGACAGCCTGACCCACCAGGAGATCTCGCAGCCGACCAACAGCGCGGCGAGGAGAATGCCGACCGTGCGCCATGGCCACTGGGGGTAGCGGTGCGCCAGCGTTCCCACCGCGACCGCCGCCACCACCACGACCACTATCGGTGCCCCGTAGATCAAGAGGTCCATCGGTCTCCCAATCCTTGATCCGCCGTCAACTATTCCTATGGTAAGGGTGAGACCCGGCGGGCCGCGTGTGCGCTGAACCACTTGCCCGGGACAGACGCCATTGGAAATTCGAGACCACCAGGACCTGAATCCGTCCCCTTCCCCGCTCCCACCCCGGCGGCTCCTCATCGTCTCGGCGGACATGGGGGAGGGGCACAACGCGACCGCGCACGCTCTGGAGGAAGCCGCTCGGACCATCTGGCCTGGGGTGGCGGTCGAGTGGGTGAAGACGCTGCGACGCATGGGCCCCGGAGTGGGGCCGTTGCTGCGCCGTCTTTATGCGACCAACGTCGAGCACACGCCCTGGCTCTACCAGTTCTTCTATGACCAGGTTCGGGAGCGGCGCTGGTTGGCCGACGCCAGCAAGCGCGTGATCGGCGCCTGGGCGGGGCGGGGCCTGGAGCGTCAGATCGCGGCCTGGCGGCCGGACGCGATCGTCTCCACCTACCCGATGGGTACCGCCGGCCTGGCCTGGCTCCGGGCGCGTCGAGGCCTGCGGACGCCGCTCGGTGCCTGGGTCTCGGACTTCGCTCCGCATCCCTTCTGGGTCTTCCGCGAGATCGACCTCACGCTGCTCATGCACGAGGTGGCGGTGGCACCGGCCCGTCGGCAGGTGCCGGGGGCGCGGTTGGCGGTCTCGGCGCTCCCGGTCAGGAGCCGGTTCCGGCCCTCCTCGCGGCAGGAGGCGCACCGCGCGCTGGGGCTTCCCGCGGACGCGTTCGTGGCGGCGATCTCAGGTGGGTCGTTGGGGTTCGGCGACGTCGCCTCGGCGGCCGAGATCGTGCTCGGGGCCGCGCCGCGGACGGTCGCGATGGTGGTGTGCGGCCGGAACCAGCACGCGCGCCGGGAGCTGTTGCGTGGGGGAGACCACGGGGGGCGCCTCCGAGCGCTGGGCTGGGTCGATGACATGCCGGGGCTCTATGCCGCCGCCGATGTCGTCATTACCAACGCCGGTGGTGCCACCGCGCTGGAGGCGCTGGCGTGCGGTCGAGGGGTGCTCATGTACCGGCCGATCGCCGCCCACGGGCGCGCCAACGCGGCGCTCATGGCAGAGGCGGGGCTGGCCCAGGTGTATCTGCGGCCGGAGCAGCTGCGCGACGCCGTGCGCGACCTCTGCGACCATCCCGAACGCGTGACCGAGCTGCATCGCGTCGCGTGCGCCTACGCGGAGCGACGTGAGCTCGCCGACAGCCTGCGGGCCTTGATGGAAGTTGCCGACGAGGCCTGATCTCCCAGGCGCCGGCCCACCGACGCTATCCGGGCTCGGCCGCGGACCAGGGCTGTTCCGGACTCGTCCGGCGGTGCTCCTCGATCAGGTGGTGGGCGCCGTGCGCGAGCAGCCAGACCCCGACCACCATCAGGGCGAGGCCGGTGACTTGCCCGGCGACGTTGAGCACGCCGGTGGCCAGCGTCTCGTGGAGCCAGAGGACGCCGACTCCGATGCTGACCAGCGGATCCGTGACCGTGATCACGGCCAGTGCCGGGGCCAGCACCGGGCTGGCCTGGAACGCGTTCTGGTTGAGCAAGAACCCGAGCGGCCCCAGGACCGCCATCGCGTAGAGCGGCCAGCTGGTGAGGAGCCCGACCACGCCCTCGGTCTCGAGCAGGCCGGTCGCCACCTTGGCCGACCCGGCGGCGCAACCGTAGAAGACTCCACAGGCGAGCGCCAGCGCCAGCGCCCGTGGCTGGCCCGGATGTCGGGACGCCACGTACAGGCAGCCCAGGAGCAGAGCCGTTAGCCCCAGCGCATACGGCAGCACCGTCATCAGGCCCACGATCTGGGTCGCGCCGGCGGGTGGACGGGCAAGCACCAGGAAGGTCGCTAGCCCCACGCAGACCAGCGTCCCACCGGCGAGCACGAAGGGCCGCGGCCGACGCCGCACCAGGACGCTGCGGGCGACGGTGGCGAAGAGCAGGTTGGTCACCAGGATCGGCTCCACCAGCGCCAGTGGACCGTTCGCCAGCGCCAGGATCTGCATCCCCGACCCGAGCAGGTTCAGCACCAGCGAGGTGGTCCAGACCGGCTCCCGGATCAACTCTGTGATCAGAGACAGCCGCAGCGCCGGACGCGCCGGAACGTGCATGGTCGCGACGTGCTGCAGCGCGGCCGCCGCACCGAAGCTGATGGCGCCCATGATCGCCGCCAACAGCGCGATCCCGATATGCGTGGTTCTGTCCCTCAATCGTCTCCGTCCACCTCGGACGGAGCCCTCGTCACTGTCGGGTTCGACGATACGTGGGCAGGCCTGCGACCCGCGGCTGTCGGCAGGATCGGGGCCACTGGTAGGCTCCTTCGCCGATGCCGGAACGAGACGCCGCCCAGGTGGAGCGCATGTTCGACCGCATCGCCCGCCGCTACGACCTCCTCAACACGGTGCTCTCGGCCGGCTCCGACGCGCGCTGGCGCCGGCGCACCGCGGGGGCGGTGGTGCAAGGGCCGGGCGACTCGGTGCTCGACATCGCGTGCGGCTCCGGCAAGCTGGCGGTGGCGGTGCAGCGGCGCGCGACGGCCGGGCTGGTGGTGGGCCTCGACTTCTCGAGTGGCATGCTCGAGGTCGCCAGACGGAGCGCCCCGGGCCCGGGGTACACGCGTGGCGACGGGCTGGCACTGCCCTTCCCCGACGACTCCTTCGACGGCGCGACCATCGCCTTCGGCCTGCGCAACCTGGCCGATCCGCTGCAGGGGCTGCGGGAGATGCGCCGGGTGGTGCGCCCGGGGGGCAGGATGGCGGTGCTCGAGTTCGTCCGCCCCGGCACCTCTCCGGTGGGCCGGCTCTACCGCCTCTACCTCCGCCGTGCCCTGCCCCTGGTCGGCGGCTGGATCTCGAGTGAGCGGCAGGCCTACCGCTACCTCAGCGACACGGTGGACACCTACCGAACCCCACCACAACTTGTGGAACTGGCAGGCGCCGCCGGCTGGTCCGAAGTCTCCCTCCGCCTGCTCACCCTCGGCACCGTCGGGCTGCTGTCCGGCCGCCGCCCCTCCGTTTAGCGGGACATTGCCAGCGTTGTAACCCCATTCGGGCCCGGATAAGGTTGCAGCGCTAGCATTCGCA
>CAWBPD010000035.1:0-24009 GCA_963790575.1 Candidatus Dormiibacterota bacterium | reverse complement strand
GACCAATGAAGAGCTGCTCACGGAACAGCGCGAAGAGCGCCTGTGATCTATCTCGATGCGTCGGCGGTCATGAAGCTCGTTCGCGAGGAGGCTGAGACGCGAGCCCTTCGGCGGTGGCTCGTCGACCATCGTGGGTACCCGGTGGTGACCAGCGAACTGGGCCGGATCGAAGTTCTGCGGGCGGCGCGTCGCCTGGGCGAGCGAGTTCTGACCGAAGCCCGTGCGGTGGTCGCCGACCTCGATTTGGTGGCTCTCGATCGGACGGTCCAGGATCTAGCCTGCGATCTGGGTGGGTCCCTCCTACGCACCCTGGATGCCCTGCACCTGGCATCGGCCCTGTTGCTCGGGGACGCCCTGATGGCGCTCGTGACCTACGACGAGGGTCTTGCCGCAGCTGGGGAGAGGGTCGGTCTCGTGGTGACGGTGCCCGGCCGGTCCGAACGCCAGACATCGGGCTGACGCCACGGCCTCGTCTGCGCCCTCCCGTGTGCCAGGCACTGCAACCGTGCCATGTACCGGGTCCGGCGCCGGCGCGTCTGCTGCCCCTTTGGGTGGCTCAGCTCGCGGTGCGGGCACGTGACGTGTCGTCCCCGTCAGGTGCCTCGATCCCGAGCGCCGGCGCTCGGCAACGCTGTCAAATGCCTGGCACGAGGTCCGACGGCAGCCTGGCGAGACTGCGGGCGACCAGGTCGCGCTGATCGCAGCTTGCGAGCGGCGCCCGGACCCGCTCCGCCGCGGCGACGTACGCGGCGTCGTAGGCACTGATGGCGTGGACCCGCGACAGCTCAGCGGCCCTCTCCGCGAGACCGCCGTCCACGCGCACCAACGTACCCAGTTCGGCGATGGCCCAGACCCGCTCACGGAGGCGTCGGCTCGCCTCCGCATCGCGCCACCTGACCTCGGCCACGTTGGTCACCTCGTACGCCGCCAGATCCAGCGTGGCAAGCGACCCCGACCTCAACAGCGCTGCCGCTGCCGCGTGGTTCGCATCGTCTGAGTCCTCGGCGGCGAGCAACACGCTCGCGTCGAGAAAGATCACGCCGGGCGGCTCGCTCGCAGCGCGTCCGCGACCCCTCCGCCATGCCCCGCGGCGTGACCCTCGAGGCGCCGCATGCGCTCCGTCAGCAGCCGCTCGCGCTCCTTCATCGCCGCCTCCGCCAGGTCACGAATGGTCGCGCTCCGCGTCGTGCCCCGTTCCACCGCCTGCGCGTCCACGCGCGCCAGGAGGTCGTCCGGCAAAGAGATCATCACCTTCGCCACGGGGGTGAGTATACCAGGTAATACCACGGTGGCCGACCTCAGTGTGCGCCGGGCAGCGCCAGGAAGTCCCGCAACCAGCCTTCCACATCCCGCATGGTGGCCTGGTCGACGTCCCCGGCGAGAGCGGCGACCCTCTGACGATCAATGGTTCGGGGCTGCTCCGTCATGGCGAAGCTCGGCCGGTCGAGCCGCAGTTGCGGCCCTCGGACCCGGATGTGGTGCGGAAGTCCGCGATCGCGGGTGGTCACCGGTACCACGATGAGCACATTCGGGATGGTGGCGTTGTAGCCGTCGCTGGAGACCACGAGAGCCGGTCGGCGGCCGACCTGTTCCCTCCCCCGAGCAGGATCGAGGTCGACCCACAGTACCGATCCGCGCCGGATGTCAGGCATCCTTCAGGCCGTCGCTGACCGTGGCATCCCAGGTACGGGTCTCGATCTGGTAGTCGTCGTCGTGGGCCAGGTTCGCGTAGGCACGGGCCACGGCCTGGAAGCGCTGTGCGCGTTCGTACGCATCGACGAGCTCGGCCAGGAGCGCCGCCGCGGTGAGTCCGCGCTGCCCGGCGTCATGATTGATGCGATCCCGCAGCTCGTGGGGAACCTTGATCGTGGTCGCCGTCATGCCCGAATACTAATGCGTATACCGCTCGGTGGCCCGATCTGTAGCGCGCGAGCTTGCGCGGGGATCCACACCGCCGCCTGGGCGTCCGTCTCTGCCCGTGCGTACGGCGGGCACGGTAGGCACGGGCGCCGAGAACGCGCGAGAACCGCCGCCACCACCTCAGCCCGCCGGCACCACCTGCGGGTAGTACTGCCAGATCAGCTGGTCGATGGCACCGAAGTCGCCGTAGACGACGTCGTCCGGCTGCCCGTTGGTCGTGACCGTCTGCTCCGAGGTGTACTGCGGCGCGGCCAGCGTCATCTGTGTCACCGAGCCGTCCTTGATCACGGGCGCCAGCGGGAGCAGCTGCGCCATCTGCGTCACCGTCATGCTGGTGTAGAACTGCCCCTCCATCGCGTTCTCGATCTGCGGCAGATCGGCCGGGCTCAGATACTGGAGCTTTTCCCGCAGCGCGACCAGCACCTGCTGCTGCCGCGCGGAACGAGAGAAGTCGCCGTAGGTGCTGGAGTGACGGGTCCGGACATAGTCGAGCGCCTGCGCGCCGTTCATGTGCTGCGGGCCGGGCAGGATCGCGAGCCGCTGGTACCCATAGACGTTCTGGGTGCCGAC
Organism: Candidatus Dormiibacterota bacterium; assembly: GCA_963790575.1. GTDB lineage: Bacteria > Chloroflexota > Dormibacteria > Dormibacterales > Dormibacteraceae > CAVTSA01. Next base: position 21,519 of record CAWBPD010000035.1, on the reverse strand, counting down.
GTCGGCCGGGTAGAGGTCGTCCATCACCGGGCTCGAGACCACGACGTCCACGCCCCCCACGTAGTTGATGAGGTTGACCAATCCCTGGAGTCCGATCCAGGCCCAGGTGTCCACCTGGATGTCGAAGTTGTTCTCGATCGTCTGCGTCATGGCCGCCGCCGCGTCGTTGGGGAACGACCCCTCCTCGAAGCAGGCGTCCAGCTTCTGCGAGCCCACGTCGTACCCGGCGGAGTTGTAGCAGTCGATGATCAGGTCGCGCGGCAGCGACAACATGATCACAGACCCCGCCTGGGGGTTGACACGGACCAGGATCACCGACTGGGTGAGGGGGGTCTGATCGTTGCCGTCCTTGCCGTCGTTGTCGGAGCCCAGGAGCAGGACGGTGAACGGCTGCGTCCCGGAGGCCGCGTTCTCCGCCGGAGTCGAGCTCGGCACGGGTGCCGGCACCGCGTGCGGGGAGACGCTCGGATGCGGGCGGGGCGTGGTGGTCGGCTTGCGACCCGTGTCCTGCACCGCCGCGCGCAGCAGGGGGAAGTAGTAGGCACCGGTGCCGCCGCCTCCAGCAAGTGCGAAGCCCAGGACGATCAGCGCCACCAGGGGGATGATGCGGCCCGGTCCGCGGCGCGCTGGTGGCCGCGGGCGGGCGGGCCCGCGAAGGCGGCTACGCCGCTGTAACCGCTGGAACCAGCCCCAGCGAGGACGCCAGCTGAGCACCCGCTCCAGCCGTGACATGTACTGGGTGCGGCGCCGGCGCCGGACCGTCTGTTGCTCTCCGCGTGGCTCAGGTCGTGGCGCGCGCACGTGACGCCTCTGGCCCGTCAGTTCCCACGCGCGAGTGCACGACCGCTAATCGTATTCCACGGGCGGGATCAGGAGTTGAACCAAACGGCGGTGGAGGTGGCCTGGAAGTCGTTGTTGGTGGTGAGCGCCTGAGGCGTGGGCACCGGGGTCGGCGTCGGCGTCGTCTTCGCCTTGGTGCCCTGCTTAGGTGCCGGGGTGGGCGCCGGCTGGGATGCGTTGGGGACGTCGAGCACGTCCATCTGAAAGAGCTGATGGGCGCCGGTGGCGTCGAAGTAGAGCAGCGACTGCGTGTTCGGCGCCCAGGTGGGGGAGGCGATCATGCTGCCGGTCGCCACCACCTGGGGCGCTCCCATGCTCCCCCCGGAGAGACTGGCGACCTCCAGCGAGGTGATCGCGCCGCCGGCGGCGGGGGAGCAGATGAACGCGATCCGGCTCGCGTCGGAGGAGACGGCGGGGGAGTAGCAGCTCTCGGAGTTGGGGGTCAGCGTGGTGGGGTTCTGCAGCGGCCCCGCGAGGTAGGCGAGCTGATCCACCGTCTGCTGGGTGTCCTGGTTGACGTAGCCGTAGCTGACGATGATCCCGCCGGACGCGAGGGGCACCGCCTGCAAGGAGCCGCCGGAGCCGCAGTCCGGGGCGGGCCCGACCGGTCCCTGCGTGTCGTCGCCCGCGCAGCCGTAGCCGTAGGGGTTGGTCCAGGCCGTCGTCTGGCCGGTGGCGAGGGACATCGAATAGATGGAGAAGTCGATCTGGTAGTTGCCGGGCTCTTCCTTCTGGTCGTAGGTGTAGTAGACCGTCGACCCGTCGCGGCTGACCTGGGGGAAGAACGCCCAGTGGTTGTCGGGGACGGTGCCGGCGGCGTTGTTGGTGAGCTGCCTTTGGACCTGGCCCGACATGCTCAGCTCGTAGAGGTCGGAGAAGTTGTAACCGCGCTTGACGGCGATGATGTGCTGGTGGTCGGGGGTGACCGTGGGCTGCTGCCAGCCCTCATCCGAGCCCTGTGGCGCGTTGCCGTTGGCGATCGCGGTGAACGTGCTCCCCTGCAGCTGGTAGAGGTTGCCGTCCTGGGCCACGATCACAGTGCCCGGGATCGTGAACTCTGCGGCCTGCGGCGCCTGTCGATTCCCGCCCAAGCTTCCCGCTTTGTGCGCCAGCGCCCCCCATAGGAAATACACGCCGACGCCGAACCCGATCATGAGAGCGACCAGCGGGATCGCGAGCAGGCGGTTCTGGGTCTTAGTCATTGGCTCTGCGGGAAGTACTTCCAGATCTCGCTCTCGATCGCCGCCATGTTCGGCTGCAGGATCTGGTCTCCGTCGGACAGCGTCTCCGCGGTCGTGTACTGCGGAGCGGCGAGCGTGATCTGAGCGATGTTGCTGTTGCTGACGCTGCGCGCCAGCGGCAGCAGCCCCGCGATCTGGGTCAGGCTGAGGTTGGTCTCGACCTGGCCCTGAAGTGCGTTCGAGAGCTTGGGGAGGTCGGCCGCGCTCAGGTTCTTGAGCTTGTCCCGCAGCGCCACCAGCACCTGCTGCTGACGCGCCGACCGGCTGAAGTCGCCGTAGCTGGACTGGTGGCGCGAACGCACGTAGTCCAGCGCCTGCTGCCCGTTCATGTGCTGGGGCCCGGGGGTGATCGCCAGGCGCTGGTAGCCGTAGGCGTTTTGAGTGCCCACGTCGGCGGGATAGAGGTCGTCCATCACCGGGCTCGTCACTACCACGTCGACGCCGCCCACGTAGTCGATCAGGTTCACCAGCCCCTGCAGCCCGATCCAGGCCCAGTCGTTGATCTGGACGTGGAAGTCGGTCTGAACGGTGTTGACGGCAGCCTGCGCCGCGCCGCTGGGGAAGGTGCCCCCGGTGAAGGAGACGTCGAGCTTGTTGGTGCCCGCGGAGTCGCCGCTGGAGTTGTAGAGCTGTACCCAGAGGTCACGCGGCAGGGACAGCATCACCACCCGATTCGTCTGCGGGTCGACGCGGACCAGGATCATGGTCTGCGTCAGCGGGGTCTGGTTGTTGCCCTGCTTGCCGTCGTTGTCCGAACCCATCAGCAGCACGGTGAACGCGCCCGAGGTGGTGGCGGTTCCACCGCTCGCCGGCGCACTGCCGCTGTGCGCCGGTGGCGGCGTCGGCCCGCTGTGGCCGGTGTCCTGAAGCGCCGACACCAGCAGGGGCGAGAAGTAGGCCCCGGTGCCGCCCAGGCCGGCGAGCAGGAAGCCGGCCACGATGACCGCGATCAGGCGCCGGCTCATCGGAGGCAGCGAGAACCGCCGGCCGCCGCCGTAGGTCCGGCGCGGCGATCTCTGGGCGGCCGGTGCCACGGCGGGCGGCGACTGCCTGGGACGCACCGGCGGCCGGGAAGGGGTCGGGGCGGGCGCGGGCGCGTAGCGACGGTTCTCCGCCGGCGGCGGGGAGTGGGGCGCGTACCGCGGCTGGCCGGCCGGTGCCGAACCGCCCGAGGAGGTGAACGCGTCCTTCAGCCGCTCCAGAGGTGTGCGCGGACGCTGGCTGGCCCGGCGCCGCACCGGGCGCCGGCCACTGCCGGCCCCTGAGTCGCGGTCAGTGCCTGGCATCGAGTCTTCGAGCCCGCGCCAGCTGGCGCGTTGTCGCGTCCATTGGGTGAGTCACTCCTTCGTTCGAGATCGGCTGACGCGGGGTCACCGCGCCGCTCACCACCCGAACCGTTCGCCGCACCGCCGTGCCTGGCGAGGTCTCCCAGCCTACCGAACCGGGCGCGGGTGACGGTCGCCGGAACTTGGTACGTATACTCGTACGTTGCGCCGTAGCGTCCGGTTACGCGCGCAATTCACGAAGTGCGGCGGTTGCCGCACGCCCCTGAGGAGCCCCTGTGACCACCGAGACACAAGAGCCTTCCAAGCCCAAGTCGACGTATGTCGAGGACGCGATTCAGCTCGCGACAGACGCCAACTGGGAGGAAGCGATCGAGCTGAACAAGTACATCCTGGAGGCGTTCGGGTCCGACGAGTCGACGCACAACCGCATCGGCAAGGCCTACGCGGAACTGGACCAGCTGGAGGAAGCCAAGACCTCCTACGAGACGGCGCTCCAGGTGAACCCGCTCTCGCCCGTCGCGCGCAAGAACATCCAGAAGCTGGAGGGTCTGATCCGGACCCACCAGTCCTACCGCGCGGGCTCGGTTCGGGTCGACCCCAACCTCTTCGTGGAGGAGATGGGGAAGACGACCACCACCACGCTGCGCGGCACCGCTGACGAGGTGGCCCAGAAGATCTCCGCCGGCGACGTCGCCGACCTCCGCATCGAAGGTGACGGGATCGAGGTCGACACCGCGCGCGGGGTGCGGATCGGCAGCCTGGAGCCGAAGCTGGCGCGGCGCCTGTTCAAGTTCATCCAGGGCGGCAACCGCTACCAGGTCGGCGTCACCTCCACCGACGGCAACGCCCTCAAGGTGATCGTGCGCGAGGTCTATCAGGACCCCAAGTTCGCCGGCAAGCCGAGCTTCCCGATCACCCGCAAGCGCGACGTCGAGTTCCGGCCCTACGCGCGCGAGAGCCTGGCCGCCGCCGGTCCCGCCATCTCCACCCTCGAAGATGAGGACCAGGACCTGAGCGACGCCCTGGTGGACGACGTGGATGCCGAGCCCGAGGGCGAAGAGGGCATGCACGAGATCGAAGAGGAGGCCGCGGACGTGAGCTTCGACGAGGACCTCGACGAGGAGGACGAGGGCTGAGCACGAGATTTCGCCCGTTTCGCACGGAACGGGTGTCATCCGGCCGGCCTTAGCACCCCTTCCGTGCGAAACGGGAAAGCGGGGGAGGGGTGCGGTGCCTGACCCGCTCGACGATCTGTCGCCGCTGCCGGAGCCCCTGGACGCGCCCGATCTGCCGGACCTGGTCCCGGACGCCGCGGAGGCGATGCGGGCGACCCAGGAATCGGTGCTGTCGGAGATGCGGTCCTGGGGCTACCAGCTGGTGGCGACGCCCACCCTGGAGCGGGTTGAGACCCTGGCCCAGGGCCTGGACCCGGAGGAGATCCGCCGTCTCTTCAAGCTGACCGACCGGGACGGCTCGGTGCTGGCCTTGGTGGGCGAGCGCACGATCCCGGTGGCGCGGCTGGCCGGCGGCCGGCTCCGCTCCGCGCCGCTCCCGCTGCGCCTCTGCTACGCGGGCACCGTGCTCACCAACGACGCCGGCCGCTTCACCCACCAACGGGAGTGGCGGCAGGCGGGGGCGGAGCTGCTGGGCGCGGCGGGGGCGGTGGCGGACGCGGAGGTGATCGCGCTCGCGGCCCGCTGCCTCCGTGCCGCCGGCCTCGACGGCTGGCAAGTCGACGTCGGCCACGCGGAGTTCTTCCTCGGGCTCCTGGACGGGATCCAGGTCGAGCCGGAGATGAAGCAGTCGATCCGCGCCGTGCTCGCCGCCCGCGACTTCGTGGCGCTGGAGCACCTCCTGGAGCAGACGCCGCTGCGGAGCGCTGAGCACGAGCTGCTGCTCCGCTTCCCCGGCCTGCGCGGCGGTCCCGAGATCCTCGACGCGGCCGCCAACCTGGTCAGCAGCCGGCGCTCGGCCCGGGCGCTGGAGGAGCTGGCGACGGTCCACCGCCTGCTCCAGGCTTACGACCTGGGCGACGCCCTTCGCCTCGACCTGGGCGCCATCCGCGACTTCGAGTACTACACGGGCGTGATCCTGGAGGCCTACCTGGACGCGCTCGGGCGCCCGCTGGTGCAGGGTGGCCGCTACGACCACCTGCTGGCCCGGTTCGGCCGGCCCGCCCCCGCCACCGGGTTCGTCCTCAACCTGGACCTGGTCGGGGACGCGCTGCGGCACCGGGTCGAGGCGCCCGCGCTGACCCGGCTGGACGCCGTCGTTGCCTGGTCGCGGGCCGGGCTCGATGGGGCGCTGCGGCTGGGTGCCACATTGCGCCTCTTCGGCCTCCGTGCGATCGTCGCCACCCAGCCCCAGGCGCTCCACGCCGCCCGCGCCTGGGCTCGCAGCGCGGGCGCCCGCGATCTGCTGCACGTGGGGGGCGGCGACCGGGTCCGCTGGGTCGACCCGCAGGGCACCGTGCGACGGGTGGCCGAGCGCGCGGTGGTCGGCGAGCTGCTGCGGAGCCGCGCGTGATCTCGATCGCCATCCCGACCGGGGTCCTGCTCCCGGACTGCCTGGAGCTGCTGCGGCGGGCGGGGGTGGCGGACCTGGGGGCTGACGACCTGGGGCGGCGCCTGCTGGCCGAGCAGGGAGACACGCGGGTGGTCCTGGTCCGGCCCACCGACGTCCCCGCCTACGTCGAGCACGGGGCGGTCGACCTTGGCATCGCCGGTCAGGACTCGATCTGGGAGACCGAGGGACGGCCGTACGAGCTCGCCGACCTTGGCTTCGGGCCCTGCACCTTCGTGCTCGCGGCGCCGCAGGACTCACCGCTGCGCGGGCGGGAGACCTGGCCGCCGAGCCTGCGGGTGGCGACCAAGTATCCGCTGGCGACCACGCGGGCGCTGCGCCGACTGGGGCAGGCGGGCGAGGTGGTCCATCTCCACGGATCGGTCGAGCTGGCTCCGCTGGTCGGGCTGGCCGACGTCATTGCCGACCTCACCGCGACCGGCCGCACGCTGCGCGAGAACCGCCTGCGGGTGATCGCCGAGCTGGGCCGGTCGACCGCGCGGCTGATCGCGAACCAGGCGGCGCTCAAGACCCGGTGGGACACGGTTGGCGAGGTCGTGGCCCGGATCCGCCGCGCCGTCTGAGCTGGGCGTAGCGCCAGACCGTCCACAGTCCGGGCCTACGCGCGGGGTGGTTGGACCCGAATGTCCACACTTTGGGCCTACGCGCTGGGCGTGTCAGACTACCCGGGTGAGCGGGGCGACGCTCGACCTCACGCGGGGGGAGATCCTCGCCTTCCGGCGGCGCGCCAACGCACTCGACCAAAGGCTCCCGAGTGGGCCCGACTCCCTCCGGCTAGCGGCCTGGGCGGGTCTGCAGGACAGCATGCCCCGAGCCGCCCTGCTCTCCATCCACGCGCGTGTCGAGGGGACTGGACCCTCGACCTGGGAAGATCCCTCGCTGCTGCAGCTGTGGGGGCCGCGGCACAACGTCTACACGGTCGCCGCTCGCGATCTGGCCCTCTTCACGCTCGGCATCCAGCCCGACGACGAGCGGAAGCGGCGCCGCGCGCAGGACAAAGCGGTACGTCTACGGGCCTTCCTCGGGGAGAGTCGGATGCGCCACAACGAGGTCGGGCGTGCCCTCGGGATAGCCGCCAACAGCCTGCTGCCCGCAGCCACCACCGGCACCGTCCTGATCCGGTGGGAGGGCGCGCGAGATTCGACGATCTGGACCGTCCCGCCACCCGACGCCGACCCCCACCAGGCCCGGCTGGAGCTGGCCCGCCGGTACCTGCACATCTACGGCCCGGCGACGGCGGCGGCGTTCGGCTGGTGGTCGGGGCTCGGCGCACCGGCCGCCGCGGTCACCTTCGAGGCGCTGGCCGGGGAGCTGACGCCGGTTCGAACACCGATCGGCGAGGCGTGGATCCTCGCTGCCGACGAACCCGCGATCAGGACCGAGCCGGGACCCGCCGCACCGGCGCGACTGCTGCCCAGTGGTGACGCGTTTCTGCTCTTCCACGGCCCCGACCGCGATCTCTTGGTGCCGGACGCCGCCCAGCGGCAGGCGCTCTGGCCTTCGCGCGTGTGGCCGGGCGGGGTCCTCGTCGAAGGTGAGCTGGTGGGGAGCTGGCGTCGCGCCGGCGCGGCGGTCACGGTCCAGGCCTGGGCACCGGTATCGAGTTCAGGGCGGCACGCGGTCGAGCAGGAGGCGGCGAGCTTGCCGCTTCCGGGCGTCGCGGGGCCGATCACGATCCGCTGGGAGGAGTTGGGCTAGGGCCGGCCGGTAACGCGCCCGACGCCGAACTGGTTCCCGACCCGCGTCACCACCCCGTGGCTGAGGTCCACCTCCAGCAGGTCCTCCGAGGGAGCGAGCGTGCCGGCCCGTCGGTAGGTGCGGGTGTCGATGATGTCGGTCGGGTCGCGCGTGCCCTTGCGGCCGGCGACGTAGGCGAACCGCCCATCGATGCTGAAGGTGATCCAGTGGGGGCTGGGATCGCTCACCCGCACCAGATGCGTCTGCCGGGGAGGATCGGTCGCCATCTCGTAGACATGCACGAGCGGTTTGGTGCCGTCGTCGACCCACACCTCCCGCTCGCCTGGCGTCCAGGCGATGCCGTGACCGCCCCCACCGTGCGTGCCCACGAAGGGAACCGAGGCGATGACGCGGCCGGTGGCGACGCTCGCGACCTGGAACCCTGCGTACCCGTAGACGTCGTTCACGACCAGCGTGCCGGTGCCGTTGACCGAGAAGGGGCCGAGCAGCCCACCACAGCAGTAGCCGCCGATCGTCTCGATGACCCGGTTGGTGGCCGTGTCGCCGACGTACATCGCGCCACTGGCGGTCTTCGTCTCCATGAACACCCGACCGCCGTCGAGGCTAACCAGGGTGTCGTGGCTGCGGTCCGGGACCGTCACCTTGCCGACCACGCTGCCGCTGAGGCTATCCACCACCAGCTCGTAGGGGCTGTTCGGGTCCGACTCCCAGGTGGGCAGGTAGATGGTCTTCCCGTCGGGGGTGATGTTGCCGCGGTCGACCCCCGGCCGGTGCAGCGCTTTGTCCCACAGCACCTGGTCCGTCAGAAGGTCGACCGCCGCCAGGTACCCGGCACCCTGCCGGTTGTACATGACGTAGAAGCGATGGGTGGTGGGGGCCGCGGCGGCCCCACGCACGTCCGCGCAGCACCCGAAGACGCGAATCGTTTTCACCAGTCGGTGCCCGTGATCCATGTCGTAGACCCGGATGGTGCCGTCGTCCCCGGCCGCGTAGATGAAGTGACCGGTGCCGGTGGGGGTGGCTGCGGCGGGGGTGACGGCTGAGTTCCCGCCGGCGGCGACCAGGAGGACGCCGATCAGGAGCAGCACCGCCCGATATCTGCCGTTCGCCAGTGCAGCAAGCATCCGCCCTTCCGGCGGCGGAGCGTACATCGGCGTCTCCCCGCCGGCCGCGCCGGAACTCGATCCCAACTCGGGTTAAGAAGGCGGTGGTGCCGTCGGTCGACCTGTCATCCTTGGACGTGAGATGCCGGTCGAGCGCTACACCGCGGAGCAATGGCGAACGAGCGCTCGTGCCAAACGGACGCTCGATCTCGGTGCCACGCCGGAGCAGGCGCAGGCGGTGCGTGAGGTCTGCCGAGCGGTGGCAACCGAGGGCGACGCCGCGCTCCACCGGCTGACTCGGCGTTTCGACGGCTGGCAGCCCGGCCCGGGGGAGACGCTGGAGGTCCCCGAGGCCTGGCTGGACGCGGCGCTGAACCGGCTATCAGAAGAGCAGCGGGAGGCGCTCCGGCTGGCGGCGCAGCGGATCCGCGCCTTCCACGAGATCGAGCAGCCCGAGCCGGTGCGATCGCTGGACGGCCTCCAGCTCCTCACCCGGCCGGTGCAGCGGGCCGGCATCTACGCACCGGGTGGCCGCGCCGCCTACCCCTCCACTGTCCTCATGACCGCGATCCCGGCCCGGGTCGCCGGCGTCCCCCACGTGGTCCTGGCCACACCGCCCGCACCAGACGGCTCAGTCAACCCCTCGGTGCTGGCCGCCGCCCGGTTGGGAGGTGTCGACACCGTCTACCGGATAGGCGGCGCCCAGGCCATCGCGGCGTTCGCATACGGGACCGAGACCGTACCCCGCCAGGACGTGGTGGCAGGTCCCGGGAACATCTACGTGACCCTGGCCAAGCGCGAGGTGTTCGGGGCGGTGGGCGTCGACGGGGTGGCGGGGCCGACCGAGATCGTGATCGTGGCGGACCGAAGCGCGGACTCGGTCCTGGTCGCCGCCGACCTGGTTTCGCAGCTCGAGCACGACCCCCTCACCTGGGGCCTGCTGGTCACCGACTCGGCCTCGCTGGCGGACGCGGTGGCTGAGGAGATCGAGACTCAGACCCCGCGGCTGGACCGCGCATCGACGGTGCGGGACGCGACCTGCTGCCTGATCGTCGCGTCCACGCTGCGGGAGGCGGTGGCGATCGCCAACGACTTCGCCCCCGAGCACCTGGAGCTCCTGGGGGAGCGCGCCGAGCAGATGCTGGAGGAGGTGGAGAACGCGGGTGCGGTGTTCGTCGGGGAACGGGCGCCGAACGCGCTCGGCGATTACGTGATCGGGCCCAACCACACCCTGCCCACGGCGCAGGCGGCCCGGTTCTCGTCGCCGCTCGGCGTGCACACCTTTCTGAAGCGGACCAGTGTCTCGCGGGTCACACCCGAGGAGTTCGCGGCCCTGGAAGGCCCCGCTCGCACCCTGGCCGAGCTGGAGGGCTTCGGCGCCCACGCCCGCGCCATCCAGCTCCGGCGGGAGCCCGCGGGGCGAGCACGATCCACCCCATGAAACTCCGCAAGCTCCGTTTCATCCACCCCACGAGGCTCCGCAAGCTCCGCCTCGCGGGGACCCCGGAAGCGGGGGCCCCGGAATGACCGAGCGCCGGGGCGTGGTCGAGCGGGACAGTGCGGAGACCCAGCTCCGGTGCGAGGTGGTGCTCGATCGGGGCCAGAACGTGGATGCCGCCACCAACCTGCCGTTCCTGAACCACATGCTCGAGCAGACCGCGCGCTACGGACGCTTCGACCTGGTCCTGCGCGGACGTGGCGACGTCGAGGTCGACCCGCACCACCTGATGGAGGATGCCGGCATCGTGGTCGGACAGGCGCTGAGCCAGGCGCTCGGCGATCGCCGGGGCATCGCCCGCTTCGCACATGCCTACGCACCGCTGGACGAGTCGCTGTCGCGCGTGGTGCTGGACCTGGGCAAGCGACCGTACCTCGCCTACCACCTGGATCTCACCGGCCGGATCGGTGAGTTGGAGTCGGAAACCTTTGAGGAGTGGTGGCGTGCCTTCTCGATCCACCTGGGCGCCACCATCCACGTCGACCTGATCCGTGGCCTCAACCGTCACCACAAGGTGGAGTCGGCCTACAAGGCGCTCGGGCTGGCGCTGCGCCAGGCGGTGGCGGTGGAGGGCGATTCGCTCCCCAGCTCGAAGGGAATCCTGGGGTGAGGCAATGATCGCGATCGCGGACTACGGCGTGGGCAACGTGCGCTCGGTGGAGCGCGCGCTGCAGGCGGTGGGCGCGGACCCCAAGCTGACGCGCGACTTCGACGACCTGGAACGGGCGAGCGGCATCGTGCTCCCGGGCGTGGGAGCCTTCGCCGCCGCGTTGGAGAAGCTCCAGGCCGGCAACTTCGGGCGCGGCCTGGTGGAGCTGGCGCGCCGGGGCAAGCCGCTGCTGGGCGTCTGCGTCGGCTACCAGCTGCTGTTCGAGGAGTCGCTGGAGCACGGGCGCCACGAGGGGCTGGGCCTCCTGCGGGGAAAGGTGGACCGGGTCAAGGACACCGAGAAGATTCCCGTCATCGGCTGGTGCCGGCTGCGCCAGCTGGGCCCCTCGCCGCTCTGGGACGGCATCGACGATCGGTCCTACTTCTACTTCGTCCACTCCTGGGCTCCCGACTCCTCCCCCGATGCCACCGGCGCCACCGACCACGCGACCGCCGCCGCCGCCGAGCGGGGGCGGGTCCTGGGCACCCAATTCCACCCCGAGAAGTCTGGGCGGCTCGGCCTCCGCGTCTACGCCAACTTTCTCAACGTCTGCGGAGCCGGGTAGCGGTGTCGCACCGGATCGCACCCCCGGACGTGGAGCCCGTCGACCTCCAGGTCTGCGTGCAGGCCTCGCTGGACGCGGCGATCGGGCGGGCGGCGGAGGCGGAGTCGCTGCGGCGGCCGCAGTGGATCCGCAAGGTGCTGACGCGGGCCGCCAACGCGCCGCACACCGGGCCGGCGCCTCGCTCCCGGGTCCGGCTTCGCGACGGGGCGGGCCGGCTGGCCGACGACGCCGCGCTGATGCGGGCGCTGGCCCGGGTGGACCCCGCGCGGGCGGTGCCCAACTACGGGCGCTCGCGCGTGCTGCGCATCCGCATCCCTCCCGAGCTCGACCAAGCCATCGACGAGGCGGCCCGGGTCGAGCACCAGCCGCACGGTGACTGGATCCGCACGCAGCTGACGAAGGCGGCGACCCAGCGTCTCAGCCGGGTCGGCAAGCCGGTCGCGCCCGGCACCGCGGGATGAGCGGATGGCGGCCACCGGTTCTTCCGTGACCGCGTTCTCAATCCCCGAGCTGCGGGCGCAGCGCGGCGCCAAGTGGCATCCGCCCGAGGCCACCTACCTGGCCTGGCTCGACCTGTCCGCGCTCCCGCTCGCCCCGACCGCCCAGCAGTGGTTGGCTGGAGCGGGCCCGGGTCGCCCTCAACCCCGGTGAGGACTTCGGTGCCCCCGGGGCCGGCTTCGTGCGTCTCAACTTCGCGACCTCGCCCGAGATCCTGGAGCAGGTGCTGGAGCGGCTGTCGCGGGCACTCTCCTCCCGCGCCTGATGACGGCCGAGCTCCGGGGCGTCATCCCCTATCTGGTGACGCCGGTCGATCAGCCGTCGGGTCGCCTGCGCGAGCGGGCACTGGGCCGCCTCGTCGAGCACCTCCTGGCGAACGGAGTCCACGGGTTGAGCCCGCTCGGAAGCACCGGAGAGTTCGCCTCGCTGCCGGCCGACCTTGGCCTGGAGACGGTGCGCGCGGTGGTGCGGGCGGCGGCGGGAGCGGTTCCGGTGGTGCCCGGGGTGGCCGCGGCGGGTTCCGCCGACGCCATCGCCCAGGCCAGGGCGTACCTGGAGGCGGGAGCGTCGGCGATCGTGCTCATCTTTCAGCCCTACTTCCGGCTTTCCGAGGCGGAGGCGATGGACTATTACCGCGCCGTTGCGGAGGCCGTCGAATGCCCGATCGTCATCTACGAGAATCCTCTGCTCGGAACCCAGCTCTCGCTGGCGGCGCTCGAGCAGCTGACTGAGCTCCCCTCCATCCGGTACCTCAAGGACGCCTCGCCGAACACCGGACGCCTGCTCTCGGTCGCGACGCGCCTGGGGGACCGGCTCGGCCTCTTCGCCGCCTCCGCGCACGTCCCGCTCTTCGTCCTCGAGCTGGGAGGACGGGGCTGGATGGCGGGCCCGGCCTGCGTGGCGCCCGCGCTTTCGGTGGAGCTGCTGCGCCGCTGGGAGGCGGGGGAGCGCGAGGCCGCGTGGGCGCTCCAGCGGCGCCTGTGGCGGCTCAACGAGCTGTTCCAGAAGTACTCCCTGGCACCCTGCGTCAAGGCGGCGCTGGAGGAGCTGGGCTTCGAGGTCGGGGCACCGCTGCACCCCCAGCGGGCGCTCCGGGGCGCGGCGCTCGACGAAATCCGGAGCGCGCTCGCGGAGTTGGAGTTGCTGTAGTGCCGGCCAAGCGCATCATCCCCTGCCTCGATGTCGACGGCGGGCGGGTCGTCAAAGGCGTCCGCTTCGTCGAGCTTCGCGACGCCGGTGACCCCGCGGAGCTTGCCTTGGCGTACGACCGCGCGGGCGCCGACGAGCTGGTCTTCCTCGACATCACGGCCTCGTCGGACGAGCGGGAGATCCTGCTCGACGTGGTCGCGCGCACGGCCGATCAGCTCTTCATCCCGCTGACCGTGGGGGGTGGGGTACGGACGGTGGACGACATGCAGCGCCTGCTCAGCCACGGCGCCGACAAGGTGGCGGTGAACTCGGCGGCGCTCGCCGATCCCACCCTGCTGACGCGCGCGGCGGAGCGCTTCGGCGAGCAGTGCGTGGTGCTGGCGATCGATGCCCGGCGGCGGCCGGAGGAGTCCGGTGGGGGGTGGGAGGTCTTCTCCCACGGTGGCCGGCGGCCCACCGGTCGCGACGCGATCGGGTGGGCGCGCGAGGGCGAGCGCCTGGGGGCGGGCGAGATCCTCCTCACCTCGATGGACCGGGATGGCACCCAGGATGGGTACGACCTCCGACTCACCCGCGACGTCGCCGACGCGGTGCGGCTGCCGGTGATCGCCTCGGGAGGTGCCGGCACCGCGGTCGACATGGCCCGAGCGCTCACCGACGGCGGGGCGGAGGCGGCGCTGGCGGCCTCGATCTTCCACTTTGGCGAGGTCTCGATCGCGCAGGTCAAAGACGAGCTGGCTCGCCGCGGGATCGAGGTGCGGAGGTGACCGCATCAAAGAAGGGGGAGGTGACCTCGGAGCCGGCGCCCGACTTCTCCCGTGGCCTGGTCCCCGCCATCGCTCAGGACGCCGAGACCGGCGAGGTGCTGATGGTCGCCTATCAGTCTCAGGAGGCCTGGGCGAAGACACGCGAGACCGGACACGCCTGGTTCCAATCGCGCACCCGGGGCCTGTGGGAGAAGGGCGCCACGTCGGGGCACTATCTGGACGTGGTGGAGGTGCGGCTGGACTGCGACGCGGATACGGTGCTGCTCAAAGTCGTCCCGCATGGCCCGGCCTGCCACACCGGGGAGCGGTCGTGCTTCTTCACCGTCGTAGCCCCGACTCCCGGCCGGCGGGGGTGATGGACCGAGGGTGCGACGCGGCGCCCGCTCTCGCGCGAGCTTGCATCTGAACCGGCGGACCTCGGTGTCGTACTCTCAGCGCCGCGGGACCGGCGCCACGGGCGTGCTCGCGCGACGAATGAGTGTCCCGCCATTGACCGGGCGCCGGACGAGGAGCACCAGCTGACCACGACGACGAGCGACCTGACCCTGACCTCTGCCCAACCCTCCACCGGAGGCCGGCGACCGCACCTGCACTCGATCGACCTGATGCGGATCCTCGCCGTCACCGGTGTGATCGCGGTGCACGCCATCACGCTCGTCGACACCACTGACAACGTGGCCGCCGGCACCGCCCTGATGGTGCTGCACACCAGCCGCGCCATCTTCCTCGCCCTGATGGCGCTGGTCCTCGCCTACAACTACCGGGACGGATTGCTGGTGCCGGGCCGCCGCGCATCGTCGCTGCTGCGGTTCTGGCGCCGCCGCTACTTGCTGGTGGTGGTGCCCTACGTGGTCTGGTCCGCCATCTACTTCGTCGCGGACGCGGTGCCGCTGCACCCGCTGTCGGGGGCGTTCCGGACCTTCACCTACGACCTGTTGACGGGAGGTGCCCGGTACCACCTGTACTTCCTGCTCATCACGATGCAGATGTACCTGGTGTTCCCGCTGCTGATGGCCCTGATCCGGCGGACGCGGGGGTTCCATTGGGTGGTCTTCCTGGCCGCCCTGGCCTACCAGCTGCTGTTCACGCAGGCCCATCACGCGGGGTGGCACCTCCCCGGCATCCTCGGGGTCTGGCTCCAGTATCCGGACAGCCTGCTCCCCAGCTATGTCCTCTACGTGGTCGCCGGGGCGCTGCTCGCCGATCACCTGGAGGGGGCGCTGGCGGTGGTCCGGCGCTGGTGGCCCCTGGCGGCGCTGATCGCGATCGCGGGCTCGGCCTTCGCGCTCGGGGTCTACTGGTTCGCGATCAACCACCTCGAGCAGTCGCCGACCGAGGCGGCGGAGGTGTTCCAGCCGGCGCTCACCATCGAGAGTCTCACCGCGACGCTGGGCCTCTTCACGCTCGGAGTCGGGTGGGAGACGCTGCTCAGACCGCGCTGGCTGCGGGCGCTCATCAGCGACGGAGCGGACTCCTCCTTCGGCATCTTCCTGGCCCACCCGCTGGTGCTGCAGGCGATCGTGGTCGTCCTCACCTCGCTCGGTGTCTTGCGCGCGGTCACCGATCTCAGGTTCAGCGCCGCGCTCGGCGTGGCGGTGCTGGTGGTCACGCCGGCGGTGCTGATCGTGACCTGGGTGATCGTCCTTCTGCTTCGCCGGAGCCCCCTCTCGATGCCGCTCACCGGGCGTCAGTGGCGGCGCCGGCCGAGCGCACGGCCACGCTCGCGGCCCGTACTCCAGGTCGGTTCCGGCCTGGCGGCGGGGGCCGGCTCCGTGATGGTGGCCTTGCTGGTGGTCGTCTCGCTGATGGCGGTCAACGTCAACGCGCAGAAAGAGCTCGCCAGCTCCGGCGTTCCCAACCCCACCAAAACCGCTCCCCCTCAGCCCACCCCGTCGAGCATCCCGACCCCGCCGCCGGGCCTGCAGCTGCAGTCGGTCACGATCAACTCAGGCGGGCTCCAGCGCGCCTATCAGGTGGTGGAGCCCACCGCACCGGTCTCCTCGTCGCTGCCGGTGATCGTCTTCCTGCACGGACTCGACGCGACGATCCAGCTCGAGCAGCAGCGGGATGGCCTGATGGGGTACGTGCTCGCGGGTCAGGTGATCCTGGTCTACCCGGTGGCCGAGAACGAGGAGTGGAACACGGGGGAGGATGTGCGCTCGGCCGGGGTGGACGACGTGACCTTCCTGACCACCGTGCTGCAGCAGGCGGCGACGCTGCCCAACGCGAACCCCCACCGCGTCTACCTGGCCGGCTTCTCGCGCGGTGGCAAGATGGCGTGGGACCTGGCCTGCCGGGCTCCCAATCTGATCGCGGGGCTGACCATCATCGCGGCCACCCCGGTGACGCCCTGCGCCACGCCGGGGCCGCCGATGTCGCTGCTTCAGATGGCCGGGACCGCCGATCCTCAGGTGCCCTACTCGACGGTCACGCCGGAGGTGGCGTCGTGGGCTCAGAAGGATGGATGTCCGCCCAACCCCACGAGCAACAACGGCAGTCCCGACCTGACCACCTACTCGGGCTGCACCGACGGCACCAAGGTGGTGCTGGCGAGCTACCAGGGCGAGACGCACGTGTGGCCGGGCGGCAACGGTGAGGCACTCCCCGGCCCCATCGTCTGGAGCTTCTTCTCCTCCCTCAGCTAGCCCACGCCCCCAGTACTCCCCGAGTGCCGGCAGTCGGGGCTCGCGCGGCGCCCACCGACCCCCGAGTGCCGGCAGTCGGGGGTGGACCAGCACCCCCAGCCGTGCTGAGTGCCGGCACTCAGGGAAGTATCTTCACAGGGGGTGTGGACGGGCGGAGCTCAACGGGCGAGAGTGGCCGCCATGAGATCATCCCACGGCTATATTCCGGACGAACTCAAGAGCGGGACCATCTCGGTT
Source organism: Candidatus Dormiibacterota bacterium (assembly GCA_963790575.1). Lineage (GTDB taxonomy): Bacteria > Chloroflexota > Dormibacteria > Dormibacterales > Dormibacteraceae > CAVTSA01. Next base: position 4,760 of record CAWBPD010000035.1, on the reverse strand, counting down.
GCGGAGGCGCGGTCCTTCGGCGTCTCGCGGGATATGCTTCGCGGCCCGGCCTGGCGTCGCGTCGGTTGGGGTCGTTACCGCTGGGCCGCACAAGCCATGGACGAGGACGTCAAGTTGGCGGCGCTGCTCACAACTCTCCCCGAAGGCGCCGCCCTGGCAGGAGCGGTCGCCGCGCGCCGATGGGGCCTGGATGTGCCACGCCCCGCCAAACCGGACGTGATCATTCCACCGGGCGCCGGGGTGTCGGGGAGGGTCGAGGGTCGGGTCCGCCGCGTGAAACTGGCGGCCGGCGACGTCGTCGACCGCGATGGATTGCCGGTCACCAGCCCGCTCCGCACCTGTCTCGACCTCGCGTGCCACTTCCCGCTGGTGGAGGCGGTGGTGGCGGTCGACCAGGCGCTCCATGCCGGGCTGGTCCAGCTGGCGGCGCTGACCGGGTACGTTGCCCGCCATCACAAAATCCCGGGACTGAACCAAGCGCGCCTCGTGCTCGAGCTTGCGGAGGCGAAGGCCGAGTCACCGATGGAGTCGCGTCTACGGCTGCTCCTGGTGCGCGCGGGCCTTCCCCGGCCCGAAGCACAGGTGTCGCTCACGAACACGCGGGGCGCATTCCTCGGACGCGTCGACCTCTTCTACCGAGACGCCAGCCTCGCGATTGAGTACGACGGCGAGAACCACCGCGACCGGATCACCGCCGACAACCAGCGCCAGAATCGACTCCTCGAGTCCGGTATCCACCTGCTGCGCTACACCGCCCCGGATCTCGCCGAGCGCCCCACCGCAGTGGTGGCCGAGGTCCGCGCCGCCCTCGATCGCCACGATTCCCGAGTGCCGGCACTCAGGGACCACGGGGCCTCAGGCAACTCCTGAGTGCCGGCACTCGGGGAAAGGGTCGCGCGGCGGTGATGCATGAACATGCACTGGATCTGTATATTCATGCGCTACATGGGGAAGCTTCAGGCTGCCGTCGCGGGGGCCAACGGGTACGCGGGGATGACGCTGGTGAACCTGCTTGCGACGCACCCGCAGATCGAGCTCGCGCAGCTGACGTCGCGCTCCTACGCCGAGCGGCCCTATCAGGACGTGTTCCCGCTGCTGGAGCGGCAGGGGACCTTCCGGCTCGAGGTGGCTCCGGCGGGCGTCGACGTGATCTTCAGCTGCCTCCCGCACAACGTGGGCGCGGCCAGGATCGCCTCTTGGTTCGCCGCCGGCGCGCGGGTGATCGATCTCTCGGCCGACTTCCGACTCCACGACCCGGACCTCTACCCCCGCTGGTACCGGCAGGAGCACCCCGCGCCCGAGCTTCTGGACGAGGCGGTGCTGGGCCTGCCCGAGCTCCACGAAGACGAGCTGAAGGACGCCCGCCTGATCGCGTGTCCGGGCTGCTACTCGACCGCGGCCATCCTCGCCCTGGCGCCTGCCGTGCACGCCGGCCTGATCGGGTCCGACGTCATCGTCGACGCCAAGTCGGGGGTGTCCGGCGCCGGGCGCAGCGTCGGGCTTGGCACCCACTTCGGGGAGGTCGACGAGTCGGTGCACGCCTACGCCGTTTCCGGGCACCGCCACTCGCCCGAGATCACGCAGGAGCTGGCGCCGCTCGCCGACGGCCGGGGTCTGCCGCGCATCACCTTCGTCCCCCACCTGATCCCGATGGTGCGGGGAATCATGGACACGGTCTACTTCGACCTGGTGGGGACGCGCGAGGACCTGGAGGAGGCGTACCGCGAGTTCTACCGGGGCCAGCCCTTCACCCGGGTCGTGCCCCAGGTGGCGCCCACCAAGCTGGCCGCGCACACCAACTTCTGCCTCCTCGCGGTCGGTGCCCAGAGCGAGAAGGCGGTCGTCACCGCATCCATCGACAACCTCATGAAGGGGGCCGCCGGACAGGGGGTGGAATGCTGCAACATCGCCTTTGGACTGGATCGGACGGCGGGACTCTTGGCGCCCAACCAATGGCCGTGAGCGGGCGCGCGCTGACCGGTGGCGTCACCCTGGCCCGGGGCTGGCGCGCGGGTACCGCCGCCTGCGGGATCAAAGAGGCGACCAACGGGGAGGATCCCGTGCTCGGGACCACCGATCGGGACGACCTCACCGTCGTCTACAGCGAGCGCCCCTGCGACGCGGGCGGCGTCTTCACGCAGAACAAGGTGAAGAGCGCCTCGGTGGTGATCGACCAGCTCCACCTGAAGCGGAACCGGATTCAGGGCTTCGTGGTCAGCTCCGGCAACGCCAACGCTTGCACCGGCGGCCAGGGCTTCCGGGACGCCCTGCAGATGGCGAAGTTCACCGCCGACCAGCTGGACCTGGACCCGGATCAGATCATCGTCGGCACCACCGGCGTGATCGGCCGTTACCTGCCCATGGCCCAGATCAAGACGGGCATCGAGCAGGCCGCCCACCACCTTGACGCCGGTCGGGGTGATGCCGCGGCGGCGGCGATCATGACCACCGACACCGTGCCCAAGACGGCCGGCCGCGAGGTCGACCTTCCGAGCGGAGGCACGGTGCGGGTGGGCGGGATGGCCAAGGGTTCGGGCATGATCCATCCCAACATGGCGACCATGCTCGCCTTCGTCACCACCGACGCCGCCGTCGAGCGAGGGTGGGTGGCAGGCTGCGTCAAGCGGATCGCGGACCAGAGCTTCAACCAGGTCACGGTGGACGGCGACTCCTCCACCAACGACTCCTTTTTGATCTTCGCCAACGGGGCGGCCCAGAACCACCCCGTCGCCCACGGCACCGCGGATTCGGCGACCTTGGAGGCGGCGATCCTGGACGTCGCCCGGGACCTTGCCCGCCAGATCGCCCGCGACGGGGAGGGCGCCACCAAGCTGATCCAGGTCCGGATCGAGGGTGCTCAGGACCACGAGCAAGCCCGGATCGCGGCTCGTGCGGTGGCCGGCTCCAACCTGGTCAAGACGGCGGTCCACGGCGGGGACCCCAACTGGGGGCGCATCGTCTGCGCGCTCGGCTACAGCGGGGCCGAGCTCGCGATCGACCGGCTCCGGCTCACCATCGCGGGCCTGGCGGTGTTCGAGCACGGCGCCGGGCAGGAGATCGACCTGCACCAGGTCCGCACGGCGTTCGAGAAGCCGGAGATCGAGATCCGGGCCGAGCTCGGACTCGGTGAGGGAAAGGCCGAGGCCTGGGGCTGCGACCTCTCCGCCGAGTACGTCCACATCAACGCGGACTACACGACATGAACGAGGGAGCACCCGATCAGGCTCCGAAGGAGGAGAGCCACTGATGGCGGTCGACGCGACGGCACGAGCGCAGGTCCTGATCGAGGCCCTGCCCTACATCAGGCGCTTCCACGGCCGCATCGTCGTCATCAAGCTGGGCGGCAAGGCGATCGAGGAGCGCAAGGAGGAGACGCTCCTCGACGTGGTCCTGCTCCGCTACGTGGGCATGCTTCCGGTGATCGTCCACGGTGGCGCGTCCGAGATCACCGCGCTCTCCGAGAAGCTGGGCCTGCAGGCGCGGTTCGAGAACGGGCTGCGAGTCACCGACGAGGCCACCATGGACGTCGCCAAGATGGTGCTGACGGGGCGCATCAACCCCGATTTGGTGGGCACCATCAACCGGCTCGGCGGGCAGGCGGTGGGCATGTCCGGCGAAGACGGCCCCAGCATCATCGCCGAGCAGCTGGACGCCTCGCTGGGCCTGGTCGGTCGCGTGGTCCAGATCAACCCGGAGCCGATCACCGCCCTCCTCAGCCGCGGCTATGTCCCGGTCATCGCTTCCATCGGGCTCGGCTACGACGGTCAGGCCTACAACATCAACGCCGACACCGTCGCCGCCGAGCTGGCGCTGGCGCTGGAGGCGACCAAGCTGCTGCTGGTGACCGACGTCGCGGGCGTGCTCGACGCCAATGGCAAGCTCCTCAGTGAGATCACCCGCGAGCAGGCCGCCGCGCTGGTGCAGGAAGGCTCGGTCTCGGGCGGCATGATCCCCAAGGTCGAGGCCGGCCTGCGGGCTCTGGACGGCGTCGAGCAGGCTCACATCATCGACGGCCGGCAACCCCACTCACTGTTGCTCGAGCTCTTCACGGAGTCGGGCGTTGGAACCATGGTGACAGCATGACGACGGATCTCGAGCAGCTGACGCAGGACGAGCACACCTACGTGATGGGGACCTTCAAGCGACTCCCGATCGCGATCCGCTCCGGCTCGGGGGCGACGGTGACGGACACGCAGGGCAAGCGGTACCTGGACCTGGTGGCCGGGATCGCGGTCAACATCCTGGGCCACGCGCACCCCGCGGTCACCGAGGCGGTCGCCCGTCAGGCCCAGCAGCTGATCCACACCTCGAACCTCTACTACTCGGAGCCGCAGATCGCGCTGGCCCGGCTCTTGGTCGAGCACTCCTTCCCCTCGCGCGTCTTCTTCGCCAACTCCGGGGCCGAAGCGAACGAGGCCGCCATCAAGATCGCGCGCAAGTGGGGGAAGCTGCACCGCGACGGGGCCTACCGCATCATCACGGCCAACCGCTCGTTCCACGGACGGACCCTGACCACGGTGACGGCGACCGGTCAGCCCAAATACCAGGCGCCGTTCGCGCCGCTGCCCGAGGGCTTCGACCACGTTCCGTATGGAGACCTCGAGGCGCTGCGGCAGGCGACCGGGCCCCAGACGGTGGCCGTGATGCTGGAGCCGATCATGGGCGAGTCGGGCGTGATCATGGCCCCCGACGGCTACTTCGGCGGGGTGCGCAAGTGGTGCGACGAGCAGAACCTGCTCCTGATCCTGGACGAGGTCCAG
>CAWBPD010000034.1:0-295234 GCA_963790575.1 Candidatus Dormiibacterota bacterium | reverse complement strand
TGCCGGTCAGCCCGGCCGGGACGGGACCGGCGGCGGAAACGGGTCCCGGTCCCGGTCCGGGGGCGGGTCCCGGTCCGGGTCCGGGGACGGCCTGGGTGCGGAGCTCGTGGTAGCGGACGCACAGCATGATCAGGTCCTCGACCGCGGCCGGGTCGATGTCGCCGGTGACCACGGGGATGATCATCGCGTCGCAGGCGATCTCGCGGGCCGCGTCACCCTCGAGCCACGCGCCGCCGTCGCCGGTACTGATGGAGTTGGCGGCGCGGTGCGCGGCCCACCGGACCCGGTACTGTCCGATCCACTGGTCCTGGATGCCGGAGTCGGCGTCGAGCTGACACAGGTCCGCGAAGCTGACGTGGACCAGGGCTTTGACGGGCTGCCCGGCGCGTTTCGGCAGCAGGTCGAGGCCAGGAGACGCCGCATTGCCTCTTCGAGCGCGTCATGGTGCCGCTGCGGCCGGGTGCGCGGGTCGTCGCCGCCTTGGGGGGCCGACAGGGCGTCCAGGACGGCCTGGACCATCGCGGCGCATTCGGTAGTCAGGTCGGCGCGCAGGACCCCGGCGCCGTCCAGGGTGGCGTCCAGAGTCAGGCCTCGGTCCAGCCTCGGGTCGTTGCCGTCGGGGTCGGGCTCGGCGGTCAGGGCCCGGATCTCGGCGCAGATACGGCCAGGGACCGCAGGTCCGCGCCGCCCCGCGCCGCCTCGACCACGATCTCCTCGGCCTGGTCCCGGTACCGGCCGGGGATGGCCTTGGTCCACTTCGCCAGCTGCAAGGCGGCGGACTTGGTGAGCACGTCACCACCCTCGGCCAGGGCGGCGAGCAGGACCCGGTGGTCGCGGGCCAGGGCCTGGATGGCTTTGTATTCTCCGGCCTGGCCTTTGGTGACCCGGGTGGAGTGGATCAGCCAGGCCCGGGTGGTGCGCTGCCCGTCGGCCAGGTGCCCGTCCTGAGCATCGAAGACCTGCAGCAGCCGGGCCCGGACCGCCGCCTGGATCGCATCGTGGCGTTCCAGGGCCCGCAGCCGGTCCGCGGCCACCGGGGCGGGCAGGGCGGCCGGGTCCCGGGCCGCCGGGTCCTGGACGGCCAGGAACCCCAGCGCGGACTCCTGCAGGGCCGCCGCCGACTCCAGCATGGCCAGCGCCTGCGCCGCGGTGGCCGGGACGGTCGCGGTGCACATGTCCTGGCTCACCTCCCCGGGGCCGAACCTGGATGCTGTTCCTGATCCGACTTTATCCGGGGGTACGACATTTCCAGCTGCCCCGAGGCAATATTCGATTGTGGTTTGGAGAGTATTAGGTGACCCCTGTGGCTGCGGGCGGGGGCTTACTTGGGGCAGGCGTAGGTTCCGGCGGTGGCCGGGAACAGGGCCTTGGCGATCTTGAAGTTCGATACGTCGACGGTGGCGTCCATGTGCAGGTAGACGGCGGCGTCCCGGAAGTACTTCTCGACCCCGACCTCCAGCATCGCACCGTAGCCGCCGTGCAGTTCGACGGCGTGCTGGCAGACCTGGAGGATCTCTTGGGACGCGAACACCTTGACCATGTCGCACAGCCGGGTGGCGTCGGGGCTGTTCTCGTCGACGGCGAGCGCGGCGTACCTGAGCAGGGCGGCGACCGCCTCGAGCTTGGTGGCCATGGCCGCGACGCGGACCGCGACGGCCTGGTGCTTGATCAGGATCCGGCCGCCCTGGACCCGCTGCTGGACGAACGCGGCGGTGTCGTCGAAGGCGGCGATGCCGATGCCCAGGTTCTTCGCGGCCTGGATGATCTTGCCGGGCCGGAAGTAGACGCCCGCCTGGCCCAGCGCGTCGCCGTGGGCCAGGAGGTGGTCCTGCGGCACGCGGCAGTCCTCGAAGACGATCTCGCCGTTGTTCATGAAGCGGCCGCCGATGGTCTCGTTGCAGCGGGTGACCTGGAGGCCGGGAGTGTCCCGCGGGACCAGGAAGCTGCTCGTGCCCTGCAGCAGGCCGGCCGAGCGGTCGGTGTTGGCGTACACGACGTACAGGCTGGCGTCGTAGCCGTTGCTGATGAACTGCTTGCGGCCGTTGATGACCCAGTGGCCGTCGGCGTGGACGGCCGTGGTGTCCATGTTCGCCTCGGGCACGTTGTAGGGCAGCCAGCGGTCCGAAGCACCCCGGGGTTCGGTCAGGCAGTGGGCCATCAGGAACTGCGGGTCGGCCAGGTACCGGGGAAACCAGAGTCCTGCAGGGCGCGCGGCGCGAGCGAGCGCAGCAGGACCGAGATCTTCCAGTTCTGCGACGAGCTTGTCGGCCAGCCCGGAGTCGCCCCGGGCGATCTCGGTGGCGATGATCGAGAACGTCTGCGCCTGCGTGCCCGGGTCCAGCCCCACGCCGCCGTACTGCTCCGGGACGCCCAGGCCGCGCAGGCCGGTGCGGTCCGCCTCGTCGAGGAGTCTCGGCGGGCAGCCGCTGATCGGGGTCGAACAGCCACTCGCGCTCCCGGTTGGCGGCGATGAACGGCCGGACCACCTCGTCGACGTACCGCCGGCAGGTCTGGCGCATCAGGCGCTGCTCGTCCGAGAGGTACCGGTCCGGCACCTGACCGATCTTGTCCATGGCACCTCTTCTGGGCTAGCTGAGGAAGTCGCGCAGGGCGGCGATGACCAGGTCCGGGGCTTCTTCGGGGAGGAAGTGACCGGTGGGCAGCGCGATGCCGCGGACGTCGGTAGCGTACTGCCGCCAGACGGCGAGCGGGTCGTAGCCCCGGCCGACGAAGGCCTGCGTCCCCCACAGGGCCAGGACCGGGCAGCCGATCCGCTGGCCGGCGGCGAAGCTCTCGTCGTCGTGGACCAGGTCGGTGCTGGCCGCCGCGCGGTAGTCGGCGCACGAGCGCGGCGATCGTGCCGGGATCGGCGAAGCAGCGGACGTAGTCGTCCATGATGTGCGGCTCGATGCTCGCGCCCGGGCCCAGCAGCGGGCCGATCAGGGACCGGACCCAGAAGCCGGGGTCGGCGGCGATCAGGTGCTCGGGGATGTCGTTCGGCGCGGTCAGGAAGAACCAGTGGTAGTACGCCGTGGCCATGGCCCGGGTCACGTTGCCGAACACGTGCCGGGTCGGCACGATGTCCAGGACCGCCAGCCGTCGTACGGCGCCGGGATGGTCCAGTACCAGCCGGTGCGCCACCCGGGCACCCCGGTCGTGGCCGACCAGGTCGAACTCGCCGAAGCCGAGCTGGCGCATCAGCCCGACCTGGTCACGGGCCATGGACCGCTTGGCGTAGACCAGCCGGGCGGCGTCCGGGGCGGGCTTGCCGGAGTCGCCGTAACCGCGCAGGTCGGCCGCCACCACCGTATGGTCCTCGGCCAGGACGGGGGCGACGCGGCGCCACATGAGGTGATTCTCGGGATAGCCGTGCAGAAGCAGGACGGGCGGGCCCGACCCGGCCACCGCGCAGTTGATGCTCAAGCCTTCGACGTCCAGGTGCCGGTACTCGAAGCCGGCCAGCCGCGGCGGCGAAGCAGGTGCGGTCATGGTCACATGGTGCCAGGCTGGGAGGATGCCGCCGGCGATCAGGTACTGCACCACCCCCGCGGGCCGTATCGCCTACTGCGCGACGGGTTCGGGGCCGCCGCTGCTGCTCGACCCGGGCTGGGTCAGCCACGTGGGTCGTCAATTGGAGCTGTTCTCGTTCGGCGCGTTCGTGGCCGGGCTGGCCGAGCGGTTCACGGTCATCCGCTACGACAAGCCCGGCTGCGGCCTGTCGGACCGGGACGCGGGCGACCTGTCGTTCGACACGCAGGTGGCCGCGGCGCTGGCGGTAGCCGACGCGGCGCGGGCCGATCGGTTCCGGCTGTTCGGGGCGTCGCAGGGTGGCCAGCTAGCGGCGGCGATCGCGGCGCGGTACCCGGAGCGGGTCGAGGCGCTGGTGCTGTACGGGACGTGCGCCGACGGCCGCGACCTGGCCCCCGCGCAGGTGCGGGAATCGATCGTGGCGCTGATGCGGGCCCACTGGGGCCTGGGGTCCAAGGTACTGGCCGGGATCTTCGTGCCCGGCCCGAGCGCCGCGGAGGTCGAGGCGCTGACCTTGATCCAGCGGGAGGGCGCGTCGGCCGCGGTGGCCGGAGCGCTGCTCGAAGATGTACTACGGTACCGATGTCCGGCCGCTGCTCCCGGCGATCACGGCCCCGACCGCGGTGCTGCACCGGGAGGCGGATCCGGCCACCGCGTTCGGGCTGGGGCGCGAGGTGGCCGCCCTGATCCCGGACGCCACGCTGATCCCGCTGCCGGGCACGAGCCACCTGTTCTACCACGGGGCGTGGACCGAGGTGCTGGACGCGACGCTCGCGTTCCTCGGCTCGCAGCGCGGCCCAGTCGGCGGCCCAGTCGGCGGCCCAGTGGCGGCGGCGGAGCCGGGCCGCGGCTGACCGGGCGCGAGCTCGAGGTGGCCCGGCTGATCGCGCAGGGACTGACCAACTACTCGATCGGGCTGCGCCTGTCGATCGCGCCGCGGACGGCCGAGACGCACGTGGAGAACATCATGCGCAAGCTGGGGGTGCGCTCGCGGGCCCAGATCGCGACGTGGGTAACCGAGCAGCGCCTGCCTCGGTAGCTCGGCCTCGGTAGTTTGGCCGATCGCCGGCGGCGGATCGGCTCCGGCGGGCGGGGATTACCCGTAGTTCACGCGATAGCTGGCCCGGGCGGGGCGACCATAGCGTCGAGGTTACGTCAGCTCCCGCGGTGACCGGGCGGCGCCTGGTCGCGGCGTACGCGGCAGGCGTGTACGCGATCTTTTCTCGGCGTGCTTGGTTACAGTTACATGGTCGGGTTCCTGGCCGGGTTCGGCGTGCCCAAGGACATCGACCAGGGGCCACGCGGGGCCTGCAGGCCGCGGTGGCGGTCGACCTGGCCTTGCTGCTGCTGTTCGCCGTGCAACACACGGTGATGGCCCGGCCGTGGTTCAAGCGGCGCTGGGTGCCCGCGCCGGCCGAGCGCGCCACGTTCGTGCTGTGCGCCAACCTGGCCCTGGTCTTGCTGTTCTGGCTGTGGCGTCCGCTGCGCGGGACCGTGTGGCGCGTGCCCGAGCCCGGCGCCGGCGCGCTCGTCGCGCTGTACGCGGCCGGCTGGGTGGTGGCCCTCAGCGCCACGTTCACGATCAGTCACGCCGACCTGTTCGGGCTGTGGGAGGCCTTCCGGCATGCGCGGCGCGCCGTCTACCGGCAGGCCGCCTTCACCGGCGCGGGCTGTACCGGGTCGTCCGGCACCCGCTGATGACCGGGTTCCTGCTGGTCTTCTGGGCGACGCCCACGATGAGCGCCGGGCACCTGCTGTTCGCGGTCGGGGGCACCGGCTACATTCTGGTCGGCATCCGGTTCGAGCGGCGTGATCTGCTCCGCGCCCTGGGCCCGGCGTACCGCCGTTACCAGTCCGAGGTCCCCGCGCTGGTACCGGGTCGACGGGCCGTTGTACCAGCAAGGACGCGCAGATTATTAACCCGCCGGCTGGGCCTTGGTGCGGCTCTTGCGGAGGGAAGCTGCCGGTGGCGGTAACGACGTGGTTGCGGCAACCATGCCGGCAGGTGCGCATGATTGCGGCAATCATGTCGTTGCGCGGGTCACCGCGGAGGGTCAGGGGGTAACCGGGGAGGAGGGCGGGGCGGGAGGGCCCGGAGAAGTCCTGACGCTCACTCCGAAGGACACCGGCCCGTGGCCCATGGTGCACATCACCCAAGGAACCCTACGGGTGACAAGCTGACGTGGCCTAAGAGCAGGCACGGTGCGTCATCGACCAGGTCGCGAGGGGCTAGCGGGCGGGGGTGAGGGCGGCGACTAGGCGGCGGGTCAGGGCGGGGAGCCGGGGGGCGGGGTGGCTGCGCTCCGGGCGCGGCTGGCCGCGGCGGGCGGCGGCGAGCATCTCGTGGTGGTGGTCGCGGGCGAGCTGGCCGATACGGTCCGGGCTGGTATACATGATTCCCTCGTTTCGCTGAGCTGGAATCTCCCACTGCCGCCAGCATGCCGGGCGGCGGCGCGACGGTCAGTCAGCTAGCGGACGGGAGATCTGTCACCTGGCCGACACTTCCGTATGCTGGCGGGGTGCATCTCGGGCTCATCGCCATCGTGGTCGGCGAGTACGACCCGGCCATCCGGTTCTTCGTGGACGCGCTGGGCTTCGAGCTGGTGGAGGACTCCCCGGCCCTGACCAACGAGGGCCGGCCCAAGCGGTGGGTGGTGGTCCGGCCGCCGGGAGCGGCGACCGGGCTGCTGCTGGCCCGGGCGGACGGGGACGATCAGGCCGCCGCGATCGGGCACCAGGTGGCCGGACGGGTGGGTTTCTTCCTGCAGGTCGAGGACTTCGGCGCCGCCTACGCGCGGATGCAGGCCGCGGGGGTGCGGTTCCTGGGCCCGCCGCGCACCGAGCCCTACGGCCAGGTCACTGTGTTCCTCGACCTGGCCGGCAACAAGTGGGACCTCATCGGCCCGGCGGCGTAGGGCGGGCCCGCTGATAGTGGCGGCGGGCCTTCAGCCGGTTGCCGCAGACGGCCATCGAGCACCACCGGGCGGTGTTGTTCCTGGTCCGGTCGATGAGGAACAGGCGGCACTCGTCGTTGGCGCACGGACGCAGCCGACCGGGGTTAGGCCCGGCCAGGGCGTCCCAGGCCAGCACGGCGCGGGCGGCGAGCCGACGGTCGGGCGCGATGCTGAGGGTCCAGGTGACCCGGCCGTCGGTGATGTCCGGGACGCACGCCGCGCCCCGGACGAACAGGGCCAGCACGGCCGGGGGCTGCTCGCCGCGGACGACCGCCTGAAGCGCGGACCGGGCGTCGAGTACCTGCCGCAGTTCCTCGTCGGTGCCGGTGCCGCCGGCGCTGGCCAGCCAGGCGCGAGCCCGGGCGGGGTCGGCGAGGTCGTCCGCGGGCGCGCCGTCGACGACCGGCGTGCTATTGAGGAGGGCCAGCAAGAAGTCCTCGTCGGGCCCGGATGCCGCCATCGCTCCCCCTAACCATCATTAGCTATTTGAGAGGTTATAGTATCCAGGTTATGTGGATGGACGGGACGCCGGTGCTGGTGTCGGTGAACGTGGGCTTGCCGCGCGACGTGCCCTGGCAGGGCAAGACCGTCTGCACCGGGGTCTGGAAGTACCCGGTGGACGGGCCGGCCATGGTCCGGCGGCTCAACATCGACGGCGACGGCCAAGGCGACACGAACGGGCACGGCGGCGAGCAGCGGGCCGTGCTGGTGTACCAGGTCCAGTCCTACCGCCACTGGCAGCGGTACTTCGGGCGGGACGACTTGAACCACGGATCGTTCGGCGAAAATTTTACGGTGGACGGCCTGGCCGACGACCAGGTCTGTATCGGCGACCGGTACCGGATCGGCGAGGCCGAATTTGAGGTCACCCAGCCGCGGGTCACCTGCTACCGGGTGGGCCTGCGGCTGGGCGAGCCCGAGCTGCCCGCGCTGCTGGTCAGCCACCACCGTCCCGGGTTCTACATGCGGGTCATCAGCGAGGGCCGGGTGCGGGCCGGGGACCGGATCGTCAAGACCAGGACCGGTCCCGGCGCGCTGAGCGTGGCCGACACCGACGCGCTGCTCTACCTCCCGCACCGCGACCCGGCCAAGCTGCGCCTGGCCACCACGATCCCGGCGCTGAGCCCGGGGTGGCAGGGGTCGTTCCGCGAACTGCTGGATTCGGCGGCCGCCCCGGCCGGGCCGGCCTGGGCCGGGTTCCGGCCGCTGCGGGTGACCGGGGTGGTCGCGGAGAGCGCCACCGTGTCGTCGATCTGCCTGGCCGCGCCGGACGGCAGCCCGCTCCCGGCCGCGCCGGCCGGGCAGTACCTGACCCTGCGGATCACCGGCGCCGGGCAGCCCGCCCCGGTGCGCAGCTACTCGCTCTCGTCCACGCCCGACGCCGGCACCTACCGGATCAGCGTCAAAGCCGAAGCGAACGGCACGGCCAGCGGCTACCTGAACCGCGAGGTGCGGCCCGGGGCGATGCTGGAGGCCGCGGCGCCGCGCGGCGACTTCGTGCTGGACGACGGCGCCGGCCCGGTGCTGCTGCTGTCGGCCGGGATCGGCGTCACGCCGGTGCTGGCCATGCTGCACGCGCTGGCCGGCGCGCACAGCACGCGGGAGGTCTGGTGGGTGCACAGCGCCCGCGAGCCGCAGGAGGACCCGCTGGCGGCCGAGGCGCACGCCCTGCTGGCCGGGCTGCCGCACGCCCACGAGTACCTGCGCTACACCCAGGACCAGGGGCGGCTGAGCAAGGACACGCTGGCCGCGCTGGGCGTTCCGGCCGACGCGACCGCGTACGTGTGCGGGCCGGACGCGTTCATGACCGACATGCGGCAGGCCCTGACCGCGATCGGGATCGAGGCCGGGCGGATCCGCACCGAGCTGTTCGGGGCGCTCGCGTCAATCAACCCGGGGATCACCGGGCAGGCCCGGCGGGCGCCGCACCAGCCGGACGGGCCGCCGGCCCCGGCCCGCTGGTGACGTTCGCGCGCAGCGGGATCGCGGCGGCGTTCGGCACGGGGCGGCGCAGCGTGCTCGAGCTGGCCGACGCGTGCGACGTGCCCAGCCGGTGGAGCTGCCGGTCCGGCGTCTGCCACACCTGCGTCACGCCGCTGCTGGCCGGCCAGGTCCGGTACGCCCCGGACCCGCTGGAGCCGCCCGCCGACGGCGAGGTGCTGATCTGCTGCGCGCAGCCCGACACCGACATCGTGCTGGACATGTAGGGGTGCGTGCGTCAGCGGTCGGTCTCGTGCAGGCCGGGCAGGACCCGGTAGAGCTGGTTGCGCGAGCTGATGCCCAGCTTGGTGAAGACGTTGCGCAAGTGATACTGGACGGTCCGGGAGCTGATGAACAGCCGGGTGCCGATCTCCGGGTTGGACAGGCCGTCCCGGGCCAGCCGGGCGATCTGGCCCTCGCTGAGCAGCGCGCGGACGCGGGCGCCCAGGGCCCAGTCGGCGGACAGGACCCGGGTCTGCCCGGACAGGCAGTGCAGGGCGGTCTTGACCGCCGCTAGGTCACCGGTCCGGGCGGCGGCCTCGGCCAGCTCGGAGACCACCAGGGGGCCGTATCCCAGCTGGCCGGACTCGAAGGCCCGCCAGGCCGCGGCGCGGGCGGTCTCGTACTGGCCCAGGCCGTTGTGCAGCACCGAACTTGCATAGGCGGTAAAGCCCCCCATGCGGCTCAGGCCGCCCGCGGTCGCCTCCCGCACGGTGGCCTCGATCAGCTCGGACGCCGCTGGTTCCTGGCCCCGCCAGGCGGCGAGCATCACCTCGGTATTGGAGACCGGCGGGTTCCGGGTGGCCTCGGCGATCAGGTGCTCTTCCTCTATCATCTGGCCGGCCGCGGCCAGGTCCCCGGCCAGCAGGCTGGCTCGGGCCAGGTAGTTCAGGGCGAACTGCAGGTGCACCAGAGCGCCCGCGTCGCGGGCCAGGCGCGCCTGCCGGGCGGCCAGGGCGTGCCAGGAGTCGAAGTCCCACAGCTCGAGGGCGATGATCTGGCTGATTCTCCCGCCGGACGGCAGCAGCCAGCGGCCCGCTTCGCCGGGGTCGACGTCCAGCGCGAGCACCTGCTCCAGGGCCCGGGTCAGGGCCGGGACGGCCGCCGCGTAGCCGCGGGTGAACCGGAGCGCGAGCGCGTCGAGCAGGACGTCGACCGCGCGCGGCGGGTCGGGACCCGGCGGTGCGGCGCTCGCGGCGGCCGCGGCCTCCCGGATCACGCCGTCAGCGGGGTCTGGGCGGCCGGCGTGGCCGGTCCACATCGCGGCTTCCCAGAGGGCTTCCAGGTGGGTCTCGCGGGCCAGGGCCGGGTTCAGCGGCTCGAACCGGCGGGCCGCGCTGAGCAGCAGCCGGACCGCGTCGGGGCCGCGGCGCTGGTCCAGGGCGATCTGCCCGCGCAGGTGCTCGGTCTCGGCGGCCCGCAGCGCGTCCTCCGGCCCGGCCTCGACCGCCACCAGCAGCCCGAGCGCGTCGTCCAGCGCGCCGCCGGGCCTGCGCCCGGCCGGCGGAACGCTCCAGTTCCTCGGCGACGTCGTCGTCGGGACCCGGCGCGGCCCGGGCTCGGTGCCAGGCCCGCCGGTCGGGATCGGCCTGCGGATCGGTGACCTCGGCCAGGGCCCGGTGTGCTTCCTGCCGGTCCGGGAGCGAGGCCGACCGGTAGGCCATCGAGCGGACCAGCGGATGCCGGAATCGCACCTGCGCGCCGAACTCCACCAGCCCGGCCTCGGCGGCCGGCGTCTGCGCCCCGGCGCCGATGCCGAGGCGCTCGGCGGCTCGCCACACCAGCACCGGGTCGCCGACCGGATCGGACGCCGCGAGCTGCACCAGGCGCCTGGCCTCGAGCGGGAGCGCGTCCAGCTGCCGGCGGAAGGTCTCCTCGAGCCGCCCCGACAGCCGGCCCGCGCTGGGCAGTGCCCCCGGTAGGCCGAACCCGCCGGCCAGCTCGGCAGGCGTCAGGCCGCGCGGCAGCTCCAGCAGGGCCAGCGGATGGCCCCGGGTCTCGGCGACGATCTGGTCCCGGACCCGGGCGTCGAGCGGGCCAGTGAACACCGAGTCCAGCAGGACCCGCGCGTCGCCGTCGGGCAAGCCTGCCACGACCAGCTCCGGCAGCCCGGCGAGTTCGTCGACGGCCGTGCGGGCCGCGAAGACCAGGCCCACCGATTCGGCCTCCAGCCGTCGCGCGACAAACGCGAGGACCTGGGCGGAGGCCCGGTCGAGCCATTGCTCGTCATCCACCAGGCACACCAGCGGCCGCCTGGTGGCCGCGTCGGAGAGCAGGCTCAAGACGCCCAGGCCGATCAGGAACCGGTCCGGAGCCGGCCCGGCGCCGATGCCGAACGCGGTCCGCAGCGCCGCGCGCTGCGGATCGGGCAGGCGCTCGAGACGATCCAGCATCGGCGCGCACAGCTGATGCAGCGCGGCGAAGGCGAGCTCCATCTCCGACTGGACCCCCACCGCCCGCGCGACCCGGCATCCGTGCGCGCGCCCGGCCAGGTAGTCAAGCAGAGCGGTCTTGCCCACCCCCGGCTCGCCCCGCACCACCAGCGCCCGGCTCGCGCCGGCCCGGACCGCCTCGATCAGCTGATCGAGTACGGCACCCTCGGCGCGCCGCCCGCGCAGCTCCGCGGCGTGTCCCCGTGGTGCCGGATGCGGAGTCGTCACGCCTGGTCCGCGGCCTTCATGGGGCTCGCGTCGTCCCAGGCCGTACCGCGGGCCTGGCCATGGCTCAAGTCTGCGGGGTTCCGCAGCTCGCGCACGTAGTTAGCAAGGTAAAGCTTTTTCCAGCAAGGTAAAGCTTTGTCCTTGACACGCCTGCCCGGTCAGGTGAGGCTGGGCGGGCAGCGCGGGGGCGCGGACGGGGGGAAGGGTCGTGGACGATGGCCAGGTTCGGCCGGGGTCGGGCCCGGATCGGCGTGGGGTGCTGAAGAACGCGCTGGTGCTGGGGGCGGCCGCGCCGCTGGCGGGCGCCTGGCCGGCCAGCCGGGGCCGGGCCTCGTTGTCGGCCGCGCAGCTGGCCGGGCAGCGGGTGGTGTACTCCTACCCGGGCCTGACCGTGCCCTCGGCCCTGCTGGACCGGGTCAGCGCGGGCCAGGCGGCCGGGGTGATCTTCTTCGGCGAGAACATCTCCGGTGAGGCCCAGATCGCGGCGGTGATCGGGCAGCTGGCCCGGGCGCAGCGGCACAGCCCGGTCTCCGCCCCGCTGCTGCTGATGACCGATCAGGAGGGCGGCCTGGTCCGGCGGCTGCCCGGCGCCCCGGCCCAGTCGCAGAAGCAGATCGGCGAATCGGCGGAGCCGGCCGGGGCGGCGGGCCAGGCGGGCACCGGGGCCGGGCAGAACCTGGCCCGCGTGGGCATGAACGTCAACCTGGCGCCGGTGCTCGACGTGTACGGCACGGCCGGCGACTTCATCGATCAGGACCAGCGTTCCTACAGCAACCAGGCGCCGGTGGTAGCCGCCTGCGGGCGGGCCTTCATCATGGCCCAGCAGAAGACGGGCGTGGCCGCCACGGCCAAGCACTTCCCCGGCCTGGGCTCGGCGACGACCTCGCAGAACACCGACACCGGCCCGGTCACCCTGACCGCGTCGCTGGCCAGCCTGCGCGCCAGGGACGAGGCGCCGTACCTGGCCGCGATCGCGGCCGGGGTCAAGCTCATCATGGTGTCCTGGGCCAGCTACCCGGCGCTGGACGCTTTGCATCCCGCGGGATTGTCCCCGGCCGTGGTCCAGGGCGAGCTCCGCGGTCACCTCGGCTATCAGGGCGTGACCGTCACCGACGCCATCGAGGCGGGGGCGCTGACGTCGTTCGGCAGCTCCGGGCCGCGCGCCGTGCTGGCCGCGCAGGCCGGGATGGACCTGCTGCTCTGCTCGGCCCGGGATGTGACGCAGGGCCAGGAAGTCACCGCTGCGCTGGCCAGCGCGCTGGACAGCGGGCGGCTGAACCCGGCCGCCTGCCACGCCGCGGTGCAGCGGGTCACCGCGCTGCGCAACGCGCTGTAACGGCGGTTTACGCGGCCGGTTTACGCGGCCGGTTTACGCCGGCCGGTTTACGCCGGCCGCCCGTCCGGCTGACGGCCTGGCCCAAGCTGAACTTCATCCAGGTGTACGGGCTGACCGAGCTGGCCGGGGTGATCAGCGTCCTGTCCGCGCAGGCGCACCGGGACCCAGCCCGGGAGGACCGGCTCACGTCGGCGGGCAGGCTGGTGGCCGGCGCGGAACTGCGGGTGGTAGACCCGGCCACCGGGCGCGATGTCGCGGCCGGGCAGCCGGGCGAGTTCTGGTTCCGTTCGGCGCAGCGGATGATGGGCTACCTGAACCGGCCGGAGGACACCGCGGCGGCGATCACCGCGGCGGGCTGGCTGCGCAGCGGCGACATCGGGCACGTGGACGACGGCGGGTTCCCGTTCGTCTCCGACCGGGTCAAGGACATGATCATCACCGGCGGGGAGAACGTCTACTCACCCGAGGTCGAGCGGGCCGTGGCCGAGCATCCGGCGGTGGCCGAGGTCGCGGTGATCGGCGTGCCCGATGACCAGTGGGGCGAGAGCGTCAGGCGCTGGTCGTGCTCCGGCCTGGCCAGCAGGCGACCGAGGCCCAGGTCATCGCGTTCACCCGCGAGCGCTTCGCGCACTACAAGTGCCCGCGCACCATCGACATCGTTGAGGCGCTGCCGCGCACGCCCAGCGGGAAGGTGCTCAAGTGGACCCTGCGCGCCCCGTACTGGGCCGGACGGGACCGGCAGATCTGATCGCTACCGGAAGGGCGGCTCAGTGAACGACATCGTGGCGGTGGCGCGCGAAGCCGAGGAGGCGAGGATCCTCGCGCTCCGGGCGGCGATTCCGGAGGTGTCCTGGGATCGCATGCTGTTCACCGCCAAGGAATCGGTCTAAAGGCCTGGTTTCCGTTCACCGGCCGGCGGCTGAGGTTCCGGGACGCCCAGGTCGACTTCGACCCGGTGCGGACGACCTTCTCGGCCCGGCTGCTGGTTGACGGCCCGGTGGTGAACGGGGAGACGCTCACTGGGCTGGAGGGCCGCTGGGTAGTCGGTGACGGCTTGCTGGCCACCGCGATCGTGGTGCCGCGGCGCGGTGACGGCGCAGGCTAGCCAGCCCTCGATCTGGTCAGCCCTCGATCTGGTCAGCCCTCGACCAGGTTACCGTCTGCCCGCCGCGCCGCCGCCAGCCCCGGTGCGCCGCGGCGCTCGCAACAAGGCTGAAGACCCCGGCCGCCTTCCGCCTGCCGGCCAGCAGGGCGCAGCTGGGGCACCCCCGGGCCGCCGACCGCCCGCCTTGGGGTAATGGTCAACTAGGTATCCCCGGCGGTCGCCGAGCGTGACAGCGACGACCCCTTCGGGGTCGCCTACCTCGTCACCTACCTGGAACCCGCGCTCCGGCGCCGCATCAGGGAAATGCCCTGTTGACCTTCACGAGCTCAGCTGCCGAGGCTGTTGCGGCGAGCTGCCGCCCAGAGCCGTGCGGACGCGAGCAAGCAAGCTAAGGGCCTGGGAATGGTAGGGCGGCACGTTCAGCTCTCCGAACAGCGCGGCGGCACGCTCCCCGCGTACCATGGCCTGGTGATAGTTGCCGCTGACAAGCTCCAGCTCGCTCATGCTCAGAACAATCCTCGCCGCCACCATTCGCTCGCCGGTGCGGCAAGCGAGCAACCAGGCTCGATGCAGAACGCAACGCGCCTCGTGGAGATTGCCCCGCCGCAGTTCCGCGACACCCAGGCCTTGCAGCGCGTAGGTCCTTCCAACCGGATCGCCGATTTCGCTTGATATGGCCAGCACCTCACGGAAGGTCCGGGCGGCATGGGCTGGTTCCTGCATCAGCAGGTACGCCTCGCCCATCCTGTGCATGACCTGCGCCTCGATCCGTCCGCATCGCGCGGTCCGGCAGAGCGCAAGAGCCTCCGAGAGCTGGTCCGTCGCGGCGCTGAACTGCCTGTTCTCGAGCTGGAGCTGGGCCATCCCCTGGAGGACGTAGGCAGTTGCTATCAGATCGCGGTTGCGGCGGAACTCGGCCAGGGCATGCTCATAGCCGATCGAAGCTTGATCCAGTCGCCCGCCGAGCCTGTCGAGGTACGCGATGTGACGAATGGCGAGAGCAGCACAGTATGGATCGCTATTTCTTCCGAATATATCACCTGACCTCATGAGTTCCTGGTAGGCGAGGTCAAATCGCTGCTGCATGATGTGAAGTGAGCCCAGTGAGTAGAGCACCGCCGCCTCGCCGCGCTCGTGATTCGCCTTCCGCGCGGCCTCCAGCGCTACCTCGTGAGTTTCGCGCCACTCGTCAAGGTAGACCCTGGACTCGAACAGGGCGACACTGCCGACTGCGAGGCTCCAGCAATGATCAATGAACCCGCCCTGAGCGGCCTGACGCACGCTGCAGACCAGTGCCTGACGTTCGCGTTCATACCAGGCCAGCGGGTCATTCACCAGCTGATCTACCAGAGAACCGGGCAGCGGCCATCTGGAGGCGTCGCTTCTCACCCGGACGTAGTCACCACCGAAATACCTCTGATGCGCCTGGTCGACGACATAGAGCAAGGCGCCAAGCGCGCGCTCGAGCGCCGCCTTGCGTTCTGACGGCGGCTCCTCCATAGCCAGCCGCTCCCGGGCGAACACACGGATCAGACCGTGAAAGCGATACTGACAACGGGCCGTCGAGCCGCTTCCGATCACCTCGACCAGCTGGGCGCTGACCAAGTTGTCCAGCAGGTTCTCGGCAGTCGCCAGCGGCATATTGAGCAGCGCCGCACTGAGCCAGCCAGAGAAAAGCGGCATGTCAAGCAGTGCTAGCCGGCGGAACAGCAGTCTCGCCTGTGCAGTGATGTTCTCATAAGTGAGCGAGATACTCGGGCGGATGCCCATGTCACCGTGCCGGAGCTCGTCTAGCATGCGCGTCTCGTCGGCGAGGCGAACGACCATTTGCTGGATGCTCCAGTGAGGCATCGCGGACAGGCGCGCTCCGGCGATCCGGAGCGCGAGCGGCAGCCGACCACACTGCTCTGCTACCGTCGCCGCGGCGGCAGCTTCCGACTGGACACGTGCGGCACCGACGATGCGGCTGAGCAGATGTACCGAATCGCACTCACCCAGCACATCTAGCTCGATATGACGGGCACCAGCCAGTCCGGTGAGCCTGCCGCAGCTGGTGACGATGACCGCCGCGGTGCCGTCGCCTGGCAGCAACGGCGTCACATGGCTCTCGCTGATCACGTCGTCGAGCATCACCAGGATCCTCCGGTTGGCGAGCATGTTCCGGTACATCTCGGCCCGCTCGTCAAGGCTTGCTGGCAGGTGCGTCCCCTGTACCCCGAGCGCCCGGAGGAAGCGTTCCAGCACCTGCGACGCGCTGACCGGGTGTGGAGTGTCGCCATGCATGTCCGCGTACAGCACGCCGTCCGGGAAATCGCCTGCCATCTCGTGCGCCGCGTGGACAGCCAGGGTTGTCTTGCCAACACCTCTCTTCCCCACTATCACGGCCAATGGCACAGCGAGTCGCGCTTCGCCGTCTCGGGAAACCAGATGCTGGCGCACCAGATCTACCTGTTTGTCCCGGCCAGTGAAGTCAGCGATATCGGCGGGGAGCAGGTTAGGGACGTGGTGGCCCACTAGCTGGATCGTGGCCGGTCTAGCGGGCAAGTCGAGGGCCGGATCGGCGGTGAGGACGGCATGCTCAAGCGACTGCAGCCGGCCGCTGGGCTCGATTCCCAGCTCCTCTATCATGACGCGCCTGGTATCCCGGTATACCTGCAAGGCCTCGGCCATGCGGTCACAGCGGTAGAGTGCGAGCATCAGCTGGCCGCGCAGACGCTCGCGCAACGGATATTCCTCGACTAGTTCGATGAGTTCGGTGACTAGCTCTTGGTGCCTGCCGAGCTCGAGTTCGAGCGTTATCCGATCTTCGATGGTGCTGACGCGGAGTTCATCGAGCCTGCTCGCGGCCGCCCGTACGAGCTGGCTGTCAATGCCGGAGGCCGCAGGCCCTCGCCATAGCCGGAGGGCTTCGCGGTAGTTCGCGGCGGCACGTTCCCGCTGATCGGATTCGCGCGCCGCCCTAGCGTTAGCCACTAGCTCATCGAACAGCTGAGAGTCGAGTTCCCCGCTGTTGATGCGAAGAATGTAACCGGGCGCAGTTGTGGTAACGATGTTTCCGTCGTACGAGGCAAGCAGCCGCCGGATCGAGGAAATGCCTATCTGCACCTGAGATCGCGCCGTGGGAGGCGGGTCCTCGCCGTAGATGGCCGTGACCAGGCGGTCTGTTGGGACAACTTTGTTGGCGCCCAGCAGCAGCATGGCGAGCACGACCTGTTGACGATTACCGCGAACTGCTAGCCGACGTCCGTCGACCGCGATCTCCAGGGGACCCAGGATCCTGAACTCCATACAGAGCTCCGTTCCGCGCAACGTCCTCGGATCTCCCCTATCATAAGATCGTACACTATAGCCAGTTTGGTACAGATTTTTTAAACATGATCTTAAAAATTTATTACTATGTAAGAATCTATTTCTTCGCCTCCTGTACCGTGGGAACCGGCTGGCTACCACACGGAATCGCGGGTGCGCTAGGTCTTCGATCACCGGATCCGCTGCCGGGCGTTCAACCGTAGCCATACACGCACTCATACACCGGCAATCCCCCCCGTTGCCTGGTCAAGGCTCCGGCGTTCGGTGAATGTCCCGCATCTGTCTTCTTCGAGACCTGGTGCGGAGGTTAACCAGGTTGCGCGGTCGCGGTGACCCCCGTCTCGCCACTCCAGTCCCGGTCGTCACCCGGGGGGCAAACGTGGGCTGACGCGGTGATGTCACATGTCACACGAAACGGGACAACTCCTGAACACGCCGGAGCCTGGTTGCCGGATACCCCGGCGCGCCCGTAGCGTCGATGAAGAATCGCTTCTACCGCTAGGCCTAGCAAATGAATGATCAAAGCGCTGCTGTCCCTGCTGCACCTACTTCACCAGCGAAGGCGCCGCAGAGAGCGCAACGCGCCTCGGCGTCACACGGGCTAGCCACTGGCTTGCGCGGAAGCGGCCATAGGCCCATGCCCGCGGGAGACAAGGTCGGTCTGTATGAGTTGCCCGCGCAGGCAGGCTGCGAGGAGATCGGAACACGCTGCCCTGTGGTGGGCCTTGACCATTTGCTGGCCACCCGGATCGGGCAGGTCATGGCCAGACATGGCCTCGATCTGCCATCAGGACTGCGTGCCGAGTTCGCCCGGATCCTGCTGGCGGGCGCGGCGCCCGCTACCGAACAGATCCCCGCTGATCAGCTCAGCGATGCCTTCGATCGCGAGTACATGGTGCGCGAGCGAGGCTCTGCGCTGTTGCTCAGGTGCACCATGGGCCGACCGCGCCTGAGCCCAGCTGACCCCTGGATCACGCTGTTCGATATCCGCCAGTCGATGTGCGTGACGGAGGACAACCCCGTCCTCGTGGTCGCCGCCACTCTCACCGCGCTGGGCCTTGATGTGACGATCTTGAGCAGGCATTCTCACCGGCTGGAACCTGGCGGCCTTTTCATCGTCTATGCGGAGTGCTTGGCGGGTTGCCGGGCTTGGGGAGCAGGCATTGGCGGCGACCTAACGTCCGCCTTGTTGAAGGCCGTGCTGTCGTCCGTCTGCAGAGCCGGACTGATGGAAGCTCCGCGCCAGTGACGTGAGCCGACACGCAGGCTCCAGGTCCGTGGCCCGGCATGCAGGCGCTGAACCTTCATGCCGGGCCACAAATGGGACACTCACGGGTCGCCCTATCCCCAGGGATTGCCGCCGTCCCCTAGATCGCTCTGCACCGTTGGTGCGTGCTGGACCACTGCCTGGCTTCCGGGCCCGGACGCCACCATGCCCATGTTGTCGCCCAGGCTGAGCATGATGAACACGGTAGTAATGCCGGCACAGATCGCGGCGGTTGTCGTACGTGTACATCTAGTGATGCGGCTGCGCATGGTCAATCTACCTCCCGTGTGCCCGGATTGCGGGATGCAACCCCGACCTGCGCGATGAGCGTATGAGTCGCCCCCTTCAACGCTCTATCTCCGCGAGAACACGGAACGATAGCCCGATGCGGCAGCTTGTACGGAAGCTGCATCGCACGAAGCCAGCTGTGGCGGGTCTCGGGCAGAGCGTGCATGGGTTGCAGCTGGCAGACGATCCCGCACTGTAACCCAGGTCACAGAGAACGATAGGCCGGTACCGCGATGCAGGTCATTGCGCAAGTTCACGACAGCAGTTATGGCAAGCCGGCAGTGGGTGTTCGCGCCCGCCTGGCCCGTGCCTTCGACGATGACTGGGTAACAGTGGCACACGCGGACACCGATAGCAGCGGGCGCATCATTGACTGGAACGAGCGCCACCTGGAACGCGGGCTCTACCAGATAGTAGTTGATACAGATGCCTATTTCGCCGGGCTCGGCCTGGAGGCAGGTTATCCGGAGGTCATTGTAATCTTCCGCATGCGAAATGAATCACATGAATTTCATGTGAACCTAACGCTTGCCCCGTACTCTTATACCGCCTACTGCGGCGCGGTTGATATCTAGCTGCGAATAAGGGAATTCGTGCACATGACGGACGGGAGGGTTGTTCAGGGCCATGGTTATGACAGATGCTAACCTTCGTCTGCCACACGGGCTAAGTGACATCAACGACCCTGATAGCTGGTATGCCGACCCAACCGGCGCGATCGAGCAACTGCCGGTGGTCAACATCCCTCTGGGGTCGCTCGTGGCGGCTTTCTATCTACGCCAGGCCGGAACGGACGCGGCCCACGTGCGGCTATTGGCGGATGCGGCCTCATCTGTCGCCCTGCCGCCTATTCTGGTGCAGAAGAATAGCTCACGCATTATCGACGGAATGCACCGTTTCAGGGCGGCGACGCTGCGTGGTGAGCACAGCATCCGTGCGCGCATCGTCGACTGCACGGATGCGGACGCTCTCGTCCTCGCAGTCAGGTCGAATACGCTGCATGGCCTGCCTCTCTCCAAGGCTGATCGCGTCTCGGGAGCGAAGCGCATCCTGACCGCTCAGCCTGATCTGTCTGACCGCTGCATAGCAGGAATGGCCGGGCTGAGCCCTAGAACGATCGCGTCGCTGCGGAATAGCGCCACGGCCGGCAGACTGTCCCCTGCCAAACGCCTAGGCCGCGACGGGAAGCGCCGTCCGGTGGCCTCCGAAGAAGGAAGGCAGCGCGCAGCCGTATACATCAGGTCCCACCCCGAAGCCTCTCTGCGGCAGGTAGCTCGCGCAAGTGACATATCACTGGGGACGGCGCACAGTGTGCGGGAAAAACTACGTACGGGATCAGCGTCTGAGACGGCGGGACCCGGGCACCGCGAAGCAAGGGCCGCGGTGACCGCGCTGGACGCTGCGGCGGATCGCCTCGGACCGGTAGCGACCACCACACGCCAGCAAGCACTCGAGTTCAGCTGGCCGACTATCTCGGCTAAGCTGGGAAACGATCCGGCATTGCGGTACACGTCCGGCGGACGCGCCTTCCTCCGGTGGATGTCGACACATTCCATGCAGGCCGATGAGTGGCGGGAGTTCGTTGACACGATCCCGCAGCGGTGGGCCGAGGATGTTGCCCGAGTGGCGGCGAGCATGAGCGCTGAGTGGGACCAATATGCGCGGAGCCTCAGAACGAGATTAGTGACGGCCTGCCTGAGCTGCTAGCCGGCAGATCAGGCCCGGTACTCGGTGCGAAGAAATGCGTGGAGGCGTGGTATGTCGGTGCAGACGGAACAGGAGACCTTTCAGTTTCCAGGCGGAGGCGGTGCAGATCCTGGACCTGATGGTCCATTCCTTGTACAGCAACAAGGAGATTTTCCTGCGGGAGCTGATCTCGAATGCGTCGGATGCGATCGACCGGCTCCGGCTGGAGCTGCTGTCGCATTCGGAACTGCCCGAGGCGGAAGGGCCGCTGCAGATCCGAGTCGGCTATGACAAGGACGCGGGCACGACTCACCATCGCGGATAACGGGATCGGCATGAGCCGGGACGAGGTAATCGCGAACATCGGCACGATCGCCAAGTCGGGTACCCGGGAGTTCCTCCGGTCGCTGACCGGCGACCAGCGCAAGGACGCGGCCCTGATCGGCCAGTTCGGAGTGGGTTTTTACTCATCGTTCATCGTCGCCGAGCGGGTGGTGCTGACCACCCGCCGGGCTGGCCTGGAGCCGGGCGAGGCGGTGCGCTGGGAATCGGACGGCAAGGGCGAGTACACGCTGGAGGCGACCGAGCGGCCGGACCGGGGCACCACGATCGTGCTGCAGCTCCGGGAGGGCGAGGACGACCTGCTGAACGGCTGGCGGCTGCGGTCGATCATCGAGAAGTACTCCGACCACATCAGCGTGCCGATCCTGATGCCGCGCGAGCCCGAGGACAAGGCCGACGAGAAACCCGGAGCAGGACACCAGCCGCAGGCCGACGTAGCGGTCAACAGGGCGTCGGCGCTGTGGACCCGCCCCAAGTCCGAGCTCACCGACAAGGACTACAACGACTTCTACCAGCACATCGCGGGCGAGTTCTCCGACCCGCTCGCCTGGGTGCACAGCAAGATCGAGGGGACCTACGAGTACACGCTGCTGCTGTTCATCCCGTCCCGCGCCCCGTATGACCTGTGGGTCCAGGAATCCCGCCGCGGCGTCCGGCTGCATGTGCAGCGAGTGTTCATCATGGAGGACACCGGGCAGATCCTGCCGAAGTACCTGCGGTTCATCCGCGGCGTCATCGACTCCAGCGACCTGCCGCTGAACGTCTCCCGGGAGATCCTGCAGGGCAGCCGGGCGGTCGACAACATCCGCACCAACGCGGTGAAGAAGGTGCTGCGGCGGCTCGCCGAACTGGCCGAGAACGAGCCGGAGAAGTACGCCACCTTCTGGAAGGAGTTCGGCGCCACCCTCAAGGAGGGCATCGCCGACGACTACTCCAACCGGGACGAGATCGCCAAGCTGCTGCGGTTCACCTCCACCAAGTCCGCCACCGACGAGCCGGACACCTCGCTGGGCGACTACGTGGCGCGGATGAAGGAGGGCCAGCAGGACATCTACTACCTGCTGGCGCCGTCGCTGGCCGCGGCGAAGTCCAGCCCGCACCTGGAGGCGTTCCGCACCAAGGGCGTGGAGGTGCTGCTGCTCGGCGAGGGCGTGGACAACTGGGTGGTGTCCAGCCTGCGCGAGTTCGACGGCAAGAAGCTGCAGTCGGTCGCCCAGGGCGCCGGGGACCTGGGCGCGCTGGAGGACGAGGAGGAGAAGCAGGCCAAGGAGCAGGCCGACGCCGAGTACGCGGACTCTGCTCGGCAAGCTGAAGGCCTACCTGGCCGGGCAGGCGTGGGACGTGCGGCTCAGCACCCGGCTCACCACCTCGCCGGCCTGCATCGTCGGCAACGAACCGGAGATCGACATCAACCTCATGCAGCGGCTGCGCGGCTCCGGGCTGCCGCGGCAGGCGGTGCTTGAACTCAACCCGAAGCATCCGCTGATCCAGCGGCTCAACCAGCGACGCAGATGACAAGCACACTGGCCGACTGGGCGCAGGTCCTGTTCAACCAGGCGGTGCTCACCCTCGGCGCGCGGATCGAGGACCCGACCGCGTTCGTCCAGCGGCTGAACAGCCTGCTCACGGCCCTCACGGAAACGGCAGAAGCGGAAGGGCGAGAGACGGAAGAGGCGACCGGCTGAGCGGGACCGCGTCGGGGCGGCTGCTGGCGGTCAGCGACCTGCACGTCACCTTCCCGGAGAACCGGGAGTTCGTCGCGAGCCTCCGCCGGCGTCCCCACATGACTGGCTGCTGGTCGCCGGGGACGTGGCGGAGAAGGCCGCGGACATCGAGTGGGCGCTGCGCACGCTCGCGCGCGCGGTTCGCGACCGTGGTCTGGGTTCCCGGCAACCACGAACTGTGGACGCTCAGCACCGACCCGGTCCAGCTGCGCGGCGAGGCCAGGTACCAGTACCTGGTGTCGATGTGCCGCCGGCTGGGCGTGATCACGCCGGAAGACCCGTTCCCGGTGTGGCGAGGTAGCGGGCGGGCCGGTGGTGATCGTGCCGCTGTTCGTGCTGTACGACTACACCTTCCGCCCGGACGGCACGACCACGAAGGAGGAGGCGCTCGCCCTGGCGTATGAGACCGGCATCGTCTGCTCCGACGAGGCCGTGCTGTACCCCGATCCCTATCCGAGCCGGGAAGCCTGGTGCCATGCACGCGTGCGAGGCGACCGAGCGGCGGCTGGCGCGGCCTTCCGCCGGGAACTCCGACGGTGCTGGTCAGCCACTTCCCGCTGACCCGCGAGCCCACGCGGATCCTGAAGTACCCGGAGTTCGCCCAGTGGTGCGGCACCGAGCGCACCGCCGACTGGCACCTGCGGTTCAGCGCCCAGGCCGTCGTCTACGGTCACCTGCACATCCCGGGTACGAGCTGGCAGGACGGCGTGCGGTTCGAGGAAGTGTCGCTCGGCTATCCCGGAGGAACTCGACCTGAACCCGGACCGGCCGCGCGCCCTGCGGCAGATTCTCCCGGCCGGCGCCTCGCGCGGCGATCAGGCGGGCAGCACGATCGCCGTCGCCAGCAGTCCATGATCGGCGACCCACCGTCCGCGCAGCACGCTTCAACGGCGATCCACTGACGACGGGCCCGGCACGAGCAGCCGGGCGGTGAACGTGCCCGTGCTCGCGCGTCGATGTAGATATCCGCCGACTCGAAACCCAGCCAGCGCCGGGTAAGCGGAAACCACGTCTTGTAGACAGACTCCTTGGCGCTGAACAGCAGCCGGTCCCAGCAGATGCTCGGCATGCCTCGCCGCGAGCTTGGCGAGGCGCGGACGCGCTTCGGAGTCGCGGGCGATCAGCTCGAGCATGCCGTGGTCGGGCAGCGCCTCGTTGGGCTCCGCGTCCACTCCAAGCGATACGACATCCCGGGTCAGGGCCACCGCGGCCGCACGGTACCCGGCGCAGTGCGTGATGCTGCCGACCACGCCTTCCGGCCATTGCGGGGCGCCGCCGGGGCCCGGGGAGCACCGGGACCGCGGCTGCCCAGCCCGGCCAGCGCCGTCCGGGCACATGCCGCGCGCGGTGGCGAATTCCCGCCGCCGGCTTTCCACCGCCCGCGCGATGACGGCGCGCTTCCTCAAGGAGGAGTACGGCATCGGAAATGTCACCGAACGACTTCGCGCCGACGCGACCTGCGGCGGCAGGACCCGCTCTATCACCTCGTCGCCCTATGAGCGCTTCTTCCGCAGGCAATCGCGGTTGATCCCTACCACACCGTCACGGAGCCGGAAGGACAATTGCGGAAGTGCCATCGCGATGACCGGGCATGGCTGAGGAGTGCGCGAGAACTGGAGACCGTGGACAGAATCCACAGTCAGCAGCGCGTTACGATTCACGGTGTGCCATGAGCGCCCGGCTGCTGAAGCCGACCGCTTGCTGGTAGTCGCCGAACTGGACGAGGCACCAGCCGATCGCGTGAGGGCACGCTCCTCTCCCCTCGATCTAGCGGCATGTACGCCGTAGCGCCTGCGGCCTGGACCACGCTTCGAGGACGCTCCCTCGACTGCAGGACATAGGCGCGAGTGAGGCCTGCCAGCGCACGGAGCCGTCCGTCACCGAGTTGGCTGGCAAGCTCCACTGCCTCATCCAGATGATGACAGGCCCGGGTACTCTCCGAGCAGGAAGCTCAGCAAGCCAAGTGCTGACGGGCCATCACCTGCCCGGCCAGGTCGCCCAGGTCGCCGGCGAGTGCCAGCGCGGATTCCTGTGCCGCCGTCGAGCGACCGCCAGTACACCTCCTCACGGAAAAGCCATCCGGCAGCCCAAGGCAGCTCCCAGGCGTGGGGAGCGTAGCCTTCCTCGGCGGCCCGGCCGATCGCGGCGAACAGAACGTGCCGCTCATTCTCGAACCACTCCGCCGCCTGCCCGGGGCCGGCGATCTCTTCGGGCTGACCCCTGGCCACGGCTGCCGCGTGACCGCTGCGACGTAGCGGGTAGAGCACCGACGCCGCTATTGGCGGTGTGCAGGTAATGATCGAGCACGCGCTGCACTGCGGCACGCCGTTCGGCGTCGCTGTCGCTGGATGCGCGCTCCTCCGCCGCGTAGGCGCGCAGCAGTTCGTGGCACAGTGTAGCGCCCGGGGGCTGTTCGGTGAGCAGGTGCTCATCGCACAACTCCGCCAGCGCCAGGTGCGCCTCGCTTCGCGGCACGCCCGCCAGGCTGGCCGCCGCCGGAACCGTGATATCTGGCCCCGGGTGCATTCCAAGCAGCCGGAACATCCGCTGCGCGGGCTCGCTTTCAGCCTGGCGCGTGACCAGGAGAACACCATCCGCACGCTGGTGGCCGGCTCCCCCGTCTCCAAGGCGTCCAGCCGCCCTCGCGCGTCCCGCATCTCGGCGGCGAGCGCAGCCAGCGACTAGTCCGGGACGCGCGGCGGCGCGGGCGGCGGCGTCGCACAGGGCCAGCGGCAGCCGAGCGCACGCCGTCGATCAGCTCGCTGATCGCGGCCGGCTCGGCCATCGCCCGCTTCGGCACCCAAGCTTCCTGGTCAGCAGTTCGCGCGCTTCGCAGTCGGTCAGGACGTCCAGCGAAAGCAACTGCGCGCCCTCCGCCGCCGCCAGGCCGGTTAGCCGGTTCCTGCTGGTGACAAGCACCAGGCACCCCGGCGATCCGGGCAGCAGCGACCGGACCTGCTCCGCGTCCTGCG
Source organism: Candidatus Dormiibacterota bacterium (assembly GCA_963790575.1). Taxonomy (GTDB): domain Bacteria; phylum Chloroflexota; class Dormibacteria; order Dormibacterales; family Dormibacteraceae; genus CAVTSA01. The sequence goes on along the minus strand of CAWBPD010000034.1, from coordinate 270,083 downwards.
CGTTGTCCAGCACGATGAGCATGCGCCGGCCGGCCAGCAGGCTGCGGTAAAGCGCGGCCCGCCCAGCCGGGTCCTCCGGGATCTGCGCGATCGGTACGCCGAGCGCGGTCAGGAAACCTGAGACCGCCTCGGTCGGCCGCCACCGGTGCGTCGCAGGGACCGAAACCGCGCAGGTCCACGAACAACTGCCCATCGGGAAACTGGCCGGCGACCTGGTGCGCCCAGTGCACCGCCAGCGCGGTCTTTCCGATCCCCGCCATCCCGGTCAGCGCGGCGATCACCACGCCATTCGTCCTCCGGGACTCTCGTTCCAGCAGCCCGGACAGCGCGGCCAATCTCGCGGCCCCGGCCGATGAAGTACCGCGGAGCGGCAGGCAGTTGCCTGGGCACGACGTGCACCCGGTAGCCGGCGGCAGCCAGCGGTGCGTGGCCGCTCGTCCCGGGTCCACCGACCCGGATGTCCTGCCGCAGCACCCGCATGTGCGCCTCGGCCAGTTCCTCGCCCGGGTAGAGCCCTAGCTCCCGGTCGAGGCGCGACCGCATTTCTTCGTAGACGCGGATGGCGGCCGCCTGCTGTCCGGAACCCGCCAGCGCGATCATCAGGCGAGCATGTGCCGGTTCGTTCAGCGGCTCCGCCGCGGCAAGCGCCTGCAGCCGCGGAAGCACCCTGTGGTACTGGCCCAGCGCGCAGGCAATCTCCGCGTACCGCAGCAGCACGCCAGCTAGCTGCTGGCGCAGCAGGGTGATGCCGGGATGGCCGGCCAGCACGTCCACATCGGCCAGCGGATCACCCCGCCACAATCCGACCGCCTGCTCGTAGAGCTCACAGGCGGTCGCATCATCACCGCTGGCCCTGCGCGGCGGCGGCCCGCGCCGCCAGATCCCTGAAGACCAGCAGATCCAGCTCCTCGTCGGAGACCTGCAACCGGTAGGCGCCCCCGACCGAACTGATCACTCCGTCACGGTCGCCGGAGTGCGCTCCCGCGGTTCCAGGGCCTTGCGCAGCCTGCTCACGTGCGCTTGCACCAGGCCCACCGCGGTGCGCGGCGGCGTCTCTCCCCACAGCACGTCGATGATCGTGTCCCGGCGCACCAGGACGCCGGGGTCCATCAAGAAGCAGCCCGAGCACCGCGCGCCGCGCGGGAGGTCCCAAGAGACAGCGGCGTCCCGTCCCGCCAGGCCTCCAGCGGGCCAAGGACCGCCAGCCACAGTCCCTGGCCGTGTTCGGTCCGAGCCGCGTCCTTGGGGAAGCACCATGCCAGGGCCGAGCATGGTCGGCTCGCGGCCGGTGCGAAGCCAGGCTGGCGGCTTGCTCGGGTCCAGGCCAAGGGCACAAGCCAGCGCGGCCAGCGAACTCGGTCGCGGCCGATGCCGACGAGATTGCTCGATGTCCCGCAGCGCGGCTACGCTGAGCCCGGCCTTTTCGGCCAGTTCCAGCTGAGTCAGGCCCGCCCGGCAGCGCGGTATCCGCGGACCAGTGCCCGAACTGAAAGCCGATATCGCTGCGTCACCGTCCTCGCCAGTTCCTCCATTTAATTCAGCATCTCCGCCGTGTCCATTAAATGTGGCGAATTCTAAGGCTTTGGGATGATGGGCATATCGATAACGAATACTTCTGGAAATGCGGTTGACAAACTGGGTCATCTGGTCAGAAATTGGCGACCTTAGCTGGGCAGGCGGCGGGATAGGCCGCAGGGACGTGTGGCCGAATTGCGCGGCTGCTGCGGCGCCGGCCGGTGTTGGCTGTCGCGGGCGGGGGCGCGGTACGGCAATCGGGTGTCAGCGAGCCGCCAGCCGCTGCCGGTTGGGCTGGGTGGTGAGGGTTGATGAGGCCCGAACCATGCCGAAGGGGTCCTGCCGTGGAGCAGTCAGGTGATCCGACCGTTCGCCTGCCTGCAGGTGCGGAGCGTCGTGCGGTGGCGGTGGCCGCGACCCGGCCGCGGGGACCTGCCGCGGTGGTGGCGGTCCCGTTGCTGTCGCTGCGCCCGGCGGATTCGCCGCGGCTGAACGGCGAGGACAAGGCGCATATCGTGCGGCTGGCCGAGACCGAGTCGCTGCTTCCGCCGATCCTGGTGGACCGGCGCACCATGCGGGTGATCGACGGGATGCACCGCCTGATGGCCGCGTCCTTGCAGGGGCGGGAGACGATCGACGTCATTTTCTTCGAAGGCAGCGAGGCCGACGTGTTCCTGCGCGCGGTGCAGGAGAACGTCACGCACGGCCTGCCGCTGTCGCAGACCGACCGCCGTGCCGCCGCCGAGCGGATCATCACCTCGCATCCGCAGCATGTCCGACCGGGCGATCGGGCATGTCGGCGGGCCTGGCGGCCAAGACCGTGGCGGCGATCAGGAAACGTTCGAGCGAAGCAGCTGCCGCAGTCGGGCGCGCGGGTCGGCAGGGACGGCCGGGTCCGCCCGCTGGACAGCGGCGATGGCCGGCGGCGGGCCGCGGAGCTGCTGGCCGAGCAGCCGGGGGCGTCCCTGCGGGATGTGGCGCGCGCCGCGGGCATCTCCCCGGCGACGGTGCTGGACGTGCGCAAGCGCCTTGAGCGCGGCGAGTCACCCGTGCCAGGCAACCGGCCGGGCAGCCGGGCCAGGCACGCCGCCGCCCCCGCCGCCGCCGCCTGCGGCGGCCAGGCAGCCGGCCACGGCCCGGTCCCGCCGGGACGGCGGCAGCGCCGTCCCGGCCTCACCTCCCTGCTGCCGGCACGGCCCGCCGCCTGGCCGCGTTGCCGCCAGCCGGCCTGGCGACGGCCCCGCCAACCCGGCCGTCGCGGTGGACAAGCTGCTGCGCGACCCGTCGCTGCGCAACAACGAGCGCGGGCAAGGGAATGCTGCGGCTGCTGCACGTCAACGCGGCCGGCGCGGGGCAACTGCCGGACATGGCCGTGGCGGTGCCCCCGCACTGCGTCGCCATCATCGTGCAGCTCGCCCGCCACTACGCCAGGATGTGGCAGGACTTCGCCCAGGAACTGGACGGCCGGGCACGGATCATCGACCCATCCGCCGCCACCCGCTGAACTGCCATCCGGTGGCGCGGATGGCTCAGAGGAGGCCAGGGGTAGGCGGGCCAGCGGGCGCGGCGCGGTCACCGGACGCCAAGCTCTGCGCGGATCGCCGCCGCAGCCTCGTGGGTGGACAGCGTGCCGCCCAGATCCGGGGTGCAGCGCCCGGCCAGCACTGTGGCCTCTACGGCCTTACGGAGCGCCTCGGCCTCGGCTGACTGGCCCAAGCTCTCCAGCAGCAGCGCTCCGGACAGAATGGCGCCGACCGGGTTGGCCGTACCCGTCCCCACGATGTCCGGCGCGGTGCCGTGGATAGGTTCGAACAATCCGGCTCCGGTCAGGGGGTTGATATTGGCGCTGGCGGCGGTGCCGGATGCCGCCGGCTATCTCGGCGGCGATGTCGCTGAGGATGTCGCCATAGGTGTTGTTGGTGACGATGACGTCGAACCGGTCGGGCTCGGAGACTAGCTTCATCGCTGCGGCGTCGACGTATTCGTGCCAGGACTCGACGCCTGGGTGCCGCTGTGCGGCCTCGGTCCAGCAGCGCTGCCACAGCCGACCACCGTTTGGCACCGCATTGGCCTTGTCGACCATGCACACAGAGGTCCGGGCGATGTCGAAGGCATAGTCCAAGACGCGCCGCACGCCGTAGTGCGTGTTCACTTCGACGTCCATGACGACAGCGTCCTCGGTGCCTTCGCGCAGTGCACCACCGATTCCGACGTAAAGGCCCTCGGTGTTCTCGCGGACCACGACGCAGTTGATGGCGCGCGGCATGCCTTCGTGCAGCGGGCTCAGGCGGTCGTGGAGCAGGCGTGCTGGGCGCTTGTTGACGTATAGATCCAGCTCGGACCGGATGCGCAGCACGACACGGCGCGCGTAGGGGGTCTTGTCGGTCTGCGGGTCGCCGACCGCGCCGAGGAGCACCCGGCTGCTGCGCTGGATCCTCTCGAAGTCGTCGTCGGACAGCGCGGTGCCGGTCTTCAGGTAGGTTTTCGCGTTGACGTGGTCCAGAACCTCAAAAACCAGACCGAGGCCCATGGCGTCGAGGGTGGCGACGGCTTGCTCGGTCACCTCCGGTCCGATGCCGTCGCCGGGGATAACGATCGTGGGCTGCTCCAATGCGTTCACTCCTTTGAGAGCTTCTCGACGGCCGCGCGTATGGTGGCGAGGGCAACGCGGGTAACGGACCGAACCGGCCACGCTCAGCTTGGCCGTCCCCCTGATGCTGATCGCGCTCCCCTTCTGATCGCAGGCTGTTGATGCCGCCACGATGCACGCGCGGCAGCCAAGGAGCGCGAGCCGTCTCATGCGCGACGATCTCGGTTTCCCTTTCCAGCGTCTCCGAGATCTCGTCGCGCCCGGCTAGGAGCAGCTCCCTGGCACGGGTGTCGGCCTCGAACGTCCACGCCCGGTCGGCGGCGCGGACTTCGCACCTCTGTAGGTCGACGATGATCGGGAATGCCGGATCGAGGGCCACCCGCCAGGCCAGCCAGTCGATCGTCTCAGCTGGCAAAGCCACCGCCATCAGGCCGTTCTTCCAGGCGTTGCGCAGGAAGATATCGCCGAAGCAGACGGCCAGCACGACGCCGAAGCCCCAGTCGCGCAGTGCCCACACCGCGTGCTCGCGGGAGCTGCCGGTCCCGAAATTATGCGAACCGATCAGCACCGAGGCACCTTCGGCCTCCGGCTGATTGAGCACGAAGCCCGGCTCCGTCCGCCACTGCGCGAACAGCGCGTCCGCGTACCCGGACTTGGTCAGCCGCTTGCAGTATTCCGCTGGAATGATCTGGTCGGTGTCGACGTCGCTGCGGCTCAGGACTACGGCGCGTCCGGTGTGCGTTATGACAGAGTGCATCAGCCCCCCTTACAAATCGTCTGGCGCGGACAGCCGCCCGGCGACCGCCGTGGCTGCGGCGACCTGCGGTGACACTAGGTGGGTGCGGGCGTTTGTGCCCTGGCGGCCTTCGTAGTTCCGGTTCGACGTCGAGGCGACGCGCTCGGCGCGCCGCAGACGGTCGGTGTTGATGCCCATACAGATCGAGCACCCGGACAGCCGCCACTCGGCCCCGGCGGCCTGGAACGTCTCGTCCAGCCCTTCGGCCTCGGCGGTGCGGCGTACGTGCATGGAACCGGGGACGACGAGCATGCGCACGCCGCGCGCGACCTTGCGGCCGCGCAGCACATCCGCCGCTGCGCGCAGGTCCTCGATCCGGCCGTTGGTGCACGAGCCCAGGAAGACCACGTCCACGGCGATGTCCCGCATCGCGGTTCGGGGGGTGAGCTTCATGTACTCAAGCGCGCGCTCGGCCGCCGCTCGCTCCACGGAGTCGGTGAAATCCTCCGGTGACGGAACGTGACCGCCCAGCGGGACCGCCTGGCCCGGGTGGGTGCCCCAGGTGACGTAGGGAGTCAGCCCGTCCAATTTCAGTATCGCTATGCGGTCGAACTCGGCGCCCGGGTCCCCACCGAGCGAGCGCCAGTGTTCGAGGGCTGCGTCCCAGTCGGCGCGGGACGGTGCGCAGGGCCTGTCCTTCAGGTACTCGAAGGTGACCTCGTTCTGGCGCGATCAGCCCGGCTCGAGCCCCGGCCTCGATGCTCATGTTGCAAACCGTCAGCCGACCCTCCATGGAGAGTTCTCCGACGCCCTCGCCGCGGTATTCGATCACGTGCCCGGCGGCGCCGTTCGCGCCGATTTGCGCGATCAGCGCGAGGACGATGTCCTTGGCGGTGACCGCGGCCGGGGGACTCCCGGTGACCTCCACGGCCATGGTCCGGGGCCGGGGCAGCGACAGCGTCTGCGTGGCGAGGACGTGCTCGACGTCGCTGGTACCGACGCCGAACGCCACCGCGCCGAGCGCACCGTGTGTAGAGGTGTGGCTGTCACCGCAGACCACGGTCATGCCCGGCTGCACCAGCCCGAGCTCGGGAGCCACCACGTGGACGATGCCTTGCCGGGCGGCGCCGTGCCGCAGGTGCTCGATGCCGTGCTCCGCGCAATTCGCCCGGAGCGCCTCCAACTGCGCGCGTCCCAGCTCGTCACGTATGACCAGGGTGTCGGTGGGGACGTTGTGGTCCTCCATGGCCAGGGTCAGATCCGGGCGGCGCACCGGGCGCCCGGCAAGCCGCAGGCCGTCGAACGCCTGCGGGGAGCTGGCCTCGTGGATCAGGTGCAGGTCAACGTACAGCAGGTCCGAGCCGTCGCGGTTGCGGTGGACCACGTGGGCGTCCCAGATCTTGTCGATGAGCGTGCCGCGGCTCATCGCGCGCCTGCAACTCCGACCCGGTCCGAGACAATGCCACGCAGCTCCTCGATGGTGATGCACTTACCGCCCGTCCGGTTGGCGACGTATTCGCGGTATACCTCTTCGACCAGCGGGTCGCCGTTCCCGGCCGGGCGGCCCAGCTGTTCGAAGACGTGCCGGACGACGTTGCGGCCGGAGTGACGACCGACCAGGATCATGCGTTGGCGACCGAACATCTCGGGTTCTACAAACTCGTAGGTGATCGGGTTCCGCAGCAGCCCGGCCTGGTGGATCCCGGCCTGAGTGCTGAAGGCGTTGGCGCCGAAGATTGACTTGGCGCGCGCGGCCACCGGGCCGATTGCCTGGCAGAGCAGGTCGTAGGCGTCGGTGAGGGCGGTGGTCTTGACGTCGCAGACCAGGCCCAGCTGAGTGCCCTTGTAGGTGAGCACTGCCGCCAGCTCCTCCAGCGCCGCATTGCCCGCGCGCTCGCCGATCCCGGCCAGGGTTACTTGCACCTCGTCGGCCCCGGCCTCCAGGGCCGCCAGGGTGTTGGACAGCGACAGGCCCAGGTCGTCATGGCAGTGCACGGAGATTTTCGCCGCACCGCCGACCCAGTCCCGGGTGCGGGCCACCAGGTCCCCAAACTCCGCAGGCAGCATGCAGCCGGTGGTGTCGGCGATAACGATCATGCCCGCCCCGGCCTCGACCGCCGCCTCGAACAGCGGGCGGAGCAGGTCGTCACAGCCGCGGGTGGCGTCCTCGACACCTAGCGAGGTGTCAGTGAAGCCTAGGTAGGCGGCATAGCGGAAACTGTCGACGATCTCGCGGATCCCCTCGGTGCGACTGATGCCGCGCTTGTGCTCCAGGTGGACGTCGCTGCCGGTGGCCATGATCTCCAACTGGTGGTTGGCGACGCCGCCGGCCTCGGCCGCGGTTTCGACATCACGGCGGGTGGCCCGGGCCAGCGAGGCGAATTTCGCCGCCTTCAGAGCCTTGGAGATCAGTTGGATCGCCTTGAAGTCGCTCCGCGACGAGGACGGGAAGCCCGCCTCGACCGTGGTGACACCGACTGCCTCCAGGGCGCAGGCTATGGCGAGTTTGTGCTCTGGCGTCATCGCGTTGCCAGGGGCCTGTTCCCCGTCACGCAGCGTGGAGTCGAAAATGGATATCCGTCGGGGTTCGGTGCTCATTCTTTTCTCCCGTCTTTACAGCCGGATCAGTGTTCAGGGTGTTTTCCGGACGCTCTGATACGGCGCCTTCGGGCCGTTATCAGACGCGAAGGAAGGCGAATAGATACGAGTCAGGAGCTTGATCTGGCTGTCAGTCGGGGGGACGCACAGCCCTTGGGTTCCTCGGCTGCACTTTGCGCCTGCGGCGCTAGACTCGCGACGGTGGAGTTTGCGAACAGAGCGGCAATGGTTAACTAGACACCCAGTGCGGCGTAGCTTGGCGACCAGTCGGATGGCGAGCAGCGAGTGTACCGGGTCGCTGATTACGAGCCCATCCGCGGGCATATTATGGTCCTCGACCAAAAGGGTCCGGCCGGCGGACTTTACGCTCGCGGGGACGCAGGCCATCAAATGCTTGCGGCGACGTAACCTCGTATGTGAGGTGGCGGTCGATGTAGAGGAGGCCGGGGTCAGCCCCGCCCCGCTCCACAACATGTGCGGCCCATATCTTCTCGGCAAGGGCGGCCGACGATTTTTCCGGAGCGCCGGGTTCGTCCGTTATTATCATGGCGCTGTGACATCCCTGCTGTGGCGGGCATCTGGCGGCGTGTACTCCAGACTTCGTATTCGCTCGGCTGCGACCGCAATCATCGGATCTGATTTGTTGTAGCTGAACCGGAGCAATTTCGCGCCTTCGCTGGGGCGAGAGAAGAAGAAGACACCTGGTGCTGCTGATACGCCGACCTCTGTAATGAGGTAACGCGCGAACGTGGTTGAATCCCCCCAGTGCCCGGGCATCCGGGCCAGCACGTATGGGGATCCCTCCGGCATGCGGCAGCTCAGCCCAGCATCTCTGAGCACTGAAATGATTTCGCGACGCTTCGCCTCGAGCATGGCGCGCTGGCCGGAGCTCCACCCCGGCCGCTCCCTGAGGATCTGGGCGGCGGCCACCTGGAGCGGAGCGACCACGCCGGCCGTCAGGGTCTCGTGAACGACACGGAAAATCCGGGTAAACGGCGCTGCCGCGTAGATCCACCCAATGCGCCAGCCTCCTATGGCATGGGATTTCGACATGCTTCGCAGGGTTACAACCCGGCTAGCCGCGTCGGCTGCACGGCTGGGCAGGAGCAGCTCATCTGGTCGGCTGACGAACTCCGCATAGACTTCATCGCTGATGATGATCGTGTTCCAGGTCGCGCACAGCTGAAAAATCTCGGTCAGCTCGGCCTGTGTAAACACCCGTCCGGTCGGGTTATGCGGGCTGTTAATGATGATAGCCCGCGTCCGCTCATTGAATGCCGCCGCAAGCTCATCAGTCTCCCAGCGCCAGCCTGGCTCGTGAAGCCGCACGTAACGGGGAACGGCCCCCGTCAGCTGGATGGCTCCCGGATATCCCTCGTAATAAGGCTCAAGGACCACCACCTCGTCACCCGGTTGCACCAGCGATTGCAGTACCACGTTGAGGCCCTCGGTGGAACCGCCGGTGATGGTGATTTCCTTATCCGGATCGGCATTGTGGATAGCTGCCGCCGCTACCCGCAGGCCGACGTTACCGGCCGGGTCGTCGTACTGGTTAAATCCGGACCGGAGCGCCGCACATGCATAGTCAAGAAGGTTATCAACGGTTTCCGGGAATGAGGCTGATCCCGTGGCCAGATCGACTACGTTCTCGCTCCCGCGCGAGCAGGAGGATCTCAACCAACCCCAGCGGCTGAAGGAGGGAGGCCCGATTTGCCACGGCCCAGTCAGGTGAATACATCAATGATAAGCTCCGGATCTTGCCTGCGCTGAGTGCACGGGAGAAGGCCAGCGCGACGGAGTGTGCAGTGCCTGGCGGCTGAAATCCCGCAGCGAGGCTTTGACACCGACCACCACGCGTGTCCAGATGACCTGCTACGGCACACGCTGATGAAAGCTGGGGCCGCAGCCTCCGGGACGCCCGCGGGCACCTCACTGAGCTGCGGCTCTCCTGTCTCATCTGACCACATGAGAACTCCCATCGGCACTGTCCCGGTACGTGGTCCCGGACCGTTCCGATCCTGGCGGGAGAGACTAGAAGGCCACTTGACATGGACTCAAAAGTGGCTGCCACCCGCGGACGATCAGGACCTGACCGACCCGCCTCAACTAGCGCGTACCAAGATCGCGGATGGAGGAAATCCGCCCCCTGCGTCACACGCTCGCTGACCGTCTGGTAGACCAGTGTGCCGTGACCGAGGCAGCAGTTGCGGCCATCAAGGGCTTCCAGGCCGGCTATGTCACCATCGCGGGCCTGCCCACCTGGCATGAAGTGGACGGCGAGGGACCGGCGGTTGTGCTGCTGCACGCGGCGTTCGTCGGGGCGGCCGTCTGGGTGGCGCAGGCGCCGGCGCTTGTCTCTGCAGGTTTCCGGGTCCACGTGCCTGAGCGGCGCGGGCACGCGCACACCCGCGACGTTGACGGGCCGCTGACCTATGAGGTCATGGCCGCCGACACCATCGCCTACCTAGAAGCCGAGGCGGGAGGGCAAGCTCATCTCGTCGGCTGGAGCGACGGGGCGGTGGTGGCGCTGCTCGTGGCGCTGCGGCGACCGGATCTGGTCGGGCGCATGGTGCTCATCGGCCAGTACTACAACTCCTCCGGGCGGGTGCCAGGCAGCGACCTTGACCGGTTGCTGCACAGTGCGGAAGCGAAGGAATTTCTCCGGCAAGGTTATGGCCCGGTATCACCGGACGGGCCCGCGCATTTCGAGGTTGTCTACGCCAAGACGATGGCGATGATCGACTCCGGGCCGGAGATCGACCTAGCGGCGCTGGCCGCCGTCTCTGCCCCGGCACTCGTGCTGCAAGGGGACCGGGACGAAGTCACGCTCGAGCACGGCGCCGCGGTTGCCGCGGCTCTGGGAGATGGCAGGCTCGCGGTGCTTCCTGGCACGCATGGCCTGCCAATCGAACTGCCCGAACTCGTCAACACGCTCCTCATCTCGTTCCTGCGGGGAGCCCTACCGGCCGTGCAGCCGGGCCGGTAGCCGATCTGCCAGCGCACTAGGACCCATGTTCCACCGGTCCTCGAGCCGACCCGGACATGATGAGCCCAGGCCGGTATTCGCTGCATGCGACGAGGACGGTACTGCTGAGCGCAACTGCCGAGGATGGAGGACCCCGTGCCGGGAATAGAGCCGTGGAACGGTATCGATCAGCTAGTCGACGCGGTAGGCAGCAGGGACACCGAACTGCTGCAAGTGGTCAACCGCATCGGCCCGGACCACGTGGCAGGGCTGCTCGCCACGGAAATCCAGAAGCGGGCTGAGACGCCGCCGGACGACAGTGATGCCAGCCTCAACCTTCGCATCGACCATGATGACTGGGCGTACCGCTACGTCGTCTCGTTCAAGGACGGTCAGGCGCTCGTCGTGCCAGGCGAGGATGACGACGCGCTGGCGGAGGTGGGTTACTCGTTGCTCGACCTGACCCGGCTGCTCTACCCGCACCGGCCCGGGTACCAGTCCACCAGCCGTGACGTGCAGGTTCTCCGCTGGCCATGGGACGATCTCGGGCGCCTCAGCCCGGGGCAGCTGCAGAAGATAGCCCAGCGCGCGAACCTCGGCGCGGAGCAACGGTATGCAGGAGGCCAGGCCGCGCTGGCCCGCATCTTCCGGTCCGTCCAGTTCCTGGTGAGCGCCTGCTCGGACGGGAACGTCAGCCTAGATGGCCTGGCGGCCCACTACGGATCAGACAAGTGGGGCGGGCTGCATTGGTTCACCCCGCACTACACCAGCCACTTCACGCCGCTGCGCTATGACCCGGTCAAGATACTGGAGATCGGCATCGGGGGATACAGGTACGAGTCCTGCGGTGGGGAGTCGCTCTACATGTGGCAACGTTTCTTCCCGCGCGGGCTTGTCTACGGTTTGGACCTCTACCCGAAGCCCGGCGTCCGCGGCCCCCGCATCCGCACCATCCAGGGCGACCAGAATGACCGCTCCTTCCTCCGCTCGCTCGCTGCCGAACTCGGCCCCTTCGACATCATCATCGACGACGGCAGCCACGTTAACGAACACGTCAGGACGAGCTTCGAGGAACTGTTCGGCTGCGTGCGGCCCGGCGGGTACTACGTGATCGAGGATCTGCACACCTCTTACTGGTCCCATTTCGGCGGCGAGGCTCCGCCATGCTCGTCCCAGACTACGATCGGCCTGCTCAAGGACCTGTTGGAAAAGCTGCACGTGAGCGAATACGAGGGAGAGGAGCTTGACACGACCAAGCTCACCCACCCCGCGGAAGTCTGCGTGTACCACGACATCGCGTTCCTGCGCAAGGGAATCAGCAGCGAACGCGGCATTCCGGACTGGATCAGGCAAGCAGGAGTGGAGCCCGGTCACAAGAGCTCCGGATCAGCGGCCGACCGGGGCAAGCAAGCACGATAGGCCCGCTCAATCAGGACCGCGCTTGGCAGCTCGGTTCGAAGCCCGCCGTGGTCCTGGCTAAGGCGCCTGCCCCGGCCCCCTTGGCCACGACCTGCTCCAGCGACGACACCAGATCGGCCGGAGACGGTGCGGCGAGCATCTGGCCGCGCAGGCGCTGCGCGGCCGCCCGGTACGAGTCGTCCGCTAGCAGCGCGGCCATCGCCTGACGCAGCCGGACCACCGTGACCTGATCGCCTCTCAGCTGGGCACCCGCGCCCGTAGCGACCAGACGCCGACCGTTCAGGTGCTGGTCCAGCCCGATTGAGATAGCCAGCTGCGGCACACCCGCGCTGGCCCCGTTCAGTACGCAGTTCCCGCCGCCATGGTGCACGAACAAGTCACAGGAGTCCAGGATCAGGTGGACCGGGACATCCTGCATCACGCGAACGTTGGCCGCCGGCTCAGCCATGGCGGCGCGGTCGGACTGGTTCAGCAGCACGATCACCTCGACGTCCAGCGCTGACAAGGCCGTCACGACCGTTGGTACCAGCCACGAGCAGGGGCCGAACATTCGTGTCACCGAGTTACCCCAGACCACGCAGACCCTAGGCCGTGCCGTCGGCTCCAGCGCTGGGCCGGGATCGTTGCCTGGCCCGTTGTAAGGGATGTACCTGACCGGCAGCCGCCGCGCGCGCGTCGGCGGCGCCAGTGCGGGGGGACACGGGTCGGCGAAGTACCCGATCTGGCTGTAGCTCACCGAGGGCAGGCCGTAGCGCTCGAAGGCATGACTGAAGTCGGCGGGCAGAAACTGGAGCTGTTCCTCCGCGGTCCCCACCGGGCCGCAGGTATGCAGCACGTCGGGAACGCCGAGCACCGCCGCGGCCAGCATGCCTTCCAGGCTGACCAAGTCGTGGACGACCACGTCGGGACGCCAGCGCTTGGCGAATCCGACAACGGCGTCGGTGCTACGCCGCGCGGTCTCGACGACCTCGGCCTCGCTGTCGCGCCGGAATGCCACAGGATCGAAGTCGTCCAGGCTGGACATCGGGATACCGGTGTCGGGGTGCAGTGGCAAGTGCGGCCAGTCCCACCGGCCCTGCCGGGCTTGCATGACGTTGAACAGACGGCCCCAGAAAACCATGCTCCAGCCGTCGGTGAGCACGACCGGCGTCAGCCCTGCCTCGCGCAGCGCGTCGGCCTCAGAGGGGTGACAGGCCACGCGCAGCTCATGCCCAGCGGCCTGCAGCGCCCACCCGAGCGGCACCATAGGCCGGTAGTGGCCGGCCCATGCCGACACCGTGAACAGCACCCGCATCCCGCCCGCCTTCCTCTTCGCCCCTTGCTCGTCCACGGCCCCGTTCCGCGAGCCAGTGCAACCACGCGGGGCAGTGCAACCAAGGTCGCTCACCGGGCTGGAGTACGGCTGGAGTCCGGCAAGCCAGCGCGAGCCTGGCCAGTGAGCGGCTTCATTGTCTTTCGAGGCGGTCTCAAGAGATCGCCCCCACTATGAAACTGGCCCGCCGCACGCCACCACTGGCCAGCACCGCGGGATAGAGGGAGGCGCAGTGCTCACAGCGCGGCACGACTGCAGGGTAGCGGTCACCGGAATGGGGGTAGTCGCCCCGGGAGGTCCGAACGTCGGCCAGTTCTGGGAGCTGATCACGTCCGGCCGGACGGCCACCCGGAAAATCTCACTGTTCAACGCGGCCGGGTTCCGCTCACGGGTGGCCGCCGAGTGCGACTTCGACCCGGAGCTGGCCGGGCTGTCGCAGCGCGAGATCCGCAAGTGGGACCGGACAACCCAGCTGGCCATGGTCGCCGCCAGGGAAGCACTCGACGACAGCAAGGTCACGGAGACCGCAGACCCCCTGAGGACAGGCGTGATGATGGGCACCGCCTGCGGCATGACGATTAGCTTGGACCGCGAGTATGCGATCGTCAGCGACGAGGGCAGCTCCTGGCTGGTCGACGAGCGGCACGGCAGCCCCTACCTGTACGACTACTTCATCCCGTCGTCGCTGGCCGCCGAAGTTGCCTGGCTGGCGCAGGCGCAGGGGCCGGTTGGCACGGTATCGTCCGGCTGCACGTCAGGTATCGACGTGCTGGGGCATGCCGCCGCCCTGATCAGGGACGGCGAGGCCGACGTGGTGATCGCCGGCGCTTCCGACGCGGCGATCTCACCGATCACGGTGGCCTGTTTCGATGCCATCAAGGCAACCACTGCGCGCAACGACGAGCCTGAATCGGCGTCACGCCCGTTCGACCGTACTCGCAACGGCTTCGTGCTCGGCGAGGGCGCCGCGGTGCTGGTGCTGGAAGAGGTCGGCGCGGCCAGACGGCGCGGCGCCCACATCTACGCCGAACTGGCCGGGCACGCCTCCCGCTGTAACGCCTACAGCATGACCGGGCTGCGCGCCGACGGCCGGGAGATGGCCGACGCGATCCGCAGTGCGCTCGATCAGGCTCGCGTCAGTCCTGGCGACGTTGATTACGTCAACGCCCACGGCTCGGGCACCAAGCAGAACGACCGGCACGAGACCGAAGCGATCAAGCTCAGCCTCGGCCAGCACGCATATGCCACCCCGGTCAGCTCGATCAAGTCCATGATCGGCCACTCACTCGGCGCGATCGGCGCCATCGAGGTTGCGGCCAGCGTGCTCAGCATCGAGCACTCTGTCGTACCGCCCACAGCGAACCTGCACGAGCCCGACCCGGAATGTGACCTGGACTACGTCCCGATACATGCCCGCCAGCACCGGGTGGACGTGGCGGTCAGCGTGGCCAGCGGATTCGGCGGATTCCAGAGCGCGCTGGTCCTGGTCAGGCCGGGCTGGCGCGCCGAATGAGCATCCTTGGGCAGGCCCAGGCGCAGGCACCCGTCCACGGCGGTGGCCGCCACCCGGGACGGGCGGTCATCACCGGAATCGGCATCGCCGCCCCCACCGGTCTGGGCCAGCGAGCCTACTGGGACGCCACACTGCGCGGCGCCAGTGCAATTGCCCGCCTCACCAGATTCGATCCCGCGGGATACCCGACGCAGCTCGCGGCGGAGCTGCGCCTCGACACGGCCCCGCCGCTGCCAAGCCGACTGCTGCCGCAGACCGACCGGGTGACGCAGGCCAGCCTGTTCGCCGCGGACGAAGCGCTCAGCGACGCCAAGGTCAACCCGCGAGAACTGCCGGACTTCGCCGCGGGCGTGGTCACGGCGGCCTCGGCTGGCGGCTTTGAGTTCGGACAGCGAGAGCTGGCGAACCTGTGGAGCAAAGGCAGCGAGTACGTCAGCGCCTATCAGTCATTTGCGTGGTTCTACCCAGTTAATTCCGGGCAGGTGTCAATCCGCCACCAACTGCACGGGCCGGGCGGGGCGATCATCTCCGAGCAGGCCGGCGGGCTGGACGTACTGGCCATGGCCCGGCGGCAGGTACGGCGTGACACCGCGCTGATGGTCGCCGGCGCGGTCGATGGCTCGCTATGCCCATGGGGCTGGCTGTGCCTGCTGCGTTCCGGCCGCCTGAGTACTCGCGACGACCCGCGCCAGGCCTACCAGCCTTTTGACGCGGGTGCGTGCGGGCACGTGCCAGGCGAGGGCGGTGCCCTGCTGATCGTCGAGGATGAAGTGCACGCGCATGAGCGCGGTGCGGGCACCGGTTACGGCGAGCTGGCCGGATACGCGGCGACCTTTGACGCCCGTGACGGCTACGGCACGCCCGCCGGGCTGGAGCGCGCGGTCGAACTCGCGCTTGCCGACGCCGAGATGCGGCCAGGTGATGTGGATGTGGTGTTCGCCGACGCCGCGGGAGTGCCAGAGCTGGACCGGGCGGAGGCCGAGATGATCGCCACCGTATTCGGGGCCCGTAGGGTGCCGGTAGCGGCGCCCAAGACCATGACCGGCAGGCTGCTGGCCGGGGGCGCAGCGCTCGATGTAGCGACAGCGCTGCTCGCGATGCGGTACTCGGTCATACCGCCCGCCATCAACATCACTGTCCCCGCCTACGGCCAGCTCATCGACCTGGTGCGCGACAGCCCGCAGCCGGCCGCCCTGACCAGCGCCCTGATCGTTGCGCGGGGCCAGGGCGGGTTCAACTCAGCCCTAGCCATACGCAGGCTCCCAGCAAGCACCAGGAAAGAGGAGGATACCGATGACCCTGCTAACCCTTAATGAGCTCGTCACCCTGCTGCATGAGTGCGCGGGCGTGGACGAGTCCGTAGACATGACCGGCGACATCGCCAACATCGGGTTCGATGACCTCGGGTACGACTCGCTGGCGCTGTTCAACACGGTGGGCCGGATCGAGCGTGACTACGAGATTCGGCTCGGCGACAACGTGGTCGGCATGGTGCAGACCCCTGCCGAGCTCGTCATGCTTGTGAATGACGCCCTGGCGGGCACCGGGTGACACGGTGCCGTGCGGGCCCCGGCGCGACCCAGCGCGCCGGGGCCCGCGTCATTTCCCGGCCGTCGGCGCGGTGGCCCGCGTCACCGGGCCGCCCGCCCGCAGCCGCTCCCGCAGCTCGCGCCGCAGCACCTTGCCGCCGTTAGCAGTACGCGGAAGTGCATCGACGACCTCGATCCGGCGCACCTGCTCGTAGTAGGGCAGCCGGGCCGCAACGAAGTCAATCAGTTCCCGCGGCTGAAGCCCATCGGCCGCGGGCACCACCACGCCGCAGGCCACTGCGCCGCTCAGCTCGTCCGGCTCATCCACCACGGCACAGTCGGCGACCATCGGGTGCTGACGCAGGACAGCTTCGATCTGCGAGGGAGACACCAGATAGTTGTCGCACTTGAACACGTCCTTGATCCGGTCGACGAGGAACAGGTAACCGTCCTGGTCGCAGTAACCGACGTCGCCGGTGCGCAGCCACCCGCCCGGCGCGAGGTCCAGTGACCGTTCGCGCCTCAGGTAACCGAGCATGAGCTGCGGGCCTCGGACCTGGATCTCCCCCTTGGCGCCTGGCGGCAGCGCCGTCCCGGTGTCCACGTCGACGATCCGGCACTCCGTGCCAGCGACCGCGGGGCCGCAGGAGCCTGGCCGTGGTGCGGCCAGCAGGTCGCAGTGGGTCAGCGGCGATGCCTCGGCTAGGCCGTAACCTTGAACGACGGGTACGCCGAAGTGCGCTGCGAGCGCCTGCCTCACCTCCGGCTGAAGTGCCGACCCACCGGAGAGGATCCCGCGCAGCGACGGTGCGCGCAAGTCGGCCAGCCGTGGGTCGGCGGCCAGCCGGGCGAGCAGGACAGGCAGGCTGTAGTAGTGGGTCGCGCGAACCGTGGCGGCCAGCCTGACCGCCGCCACGGGATCCCCAGGGGCGGCGAGCACCTGCGTAGCCGCGGCGGCCACGCTGGCCGTGAGGTGCATCGTGTGGAAAATCGGCAAGGCGTTGAGCAGCACTGACGACTCACTGAGCTGATGGGCCCAGGCGGTCTGCATGGCGTTGACGGTCAGGTTGCCATGGGTGAGCCGCACCCCTTTGGGTGGGCCGGTCGTGCCGTTAGTGAACTGCACGCAGGCCACACGGTCCGGGCTGGCTGGGTCCGCGTGCGCCGCCGGGGCCGCGGGGCCCGGCGCGATCAGCTCGCCGAGCACTGGCAGATGGGAGGCTTCGCCGCTGTCTTGCTCGCCCCGGCTGGTCAGCACGATCGTGCGGAGCGCCGGGAGCCTGCCAGCCACCCGCGCGACGAGCGGGTACATCGCCGGGGACACGATGGCCGCGGTCGCGCCCGCCGTGCCGATGACATGGGCCAGCCCATCTTCGCGCAGCAGCGGCCCCACCACCGCGGTGATGTTACCCGAGCGGGCGATGCCGAAGAACGCGACCGCGAACGCGGGATCGAGGACGGCACCGAGGGCGACGACAGCATCAGGCCCGCCTGCCACTTCGCGCAGGGCGGCGGCGCAGGCCGACACCTGGTTGTCGAACGCGGCATAGGTCAGCTCGGCGCCGTCCGCGCCGCGCAGCGCGACCGCATCCGGGCGGCGCGCCGCTGCCCGGCTGAGCAGTTCGTCGACGCGGGCGAGGGCCGGGGGGCTCTGCGTCGGCCCCATCGGTCAGCGCTGCCCTGGCAGGTCGTCGCGGCGGACCTGACGGCTGCTCACCAGCAACTGGTCTTCATCCCGCACCAGGACGTCATCGCATGTCGTACTGAGGTGGACGCTGGCCTGGCCCCCGGCCGGGGTGCTAACGATCAGCGCGTAGCTGCGCGCTATGAGCGTGCCGTCAGGCTGATCAAGCACCTCCAGCATGCCCAGCCAGTGCCGCCGCTGGATGCCGTCAGCGGCCAGTTGTTCAGCCGCCTTCCG
Organism: Candidatus Dormiibacterota bacterium; assembly: GCA_963790575.1. Lineage (GTDB taxonomy): Bacteria > Chloroflexota > Dormibacteria > Dormibacterales > Dormibacteraceae > CAVTSA01. Next base: position 251,985 of record CAWBPD010000034.1, on the reverse strand, counting down.
CGCGCCGACCTCGATGGCCTCCCTGCCGCGGAACGGCTCGGGGTGCGCGTTGGCCGCGAATACTCCGTCCGCCGTGAACGTCGCTGCCCATTCGGTGACCTTGCCCTCGTCGAGGCAACGCATCTGCCGAGCGTAGAAGCGCTGGACCTGCTCGTAGACCCTCTGGTCGGCCGCTGGCATGGCTCTCCCCTTCGGTCGCGGACGGACGTGGTCAGCCTGGCATGTCCCGCTCAAGCCACGGTGGAGTCGCCGCACCGGCGCCTTCGAGCCGCGTTCCGGCGTAAGTCAAGCGATATGCATGAGCCTGTAGTCGTGCCCGGCCGAAGAGGCGCACCCAAACCCCATGGGAGGCTCGCGCGTGTCGCAGCATGGACAGACCACCACCGAGCACAAGGTCACTATCAAAGCGCCAGCCGAGGTGGTTTACGGCATTGTGGCCGACGCCGTTCGGTGGCCGCAGTGCTTCCCGCCGAATATTCACGTCGAGCGCACCGAACTCGGGCCCGACGAGGAACACCTGCGGATCTGGGCGATGGCCAACGACGAGATCAAGACGTGGACCTCGCGGCGACGGCTTGGCCCGGGCGCACTGCGGGTGGAGTTCGCGCAGGAAACGCCGACGCCACCGGTGGCGTTCATGGCCGGTACCTGGGAGGTCCGCTCTGGCCCCGGCGACGGCTGCTCGCTCACGCTCACCCACTTCTTCGACGCGCTTGACGGCGACCCGGGCGGCAGGGCGTGGATCGCGACGGCCACAGAACGCAACAGCAGGTCCGAGCTGGCGGGCATCAAGGACCTAGCCGAGCGCCCGGGTGGATGGGACAGCCTGACGTTCTCCTTCGAGGACGCGACGGACGTGTGCGGCAGCGCCGAACGCGTCTACGACTTCCTGCGAGACGCCGGTCAGTGGCCGACCCGGCTCCCGCACGTCGCCGGCCTCGACATGCGCGAGGACAGCCCGGACCTGCAACTCATGTCGATGACCACGCGAGCGGCGGACGGCTCGACGCACGTGACCCGTTCGGCACGGGTCTGTTTCCCTGACCGCCGCATCGTCTACAAGCAGCTTGTCACACCCGCGCTCCTCACCAGCCATACCGGCGAGTGGCTGATCGAGCCCTCGGGCGAGGGTGCCGTGCGGGTGACCGCACGGCACACGGTCACACTGAACGAGCCCGCGATCGCGACGGTGCTTGGCCCGTCGGCCACCGTGGCCTCGGCCGGGGAGTTCGTGCGCACCGCGATAGGAACCAACAGCCGGGCCACGCTGGACCACGCGAAACACTTCGCGCAGGCCAGCCATGTCTGACCGTACGGCCGCCAGCGGTCCCGAGGTCCTGGTGGCCGGCGCCGGGCCGGCCGGCCTGACCGCGGCCCACGAACTGGCCCGGCGCGGCGTCCGGGTGCGGGTGGTGGACGAGGCAGCCGGACCCTCGGTAACCAGCCGGGCGCTGGCCACCCACGCGCGCACCCTGGAGATCTACGACCAGATGGGCGTGCTGGCGGAGGTGCTGCCGCTTGGGCCGTGGCGGGACGAGGGGGTGCACGAGGCGCTCGACCTCTGTCTCGCCTGCAAGGGCTGCAAGGGCGACTGCCCGGTGCAGGTGGACATGGCGACCTACAAGGCCGAGTTCCTCTCGCACTACTACGAAGGTCGTCTACGGCCGGCGCCTGCCTACGCGATGGGGTTGATCATGTACTGGGCGGCGCTCGCCGAGCACGCTCCCGGCCTTGCCAACAGCGCGCTCACGATGCCGGTCCTGGGTCCGCTGGGCCGGCGCGTGATGGGGCTCAGCCCACACCGCACGCCGCCTCCCTTCGCCCGCATGACGTTCAAGCAGTGGTACCAGCGGCGCGGTGGCACGCGGCGGCCGCACGGCGACCCGGTGATCCTCTGGCCGGACACCTTCAACGACCACTTTCACCCGGAGACCGCGATCGCGGCGACCGAGGTGCTCGAGCGCGCGGGCTGCCAGGTGATCGTGCCCCAGGCCCGGCTCTGCTGCGGCCGCCCACTCTTCGACTACGGAATGGTCGACCGCGCCCGCCGCCTCCTGGAGCGCGTGGTGGAGGAGCTGCGCCCCGCGATCCGGGCAGGCGTGCCGCTGGTGGGCCTGGAGCCCAGCTGCCTGGCCACGTTTCGCGACGAGCTGGTGGAGCTGCTTCCACACGACGCCGACGCCCGGCGGCTGCGCACCCAGACCCGCTCGCTGGCGGAGTTCCTGCTCCAGCGTGACGGCTTCGAGCCGCCGCACCTGGCGGGGCAGGCACTCTTCCACGGCCACTGTCACCAGAAGGCGGTGTGGGGCGTGGACTCCGATGTGCGGCTGTTGCGCCGCCTGGGGCTGGAGGTGCAGACGCCGGACACCGGTTGCTGCGGCGTCGCGGGGTCCTTCGGCTACGAGGCGGGCGAGAAGTACGAGATCTCGGTGCGGGCGGGCGAGCGGGTCCTCGCTCCTGAGGTCAGAGGTGCCGGCGCGGGGACGATCGTGGTCGCCGACGGCTTCAGCTGCCGGTCTCAGGTGGAGCACCTGACCGAGCGGCACGCGCTGCACCTGGCGGAGGTGCTGCACCTGGCCGCCGCCGATCGTGGCGCTGGAGCCTCGGAGCCGGACTCGACGCCCGAGGAGCGCTACCGGTCCTCGGCGGGAGCGCCGCCAGAGCCGGCGTCGACCGCCGGGCGCAAGGCACTGGTGGCGGCCGCCGGGGTAGCGGTCGGAGCGGGGGCGCTGGCAGTGCTTCGCGCCCGGGGCAGGAGCTGACCAGCGTCCCAACCGCGGGACACCGTCGAGCGGGGACCCTCAAGCCAGCGTTTGCCTCTTCTCCCTCGGCAGCCTGGCCAGCAGCGCCGCGGCGCTGGCTCCCAGGTGGGCGCGGACCAATGGCTCCGGCGTCAGCGTCAGCCACTGACGGAGGGAGAGATCGGCGAACTTCGAGCTCCGAAACAGCTCCAGGTACCGCAGGGTGCCGTCGCCGGTGTTCTCGACGTAGTGGCCCATCGGGAAGGGCACGTAGCCGACGTCCCCCGCCTGGTAGTCGAACGTCCCAGCCTTACCTTCGGCGGCGAAGACGCCCATCCGGGCCGACCCGCTCAGGTAGTACTGCCACTCGTCCGTGGTGGGATGCCAGTGCAGCTCGCGCATCCCGCCCGGTTCCACCTCGACCAGGGCGGCCGCCACCGTGGTGGAGACCGGAAAATCCGTCGCGTCGACGACCCAGACCCGTCCCCCCGGGCTCTTAAGCGGCGGCTCGTCGTGGAGGCGGTGGGTGAAGGGGTGTGGAACGGTCCCCGCTGGGCCTGGCATACGCTCCGCTTCGAGTGGTCCCGGCGGGGGCCCGGCGAAGATGTATTTCTCGCGCCCAGGAAGGTCGCGCAGCTGCTCCTCGCCGGTCTCCACGTGGCGGGCGAGGACGGCCCGCGGGGTGTGGGCCACCCAGTCGGTGAGCAGGAAGGTGGAGTTCTCCGAGAACTCCCCGTCGTCGAAGACGAGGAGGAACTCCGCTCCGTCCGGGCCCACCCCCTGTAGGGAGTGGGGGATTCCGGCCGGGAAATACCAAAGGTCACCGCGCTCGACCTCATCCACGAAGTCGCGGCCACCGGCGTCCACCGCGGTGACCCGGACGCGCCCCTCGAGGACGTACGCCCACTCGGCTTGTTTGTGCCAGTGCAGCTCGCGGACACCACCTGGGTTCAGCCGCATGTTGACCGCCGCCAGGGTGGTGGCCACGGGCAGTTCGCGCACCGTCACCTCGCGCGACCAGCCACCCACCTCAAGGCGGGTATGGGTCTGGTCGAACGCGAACTTGAGGTTGGGAAGGGTTCCGTGGTCGGTGGGGGCGGGGGCCAGCAGGTCGGGATGTTGTCGCTGCACCGCCTCGTTGCGAGGACCCAGCACGGTGCCCCCGCGCTGCCCCTGGATCGGTTCGCGTGAACCCACTCCATTGTTATAGGCTCGATGGGCGATTGAGATCTATCAGACTGTCAGCGGGCGTGGGCGTGAACTTCGTCCCCGGGCCGGCAGAGACACGCGAGGTGATGAGGATGCAGTGGCGAGAGCTGTCACGTGGAGAGCACGGCCGGACCGTCGCGCTGGTGTTCGCGAGCGGCGACGAGGTGATGGAGACGTTGCCCGGCTGGTGCCGTGACCAGCACGTCACCGGCGCTCACTTCACCGGCATCGGCGCCCTCAGCGGCGTCACGCTGGGGTGGTTCGACTGGCAGGAGAAGACCTACCGCGAGATCCCGCTCGAGGAGCAGGTGGAGGTCCTCAGCCTGGTCGGTGACGTCGCGCTCCAGGACGATCAGCCCGCGGTTCACGCCCACATCGTGGTGGGACGCTCGGACGGCACCGCGCACGGCGGGCACCTGCTCCGCGGGCATGTACGACCGACGCTGGAGCTGATCCTGGACGAGGTGCCCGCCCATCTCCGCAAGCGGCACGACCCCGAGTCCGGGTTGGCGTTGATCGTGCCCGCCGAGACCGACTAGGCCGCTTCCCAGGCCATCCCCGCCGCCGGTGAGACAGGGATGGGGCGTTGGTGCACCAGTGGCCCTAGCCCAGATTTTTCATGAAGGTTTCCGGAGGGTGCGCAGTCAAGGACGGAGAGGGCTGAGGTTGACATTCGCGCCCGACTGATGGGTTCGTCGCGTTGGGTTCGTGGCTTTCGCCAGGGTCGAGAGTCCGGAGCGGATGCCGGCGGGGGCCCGGACATGGGCGCGCGCGAGCTCGAGAGGCGTGCCGACCTCGCCCCCTGCGGTGATCGGTCGAGGCGGCCGGGTGGTGGTGGGCCGGGATCAGGTCTCCGGGATCTGTCGGATGCGGGTGAAGGCGGTGGCCAGCAACTCGCTCCAGCGCCAGTTGGACTGCAGGCGCAGGAGGAGGCGGCGGCCGCCATGGACCAGGCGCCCTGCGGTGTGCAGGAGACGGTAGCGCAGCGTGCCCGGCTCCCAGAGCCGCGCCAGGCCGCTGAGAGCGATGCGGCGGAAGTGGCAGAGCAGGTCATGAGCGGCGAGAACCAGTTCCAGCCAGATCTGGTTGGGTAGGAAATCACGGAAGGGAAAGGCGCGGAGTCCGGTCTCCTTGGCACAGCGGATCTGGTCCTCGCAGCGGGCGCGGGCACGATGGCGCGCCTCCAGAAGGGCGAGGTCAGCGTCCTCCTGGTCGGTGATGAAGACCTGGAAGCGCCAGCCCTCGTGGTCGGTGAAGGAGAGCTGGGCACCGGGGTGGGGACGCTCACGGCGGCAGATGGCGCGGGTGCCTGAGGGCCAGGCGGAGAGATCGAGGTCGACGAGCTCGCAGACGTCCGCCCCCTCGCGCTCCTCGGCGTCCTGGCGGATGGCCGGGGTCCAGCTCTCCTCGGGAACACAGAGGATGGCCTCCCTGACCTCCTCGCGGAGATCGAAGCCGACCGAGAACTTGGTGTGCTCGCGAGCGCGCACGCCTTCCAGGAATTTGTGGGTGGCGCCGGCGCTGTCGCAGCGCACCAGCAGGGGGGCGTCGCGCACCCACTCCGGGAGCTGCCGGCAGGCCAGCTCGAAGACCTCGAGGTGATCGGTGACGGTGTTGGAGCCGGCGCTGCCCGGGCGCAGGACGGCGGCCATCGCCTCGCCGGTGGCCTCCAGGAAGCCAGTCAAAGGATGGTAGCCGAAGCCGTGCTTGTAGTTGCCCGAGGCCTGCTCCTTTTCGGAATGCGCGGTGACCAGGGTGGCGTCGATGTCGAGGACCAGCAGCTCGGGTGTGCCGGCGCTTTGCCAGGCCCGCTGGCGGAGATGCCGTCGCGCCTCGCGCAACCGGTCCAGGTCGGCCGCTTGCAGGCGCTCGATGACGCGCCAGGCGGTCGGAGTGGAGGCGACGTGGCCGAAGAGATCGGGCTGATCGCGAAGTGCGGAGAGGTCGCTCAGGCAGTCACCGCCGTCGGCGATGCTGACGACGAGATCAGTGAGCACGGCGCCGGGATGGTGGACGGCGCGAGGCGCATGTCGTGGGTCGAGGCCGTCGCAGAGAGCCTGGGTGTAGCCGAGTCGATCGGCAAGCTCGCGGAGTGCGGCGGCGCCGGCGTGATTGACGAGGCCGCGGCCGTCGGTGCTGACTGCGAAGGAAGGGCGACGAGTGCTGCTACGCTTCACCTGGAAGGTGCCTCCTCGGCTGGACGAATGGGTCTTGGACAACCGCATTCTCCCAGTTCGGGCTGGCACCTTTCGTTCCCCTACGCCGCCCTTCTCAACGCCCCACATGAAATATCTGGGCTAGGCGGTCCCCGCCCGCTCAGGCGCGCGCTCGCCCGCGATCTCCTCCTCCGGCCGCGCGATCGGTCCCGACTCGTCCAGGAAGGCCTGCACGCGCGCCTTGAGGGAGGAGCGATCGTAGCCGCCGACCATGACCTGTGACATCCGCACCGGGTCGCCGAAGAAGAAGAACTCGTAGACCTCCTGGCGGGATGCGAACGCGGAGGCACTGGCGTCCCATGCGAGGCGGAACAGCTTCACGCGCTCGATCCCGTCCATCGTCGCCGACTGCAGGTAGCGGTCCACGTCCTGCCCGGTCTCGCCCTGCGTGTCCGCCTCGGTGGGCAGTCCGAAGAGCCCCGACGCCGCCAGCTGCCACACGATCTGCTTCAGCCTCGGGTAAACGCGGGGGAACCAGTTGCGGGCCGTGTTGAGGGGGTTCCAGGCCGGCGTCAGGATGCCCCACTGGTTGGGCTCCGCGTCCGCCTCCGCCGCGCGGAGGACGGCCAGCAGGAGCTCCCGCGCGTTGATCAGCTCCGCGATCTTCTCCTGGACGTGCTCGAAGCGCTCGATTCCGATCGAGTCGCAGAGCAGCCCCACCAGCCCGATCAGGAACTCGGTCTTGGCCAGGTCCTTGAGGACGACCTGGTGCGTCATGTGGACGATGGCGCCGGTGTCGTTGTAGAGGCGTCCACGGGTCAGCAGCTCCGGGTGCCCGACCATGAAGCAGCGCTCCCACGGCACCCGCACGTCGTCGAAGATGGCGACCGCGTCCATCTCGTCGAAGCGGGATCCGAGCGGGTGGTCGAAGTGGCCACGGCCGTAGTCGAGGCTCTCGCGGCAGAGGAAGCGCAGGCCTTTGGAGTCGCAGGGGATGGCGAACGCGTACGCGTAGTCCTCGTCCTCGGGACGGGCCTGGAGGACGGTCGAGGGGAGGACCAGGATCTCGTCCGCGATCGGCCCGATGGTGGCCAGCATCCGCGCCCCGCGCAGCAGGATCCCCTCCTGGTTGCGGTCCACGATCACCGCCGCCTGGTACGGATCGCGCTGCGCCGAGGGCCCCACCGCGCGGTTGGCCTGCGGGTTGATCAGCGTGTGGGTGAGGAGCAGGTCGTGCTCGCGGACATGCTCGTAGTAGGCCTGGATGTTCTCGCCGAACCGCTTGTCCACGGCGCCGAACCAGGGTCTCGCCGAGGCCAGCGCCATCAGCGCCGCGTTGAGATAGTCGCCGGTCCGGCCCAGCATCCCGAAGCTGCAGTCGGACCACAGCTTGCTCCCCACCGCCCGCTTCTTCAGCTCTGCCTCGGTGTGCGGCTGCAGGAACGAAAAGCCCACGCGCTCACCGCTGGTCGGGGAACGATAGGTGAGCCGATCCTGATAGAGAGGGTGGTGCTGCAGGTCGTAGAGCGCGGCGTACGCCCGGGCCACACCCCGGAAGGCGGCATGGTCGGCGATCCCGGTGGTGACCTGCTCCCCGTGGACACGTATATCGCGGGTGGACGAGTTCAGCTCCGAGAGGTAGCCGTCTCCGGTGCGCGCGGGCATGGGTCAAACCTCCTCAAACGGCGTCGTAGGGCAGTTCATAGGGATCGTTGGGGTCGAACGCGACGATGGGCTGCGAGTCGGGCGGTTGTGGGACCGCGATGAACCGGCTCCTGAAGAACCCCAGCGCGTCGCCGTCGCGGCTGCCGGTTAGCACCACCTGGCCCAGGACCATGGTGTGGTCGCCGGCGTCGATCCGTTCCCAGGGGACACAGCCGAAGTAGGCGAGCGCATCGGGCAGGCGCGGCCCGACCGGGCTCCAGGTGAACCCGGTCCGGAGCCGGGCGTCGTCGTCGCCTCCCGCGAAGCGGCGGGCCAGCTCCTCCTGACCCGCACTCAGCACGTTGACGGTGAAGGGATTCCCGCGGAGCCGGTCGTGGCTCCGGGCCGCCTTACCGACCGCGACCATCACCAGCGGCGGACGGAGGGAGACACTGACAAAACTCGACGCCGTCAGGCCCCAGGGGCGTCCGTCCTCTTCGAACGAGACCACGCTCACCCCGGTCGGGAAGTGGCCGAAGCCACGCCGGAGCTTCAGCTCCTCGAGAGGCATCATGGCTCCCTTCCCCGTGCAGGCTTCATGGACACGGCGATTGTAGGGTCAGCTGGAGGGGCGGGCCGCCGTTCTTGCGGCCGGTCGGCGCCCCGGCATCTCCCCCGCCCACGCGCCCAGGCGGAGCGCCTCCTGCCGGAGCTGGAAGTAGTTGGTCCAGGCGGCGGTGGCGCGCTGGAGCGCGGGCGCTCCGTCGCAACCCTCGCGGGCCGCGCGGGTAGCGTGGTGCTGTGCCCAGCACCAACGGTCGAAGGCACGCTCGACGGTGGCCCGGGCGAGGCGCCGCCAGGGCTCGTCGGGACCACTCGGCGGGCAGGGCGGGAGCGGGAGGCGCTTCCAGGGCTCGGCTCTGGACACCGGCGAGGGCGTCACGGCCGGATGCCTCGGGTTGAGGTTGAGCCAGTGCTGCTGCATGGAGAGAAGCAGGTCGTGGGCCGCCGCCAGCGAGCGGGGGACGGGCCGCTGGGCGAGGCCGGCGTCGGCACGCAGGTCGTCGATGCGTCGCCGCAGCGGCATGGGCGTCACCAGCCGGTCGCGGAGCCGCAGGCGCTCCAGCTGGTCGAGCAGCTCATCGGACCGCGCCAGCAACCGTTGCCGAGGCAGATCCCGCGGATCCGGCAGCCAGGGTGCCGGCGATGGCCCCCGGCAGACCGGCGGTGGGCTCGCGACAGGAGGCCTCAGGACTACCGGCGAGACAGGTGTCATGGATCTCGAAGATAATCCGAATACCGTCCGCGGCAAGGCTTTACAGGGGGTCCCCGACCGGCTCCGCGAGATGGCTCTGATACTGCTCGCCGGCGGCGCCTCACGCCGGATGGGAAGCCCCAAGGCGCTGCTGCCGGTGGGCGGCACCACACTGGCCGGGTGGCAGGTGGAGCGCCTGAGCGGCGCCTTCGCCGAGACGCTGGTGGCGACCGGTCCTGCCTCACCGCTTCCGGACTCCCTGGAGCCGCTGCGGGTGGTCGACGGCTGGCCGGGGGCCGGTCCGCTGGCGGGGATCGAGGCCGGGCTCGGCGCCACCGCCTGCGAGTGGGCATTCTGCCTCGCCTGCGACCTCCCGCTGGTGACCCTGGAGGTGGCACGCCGGCTGGCGGCGGCGGCGGCCGGTCACGAGACGGCGGTTCCTCGCGCCGCCGGCCGAGGCCACCCCACCTGCGCCGTCTACGCCCGGCGCGTCCGCCCCCGGCTGCGCGAGGCCCTGGAGCGCGGTGAGCGCCGGCTGACGGTGGTCGCCGCCGAGCTCGACGTGGTCTGGGTCGACGGCATCGAAGAACGCGTCCTCACCAACCTCAACACACCGGCCGACCTGGACCGGCTCCGCGGCCGGGTGCAGGCAGGCGAACGTCCATAATGCCGTCAGCCTCTGGGCCCGCAAATCTGTGCACGAGAAAGGAAGGGGTATTCCATCTTGAAGATCGTCGTCACCGTGAAGCAGGTACCTGACCCCAACGTGTCTCCGGCCCTCGATCCGGACAACACGGTGGCCCGCGAGCGAGAGTCGGTGCTGGACCCCGGCGACGAGTGCGGCATCGAGATCGCGCTCCAGCTGAGGGAGGCCGCCGGGGACGGTGAGGTCGTCCTCTGCTCGATGGGGCCGGGGGGCGCCCGCGACGCGATTCGAAAGGGACTCTCGATGGGCGCCGATCGCGGCATCCTGGTCACCGATCCCGAGCTGGAGGGAGCGGACGCGCTGCTCACGGCGCGGACCCTGGCGGCGGCGATCGAGCCCGAGTCGCCGGACCTCGTCATCACCGCCACCGAGTCGTACGACGGGTCGACGGGGGTGGTGCCGCCGATGCTGGCCGAACTGCTGCACCTGCCCCAGCTCACCTTCGCGACCGAGCTGGGGGCGCGGGACGGGCACCTGACGGTGCACCGGCAGACCGCCGACGGCTACCAGGTGGTGGAGGCCGACACTCCGGCCTTGGTCTCGGTGACCGCCGCCATCGCGGAGCCCCGCTACGCCTCGCTGAAGGGCATCATGGCGGCCCGCCGCAAGGAGGTGAAGGAGCTCTCCTTCGCCGGCCTGGGCATCGACAAGGGTGAGCCGGTGGAGGAGATCCTCTCCGTCGACGACGCCGAGGAGCGGTCGGCAGGCGAGATCGTCGAAGACGACGGCACCTCGGGTGTGGACCGGATCCTCGAGGTCCTGGCCCAGGCCAGAGTGATTTAGATGAGTTATTCCAAACCATCATTGGTCTCAGGTGGGAGTTGACAGTGCTGACGATGATCGAACCTGTGGCTTCCACCGCCGAACTCCAGTTGCCGACGTCGGCAATTTGGAATAACTCATTTAGGAGCAGCTCATGACGACCATCTGGGTGTACGCGGAGCTGGATCGGGGAGCGCCGGCCGCGATCACTGCCGAACTGCTGGCCTGCGCGCGACAGATCGGGGAGCCGGAGGCGATCGCGCTCGGGCCGGGCGCCAGGACGGCGGCGACCACGCTCGGCGAGCACGGCGCGCGGCGCGTGCACGTCTCCGAGGACCCGGCCTTCGCGGAGTACGTAGCGGAGCCGGCGGTCGACGCGCTGGCCACCCTGGTGGAAGGTGGGGCGCCCGATCTCTTCCTCTTCGGGTTCACCCCCGACTCGCGCGACGTCGCCGCGCGGCTGGCCGCGCGACTGGGCATCGGGGTCATCTCCAACGCACAGGGGGTCACCGTCGAGGGGGATCAGATCACCGCGCGCGTGCCCTACTTCGGCGGCGCCAAGGTGGCGACGTACCGGGCGACCACGCGCCCGGCGATCGTCCTGGTGCGGCCCAAGTCGTACGAGGCGAGCGCGGTGGGGGGCACCGCGGAGGTGGTGGAGGTGGCGTCCAAGCCGGACTCCGCGAGTCTGCGGGCCCGGATCGCCGACCGCGTCGAGGAGGCGGCGGAGGCGGTCAAGCTCGAGGAGGCGGCGGTGGTGGTGGCCGGCGGTCGCGGCCTGGGCGGTCCCGAGAACTTCGGGCTTGTCGAGGACCTGGCGGCCGCGCTCGGCGGCGCGCCGGGCGCGAGCCGGGCCATCGTCGACGCCGGCTGGGTGCCATACGCGCTGCAGGTAGGGCAGACCGGGAAGACGATCCGCCCCCAGGTTTACATCGGGGCCGGCATCTCGGGCGCGATGCAGCACACCGTGGGGATGAAGGCCTCCAAGCTGATCGTCGCGATCAACAAGGATCCCGACGCGCCGATCCTGAAGATGGCCGATCTGGCCGTGGTCGGGGACGCCCTCAAGATCCTCCCCAAGGTGACCGACGCCGTCCGCGCGCGCAAGGGCTGAGCCGGCTGCGACCAAGCGGGCACGCCGGCCCCGGACTGTGGGTTTTCCCTCGCTGTCGCCGCGTCAGCGGGCGCTGGTGGAGGCGGTCCCCGAAGGCGCCCACAGCGTCGCCGACGTCGGCGCCGGTGACGGGCAGGTGGCGATCGCCCTGGCCGCGGCGGGGGCACGCGTGATCGCGATCGAACGTACACAGAACACCCTGGAGCGCCTGCGGCGTGCCACCGCCGGCCGGTGCGAGGTCCGGTCGGGCGACGGGCTCACCGCTCTCACGCCGGGCGAGGTCGAGGGGTGTGTGATCGCCGGCCTCGGCGGCCTCTCGATCGCCGCCATCCTGCAAGCCGCTCCGGCGCAGCTGCGCGCCCTGCGCTGGCTGGTGCTGGGCCCCCATTCCGACAACCGCCCGCTGGAGGTGTGGCTGGCCGCCGCCGCCCTGGCGCCTCGCGAGGTGCGCTTTGTCACCGAGAGGCGGCGTTTGTATCAGATCATAGTGGTCGAACCGTGACCGGTCCAGCGCCCCTCGACTTCCTGCGTCTGCGGACCGACGGCGGAGCCAGGGGGAATCCGGGCCCGGCTGGACTGGGCATGCTCCTCGAGGCCCGGGACGGCACCCGCCTCTGGGCCGGGTACAGCTACGCGGGGGTGATGACGAACAACCGTGCCGAGTACCTGGCTCTGATCTCGGGCCTCCGGAAGGCGCTCGAATTCACGCCCTCCGAACTTGAGGTGTGCATGGATTCGGAGCTGGTCGTGCACCAGCTGAACGGTCGGTATCGGATCCGGAACGCCGACCTGAAGCCGCTTGCCGTGGAGGCCCAGGAGCTGCTCCGCCGTTTCCCCAAGGCCAGGGTTCGCCACGTCCCGCGCGGGGAGAACGCGGCGGCCGACGCGCTCGCCAATCGAGCCATGGACGAGCACCAGAGAAGAAGTCCGTCGAAGTAGAAAATTCTGGAACAAAGTCCGTGGATGACAGGTACAAACGGTCATGAATGGAATGGTGCTCGCCAGTCTCGTCGGCATGGTGGTGGTCGTGGTGGGCATGGCCTACCTGTTCCTCGCGGACGTCCACAACCTCCCGGGTGGCTTCCGCTTCTAAGAGCGCGGGTGCGTCCCCGGGGGCTCTCCCAGGGCCCCCGGGGGCCTTGCGCAGCCTTGCGGGGTGGGGTAGGCTGAGCCGCGGACCGAGGCGGGCGGGCGATCGCTGCGCCTTCAAGACGTGGAGGAAAGTCCGGGCTCCAAAGAGCAGGGTGCTGGGTAATGCCCAGTCGGGGTGACCCGAAGGAAAGTGCCACAGAAATGACACCGCCGCTCCCGTGAGCGGTAAGGGTGAAATGGTGGGGTAAGAGCCCACCGGCGGCCGGGTGACCGGCCGGCCAGGCAAACCCCGCCCGGAGCAAGACCAAATAGGGGGACGCCGCCGCCATGCGGTGGAGGGGCTGCTCGTCCCGAGTTCCCGGGTGGTGGTCGCTTGAGACGTCGGGCAACCGGCGTCCCAGAGAGATGATCGCCGGCCCCTCCGGGGGTGCACAGAACCCGGCTTACAGCCCGCTCTCGGTCCGCCTCCTCGGATTAAGGGCTCAGTGTCCGCAGCCGGAAGCTAAAACATGCCGGGTAGGGTCCGACTGCGGACACCCGGCGCTTTGGGCGGGTCCCGCGCCGAGGCGCCGGCCGGCCTCTTTGGGTTGACACCCCAGAAGGAGGTCGCCTACCCTACGGGCAGGGGGTGGCGAAAGTGGTTCGTATTTCCGGCCGGCGGGGTGCCCGGGCTCGGGGCTCGGGTGGAGGAGGCAGCGATGAGTGAGTCCGTGAACGTGGTTTCCCACGATCCCCAGAGTCCCGCGGAGTGGCGGGATCACGTCCAAACCTACGGGTATGTCATCGTCCACGACGCACTGCCGAAAGAGAACCTGGAGGCGGTGGTCGACGATATCTGGAAGCACACCGGTGCCAGTCCCGACGACCCGGAGTCCTGGTACCAGCCAGACATCATCCGGCCGTCGGGCATGGTCGAGATGTACCAGTATCAATCGCTTTGGGACAACCGCCAGCATCCCAAGCTCTATGACATCTTCCGTGCCATTCACGGGACCGACAAGCTGTGGGTCTCGATCGATCGGGCGAATCTCAAGCCGCCGGCCAACCCGGCCCACCCTGAGTACGACCACAAGGGCATGATCCACTGGGATACGGACATGAGCCGGTATCCGGATGTCCCGTTTCGCGTCCAGGGCGTCGTCGCGCTCACCGACACCGAACCGGACATGGGTGGATTCCAGTGCATCCCCGAGACCTATCAGCACCTGGACGAGTATCTGAAGACGCAGACTCCGGAGAAGATCGCCTCGCGGAACCCTGACTACACCGGCTACACCATCACGAAGCCGCGACTGGCTGCCGGAGATCTGTTGGTCTGGACCTCACTCCTGCTCCACGGCAATGGTCACAACGTCTCCGACCGGCCGCGCCTGTGTCAGTACATCAGCATGAACCCCACGCCCGACAACGCCGCCGAAGCGCGGGGACCCCGGGTCGCGTGCTGGGAAGAGCACCGCGCGCCCGGTTGGGGCTCATTTCACGGCGACCCGCGCAAGATCGAGGAGACCCAGGGCCACCGAGCGCACCTGACCGACCTCGGCCGGCACCTGCTGGGAGTCGATCTCTGGGATTGACCTTGCGTGTGGCATCGAGCGGGTAATCACGCGGAGGCAAGAGATGATGACGGCAAGACCGGTGATGGGACGCAGGGCGTTCATGGGAGGGATGCTCGGCCTGGCCGGGGCGGGCCTGCTGGCGTCGTGCGGGAACCAGGCCACGCAAGCCGCCGCCTCCTGCGTCTCGAGCCTGAAGCTTCCCGTGCTCCAACCCGAGTCGCGCCAGGGTGAGGTCCTTTCCAAGGTCGCGAACGTCCCGGCGGCCTGGACCGCCTACCCCACCCCCTGGAAGTCCTGGACCAAGGATCCGCCGGCGAGCAGCGGCAACCCGATCACCGTGTTCGAGATTCTGTGGGCGGCTCCACCGCCTCCGCTCGGACAGAACAAGTACTGGCAGGAGCTGAACTCCCGGATCGGGGCGCCCTGGAACGTGACCGAGGCCGACGCCACCGACTACCCCGACAAGTTGAGCGCGCTGGCCGCGAGTGGGAGCTTTCCAGACATCACCTACGTCAACTTCGCCCCCAGCGGGCCCTACTCGGCAGCGGCCTTCAAGAAGTTCGTCGACGAGGGAGCGTTCAACAACCTCACCGCTCACCTCACGGGCGACGCGCTCAAGGAGTATTCGAATCTCCAGCGCCTTCCCGAATCGTCCTGGACCGGCGCCGCCTTCGAGGGCAAGTTGTGGGGACCGCCATACCCGATCCCACCTCGAGATGACATTTGGATCTACCGCAAGGATTGGGCACAGAAGCTTGGCGTCGACAATCCGAAGAACGCGAACGACCTCAAGAAGATGTTCCTCGCGTTCGCCAAGGGCGACCCCAACCACAACGGGCAGAAGAACACGTGGGCCTTCGGCGTCGTCGATTCCAGTATTTGGAACGACGTGTTCCGAGTGCCCAACAACTGGCGCCTCGGCAAGAATGGATCGCTGACCAAATACATCGAGACCGAGGAGTACAAGGCCGCGCTTGACTTCGCGGCCCAGCTCTGGAAGGGGGGCGCCTATCATCCCGACGCTCTCACCAACACCTACAATCAGAACTATCCGCTGATCCAGAGTGGGCACATCGGCTTCCAGGATTCGGCCATCGTCGCCGTGATGAACAACAGCGGACTGATCGCCCAGACTCAGCAGCAGACTCCTGGGTCGAACCTGACACCGATCATGCTGCCGGGGCATGACGGCGGCAAGCCGGCGCCCTGGCTGAACTCCGGTGCCTACGGTTTTTACGCCATCCCGAGCTCGATCAAGAGCGACAGTCGCATCCGAGAGTTGCTCCGCGTACTCGACTGGTGGGCATCGCCATTTGGCAGCGAGGAGTTCACCTTCATCCAGTACGGCGTCCAGGATCTCATGTATCACATGCAGGACGGAGCGCCGGTTCCGGTGTCAGATACCGGACTCACCGGCCTCAGCTCAGGTCTCAACTACATGTGCCAGCCGCTCGAGACCAACTTCTACTATCCCGGACTACCGGCGCACGCGCTCCTCTCCCAGCAGACGGAAGAGAAGATGGTCCAGCTCGGCGTCTCCGACCCAACGCTCGGTCTGTATTCCACGACCGACGTAGCACAGGGAGCCAACCTTCAGCAGATCATCACCAACGGTTACAACGACATCCTGACCGGGAGGAAGCCATTCTCGTCACTCTCGGACACGATCTCGACCTGGAAGAGCCAGGGCGGGAATCAGTCGCGATCGGAGTTCCAGAGAGCGCTCGAGAAGTGTCACTGACGAGGGTGGGGGAGCCGCCGGCGGGCGCCTCCCCCACATGACCCTCACCATCGTGGTCGGCCGACAGGGCAGGGCCGACTTCGAGGTCGCGGCGTCGTCGGTGGCCGGGGTCGAGATCGACTGGGTCACGTACGCGCAGGAGGACGAGATCCGGGAGCACGTTCGCCGTCACCTGGCCCGCGGCGGCGTCGACGGCATCGTGCTGGGCCTGATGCCGTATGACCGGTGCCGCGATATCCTCCCTGACCGCGTGACGGTGGGGATCCTCCGGATGAGCGCGGTCGACCTGGCGATTTCGTTCGCGCGCATCGCGTCCGAAGGCCGGCGGCTGTATCCGGTCAGCATCGACACCTTCGACCTGGATGTGGTGCACGAGGTGGCTCGCGCGCTCCGCATGCCCCTGGATCAGGTGGTCTGTCTGCCCCACTCGGGCGAGGACACGGTCGACGCGCTGGTTGGATTCCACCTCGAGTTCAGTCGCCGGCATCCCCAGGCGTACGTGATCACGGGTCGAGGCGAGGTGGGACGGCGGCTCCGCGAGGAGACCGACCTGAGGGTGGTCGGACAGCTCGGCGTGCCTTCCACGCTGCGCTCTCTGCTCCGGGAAACCGTGCTCCGGATTCAGTCGCGGCAGGCCGGCGACCACAGCTTCGGCGCGGCCATCATCCGGATCCGGAGCGGCGCCGGTGATGTCGACCGCACCCGGATGGAGCTGCGCCGGCTCCTGCTCAACCGGGCCGAGTTCGCCGATGCCTGGATCGAGGACCGCGGTGACCGTGGCGTGGTGGTGTTCGCCCACCGCGCGCTGCTCGAGACCGCGACGCACCACTGGGAGGCGTTGCCCTTCGTGAGCGCCGCCCGCGAGGAACTGGGTGTCACCGTGGCCGCCGGCTTCGGGCTCGGACCCTCCGCCCGCCTCTGCGTTCGCTTTGCCGAGCAGGCCGTCGCGCGGGCCGAGGAACGAGGGGGAGGCTGCGGGTACCTGGTGGGTGATCGCGGGGTCGTGCTGGGCCCGATCGGATCCGAGGACATGCTCGCGTTCACCTACCGCGAGCACGCTCCCGCGCTGGAAGCACTCGCCCAGGACACCGGGCTCAGCGCCACCACGCTGTCCCGGGTAGCGGCGGCTGATCGGAAGCTGGGCGGACGGTTGATCTCGCCCGCTGAGCTCGCCGGCGCGCTGGGCCTCACGGAGCCGAGCGCCCGGCGCCTACTGCGGAATCTCACCTCTCATTCCCTCGCCATCGAGGCGGGCACCACCCAGTCAACCCGGCGGGGACGTCCCGCGCACCTGTTCCGCCTTCTGCTCGCGTCTGACGAGGCCGAGGCACGAGTGCGAGCGGCCCGGTGATACCTCGGGTGCGGTTGCACGAGGTGACGATCGACTGCGGTGACGTGATCCGTGTGGCCGCTTTCTGGGCGGGCCTCCTGGGGGGCGAGCCGTTCGAACCCATGGCGGGTTGGCTCCGGCTCGCGCCCCCGAACCCCGGCGCGCCGATGTTGAACTTCCAGCCCGTTCCCGAGCCGAAGCGTGGAAAGACGCGTGTGCATCTCGACCTGCTCACGGATGACCTGGAGGCGTCAACGAAACGAATCCTCGACCTGGGCGGCCGGCCGCGACGGCTACGGGTGAGGGGCCGCGGTTCCGGCCGGCGCCACCGGGCACCACGCGGGTGCCCGCTCTGCCACCCTGGTGGAGATGGCCGGGGACGCGTTCGACGCCGTCGTCGTGGGGTCGGGTCCGAACGGACTCGCCGCCGCGATCACGCTGGGCGAGGCCGGACACCGGGTGCTGGTGCTGGAGGCCGCGGCCCATCCCGGGGGCGGTCTGCGCAGCGAAGAGTTGCTGGAGCCGGGATGCCGGCACGACCTGTGCGCCACGGTGGCGGCGCTGGTGCCGCTTTCTCCGGTGCTCCGGAGGCTGCGCCTGGACCTGGTCACGCCGCGCGCGGCGATGGCACACCCCTTCGACGACGGGACCACCGCGCTCGTCGAGGGGTCGGTGAGCACGACCGCGGCCAGACTTGGTGCCGACGGCCCCGCCTACCGGCGGCTGCTGCGGCCGCTGGTTGCGCGCGCGACCGAGGTGGTGGAGGCGGCGCTGGGACCGATTCGGCTGCCGCGCCATCCGCTCCTGCTCGCCCGCTTCGGGGTCCCGGCGGTGCTGCCTGCCGCCTTGCTGGGCGGAGTCACCTTCAAGGGGCGCGAGGCGCGGGCCATCCTCGCCGGGATGTCGGCCCACAGCATGCTGCCGCTGACCGAGCCGGGGAGCGCGGCCGCGGGGCTCGTCATGCTGGTCTCAGCGCACGCCACCGGGTGGCCGTTCTTCCGGGGCGGTTCCGCCTCCGCCGCGGACAGCATGGTCCACCGAATCCAGGCGCTCGGGGGCGAGGTCCGGTGTGGGGTGCGGATCTCGTCGATGGAGGAATTGCCGTCGCACCGGGCGGCGCTGTTCGACGTCATGCCCGGGGCCGTGGTTCGCATCGCGCGCGACCGGCTCTCCCCGCGCTACCGGCGCCAACTGGAGCAGTACCGGCACGGGCCGGGCGTGTTCAAGGTGGACTGGGTGCTGGACGGGCCGATCCCCTGGCAGGCCAGGGAGTGTCTGCGGGCGGGGACGGTTCATGTGGGCGGGACCGCGGAGGAAGTGGTGGCGGCGGAGCTGGAGGTCGCCCAGGGGGGCCATCCGCGGCGCCCGTTCGTGCTGCTCACCCAACCGACGCTGTTCGACCCCACGCGCGCGACGCCGGGGCGGCAGGTCGCGTGGGCCTACTGCCACGTCCCCAACGGGTCGGACCAAGACATGACGGGCGCGATCGAGGCACAGGTGGAGCGTTTCGCTCCCGGCTTCCGCGACCGCGTGCGGGGCCGTCGCACCTGGTCGCCGTCGCAGCTGGAGGAGCTGAATCCGAACTACGTCGGCGGCGACATCGGGGGTGGGCGGAGTGACCTTCGCCAGCTGCTCACCCGCCCTGCCGCCCGTCCCGATCCGTACCGCACCTCCGACCCCTCGCTGTTCCTCTGCTCGGCGGCGACGCCCCCCGGGCCCGGCGTGCACGGGCTGTGCGGGTGGTACGCCGCACGCTCGGCGCTCCGGTCCGCGCTCGCGTGAGCCGCCGCCCCGGGGCTGGACGGTTCCGGGTGGTGTGTGACCAGGTAGTTCCTACCTCGGCGGGGAGATGGTCATGACGTGGATTCAGGCTCCCGACTACTGGTTGACCCGGCTGATCCTCGAACGGGCGCTGGCGGCCGTGTACCTGGTCGCGTTCACGGTCACCCTGAACCAGTTCCGGCCGCTGCTGGGGACCCGGGGCCTGCTGCCGGTGCCACGGTTCACCGCGCAGGTGCCATTCCGGGCCCGGCCCAGCCTCTTCTATCTGCGCTATTCGGACGGCCTGCTCCTGGTGGTGGCGGGTACCGGCATCGTCCTCTCGGCGGCGATCCTGGTGGGGGGACTCGACGTGGCGCCGCTCTGGGTCGGCATCCCAGCCTGGTTGGTGCTCTGGGCCCTGTACCTCTCGATCGTCAACGTGGGGCAGACCTTCTACGCCTTCGGCTGGGAGACGCTGCTCCTGGAGGCGGGGTTCCTCGCCATCTTCCTGGGGGCAGGGCCGACGGCGGCACCGCTCCCCTCGATCTACCTCTTCCGGTGGCTTCTCTTCCGGGTCGAGTTCGGGGCGGGGCTGATCAAGATGCGAGGCGACCCCTGCTGGCGAAACCTGACCTGCCTCTACTACCACCACGAGACGCAGCCGATGCCGAACCCATTGAGCTGGTTCTTCCACCATCTGCCGCGCCCGCTGCACCGGGTCGAGGTGCTGGGCAACCACTTCGCTCAGCTCATCGTCCCCTGGGCCCTCTTCGCTCCCCAGCCCGTGGCCGGGATCGCCGGTTTGATCGTGGTCGCGACCCAGGGGTGGTTGGTTTTGAGCGGCAACTTCTCCTGGCTCAACTTCGTCACGCTGACGCTCGCGATCTCGGCCTTCGACGACCAGCAGCTGCGGCTGGTGCTCCCGGTGCAGGTCCCGACGCCGGCCCCGCTTCCCCTCTGGTGGCAGGTCCTGGTGCTGGCGGTGACCGCCCTCGTGATCGTGCTCAGCTACCGACCGGTTCGCAACCTGCTCTCTGGCCGTCAGCTCATGAACGCGAGCTTCGACCAGCTGCACCTGGTCAACACCTATGGGGCCTTCGGGAGCATCACCAAAGTGCGCTACGAGATCGTCATCGAGGGCACGCAGGACGACCCCGAGAGTCCCCGCGCGCGCTGGCAGGAGTACGAGTTCAAGGGCAAGCCGGGCAATCCCCGCCGGTGGCCGCGGCAGTTCGCTCCCTATCACCTCCGCCTGGACTGGCTGATGTGGTTCGCGGCGATGGCGACTCCCTGGCAGCACCCCTGGTTCCCGAGACTCCTCCGCAAGCTGCTGAGCGGCGACCGCCCGACCTTGAAGCTCCTGGCGCACAACCCGTTCGGTGACCGTCCGCCGCGCGCGGTTCGGGCCCGGCTCTACCGCTACCGGTTCAGCAGCTGGCGCGAGTGGCGCGAGAGTGGCGCCTGGTGGGTGCGGCACCTGGTGGGCGAGTACCTGCCGCCGATGACGCTGACCGCGGAGACCACGCCCAGGCGCGCGTAGCGCCCGGTGGGCTGAACGGAAGGTGGCGGACTCGTAGGCTCCGTCCAGCGCTGATGGTTCGACGGTTGCTGCGGCGGCTGATCCACTCCGTGCGACCTCTGCTCTGGCGGATGGCCGAGCCTCCCGAGTTCCTGCCGCCGCTGGCGGTCCAATCCATCAAGGTGGCGCTCGGCTGCGGCATCGCATGGTTCCTGGGGCCCTACCTCCACCTGCCGCACCCGTACAACGCCGTCCTCGCCGTGATCATCCTGATGCAGGGCAACGCCTACGGTTCCCTGCTCAACGCCCTCCAGTTTCTGATCGGCGTCGCCGGCGGACTGCTGCTCGGAGTGGTGGCGAACGAGCTCCACGTCGCTTCGTACGCGCCCGCGATCGCCGTGATCATGTTCGTCTGCCTGCTGGCAGGGGGGCTGCTCAAGATCTCCAGCCAGGGCTTCAACAACCAGATCGCCATCTCGGCGCTCCTGGTGCTCGCGAGCGGGACCACCTCCAATGTGAGCCGCCTCTGGGAGACAGTGCTGGGAGGGGCGGTCGGGGTCGCGGTCGCGGCGTTGATCTGGCCGCCGAACCCGGTCCGCAGCCTCCGGCGGCGGGCTCGCGAGCTGGGTACGCAGCTCGCCGGGGACATCACGGCCACCATCGAGCTGGTCGCCGAGGCGTCCTCCGAGAGAGCCCGAGCGGAAGCCAATCGGCGGCAGATCCGCGACCACAACGAGGCCGCCGACGCGGCCGTCGCCGAGGTGGTTCCCTCGCAGGAGGCGCTGCGCTGGAACCCGTGGCACTTCCGGCGCAACGCGGACCTGAGCCGCATCGAGGACCGCCTCCGCCTGATCTCGCTGCTCTACCGGAGCGTGCGGGCGCTGGCCCGCTATGCCGAGGCGGTGGTCGCCGCGCAGCCTCTGTCCGCGGAGGCCGCCGGCCAGCTGCGGACTGCCGGGCAGATGGCGACCGACGCGGTCCAGACCCGGCTCACCGGGCGGGACAGCACCGAGTTCGTCTCACAGGGGCGGCAAGCGGTCTCGGACTTCGTGGCACATGCGCCGGGAGATCAGCACCTGCCGGCGCTGGTCGCGGCGCTGGACACCCTCCTCAGCGACGTCGAAGGCTGGACCTGGAATCCGGGAGCCACCGCGCACCCCGGCTTCCAGCTGATCCCACGCATCCTGCGGCGGCTGGGTGGGGAGCGGCTCACCTCGATGGCGGTCGCGGAGCGGGCGGAGGTCGAGTTCCAGGAGGAGCTGGGCCAAGGCCGCGTGGAGCGCATCACCGAGCAGCTGCGCGGCCAGCCGGTGCGGCCCCCGGCGCTGGAGGAAGTGGTGGCGGCAGCCGGGATCGAGCGGGAAGAGGACCGGGGCGTGCGCGCCATCCCGCTCTCCAAGGTGCGCGGGGTGGAGCGGCCGACCCGCGACTTCGACGCCTCCTTCATGCCCCGTCGAGGCAGCATTCGGGACCGCTGGGTGCGCGTCTTCCAGGAGATGGAGCAACGGGGATCGGTGGACCCGATCGACGTCTACCAGGTGGGCGACGCCTACTTCGTGCGCCACGGCCACACGCGCGTGTCGGTGGCCAGGCACCTGGGCTGGCTGACGATCGCCGCCCACGTGATCGACGTCGAGACTCGGGCGCCGATCGACGAGGTGAACCCGGAGCAATTGCTG
Source organism: Candidatus Dormiibacterota bacterium (assembly GCA_963790575.1). GTDB lineage: Bacteria > Chloroflexota > Dormibacteria > Dormibacterales > Dormibacteraceae > CAVTSA01. Next base: position 229,720 of record CAWBPD010000034.1, on the reverse strand, counting down.
CGAGCGTCCGAGTACGCCAGGTTCCTGGAGGTCACCGAGCTCGACCGCACCCGTCCCCGCGCACGCCTCGACTGCAGCGAGCTGGGCCGCTTCGACCTGATCCTGGATCACATTCGGGGACACCGCTACTTTCTCGGCCAGCAAGGGCGGCAGGTGGATCTCAAGGGGGCGGCCGCGAGCTGGTACGACACGGTGTACCGGCCGACCATGGAGGCCGCCTCGCGCCTGGGCCTGGCGCGGCGGCTGCCCGGCTGGACCGAGACCGACATCTACCTGGCCCTGACCCAGGTCTGGCTGGAGCTGGACCGCGAGGGGCAACAAGCGGGCCCGGAGGCGGCGGCGACGGTCCTGGTCGAGGCCCAGAGGCCTGCGCAGCACCTCCCGCGCGGGGTGCGGCCGGGGCCGGCCCGGCGGGGTCGCCGCGCCCGCCGCGCCCGCCGATGATGGGGTTACACTGCCGGCAACACAACCCCATTTGGGTCCGGATAAGGTCCCTTTGCTAGCAGTGGGACCTGACCCTGCCTTCCCGGAGCTAGGCGCAGGCGGGGGAGTTCGGGTCCCAGCGGTTGAACACCGAGGGGCGGTCCTGGGCGAGCCGTGCCCTCGCTTCCAGCCACATCCGCGTCCAGACCGCGGGATCCCGCACCTCGCGCTCCGGATTCGACCGGGAGCGGGCGATGAACGAGGGGAACATGGGCCGGCCGGTCGGCTCGTCCGGGGACTGGTACCGCAGGTCCATGCTGATCCGCACCTGGTCGGTGGTCTGGTTCTCGAGGGAGCTGTGGATGGTGCGGGAGTGCATGAACAGGACGCTCCCCGGCCGCATCGGGAGCGGGACCGGCGGCCGCTGGAGGGAGGAGTCGGGGATATGGGGGCCACCCAGCCCGGTGGGGCAGTGCTCGATCAGCTCCTGAGTCCGGGGGGTGGGGATCACCTGCAGGCAGCCGTTCTCGATCGTCGCCTCGTTGATCGGAAGCCAGACGGTCAGGATCCGGGACCCGTCCGCCTCCGGCAGCACCACGCCGTTGTCCTGGTGCCAGGGGATCTTCGCCATCAGGCCATCGCCGCCCGCCTCCAGCGTCCGCTCGGGCAGCTTCATCCGCACGTGCCCTACCGGGCTGACACAGACTTCCGGCCCCACGAACTGCTCGGCGAGGTCGAGGAGGCGCTCGTTGGTGAGGACGCGGAAGCACGCGGGACCGGTGTGGATGGGAGTGTCGGAGCGGATGCCACTCTGAGGCAGGCTGATGTCGAAGTAGCGGCTCAGGCTCCGGCCGGACTCGCGGGTGAGCTGGATCAAGCGCTCCTTGAACGGCAGGTCGTCGTGGGTGCTGGACACCAGCCCTTCGGCGAGCAGATCCTGCGCCGCCCGTTCCAGCACCGCCCCGTACTCATCCAGGACCGGAGCCAGGTCGAGCCCGGGATCCAGCACACCGTCGACCACCACGTATCCCTGCTCGTCAAGCTGCTGCGTCGGGGATCGTTCGATGACGTCGGTCATGGCACTGCGCTCCTCCGGTTGGATCCACCCGCCGCCGGCCGGGTTCGGCTTCTTCCCGCCTCCCAAGGTACCGCGTGGGCCGTGACCGTACCCTTGAGGCGTGCCGGGCAGTCGGGTCCGCCGGAGGGTCGTCGTCTCGGGCCGGGTGCAAGGAGTCTTCTTCCGGGACGCCACCCGCGAGCGCGCGCTGGCCGGCGGCGTCGATGGCTGGATCCGAAATCGCGCCGACGGCACCGTGGAGGCGGTCCTGGAGGGACCTCAGGAAGCGGTCGAGCGTCTCCTTGGGTTCTGCCGTACCGGACCCGCCACCTCCCGCGTGGACCGGGTCGAGGTGGAGGAGCAGGAACCCCAGGGACTGCGCGGGTTCACGGTCCGATAGGGGGAGCCCGGGCCTGCCGCTGAGAGGGGCGTAGCTTCGAGCGCGCGGGCCGTGCTACCACGCCGTCCCCGCTGGTGCAGCGAAACGGCGCCCGACGCGAAAGCCAGGGGTGCGGCCCGCCCCACGGCGACCAGCGGGGTCATGCGGGCGAGGAAGGGCCCGGAGGTGCACGTGCACCAGCGGGGGTGATGCCGGCGGACGAAGGCGTTCCAGATCCGTCGGGGCGTCCAGCCGCACCCCTGACGTGCGGCCCGCCCCCTACTGATTGGTAGATTCGTCGGGGGGTGGGGGCGGGGTGCCGAACTTGGTCGTCGGTTCGTCGTTGCCCTGCTCGCGTGGTGGCCACTGGTGCGACGGGTCGGCGGGCGGCTGCTGCGGCTGCTGCTCCTGCGGCGGTTGCCGGCCCGCGCCCTGCTGTGGCTCGCCCGGCGGGGGCTGATAGCCCGGCTGGGGCGGCGGATACTGGGGGGCTCCGGGATACGACGGTCCGGAAGGGGCCGGTGGTGGATACCCGGGTGACTGCTGGCCGTACGGGGCGGGGGGTTGCTGACCATATCCGCCGGGTTGCTGGCCGTAGGGCGGCGCGGGGGGCGGTCCGTACCCGCCGGGCTGCTGGCCGTAGTAGCCCCCGGGCTCCTGCCCATACCCACCCGGCTGCTGGCCATAGGGGGGTGCCGGCGGCCGGCCATACCCACCGGGCTGCTGGCCATAGGGCGGCGCCGGCGGCTGTCCATACCCTGGCTGCTGGCCATAGCCTCCGGGTTGCTGGGCGTAGGGGGGCGCCGGTTGTTGGCCGTACGCGCCCGGCTGGCCATAGGCTCCCGGCTGCTGCGGGTAGGCGGGCTGTGCCCCGTAGGGGGGATAGCCCGCCGGCTGTCCGTACCCTGAGCCGCCCGGGATCGCGGGTACGCCCCCTGAGACGAAGGTTGTGACCAGGCCGGCCACGATCGACTCGCCGTAGGCGTAGGTCAGGAAGATGCCCACCCCGCAAAGGATCGAGCCCAGGCCCCCGATCCAGGTGGCGACGATGCCGAGCGCGGAGGCGGCCGGATTCTGGAACGCGCGCCGGATGACAGCGGGGTAGTTGAACGCGGCCCGCATCCCGCCCTCGTAGGCCGCCGCGATCAGCGCGGTGGATACGAACGCGGCCCCGAGACCGAGGATGAACGCGAGCAAATAGCCCAGGGCGAGCAGGGCCCCGCCGCCTCCCGAACCGCCGGTTTCGGCCGCGGTCACGACCGCCGTTTCCCCGATCGCGATCAGGATCACCGGAATGATGCTGACGACGATCCCCAGCACCAAAGTCGGCAGAAAGACGTCGACGCCGCGGCCCAGCGGGAAGCCAGGCTCGGGGAGCTCCTGGCGACCCATGCGCAGGTTGTCGACGCACTGCATCGCCCATCCATAGAGAGCGATCTGTCCGACGATGGGGATCAAGCCGATCAGACCCTGGACGATCAGCTTCCGGCCCCACTGCGGATCGCGGAAGGCCCAGCCGAAGGCGTCGCCAAAGCTCAACACGCGGCGAGTATATCGGCCCGCCCGGGGGATCGGTGGAGGACACGGCCGGGACCTTCATCCCCAGCTCTCCCCACCCCGACTCGAGCGCCTCATGTGGTTGGTCCACACAAGACTCGGCCCCACATGTTGTGTGCTGGGCGTCGTCGGGTCGTTCGCATGGCTCGACCAGGTGGGGATAGGTGTTGACACGTGGTGATCTGTGGGGTATGGTGGTGGAGAATCGCGGTGATTTGTGGGGAGAAGTGGTGAACCCAGCAACGATCCAGCACCCGACTCGGAACGCCCAGAACAGCACGTTTCACCACCCAACGCAGCAAACGTCGCAGCAGAGACCTTGCCTGCCACTTCTCCCCGCGGCCGGGGGCCGGACGACGGTCCCCACACCTCCGGTTCGACGGTAGACATGGATGCTGGCCGGCACACACCGGGTTCGAGTGGACGAGAAAGGCAGACTGGCGATTCCGGCCGCCTTTCGGCGTCAGCTGCCAGAGGGGACCTTCATCTCCATCGGGCAGGACTCGACGCTCACCATCTACCCGCCGCAGCAGTGGCAGGCGATCTCGGACCGCCTGAACGATCCCTTCCTCTCGCGGGACTTGCGGGCGCTCTCCCGGATTCTGTTCGCGAGCGCGGTCGCGTGCGAGTTCGATCAGCAGGGCAGAGTGAGCCTGTCTCAGGAACAGCGCCGGCTGGCGGGGATCGACCCCCGCTCGACGGCGGTCGTGATCGGGAACGGCCAGACCGCCGAAATCTGGGCCGAGGACCGCTGGAGCAGCTACTCCGACGACGCTCTCGGCCGCTACACCGACCTCGCTGAACAAGCCAACCAGGCACTGTAGATTCGCCTCTCGGTGCATCACTCCGTACTTTCACAACCGGCCATAGATCTCCTGGCACCGGCGCCGGGCGAGACGTTCGTCGACGGCACGCTCGGCGCCGCCGGCCACGCGCGTCTGGTGCTTTCGAAGTTGGGGGAGCGGGGCCGTCTGGTCGGCATCGATCGGGATCCATCGGCGGTCGCCCGCGCGCGCGAGATCGGGGACCCCCGGCTCTCGCTGGTCGAGGGCAACTTCGCCGACCTGCCCGCGATCCTCGACCGCCTGGGCATCGTCTCCGCGGACGGGGTCCTCCTCGACCTCGGCATCTCCAGCGACCAGCTGGACGATCCGGAGCGCGGGCTCAGCTTTCGCATCGACGGTCCCCTCGACATGCGCCTCAGTCCGCAAGACCCCGCGACCGCCGCCGACCTCGTCAACGGGCTGCGCGAGGAGGAGCTCGCAGATCTGATCTGGCGTTATGGCGAGGAGCGCTGGTCGCGGCGGATCGCTCGTCGCATCGTCGAGCGGCGGCCGCTGCGGCGCACCGGTGAGCTCCGCGAGGTGGTCGCCGGGGCCATCCCGCGGGGCGCCTGGCCGAGGGGCATCGACCCCGCCACCAGGACCTTCCAGGCGCTGCGGATCGAGGTCAACGACGAGCTCCGGAACCTGGAGCGCGGGCTGCGGGGAGCGATCGACCGGCTCGCCCCCGGCGGCCGGATCGCCGTCATCTCGTTCCACTCCCTGGAGGACGGCATCGTCAAGCGACGCTTCCGGGAAGAGACCCGGGACTGCATCTGCCCGCCGGAGTCGCCTCAGTGCACCTGCGGTCATCACCGCCGGCTCCGGATCCTGACCCGCAAGCCGATCCAACCCGCTGAGGAGGAGATCGCGGCCAATCCCCGAAGCCGCTCGGCCCGTCTGCGGGCCGCGGAGCGGCTCTCCAGCTAACCCCCTGCCCACGTCCCAACACCGTCTCACGAGGCCCTCTTCCTTTGGTTACAACCCGCATACTCACCCAGCGCCGGCAGGCCGGTCTCCGGACCCGCGGTCAACCGGCCGCGCCCACGCGCAGGCGGCGCAGCGCGCGTCCCGCCCTGCTCCGCATCGCGGCCCATGTCGACGCCGTCCGCCTCCGCCTGGGCGTCTTCGCCAAGGTCTATGTCCTTGCGGTGGCGACCATCCTGGTCACGGTCGCCTACCTCACCGTCTCGGCCACGACCACCACGCTCTCCTATCAGCTGGACACCCTGCAGACGCAGCAGCAGCAGCTCCAAGAGCAGCAGCAGGAGCTGAGCTACCAGGAGTCCATGCTCCACACGCCGGCCAGGGTGGCGGTGGCGGCGCAGAAAGAAGGGATGACGGCCCCGACCAGCTGGAGTTCGGTCGCCTACCAGCCGGCCACCTTCGACGTCAACGCGTCCATCGGCCAGGCGCCCGCCAACACCACGCCGGCCTGGCGGCAACTGCTGGGCGCGGTCACGGCCGAGCTCAGCCGGGCCGTGTCCTCCGCTGGGCACGGGGAGGCAGGCTAGGTGGCGGTCCGGCACCAGACGGCACGTGGGTTCGGGGTACGCCGAGCCCCCCGGCGGCAGCGCCGGGTGGGGATCCCGCGGGCGCGCCCGCTCTGGATGATGGCGGTCGTCGTCATGGTGGCATCGCTCTTCTGGGTGCACCTGGTGTACTGGCAGGTCGCCGAACACTCGTTCCTGAGCGCGGAAGCCCAAGCGCAAGGAGCGACGACGGTGCAGATCCTCGCCCGCCGCGGCATCATCTACGACTCACAGGGGACGCCGCTGGCGCTCGACACCACCGTCTACAACGTCGCCCTCTCGCCGCCCCAGGTGCTGACGCACGCGGACGAGGAGACGGCGGCCCAGGGCCTGGCCTCGGCCCTCAAGATCCAGCCCGAGCAGGTGATGCGCCTCTACCAGCAGAAGGTGAGGTACGCCTATTTGGCCAAGCGCGTCTCGCAGCAGACGGCGACCCGGATCCAGGCCATGGGGCTGGCCGGCGACGGCGTGAACTTGGAGGCGCAGCCGGAGCGCACCTACCTTCCCGGCGGCGAGGCCGGCGCCACCCTGGGTGCTCAGTTCCTCGGTTTCGTGAATTACGCGGGTGTCGGCGTGGCCGGGCTGGAGGGCTATTACAACCAGCAGCTCGGCGGCCGCAACGGCTGGGAGAAGCTGTACAAGGACTCCTCCGGCAACCTGATCCCGGCCACCACCGAGTCGAAGATGAACCCCGAGCAGGGCGAAAACATGACGCTCACCGTCGACGCCCACATCCAGTACCAGGCGGAGCAGGCGATTCAGGCCGCGGTCGCCGCCAACCACGCGCAGCAGGGGAGCGTGGTCATCCTCGACACCCAGACCGGTGGCGTGCTGGGCTGGGCGAGCGATCCTAGCTTCAACGCCAATCACTTCGCCACCACGCCGTCCCAGGAGCTCAGTGATCCGATCGCGGGCAGCGTCTACGAACCGGGCTCGGTGATGAAGGTGGTGACGCTGGCCGGTGCCCTCAACTCGGGCGCGATCACGCCGCAGACGACGATCGACGACCCCGGCTACATCGTGGTCGACGGGCAGCAGCTCAACGACTGGAACAACGCCGCCTGGGGCACCGTCAGCTACACCAGGGTGCTCGAGCAGTCGCTGAACGTGGGTGCCGTCCATGCTCAGCAGGCGGAGGGGTCGGCCAACTTCCTCCACTACCTGCAAGCGTTCGGATTCGGCAAGCCGACCGACGTGGGGGTGGCCGGCGAGCAGAACGTCCCCCTCCCCAAGCTGAGCGGTGTCCAGGAAGCCACGGCCGCGTACGGGGAGGGCATCGACGTGACCCTGGTCCAGATGGCCGCGGCGATCAACACCATCGCCAACGGCGGCGTCTACGTCCAACCTCACCTGGTGCGGTCGATCGGTGGCGCCGCGCAGAGCTACGCCAGCCACCGGGCGGTGACGGCGCAGACCGCCGACGAGATGAAGACCATGATGCGGTCAGTCGATCAGTACGGTGAGGGCCGTCTTTCCCGCATTCCCGGGTTCCAGTACGACATGTCGGGGAAGACGGGGACCTCCCAGATCCCCGTCAACGGGAAGTATTCGCCCACCGACTTCTGGGCCTCGTTCGCGGGCTTCATCCCCTCGCAGAATCCGCGGTTCACGATGCTGATGATGCTGAAGGACCCGCAGAACGGGTCGGTGGCCTCCGACGAGGCCGACGAGGCGACCGCGCCTCAGTGGAAGGCGCTCGCCCAGCAGCTCATCATCGACGAGCACATCACCCCCGAGAACCTGCCCCCGCAGCCCAACTGAAATCCGACCAGCGGGTCAAGGCCACCGCCTTGACCCGCCTCGGCGTCAGGCGCTGGACTTACCACACTTCTGAAGGGCCTGTTCGAACTCCTTGCGTGCCTTGTCACCCCCCTGGGACTTCCAGTCACTGATCGCTGTCTTCAAATACGACATCGGTTTGTTTCCGGACAGGATGCTGTTGTAAGCATCCTGCTGAAGGGTGATCAGGTTCGCGCCCTGCTGTACCCAGGTCGGCGAGTAGAGGTTCAGCGTCGGGTCCGTAACCGCGGTCTTGACCTCCTCCTCCTGGATACCTTGAATGGTCTGCGCGAAGCCAGGTTGATTCGCGTAGAAATAGTTGATCTCGGTCTGGCCGCAGAGATAGTTGAGACCGTTGGCCCAGTTCTGATTGCCGTTGGTGACGCTTACCGGCGCTCCATTGACCATGTTGTACATCTGGCCTTCGATACCGTGGTAGATGAAGGTGAACTCGTCACTGCCGAAGGGAGCAGAAATGTAGTTCATGAGGCCGATGAGTTCGAGGATCCGTTTTTCGTCCTTGATGGTGGACGGGATCGCTCCGAACCCGTACGACGCCGATCCCAGCCACTGCGCCGCCTTGCCGCCGTCATGGCCGGGCGGAATCCAGGGCGCGCAGTTCGCGACCGGGTTGTTCTGCTTCGCGAGGCTGTACATGGTGCCCGGCTGGTTGCCGAAGAAGCCCCAGCCACCCTGGGTGAAGAAGCCCGTCTTGCCGGACTCGATGAGGCTCTCCTCCTCGTTCAGGGTGAGTGTCAGCGCGTCGGGATAGAACACGCCCTTCTGCCACAGATTCCGGGCCCAATTGGTGGCGGCCTCCCACTCCGGGGTCTCAAAGTCCTTGGTCAGCGAGCCGTTCTTGTTGAGGCGCCAGTTGTTGGGGACCCGGAACATCCCGTTCCACATGGTCTGGCGCGGCGTGTCGATACCCCAGGTCTTGCTCCCGTTGCCGTTGGGGTCCTCATGGGTGAAGGCCTCGAACATGCGGGCGACCTCGTCGGCGTTCTTCGGGTTGTCGACGCCGAGCTTCTGCGCCCAGTCCTTGCGATACATGCCGATCTGGCCGTTGACAGCCTGAATCGGGTAGGGGCAGCCATAGATCTTGCCCTCGAAGGACGATCCCTTCCAGGTGATCGGGGGCAGTCCGGCCAGGTTCGGGAACTTCTTGAGCGCGTTGCCGGTGAGATAGGGAGTGAGGTCGTGGAAGGCCCCTTCCGAGATGAACTTCATGAATGCGGCCCCGTTGTAGAGACCGTTCTGGTTGAAGTTGATGTAGGTGATATCGGGAAAGGTGCCACTGGCCGCCAACGTCAGCAGCTTGGCGGCATAGTCAGGCGAGTCGGCAAGTGTCGGCTGCCAGGTGACATTGAGGCGCTTGTTGAACTCCTGCCACCAGGGATTGCTATTCAGCGCTGGTGGCGGCGACGAGAACAGAATCTGGAACGTCGTCACGGTCCCGCCCTTGCCCGGAGGCTCGGGCACGGACACGTAGGGCTTGGGATACTCCGTCCAGGCCGGGCCGACATTGGCGACCTTGGAGACCACCAGCCCCGGCCGCGACGATGGCGGTTCCGAAGGGAACTTCAAGTTTGAGACGCAGGAAGCCACCGTGCTGGCGCCGGTGCCACCGCACGATGCCAGCGCGCCCATCCCCGCCACGCCCAGCATTCCGCCCAGAAAGGCACGTCTGCCGATCTGTGGCATCCGCTCCGAACTCATTCCACCACCTCCAATCTCACTCGACCACGCGAGCGTGCAGCCGACGCCTCCTGCTCTGACAGGACTCCCGAAAGGTGTATCCCGCTCACCGCTCTCTCCTTCTCCCGAGCCCCGGCATCACCCTTTGATGGCTCCTGACAGGACGCCCTGGGTGAAGTACTTCTGCAGAAACGGATAGACGACAAGAATCGGAACCGTCGCGATCACGACGACCGCCATCTGGATGGTCTGCGCCGGCGGAGGTGGCTGCCCCGACGTCAGCGTGCCACCCAACTGCTGTCCCTGCAGCACGTAGAGACGGAGAACCAGCTGGATCGGCCACATCGCAGTGTTGTTGAGATAGAGCAGTGCGTTGAAGAAGTCGGACCAGATGCCGACGCCATAGAACAGTGCCACCACCGCCAGTACCGCTTTGGAGAGTGGAAGCGTCACGTAACGGAACGTCTGCAGCGGGTTGCAGCCGTCGATCACCGACGCGTCGATCAGGTCGTCCGGGATGTTCATGAAGAACTGGCGCACCACCACCAGGTTGAACGCGACGATCAGCGTGGGGAAGATGAGGGCCGCGTAGTTGTTGAGAAGTCCGAGGTAGCGGATCAAGAGGTAGTTGGGGATGATGCCGGGGCTGAACAGCAACGTGCCCAGCACCAGCAGCAGCACGAACTTGCTGCCGGGTACGTGGCTGGTACGTGAGAGCCCGTACGCGAGCATCGTGGTCATCACCATGCAGGCCACGGTGCCGACGGCGGTGACACCGATGCTGACCTCGAGGGCACGGGTTACGACGCCGCCCGCGAAAATCTGCTGGTACGCGGAGAGCGTCGGATGGGCCGGGATCAAGGCGACGTTGGCACCCGACAGATCGCGCTCGTTCGACAGGCTGACCGACAGCACGTAGACGAAGGGGAACAGCATCACGATCACGACGATCGCGAGCACCACGAACTTGGACACGCGGCTCGCGATGGTCGGGTCCTCCATCCAGACCGGGCGGTTCGCGGGCCGGCTGGCTACGCCGAGCGCCATCTCAGAACACCCCCTGCTCGCCCAACATGTGGGCGAACTTGTTGGCGGAAACCACCAGAATGGTGCCTACCAGGCCCTTCACCAGGCCGACTGCGGTGGCCAGCCCCCAGTTTCCGCCCGCGATGCCTTGAAAGTAGACGAACGTGTCCAGGACCTGGCCCGCGTCCGACCCCACGGCCGGCTCCTGCAGCAGGATCTGTTGGAAGCTGGACGTGAGGATGTTGCCCAGGTTCAGGATCAGGAGCAACACCGTGATGCCGCGGATCCCGGGCAGTGTCACATGCCACAAGCGCCGCCAGGAACTTGCCCCGTCGACGACCGCGGCCTCATACAGGTTGGTATCGACCTTGCTGATCGCGGCCAGGAAGATGATGGTGCCCCAACCGACATTCTTCCATATGTACTGAACGACCATCATCGGCTTGAAGAGGGAGGGGTTCGTCATCAGGTTGACAGTTCCCAGCCCGTGAGAGGCCAGTGCCTGGTTCAGCAGTCCATCTCCGCCCAGCACTGACTGCCACACACTGACCAGCACCACCCAGCCGATGAAGTAGGGCAAGTACACGATGGACTGGATGACCCGTTTGACCGATTGCGTCATGATGCTGTTGAGCAGCAGTGCCAACGCAATCGGGGCCGGGAAGAAGAAGATCAGTTGCAGCCCGTTGATGATGATCGTGTTGATAACCGCTGTGATGACATCAGGGTCGGTTACCAGCTGCGCAAAATTGTCAAGCCCGACCCAGGGGCTGTTGAGAAAGCCAAGGTAGGGAGAATAGTTCTGGAACGCCACCACGTTCCCGAGCAGTGGCAGGTACTGAAAGACGACGAAGTAGAGGAACCCGGGGAGGATGAACAGGTACATCCACCGCTCGCGGCGCACGCGCACCCACAGCGAGGATGCGCGGCCACGCGTCCTCTCCCGTCCCAGGTCGGGGGCCGCGGCCCCCACCGCCACGGCTCCTCCGTCCGTCGTCCGCCCTGAAGCGCGTGCCATAGCGGCGCCCGCCTCAGGACCAGGGATCGAGGCCGAGCAGCTTCCGACCCAGGTCGCTCAGCTCGGCAGGAGATGTGCGCGCTTCTTCGATGCCTCGAGGGTCCCCCAGAAAGGCCTTGCTGGCCGGCGGGCGGTTCTGGCGCCACGAGTCGACGCGCTCCCGGCGCCGCTCCTCGACGTCCCCCTCCGGGACCGGGTTCATGCTCAGGTACTGGCACAACCGCGGCTTCTGCGAAGTGTTATGCCCATTGCCATGCAGGAGCAGGGACGTCCAGACCAGCAGGTCTCCGGCAGCCAGACGCGGATGTGTGACCGTGTACCCCGTGTAGTCGGGATTGCGGGACGCGATCTTCTCCGGGGTCTGCGTCTTCAGGTACTCTTCGAGGTGCTGATAGGTCTCCGGGATACACTGAAAGCCGCCCATGTCGGGCTCGGTGTCGGCCAGGGCCAGCACTCCCTGGACGTGGAAAGGGATGTCCGGGTAGCGGCTCAGATCCGTGTCCCAATGGATCATCCCGCGGTGGTCGTACTCGGGATGAGCGGGATTCACGGGTGGCTTCAGTCCGACGCGGTCGATCGAGACCCACAGGCGTTCCGTGCCATGAATCGCCTTGAAGAGCTCATAGACACGTGGGTTTTGGCGGTTGTTCCACATCGACTGGTAGTGGTACATCTCGACCATCCCAACCGGGCGTACGACGTCGGGCCGGTACCAGGTCTCAGGATCGGAGGGACTGGCTCCCGTGTGGCGCCAGATGTCATCGATCGTCGCTTTCAGGTTCTCAGACGGCACGGCGTCGTGGATGATCACATAGCCATAGGTCCTGATGTGATCCAACCACTCGGCCGGGCTCACAGGGTCATGCGTCTGCACAGACATACGCTCCTCCTCTCACTGAACTCCCGAAGCCGCGACACAATCCGCCCTGCCCCGCAAAGGGTAGCATGGGTCCCCCTCATACCAGTACCACCACCTCGCCGTTTTGCGCTTCGACCGGGTACGTCCGGAGCCGGATCTCGGGAAAGGCGAGGCATCGTCCGGTCGGGATGTGATACTCGAGCCCGTGCCAGGGGCACGAGATGACCTCACCCTCGAGGCCCCATTCGGTGCGCCAGCCCCTCTCGGCCGTGGCGATCGTGGCCCCGAGGACGCGCCGCCCCTGGCACAGCGGACCGGCCTGATGCGGGCACACGTTGGGCAGCCCGTAGAGGCGGCCGCGGATGTTGAAGATGCCGATCTCCCGCGCACCCAACCGCACGACTCGATGGCTTCCCTCGGGAAACTCGTCGATCGAGCCCACGACATGCACCTGGGGGGTTGGCCCGCGAGCGCTCAATCCGCCTCCTCCTTGGGTGTCGTCCGCGTCCGGCGTCCCTCGCGGTCGAGCTGGAAAAAGCGGAGAGCGTTCTCCCCCATGATCTTGCGGCGGGCGTCCTCACTGAATGGGATCTGGGCCACCTTGGAGGGGTGGTCGAAGTCGTGGTGCGGCCAGTCGGAGGCGAAGAGGACCTGGTCCTCGCCGTCGAACAGCGAGACCAGCGTCACCAGGTCGCGCAGGCGCTCCGGCTCCTCGATGGGCTGCGTGGCGTAGAAGAATCGCTTCAGGTAGTGGCTGGGACGCTCGGTCAGCCACGGCACCTCCCGCCGCTTCTCGAGGTACTCCTTGTCGAGCTTCAGCATCAGAAACGGCACCCAGCTGATCCCCGCCTCGGTGGCCGCGATGCGAAGGCCCGGATGGCGGACCTGCACGCCCATCGTGACCATGTCGACCAGATTCGCCATGATCGCGAACGTGTGCGACGTGGTGTGCCGGGCCAGGTCGGTCGCGAAGCCGTGGGAGTTGTGGGGGAAGACGGGATGGACCACCGTCACGCTGTGGAGGAGCACGGGCAGGCCCGCGTCCTCCGCGGCCTGGAAGATCGGCTCGTAGACGCGGTTGCCCCACAGGGGATCGACGCCGGCACAGGGAAGGAAGACACCCACCATGCCCGGATGGTCCGCGTACTTGGCGATCTCGTGCGCCGCGTCCTCCGGCATTTGCGGGCACGCGCAAACGCAGCCGAGAAGGCCGAGTCCGGGCCGGCACCACTCCTCGGCGAGCCAGGCGTTGTACGCGCGGGCGAGCGCGGCGGCGTACTCGGGGTGCGCGAGGACCGGCAGCTTGAGCAGATTGTCGGGGAAGAGGATGGCGAGGTCGATGTGGAGCGGATCCAGCTCCGCCCGCATCTGCTCGGGGGTCAGTACCGTCCGCCTGCCTTCCTGGCCGGTGGGCCAGGAGGGCTGGTACTGCGTCTGGCCGGGCGAGAAGCCGGGGATGTCGAGGTAGTTCTCGTGCGCGTCCTTCACGTTCTCGAGCGCGACGCGCCACGGCATGTCGCAGTAGGGGATCAGCGCTCGGGGGGTGTCGTGGACGTGGACGTCAGCATCGACGATGACGAGGTCCTGCCAGCGTTCCCGCGGCCGGCGCGGCTGGGAGGCGGTGGCGACGCTCATGCCCGTGTTCGTCCCACCACGGGGCGGTCGACGTGGTCGCGCATGAGCCGGGTCGCGAGCGGCACCTTGCCCGACTCGAGCGCGGCGAGGATCGCCTCGTGCTCGCGGTGGAAGGCATGCCGGTCCCCGGGCGACAGACCGGCATCCGACCACCCGGTCACCCAGAGCCGGTGCACCATGCGCTGCGCGCGCTGGAGGAGCGGATTCTCGCCCAACTGCGCGAGCAGGACCTCGAACCGCAGGTCCATGGCGGGGTCCTCGGCCGGGTCGCGGCGGAGCTCGTCGCCCGCCTGCTGGAGGAGCGAGCGAGCGGGGGCCAGGTCCGGGTGGCGCCTTCCGACCAGCTCCACGACCTTGACTTCGATCGCCGCTCGCAGCTGGGAGAGCCAGCCCAGGTAGGTGGCGTCGGCCGGCAAGCCCCCGCGGAAGTGGTCGATATCCAGGCGTCCCGCCGGGTCGACGACGTAGGTCCCGGCGTTGCGCCGCACTTCGACCTTCCCCATGCCCTCGAGCGCGCGCAGCGCCTCCCGCACGGAAACCCGGCTGACCTGGAGCCGTTCGGCCAGCTCTCGCTCGGAACCCAGCCGATCCCCTGGGCGAAGCGTCGATGCCAGCCGGTCGAGCTGCCGCAGCACTTCCCGGTAGACACGCACCTGCGGGATCGGAATGATCTCGAACGGACGCGCCTGGTCGCCCGTGACCTGGACCGCGTCCCGCTCGTCCCGCTCGTCCCGGCGACTGCTTCGCTCGGTCTTAACCCCCACCGCGTTTGGGGCGGATGGTAACTGGACTGACCAATTTGGGTCAAGTGCGGCCCCGGCACCTGCCTCCCTAAACTGGTGCGCGCATGCAGCTGACCGTTGGCGAGATCGCCGAAGCGATCGGCGGTCGGCTCGAGGGCGATCCCGACCGGACCGTCACCTCCTGGCACACCGACTCCCGGCTGGTCGTCCCGGGCGGTGCGTTCTTCGCGCTGCCAGGCGCGGAAACCGACGGGCACCGCTTCTTGGAGGCGGCGCGGGAAAACGGGGCAGCACTGCTGGTGGTCGAGCGGGCACCGGGTGGCTCCAGCATCGCGGTGGTGCAGGTCGCCGACACCTGGGACGCGCTCTTCGGCCTCGCGCGGCACGTGTTGGAGTGCGTCCGTCCGACGGTGGTGGGCATCACCGGGAGCAACGGCAAGACGTCGACCAAAGAGCTGTGCGCGGCGGCGCTCGCGGTGCGGTACCGGGTCCACCGCACCGCCGGCAACCTCAACACCGAGACGGGCCTCCCGCTGACGCTCCTGGCGCTGGAGCCCGAGCACGAGGTGGCGGTGCTGGAGATGGGGATGCAGCGGGCGGGCGAGATCGGGCGCCTCGCGGAGCTGGCCCGACCCACGATCGGTGTCGTGACCTCGATCGGCTCCGTCCACGCCGAAAACTTCCCGGACGGCCGCGAGGGGGTGGCGCGGGCGAAAGCGGAGCTGCTGGAGGCACTTCCTCCTCACGGTCTGGCCGTGATCAACGGCGACGACCCTTTCCGCGACCGGCTGGCGGCGCGCAGCGCGGCGCCGATCGCCACCTATGGCTTCGGGGAGACGGTCGATACCGCCGGGCTGCGCGGTGAGGCATTCGAACAGATACCTGAGGGCGGTTGCCGTTTCAGCGTCCAGGGCCAGCCCGTGCAGCTGCGGATGGAGGGCCGGCACCAGGCGCAAAACGCGCTCGCCGCGCTGGTGGTGGCACGCCGGCTCGGCGTCGGGCTCTCCGAGGCGGCGGCGGCGCTCGCCGGCGTCGACGCGGTGCACCGGCTCCAGCGGCGGTCGACCGCGGGAGGTTGGACACTGGTCGACGACTCCTACAACGCGAGTCCGGAGTCGATGCGCGCCGCCTTCTCGACCCTGCGCGGGATGAAGCGCGACGGGCGGCTGCTGGCGGTGCTGGGTGAGATGCGGGAGCTGGGTCCCGAGGCGGAGGCGCTGCACCAGGAGATCGGCGTCGAAGCGGGGTGCGTATTCGACGCGGTGGCGGCACTGGACGTGGGTTTGGGCGGGGTCCTGGCCCGGGCCGCCGGCGCGGAACTGGTCGCGGACCGCGCCGCCGCCGCCGCCTGGGTGCACCGAAACGCGCGCCCCGGTGACCTGGTCCTGATCAAGGGGTCGCACGGCGTCGCCCTGGACGAACTGGCGGAGGCGCTCCTCCCATGACCGCGCCCCCGATGGCCCCGTTGGTGCACCTCCGGGTCCCAAACGCGCGCAACAGGCCCTGCTGGTGCACCTTCGGGTGTTTCCGGACCACGCAACGGGGCCGATGCGGGGAGCGAGCGTGAACCCGCTCGTTTTCGCGGCCATCACCACGGCGGTCTCCTTCGTCGTCGCGATGGCCCTGTATCCGATCCTGATCCGGCTGCTCCGGTACTGGCGCGTGGGCCAGGTGATCCAACCCGAGCTCTCGGCCGAGCACCAGCGCAAGGCGGGGACGCCCACCGGCGGTGGCATGCTGTTCGTCCTGCTTGGCATCGTCGGCGGCCTGCTCTCGCTCCTCATGCATCGCGGGGCGCTCCCCGCGGTTGCCGCCCTCCTCCTCTTCGGGCTGATCGGGTTCGCCGACGACCTGGCCAAGCTTCGCTTCGGCCAGCGCGGCATGCCGGCCCGCCTGAAGTTCCCGTTCCAGGTCCTGTTCGCGATCCCGGTCGCGTACCTCGCCGACACCCAGCAGCACTTCCTGCCCCAGTCCGCCGGCTGGGGCTGGCTCTACTGGCCGCTGGCGGTGCTGGTCATCGCCGGCGCCGCCAACGGCGTCAACTACAACGACGGGATCGACGGCCTCGCGGGCAGCACCTCGGTCGTGGCCCTGCTGGCCATCGGGCTGCTGCTCCCGGGCGAGCCGGCGGGCGGGCTCGCGGTCGCGTTCACGCTGCTGGGGGCGATCATCGCCTTCGTTTGGTACAACCGCTACCCCGCGCGGATCTTCATGGGCGACACCGGCTCGCTCGGCCTGGGGGCGGCCCTGGCCGCGCTCTGTCTGCAGGCCGGATGGGGCATCCTCCTCGTCCTGCTCGGGATCGTCTATGTCGTGGAGGTCCTTTCTGTCATCATTCAGGTGAGCTATTTCAAGGCCACCGGTGGCCGGAGAGTGTTCAAGATGACCCCGTTACACCTGACGTTCCAGCTAGAGGGTTGGTCGGAGAACCGAATCGCGCTCACCTCCGCGGGAGTCGCGATCGCCGCCGCGCTTCTTTCTGGCTGGATCGCCCATCAACTGACGTGACGACCCTGCCGCGCCCCGGCGAGCGAGCTCTGGTGGTGGGGCTCGGGCGCTCGGGCCAGGCCACGGCGCGCTATCTGACCGGGCAGGGTCTGGTGGTCCGTGCCATCGACCGCCTTCCCGCGGGCGAGCTCGTGGAAGCCCTGGACGAAGTCTCGGAGCTGCCCGGGGTGGAGACGCGCACCGGCGGGTACGACGAGACCGCCCTCGAGGGCTGCTCCCTGGTCTGCGCCAGCCCCGGCGTGCCCTGGGACGACCCCCTGCTGGAGGCAGCCCGCGCCCGGGCCATCCCCGTAACCAGCGAGATCGACCTCTTCTTGAGCCGCTGCCCGGGCCAGATCCTCGGCGTCACCGGCACCAATGGAAAGACCACGACCACCGCGATGCTGGGCGCGATCCTCCGTCAGGGAGACCGCCCGGTGCTGGTCGGCGGCAACATCGGCGACACCGTCCTCGACCGGCTGCCCGAGATCACGCCCCGGCACCGGGTGGTGCTCGAGCTGTCCAGCTTCCAACTGGAGTCGACCGCTCACCCCCGGTGCGAGGTGGGGGTGGTGCTCAACGTCACCCCCGACCACCTCGACCGTCATCACACGTTCGAGCGCTACCTCGACGCCAAGGCGCGGCTGGTCGAGGAGCTGCCGGCGTGGGGGACCGCGGTGCTGAACGGCGAGGACGAAAGCTGCCGCGAGCTGGCCGCGCGGACGCGCGCGCGCGTGGTCTGGTACGACGAGCACCGCCCGCTTCCGAAGCTGCACGTGCCCGGCCGCCACAACGAGCTGGACGCGCTGGCCGCCGCCGCCGCCGCCCGTGCGGTGGGCCTGGACGACGCCGGGATCCAGCTCGGACTCGACAGCTTCATCGGGGTCGAACACCGTCTGGAGCTGGTCACGGAGGAGGGCGGGATCCGCTGGTACAACGACTCCAAGGCGACCAACCCGGAGGCGGGCCTGCCGGCGCTGCGCGCGTTCCCCGGCGAGGACCTGGTCGTGATCGCGGGCGGCCACGGCAGCGGCTTCGACCTGCGAGAGTGGACGCGCGAGGTCCGTTCGCGCACCGTGGGCGCGGTCCTGATCGGAGAGTCGGCGCCGCTGCTGGAGACCGAACTGGAGGGGCACCCGCTGCGCCGCGCCCGGACGTTGGAGGAGGCCATCGAGGAGGCGGCCCGGCTGCTGCCTGAGGGTGGGGTGGTGGTGCTCAGCCCGGCCTACAAGTCGTACGACATGTTCCACGACTTCGAGGAGCGCGGACGCCTCTTCAAGGAGCTGGTCCGCGCTCGCTCGGGAGGAGGTCGGTGACTGCCCCATGAAACTCCGCAAGGTCCGTTTCATCCACCCCACGAGGCTCCGCAAGCTCCGCCTCGCGGGGACCCCGGAAGCGGGGGCCCCTGAATGATGGCCGACAACGCCGTCCCGCGCGTGCTGCCGCGGGAGCGGGCCACCGGCGATCTGTGGCTGCTCGGGATCTCGCTCGCGCTCCTCGGTGCCGGCCTGATCATGGTCCTCTCGGCCAGCAACGTCTACTCGCTGCAGACCACGGGGTCGACCTTCAACATCTTCTTCCACCAGGTCGGCTACGCGGCCCTGGGGCTGATCGGGCTGGTCATCGCGAGCCGCATCGACTACCACCGGCTGCGCCACTGGGCGCTCCCCGGCTTCGTGGTCACGATCCTCCTCCTGCTCGCCGTCCTGGTTCCGCACGTCGGAGAGTCCGCGTACGGCGCCACCCGCTGGCTGAACATCCCCGGCCTGCCCTTCCAGCTGCAGCCTTCCGAGGTGGCCAAGCTGACGGTGGCGGTGTTCCTGGCCGGCTGGATGTCGAAGCGCACCCGCTCGTTGGAGACGTTCGTGGACGGCTTCCTGCCCTACGCGGTCCTGATGGCCGCCGTGGTCGGCCTCCTCATCCTCCAAAAGGACCTGGGGACCTTGATCGTGACCACCGTGATGATGGTCGCCATCTACTACGCGGGCGGCGGGCGCAAGCGCTACCTGGCGCTGCTGGGGATGGCAGCCCTGGCCGCGATGGGCGGCCTGATCGCGGTCGAGCGCTACCGGGTGGAGCGGGTCCTGACCTTCCTCAACCCGTTCGCCGATCCCACCAACACCACCCTCCAGGCCTACCAAGGGCTGGTGGCGCTGGGCTCGGGCGGGCTCACCGGCGTCGGGCTCGGTCACTCGATCGAGAAGTACCAGTGGCTGCCCGAGGCCCCGACCGACTTCATCTTCGCCATCATCGGTGAGGAGACGGGGCTGATCGGCGCGACGCTGGTCATCGCCGGCTTCGTGTTCTTCACCGTCCGCGGCTTCCGGGCGGCGATGCGGGCGCGGGATCGCTTCGGGGTGGCGCTGGCGGCGGCGATCACGACCTGGATCGCGGCGCAGGCCTTCATCAACATCGGCGTCGTGACCGCGTCGTTGCCGGTGACCGGCGTCCCGCTACCCTTCATCAGCTACGGCGGCACCGCGCTGGTGATGACCCTGACCGGGGTCGGCGTGCTGCTCAATATCTCGGCGCAGGGCAGCCGGCCCTCGCTGAGCGGTGAAAGGAGAGGTCATGCGGCTGCTCATCGCGGGAGGGGGAACCGGGGGTCACGTGTCCCCGGCGCTCGCGATCGCACAGGCGTTCAGAGCTGAGCTGCCGGATGCCGAGATACTCCTCGTGGGGCGGCGCGGCGGCCCCGAGGAGCGGTTGGTGCCCGACGCCGGGTTCGCGCTCCGGACGGTCGCGGTGCAGGGCTTCGACCGCGACAACTGGACCCACAACGCCCGCCTCGTCGTGCTCCCCCACGCCTTTCACGAGGGGACGCGGATCCTGCGCGAGTTCCATCCCAGCGTGGTGGTCGGGGTGGGGGGCTACGTGATGGCGCCGGCGGTGTGGGGAGCGCGGCGCACAGGGACGCCGTACGTGCTGCAGGTGTCGGAGGCGGACGGGCTCGCCAACCGGCTCTTCCGCCGGGGCGCCGAGGCGGCGTGCGTGACGTTCGCCGCCGACGTCAACCGCTTCGCCACCCGCCACACCGTCCTCACCGGCTATCCGCTCCGCCCGGGATTCGTCCCCCGCACGCCGGAGATCCCGCCGCGCCGCCTCCTGGTGCTCGGCGGCAGTCAGGGATCGCACCGCGTCAACGAGGCCGTCTGGGGTGCTCTCGACGGACTGCTCGACCGCTTCTGGGAGGTGGTCCATCAGACCGGTCGCCAGGGGGAGGAGAGGAGCGCTGAGCTGCGGCGGCCCGGGTACCGGCCGTTCCCGTTCTCGGACCGGATCCCGGAGCTGCTGGCGGAGGCCGACCTGGTCCTCTGCCGCGCGGGCGTGGGAACCATCGCCGAGGTCACCGCGGTCGGCCTCCCCATGCTGGTCGTCCCCGGGACCTTCGGCGGGGGTCATCAGATCCGGAACGCGGAGCGGCTCCAGCGGGAGGGCGCCGCGGTCCAGATTCCGGACTCCGAGCTGACGCCGGAGCGCCTCCTGCGGGAGGTCGACCGCCTGCGGCCCGAGGGGCTGAGGGCGATGGCCGGCCGGTCGCGCGCGCTTGGCCGGGCCGACGCGGCGCCGGCGATCGTGCGCGTGCTCCGCGAGGCGGCGGAGCGGTCGCAGGTGGCGTGATGGAGCTTCGCGACCGGCGCGTCCACCTGCTCGGGATCGGCGGCGCCGGACTTTCGGCCCTGGCGGAGCTGTTGCTGGACCGCGGTGCGGTGGTCTCCGGCTGCGACCTGGCGCCGACCGCGGTCACCGAGCGCCTGGTAGCGCGCGGGGCCCGGATCACGCTCGAAGGGCAGAGCCCCGCCCACATCGAGGAGCAGGACGTGCTCTGCTACACGACGCGGCTGTCGCCGGCGGGACGGACGGAGGTGGCGGCGGCGCAGAAGCGGGGCCTGGAGGTGCTGGACCGGCCGCACCTGCTGGCCCGGGTGCTGGCCGCGGCGGACGCCATCGGCATCGCGGGCACGCACGGCAAGACGACCACCACGGCGATGACGGCGCACCTGTTGGAGCGGCTGGGGGGGAAGCCCTCGGCCCTGATCGGCGATGGCGCCTCGTCCAGAGTCGGGGCCTCGGTCGTGATCGTGGCCGAGCTTGACGAGTCGGACCGCAGCCTCCCGCTCTACCAGCCCGGCACCGCGGTGGTGACTGGGGTCGAGTTCGACCACGGCGACTACTTCCGGGACCTGGACGACGTCCAAAGCATGTTCAGCGAGTTCCTGGATGGCCTGCCACCGGAGGGACTGGCGGTGCTCTGCGCGGACGACCCCTGGCTCCCCCGCCAGCCCGTGCCCGGCGAGCGCCGCACCTACGGCTATGCGATGGACGCCGACTACCGGATCGACGAGGAGGGGGTGGTGTGGCGCGAGGGCCAGGTGCTGGCCAGACTCCGCCTGCGCGCACCGGGGCGGATGACGCGACAGGACGCGGCGGCGGCCCTGGCGGTGGCGGTCGAGCGGGGCACCGACCCCGAGCGAGCCGCCCAGGCGCTCTCCACCTACGCCGGCGCCCGGCGCCGCCTGGAGCGGCTGGGTGAGTGGCACGGGGCCGAGTTCTTCGATGACTACGGGCACCTCCCGGCGCAGGTGTCGGCCACCGTGCAGGCTCTGCGGGAGCTGCCGCACGAGCGGGTCTTGCTCGTCTTCCAGCCCCATCGCTACTCCCGGTTCGGGGACATCGCCGACGCCTTGCTGGAGCCCCTGCGGACCGCGGACCGGACGCTCCTGACCGAGATCTATGGCGCCGGCGAGGATAACCCGCGCGGGCTCTCGTCGCGCGGGCTGGCGGGCCGCGCCGGGCTCGACTTCGCGGCCGACCTGAACGCGGTGCGGAGCTGGCTGGAGCGGGAGGTGCGTCCGGGAGACCTGGTCCTGCTGATGGGAGCGGGCAACGTGGGGAGGGTGGGCCATGCCCTGGCGCGCCCCGGCTGAGCTCGCCTGGTTGCGGGGCCTCCCCGGCATGCAGGAGCAGCACCCGCTGGCCCGTCACACCTCCTTCAACATCGGCGGGCCGGCCGAGTTCTTCCTGCAGACCCCGTCCCCGCGGGAGGTGGTGGAGGCATGCGGGCGACGCGGGATCCCCTACCTGCTGTTGGGGGCGGGAACCAACCTGCTGGTCGCCGACCAGGGGGTGGAGGGGCTGGTGATCCGGGTGGTCAGCCGCGCGGTCGAGGTCGAGGGCACCCTGGTGACCGCCGCCGCCGGGCTCAAGATGCTGCGGCTGGCGCGCATCTGCGCCGACCATGACCTGACCGGCTTCGAGTGGGCGATCGGCGTCCCCGGCACCGTGGGCGGCGCCGTCTATCAGAACGCCGGTTGCTGGGGCGGGGAGCTTCGGGACGTGCTGTCGGGAGCGACCGGGTGGGTGGACGGCGCCGAGCGGGGCTGGACGCTCGAGGACCTTCAGCTCGGTTACCGCACCTCGGCACTGCGCGACGGGGCCCTGCGTGGGGCGCTGGTGGAGACGGCCACGCTGCGGCTGGAGGCCGGAGACGGAGCCCGCTCCCGCGCCCAGATGCTGCAGTGGACCGAGCAGCGCAACCGTACCCAACCGATCCGGACCAAGAACTGCGGCAGCGTCTTCCGCAATCCTCCCGGCGACTCGGCCGGACGGCTGGTGGACGCGGCCGGACTCCGGGGCGCCCGCGTGGGAGCGGCGCAGGTGTCGACCCAGCACGCCAACTTCATCGTCAACACCGGGGGTGCCACCGCCGTCGACGTGGACCGGCTGATCCGGCGGGTCCAAGAGGAGGTCCGAGCCCGCTTCGGGGTGGAGCTGGAGTGCGAGGTCGAGCGCGTCGGGTCGTGGGCGGAGGTGCCGGCATGAAAGTGGCCGTGCTCCTGGGCGGGCGGTCGGCGGAGGCCGAGGTCTCACGCGGCTCGGGCCAGGAGGTGTGCGACGCCCTGGTGCGGGCCGGGCACCAGGCGGTGGCGGTGGAGCTGGACCGGGAGGTCTGGGACAGCCTGCGTGACGGCGGGTTCGACTGCTGCTTCATCGCCCTCCACGGCCGGCTCGGGGAGGACGGGACGGTGCAGGGGATGTGTGAACTCCTGAACCTCCCCTACACCGGCTCCGATGTCCTGGCGTCCGCGCTCTGCATCGACAAGACGCGGGCCAACCGCCTGCTCCAGCTGGCCGGGCTGGCGGTGCCCGAGTTCGAGGAGCTGGCGGCGCCGGCGGCCGTGGAGGCGGCCCTGGTGGAGCGGCTGACCGCCACCTACGGACTCCCGCTGGTGGTGAAGCCGGTCCGGGAGGGCTCCACGGTAGGACTCACGATCGCCCGCGACGAGGACGCGGTCGCCTCCGGGCTGGTCCTGGGCGGCCGTTACGACCAGCGGTTGCTCATCCAGCGCTTCCAGCCCGGGACGGAGATCACGCTGAGCGTGCTGGCAACCCCCGAGGTGCAGGTGCTGCCCACGCTCGAGATCACCTATGAGGGCGAGTCCTACGACTACGCGGCCAAGTACACCGCGGGGCTGAGCCACCACACGATCCCGGCGCGCATACCCGGGTTCGCGCGGGAGAAGGCGGCGAAGGCGGCCGCGGTCGCCTTCCGCACGCTCGGCTGCGATGGGATGGCCCGCATCGACTTCATCGTCGACGAAGAGGGAACGCCCTGGGTGCTGGAGGCGAACACGGTGCCGGGGCTGACCGCGCTGTCGCTGCTGCCCGACGCCGCGCGTGCGGTGGGGATCGAGATGGCGGAACTCTGCGACCGCCAGGTGCGTTGGGCGGTGGAGCGCCACGCGGCGCGGGTGGGACCCCGATGATCCCGCTTTCACGTGAAAGTGGCGTTATCGAGCGTGTGATGGGGCGCTTTTCACGTGAAAGCGGAGAAGTGCGACTGGCGGGGTGCCGCCTGTGAGTGACGAAGAGCGGCGCCGGCGGAGAAGGTTCGGGCTCGACCAGCCGGGCAACCTGGGCGAGCGCCGGGAGGGGGTGGAGCCGGTCGGGCTCGACCAGCCGGGCAACCGGGGCGAGCGCCGGGAGGGGGTGGAGCCGGTCGGGCTCGACCAGCCGGGCAACCTGGGCGAGCGCCGGGAGGGGGTGGAGCCGGTCGGGCTCGACCAGCCGGGCAACCGGGGCGAGCGCCGGGAGGGGGTGGAGCCGGTCGGGCTCGACCAGCCGGGCAACCTGGGCGAGCGCCGGGAGGGGGTGGAGCCGGTCGGGCTCGACCAGCCGGGCAACCGGGGCGAGCGCCGGGAGGGGGTGGAGCCGGTCGGGCTCGACCAGCCGGGCAACCTGGGCGAGCGCCGGGAGGGGGTGGAGCCGGTCGGGCTCGACCAGCCGGGCAACCCGGGCGAGCGCCGGGAGGGGGTGGAGCCGCTCGGACGTCCCCGTGCCTCGATCCCCGCCCCCAGCCGCCGCCGTGCCGAGCGTGAGCGTGCCCGTCCCGGCGTGGCTCCGCGGCCGGCCGGCGGTGAGCTTCCGGAGCCGATCCCCCCGTCGCGGCCGCGCTGGCGCCTGGTGGCCCTGGGCTGCGCCGTGCTCGAGGTGGCGCTGGTGGTGCTCGCCGTCCAGAGCCCGATGTTTCGCGTCCGCCAGGTGCAGGTGGTGGGCGCGACCCGGATCGGCGGCGACCAGGTGGTCGAGGCCTCCGGCGTCGAGTCCGGGACCTCGATCTTTCTCGTCAACTCGCACCAGATCACCCGGCGGCTGGATGGCCAAGTCTGGGTGCGCACCTCGTCGGTGGTTACCGTGCTTCCCGGCACCGTGCGCATCATCGTCGAGGAGTGGCAGCCGGTCGCCGTCTACACCCCGCAGGACCGCTCCGCCGTCTATCTCTCCGCGCAGGGAACGATCCTGGGGTCGGCCGGCGCACACGGCGCGCTGCCACTGATCGCCGGTCCCGACACCGGCACCGCGCCCGGTCACCTGGCTATGGACGAGCGGCTGCTGCGGCCGCTGGTCAACATCCAGCAAGGGCTGCCGGGGATGATCGGACAGCCGGTCAACCACTTCCAGCTCGACCGCTGCTGGAACCTGACCATGTACGCGGGCAGCGGCTGGCGCGTCCTGTTCGGGCGCATGCTCACACCCTCCGACTACGCGACGCTCCAGGCCAAGGTGGCGGCGCTGCGGTCGGTGGCGGGAGAGGTCAACTTCAAGGACCCGAGCGTGTACGTCAACCTGGACAACCCGTCGGAGGTCACGATCGGCCACGGCCGGGACGTCGCGCCCACGCCCACACCGACCCCCACCCCATCGCCCACTCCGACCCCTTCGCCCACCGCCACCCCGACCCCCACGGCGACGCCGACCCCGGGCCCGGTCAGCGCCGTCACTCCGACTCCAAGGGCGACACCCAGCATTTCGCCATCACCCACGCCTGCGGCCCAGGGGGCTTGCTCCTAGCCGGAGTCGAACGCCTCGTCGCCGGAGCCCGGACGGGTGCCGGTCAGGGGCACGCGCGCCGGGGTCCGAGCTGTAGAACCCCCAGATATACGCGGCGTGGCCACTCCGCCCACAAAATCTCGTGACCCCAAAGCACCGGACCGGTTATACTCACACACGCGGGTGGCGGCTCCCCGCGGACCCCAGCAGCACGGCCGGCGCACATCTTCGGAGGCATCACAGCACCCTTTGTCCAGGCGTAGGCACATCGCGGGATTGGACCTCGGCACCCAGAAGGTGGCCGTCGTCATCGCCGAGTCCGACGAGGCAGGTCACATCAGCATCACGGGCGTCGGAGAAGCCCCGTCCGAGGGGTTGCGCAAGGGCGTGGTGGTCAACATCGACCGCACGGTGCAGGCGATCCAGGACGCGATGGTGGGCGCCGAGCGGATGGCCGGGACCCGGGTCGACCAGGTGGTGGTTTCGGTCGGTGGGGCCCACCTGCAGTCCCAGACCTCGCGCGGCGTGGTGGCGGTCACCGGCCCCAACCACGAGATCTCGGCGGGCGACGTCGCGCGCGCGATCGAAGCCGCCAAAGCGGTCTCGGTGGCCAGTGACCGCCAGATCATCCACGTGCTGCCGCGCGCGTTCACCGTCGACGGCCAGGACGGCGTCAAGGAGGCGGAGGGCATGACTGGCCGCCGCCTCGAGGTCGAGACCCACATCGTGACCGGCGCCCAGACCTTCGTGCAGAACGTCATCAAGTGCGTGCACGCCGCCAACCTCGACGTCGAGGACGTGGTCTGTCAGGGCCTGGCCAGCGGTGAGGGCGTGCTCACCGACAACGAGATCGACCTCGGCGTCTGCCTGCTCGACATCGGCGCCGGCACCACCGACGTGGTGGTCTACAACGAGGGCTCGGCCCTCCACCTGGGCGTGCTCCCGGTGGGCGGCAACCATGTCACCAACGACATCGCGATCGGGCTGCGAACCAGCCTCGACCACGCCGAGAACCTGAAGA
This sequence comes from Candidatus Dormiibacterota bacterium, assembly GCA_963790575.1. Taxonomy (GTDB): domain Bacteria; phylum Chloroflexota; class Dormibacteria; order Dormibacterales; family Dormibacteraceae; genus CAVTSA01. Next base: position 203,354 of record CAWBPD010000034.1, on the reverse strand, counting down.
TCAACTACGGCCATACGCTCCCGGACGTGATCCCCCGCGAGGAGAGGATCGACATCCACCAGGCGGGGGCGGAGCGCCCGGTCGCAACGCCGCGGCGCTACCTGGCCGAGATCATCGGGCCACGGATGCGCGAGATCTTCCAGCTCGCGCGTCAGCAGGTGCGGCGGAGCGGCTACGACGGCCTGCTCCCGGCCGGCGTGGTCGTGACCGGCGGCGGAGCCCGCTTGATGGGCACCACCGACGCCGCCGAGGCGGTGTTCGACGCCGGAGTCCGCCTCGGCCTGCCCGCGGGTGTGGGCGGCCTCGCGGACCGGGCCGGCGCCCCCTCCTTCGCCGCCGGCGTCGGCCTCGTCAAGTGGGGCGGCGCCGTCACGCCGCGAGTCGAGGAAGTGCGTGAAGACCGGGAACCGGCCCTGAGCGGCGCCTTTCAGCGCACAGCGCGCTGGTTCCGGGACTTCTTCTAGAGGGCTTGAGAGATGGACAGCTGCGGGTACCCCCCGACACCGAACGAAACGCAGGAGAGCAGGAGGACATGATGAACGCGGATCGAGCGGAACGCCAGGACGGGCGGGCCCGGATCAAAGTCGTCGGATGCGGGGGTGGCGGCGGCAACGCGGTCAACCGGATGATCTCGGCGGCCCTGAAGGGCGTCGAGTTCATCGCCGTCAACACCGACCTCCAGGCGCTCGAGCGCTGCAGCGCCGACGTCAAGGTCAACATCGGCCGCAAACTGACCCGCGGTCTGGGCTCCGGCGGCGACTGGACCAAGGGCCGGGACGCGGCCGACGAGAGCCGGGCCGAGCTGACCGAGCTGGTCAAAGACTCCGACATGGTCTTCATCACCGCCGGCATGGGCGGCGGGACCGGCACTGGGTCCTCCTCGGTGGTCGCCGAGGTGGCCAAGGAGCAGGGGGCCCTGACCATCGGAGTGGTCACCAAGCCGTTCCGTTGGGAGGGCAAGGTGCGCGCGGAGGCGGCCGAGGAGGGCGTCACCGTCCTGCGTGAGAAGGTGGACGCCCTGATCGTGATCCCGAACGACCGCCTGACCCAGGTGGTCGACAAGCGCACCACGCTGGAAGAGGCGTTCAAGATCGCGGACGACGTCCTCCGTCAGGGCGTGCAAGGCATCGCCGATCTGATCGTCAACCCAGGGGTCATCAACCTCGACTTCGCAGACGTCAAGGCGGTGATGCAGGACGCCGGCGCGGCCCTGATGGGCATCGGCTTCGGGGCGGGCGAGACCCGGGCCGAGGATGCGGCCAAGCAGGCGGTGGCGAGCCCGCTGCTCGAGCAGTCGATCGACGGCGCCCGGGGCATCCTCTTCAACATCACGGCCGGCAACGACATCACGCTCTACGAGTGCGAGAAGGCGGCCGAGATCATCAAGGCCTCCGCGGACCCGGGCGCGAACATCATCTTCGGTGTGGTCAACGACGACCGCATGCAGGACGAGGTCAAGATCACGGTCGTCGCCACGGCGTTCGACATGGCCCGCAAGACTCCGTCTGGGGAGATGCCGTCGCGGCGCGAGCTGGAGCGGGACCGGGAGCGCATGACGGCGTCCAGCCGGCACGAGACCGAGTCGACCTCGATCGAGTACGGCCGCCGGGACCGGAATGAGCCGCCGGCGCCTCAGTCAGGCTCCGACGACCTCGACGTCCCCGCCTTTTTGCGGAACCGGTTCTAACGTTTTAGGGGTGCGCTGCCCGTATTGCGGCCATCACGAGCTGAAGGTCGTCGACTCCCGTGACTCCGAGATCGGGGAGGCGATCCGGCGGCGCCGTGAGTGCCTCAAATGCGGGCAGCGCTTCACCACCTACGAGCGGATCGAGACGGTTCCCTTCTACGTCACCAAGAAGGACGGGCGGCGGGAGGACTTCGATCCGCAGAAGCTGTTCGGGGGCCTGCGCAAGGCGACCGAGAAACGCGACATCTCGCCCGAGCGGCTGAACCGCATCGTGGGCGAGATCGAGGCTGACCTGCGGCGCTCGGCCCGGGTCGAGATACCGTCCTCGGAGATCGGCGCGATGGTGATGGAGCAGCTGCGCGAGCTCGACGAGGTGGCCTACATCCGGTTCGCCTCCGTCTACCGCGAGTTCAAGGAGCTGGACGAGGTCAAGCGCGAGATCGACCGGGTGCTGCAGAGCCGCAAGTAGGCCAGCCCCAGTTCTCTGGGCTTCCCCCCGCCGGCCCCGCGTGACGACCAGGACCGCAACGGGTTGAGCCGCGCCCTCTTCGATCTTCGCGCGGATCAGGAGCGTTGACCCCGTGACCGATGGTCTATTACGTCGACTCCTCAGCTTTGGTCAAGCTGATCCGGACGGAGGATCACTCAGGGGCCCTTCGCCGCTTCCTGGCTGACGCTGAACTGGTCTCGTGTCACCTTGTCCTGGTCGAGATACCGCGGGCCGTCCGCCGGCTGGCGGCCGGCTGGCGGCAGGCTCAGGTCGAGGCGCTTCTGGCGCGCGCTGACACGCTCCTGGGGGCGTGCGCCCTGCGGCCGTTGGACCGGGAGTTGCTGGGCGGCGCCGGCGCGCTTGCCCGGCCGGAGCTGCGATCGCTGGACGCGGTTCACGTGGCGGCCGCTCTCAGGCTGGCGCCGCTCGACGGGTTCGTGACCTACGACGAGCGACAGGCTGCCGCCGCCAGACTTCACGGGCTGTCGACGTCCCGCCCGGAGGATGTCTAGTCTGAATTTGGAGCGGCTCCGGCGCTCCAACTAGGATCATCGCGTGCGCTACGCGATCAGCATCCCCCAACTGGTTTCCGACCGCGCCTTCGATCCCCACGCCTTCGCCGCCTACCTGCGCCGTGCCGAGGAGCTCGGCTTCGAGAGTGCGTGGGCTCAGGAGCAGGTGCTGGGGACCGCCTCTTTGCTGAGCCCGCTCGAGACGATGACGTTCGCCGCCGCCTGCACCGAGCGGCTGCGGCTGGGCTGCGTCGTGTTCGTGACCCCGCTCCACACCCCGGTTCATCTCGCGAAAGCGCTCGCCTCGCTGGACCAGCTGAGCCGCGGCCGCCTCGAGATCGGCATCGGCACGGGCGGCCGCCGCCCCGCCCGCGCCTACGGCCTCGACGGCGAGCACCTGGTGGGACGTTTCACCGAGGGGCTCCGCCTCATGAAGGCGCTCTGGACGGAGGACGAGGTGACCTTCCCCGGCCGCTTCTGGCAGCTGGAGAAGCAGCCGATGACGCCGCATCCCTTCCAGCAGCCCTACCCACCGATCTGGTTCGGCGCCAACCATCCCGACGCGCTGCGGCGCGCCGCCCGGCTTGCGGATGGGTTCTTCGGCGCCGGGTCGACCACCACCGCCCGCTTCGCCGAGCAGGTGCCGATGGTCCGCACCGAGCTCGGGGAGACGGGCCGCGACGCGTCGACGTTCGGGATCGCCAAGCGCGTCTACATCGGCGTCGACGACCACCCCGCGCGCGCCCGCGAGCGCGTCGAGCGGGGGCTCCACCGGATCTATGCCGGGGCCCCGATCCCGAACCTGATGGAGGTGGCCGTGCGGGGGACGCCGGCCGAATGCGTGGAGGGTGTTCGCCAGGTGATCGACGCCGGCGCCGAACGGATCCTGTTCACCGTCCTTCCGCCCGACGAGCGGGAGCAGATGGAGCGGATCGCCGCGGACGTGATCCCGCATCTGGAGAACTAGCGATGCGACGCCTGCTGTTGATCCCCGCGGTCCTGCTCATCCTGATCGGCTTGATCTTCACGCTGCAGGGGGTGAATGTCTTGAAAGGCAGCAGCCTGATGTCCGGCCATTCTCAGTGGGCCGCGATCGGGATCGTGCTGATCCTGGTCGGGTTGATCCTGGGCTGGTTCGGACTGGGCCGCCGGCGGGCTCGCACCACCCCCCACTAAGCGCCCGTTTCGCACGGAACGGACGTCATTCGATCGCTCTTAGCCTCCGTTCCCTGCGAAAACGGGGGTTCTTGCGGGGGTCCCGGAGGGCGGCGCGGACCGCGTGCTTGCCCTCAGGCCAGCGGGTTCACCCAGCGGAGGTCCCCGAAACGTGCGAAGTCGCGATCCGCGGAGGCCAGCATGAGACCGTGTTCGAGCGCGAGCGCCGCCAGGTGGGCATCTGGGATCAGCTCGGGACGGTCAACGGCGGGGAGTAGTTGGGCCAAGACGTCGAAGTGGCGATCGGTCGGAAGCGGGATCCAGGCGGGCGGCGCGCTCAACCAGTCCTCCACCTGCGACCAGGCGTTCGCGATCGGCTCAGGTCGCGCGTAGATGCGGGGATTTGAGATGAGGCGTACGAAGGCCAGCAGTGATTCCCACGGCAGGCCGACGAGGCTCCTTCCACTCAACTGAGCGTCGAGCCAAATCCGAGCCGTGTTGTGCTGCGGCGCCTCTTGAGAGCGCGCATAGAGCAGCAGGTTCGCGTCGACAAGGATCATCGATGGTGATCGCCTTCGGCTGCCGACAGCGCGTCCGCGACGCTCTCCAGGTTGACCAGCAACGCTCCGTGATTGACCGTCCGGGTACGGAACCGCCTTTGAGGCTGGGGCGCCTCCATCTGGGCGATGCCTTCGCGAAGCGCTTCGTTGACGACCTCCTTGAACGTGATGCGGCGTCCGGACCGCAGACGTTCAAGCCGCGCCGCAACGTCGTCATCCAGCGTCACAGTCGTTCGCACACATCAAAGCATATCTCATGTGATGCATTGATGCCGTAGCCCCCGGTGGTGCACCAACGGGTACCTGGAGCCGCGAGAAGGGGCCCGGTGGTGCACCATCGGGAGGATGACAACCGACTATGGGTTGCTGGCGCGGGAGGCGGTGACCCGGCTCCCCGACGAGGCACCCCTCCTCCACCACCTGACCAACTTCGTGACCGCGCAGGACCAGGCGAACCTCGCGCTCGCGTACGGGGCCTCGCCCGTGATGGCGCCCGCCCGCGAGGAGGTGCCGGAGCTGGCCGCGGTCACCGGTGCGCTGGTGCTCAATGTCGGCACCCTGGACCCCGAGCAGGTGGAAGCGATGCTGATCGCGGGGCGCGTGGCGGCCGAGAACGAGCGGCCGATCGTGCTCGACCCGGTGGGCGCCGGCGCCACCGCCCTCCGCACGCGGTCGTCCGAGCAGCTGCTGGACGAGCTGCCGATCTCGGTCCTGCGCGGCAATCGGGGCGAGATCGGGGCCCTGGTCGGCGCCGGCCGCATGCGCGGGGTCGACGCGGTGGGGGAGGAGGACCCGCTGCAGGTGGCGCGGAGGGCGGCCGAGAAGTTCGGGGTCGCGGTGGCGGTGACCGGCGTGGTGGACGTCATCGTCGGCGGCGGCCGCACCTACCACGTGCACGGCGGCCACCCGCTGATGGGTGCGGTGACCGGCACCGGGTGCATGGCGACCACCGCGATCGGCGCCTTCCTGGCTCTCGGCGGCGACCCCGCCCTGCAGGCGGCGCTCGCGCTTGCGACCTACGGGCTGGCGGCAGAGCGGGCGGGCGCGGATGCCCAGGGCCCGGGCACCTTTCGGGTCCGGCTCATCGACGAGGTCTATGGGCTGCGGCGGCGCGGCGTCGACGGTCTCGACATCCGGAGCCCAGACTGAGGCGATGCACCTGGTTCGCTACCACGACCTGGCCGCCGCCGGCCCCCGTCCGGGCGTCCTTGACGACGCGGAGGGCGTTCACCCGCTCCCCGGCCTGGACCGCCTGGCCGGCCTCCTGCGCCGCCCGCGGGCCGAGATCCAGCAACTCACAGAACAGGCGCTGACGGGCCCCGGCACCCCGGGTGCACGCTTGCTGGCGCCGATCGACGGTGCGACCGAGGTCTGGGGCGCCGGCGTCACCTACGAGGTCTCGAAGACGGCGCGGGTGGAGGAGACCCAGGAGTCGACGCGCACCGTGTACGAGCGGGTCTACGACGCGCCGCGACCGGAGCTCTTCTTCAAGTCGGTGGCCTGGCGGGTGGTGACATCCGGGGAGCCGATCGCGGTCCGGGAGGACTCGGACAACAACGTCCCGGAGCCGGAGCTGGCGGTGGTGGCGAACGCGGAAGGGGAGATCATCGGCTACACCGTCTGCAACGACCTCACGGCGCGGGCTATCGAGGGCCAGAACCCGCTCTACCTGCCTCAAGCCAAGCTGTTCAGCGGCAGCACCGCGCTCGCGCCCGGGATCCGCCCAGTCTGGGAGGTGCCCGACGCCAGCGCCCTGGAGGTGCGGATGACGATCTGGCGCGACGGGGAGGCCGCCTGGCAGGACGCAACCCCGACCAGCCGCATCCGGCGCCGACTGCAGGACCTGGTGGACGCGGTCTACGCGGGCGACTGGTATCCGGACGGCCTGATCCTCTCCACCGGCACCGGGCTGGTCCCGCCGCTCTCGTTCACGGTCCTCCCCGGCGACGAGGTCGAGATCGAGGTCCCCGGCGTGGGCAGCCTCCGCAATCAGGTCGGGCTGGGCAAGCAAGGTCACCGCTGGCTGGTCGAGGCGGCACGGTAACCTCAGGGTCGCGATGGAGGACCTGTTCGCGCTCGTCATCCCGCGCTCGCTGCTCAAGAGGCGGAAGCCTCCGCGGGTCAGCCTGTCGGAGCCGCTACCCGAGGACCTGGAGCAGATCGAGGAGCTCCGCATCCAGGGCTCCCGCCTCAAGGTCCCGCACCCGGTCCGGGTGTTCGTCAGCTTCGAGGACGAGAACGCCGCTCGTGCGGCTACGGACTTCTTCGCCAAGGAAGGCTTCCGCTGCACGGTGCGCGCCGACGCCGTCGACCGCTGGACGCTGATCGGAGTGATCTCGTTGGTGCCCGACCCCAAGGTCATCACCTGGCTGCGGGAGCAGATGGGGGCCTGGACCAAGGAGCTGGACGGCACCTACCTGGGCTGGGAAGCGCCGATCGTCGCATGAGGGCGAGCGAGGACGTCCGGTTGCTCCGGATCGAGGCGCTGGGCCTCGAGCCGGGCCTGGTGCACGGCTTCTCGACGCTGCGCCTGGGCGGGATGGAGCGGCCCAGAGATGGAGGCGTGAGGGGGACGCCGGCACGCCTGGCGCTGCTGGATGCTCTCGGTCTGGGAGAACGGTCCGGCGCGCTGACCACGGTGGGCGCCGTCCACGGCGCCGAGGTGGTCGAGGTGGGGGAGCGGCGGGGGCCCGTCCCCGGCGTCGACGGCCTGATCACCGACCAGCCCGGATTGCCCCTGCTCGCGACCTTCGCTGATTGCTCCCCGCTCCTGCTCTACGACCCTCGGCACCACGCGGTGGCCCTCTGCCACGCCGGCTGGCGCGGGACCGCGGAGGGGATCGCGACCCGGGCGGTGGCGGCGCTGCGCGAGCGATACGGCACCGACCCCGCCGACCTGGTCTGCGGCATCGGCCCCTCGATCTGCGGCGACTGCTACCAGGTGGGCCCCGAAGTCGCGATCCGCTTCGACGGCGCCGGCTCGAGACCTGGCGCCGGCGACCGCACCCTGCTGGACGTGGGGGAGGTCAACCGCCTGCAGCTGATCGCGGCGGGTGTGAATCCCGGGCGCGTCCACCGCCACCCCGCCTGCACGCGTGAGACGCCCGAGCTGCCCTCACACCGGCGCGACCACGACGGTCGTCGCTTCGCCGCGGTGGTGGCGCTGAACCACCCCACGAAACTCCGCAAGCTCCGTTTCGCGGGGACCCTGGGGTGAGCGTCCAGACACCCACCGACCGGATCGCGGAGCGGCTGCTCGGGATCAAAGAGCGGATCGCGGCGCAGGGCGTGGACCCGACGCCGATCGAGATCGTGGCCGTGACCAAGTTCCACGACGCCGCGACCTGCCGGGCGGCGGTGGCGGCCGGTCTCACCACGCTGGGCGAGAACCGGGTCCAGGAAGCGCTGGGCAAGATGGACCAGGTCCCGGGTGCCGAGTGGCACCTGGTCGGCCACCTGCAGACCAACAAGGTGCGGTCTGCGGGGCGCTTCGCGATGATTCAGTCCCTCGACTCGATCCGTCTCGCCGACGCGCTCGCCGAACGCGCGCCGGCGGTGCCGGTGCTGATCGAAGTCAACGTCTCCGGTGAGGGGGAGAAGTCCGGTGTCGCGGTCGAGGAGGCGCTGGACCTGGTGGCACACGCGGCGTCACGGCTGTCGGTGCGGGGCCTGATGGGCATGGGCCCGCGCGAGGGCGATCCGCGGCCCGCCTTCCGCCTCCTGCGCGAGCTGCGGGAGCGCGCCCAGGACCGCCTGGGACGGCCCCTGCCCGTCCTCTCGATGGGGATGACCCAGGACTTCGAGACCGCGGTCGGGGAGGGGAGCACCATGCTGCGGCTGGGCACAGTCCTCTTCGGCCCGCGCGGCTGATCTTCTCCAGCGTGGGGCCCGGGGCTCCCTGGTACCGTGACCGGCGTCATGCTCGTGCTCTCCGGCGTCCTCTCCCTGGTGTCGCTGGCGATCGTCCTGTTTGAGATCTGCCTCCTCGGCCGGGCCATCTTCTCCTGGATCGAGCCCTTCCCGCGCAACCGCGTTCACCGCTTCTTTTTGGAGGTGACGGAGCCGGTGGTGCGGCCCGTTCGCCGTGTGATCCCGCCGCTGGGCGGCCTCGACCTCTCGGTCCTGGTCGTGTTCATCGCCTGCGCCATCCTGCTGCGGGTCCTCAGCGCCTACGGCGCGATGGTGCCGTTTCCTTTCTGAGCGCCCCCCAGCTCCGCAGGCTCCCCACCCCAGAAACCTCGCAAGCTTGGCTTCGCGGGCACCCCGGGTCCGCTTCGCGGGGCCCCTTTGGCACTCCTGTCATATCTGTGGGTCACCGGCATCCTCTCGTCTGCCACGCCGGAGCCTGCCCTGGCGACCACAAAGCGGGAGATGCCGGTTCAGTTGAAACGCGTCTCAGCTCACCCACGGTGTGCCAGGAGCATCGATAAAAAGGTCCTGTTAATGTCCGGAACATCCGTTTGTAATCGGGTAGAATTGGTGCATGTTGGCGGAGGTTCCGGAGAGCACCGAGAAGGTCTGGCTCGGGTCCGACGACGAGGATCTCAAGCGGCTTCTCCGCGACCTTCAGGAGGTCGACCTCCCCGAGCACCCGCTGAAGGCCTGGGGGCGGCTCCAGCTCCTCCACCGGATCAAGAACTGCATCTCCGCGATCGAGCTCGACCACATCAAGGTTTTGAAGCGGATCGAGAAAGGCGATCCCTACGGCGTCGCCAACGCCGCCGACTGGCTCGCTCAGTCGATGCACATGCGGCCGAATGCCGCCTACGCCAAGGTCTGCACCGCCTGCGAGCTGGAGGAGTTCCCGGCTCTGGACCAGGCGGTCCACGCCGGCGAGGTCTCGCCCGAGGCCACCACCGTCATCCTCCAGACCCTGCGCCGGGTCCGCCGTCACCTCAGCGATGAGGACGTGGTCGGCGTGGAGTCGGAGATGCTGCTGGCGGCCCGGGAGATGGACCACGCCCAGCTCCGAGCCCATGGCTCCAAGCTCTTCCACCTCCTCGACCGGCAGGCACACCCCCGGGGTCCCCGCGAAACGGAGCTTGCGGAGTTTCGTGGGGTGGGAACGAAGTGCTGCGGGAGGAGCGGGAGCGACGCTTCTTCGACCTCAAACGGCGCGTCGACGGCTGGTTCACCTGCAACGGCGAGCTGGACCCGGAGGGTGGCACCTTCCTCCAGACCGCGCTCCGTGCGATCGCCGCCGAGGACAAGTGCACCCTGCCCTCGGACGACGGCCGTACTCCCGGCCAGGCCCGTGCCGACGCGCTGGCGGAGCTGGCTGAGCACCGCTTGGCGTGCGGCGACCTGCCTGAGCACGGGCAGGAGAAGCCGCACCTGACGATCGTCGCCAGCGCCGAGTCGCTGCGCGGTGAGAAGGGCTCACCGGCACCTCAGATCGACTGGGGGACGCCGGTCTCGGGCGAGACAGCGAAGCGGATCGCCTGCGACGCCCTCGCCCGCATCGCGGTGGTCGGGGACCGCGGCGACGGGGTGATCGACGTGCTCCACATGGGGCGTGGCTTCCGCACCACCACGGTGGCGCAGCGCAAGGCGCTCGATCTGCAGGACGGCGGTTGTATCTGGTGCGGCCGGCACCCGAAGGATTGCAGGCCGCATCACTGGGACGCCTGGAGCCAGGGCGGCCCGACCGACCATGAAAACCTTGGGCTCGTGTGCCCGAGGCACCATTTTGCGGTCCACGAAGGCGGCTACCGGACCGCCGAGGTGACGCCCGACCGCGTGGTCATCCTGCGCCCGGACGGAACCGAGTGGGCCACGGTGCCCCGCCACCGCTGGCGCCGGGTCCGCATCCGGGACGGTACCGCTTCGAACACCGACCGGCCGAAGAGAACCGGCGCTCCTGTACTTCCGAGGGATCGCTCGTACACTCTCCCCTAACTCGGCGACGACGGAGACGGGTAGGTTCGCCGCCAGGTTGCCTCCAGAGAGCCCGCGCAGCTGGGATGCGGGCGGCAGCCGGTGAACCGAGATCACTCCCGAGCCGACCCACGATGAGCGCCTGGTGATGGCCAGGAATCAGGGTGGTACCGCGGGCCTGCCGGCTCGTCCCTGAACGAGACGTGCCGGGCGCGCGTGCGTCCGGCGAACCAGAGCGAGTGAAGGACGAGGCGGATGCAGCAAAAAGAGCGAGCGGTGTTCACGGAGGTCGACCCGCGCCAGTCGTTCCCAAGCCTGGAGCGTGAGCTGACGGCGACCTGGGCGCGGGAGGGCACGTTCGAACAAAGCCTGGCCAACCGGCAGGGGGCACCTCGATTCGTCTTCTACGAGGGGCCGCCGACCGCGAACGGGACCCCGGGCGTGCACCACGTGATCGCGCGAACCTACAAGGACCTGGTCGGACGCCACCGCACGATGAAGGGCTTCTACGTCGAGCGCAAGGCGGGCTGGGACACGCACGGGTTGCCGGTGGAGCTGGAGGTCGAGAAGAAGCTCGGCATCTCGGGCAAGCAGCAGATCGAGGAGTTCGGGATCGCCCGGTTCAACCAGCTGTGCCGCGAGTCGGTCTACGAGTACGTCGACGACTGGCGCGCGATGTCGGACCGGATGGCGTTCTGGCAGGACTACGACCACGCCTACTGGACGCTCACCTCCGACTACATCCAGTCCGAGTGGTGGGCGCTGAAGCAGCTGTGGGACCAGGGCCTGATCACCAAAGGTTTCCGGGTCGCGCCTTACTGCCCGCGGTGCCAGACCCCGCTCTCGAGTCACGAGCTGGCGCAGGGCTACGAGGACGACGTCCCGGATCCCTCGATCTACGTCCGGTTCCCCGTCGACGGGCGCCCCGACACCTCGTTCCTGGCCTGGACCACCACGCCCTGGACCCTCCCCGGCAACGTCGGCCTCGCCGTGCTTCCTGACGCGGACTACGTCACCGTGGAGGTGGAGTCGCAACCACGCTCGGACCAGGAGGCGCCGGCCACCGAACGGCTGATCCTGGCCGAGGCGCGCCTGGAAGTGCTGGAGCGGCCCTACCGGGTGGTCGCGCGCGAGCAGGGCCGCGACCTGGTGGGCCTCCACTACGAGCCGCCCTACCGCGTCCTGCCGCCCGCCGACGGGGGTGACGCCTGGTTCGTTGCCGCCGCCGACTTCGTCTCCACCGTGGAGGGCACTGGCATCGTCCACACCTCGGCCTCCTACGGCGTGGACGACCTGGCGCTCGCGCAGCGGGTGGGGATGCCGGTCCGGCACACGGTCGACCTCCAAGGCCGGTTCGTTCCCCAAGTGCCCAAGTTCGCGGGGCGCTTCGTGAAGGACGCCGACCCGCTGATCACCGAGGACCTGCGCGAGCGTGGCCTCCTGTACCGCGCCGAGACCATCCTCCACACCTATCCCTTCTGCTGGCGCTGCGACACCCCGCTGCTCTACTACGCGCTCGACGCCTGGTACATCCGGACCACCGCTTTCCGCGAGCAGCTGGTGGCCAACAACCTGGCCACCAACTGGCAGCCGGCCCACGTGCGCACCGGCCGGATGGGCGACTGGCTGGAGAACAACGTCGACTGGCAGTTCTCCCGCACCCGCTACTGGGGCACGCCGCTCCCGATCTGGGTCTGCGAGCGGTGCGGCGGGCAGCGGTGTGTGGAGAGTGCGGCCGAGCTTGGTCTGGGCCCGGACCAAGACCTGCACCGGCCCTTCATCGACGGCGTGACGCTCGCCTGCTCCTGCGGCGGGACCATGCGACGCGTGCCCGAGGTGCTGGACGCCTGGTTCGACTCCGGCGCCATGCCCTTCGCCCAGCGCGGCTACCCCCAGCAGGGGAGGGAGATCTTCGAGGAGACCTTCCCGGCCGACTTCATCTGCGAGGCGCTGGACCAGACCCGCGGCTGGTTCTACTCGCTGCTGGCCGAGGCGACGATGCTGTTCGGCACCAACGCGTACCGCAACGTGATCTGCCTGGGGCTGATCCTGGCCGAAGACGGGCAGAAGATGTCCAAGTCGCGCGGCAACATGCTGGACCCGTTCGGCGTCTTCGACGAGTTCGGCGCCGACGCCCTGCGCTGGCTCTTCTGCCTGGCGCCGGTGGGGGAGAACCTGCGAGTCGGCCCCGCCGTGCTCCGTGAGGTCGTGCGCGGCTTCCTGCTGCCGCTCTGGAACGTCTACTCCTTCTTCGTCACCTACGCCAACCTGGACGGGTTCCGTCCCGGAGCGCAGCCGGAGGTCGCGGTGGCGGAGCGGCCGTTGCTCGACCGCTGGCTGCTCTCCCGGCTCGACGGTCTGGTGACGACCACCGATGCCGCCTTGCTGCGCTACGACGTCAACGCGGCCGCGCGGCCGATGGCGACCTTCGTCCAGGACCTCTCCAACTGGTACGTGCGCCGCTCCCGGCGGCGCTTCTGGAAGTCGGCCGACGACCTTGACAAGCGCGCCGCCTACCAGACGCTGTACGAGACGCTGGTGACCCTGAGCCGGCTGCTGGCGCCGTTCGCGCCGTTCATCTCGGACGCCATCCACCGCAACCTGACCGGATCTTCGGCGCACCTGGCCGACTACCCGGGGAGGGTGTCCGGCCGGCGGGACGAGACGCTGGAACAGGAGATGGCGGCGGCGCGGGCCGCGGTGCAGGAAGGCCTGGCGGCGCGCGACCGTGCCGGGCTCCGGGTGCGCCAGCCGCTGCGCTCGGTGACGCTGACTGCGGAGTTGGGCGATGAGGTGAAGGCGATCGTGGCCGACGAGCTCAACGTCAAGGAGGTGCGGCAGGGAGCCGCGTTCGCCCTCGACACCGAGCTGGACCGCGACCTCCGGCTGGAGGGCCTGGCGCGGGACGCGGTCCGCGAGGTGCAGCAGGCGCGCAAGGAGACGGGGCTCCGCATCGAGGATCGGATCCACCTGTTCTGGGACGGCGACGGCGGGTGGCCCGAGGTGTGGGCCGCCTGGTCGGAGTGGATCGCCCAGGAGACGCTGGCCAGCTCGGTCGAGCGGCGGCCGGGTCTGGAGAGCGCCCGCCGGCGGAAGCTGGGGCTGTCCGTCGAGGTCGAACGTGCGAGATGATCCCTTGATGCAGCGGGAGGCCGGTCCCGGCTGGCCGGGGCGTGTTCTGTTCTTCGCGGTGGCCGTCGTCGTGGTCGTCCTGGATCGCATCGCCAAGCTCGTGGTCCAGGCGCGGATCCCGCTCGGAGGCCAGGTGCAGATCCTGCCCTTCCTCTGGCTGCAGGACGGCCAGAACTCGGGCGCCGCCTTCGGCATCGGGCGCAACGCCACCGTGATCTTCGCCGCCGCCTCGCTGGTGGTCTCGGTGGCGCTGATCGTGTACGCGGTGGTCTCGCGCATGCGCCCCTGGACGGCGCTCGCCCTGGGCCTGGTCCTGGGCGGAGCGGCCGGCAACGGGTACGACCGGCTGGTCCACGGCCAGGTCACCGACTTCATCGCGCTGCACTGGTTTCCGACCTTCAATGTGGCCGACAGCGCGGTCACCATCGGCGTCGTCCTCCTGCTCCTGGAGTACCTGCTCTCATCCCGCAGCGCACCGTCGTCGTAACCGGGGTCGAGGGGCGGGCCGACCGCGTCCTGGCGGCACTTGATCCCGAGGTGTCGCGCTCGCTGGCGGGGCGGATGGCGAAGGAGGGTGCCGTCCTCCGCGAAGGGCGGCCGCTCCGGCCCTCGGACCTGGTGCGCGAGGGGGACCGGCTCAGCTATCTGGTGCCGGGAGCGGAGGAGGTGGAGCCGGGGCCGGAGGCCATCCCGCTCACCGTCGTCTACCAGGACGCGGACCTGGTGGTGGTCGACAAGCCGGCCGGAATGGTGGTGCACCCCGCGATCGGTCACGCCAGCGGGACGCTGGTGCAGGCGCTACTGGGGTTGGGAGGGCCCTGGTCGACGGCCGGAGGAGTGGCCCGGCCCGGCATCGTGCACCGCCTCGACAAGGGGACCTCGGGCCTGATCCTGGCCGCGCGCACCGATGTCGCCCACCGCGCACTGGCCTCACAGCTGGCCGACCGCACGCTGTCGCGCACCTACCTGGCGATCGTCCGGGGCGGCCTGCGGGAGGACTCGGCGCTGCTCGAGGGTCCGATCGCGAGACACCCGCACGACCGGCTCCGGATGGCGGTGGTGGAGGGCGGCCGGCCGGCGCGCACGCGTGTCCAGGTGGTGGAACGGCGGGGCGGCCACACGCTGGTGCGCTGCGACCTGGAGACCGGCCGCACGCACCAGATCCGGGTCCACCTGGCCGCACTCGGTCATCCCGTCTGCGGCGACGACCGCTACGCCAGGCCCCGTCCGGACGAACCCTCCCGGCCCATGCTCCACGCCTGGCGGCTGCGCTTCGTCCATCCGCGGACGGGGGAGCAGATCCAGCTGGAGGCGCCGCCGCCCTCCGACTTCACGGATTTCTGGGCCCGGCTTGCCACCCCGGGTGGCCGGCCGACGGGGTAGCGCGGCGCTTTGCTTTACTCTGGTCCGGCCACCGGGATCCCCTCCGCCACCGCCGCGCGCACGACCTTACGGTCAAACGACACCACGGTGCGGGCGCCATGCTTGGCGGTGGCAAGGAGATAGGCGTCCGCCAAGCTGATCGGATGTCGCCCGCGCAAACGCGCCGCGTCGACCCCGACCGCCTCGGTCGGTGAGTGGGGGGTCACACCGAGCACGGCGATCGCCTCCCGCGCGGTCTCGCAGCCGTTGCGGATCGACGGCAGGCGCGACCAGCAGTTCGGACAGGTTGACAACGCTGACCGTCAGGCTGTCGCTCTGCTCACGCCATCCCGTGAAGAGACGACGGGCACCAGCGTGATGGGGATCCGATCTGTCCAGTGCGCCGATAAGCACGTCGGCATCCAGCACGTATCTCAACGCCGGGCATCTTCGGCATCGAGCCGCTCCAGATAGCCGGGGGGGTAGAGGCCCGTCGCCGCCCCGAAGGCGTCGGCGAAGTTGAGGGCACCAGCCCGGATTCGCAGCTCGCCATGGTCGAGCGCTTCTACCAGCACCTGGTCTCCAGGATGCAGGCCCGCTTCTTGCAGCACGGTGACCGGGATCGTGACCTGATTCTTGGCGGAGATCCGAGACATGCCTTTACTCTATCAGTAAAGGCACATTCCGGTCATGGGGTCCGTGGCGGCGCATAGTCTCTACCTGGCACGCTGATCAAGTCGGTAGCCGCGGAACCGTCTGCACAAGGGAGGGGCCATGCAGGAAAAGCGTCCGGTCGCGATCGAGGACCTGGAGCGGATCTGGACCATCGACGCCGTCTCCTGGCACCCGAACCAGGAGCAGGTCGCCATCGCGGTCGCGCGGCCCGATCTGTCCCAGGACCGCGTCGTGCGCCAGGTGCGTCTGGTCCACCTCGAGGACGGGCGGACGGTGCCGGTGACGGACGCCGGCGGGCAGTGCACCGCTCCCTCCTGGTCGCCGGACGGAACCCGCCTCGCCTTTCTGCGCAAGAGCGGCGAGGAGTCGCAGGAGCTCTGTGTCCGGGGCCCCGACGGCGAGGTGCACGGCTATCCGGGTCTGCTCGCGGAGGGGGTCACCGCCTTCGTCTGGGCTCCCGACTCCCGGCGCCTGTGCCTGGTCGGCCCGTCCCACGACCCCTCCCGCGATCCGGATGACCGGCGTCCCCGAGTGATCGAGCGGCTGCCCTACAAGAGTGATGGGGTCGGCTTCACCTTCGATCTCAGGTCTCACCTCTACGTGTTCGACCTCGAGTCGGAGCGGCTGGACCAGCTCACCTCGGGCCCCTGGCAGGACCGGGACCCGGCCTGGTCGCCGGACGGGCGGCGTCTTGCGTTCGCGTCCGAGCGGCATCCGGAGCGGGGTCGCGACCTGGGCGCCGATCTCTTCGTCTTCGAGGTGGGCTCGGGTGAGCTGTCTCAGCTGACTCAAACCACCGGCCAGGTGCACCAGCCCTGCTGGTCGCCGGACGGGTCCCAGCTCGCCTACGCCGGCACCGACCGGCTCCGCTCGTCCCCCTCCCACCGCCGCCTCTGGGTGGTGCCGGCCGGGGGCGGTGCGCCCCGGTGCATCAGCCGCGCGCTCGACCGGACCGTGGTGATGGGGGCGCCGGGCGGCATCGCGTTTCTCGCCGACCGCTGCGTGGCGGCCCTGTTCGAGGACGAGGGCCGCGTGACCTGGGCCGGTTTCGACCCCACGTCGGACCGGCAGGTGGCGAGCGGACCCCAGCTGCCGTGGCAGGTCGCCGCCTGGGCGGTGAGTCCCGACCGGCGGCGCGTCGCCTGCGCGGCATCGTCGGTGACCCGGCCGCCGGAACTCTTCCTCGAAGACCAGGTGTCGGAAGACGCGCGGCAGGTGACCCACCTCCACGATCTGTGGCGGGACCAGGTGGCGCTGAATGAGGTGGAGCCGTTCTCCGCCCAAAGCGAGGACGGTTCCCGGGTTCCGGCCTGGTTCCTGCCGCCCGTGGGTCGCAAGGAAGGGGAGCCGGCTCCCGTCATGCTGCGGATCCATGGTGGGCCCTACTCGCAGTACGGCGTCGGGTTCGCGCTCGAGTTTCAGTACTGGGCGGGGCGGGGTTACGGCATCGTCTTCGGGAATCCGCGCGGCAGCTCCGGTTACGACGAGAGTTGGGCTCGCGCCCTGGGTTCCAACCGGGGCCGCATGGACCAGCAGGACGTTCTCGCCGAATTCGATGAGGCGCTCCGGCGCTGGCCGTGGCTGGACTCCGACCGCGCCATCGTGGAGGGCTACAGCTACGGGGGCTACCTGACCAGCTGGCTCATCGGTCACACCAACCGTTTCCGCGTCGCCTGCAGCGGTGCCGCCCCCAACAACCTCTTTTCACAGCAGGGGAACACCGACCTCACCGCGACCAACTATCCCTTCAGCTGGGGGTTCACCATTCTCGAGAAGCCGGAGTTCTACGTCGAGCGCTCGCCCATCACCTACGTCAACGACATCCAGACGCCGGTGCTCATCCTCCACGGCGAAGGAGACATGCGGGTTCCGATCAGCCAGGGCGAGGAGCTGTTTTGTGGCCTTGCCATGCGGCGCGCTCCGGTGCGTTTCGTGCGCTTCCCAGGCGCCGCTCATGGGTTCGTCCGGGCGGGCCGTCCCAGCCACCGCCAGGCCCGCCTGGAGGAGATGACGGCCTGGTTCGGCCGCTGGCTGACCACCAGCGAGGACTCTGGGGCGGCGGAGACGCCGGTCGCCGCCGCGACCTCGGAGGGACGCTGACACACGCCATACTCGTTGGCGATGGGAGGACGATGCCCGGGATGACCCAGGGCCTCCTGATCGTCATGTCGGGGCCGGGCGCGGTCGGGAAGGACACGCTGATCGAGCGCCTGCAGGAGCGGCATCCCAACCTTCGCTACTCGGTCTCTTACACCACCCGTCCGCCCCGCCCGGGGGAGGTTTTCGGCGAGCACTACACGTTCGTCGACCGGCCCACGTTCGAGCGTCTGGTCGAGGAGGGGGAGTTTCTCGAGCACGCGGTGGTGAACGGGCACTGCTACGGCACCTCCGCCGGACGGGTGGCGGCGCTCCAGGAGGCGGGACACGACGTCATCCTCAAGATCGACGTCCAGGGCGCCGACCAGGTCCGCGCCAAGCGACCCGACGCCGTCTTCCTCTTCGTGGCCCCGCCCTCGATGGAGGAATTGTGGCGCCGCCGTGTGGGCCGCGGCGTGGAGCATCCCGACGACCTCCACGCCCGCCAGGAGCTGGCGCGGTGGGAGCTGTCGTTCGCCGGTCATTACGACCACGTGGTGGTCAACGACGACCTCGATCGCGCGCTCCGCGAGGTCGAAGAGCTCCTCGATACGGAGCGCGCCGCGCGAGCCAAATGATGAGTCCGCTGGACGCGGCGCAGGTCCCGGAGCGATTGCGCGGGCGCCGGGTGGCGGTGCTGGTGACGGGCGGCATCGCGGCCTACAAGATCGCGGACCTGGTCTCGCTCCTGACCCAGGCCGCGGTCGAGGTGCGGGTGGCGATGACGGCCTCGGCGACCACCTTCGTCGGCCCCCTCACGTTCGAGGGTCTGTGCGGGCGTCCCGTCCTGACCGACCTCTGGCAGCCGGGCCCGGTCCCCGAGCCCCACGTGGAGCTGGGCGACTGGGCGGAGGCGGTGCTGGTCGCGCCCGCCACCGCCAACACGCTGGCGCTGCTCGCGCAGGGCCGGGGGGACGACCTCGCCCTCGCCACCGTGCTCGCCGCCCGCTGCCCGGTGGTGGTGGCACCGGCGATGAACGACGCCATGTGGAGCCGGCCGGCCGTGCGGGAGAACGTCGCCCGGCTCCACGGGCACGGCGTCACGGTGGTCGGCCCCGAAGGCGGACGCCTGGCGAGCGGGCACACGGGCGCCGGGCGGCTGGTCAGCAACGCGGTCCTGGTGGAGGCACTCGACCGCGTGCTCAGCCGGCGCTCCGACCTGGCCGGGCGGCGGGTCGTGGTCTCCGCCGGCGGCACGCGGGAGCCGATCGACCCGGTTCGCTTCGTGGGCAACCGCTCGAGCGGCAAGATGGGCGCCGCGCTGGCCGAGGCGGCGGCGGAGCGGGGCGCAGGGGTGACGCTGGTGACCACCGGCGTCCGGCCTCAGGCGCCGGGCGTCGGAGTGCAGACGGTCGAGACCTCACAGGAGATGCTGGAAGCGCTGCGCGAGGCCACGCCGGGTGCCGACCTGCTCCTGATGGCGGCCGCGGTGGCCGACTTCCGCCCCGTGCAGGCGGCCGGCGAGAAGATCCACCGCGAGGGCAAGGACAGCCTGGTGCTGGAGCTGGAGGCGGGACCGGACCTGCTGCGCGAGCTGCGAGAACATCCCGGGACGGAGCGGATGGTGCGGCTGGGTTTCGCGGCCGAGGATCGAGACCTGGAGGAGCACGCGGAAGCGAAGCTCCGCCGGAAAGGTCTGGACGCGATCTTCGTCAACGACATCCTGCGTCGTGACATCGCGTTCGGCGCCGATCAGAACGCGGGGACGTTGCTGCTGGCCGGAGGCCGCCGGGTCGTGCTCGAGAGGATGCCGAAGCCCCAGCTCGCGCACCGGCTCCTGGACGAGCTGCTGCCGCTGCTCCCGCCGTCGGCGGCCGGGTGAGGTACGCCGAGGTCGCGGTCGAGGCAGCCCGCTCGATCGACCGCGAGACCTACTCCTACGCGGTTGCCGAGGGCATGCGGCTGCATCCCGGGCACCGGGTCTGGGTCCCGTTCGGGCGGAGGGAGTCGGTGGGCTACGTGGTCGCCCTCGTCGACGGGGACCCGGGAATCGAGGTCAAGGCGGTCGCGCGAGCCGATCCCGAACCCCTGCTGCTGCCCTACCAGGTGGCCCTGGCGCGGCGGCTCGCCGGCCACTACTGGGCGCCGCTGATCGAGTGCCTGCGGGTGATGCTGCCGCCCCGGGTGCGCACCGGCCGGTCGAGTGGCGCCGGGCCCTCGTCCCGCCAGACCCGTCACTCCCGCCTACTGGCCTTCGGGCACCCGGACGGGCCACCTGAGCCGGGGCCGCCCTTGACCGCCGAGCAGGACCAAGCCGTCGAGGTGATCGCCGCTTCGCGCCGGACGCTGGTCCATGGCGTCACCGGCAGCGGGAAGACCGAGGTCTACCTGGCCGCCGCCGCGCGGGTGCTGACGGAGGGCCGCCGCGTCCTGGTGCTGGTCCCCGAGCTGGCGCTGGGACCGCAGCTGACCGAGCGCTTCTCGCGCCGGCTGGCGGTGCCGCTGGCGGTGCTGCACTCGGGTCTCACCGAGCTCGAGCGCGCCCAGCAGTGGTGGCGCGTGCGGCGGGGCGAGGTGAGACTGGTGGTGGGCAGCCGTTCCGCCGTCTTCGCGCCCATCGAGGACTTGGGCCTGGTGGTGGTCGACGAGGAGGGCTCGAGCGCTTACAAGCAGGACCGCCTGCCGCGCTACGACGCCGCCCTGGTGGCGCGCGACCTGGCGGAGGTGACCGGGGCGGGGCTCGTGCTCGGCTCCGCGACGCCGACGGTCGCCACCTACGCCGAGACGCAGGCGCAACCGGGTGACCCGGTCCTGGCCGGGCTTCCGCTGGGGGTACCGGCGGCTCCGCGCCTGGCGCTCGCCGAGCTGCCGCGCCGGGTGGTGGGCCGGACCGCGCCGATCGAGCTGGTGGACATGCGCGAGGAGTGGG
This sequence comes from Candidatus Dormiibacterota bacterium, assembly GCA_963790575.1. GTDB lineage: Bacteria > Chloroflexota > Dormibacteria > Dormibacterales > Dormibacteraceae > CAVTSA01. The sequence goes on along the minus strand of CAWBPD010000034.1, from coordinate 182,899 downwards.
CGGCGGGGCGGCGGGGCGCGCTCTCGCAGCGGCTGGTGGCCGCGGTCGACCGCTCCCTGGCGGCCGAAGAGCAGGTGATCCTGTTCCTCAACCGGCGCGGGATGGCGACCTTCGTCCTCTGCCGGGCGTGCGGCCGCGCGGTCGAATGTCCACGCTGCTCGGTCTCGCTCGTGCAGCACCCGGAGCTCGGGGGGCTCGCCTGCCATTACTGCGAGACCGTGCAGCCGATGCCCGAGAGGTGCCCCGGCTGCGGATCCGCCCAGATCCGCGGCGTGGGGGTGGGGACGCAGCGGCTGGAGACGATCGTGCACTCACTCTGGCCCGGCTCGGTGGTGGCCCGGCTGGACCGCGATGCCGTACGCCGTCCCGAGGCCTATCTCGAGATCCTGGAGACCTTCACCTCAGGGCGGGCGCAGATCCTGGTGGGAACGCAGCTGGTGGCGCGCGGGCTCGACGTGCCCACCGTCACCACGGTGGGCGTGGTGGACGCCGACCTGCCTCTGCACTTCCCCGACTACCGTTCGGCCGAGACCACCTACCAGCTGATCACCCAGGTGGCGGGGCGCGCGGGGCGCAGCGAGCGGCCGTCGGCGGTGGTGGTCCAGACGTCGAACCCGGACCACTACGCGCTGCTGGCCGCGCAGCGGGGCGACTACCGCTGCTTCTACCAGGAGGAGATCGCCGGGCGCCGGCTGTTCGAGTTCCCGCCCGCCTCCGACCTGGCGGTGCTCACGTTCAGCGACCCCGACCCCGAGAAAGCGGCGGGGGAGGCGAGGCAGGCCGGGGACTGGCTGCGGTCGGTGCTGAACGGCGGCACGGTGCCCGGGATCCGCCTGCTCGGGCCCACGCCTCCCTTCCTGCACCGGCTGCGGGGCGAGTACCGCTGGCAGCTGACCCTCAAAGGCCGCGACCTGGCGCGCATCCGGCCTCACCTGCCGCGCGGGCGGGGCTGGGTCTACGACGTCGACCCCTTCTCCTGACCCACGTCCCCATCCCGCCCCACCCCCACGAAACTCCGCAGGCTCCGTTTCGTGGGGACCCCGTTGGTGCACTGTGCACACCGGGGCTCATTCGCCGCGTTTCAGCCCCGGTGGTGCACCAGCGGGCCCTCTCTCGCGCGTTTGGCTCGCTGCCGGCGCGCCGTCGGGCCGTCCGCTCACCCCGTTCTGCCGCGCGAGTGCCTCGAGCAGCGCCTCCATCCGGGCCATGCGCTCCTCTAGGTTCGCGCCCGGTACCCCGCCCTTGAGCAGCAGCTCCATGTGCGCGATGCGGCGGCGGGTCTCCCTCTCCTCGGCGGCGTCCTCCTGGCCGATGAAGGCGGCCGCGATCGAGGCCGACAGCGTGGAGAGCAAGCCGACGCCGGAGATGATCAGAGCCACCGCCGTGACCCGACCCAACGGCGTCCTCGGCGAGAGGTCGCCGTACCCCACGGTGGCGGCGGTGGTGACCGCCAGCCAAAGGCCGTTCATGTAGTCGTGGTGCGTCTGCGGCTCCACCAGCGTGAAGATCCCGGCCGAGATCACGACCAGCAGCGCCGTCAGCCCCGCCACGTAGACCAGTCCGGGCCGGACGATGCGCCGCAGGGCGGGGAAGCCGATGAAGCCGACCCCACCCAGGCGGACCAGCCGCGCCACGCGGAGCAGCCGCGTCAGGCCCGCCAGGTCCTCGAACTGACGGAAGAGGATGATCCAGGCGGGGCACGAGACCACACAGACGAAGACGCCCATACCGACCCATAACCAGCCTCCTCCACCGCGCCGGGCCCGCCGCCAGAGCACGGTGGTCTCGACCACGAACACCGCCCAGATGGCCCAGTCGATGAGGTCGGTGGCGGCCGACTGATGGTCCCACTCGATGACCGTGAGCGGGATGGTGGCGAAGGCGCCGAACACGGCCAGCCACTCCACCGTGCGCTCGAGGGTCAGACCGGCGAGGCGGCGCCGCACCATGGCGGGAAGGGTACCGTGGCGGGTTCCGTCCCGCGATGGTGTCCGATTCACCGCCGGTTCATGGTGGCGCGGTAGCTTCGAAGGTCGGAATGGGAAACCCTGTGCCCGTCAGACGTCCGGCGCAGGTGGTACACGTTGCAGGCGTGCGGATCCTGCTCGCGGAGGACGACCTTCCCGTGCAGCGAGTCCTCAAGCGCGGACTCGAGGAGGACGGGTATGTGGTCGACACGGTGGAGCGCGGCGACGACGCGCTGCACCTGCTCCGCCTCTACGACTACGCGGCGGCCGTGATCGACTGGCGGATGCCCGGGCTCAGCGGCGACCAGGTGATCAAAGAGGCCCGGCGGTTCAACGTGGCGACGCCGATGCTGATGCTGACCGCGCGGGATGCCCTGCAGGACCGGGTGCACGGATTGGACTCGGGCGCGGACGACTACCTGGTCAAGCCGGTCAGCTTCGAGGAGCTGCTGGCTCGCCTGCGGGCGCTGCAGCGCCGGCCCCCCCAGACCGCGGGCCCGGTGCTCACGCTCGGAGACCTGACGCTGGACCCGGCCACCCACGTGGCTTCGGTGCTGGGCCGGCCGATCGAGCTGCGCGCCCGGGAGTGGGCGATGCTGGAGCTCTTGATGCGGCGGTCGCCCGCGGTGGTGAGTCGCCAGGCGATCGGGCTTCACGCGTGGCCTGACGAGTCGGAGATCGAGGGGTCGAACACGATCGACGTGCACGCGGCCCGCCTGCGCCGCAAACTCGAAGGCGCGGACGTCGACCTGATCGCGGTGCGCGGGGAGGGCTACCGCCTGGTGGCCCGCGCATGAGCGGCGTGCGGGACGCGATTCGAGGCGCGCCGCTTCGCATCGCGCTGATCGCGACGCTCGCGTTCACCGTCGCCTACGTGCTGGTCGCGGCGGCGGCGGTGGCCGCCGTCTGGAGCAGCAGCGTGGGGGCGGTCGACCAGTCGCTCTACGGCTACCGGCAGGAGGTGCAGGCGCAGGCCCAGATCGGAGGCAGTGTCACCCTCCAGTCGCGAGCGCCGCTGATCGTCTGGGAGGGCAACGACCAGGGACAGGTCCAGGCGGTGCCTGGCACACCGTACCCGGATCCGCCCCCACTCACCACCGGCGTCCCCACGACGGCGACGCTGGGTGGCACCCCCTACCGGCTGCTCAGGTTCCCTGTCTCCAACGTGGATATGACCTGGATCGTGGTCGGCGTGTCCCTGGACCCGACCTATTCCTACACCCTCCGGGTGGCGGCCGTGGCGACCGTCGTCGCCCCCTTCATGCTCGCCCTCGTCTTCTTCGGCGCCTGGTGGATCGGGCGTTCGGCGGCGGCGCCCGCGATCCGGGCCCGGCAGCGCGAGCTGGCTTTCACCGCCGACGCCTCCCACGAGCTGCGGACACCTCTCCAGGTGATCGCGGCCGAAAGCTCGCTGGCGCTGCTGCGGGACCGGCCCGCCGATGCCTACCGGGCCACCATCGAGCGGATCTCCGGCGAGTCGAGACGCCTGCGCAGCATCGTCGACGACCTGCTCTGGCTGGCCCGGGTCGAGGAGGAGCAGCCGAAGCCCGGTCAGGTGACCCCGGTCGATGTGGCGGGCGTGGTGCGAACCACCGAGGAACGCTTCGCTTCCGTGGCCGGCCGCCGCGGCATCACGCTGGTCGGGCACGTGGTCCCGTCCGAGACGCCGGGCCTGGTCCTGGCCTCGGTCGAGTGGCTGGAACGCCTGGCCGGCGTGCTGGTGGACAACGCGATCCGCTACACCCCGGACGGTGGGCACATCGATCTCTGGACCGGCTTCCGCTCCGGTCGGGTCGTGCTCGGGGTGGCGGACAGCGGGCCCGGGGTCACGCCCGAGCAGCTGCAGCACATCTTCGAGCGCTTCCACCGGGCCAGCGATACTCCGGGTGGGGCCGGACTCGGCCTGGCCATCGCGGACACGGTCGTGCGCACGACCGGCGGCCAGTGGGCGGTGGGTCGCTCCCAGGCACTCGGCGGCGCGCAGTTCGAGGTGTCGTGGCCGGCGGCGCGGGCCGCCCGTCAGGTGGAGGCTCCGGCCCCCGCCTCCACGCGGTAGGGCCTCAACCCTTTCACCCGTTGGTGCACCAGCGGGGCTTATTCCCCACGCATAGCCCCCGTTGGTGCACCATCGGGGTACGCGCGTCACCGGGGTGGCGGCGGGAGAACAAGAAACCCCCACCGGCGGCCGGCTGGCGCCGGCCGCCCATTGGGGGTGGTGAGCTTCTAGGGGAGATTGTCGCCCGGCGCAACGCCGCCGGCACTGTCTAGTTTCGACACCCTCCATGAACGCACCATGAACGAGAGCGGGTCGTAGAATCTCGCCGCGATGTCCGTTCGGAAGATCCTCACCTCCGAGGCACCCGTGCTTCGCCAGATGGCGAAGAAGGTGCCCCGGGTGGACGAGACCATGGTCCGGCTGCTGGACGATCTGACGGAGACGATGTACGACGCCCACGGTGCGGGCCTCGCCGCTCCCCAGATCGGCGTCTCCCTGCGCGCGTGCGTGGTCAAGGGCGAGGGGGGTCAGCCGGTGGCGCTGGTCAACCCGGAGATCGTGAAGGCCGAGGGCACGCAGGTCGGCTACGAGGGCTGCCTCAGCATCCCCGGCATGATCGGCGAGGTGGAACGGGCGGAGGCGGTGGTGGTCAAGGGCATTGGCCGCCGCGGCAAGCCGATCCGGGTCCGTGCCACCGGGTTCACCGCCCGGGCCTACCAGCACGAGATCGACCATCTCAACGGCGTTCTGTTCACGGACCGGCTGACCAGCCTGGACACGCTCCAGCACGTGGCAGACGCCGTGGAGGGCGAGGTGTCTCTGGAGCCGGAGCTGGCGGGCGCCGAATAGTTGGACATCGTCTTCATCGGCACCGCGCCCTTCGCGGTGCCTTCGCTGCGCGCGCTCATCAAGGCCGGACATTCCATCCCGCTGGTCGTGACCCAGCCCGACCGCCCGGCCCACCGGCTGCTTCTCACGCCGAGCGCGGTCAAGGTCGCGGCGCGTGAGGGGGCCCTGGAGGTGTTTCAGCCCGAACGGCTCCGGGCGCCGGAAGCGGTGGAACGATTGCGCCAGGTGCCGGCCGATCTCTACGTCGTCGCCGCCTACGGACAGATCATCTCGGCGCGGGTGCTGGCGCTGCCGCGGCGCGGAGTCCTCAACGTCCATGCGTCGCTGCTTCCCCGGTGGCGGGGTGCGTCGCCGGTGGTGGCGGCGATCCTCCACGGCGACCCCGAGACCGGCGTCACCATCATGCAGATGGACGAGCTGCTCGACCACGGACCCATTCTCCGCACCCGGTCGACGGCGATCGGGGAGCAAGAGACAGCGCCCGAGCTGACGCAGCGGCTGGCCGAGATGGGGGCCGAACTGCTGGTGGAGACGATCTCCGAGCTCGACAGCATCACGCCCCGCGAGCAGGATCACGACGCGGCCACCCACGCGGGCAAGCTGTCGCGTGAAGACGGCGAGCTGTCCTGGGAGCTGGACGCGATCGAGATCGACCGGCGCGTGCGGGCGCTGAACCCGTGGCCGGGCGTCACGCTGGAGCTCGCCGGCCATCGGGTGAAGGTGCTGCGCGGGCATCCGTCGGGGGGCTCCGGCCGCCCGGGGACCCTGCTCTCGACAGGGAAGACGGAGGTCGAGGTCGCGGCCGGTCGCGGCTCCTACGTCCTGGAGGAGGTGCAGAACCCCGGCGGTCGCCGCGCGGCTGCCGCCGCCACGCTTCACCACCGTGCCTGATCGACAGTCCGCCCACCGGGACGTGGCGCAGAACCGGCGCGCGTTTCACGACTACTTCATCGACGAGCGGCTGGAGGCCGGGATCGAGCTCACCGGGACCGAGGTCAAGTCGCTGCGGGCCGGGCGGGTCAACCTCCGCGATGGATTCGTGCGCGTCGACGGCGACCAGGCGTGGCTGGAAGGGGTGCATATCAGTCCCTACGCGCAGGGGAGCTGGACCAATCACGACCCCACGCGCCGGCGCCGGCTGCTCCTCCACCACCGCCAGATCACCTCCCTCTACGGGCAGGTTCGGCAGCAGGGGTACACCCTGATCCCACTGCGCATGTACTTCCAGGGCAACTGGGCCAAGGTGGAGATCGGACTCGCGCGCGGGAAGAAGCTCTATGACAAGCGGCAGGCGGTGGCGGAACGGGACGCCAAGCGCGAGATGGCCCGGGCGCTGAAGCGATGAACGTGCCCAAGGAGTCCGCCGGCACGGGCCTGACGCGACCCCGCATCCGCGCTCTCGTCTTCGACTTCGACGGCCTCGTCGTGGACACCGAAGGGCCGGTCTTCGAGGGGTGGCGCTCGCTCTACCGCTCGCTCGGTCAGGAGCTCAGCGAAGAGCTGTGGGCTGACGTCATCGGCCACGGCGCCGGCTGGTTCGATCCCTTTCCGGACCTGGAGGCGGCGGTCGGGAGCCCGCTCGACCGGGCGGCACTGCAGCAGGCGCGGCGAGCGAGGGAGCTGGAGCTGGTCGCTTCGCAGCCGGTGCTGCCCGGAGTGCTGGACTGGATCGCGCGGGCGCAAGAGCTGGGCCTGGGACTGGGGGTGGCGAGCTCCTCGTCGCTGAGGTGGGTCAACGGTCATCTGGAGCGCCTGGGCATCACCGCCTTCCGCTGCGTACGTGGCCGTGACTCGGTGGCGGAGGGTCGCACCAAACCCGCGCCCGATCTCTACCTGTCGGCGGTCGCCTGCCTCGGCGTCGCCCCCGCCGAAGCAATGGCGATCGAGGATTCCGGCGTCGGACTGACCGCGGCCAAGTCGGCCGGGCTGCGCTGCGTGGCGGTGCCGGGACCGCTGACGCTGCGCAACGACTTCTCCGCCGCCGACCTGCGGCTGGGCGCTCTCTCGGAGCGGACGCTCGACGAGGTGCTGATGGAGCTCGAGGCAGCCCCCACGCGCTGACGCTGGCGTGCCTACGCCCTGCGGTCGGCCCGTTCGGTCACTCCGGGGGCGTGGGCGCCTCCCGCAGGCGGATAGGGCCGGCCAGGATCCAGCCCGCGGCCAGCACCTGGATGGCGGCCCCGAGGTACAGCGTGGGGACCAGGCCGAGGCGGGCGCCGAGCACGCCGCCGAGCGCGGAGCCGATCGGGATGGTCCCCCAGATGACGGTGCGAACGGTCGCGTTGAGCCGTCCCTGGAGACGGACCGGGATCGCCGCCTGCCGGTAGCTGACCTGGTTCACGTTGTAGAGGACGACGCCGATCGACGTGACGAGCATGGCCGCGCCCAGGACCACGAGCGGCAGACCGTGGGCGGCGAGCGGAACCGCCAGCGAGGCGCCGGTGAGGAAGATCGAGAGGAGCAGCACCACGCCCATCCCGATTCGCCGGCCCAACCGGCCCGCCACCAGGGCGCCGAGAACGGCGCCGACACTGCCGGCCGCGAACACACCCCCCACCTCGCCCGGGCTCAAATGCAGGGTGTGGTACGCGAACAAGAGGTAGACCGCCATCGCCATGTTGCTGCCCAGGTTGCTGGTCGCGGTGCAGGCGGTGATGAGCAGGATCTGCCGGTGCCGGGCGACCACCAGCACGCCTTCCCAGAGCTCGGCCAGGAAGCTGCGCCGCCCCTCGCGCCCCGCTCGTGGCTCCGGGGTTCGGATCCAGAGCAGCGAGAGCACCGACACCAGATAGGAGACGGCGTCGGCCACGATCGCGGCGGGAGCCTGGAACAGCTGGATCAAAGCACCCGCCAGCGCCGGTCCGCCGATGCCGGCGCCCGCCCTCGTCAGTTCCAGCTTGCCGTTGCCGTCGACCAGCTGGTCCGGCGCCACCAGAGAGGGCAGATACGACTGGTAGCAGACGTCGAAGAAGACGCTGGCGACGCCGGTGATCACCGCGACACAGAAGAGCTGGGCCATGCTGAGGTGGCCCACGAGCCAGGTGGCCGGGATCGAGGCCAGGGCCACCGCCCGGGCGGCGTCGCAGATGACCATGATGGGCTTTCTGGGGAGACGGTCGGCCCAGACTCCGGCGGTGGTGCCGAGGACCGGGAAGGCGAGAAACTGCAGGGCTTCGAGCGCTCCGATCTGCACCGGGCCCGCGTGGAGGAGGACGATCGCCGCCGTGGGCAGGGCGAGCACCGTCACCTGCGTGCCGACCTCGCTGATGCTCTGGCCGCCCCACAGCTTCAGGAAGTCGCCGTGGCGCCAGAGCGACCTCGGCCGGGGCGGTGACGGCATCGGCCCGGAAACCATACCTTCAACGAAGACGCCTGAGACGGCGGGCTGTTGGCGGCCATCCGTCGCTCAGTCGTAGATGGGGCCGACGGCGCCGCCCGCCACGACCTTCTCCGCAGCCGCCAGGACTCCCCTGGTCTGGCGCCACTCCAGAGCCGTTTTCCGTCTCCGGCGCACTGCCCGTGCGGTTTGGTCCACCGCGGCGCGGACCTGGGCGTCGTCGCGGGAATCCGCGACCACCGGCAGCGCGGGCCCCCTCTCGCCGGCGATCCCCGCGGGGCCTCCCGCAGCGCCGCCTCACCGCGTGCCACGATCGCCACCGCGCACCCCTCGCGGGCGAGTGCTTTCGCGGTCGCCAGACCGATCCCCCGGCTTCCCCCGGTGACGAGGGCGCGCTTGCCTTGTGCAGTTGCGGATCCATCGGTATCATTGTGGTTCTGAAGTTCGATCGGTCGAGATGGGGGCGTTCCGGTCTCGACGGGGCAGGCGGACTTCGGGATAGCGAGCCGAAGGCGTGAGCGTTACAGCGCAGGCATCACAACTGCCAACAAGAACGAGCGTCCGCTCGCCCTCGCTGCGTAACTCGTAGCTGAGGTCGGGTCCCGGGATCTAGTTCCCGGGTGCCGCTCCCTGGTTTCGCCGGCGAACCGGGGGTCGCGGTAGCAAAAAATCAGCTGGCTGGCCCGACCGAGGATGCTCCGGCCTCGGTCGGGCGAGAGCGCACCGGAGCTGGCCGTCAGGAATCCCGCCGCCGGGAGTCCTGAGGTGAGAGCAAAACGGCGGCTACGCTCGTAGAGGTCCCGGGGGCTGGTGCTTCGGACGCGGGTTCGACTCCCGCCGCCTCCACCATTCGTTCGCATGCGCCAGTCGGAGCTCGCCGGCCTTCGCTGGTCCGACGTCGACCTCGATTCGCATGTGATCCACATAACGAAGACGCTGCAGCGAACGCCTCCCGCCTATCGAGGCGAGCATGGAGAGTGGCTCGAACAGGGGACCAAGACAAAGCGATCCAGACGCATCGTGCCTCTGGCTCGGATGGCACACGACCACCTGATCCGTCACGCTCCTACGCCCGCCTCAACTACGGGATCGACATGAGCGCGGCGCAGGCGCGGGCCCACCGACCTGGCATGGGCGGCAGCCTGAGCACGCGATCGCGACCAGAACGCTCGGTGGCCGGCGTCGCCTCGACATTCTGGCCAGGATGGAGAAGCTGAACTCGCCGGTGCAGGGGACCGGCGCCGGCATGCTGAAGGCGGCCATGGGACAGGTCTTCGAGACGCGGCGCCAGATCCCCGGGGTGAAGCTGACCCTCGCCGTTCACGACGAGCTTGTGGTCGAGGTGCCGGAGGAGCGGGTCGAGGAGGCGGCGGGAGCGGCTTGCCACCTCGATGCGGAGGAGGCGCAGCGGTTCCTCCCGCATGTACCGGTTGAGGTTGAGCTGCAGGCGGGACCCATCCGGGGAGGGGAGCCACCATGAGACGCTGAGCCACCGGCGCGACAGGGGACCGTAATGGAGCGCATCTATGCGGTCCTGGAGTCCGCAGATCGGACACCGATGCTATCAGAGACGGCGCAGCAGCAGGGAGAGCGCCGGTGGCATCGCGCGCCCAGCCATCCCGTCGATGGTCGCCAACCACTGCGCCGGTGGAGTAGGCTGATTGAGAATCCATAATCGATGAAACTGGTCACCTACGCCAGAGGAACGGAAGCGAGAGTCGGCGTGATGCTGCCGGACGGCATCCATGACGCCGGCTTCGACGGCACCATGCTGGAGCTGATCGAGCACTGGTCGGATCGGCGGGACGACGTCGCGGAGCAGGCCGCGAACGGGCCGGCGATCGAGAGCCCGCGGTTGATGGCCCCCCTGAAGCCCCGCTCGATGCGCGACTTCCTCGCCTTCGAGGGCCATCTCGTGAACGCGATGCGAGCACTCGGGCGGCCGGTGGCGCCGGAGTGGTACTCGGTTCCGGCCTACTACAAGGGAATGCCGGACACGGTGGCCGGCCCCGAAGACGACGTGCCGTGGCCGTACTACGCCGCCAACCTCGACCACGAGCTGGAGCTGGCCTGCGTGATCGGCCGCCAGGGCAAGGACATCCAAAGGTCGGAGGCGATGGGCTACGTGTTCGGCTACACGATCTGGAACGACTTCTCGGCCCGCGACGTGCAGAACAAAGAGCTTCCGGTCGGGATGGGCCCCAGCAAAGCCAAGGATTGGGACGGCTCCAACGTGCTCGGCCCGGCGCTGGTGACCAGTGACGAGCTGGACATCTCGGACCTGCGCATGCAGGTGCGCGTCAACGGCGAGGTGTGGGGCGAGGACCGCTCGGGCAGCATGTATCACAAGTTCGACGAGCTGATCGCGTACGCGTCGATGGCACAGACGCTCTACCCGGGCGATGTCTTCGGGTCCGGGACAGCCGCCGGCGGGTCGGGCGTGGAGCTGGGGCGGTCGCTCTCGGCGGGCGACCTGGTGGAGCTGGAGATCGAGGGGATCGGCATTCTGCGCAACCGGGTGGGGAAGGCACCAGGAGGGGATTGAGGATGGCGTATGTGGTCGCGGCGACCTACACCGTGAAACCGGGGGAAGAGGAGCGGGTGCGCGGGATCCTCGAGGCGATGGCGCCGCTCTCGCGCGGCGAGCCCGGCTGCCTCTTCTACCAGGCGCACCGTTCTCCGGAGAACCCGGGGGTCTTCTTCCTCTACGAGCAGTACGAGAACGAGGACGCCTACCGGGCCCACCAGGACACCCCGCACTTCAAGGAGCACATCCTGGGCGAGGCGATCCCCCGGCTAGAGCGCCGCGAGCGAGCTTTCTACCAGACGCTCTGACGATCGAGGGAGGGGTGGGAGCGTGGTCCTGAACGCGACCGACCGGAGGCAAGCGATGGCGGAGGAAGGACGGCCGTTGGTGGTGCTGGCCCTGGATCCGGACACATACGACGAGTTCCTGGGGCGGGACGACCTGGAGCGGCTGCGCGCATTCGCGGACGTCGCCTATGCGGCGATCCCGGCCGGGCGGACCGCGCCCCCCTTCCAGGCCAACCGGGACCCGCGTGCGGTGGCCGCGGTGCGCTCGGAGCTCGGCGACGCCGACGCGCTGGTGGTCTGCCACGGTGCTCCCCGTGTCGATGCCGCGCTGCTGGAGGGCGCGCCGCGCCTGCGCTTCGTGGGCGAGCTGGAGGGGGACCGCTTCGCCGCCCGCATCGACGTCGAGGAGGCACGGCGCCGGGGCATCGTGGCGGTTGACACCACCAACGGATCCTCCTACCCGGTCTCGGAGTGGGCGCTGGCCCTGCTGCTGGTGTCGATGCGCAGCGGCGGCTACTACTTCCGCCGGCTGCTGGAGCCGGCGACGCTGAACCACCGCGACCGGCGGCCGCCGGTCCCCGAACGCGAGCTGTGGGGCGCGACGGTGGGGCTGATCGGCTGCGGACACATCGGACGGCGGCTGATCTCGTTTCTGCGCCCCTTCCACTGCCGGATCCGGGTCTACGACCCCTACCTGTCGCCCGAGATGGCGGATGCCCTGGGCTTCACCCTCACCTCGCTGGAGGGCGTGCTGACGCGGTCCGACGCCGTGGTCTGCCTGGCGCCGCTCACCCCCGGTACCGAGCACCTGCTGGGCCGGCGCGAGCTGAACCTGCTGCGCCCCGGGGCCGCGTTCGTGAACGTGTCGCGGGGGCGCGTGGTCGACACCGGGGCGCTGCTGGAGCGGCTCCGCCGCGGGGACATCACCGCCGGCCTGGACGTCTTCGACCCGGAGCCGATCCCCGGCGACCATCCGATCAAGGAGCTCCCCAACGTCTTCCTCACCCCGCACATCGCGAGCCACACGGAGGCGACGCGCAAGCGGTTCTTCATCCTCATGGTGGACGAGCTGGAGCGCTTCTTCGACGGGGACCGCCCGCTGTTCGAATTGACCCCGCGCGCGCTCGCGAACCGCCGCGCCGAGCCGGCCGCCGCAGAGGTCGCCACGTGACCTCCGCCGCACCGCCGCACCTAGGAGGACACGCCATCTTGCGCTTCGCCTACAGCACCATCAACTGGGGCAAGGACTGCGACCTCGCCGAGGCCGCGTCCGAGATCGCGGCCGCCGGGTGGCGCGCCGTCGAGCTGTACGACCACTCGCTCGACCTGCTGGGGACGCCGGCCTCGGTGCGCGAGAGGCTGGGCGGCCTCCAGCCGGCGACCGTGTTCGGGCACGTCGCGGAGCCCTTCCACACCCGCGCCCAGGTGGAGCACCACCGCCGCCAGCTCGAGTTCGCGGCGGAGGTGGGAGCGGCGGCCTACGGCCTGGTCGGGGGCCAGCGCCGGCGGCAGCGAGCGCCACTGCCCGAGGAGTACGCCGATCTCGCCGGACTCCTGGAGGAGATCGCGGTGGAGGCGGAGCGGGCCGGCGTGGACGTGGCCTACCACCCACACTCGGGATGCACGGTGGAGACCGAGGCGGAGATCGACCACGTCCTGGAGGCGGCACCCCACGCCAAACTCTGCCTCGACGTCTCCCACGTGGCGGTGGTGGGCGAGGATGCGGTGACGCAGCTGGAGCGCTACCGGGACCGCATCTCCTACGTCCATCTGAAGGACTGGCGGGACGGGCACTTCGTCGGCCTCGGCGACGGCATCCTGGCCTCCCAGTGGCCGGCGATCCTGGAGCGGCTCGCCGGGCCCGGCTTCGGCGGCTGGGTGGTGGTGGAGCAGAGCCGGAGCGAGGTCTCCCCGGCCCGCAGCGCGCAGGAGAACGCCGGGTTCCTGGCCCGCCTCGGGTATCCGCTCGCTACGCCGGTGGAGGCCTGAGATGCGACTCGCCCTGATCGGCTGCGGCTTCATGGGCCAGCGCCACGTGCGGGGACTGGGCCGGCTTCGCGACATCTCATACCCGGGCGTCGAGCTGGTCGCGGTCTGCGACACCGACCCGGCTCAGCTGGCGGGCGCGGCCGATCTGGCCGAGGCACTGCTCGGGCGGCGGCCGGAGGTGCTGACCGATCCGTCGGAGCTGGCCGAGCAGGCGCCCGAGGTGGAAGGAGTGATCGTCGCCACGCCGCCCGCGGTGCACGAGGCCACCGTGGGCGCGGCGCTCGGTGCGGGATGGCACGTGCTGGTGGAGAAGCCGCTGTCGCTGACCGTTCCCTCGGGGCGCCGCATGGTGGCCGCGGCGGAGCGCGCGGGCCGCACGCTGGCGGTGGCCGAGAACTACCGGCGCGATCCGGTCAACCGGCTGGCTCGGGCGCTGGTGGACGCCGGGGTGCTGGGCCGGGTGTACCGGGCCGAGCAGCGCTCCACCGGCAGCGGGGGAAAGATCGCGATCTCGGTCTGGCGCCACCAGAAACGGACGGTCGGAATCCTGGTCGACATGGGGGTCCACTACGCTGACATCCTGGAGTACCTGCTGGGGCCCTTCGACACCCTGGCCGGTCAGTCTCTTCGCATCGACGACCAGCGCCGGGACCGCGAGGGGCGGCTGCACGACGTCGACGCGGAGGACGTCTGCTGCGGGGTGGCGAAGACGGCGTCGGGCGCGATCGTGGAGTGGTCTATGGACTACGCGGCACGGGGCGACCGCCTGTTCCGCCGCGTGCTGCACGGGACTCGCGGCACCCTCGAGATCCCGCATGACCGCTCCGGCGAGCGACTGCGGCTCTGGCTCGACGAGGGCGATCCGGTGCGCGAGCTCGCGTTCGAGGAGATCACCGCCCTGGTGCCCGGGCTGCGCCTGGAGCCGGTGGCGGCGGCGCTCTTCGGCGGCGATCGGGTGTTCTCGTATGAGCTCCCCTTCGCCACCACGGACGCCAACCTGCTGGCGATCGAACAGGCCGACTTCGCCGACTCGGTGGCGGCCGGCCGCCAGCCCGAGGTGGGAGGCGAGGCGGGGCTCTCCGCGCTCGCGGTGGCCTATGGCTGGCTGGACGCAACCGCCGCCGGCGGGACGGTACGGGTCGCCGACCTGGTGCGGGGTGAGGGGGCATACCAGGCCGCCCTCGAGCGGCCGGTGGGTGTGGGGAAGGCGGGCGGTGGCTGAGGTTCGCTTTGGCTGTTGCCTGCCCATCTTCGCCAATCCTGGCGCGGCGCTCTTCCGTACGCCGGGGTACGAGCGACTGCACGCGGGCACCACGATGGAGCTCGGGTACCTGGCCGACGACCTCGGGTACGACTCGTTGTGGGTGGCCGACCACCTGATGCTCGGCGCGGAGAGCGCGATTCTCGAGGGCTGGACGGTCCTGGCCGGCCTTGCCACCCGCACCCGGCGAGCACGGCTCGGGATGCTGCACCAGGCGCACTACCTGCGACACCCCTCGGTGACCGCCAAGATGGTGGCCACCCTGGACCAGATCAGCGGCGGACGGCTGATCTACTTCCTGGACGCGGGTCGCAACGCCACCGAGCAGGATGCGTACGGGCTTGCCCGGCCCGCGGACGCCGCGACCGTCCTCGGCCAGCTTGAGGAGGGGCTCCAGGTGTGCCGGGCGCTCTGGACCGCGGACGCACCCCTCGACTTCGACGGCCGCTGGTACCGGCTGCGGCAGGCGCTCTGCACGCCGCCCCCGGCACAGCGTCCGCATCCGCCGCTCTGGTTCGGCGAGGGAGACGCCGGGTTGACGGAGCTGGCGGCCCGCACCGCCCAGGGCTGGAACAGCACGCCGGTCCCACCGGCCGAGTTCGGCGCCCGCGTGGGGGCGCTGCGGGCGGCCTGCTCGCGACTCGGGCGCGCGCCGGAGGAGATCGAGATCAGCGTCGAGCTGCAGGTTCTGCTTGCCCCCGACGAAGCCGGTTTGCGCGCCCGCCTCGATGACCTGGTGCGGACGGCGGAGCGTCACGGCGCCGAGCCGGACGCCGGCTGGCGTGCCTATGCCGGGGGTGGAAAGCGCCCCCGGCTGCCGCACGCGACGGTGTGGGGCACGCCGGACGAGGTCACATCGCAGCTGGCCGGCTACCGCCGCGAGGGCGCGACGCACTTTCTGCTCTGGTTCCTGGACGCGCCCGGGGAGAGCGGGATGCGGCTCTTCGCGAGCGAGGTGGCACCCCGGCTGCGGGCCCTGTCGTTGAGCGGCCAGGAGGTGCACGCGTGAGCGACGACGGACCCAGGACCACAGCCGGCGCGACCGACCGGGGCGCCCCGGCGCCCTTCTTCCGCGGCCGTACGGTGGGGCAGGTGGGGATCGTGGTGCGCGACCTCGACCGCGCCCTGGAGCACTACACGCGCCTCTGGGGGGTGGGTCGGTGGGCGTGTTACACGTACGGAACTCGCGTGCTCCGCGCAGCGACGTTCCGGGGTCGCACCGATCCCTACGAGATGCGACTGGCGCTGAACAGTGAGCGTCCCCAGGTGGAGTTGATCGAGTCGACGCTGGGCCCGAACCTCTACGAGGAGTGGCTGACCACCCAGGGCGAGGGGATCCACCACCTGGGCTATTTCGTGGAGTCGGTCGCGGACGCGATCGGCGAGATGGGGCGGGCCGGGTACGAGGCGGTCCAGACCGGGCTCGGCACCGGACCCGACGGGGACGGCGGGTATGCCTACTTCGACCTCCGGCGGGAGCTCGGGGTGTACGTGGAGGCGATCGAGCCACCGTCCCGCCGGCGACCGCCGGAACGGGTGGTGGAGTGAATGAGACGGTCTGCGCGGTGGGGAGCGCCGCTTTGCGCAAAGGAGGACGGACTGATGCACCGAGGCCGTAGTTGTCGGTTCAGGGTGGCGGCCGTCGGGTCGGCCGGACTGACGTGTGGGAGGTGAGGTGATGAACGTGCCGCTGCCCGGCCCTGGCGTGCGAGCCACGGATCGGTCTCTTCGCACCGGAGCGCTGCTCATCCTGGTCGGGCTGGTCTTGGCGCTGGTCGCCTGGAACCCGCCCGACGTCTACGCCGGCACCCGCTTCACACAGCTCTCCGGCACGCTGACGCTCTCGGTCCAGAGCTTCGGGGCACCCATCCTGAAGCCGGTCCTGGATGCATTCCAGCAGCAGAACCCGCACGTCAAGATCGAGGAGGCGATCGCGCCCGCCGGCGGCGCGGCGACCGCCTACCAGACCTCGCTGCTGACCGAGAAGCTGGCCCACAACCTGCCTGACATCGTGAACCCGCAGGACGTGCTCTCACCAACGCTGAGCACCGATGGGATTACGCAGAGCCTGACGCCGTACCTGAAGAAGGGCAAGCCTTACCACCAGAACTACTGGCTGCCCAACATTCTGGCCTCGTACATTCCGACCGTCGGCAAGAACAAGGGCCAGGTCTTCGCGCTGCCCAACGAGGCCGACGCGGTCGTCATCGCGTACAACAAGGACGAGTTTCAGGCCGCGGGCGTGCCACTGCCGACCGACAACTGGACCTGGGGCCAGATGATTCAGGACGCGTCCAAGCTGAAGAAGTTCCAGTCCGGCACGCAAACCCAGTGGGGACTCTGCACCCGGCCTGACTGGCAAGCCATGTACAACCCGCTGATGAAGGCGTTTGGCGTCACCTCGCTCTCTGAGAAGTCAGCCCATCTGGCGTCCACCGGCTCGATCAAGGCCTGGAAGATGCTGGTCGACCCGACCATGAACGGCGACGCGGTTCCCTACTCGGTCTACCTCGCGAACTCGACCAACTGCACCAACATGTTCGACGCCGGGCAGGTGGCGATGGCGCCCGTGGTCAGGGGCAACCTGCCGGTCATGCGGCCCGGGATCGGCAGCAAGTTCAGCTGGGACGTGGTGCCCATGCCCTTCGTCCAGGGCGTCCACGGCCCCATCCGGCCCACTGGGGCGGGCAGCATCGCCTGGGCGATGTCGAGCCAGGCCAAGGACATCCCGCTGACCCTGGCCTTCTTCAAGTTCCTGTTCTCGCCCCAAGGCCAGACCCTGGAGGAAAATGGCTACGGCGTGGTGCCCGCCATCCCGTCGGCGCTGAAGTCTGGCGCCGCCTGGGAGAAGCTGCCCGGGCCCCCTGACAACGTCCAGGCGTTCACGATCGCGGCCAAGTCGGGGACCATCGCTCCCCAAACGCCCAACACCGTCTACAGCCTGACCCAAACCGACATCCCGAAGGCGATCGAAGGCGTGGTCGACAACCATGAGTCGTACCAGCAGGCGTTTGGCCAGCTGCAGAGCCAGGTCAGCGCTCAGTACCAGAGCGGCGGATAGCCCATGACCAGGGGAAGCCTGCCGCTCAGGCGCTGGCGGCAGGGGGCGGGCTAGGTGGCGGTATCGGCGCCGCCGCGCCTGCCCCGCGGCGAAGGATCGTTGCGACAGCCGGGCCTGCTGCCCGACATCGAGGATCGCTGGGCGGATCGGGACCGGGGAGCTGCGTTGGCGATGCTCGCCCCCAACCTGACGCTCTTCACCGTCTTCATCGTCGTGCCGGTGATCATGGGGGTGCTGCTCAGCTTCACCAGCTGGGACCTGACCGGGTTCCCCCGGTTTGTCGGGCTCGCCAACTACCAACGTCTGCTCATCGACCCGATGGTGCCCCAGGCGATCCTGACCACGATCATCTTTCTGCTGCTGGGCGTGGTGCCGACGGTCATCCTGGGCCTTCTGCTGGCGGTCCTGAGCAACGTCCGGTTCCGCTTCATCGGCGCGATCCGCACGCTGTACTTCGTTCCCGCGGTCGTCTCCTTCGCGGCCTCCTCGGTGCTGTGGGAGTGGATCTACCGGCCGGGTCAGGGCATCCTCGACTACCTCCTGCACCTGGTGGGGATCACCGGGCCGGCCTGGCTGAGCAACACGCACACGGCGTTGCCCGCGCTCGACATCGTCGGGATCTGGCTCGGTCTCCCGGTGGCGACGCTGCTCTACCTGGCCGCGCTGCAGCGGATTCCGGAGCAGGTCATCGAGGCGGCGATGCTGGACGGAGCGGGGGCGTTCCAGCGGCTGCGCTACATCATCTTGCCCGGGGTCCGCAACATCACGATCGTGGTCGTGATCGTGGCCGTCCTCCACTTCACGAACGGATCCTTCGACCTCGTGAACATCCTGACGCAGGGCGGCCCCATCAACGCCACCACCACCCTCATCTACTACATCTATTTCGTCGCCTTCCAGAACATCCAGCTCGGGTACGCGGCTGCGCTCTCCGTGCTGCAGCTCGCGATCTTGGGTGTGCTCCTGGTTCTGCTGGGATTGGTGCGGAGCTTCGAAAGCCGATGAGGTTGGGCAAGCGGATACGTCTCGCGATCCGGCTCGTGATCGTCGCCGCGGTGGGGCTCCTGCTGGCCTTCCCGCTCATCTACCTTGCCCTGGGATCGCTGATGTCGGCGGCGCAGCTGACGTCGTTCCCTCCACAATTCATCCCCGACGGCCTGCACCTGCGCAACTACCTCGCCGCCTGGACCTACATCCAGCCTCGCTCCGCCATCAACTCGGTCATCTTCACGGTGGTCACCGTGGGGCTGCAGTGGACGCTTTGCATTTCAGGAGGGTTCGTGCTCGCGAAGATGCGGTTCCGCGCCCGCAACACGATCATGGCGCTGCTCGCGATGTCGCTCTTCGTCCCCGCCGTGACCACGCTGGTGCCGACCTTCATCGTCACCAACGAGTTCCACCTGGTCAACACCTACCCAGGGCTGATCATCCCGATCGTGGCCCAGACCGGGTTCGGGACGCTGCTCTTCCGGCAATTCATCATCGCCATGCCGGACGACCTGATCTCGGCCGCGCGCGTCGACGGGGCCGGCTGGATGGTGGTCCTGATCAGAATCGTGGTCCCGCTCGCGACGCCCATGACGGGGGCGTATCTCGCGATCTCGGTCCTGACCGCCTGGAACATGTACCTGTGGCCATTGGTGGTGGCAACCAGCCCCCAGGTGCAGGTGCTCACCCAGACGCTCGCCCCGCTCGCCTCCTCGAACTACGGCGGCGGAATCACCGAGAACATAGCGTTCGCCGCTACCGTGATCACCACCTTCCCGATGGTGATCGCGTTCCTGGTCGCGCAGCGCTCGTTCGTGGCCGGCCTCTCCGGCTCCGGCGTCGAGTAGGCGGATCGCCTACTCCTCGAGGATCGCCACCGCCCGCACCGGCGCCGCCGTGGTCCCGATCCACTTCACGGGCAGCAGCGAGACCGTGAAGCCGTGGCTGCGGCCGATCTGGTCCAGGTTGCAGAGGTTCTCGACGTGCCAGTACGGGTGCTCGTTCATCACCCGGTGCGCCTCCCACAGCTGGTTGCGCTCGAACATCGCCCACACCGGGGGATCGAAGGTGACCGCGTCGATGCCCATCATGCGAACCCCGTGTTCGATGAGATGGAGCGTCGCCTCGCGTGTCATGCCGGGATGGTCGCGGAGGTAGCGGGCCTGGTCGTTGTACGAGGAAGCGCCGGTGTGGATGAGCACGATGTCGCGCTCCTGGAGCCGGTAGCCGATCCGGTCCAGCGCCGCGTCGATGTCGCGGGCGGTGATCCCGTAGCCGGGAGCGCGATCGCGGAAGTCGAGCAGCACGCCGTCGCCGTAGCAGTAGTCGAGCGGGATCGCCTCCGGGCCGCCGGCGCTGGGAACGATGTGGCGCACCGCGTCGCAGTGGGTCCCGACGTGGTCCACGGTGACGACGAGGGAGGTCGCGGTCAGGGAGGTCACGCCACGCTCGGCGGCCCCGATCCGCTCCGCGTACTCGGTCCAGCTCTCGTAGGTGACCAGGGTGGGGGGCGGCACCCGGGGGAAGGTCACCATGTCGCGGTGGACCGCCATCGAGAGGTCGATCAGGCGCCTCACCGGCCGAGACCTTCCTCCAGCCAGCGGGCCGCCTCTAGCAGGTGTTCCCGCATCGCCGCCCCTGCCTCCTCGGCGTCCCCGCGCCGCAGCGGGTTCAGGATCTTCCGGTGCCGCCGGGCCAGCAGCATCAGGTCGATGCCGGAGCGTGCGGAGGTGAGGTAGGTGCGCGCGAAAGGCTCCAGCAGCGCCCACTGCCGCCGCAGCGTCGCGTTGCCGCTCGCCTCCACGACCAGCGCGTGGAACTCGGCGTTGGCGTGCGACTGCGCGTGCTCGTCGCCTTCCTCCGCCGCCAGCTCCATGCGGCGGATGCTCTGCTCCATCGCCTCCAGCTCGCCTGCTTGGATTCGCTTGGCGGCCAGTGAAGCGGCGAGCGACTCCAGCGCGGCGCGTACTGGGAACGCCTCCAGCAGCTCCTCAGGGCGTGGCTGACGCACGCGCGCGCCCCGGAAGGCAAACGATTCCACCAGCCCCACGCTCTCGAGGTCTCGAAGGGCCTCCCGGACGGGCGCCTGGCTGACGTGAAGCTGCCGGGCGATGCGGGTCTCGATGAGACGCGTACCCGGGGGGTAGCGACCCTGGATGATGTCCTGCAGGATCCGATCCTTGACCTGGTCACGCAGCACGCTGCGTAGCAGGCCCGGCTCTTCGGTCTGGTCCTGGGATAGCGCCGGCGACGGATCCGTCATCTACGAGATTATCGATTATTCGGCGCTCGGAGCTCGCCCTGGATGTCCGATTGCCGGCATTGGGCCCCTGCGACGCGGGATTCAGGGGCGGTCTCCCGCCAAACGGCGGGATCGGTCGCGGGTTGGTCACCGCATCACGACTTCGAGCGCCAGGCCCACGCCCAACGCCAGTGCCCGGTACAGCAGCGGCACGCGCCAGGGCTGGTGGCGCGTGCGCAGGCCGACCGCGGTCGCCAGCGCCACCCGCTGGGATCTCCCTGCCGGACGACCCGGTCGTGGCCCCCAGCGGATGGGGCGACCGGACCTCCCTACCGCCGGAACGGGCGGCCGTGGAGCCGGCCGTGGGCGTGTCAGCCGAACCGGAGCCTCCGCCAAGCGACCGAACCACCCTGCGGCCCGTGGCCAGGGTCGTCGCGGATCCGGTGGCAGCGGCGGGAGGGACACCGGCGGCTGATCACGAGGAGGGCTCACCGCCCAGGGTGGAGCCCGGATGTCAGCGCCCGGAGCAGGACGTGGTGCTGGTGGAGACCGAGGATTCCCTCGTCGAGGCGCTCTGCGATGTGCTCGCCGCCCGGCAGCCGGTGGTGGCGTTCGACCTGGAGACCTTCGGCGACTCAGCGCGTGCGTCTCCGCGGCTCCGCGACCGTCCGGCGCTGGGCCCGCTGGCGGCGACCATCCGGCTGGCGCAGTTCACCGCCGAGCACTCGCCGCACATCTACGTCGCCGACCTCGCCCGGATCGGCGATGCACGGGTGCTGCAGCCGCTGCTGGAGCACGCGCTGTTGGTCGGGCACAACCTGAAGTTCGAGATCCGGATGCTGCAGGCGGCGGCCCTGAGGCTGCCGGACGATCTCGGGTGCCGGGTGCTCGACACCATGGTCGCAAGCCAGGTGCTCTGCGCCGGCCGCCGCCAGGAGCACTCGCTGCGAGCGGTGGCTGAGCGCTGCCTCGGCGTCGAGCTCGACAAGACCGAGCAGGCTTCTGATTGGTCGGGCGGGCTGAGCCGGGAGCAACTGCGCTACGCGGCCGACGATGTCCGTCACCTCCACCCGCTCCTGCACTCGCTCTCGCGCGAGCTGGAGGATGCGGGGCTGATCGAGACCTTCCTGCTCGAATGCCGGGCGGTGCCGGCGGTGGCCTGGCTCGAGCAGTCAGGCGTGCTGCTCGACGAGGAACGCTGGCTCGAGCTGGCGCGCGCCGAAGGAGCGCGTGCCCAGGCGCTTGCCGGCCGCCTCGACGAGATCGTGGGTCAGCGGCCGGGCTGGCTGCCCCTGACCGGCTGCGATGCCCTGGCGTCAACTGGAACAGCAGCAAGGAGGTGCTGGAGGCGCTCCGGGAGCGGGGTCACGATCTGGATAGCACCAACAAGGTGGCACTGGTCCCGCTTTGTGACCGGGATCCGGGTCCCAGTGCTGCTGGACTTCAAGCAAGCCTCCAAACGGGCCTCAACGTATGGCACCGACTACGTCCAAAACCAGCATCCGGTCTCCGGCCGTGTCCATTCGGAGTGGTTTCAGCTCGGGTCCGGTGCCGGCCGCATGTCCCGCGAGCGGCCCAACGTCCACGAGATCCCGCGCCAAGCGGCCTACCGAGCCTGTTTCCGCGCGCCGGAGGGGCGGCGGATCGTCAAGTGCGACTGGTCGGCGATCGAGATGCGAATCGCTGCTGATATCGCCGGCGATCGCCGGCTGCTCGCGGCGTTCGAGAACAGGGTCGACGTACACCGCCAGACGGCGGCGGCCCTCATGGCAAGTCAATCGAGGCGGTGACCAAAGAGGGGCGGCAGACCGCCAAGTCGGCAAATTTCGGATTGCTCTACGGCATGGGCGTCAACGGTCTCCGCTCTTATGCCCGCCTCTCGTACGGCGTCGAGATGAGCGAAGAAGAGGCACGCGAGTACCGTCGACGGTTCTTTGAGACCTAGTCCGGGCTTCGCCGCTGGCAGGATCCTCAGCCAGATCACGCGATCGCGACTATGCCGGGGCGGGCCACGTGTGTGGGTGCCCTCCCGGCTGGGCTGGCGCGCGGGGTCGACCGAGCCCCAGGGGTCGGCTTCGAACGCGGCCACCGCCCGATGGCACCCCCCGTCGAGCTCGGTGGTCGCGGTGACCGACACGCGGGACGCCGGCGGACAGCCGGCAATCAAGAGGGAGGCCGGCTTGTCGAGCAGCTGGACGCCGGGCCGCACGACGACTCGAGGGTTGCACTGTGCACTGGCTGCGGGCGGGGCACATGGACATGACCGGCTCCTCATCGGATTTGGCTGCAGAGTTTCGTATCAGTCACGCTCGCGACCCGCGCTTTCGAGATGCTTGGAGCCGGCATCCGCTCCCTGCCCCTCACCGACGACCCGGCCGCCGACCTCGTCGTTGCAGGGTCGGTCCTGTTCCGCCGATTCGCGCTACAGCATCCGGTGCTGTTCAGGGTCGGCATCCAGCGGGCGTGCATCGAGCCCGAGCTGGGCCGGCAGTTCGAGGCAGCCCGGCTGAACGCCCTCGCGGGCCTCGAGGCGAGGCTGCGGCGTCTGCAAAAGGCGCACCGCCTGGCCGGGCGGTCGGTGCGCGACGCTGCCTCGGCCTTCCACGCCTTGTGCGAGGGACTTACCGAGATGGAGCTGCGCGGTGCGATCGTCGCTGGACAGGAGGAGCGTCTTTGGAAGGACGCGTTCAGCGCGCTCGTCGCCGGTCTCGCGACGCCTCCCGCCGAGGCGATCCGCGAAACCACCGGGCTGGCGCCGAACGCCAGCGCACAGGGCGACCCTGATGCACTCCCCGGCACATCCTTGAGCGCGGCGCTGATTAGGCCGGGAGGCAACCTCCTGCGTTGACCACGGCCGGTCACGGCTTGTCGCGCATTCTCGATGCACCGGCCCGATGGCCTTGCGGAGCCGGGACGTCCCGGTCAGTATCGGGGGGGACCCGGCGCGCCGAGGTCTCGGGCGGGAGGAGGGCGGCGATCATCGCCTCGGCGATGAAGTCGCCGTAACGGTCGAGCGGCCAGCCGCGGTCGAGGACGAGTAGCTCGAAGAGTTCGGGGGAGCTGTAGGTCCACAGGATCTCGCCGGCACGCTCGACCTTGAGGTCCTCGCGCAGGTGTCCGGCATTTGCGAGGTTGCGGACGTTGTGCGTCATGCGCTCCAGGCGCTGCGCGTTGAGGTCGGTTCGGAGGCTCCTCATCTCGGGGTCGGCCGCCGCGGCCGCCCGCACGAGCAACAGGACAGGTGCGACGCGAGGTGCCACCTCGACGGTGAGCCTGCCCCAGCCACGAATGATGTCGCGAGGATCGCGTTCGGCCGCCTGGAGCGCATCCGACCGCGTTTCCGCGGGGACTGGTCCGGCACCGGCAAGCGCCTGCTCGCAAATGGCGCGGACTAGGCCCGCCTTGCCGCCGAACGCCTTGTAGATCGTCTCCACGGAAACCTGCGCACCGGCGGCGATGGCACCGATCGTGGTCGGGCCGAACCCGTCGCGCAGGAGCAGCGTCCGCGCCACCTCCAGGATCGCCTCCCGCGTCTGACGAGCCTGCTCTCGCCGTCGGATCGAGTCGTAGCGCCGCTTCTGCTTGACAAGAGATCGATTTCGGTCCATAGTGCTGTATAGGATCCAGTCTACTGGAACCATCACGGAGAATCAAGGCCACCATGAATGCCATGTCACCGGAGGTGGGGCCGGAAGCGATGCTTCACCGACTTCACCGAGCGACGAATGACCACGACCTAGAGGCGCTCGTCGCCTGCTTCGCCCCCGACTACCGCAACCAGACCCCCGTCCATCCCGAGCGAGGCTTCACGGGGAGGGAACAGGTGCACGCAAACTGGACGCAGATCTTCGCCGCAGTACCGGACCTCACGGCCGAGGTCCTCCGCTACGCCGTCCATGGCGACACCCTATGGACGGAATGGGAGCAGCAGGGGACGCGACTCGACGGTTCGCATCACCTGATGCGCGGCGTCGTTATCTTCGGCGTCCTCGACGGCCTCGCAGCCTGGGCGCGCTTCTATCTCGAGCCGGTCCAGCAGGGCGTCGGCACCGTGGACGAGGCGGTCCGCCTGCAGGTCGGCCCCGGGGGCCCAGCATGATCCTGATCGCCGGCGGCTCCGGCAGGCTGGGCGCGCTCCTGGTCGATCGTCTGGCCAATCGGGGGCAGCGGGTACGGGTCCTCACTCGCGACCCGAGTCGGGCTGAGCAGATCACGGACGGTCGCGTCGAGGTCGTGACGGGAGACGTGCGCGACCGCGAGAGCCTCGCCGCGGCAACCGCTGGGGTCGAGATCGTCGTCTCCGCCGTGCACGGCCTTAGCGGACGCCCGCCCAACTCACCGGCGACGGTCGACCGCGACGGCAACGTCAACCTCATCGAGGCCGCCAAGGCCGCCGGAGCTGAGTTCGTGTTGGTCTCAACCGTGGGGGCGGCAGCGGACAGTCCGATGGAGCTCTTTCGCATGAAGCACGCCGCCGAACAGCATGCGATCGCCAGCGGTGTGCCGACGACGATTGTGCGCGCGACCGCGTTCCTTGAGCTCTGGATCGAGCTGCTGCAACAGACCGCCCGTCGTTCCGGTCGCCCGCTCGTGTTCGGTCGGGGGAGAAACCCGATCAACTTCGTGTCGGTCGCCGACGTCGCCGCCCTGGCCGAGCACGCCGTCGTTGACCCTAGCCTGCGCGGCCAGACCCTGGAGATCGGCGGCCCCCGCAACCTGACGTTGGAGCGGCTCGCCCGGGCGGTCGCCGACCGCGGCCAGGAACCGCGACACCTACCGCCACTGCTGCTCCGGCTGATGGCTGGCACCATGGAACGGGTCAAGCCACAAGTCGGCCGGCAAGTGCGGGCTGCGGTCGCGATGGACCGCACGACTCTGACCTTCGATGCCCGGCCGATCCACCGCCTCTTCCCAGATCTCCCCTGCACCTCGCTCGCCGAAGTCCTTGCCCGACAGCAGGACGGGCACTCGAGATGACCGGCGAGCGGACGCACGTGGAGAGCCGGACACGATTCCCTCACACAAGTGATCCTCCTTCGAGCCCTCACTTTGGCTGGGCTACGTGGCTGCCCAGCAGCTCACCGAGTGGTGTCGTCCCAGAGCCGGAGCTCGTCGCTGGCGGGTCGCAGAAGGTGACGACCGTAACCCGCCACTCGGTGACGATCGCACCGCCTCGGCGAGGAGCCTCGCGACGTTTCATCGACTACGCACGTTCCCGCTGCGCGTGGCCGCTCGCGGCCGAATCGACCTGACGGCCGGGGCGCTGCCCCCAGCACTGACGCGACAGAGCCCCCGGCTTTGGTCGTGTGGCCGTCGGTAAGTAACAGTGAACGGGCCTGAACGACGAGGCCAACCCAGGCTGACCACTGCGGAACGGGCACATGAGCTGTCTTTGTGCTCAGCCCTCGCGTTTGTCGTGCCGCTGGGCTGGACCGTGCTTCCCCACCGCGCTGGACCAGCGTATCCGCTACCTACCGTCTGAGATGAGCGTCGCCCGGAATCAGGACTCCGCCGTCCGCCAAGCCTGCGGTGCCGCGTACCTCCCGATCCCCCGCGCGGCGCCCGTCTCCTTTGAGGTTCCGGGCCTCCCTCAGACCCAAGGTTCGCTGCGGGCGCTCCCGCGCGGCAGCAAGGTGGTCCTAATCCACGACAACCGCCGCTTGCGGCCCTGGCGCGACTCATGCATCTGGCATGCGCACCAGGCGCTCGCTGGCCATGGCCCCATGCTAGGCGCTGTGAGATCGGATTGAGATCCGATTGGTGCGGCCCAAGGGCCATTTCGGCAAGCGCGGACTGCGGTCCTCGGCCCCAGGGTGGCCGGCAGTGCGGCCGGACGCAGACAAGCTCCTGAGAGTCGTCCTCGACGGTCTCGGCGAGGCCGGCGTCTTCCGCGACGACGGGCAGGTGGTGCGCGGCACCTTCGTCAAGCGCTACTGCCAGATCGACGAGATGCCGGGCGTGCGCGTCCAGGTGCGCCAGCTCGACTACGCTGTCGTCCCGGCTCAGCCCGCCGTCGCGGCCGGGTGAACAGTTGCGGGGAGCAACCCACGCGACGATCGGAGTGGCGATCGGCATAGGGGCTGATACGGTGCATCCGATTGCGGTGACGTTGCCGCCGGTGCCGATGGTGAGCATCCAGCTGGATCACATCGCCGGCGTCGTGATCGGTGGCATCGCGCTCGTGGCTTGGGCCACGTTCGTGGCGCAGGTCGATGTCGGGCAGTCGCCGCGACTCGCTCGCTTCTTCCGACTGAACCTCTTCGCCGCGTCGGGAACGGGCTTCGAGGCGTTGCTAGAGCGCGGAGCGGTGATCAGGCTCTCGCATCTACCTGGCGATGAGGAGCGAGGGCAGACGAAGACGGCGGTCGGCGAGTTCCTGATCCGCGCCCTCTACCACTATCTCGTGCGCCGACCGCAGGAGCGGCGGCTGCGCTGGATGCTCGGGCTCGACGAGGCCTGGCGGCTGGGCGAGTCGACGGCGCTGCAGGTCCTGATGCGAGAGGGGAGAGCCTTCGGGCTCGGCGTGCTGCTCTGCTCCCAGTTCCCGCGCGACGTGCCGATGTCGCTGCGCGGCAACGCGGCGACGCAGATCCTCTTCGCGCAGCGGCTGGAGCTGGTGGCGGATGCACAGCGAGCGGTGCTCGGAACGACGCGCGGGCAGGCGGCGCGGCAGCTTGCGATGGCGCTCGCCGGTCTTCGTGACCACGAGGCGGTCGTGGCCAATCGTCAGCTGGCACCGTGGGGGCTCGTAAGGGTGCGGCCCTACTTCGAGGCAGCGACAAAGGTGTCCGATGGCGTGGAGTGATCCGGTCATAGATCCCGATTTCGCGCGTAGAACACGGATGTTTTACGATCACGTCGTGGCAATCGACACGGACCTCGGCGTCCTGGCGTTCACTGCGGAGCGTGTTGGCGCCCTCACGGGTCTAACTCTGCGTCGGCTGCAGTACTGGGACGAGCGTGATTTCATCCGTCCGAGTCTTACCGCTCGCCAAGGACGGGGCCGCAAGCGCCTCTACAACTTCCAGGACGTCGTCGCCCTGAAGGTCGCAGCGGACCTGCGACGGGAAGGGGTGAGCCTCCAGGAGATCCGCAAGGTTGCCGACCACCTACGGTCCCTCGACTACACCAAGCCGCTGGCCGAGATCACCTTCATCGCGCATGGCGGGCACCTCTACTTCAAGGAGTCCGATACCTGGCGCAAGGGCGTTCAGCCGGCCCAGGTCCTGGCTCAGTACGTGGTCCCGATTCAACAGATTGCCTCCGACCTTCGCACACGGATCGTCGAGATGCGACAGCGCATGCCAGGCCAGATCGAGCGACGCCGCGGCACTCTCGGGAGCAAGCCAGTGTTCGGCGGTACCCGGATCCCGGTTGCCGCCGTGAAGCGCCTGCTGAGTGACGGGGCCGAGAGCGCGGAGATCCTGGAGCTCTATCCGGATCTGACCGAGGAGGACATCCGTGCTGCTGCGGCCGAGGAGCTACCGTCACGACGTCACGCCGGATAGCCTTTCTGGCTGATCAGAATATGGTCGAGCCAGTGGTGAGCCTGCTCAATGGGCGTGGTCATCGCGTGTTACGGGCTCGGGACGTGGGCGTCGAGAAGGAGGAGGACCAGGTGCTCGTCGAGTACGCGCTCGCCAACAGGCTGACAGTGGTCACCTTCGACCGTGACCTTCGCGACAGCGTTGTGCGGAGTGGATGCCCTTGCCTTCACATCCGACCGCCCGAGAGGACGGCGAGGAGCCGAGCGGCGGCGGCGTACGAGCCGATACGCTCGGCGCTTGAAGCGGGGCACCGGCTGGTCACGGTGACACGCACCGGTAAAGTCCTCGCGGGGAGCTGAGCTGCGAGAACGCCAGTGTCGAGTTCAACCCAGGACTCGGATCTCGCCGCCTACCCGTTGCGCCTTTGGATCACGGCCGACCAGCACTTCGGCCACGCCAACATCGTTGCCAGCGCCGGGCGTCCGTTCGAGCCGGAGCAGCAGGATTCCATCATGGCGGAGCGCCGGCCACGATCTGCCGCCCCTGACCCCGAAGATCAGAGACCACCTGGACCGCGTCCGGCCGCTGCTCCCCGGTGGAACCTGGTCGGGCGAGCAGCAGGAAGATCTCGGCCTGGTGTTGAGCGCCAACGGCTGGCTCGTCGATCAGTTCACCCAGCTGCCGCCGCAGACCTCGAGTCCATGAAGCTGCTGGCCGCCCTCATCCTGCCTCCCCTGTTGGTCGGTGCCCTCTTCGTCTTTTCGATGGTGACGCTCTTTGCTCCTCCGCTCGCCGGCGAGGACGGGTGTCCGACACTCTCCTCCTTCGACACCTCCTCCGCAGCGTCGTCCGCAGCCGATCAGCCGGGAGCGCAGCAGCAGGCCAGTGGAACCGCCGCCCAGCAGGCGAATTCGATGCGATCATCGCGCAGGTCAAGGCATACTGGCTCCCCGAGCAGGCGGCGATCGACGCGGTGACCGCGGGCCTTGCCGAGAGCGGCCTCGACAACCATGAGACGCCTGACGGGCAGCCGATCGTGACGAACCTCGACTCGGTCGGCGTCTTTCAGGAGCGACCCTCGCAAGGATGGGGGACGCCGCAGCAGATCCTGAACGTCGGCTACGCGACCGACCAGTGGCTGCACCATCTCCTGAGCGTTCAGAACTGGCAGAGCTTGAGTCCTGACGGCGTTGCCCAGGCGGTCGAGCGCAGCGCCTTTCCTCAGCGCTACCAGCAGTTCGTCGAGCAGGCGACGACGTGGGTTCAGCAGGAGTGCGGGATAGTTTCCGCAGCCGCACTGATGATCCCAACCTCAGGTGGA
This sequence comes from Candidatus Dormiibacterota bacterium, assembly GCA_963790575.1. Lineage (GTDB taxonomy): Bacteria > Chloroflexota > Dormibacteria > Dormibacterales > Dormibacteraceae > CAVTSA01. The sequence goes on along the minus strand of CAWBPD010000034.1, from coordinate 153,588 downwards.
ACGTCGGCACAACCGTCGACATCGAGCTCGGCCGGAACGATCGGTAGCGCACCATCGACCTGCCAGGCCCAGCAGGCGAGGGCGACGAGCACGCTGACCGCGGCGACAGCAGGTGGCCTCCGGCCGGTGCAGCTCCCGGTGCCGGCTCCCGGCTGGCAGCAGCAGATCAGCCTCCCTTCCTGGCCGTCATGGGAGTCCGCACATCCGCCGACCGCCGTCTCAAACCAGTGCGTCGCCGGTGCCGAGTGGGCGTTCGATGCGGTCCACCAGTCGACGTATCAGTTTCCGAGCGGGAACGGTGTCGATGTCGCGCGCAACGCGGGAGCGAACGGGCTCGTTGCGAGCGAGGTGCCGCTCGTGGGCGACGTGGTGTCGTTCACCATCCCTGGCTCAGCCGCCGGCCACGTGGCGCTGGTGATCGCGACGAGTCCCAGCGCATTCGAGGTCGTCGAGCAGAACTGGCCCCAGGACGACAGCTACGTCGGCGCCTGGAGTCAGACGGACTGGGACATCCGAAGCGTGGCCTGGCCGAACGCCAGTGTGGTCGGGTTCGCAGGATTGCCGGAGTCCTCAGGCGGATGAACGCGAGACGCAGCTATGTCGCGCATGGGAGAGGTGAACGCCGTTCTCGGCTCCTGGTGTCACCGCTGTTGGGCCTCTGCCTGAGCACCCCGCGACGAGCGCCTGCCGCTGCTCTTCAGCGTCAGCCGCTCGGCACTTGCTGCACCTGGCGTAACCGACAGTTATCGAGGCACGTCGAGCGTACGCGTAGCTCCTCGTCATCGAGAAAAGCTCCGGACAGGTCTTCTGCGAATCCGGACTCAGATGGCGCCGGTCCGGCCTCCACGCCCCCGGGCGCGTCCACGTGGGGGGTTCGGCATGTGAGCTCAGTTCGGGAAGGGGCCGCGGCAACTCTTTTGAAATACTGGGCCGCATGGTCGCCTCCGTCGCTATTCTCACGGACATCCACGGCGTGCTGCCCGCATTGGACGCCGTGCTCGCCGAACCCGACGTCGCTGCAGCTGAACGGATCGTACTCGGTGGCGATATGGCCGCCGGGCCCCAGCCGACTGCAGTGCTCGATCGGCTGGCCATCCTGGGTGAGCGTGCGGTCTGGATCCGTGGCAACGCCGACCGTGAACTGGTGGAACTGGCTCGCGGTGGGAACGCGGATATCCCCGATCCCATTGCGCCATGGGCGGCCATGCAGCTCCGAGACGACCAGATCGCGGAGCTCGCCAAGCTCCCGACCTCAGTGACCCTTCCGGTGGCCGGCTTCGGGGACGTCTGCTTCTGCCACGCCACTCCTCGCGATGATCACGAGATGGTGCTCGTGGATTCACGGCTTGAACGCTGGGCCGAGGTATTTGCCGACCTCCCGCGGAGCACTACCACCGTCGTATGTGGGCATACCCACATGCCCTTCACCCGCCTAGCCCAGGGCCGGTTGGTAGTCAATCCAGGCAGCATCGGCATGCCCTATGGCCGGTTCGGGGCACACTGGGCCCTGCTCGGTCCAAACGTGTCCCTGCGACGTACCCTTTTCGACGCAGATGCAGCCTGCGCTCAGATCGCTGCCGAGTCGGGTTACTCCGACGCCGCCGCCTGGGCCGACGAATACGTCCGTGCTCGTAACTCCGACTCCGAGGCTCTCGCGGTCTTCGGACCCAAGGACGGCCGCGGCTAACAACGCGCTTGCATCGGTGGCGTCGCGTAGGGGCCAGGCGAGTCATCACATGCCAGGCACAGAGGAAGCGGCATCCGCAAGCGGATCCCTTACGTAGGCCCGCAGAATGGCTCGGTGCCCCACGATCGTTTTGCGAGGGCCTGCTATGCGACCCTCTATCTCCGCCTTCTCCGCGGCCAGCTTCTTGTTCCGCACATCGCGCGCCTTCGCGAGGGCGGCACGCCTGCGCTCCAGCACCGCCGGATCGGTGACCTTCCTCAGCGGTCGACGTTCTGCTTCAGCCATCCGGGCCCCGTCCATCGCGCTGGCCGACGTCTGCTGCAACCATGCGAGGAAGGCGCGGCGCGACTGGCCCCGATCCAAGAAGTGTCGCCGCAGGACAGGCACCGTCACCGATTTCCATCCCACCGGAGGCACTCATGTGTGTCGGATTCATCAGCCCGGGTGACGTGGCCCAAGCCATCGCCAGCCACCTCCCGGCCCTCCAGCAGCTCGCCAGCGAAGCCGTCACGGCCCTGCCAGAGACCGCCGCCGTAAAAAGGGGCCGCAGTAGGATTGGACAGCGCCCATGACGCTGCTCGACCACGTCGTCCTCCAAGTCGACGACCTGGACGCTATCGGCGACTGGTACGACCAGATCGTCGGCCTGGCCGGGGGCAGGCGAACCTTCGATACGCCGAACCTGATCGGGTACGCCCTATCGGGCCAGCCAGCCCAGTTGTTCTTCTCCCGCGCGACCGACCCCGGTGGCCGCCAGACCCACCTTGCCCTCAGGGTCGAGGACGAGGCGACCGTCCGACGCGGCCACGAGCTCGCGACCGCACTCGGCACCGAGATCCTCCACGAGCCTCGGCTGTGGACGGAGTACGGACCGGACTACTACGCGGTGTTCATTCGCGACCCAGCCGGAAACAACCTCGAACTCAAGTGCCACGCCTCACGGCACGGCCAACCCTCTCGACGCTACCCATCACGCCGACAAAACCATCACAACCAACTAACCCAGATACGAGGGAGGAACAGACATCATGACCACCATCACCATCATCGGCACCGGGAACATGGCCCGCACCATCGGCGCGCGGGCGGTAGCGGGCGGCAACACCGTCGAGGTCATGGGCCGCGATCAGTCCAAGGCCGCTGACCTGGCCAAGGTTCTCGGCGCCAGCGCCACGACGGGAGAGTGGGCCGCTGTCCCGGCCGGGGACATCGTCATCGTGGCCCTGTTGTCCGACGGTGTCGTTCCGGCCGTCGCCCGGTACGGAGACGCCCTCGCGGGCAAGGTCATCGTCGACATCAGCAATCCCTTCAATTCCACATTCGATGGGCTGGCCCACCGCGAACAGACCTCGATCGCGCAGCAAGCCGCCAAGGCGGCTCCGGCCAGCGCCAGCGTGGTGAAGGCATTCAACACCATCTTCCGTAACGTCCTGGAGAAGGGCCAGCCCGACGTCTTCATCGCCGGCGACAGTGCGCAGGCCAAGGCGGGCGTAGGGGAGTTCGTCAAGAGCCTCGGGCTGCGCCCGCTGGACGTCGGGGACCTGAAGATGGCGCACTGGCTGGAAGGAGCGGGCCCGCTCACAGTGGGCCTCGCCGGCCACGGAGTGGGGCATTGGGACTTCGCTCTCGGCGTCGACGAATTTACCGGCTTAGCCGCATCGCCCCCGGTCCAAGCCGTCAACGAAAAGGGGCGGCGTGCGCCCTGAGAATCTTGCTCGAAGAGTCGGCGTACGTAGTGTAGACGCCGGTTGACGGTGTCGGCCCAGTGACCATCAACCCCACAGAGCGTGATGCCAACAAAGACAGCCCGCGCATCAGGCACATCCCACAGCAATCCAGTAACGGGTCGTTGAACACGCCCTCCAGGTCTGGTTTGGGTACTCGCCTGCATGCTGCGAACGTAGAAGGATCTCGGCTGCGCCCCAATGAGAAAAGGAGTCGACGCTCCGGTCCACACAAAGACGTCAGCCGAGACCAGCGGAATAATGCTGCTTCGGAGAGGTCCGGCCCCCCGAACTCCGGTGTGAACCCCAAGGCCCATGCGTGGCGTTCGGCGTCGTAAGGAGTCTGGTGCCGTACGCAATAGACGAGAACAGAGATTAACGTCTATAAGGATTAATACCCATTTGTCGGTCTCTTGCTGTCGTCGTGCGCGTGGATCGCGCACATTTACCGGTGGGTTCGTCCTCATATAGACCTGCCGGTAACACCCCGGGTCCCACGCGCGGCGCCTACCGATCCGTCCTCGGCTGGCGCAAACGCGGAAAGCGAACTGGTGCACCTACCCCCCGCAGATCGGGCTTATGCTGGGGAGAACCTCTTGAAGCGACACGGAGGGCAACGGCAGGTGTGTTGTGAGATTCAACGAACCACCTGCGGGCTGTATCACGCGCTGAGGCCCGACAAGTTCCAGACCCTGGCGCTGCCTCATCGCTGCAAGCTCCTCCTTGCAGGGGTAGTCGGGCGATCCGAGCGTGATCCACACAGAGTGCGCATTACTGTGAGTCGCGTCGATCCGCCACTGCCGTACCCGCGCTGAGGCTTCTCCGGTGGGCAGGTTCGTCCCCTGCGCGTCATGCAGCTCCGGGCGCTGCGAGCCGCCGCCAGAGTGAGTGCTCGTGACTGATCCCTCCGAGGAGCGCATCGCGCGCCTCGACCGCCTCGTCTCCGACCTGATGGCCGGCAAGCGACTGCAGACCCGGCCCGGCGATGCGTCGGAGGGTGATGCGATCCGCCTGGCCGCCCAACTCGCGGGCGCTCGGGTGCCTGACGCCTACATGACGGCCGCATTCAGACAGCGCCTGGCCGTACAGCTGACCGAGGGGAAACCGGACTCGCGGATCACCCGGCGCATGGCTCTGGTGGCAGCGGCTTCGGCCGCGGGTGGCGTCGCCCTGGGAGCGTCGGTCGAGCGCGCCGTGGGAGGGGCGCTACCTTCCGGCGCGCCGCCCTCGAGCCCTCGAGCGGCAGTCGTCAGGCCAGGGCCGCGCACAGGCCGGTGGGTCGACGTCGGCCTCGCGTTCGAGAGTCTGGGGGAGGGGGTTCCGGAGCGAGCGAGCGCGGGCGCGATCGGGGTCTTCGTCGTCCGGCGCGGGCGGACGGTCACCGCTGTCTCGGCGCTGTGCACCCACCAGCCGTGCGAGCTCGTGTGGAACTCGGATGCGGGAGTTCTTGAGTGCCCATGTCACGGCGCCAGGTTCAGCGCTACTGGGGCGTCGGTCTCGCCGAACTATCCGTTGCCGCCCTTGCCGCCAGCCCGGGCCCGGGTGCGGGAAGGCAGGGTCGAGGTTCTCGGGACAGGCCCCCGGGCACGTTAGCGGTCCTGGTGTTTCGAGACCTGAAGGTCGCCGGTGCTGGCGTCAGCCTGAGCGCCGGCCCGTCAGTGCGCGTGGCCATGTGAACACCGCGGGAGTCTCAGGAGACGATCGACGCACCTCGCGGGCGGGGGTTCCGTGGGCGCTTCTGGAAGCCCAGATCCCAAACCACCCGCGTTCAGGGTGGCGGCCTCAATGAAACGGTCGGCCGAAGCTCGCGGTCGCGGCACTGGGGAACCGGCCACTGGCCCCGGGGCGACGTAGACCGGGGAGGTGACGAACAGCCCGATCTGGGCCGCGCGAGGCAGACCGCCGAGGCGGACGGTCCCGATCCTGGTCCACCGCGCGCCGTCGGCGGAGTCGTAGACGGCGGTCCTGAACTGTCTCGTGAGTCACGCGAAAGCGCTCACTCATCATCTGTTCGCTCTGCTGACGTGACCGCGCACGCCGCACAAGGGGGATCCGCTCAGCGTGCACCATCGCGCACCAAACTTGCCTGCGGCTCGACCGCCTCCGACGCCAGCTTCATCCCAATGAGCCAGAGGGGTGGTCAGCGTCGCCTGAGGCTGCTGCGCCCGTCGCCCCAGGTCACCGCCAGGCGGGCGCCGCCGAGGGGGGATGTCTCGACCTCCCAGCGGCCGTGCAGTGCGCGCACCACGGCGTCGGCGATGGCGAGGCCCAGGCCTGCGCCGTCGCCCCCGGTCGTGCCCCGGCGGAAGCGCGCGAAGATCCGCGAACGCTCCGCAGGCGGAATGCCAGGCCCGCTGTCGTCGACGAGCAGCCGGGCGCGGCGGGCGCCACCGTCGACATGGACGGCGACGCTACCTCCCTCCGGCGTGTAGGTGCAGGCGTTGGCCAGGAGCACGCCCAGCAGCCTGTCGATCCAGATCGGTGGCGCGACCACTTTGGGCTCCCCGTGCGCTGTCAGGCTGAGGTCGAGGTGACGCTGCAACGCCAACGCTGAGAACCGGCGCACCGCCTCGGCGGTGGCCACGTCGAGGCGGACCTCCTCTGCCGGTGGCGTCCCCGGCTGACCCTCGACGCGGGCCAGCCAGAGCAGGTCGTCGACCAGTCGGGCCATGCGGTCGGCCTCCCCGGAGACCCGTTCCAACGCCACCCGGTACTCACCGGCGTCCCGCTCTCGCGAGAGGGCCAGCGAGACCTCCCCCTGGAGCACGGACAGCGGGGTCCGCAGCTCGTGTGAGGCGTCGGCGGTAAAGCGGAGCTGCTCCTGCCGGGCTCGGTCGATCGGCGCGGCTACGAGGCGGGCGACGGCCAGGGCGCCGACGAAGACGGCCACCAGGGCCACTGGGAACACGATCAGCTGGGACTGGGTCACGCCCTGGCGTCCCGATTCGACGGGCTGCAGGCTCGTGCCGAGGATCAGCCAGCCGCCGCCCTCCAGCGGGCCCCCATAGAGGCGGGTGGGCTGCCCCCCCAGGTACACGGTGCCGAAGCCGCTCAGGTGTCGGTAAGCGGCGGGAAGGTCCCAGGGCGGGCCGGGGGAGAAGACCACATCTCCGCTCGAGTCAATCTGCCAAACGAGGAGGTCGTTGGCGTCGGACTTGGAGCTGGCGCTCTCGGCGCCTGCCAGCTGCTGCGGCCGAGTGCTGACGATGCGATATCGGGCCAGCAGCTGGTGGTCCGCGCTCTGGGCCGAGTCGTGCACGAAGAGCGCGTCGGAGGCAGCGAGAACGGCGAAGAGCAGCAGTCCGCCGGTCAGAGTGACCCCCAACGCCACCAGCAGCGAGCGCCCAAGAATTCCGTCAAGCCTCAGCACTGCGCTTCTCCAGCCGGTACCCCGCCCCTCGAACACTGACCACGCGGAGTCCCGAGCGGGCCAGCTTTCCCCGCAGCCGGCTGACGTGGACCTCGATGCTGTTGTCGGTCGCCGCCGCCCACTCCTCGGCCCAGAGGTGCTGGGCGATCGTTCCCCGCTCGGTCACCGCCGGGTGGCGCCGGAGCAACAGCTCCAAGAGCGAAAGCTCGTATCGGGTCAAGTTCATCTCGACGCCGTCGTATGTGACCCGCCGGGCCGCGGGGTCCAGACGGACGCCGCCCAGCTCCAGCACGGCCCGGAGCCCCGGCGGCCGCCGCTGCAGCGCGCGAAGGCGGGCCAGCAGCTCGGGGAACTGGAACGGCTTGACCAGGTAGTCGTCGGCGCCGGCGTCGAGCGCCTCGACCCGGTCTGCCACCCCGTCGCGGGCGGTGAGGACCAGGACCGGGACCGAGATCCTGCGCGCCCGGGCGGCGCGGATTGCCTCCACTCCGTCCAGCCCCGGCATCCGCCAATCAATGACAGCCGCGGCGTAGTCGTAGACCTGGAGCAGGTGCAGGGCGTCGTCGCCACGGCCGGCGACGTCGACGACGTAGCCGTTCTCCTCCAGGCCGCGCTGCAGCACGGAGCAGAGCGGCACGTCGTCCTCGGCCACCAGCAGCCGCATGACGCACAGTTTCGCCGCAAAGCTTGCGAAATCCTGTCCGACAGCGGCAAGAGCAGCGAAAGGGATGGGCCCTAGCGTCTGGTGTCGCACCGGGCAGCCGGTGACGCTATTGGCAGGAGGTCGTCCGATGGATGCCGTCTACGCGCTGGAGGCGAAGGAGGTGGGCCTGCGCTATGGCCGCTTCTGGGCGCTCCGTGACTGCAGCTTCGCGCTGCCACCGAGGAGGATCGCGGCACTGATCGGCCCGAACGGCGCCGGCAAGACCAGCCTGCTCGACCTGGTTGTGGGGTTGGCTCAGCCCAGCGCCGGGCGCCTGGAGGTCTTCGGCCGGCAGCTCCTCGGCGCGACGCGGGAGTCCCTGGCGGCGGTTGGCTTCGTGGCCCAGGACCGGCCCCTCTACCGCGGCTTCCGGGTGGGGGAGATGCTGCGCCTTGGCCGAGCCCTCAACCGTCGCTGGGACGAGGACCTGGCCCGCGTGCGCCTGGCCCGCTTCGGCATCGCGCCCGAGGCGCGGGTGGGAGCCCTGTCCGGCGGCCAGCAGGCCCAGGTGGCGCTGGCCCTGGCACTCGCCAAGCGGCCGCGGTTGCTGGTCCTCGACGAGCCACTGGCCAGCCTCGACCCGCTGGCGCGGCGCGAGTTCTTGGACACGCTGGCGGAGACGGCGGCTGACCAGGGAGTCACCGTCCTGTTCTCGTCCCACGTGGTCACCGAATTGGAGCAGGTCTGCGACTTCCTGCTGGTGCTCTCCGGGGGCCGGCTTCGGCTCTCCGGACCGCTGCGCGAGCTACTGGGCGGCAGGCGCAGCCCGGACGGCATAGAAGGGCTGGTGCTGAGCAGCCTGCGCGGCAGCGAGGAGGTTCCGGCATGATCTGGCTGACCTGGCGACAGCACCGTCTCGCCCTCCTGGCCGCCGGGCTCCTGCTGGTGGCGGCGGGCGTTCCCCTGCTGCTCAGCGGGCTCGACATGCGGGCCTCCTTCGACCGGCTGGGGGTGGGGGCGTGCGTGGGGCACACCGACGCCCGCTGCCTGGCCGTCCTGCAGCAGTTCAGCGACCGGTACCGGGAGCTGGGCACGGCGTGGCTGCCGTGGTTGAACTTCGTGCCCGCCCTCCTCGGCGTGTTCATGGGGGCCCCCCTGCTCGCCGGCGAGCTGGAGCGGGCCACCCACCGTCTGGTCTGGACCCAGGGCGTCACCCGGCTGCACTGGTTGGCAGCGAAGCTGGCCGTGCTCACGGGAGGGGCGGTCCTGGGCGCGGTCGCTTTTACTGCCCTCCTCACATGGTGGCGCTGGCCCCTCGACCAGCTGGAGGGCCACTTCGCCCCCAACGTGTTCGACTTTGAGGGTCTGGTGCCGACCGCCTACGTCCTCTGCGCGGTCGCCCTCGGAACCTGCGTGGGGGTCGTGGCCCGGCGCACCGTCCCCGCGATGGCGGTTACCCTGGCCGTGTTCTTCTTGGTCCGCTACCCGCTGCTGGAGCTGCTGGTGCGACCTCACTATCTGCCACCCCTGACCCGGACCGTCCAGATGAGCGACTCGAAGAGCTCGGCACTCACCGGCACCGGCGACTGGGTGCTGAACTCGGGCTTGGTCGACCATACCGGGCACCGTCTCGACCCCACGACGGTGGATCAGCTGGCGCGGCAGGCGATCAACGCCGGCGTAGCCCCGACGGCCTGGTTTGCGGCCCACGGCTACCTGCGCTGGATCGAATACCAGCCGGCCGATCGTTTTTGGACCTTCCAGCTGATCGAGGCCGCAATCTTCACGGTGCTGGCGGCCGCGCTTCTCTGGATCGCGGTCCACCTGGTCCGACGTGTGACGTAGCGACGGAGTCGATGAGAATCCGGATGGGGCCCGTTTCGGCAAATGGGACACTCTCGTCGGCGACCGCTCCGCCGTCGACCTCGTGCAGGACTTCCGCGAGGCGGAGGCCACCGGCCTTCGCAAGCAGCACGTCCACGACCTGGTCCGCGTTGACCTGCTGACCCGGGTCGACGTGGAGCACCGGGGCTGGGAGCGGCTCACCGAAGAGCAGCTGCGCGCCGCCTGCGCCATGCCGGGCGGCTACGAGGGTGGCGCCTTCACAGCCGGATGGGCCCATATCCTGGCGTGCTTCGCGGAGGCGGTGGCAGGCCGCGTGTGAGCCCCGTTGGTAGGTTGACCCGCCGATAGGAGGATCGTCATGGCATCTCGCCCAAGCTCCACCTCCGCCCCTCGAATGCTGCGAGGGGCCCTCTTCACGCTGTCTCGGCGCTGCGGTCGCCCGAATGCCATTGCGTGTCCTCTCTCGCCTATCCGGAGGGCGGCCGGACCAAGACCATCACCCTGGCTGCCGACGAGGTCGCGACCGTCCGCCAGGCACTCGCCCGCTACGAGCAGGCGGGGGCCAAGCTGGAGGCGGAGGCAGAGGCGGGCATTGAACTCTTTCGCGCCCGCCAGCACGCGCGGCGGCAACGCCGGTGACTTCCGGGCCGGCGGCGGACATGCTGGATCTCGAAGCCTGCGACTCCCGTGCGCTGTTCGAAGGCGTACTCCGGTTTGTGCATAGCGATGACGCCTTCTCGATGGCGCACGACGAACGGGGGGACACGCTGCTCGAACAGGGACGCGAGCGCATCCGCCAGCGGCTCCAAGAGCATCTCGACCTGCGCGGCGAGCAGGAGCCTCAACTGCAAGTAGTCGACGCCCGGGGCGTGAAGCGGTCGCGCGTCGAGCAGGCGCACCGACGGCCCTTGGCAACGCTGGCGGTGAGGTTGAGGTCACGCGTCTCGCCTACCGGGCGCCGGGACGCTCGCATCTGTCACCCGCTCATAGGTGGTCGGTTTTGCCCGGTACCAGAGCTTTGGCGCGATGGTCACGGCCGGAGGGCGTCCGGCCTGCGCGTGAAGGCGTGGCCGTAGCGCTCCAGGGACGGCCGTGGGGCCCGGCGTCTTCTCCTGCCCCGGCCCGCGGTACTGCCGAGCGATTCGGCCGCGGTCGCCGTCCGGTGGAGCTGGCTGCGGACGAACTCACTGTCGCCGATGCCCCCGTCGGCGAGAATGGGCAGCCACACGCGAGCGCGCCGTCAGCCAATCGTGCCTGGGCAGGTGTGGTTTGTTGACCCGGACCCCGTACGAGGCCGCACGCAAGGCAAGGACTGGCCTGGGTTGGTGATCTCTTCGCGATTCCACCTGGACCTGACGATGGGTCAACTGGTGAGCGCCTTGCCCTTGATCAGCAGCGGGCGCCTGACCCGTTCAAGGAACGGTGACGCGCGAGTCGACGGTCGTCCAGCGTCTGTCGAACGTCCAGATGGCATCCGCGTCAACCAACTCGGCGACGACGAGCGAGATGGCGTCCGGCAAGCTCAGGGCCGGGTGCCGTGCCTTCAGCGCCGCCGCGGCGTCCGCGGTTGAGGCGGTCACCGGGACGGTCTCGCATCCGTCGAGGAAGGCTTGTGCATCGGCGAGCGCCGCACCGCCCATCCGACAGGCCCGATCAGGACTTCCGCGAGTGCGGAGGCCGCGACGATCACCTCGTCGTTGTGGCCTTCGCAAGGGCAGCACGCCGCTGATTCGTGGTGAGTGTCATCGACGACCAGCGCCGCGATCACCAGCTCGCGTCGAGAACGATCAGCCGGTCCACCCGGCGCGAACTTCGTCCAGATAGCCCGGGGGATAGATGAGCTGTCCAGCGTCCCCATCGCGGCGAGGAGCCGAGCGCGTCGCTGTGCACGCTGAGCCTGCCCGGGGGGAGTCCCGAGAAGCTCATGCCTGAGCGCCGTGCGAATGAGCTCCACCTCACTGGACCCGCGCTCCTTCGCTGCCAGCTTGAGCTCTCGGTGCAGGTCGTCGGGCAGGTAAATCGTGGTCTTGACCACGATCGCCACCGTACCACACGTCACGTATGGTGTCTCAGTCCTCGAACCATGCTTCGGTGGGCAGCGGGGATTGTCGCGAGATACCTTCCACCCGTCAGGGCGTGCGTGCCCGACGCGGCGATTGAGGCAGAGTCTGCCCCGCTGGGAGGCGGCGCCGGCGTCCCGTCCCATGCGTCACGCGCCCGTGCGAGAGGAGCCCAGACATGACCAGACCGTTCCGATTCGGGGTCGTGGCCCCCGGTGATGACAGACCTGCCCACGTGGCGGGACCAGGTGCGCCGCATCGCTGACAGCGGCTACTCCACGCTGCTGATGCCGGATGTGCCGCATTGGCAGCCTGCGCCCGGCCCTACACTCGCGTTCGCAGCCGCCCAGGCAGACCTGCGTGTCGGCACCTGGGTGTACGCCTCCCCGCTGCGCCCGGCCTGGAGCACTGCCTGGGAGGCGCACTCGCTGTCGGTGCTCACCGACGGTCGCTTCGAAATGGGTCTCGGTACCGGCCGGCCAGGGATGAGCAGTTGCTCCGCGAGCTCGGCATGCCGGTTGTGCCACCAGCGCAGCGGCTGGCCCAGGTCCGCGAGACCGTAGCGACGCTGCGCGATCTGGACGGCACCGATCGACACACGCCGTTGATGATGGCCGTTGGCGGGCCGAAGGGCCGAGCGCTGGCCGCCGAGGTCGCCGACACGGTCACCCTCGAGGGGTTGTTGAGTCAGACCCGTGCCGAGGTCGCTGGGCTGGCACGCGAGGTTTGCGCCGTGCGGGAGATCGAGGTCGCGCTCCATGTGCCAGTCGTCGGCGACACCGTTGCGCCGTTCATGGCATCCGTGCGCGACACTGACCCGGCGGCACTGCGCGAAGCGGACTCGCTGGCCGCACTCCCGGAAGACCCGGCAGCGGCGGCCGAGGAGATCCAGCGGCGGCGGGAGGAAATCGGCTACTCCTACTTCGTCTTCGGAGCCGGCGTCGCCAACGTTCTCGCCCCGACTGTCGCCAGCCTGGCCGGGCGGTAGCACGGGGGTGCAGCAAGGGATCGTCCTCGGCGCCCTCCCGGTGGCCGTGCTGGGCGGTGTCGGCCTTGCCCGGGGTGGGGTCTTTGCGTTATTCAGTGCGGCCGACGCGCCGACCGAACCGGCTGCGAGGTGCCGCGGGTTGGCACGTGTTGGACCGGTCGCCCATCCGCCAGGCGGGGCAGTGGCAGGCGTCCCACAAGCCGGGATCCCCGGATGGGACGGAGGGGTGCAGTTTCGTCTCGAGGGCTGGACGGACTCCGGCAGCTGACCTCGGTTTGCCCGTCAATCTGGTCACGTGCTGCCGCCTCGGAGAGGTCGGTTTTCGGGCTATCGGGTATCCACTTTGACGGAGTAACGCCATTCAGCACCCCCCGTGAGGTGCGATTGCCGGCGATCCAACGTCATCCCGTACCCCGTGGCGTGCGGTTGCCGGCAATGCAACGTCATCCCTGCCCGTGGCCCCCGACACCGGCACTGGGGTTCCCGGGGCGCGCACGACTCCGCTTGAGTGGAGACCCCCTTTCCGGCCTTTGCGCCGGAGCGCTATAGTAGCGCTGTGGCGACGATCCAGATCCGCGAGATTCCCGAGGAGGCGTACGAGGTAATCCGCAAACGGGCCCGCCGCGCGGGACGCTCGATCCAGTCGTACATGCGGGACTGGATCCTCGACTTCGCCAGCCACCCGACGACTGAGGAGGCTCTGGCCGACATGGAGGCGGCCCGGGAGACGAGCGACACCGTTGGGGCCACCGCCGAGTCGATCCTCGCCGACCTGGCCGCCGACCGGCGGTGAGGGACTACGTCATCGACGCGTCTGCGCTGGTCTTGGCATTGAGTGGGAAGACCGCCGCCGCGGCCGCGTTCAGAGCCCGTTTGGCCGGCATGCACCGGCACGCCCCGCACCTCATCGATGCGGAGGTCGGTAACGTGCTGCGCCGGCACGAACAGTCTGGCCGGATCAGCCGCCTAGAGGCGTATACGGCGCTGAGGGCGGCGCAGGCGCTGGTGGAGCACCGCTACCCGCACACCGGCGCACTCGCAGCCCGAGCCTGGGATCTTCGGGACAACCTGAGCTTCTACGACGCCCTCTACGTCGCGCTGGCCGGCCGGCTGGGCGTCCCCCTGCTCACCAGTGACGCGCGGCTCAGCAGGGCCCCCGGCCTGCCTTGCCAGACCGAACTCGTTTAGGCCGGCGATGCTGAAGCGCCGCTTTCTCGGCAATACGGTGGTTCGGGCTCGGGTCAGCCCCAAGCAGGCTGAGCTCACGGTCAGTTGGTGTGAAAATTGGTGTCAGCACGTTAGGGTCCGAGTGTCCGCAGCCGGACCCTAAACGCCGCGCTGTAGCGTCCGACTGTGGACACTTGGCCCGCATTCTCCGCCTCCTCGACGAGCGGGGACCAGGATGCCGACCGGGGGTCTCCCACGCCGGATAGGACCCGTTGGTGCACCTCCGGGGCCATCCCACGCCGGATCGGACCCGTTGGTGCACTGTGCACCTTCGGGGGCCTACCCGCGCCGGGGTTTCAGCGCCTCTCCGGAGTTATCCCAGGGCGGCGGCCGCAGCCTGGCCGGCGAGCTCAACCGGGCCCTCTTCGTACGCTCCATAGACGCTGAAGCTGAGGCCGTCGAACCCGGCTTCCACGTAGGGCCGGAGCCGCTCCGTCACCCGTGCCGGCGTGCCGCTCACCAACCGCACCGAGAGCTCCTCCGCACTCACGCCGCGCAGCGCGGGTGGTGGCGTCGCCGCGATCGCCTCCAGCCGGCGGCTGACCGCGCCCTCGGTCTCCTCCACCACCACGATCCCCACGTGCGCGGTCTTCTGGATGGTGGCGTAGTCGCGGCCCACCGCCTCGCAGTGCCGGCGCAGCACTTCCAGCTTGTGGTGGCCCGTCTGGGGGTCGCCGATGATGTTGCAGAGATCGGCGTGCTCCGCCACCAGCCGCAGGGTCCGTCGCTCGCCGCCTCCTCCGATCAGGATCGGGACCCGCGCCTGCAGCGGTCGCGGCACGTTGTAGGCGTCCTGGGTCCGGTAGTAGCGGCCCTCGAAGCTCGACTGCCGACGGTCGAACATGGCCCGGCAGATCCGGACCGCCTCATCCAGGCGGTTCATGCGCTCGCCGATGGGCGGGAAAGGGACGCCGTAGGCGAGATGCTCCTCCTCGTTCCAGGCGGCGCCGATCCCGAGGATGGCCCGGCCGCCTGAGATCACGTCCAGCGTCGTGACCTGCTTGGCCAGTATCGACGGCACCCGGTAGGTGACCCCAGTGACCACCGTCAGCAGTCGCAGCGTCGAGGTGCGCGCTGCGATCGCGCCCAACGTCGTGTAGGCCTCCAACATGGGTTGGTCCGAGGTGCCCTGCGGCTGGATCTGGTGATAGTGGTCCATCACCGAGAGCGCGTTGAATCCGCTGCGCTCGGCGGCGGCCGCGATCCGGAGCACGGTCGGGAAGAGATCCTCGGGCGCGCCCGGATACGTGAACGACGGGACGTGGAGGTCGAGGAAGGCCATGCCTGAACTGTAGGAGCCGTGTGGACGCTCGCAGCGGTCTCCGCGCCACCGGCCACCCGCCCCGTCCTCGAACTCCAGGGGGCAGGGCGAGTGTTGGTACGCTGCCCGCGATGGCGGAGAGGGGGCTTCCCCACCCGACGGCGGAGAGCGAGCCCCCCGAGCACGCGGGCCTGGCCGGCACCTTCCACGAGAAGGTGATCTCGCTCGACACGATGGAGGTTCGACTCGTCCTGCCCACGGCGCTCGCGATCGCGATCGTCTTCGCGAGCGCGGTCCTGCTGGCCACTCGCGACGCCGGCTGGCCTCTGGTCTCGGCGGGTCAGGTTCAGGGAACGGTGCTGGGGACGGTTCCCCTGCCGACCGCCCTGCTCACGACCATCACGATCATCCTCGCCTGGTCGTTCATCCTCGCCGGCGCGCTGCACGCCCACCTCGCTTTGCGGGTGGTCGCGGTCGCCGCTTACGCGCTGGTGGGCCTCGTCAGCGGGATCGCGACGGGCTCCATGCCCGCCGCGCTGATCATCACGCTGGTGGTGCTGTCGGTGGTGGTGGCGGCGATCGGCCTTTACATCACCGACCGCGGAAACGGTCGTCAGGCCCCCCACCTGCATCACCGGGCTCGTCTACGGCTCCCGACCCTGATCTGGATCCTGCTCGCCACGACCCTGATCTACGGACTCTTTATGCTGAAGGGCCTGCAGGGCGGCGAGCTGGGGTCCTTCATCGACCTCCAGCTGGAGGCGCTCCAGTTCCTTCTCATCCCGGTGCTCGTGCTCGCCGGCACCGACTTCGCCGAGTGGGCCGAGGTGGTCAGTGGGCAGCTCAGCACACTCGTCGAGAAGGTGTCGAGACAGGCTCTGGTGGGTGCGCTGGTGGCCGCCGGCGCCGGCATCCTCGCCTGGGCTTATCTCCACCAAGGGCCTGGGTTCAGCCTCGGGGGCACACTGGGGGACCTGGCTCCGGTTGCGATGGTGGCGATCCCGGTCGGTGCGATCAGCGCGCTCGCGCTCCGGCGTCCCACCAGCACCCGGGTCCCCTTCTGGGCGCTCGGAGGGGGAGCCATCGTGCTCTACCTGGGCATCGTGTCCGCCGCCGCGCCGTCCATCGTCTCGTCCTCTCGTTCTCCCTCCTCTTCGGCCCCCGCTCTCCCACCGTTGGTGCGGGCCCAGAGCGCGGACCCCCCGTACTCCCTCCTGGTGCCGCAAGCCTGGGCGCGGACCGCGGTCCACCAGGGCGCCGTGTGGTCCGGCAGCTCCGGTGGCCGGCCGGGCCGCCTGGTGCTGCTCTGGAATCCGGCCGACCCTCCCCGCTCCCTCAGCTCCGTGCTCGCCGCTCCGGTCGCACTGAAGCCGGATGGGACGAGCAACGGCTGGCAGGCCGCCTCGGTGACCACGACCATCGCGGGCCAGCCCGCGGGAGGCGAGGTCTGGACCAAGCACACCGCGGATGTGACCTGGACGCTAGCGGGTGTGAGGGTGAGCGGGCTCTCGGAGGCTTCGAGGGCCCCCTTCGACAACGCGCGTGAGAGCTTCACCGCCGACCCCGGCGCCGGCGAGCAAAGCTCCGGCGGTGGACCGGGGGACTTCCTGGTCACGGCCGGTGGCGCCGCCGCCCTCCTGCTCGCCGCTGGCCTGGTCCTGCTCCTGGTCGGACGCGGCGAGGTCGCCACCGGAGGGCTGTTTCTCGCCTTGGTCGGCCTCTTCTCAGCGTTCGGGCCGCTGATCGCAGCGCCGGTGATCGAGGCCGTGGGGGCGCCCATCGGCGGCGGCGTCGCTCCCACCAACCTCGACGTGGGGGGCGCCTACGCCGTGCTGGTGGTGGTGGCGGTGACCTCGATCGTGCCCGGCTGGCGTCTGGGGGTGCCGGTCCTCCGTCTGATCCTCGTCCTCACGCTTGGGTTCGCCGCGCTTCACTTCCTGTACGACGGTGTCTTCGGCACCGCGCTCGGCGCGGGTCAGCGTTTCACCGCGATCCAGGGGGTGGTCTTGGTGGCGGCGATGCTCTGGGACGTCCTGATGTCAGGCGAGTCCTTCACCAACACCGGCGGTCTGGCGGTGCCGCGCCATACCCGGGTGCTGATCTACCTGGGCTACACGCTGCTGGTGGTGACCACGGTCCTCTTCCTGAGCTCGTTGCAGGTCCAGGGCGGCGGCAGCGCGGGGCAGGAGTTCGAGAGCGATTCATACCCGCAGCTGGGCATCTACGCGCTCGGCCCGCCCCTCCTGATCACGTTCTTCCTGGTCAACCTGAGGGCCTGGCGCAGCTCCCGGCCGCTCCCGCGGCCCGATGGTCTCGACCAGGTCGACCGCTCGATACTCGACGAGGTCGGCGTTGGCTGAGCAGCCCGCCGCCGAGCCGCTGGGGCGGAAAGAGGCAGGCCGGGACGAGCACGAGGGCCTCTCCGCGACCTTCCACGAGAAGGTGATCCAGCTCGGCACCATGGAGCTCAGGCTGCTGCTTCCGAGTGCGGTCGCGATCGCGATCATCGTCGCCGGCGCCCTGCTCTTCGCGCTCCGGGCCCTTCCTTGGCCCAACGTGGGCGCCGGCGTGAACTTCGAGACCGGCACGCTGCAGACGCTCCCGCTGCCGGTCGCCGTCTTCGGTGGGCTCTCCCTCGCCGTGGCCTGGTCCCTGGTCCTCGCCGGGGCGCTGCACGCACATCTGCTGCTTCGCATCGCCGGGATCGTGGCGTACCTGATCAACGGGTGCGCCGTCTTGTTCACCGTCATCGGCAGTGCACCGGCGCTCCTCATGCTGCCCTTCGTCCTGGTCTCGGTGGTGGCGGTGGCGGTCGGGCTGTACGTCACCGACCGTGGGAACCACCGGCAGGCGCCCGCGCTGCACCACCGAACGCGGCTGCGAATCTCGACCTTCGGATGGGTCTTCGGCGTCACCGCGCTCCTCTACGCCCTGGGCGCCGCGGGGGGGCTCCAGCGGGGCAACGTGGCGTACTTCCTCACCGTCCAGCTGGTCCTGCTCGAGAGCATCCTGATCCCGGTCCTGTTTCTTGCCGGCACCGACTTCGCCGAGTGGTCGGAGGTGGTCAGCGGCCGGATCGGTTCCTGGTTCGAACGGCTGGCCGGACGCAACCTGGGGTTGGTCATCGCCGGCATCGCGGTCGCCGTCCTGCTCTGGGCGGCCTTGCTGGAGGGCGGCCCACACCGTCCCGACCCGGCGGCCGTTGCGGTCGAGGCGGTGCCGGTACTGGTCCTCCTGGTGCCGGTCGGGCTCCTGGGGTGGTTCGCGCAACGGCGTCCCATGAGCACGCGGGTCCCCTTCTGGGCGCTGGTGGTGGGCGTCGCGATGGTGTTTGTCCTCTCAACCCCGGGGGCGGTGATCGAGGCGCAGTCGACGACGTTGCCCGGCCTGACGGTCGGCGGCACGCCCTTGGTGGTCTTCCAGCATCAGGACGTCCCGACGTATTCGCTCTCGGTGCCCCAGGGTTGGGCGAGGACCCCGGTGCCAGGCGGGTTTGCCTGGACCGACCCCGCACCGGGAGGAGCGGCATCCCGATTGTTGTTGCTCACCGCGCCCAGAGCGCCCGCGGCCGGCACGGCGCCGATCGAACGCACCGGCGCGCTCGCGTTGGGGCGGCCGTTACAGCTCGGGTCGCGGACGAGGGCCGGTGCCTGGGAGCGCTGGGACATCGAGGCGGCGAGCGCAGGCACCCCGCAGCAGGGCGTCGCGTTCGCGCGTTACCACGGCTCCCGTCAGTGGATGCTGATCGGACTCGCTGCTCCCGGCAGCCCCCACGACGCGCTCTGGGACGCGGTGCGCGAGAGCTGGACGGCCGGGCCCCCAGCATCGGCTGAGGTCCCCCTTCCGAAGCTCAACTCAGCAGTCCCGTGGATCGCGCTCAGCATCGTCCTCTTGTTCGGGCTGGGACTGATCCTGCTCTGTCGGGGTCGAGGCGAGGTCGCCACCGCCGGGTTGTTCCTCCTCGTTTGCGCTCTGTTCGAGGCCGCAGGTCCGAATCTGGCCGGCAACGCGTTGACCCTGCTCGGCGACCTCGACACGCCCTACGTGCGACCGCAGTCGCTGGCGGTGGGGTTGGCGGCCGGGACTTTGCTTCTGCTCGCGGTCACGCCGGCCGCCATGCGGAGGCGGCCGGCCGCACCGGTGCTCCGCCTGGTCCTGGTCCTGCTGCTGGGCATGATCGGGCTGGAGCTGCTCTCTGAGGGGGTCTTCAAGACCGCGCTCGAGCGCGGACAGGAGTTCACCATCCTCCAGGGCGTGGTGCTGTTGGCGGCGATGCTCTGGGACGTCCTGATGTCGGGAGAGGCGTTCACGAACCACGGCGGTCTGCGCGTTCCACGCCATTCCCGCGTCCTGATCTATCTCGGCTACACGGTCACCGTCGTGACCGCGGTGGTGGTGCTCGGGTCTCTGGGCTTCGAAGGAGGTGGCGTGGTGGGCGGTTTCGAGAGTGACAAGTGGGTGCAGGAGGGCATCGTCGGGTTCGGCGCGCCCCTATTGTTCACGTTCTTCTTCGTGAACCTTTCCGCCTGGCGGCGTTCGCTGCCAAGCGAGCCGGGCGAGATCGACCAGGTCGACCGCTCCATCCTGGTCGAGACCGGTGACTGACGGGATGCCCCCTCCGCTCATCCTCCGCGCGCGCCGCGTGGTGACCATGGTCCCGGGCAGCGATCCGGAGGCGATCTGCGTCGACGGGGGGCGGATCGCGGCGGTGGGGGCCGTCAGCGATCTCCGCGACCTGCATCCGAAAGCCGAGGTCCGTGATCTGAGGGACAGCGTGATCGTCCCCGGGTTCAACGACGCCCACCTGCACCTGTTGATGACGGCGGAGGACCTGCTGCATCTCGACCTCTCCGCGGACGCCGTCCACTCCATCGCCGAGCTGGAGAACCTGATCCAGCGAGAGGCCGCGCAGCAACCGGCGGGCACCTGGATCCGGGGCAGCCGCTACGACGACGCCAAGCTGGAGGACGGGCGGGGCGTGACGCGGTGGGATCTGGATCGGGTGGCGCCCGACCATCCGGTGCTCGTCGTGCACGTGGCCGGGCACTGGGGCGTGGTCAACTCGGCCGCGCTCCGGCTGGGCGAGCTCGACGAACGCACGCAGGAGCCGCCGGGAGGCGCGCTCGGCCGGGACGCGACCGGGCGGCTGGACGGGCGTCTGCTGGAGCAAGCGCTCTTCGACTTCGCCTATCCAGCCCTCTCGCGGACCGGCCGGACGGTGGCCCCCGCCGGCACGGCGGCCGAACGCCGGGCCGGGCTGCGGCGGGCCGTGCGCCGCTTCCACGCCGCCGGCATCACCTCGGCCACCGACGCCATGGTGGGCGCCGACGACGTCCCCTTCCTGCTCGACGCCGAGCACGCCGGCGACCTCACGCTGCGCCTGAACCTCCTCGTTGTGGCCGACACCTACGATCAATTCCGCGGCCGGGGGGACGATCTGCTGCGTCGGAGCCGGCTGCGGGTGGCGGGCATCAAGACCTTCATCGACGGCGCCATCGGGGGGCGCACCTGCCTGATGGACGAGCCGTTCGAGGGGACGAGCGACGACTACGGGATCCAGACTCGCACCACGGCCGAGCTGCGGGACACCGTGCGCCGGGCGCAGGAGGACGGGGTGCCCGCCTGCATCCACGCCAACGGCGATCGCGCCATCCGCACCGTGCTGGGCCTGCTCGAAGAAGCACAGGAGGCGCTCCCGCGGGCGGGGTTGCGGCACCGCCTGGAGCACTGCTCGATCGTGGACGAGGGGATCCTGCGGCGGATGCAGAAGCTGGGCGCGATCGCGGTCCCGTTCGGGAGCTATGTCCACTACCACGGCGCCCGGCTCCTCGACTGGTATGGTGCCGCGCGGGTGCGGCGCATGTTCGCCCACCGCTGGTTCCTCGATGCGGGCGTCCTGGTCGCCGGCTCTTCGGACTACCCGTGCGGACCCTTCGCGCCGCTCCTCGCGCTCCAGAGCTGCGTCACCCGCCGCGGCTTCGACGGCGCGCCGCTCGGCCTCGAGCAACGCATCACGGCTGAGGAAGCCCTGGCCCTCTACACCACCTCGGCCGCCGCCGCGACCGGCGAGCTGGGGGAGAAGGGAGCACTGGCGCCCGGCCGGTGGGCCGATTTCGCAGTCCTCGGCGACGATCCCCTCCAGCACGACCCGGGGTCGCTGGCGGGGATCCCGGTCCTCGAAACGTGGGTCGAAGGGCGGCGGGTGTGGGAGGCCGGGACGGGACAGTAGACTGGGCGCTCATGCGTGAGCGTCGGCGCTCGGGACGGTTGGTCTTCCCGACCACCTGCGCGCCGGCTGCTCGGGCCCGGCTCGGGTGCAGCGCCGGCCGCGGCCATCACAGCGGCGAACGGCGCCCGGGGACCGAACGTCACCATGGGTGAGAGACCGTCACAACGGCACGGCCGGCTCGCGGGAGACGTCCGCGTGCCCGTGCGACGGCGGACCAAGCTGCCGCGGACGTTGGGCACGGGCGCCCTCTTCAGCGCCTGCTACGGCAACGTGGGATCCAGCATCTACTACGGACTGGGGGTGACCGCGGCCTTTGCCCTCGGGCTGACCCCGGTGGCCCTGGTGCTGGCCGGCTGCATCTTCGTGACCACCGCGCTCTGCTATGCCGAGGGCACGGCCGCGATGCCGCAGGCGGGTGGCAGCGCGAGCTTCGCGCGGCGCGCCTTCAACGTCCCGCTCGGGTTCTTCATCGGCTGGGTCCAGCTCCTGAACTACACCGCGACCGTCGCCATCTCGTCGTTCACCGCGGTCGCCTATCTGGGCGCGCTGGGCAGGTACGTGCCGGTGCTGTCCACGGTCCAGCAGCCGGTGCTGCACGTGATCGTGACCGTCGCTCTGGTCGCGGCTCTGATCGTCATCAACGTGATCGGGATTCAGGAATCGAGCCTCATGAACCTGGTCCTCTCCCTGCTCGACCTGAGCACCCAACTTCTCCTCGTCCTGCTCGGGGCGCTCCTCCTGATCAACATCCAGACCCTGATCGACAACGTCCATCTGGGGGTCGCCCCGACCTGGGGCAACTTCCTAGTCGCGGTCTCGCTGGGGATGGTCACGTACACCGGGATCGAGACCATCTCCAACATGTCGGAGGAAGCCAGGAACCCGGGCCGGACCGTGCCCCGAGCCACCTTCATGGTCATCCTGGCCGTGATCGTCGTGTCGGCGGCCCTCCCCACCATCGGGGTCTCGGTGTTCCCGGTCCACTACGACCCGGCGACCCACCAGTTCGTCACCGCGCTCGGGAGCCCCCGCTACCGCAACGATCCCGTTTCCGGCATCGTCGGCCAGTTCCACCCCGCCTGGCTGGCGCAGACCGCACAGGCCTGGGTCTCGATTCTGGCCTTCACGATCCTGGTCATCGGCAGCAACGCCGGCCTGATCGGCATCTCGCGCCTCAGCTACTCCCTGGCTTCCAAGGATCTCTTTCCGAAGGCATTCGCGCGCTTGCATCCCAGGTTCCAGACGCCCTACGTCGCGCTCATCGTGTTCGGGATCGCGGCCTGCGTGCTCGTCCTCACCGGCCAGATCACGCTGATGGCCGCGGTCTACTCTCTGGCCGCCACCTTCGCCTTCAGCAGCGCCCACCTCTCGGTGATCCGCCTTCGTTACGTGGAGCGGGAGTTGCGCCGCCCGTTCAAGATCCCCCTCAACATCCCGTTCGGTCGCTCGTCGATCCCGGTGCTCTCGGCGCTTGGCTTTTTCGCCATCGCCACCGTGTTCATACAACTGATGCTCGAGAACGTCAACGACTCGAGCCTGATCCTGCTCGCCTGGTTCGCCGCCGGCATCCTCGCCTGGGTCGGCTACCGGCGGTACCGACGAGCACCGATCTGGGAGCCCCTGATCCGGACGCCGGAGGCCCGACGTGCTGGTGCGGCCGGGCCCACCTTGGAGTTGCAGCCGCGAGAGCAGCGGGTGAGAGTCAAGCGGCGGCCGCTTCCCGGAGATGAGCCGGCTTCTGACCGCAAGTCAGGGGAGGTGCGCGGCGCCGCGCAGCGCCCCTCGGGGTCCCACCGGCGGATTCCGGGCAGCGAGCGTTTCCGCCTCCCGCGGCGCCCGCGCCGCCCTTCGTGAACCTGATCGGAAAGCGGCCACCGGGCCCGGCTTACACTCCGGCTGTGAGCTCGGCCCAATCAGGAGCCGTCGCGCGGACGTCGCTCGATGTCGTACGCGACTACCTGAGCCTGGGCAAGCTCAAGATCGTCGTCCTGCTGGTGGGGACGGCGTTCCTGCCCATGATCGCGGCCGCGCGCGGGCTGCCCACCGTGAACGCGTTGATCGCGGTGCTGGTCGGCGGGACGCTGTCCTCGGCGGGAGCCAACGCCATCAACTGCTGGTTCGACCGCGACATCGACCAGCTGATGCAGCGGACGCGCAATCGGCCCATCCCCGCCGGTCGCATCCCGGCCTGGCACGCCCTGGCGCTGGGGATTCTGGGCAACGCGGTGGCATTCGTGGTCCTGGCCACGCTGGCCAACCTGCTGGCGGCCGCGCTCGCGATCACGGGGGCGGCGATCTACGTGCTGGTCTACACGATGTGGCTCAAGCGCACCACGTCGCAGAACATCGTGATCGGGGGGGCCGCGGGCGCGATCCCGCCGCTGGTCGGCTGGGCGGCGGTCACAGGCCACCTCGACCTGACCGCCTTTTCGCTCTTCCTGGTCATCTTCTTCTGGACGCCGCCCCATTTCTGGGCGCTTGCCCAGCTGGTCTCGCGCGACTACCAGCGGGCCAACGTGCCGATGATGCCCTTGGTGCGGGGAATGCGGAAGACGCAGTGGCAGTCGCTGGGGTACGCGGTGCTCACGCTCGGCGCCAGCCTGGTCCCGTTCTTCACCGGTGCCGCGGGCTGGGTCTACCTGGCCGGCGCGTCGGTGCTCGGTGTCGGCCTCTGCGCGCTCACCGTGCTCGACCTGGGAGCACGCGGCTGGACCCGGCGCCTGTTCGGGTACTCCTCTCTGTATCTGGCGGTCCTGTTCGTCGCGCTGGCGGTGGGAGCGGTCGTCGCCTGACCTCGTCGTCGGCACCGGAGTGTCCACGGTCTGGTGCTGCGCGGCGCGGTGGAGGCCCATACTGCGGACACCCGGGCTTCTGCGCGCAGGAGGGTGGCGCAAAGTATGGAGGTGGACACCTTTGGACCTTTGGTCTCCGCCGCCTGGCTGCGGGACCACGTTGCCGACCCCGACCTCCGCGTGCTCGACGTTCGCTGGTACCTGGACGGCCGCTCCGGTCCCGACGCCTACCGCAGCGGCCACCTGCCGGGCGCGGTGTTCTGCGACCTGGAGCGCGATCTGAGCGGAGGCACAGACGGCCGTGGGCGCCATCCGCTCCCCGACGGGGACGCGTTCGAGCAAGCCATGCGCCGCCTCGGCGTCGGCGCGTCTGGGCGGGTGGTCGCCTACGACGATCTGGGCGGCATGGTGGCGGGACGCCTGTGGTGGGTGCTCCGCTACTTCGGGCACGACGCGGTGGCGCTGCTCGACGGCGGCCTGCAGGCCTGGGGGGAGCCCCTGGAGACAGGCGACGTCAACCCCGCCGCGGGCGATTTCGTCGCCGCCCCGCCGCATCTCGAGTGGACGGCCGATTACCAGGCGGTCCGCGCACGGAGCCCCCGCACCCTGCTCCTCGACGCTCGCGCCGGAGAGCGCTTCCGGGGCGAGCAAGAGCCGGTGGAGCCGCTTGCCGGCCACATCCCTGGTGCCCGTTCGGCGCCGTTCGCCGGCAACTTGACCCGCGACGGCCACTTCAAGAGCCCGGACGAGCTGCGCCGCCGGTACCAGGAGATCGGCGTCACCTCCGGCTCCGACACCGTCGTCTACTGCGGGTCGGGCGTCTCCGCATGCAACGACCTGATCGCCATGGAGGTGGCCGGCATCCGCGGCGCCCGCCTTTACCCCGGGTCCTGGAGCGACTGGTCGCGGCGGGAAGAGGCGGAAGTGGAGACCGGCCCCGAGCGTCGCTGAGCATGACGCCGGAAGCAGAGCCAAGGCTCCTTGCCGCCGGGCGGGCGTCCGAGATCCTGGCGCTCGACGAGCGCCGGGTCCTGCGACGCGTGAAAGGCGCGGACCTGAGGTGGGAAGCGGAGGTCATGCGCTATGCATGGGAGTGGGGCTTCCCGGTGCCGCGGATTCTCGAGGTCCGCCCCGAAGGGCTGGTGCTGGAGCGGATCTCCGGGCCGACCATGGGCGCCGACTTGGTGCGCCATCCCTGGCGGGCGGGAGCGCACGCGAGAACCTTGGCGGACCTCCACCACCGTCTGCACCGTCTGGCCCCGCCGCCCGGCGTGCCTGCTCGCTACGGAGCGCCCGGCGACCACGATGTTCTGCTGCACGGGGACCTGCACCCGCTCAACGTGCTGCTCTCGCCCCGCGGGCCGGTCGTCATCGACTGGACCAACGCCGGTCGCGGGCCTGCCGGCGCCGACCTCGCCGACGTCTGGCTGGTGCTGGCAGCCGCGCGGATCCCGGGGAGCCCGTTCTCGCGCCTGGTCGTGGGCGCCGTGCGCCGCCACTTCTTGCGCTGCTTCCTCGACGCCGCCGGCCGCGAAGAGGCGGCCGCCGGGCTTCAGCTCGCGTCCGCCGTCCGCAGCCAGGATCCGCACGTGGAGCCCGCCGAGCGTGCCTCCATGCACGAGGTGGTGCGGCGCGTCAGGCGAGGTGGTGGAGCTCGAACACGGCGTGGGTCGCCGCCGCCGCCTCCGGGTCCGCCACCAGCACGGTGAGCCCCAGCCGGCGCCCCACCACGCGGGTGAGGAACGAGCGGTCAAGGTAAGGCCGCAGGATGTCCCCGTAGAAGGCGGCGGCCTCCTCCCGGGAGAGCGGGGTCGCGGCGACGCGCTCGGTACGGCGGCCGGCGCTGAGCGTCGCCTCGCCGGCGGCGCGCAGGTTGCGCGTCCACTGCACCTCGCCGAACGGGCTCTGAACCCATCGCCGGCCACCGACCCTCACGATCGCGACCGGGGTGGTGCGGGGAGCTCCGCTCTTGCGCCCCCGGACCGTGATCAGGGTGTTGGGGCCGAGCGGGAGGCCGAGCCGGCCGAGCCGGGTGACGATGCCGTTGGTGAAGGTGACCAGGCCGGGGACTTTCCGCGGGTGGATGGAGGTGGGTGCTGCTCCGGTCGTCGGGGATGCCATGCCTCCATCCTAGCACTCCAATCAATCAGTTGATTGAGATTCCTTCAGCCCGAGCCAGCGGATCAGCTCGCGCAGAGCGCCGTCGCTGCGCGCCGCGTCACCGAGCACCGGGAGCGTCATGCTCCCGAGCACCGAGACGATCAACGCCGCCGCCCCCTCGGAGTCGAGCTCGGGTCGGATCCGGCCCGCGGCGGCTGCCCGCCGCAGCAGCACCCGGACCGCGTGCTGCCACCCCTCCTTGGTGCCGCCCAGGATGGCGTCGATAGAGGGGTCGCGCGCCGACCGCAGCGCCAGCTCGGCCATCACCTGGCCCAGCTCCGGCTCCTCGCGCAGCAGCGTCGCGACCGCGATCAGGTGGGCCCGAAGCTCATCGCCCGGCCGGCCGTGCGGAGCCAGCGTGGTCTGGAACCTGCTCATCGCGTGCTCCACCACACCCCGGATCAGCGACTCCTTGGTCGGAAAGTAGTAGTGGAGTGTGGCCACGTTGACGTGGACCTGCTGCGCCACCTCGCGGGTGCGCAGACCCTCGAAGCCGCGGGATGCGATTTGCTGGTAGGCGGCCCGGACCAGGGTCTGGCGCCGCTCGTCCGCGGCGACCCGCGGAGCCGCCGCCACCTTGTCGTGCATCACCCCTCAGTTAACGCTGCGGGCGGCGGGAGCGGAGTTCAGCTACCCTCAACCTCTCATGTTGCTCGACGGCAAGAAGCTGCTGGTCACGGGCGTCCTCGATCGCAAGAGCATCGCGTTCGCGATCGCCGACGAGGCGCAGAAGGCGGGGGCTGAGATCGTCCTCTCGAGCTTCGGGCGTGTGGCCCGGATCACGAAGATGATGGCCAAGCGGCTCGACACCGAGCCCGATGTCCTCGAGCTCGATGCGACCAAACCGGAAGACATCGCGGAGGTCCGGGACGAACTGAGCCGCCGGTGGGGACGGCTCGACGGCTGGGTCCACGCGATCGCGTTCGCCCCCGAGGACGCGCTCGGTGGCCACTTCCTGAGCGCGCCCTGGCCGAGCGTCGCCACCGCCTTGCAGGTGTCGGTCTTTTCGCTGAAGGAGATCGCGGTCGGGCTGCTGCCGCTGATGCAGGAGCACGGCGGGTCGATCGTGGCACTAGACTTCGACAACTCCGTCAACGCCTGGCCCTCCTACGACTGGATGGGGGTCGCCAAGGCGGCGCTGGCCAGCACCGTGCGCTACCTGGCCCGCGACCTGGGCCCCCACCGGGTGCGCGTCAACGCGATCAGCTCGGGACCGGTCAAGACGATCGCCGCCCGGGGGGTGCCGGGGTTCGACGTCATCGAGGACGCGTGGGGGGAGCGCGCCCCGCTGGGTTGGGACCCACACGACGCGCAGCCCGTGGGACGGACCGCCTGCTGTCTCTTGAGCGACTACATGACGGCCACCACCGGAGAGGTGATCCACGTCGACGGGGGATTCCACGCCGTCGGCTTCCCGAACCTGCCGCCTCCGACTGCTTCCTAGAGGTAAGCCCGAGGTCGACACTCAGGTGCTACGGCGCGGCCGGTAACCCCGGAGTGTGGACAGCCTGGGCTTTCGTTCAGGGCAGGGCGGGCAGGAGCTCCCCGTAGCTCAGCCGCCCGAGGCGCTCGCCCGGGGTGGACCCCAGCGCGAGCCTGGTGGTGGCAACGTAGACGAGGAGCGTCAGCGAGGCCGCGATGGCGAAGCCGATGGCGCCGGTGAGCAGGGTGCTGTGGTGGCGATCGCGACCGCCCCCACGATGGCGACGTCGAGACCGATCGCCGCTCCCAGCCGCAGCAGACCTGGCCGGCCCCTCTCTCCTGCGCTGACGTCTGGCGCGCGGACCAATCGAAGGACCACCAGCGACCCCAGCAGCGAGAGTCCGACCAGCGCGGCGCGGCCCAAGAGCTCCTGCGCCTGGTGCAGGTAGGGAGCGGCCGGGACTCCGACCGCGACCCCGAGACCGACGAAGATCCCGAGCCAGATCGCCGCGGAGGAGAGGAGCCCGCGCAGGAACGCGGGTTGCGGCATCCCGGTCATGCCCGCGACCAGGTTGGTGTACACGCGGGAGCCGGGCAGGATCCGGCCCACCAGGACCCCCACGGCGCCGGTCCGGCGGAGCCGATCTGAGGCTCGGACCAGATGTCCGCGCAGATGGAGGCGGTCGGCCAGACGCTCCAGTCGCTCACGCCCGAGGCGCCGCGACCAGAGGTACCCGAGGAGGGCGCCGCCGACGCAAGCGGCGTACGCGAGCGGCACCAACAGCCAGGGCGAGATCTGGCCGGCCGAGATCATGATCCCGGCCACGAGCAGCAACCCGTCGCCCGGGAACATGAGCAGGGGGACGCCCGCCTCCTCGACGAAGATCAAGAGACAGATGACGGCGATCGCGAGGGGGCCCCAGAGGATCTGCACGGCTTGCACTGCACCTCTCTGTCTACGGGAGGCTGGTGGCGGAACTGTGACACCGTTTGACAGGACCGCCCCGCGCTCCGACAATCCTGGCTGTTCCTACCCGTCGTGTTCTCTGTGAGGGAGTGGGGAAGATGGCTGTCAAGGAGCCCAGCCTGGCCGAGTTGGACCGGATCGCCGGTCAATACGAATTGGACCTCGACGTCGAGGACCTGGAGTCGTTTCGCACGCTGATGCGCTCCGCGCTGGCTTCGTACGCGCGGCTGGACGAACTCACGCCCCCCGCACCGGAGGTGCGCTATCCCCGCACCTCCGGCCGGCGGCCAGAGCCGGAAGAGAATCCGCTCGGGGCCTGGTACTGGCGCACCGATATCCAGGGAGCGTCGTCAGGACTCCTGGCCGGCAAGACGGTCGCCATCAAGGACAACATCTGCGTCGCCGGGGTGCCGATGATGAACGGCACCAAGGTGCTGGAGGGCTACACGCCTGAAGTCGACGCCACCGTGGTGGCCCGGATTCTGGAAGCGGGAGGCAGGATCCTGGGCAAGGCGGTCTGCGAAAGCCTCTGCTTCTCCGGCGGCAGTCACACCAGCGACACCGGTCCGGTCCGCAACCCGCACGACCCCGGCCGCAGCACCGGAGGCTCTTCCAGTGGCTCCGCGGCCCTGGTCGCGGCCGGCGAGGTCGACCTGGCGATGGGCGGCGATCAGGGCGGTTCGATCCGCATCCCCAGCTGCTGGTGCGGCGTCTACGGCCTCAAGCCGACCTACGGTCTGGTTCCCTACACGGGCATCTTCCCGATCGAGCTGACCCTCGACCACACGGGGCCGATCGCGAGCACCGTCGCCGATGTGGCGTCGCTCCTGGAGGCGGTGGCGGGCCCGGATGGACTCGACCCGCGCCAGCGCATCGGGCCCGGCCCGCAAGCGTACTCAGGAGCCCTCACCTCGGAGGTCGCGGGCCTGCGGATGGGCGTGGTCGAGGAGGGCTTTGGGTGGCCGGACCTCTCCGAGAGCGACGTCGACGACGCGGTCCGCGAGGCGGCGTCCGCGTTCACGCGCTTGGGCGCACGCGTGGAGAGGGTCTCCGTGCCCTGGCATCGCGACGGCATCCACATCTGGAACGGAATCGCGCTCGAGGGAGCGACGATGCTGATGGTCGCGGGCAACGGCATGGGGACGAACTGGAAGGGCCACTACACCACGAGCCTGCTCGACGCCTACGCCCGTGGCCGGCTGACCCGGGCCAACGATCTTTCGGAGACGGTGAAGCTGACGGTGCTGACGGGCCAGTATCTGCAGGATCGCTACCACGGACGCCACTACGCGAGGGCGCAGAACCTGGGTCGCCGGCTGGCCGCGGCCTACGACGAGGCCTTGCGGCAGGTGGATCTGCTGGTGATGCCGACGGTCCCGATGCGGGCGACCCCGATCCCCGGCGCCGGCTGCGATCGCGAGGAGTCCGTCGCCCGCGCGCTGGAGATGATCCCCAACACGTGTCCCTTCGACGTCACCGGGCACCCGGCCATGAACGTCCCCTGCGCGACCGTGGGTGGGCTGCCGGTGGGCATGATGCTGATCGGACGCCAGGGGGAAGACGCCACCGTCCTCCGCGCCGCCGCCGCCTTCGAGGACGGTGTCTTCAGCCGTCCCCTGCCAGGGCCGGCACCTGCCCGCGCCTGAGCGGCGAGACACCGGGTGTCCCTGAACCTTCTGCGACCATGAGCCGATGCCCGCCAACTACCACATGACGCCTCAGGAGTTCCGCCGCCGGGGCCATGAGACGGTGGACTGGGTCGCCGACTATCTGGAGCGGATCGAGGAGTTCCCGGTGCTGTCGCCCCTCGCACCGGGAGAGATCCGCGCGGCGCTGCCGCCGCATCCGCCAGACCGCGGCGAGCCCTTCGAGGCGGTGCTGCGCGATCTCGACAGCATCATCCTCCCCGGCATCACCCACTGGCAGTCGCCACGCTTCTTCGCCTATTTCCCGGCCAACAGCTCCGGCCCCTCGATCCTGGGTGAGCTGCTCTCCGCCGGGCTGGGCGTGCAGGGGATGCTGTGGTCCACCAGTCCCGCCTGCACCGAGCTCGAAACGCATGTGCTGGACTGGCTGCTGGATCTCTGTGCCCTGCCCGACCGCTTCCGCTCCACCGGCGCCGGCGGAGGCGTGATCCAGGATTCGGCCTCGAGCGCGGTGCTCTGCGCGGTGGTCGCCGCCCGTGAACGGGCGCGGGCGGAGGGGCGTCCGCTCGCCGTCTACGCCTCCACGCAGACCCATTCCTCGGTCGAGAAGGCGGTCCGGGTCGCCGGGCTGGGAGCCGAGGCGCTGCGCCTGATCGAGGTGGACGGCGAGTATGCGATGCGACCGGACGACCTCGCGCGTCGCATCCAGGAGGACCGGGCCGCGGGGGTGGTCCCCTGCCTGGCCGTGGCCACCGTCGGGACCACCTCCTCGAATGCCATCGACCCGGTGCCGGTGATCGGTGAGCTGTGCCGCCGGGAGGGGATCTGGCTGCATGTGGACGCGGCCATGAGCGGCACCGCCGCCGTCTGCCCCGAGTTTCGCTTTGTCAACCGGGGCCTGGAGCTGGCGGACTCCTACTGCTTCAACCCTCACAAGTGGATGTTCGTCAACTTCGACTGTGACGCCTTCTACGTGGCCGACCGCTCGGCGCTGATCGGCGCTCTCAGCGTCCTGCCCGAATATCTCCGCAACCAGGCGTCGGAGTCGGGGGCGGTGATCGACTACCGGGACTGGCAGATCCCGCTGGGGCGACGTTTCCGAGCGCTCAAGCTGTGGCTTATGATTCGCCATTACGGAGCCGAGGGCCTGCGCCACCACGTGCGCGAGCACGTGCGGCTGGCCTCGGCATTCGCGGAGGCGGTCCGCGCGGACGAGCGGTTCGAGGTGGTGGCGCCGGTCCCCCTGAACCTGGTCTGCTTCCGGCTTCGTGGCGGGGATGAGGCGAATCAACGCCTGCTGGACCGCCTCAACGGCTCGGGGGAACTGTTCCTGACCCACACCCGGCTGGACGGCCGGCTGGTGCTGCGGCTTTCGATCGGCTCCGTCCGCACCGAACAACGCCACGTGGAAGAGGCCTGGACGGCGATCCGCCGGGCCGCGGACGAGGTCGGCGACTGAGCCCGGCCAGGTTGAGCGCGGGTGTGGGCAACCCCAACATCTCGTGCCGTCGAGTGGCGCGCCGCCCCACATGCTGCTAAGCTCACCGCAACCTTGAGTCCAGGCCGATGCAGCGGAGGACCGTGCTAGGTGCCAGATTGCCTCGTCTTCTATGTCGATGCGGCGCTCGACAGGTACGGGAGGGCCGGCTGTGGCCTTTCCGTGTTCCTCAGGGGGCGGCTTCTCTACCAGGAGTCGTTCGGATTCGCTCACGACGGAGGCTCCGCTCAGCTGGAGGCACACATCTGCGCGGCCGCTCTCGAGCTGGCGGCGGCGCGCTGGCCGCTGTACCGGGTCGTCGTTCGCACCGACTGCGCGCCCGTCGTCCGCAGCCGTGAACCCTCCAGTGACTCCTTCCGGGCGGCGATCGACGAGGTCCGGGCCCGCATCCGCCGGGGCCACCGCGTCGTCCGCTACGTGAGCCGGAAGGCTAACCCGGCCCACGAGCTGGCGCGCGAGGGCCTTCGGGCTTATCTCAAAGCGGGGGTGCTGGAAGTGGCCGCCTGAGGGGCCGTTTCTCTACGAGGGGGCCCTACCGGAGCGTTCGTAGGCCCGGAATGCTGAGAGACGGCCTACCGGCGCCCGCCGTCGCCGCGTGCAGGACGCGGTTGTCCTGGCGCACGGTCCAGTAGGCATCCCACATGCTGAACAGCCAGAGGCCGACCCCGCCGGCGTCGATGGGCACGCCCGCGGTGGCCCCGATCACGGTCATGTCCAGGTCGGTGCCGACGAACAGGGCCGCCACGAAACCGCAGAAGATCGCGACCGCCTTGACCCGGTGTCCGGCGTAGAGGTGTCCGAGACCCGGGACCATGCCGAGCAGAGCGGCCCGCATGCTGCTGTGTGCCTGCAGTGGTCCGCCGGCGTGAGAGTGGGCGGCCGCTCCACGGCGGGTCCAGTCGTAGGCCGGGGCGGCGACGCCGGCGCCGCACGCCAGGCAGGCGGCACCCACGCCGGCCAGCGGCGCGCCGCAGGCCTCGCAGAAGATCCGGTTGGGCATGGCCGACGTTCTACCCACGGTGTTACGTTTTCAACCATTCCGACCGGGTGACGCCGGCGAGGCGTGAGTGGGAGCAGACGATGAGCGTGACGGAGGAGATCGGCCTCGTTGAGGACGGAGCGGGCGGCCACCGGTGGGTCGTCCCCGAGCGCTTCAACTTCACCCGGGACGTGGTCGGCCGCTGGGCGCAGGACCCCGACCAGCTCGCGATGCTCTGGATCGGGGAGCACGGAGAGGAGGTCCGGATCACGTTCCACGCTTTGCTGGAGCAGGCGAGCCGCTTCGCGCGCCTGCTCCAGGACGCCGGGATCGTTCCCGGCGAGCGGTGCCTGGTCCAGCTGCCCCGCATCCCCGCCTGGTGGGAGGTGATGCTCGGCTGCACGCTCGCGGGTGTGGTCCCGGTCCCGGGGACGGTCCTGCTCACGGCGGGCGACATCGAATACCGGACCACCACCGCGGAGGGCGTGGTCTACGTGGCCGACCCCGAGAACGCGGTCAAAGTCGATCAGGTGCGGGAGCGCTGCCCGAGCCTGCGACTGCTGATCGCGGTGGGCGGTTCGCCGTCGCCGCCGTGGCTCGACTACGGGGCGGCGATGTCCGGGGTGGCGGCGGACCCCAAAGCGGTCGACACCCGGAGCACCGACCCCGCCCTCATCTACTTCACCTCGGGGACGCAGGGTCACCCCAAGATGGTGCTGCACACGCACAGCTATCCCCTCGGCCACCAGGTGACCGGGCGTTACTGGCTCGACCTGGGACCCCAGGACCTCCACTTCAACCTGGCCGAGACCGGCTGGGCCAAGGCCGCCTGGTCATCGCTCTTCGGACCCTGGAATCAAGGCGCCGCGCTGTTCCAGCAGGACGCCCGGGGGAAGTTCTCGGCCGCGGAGACGCTGGATCTGCTCGAGCGCTATCCGATCACGACCTTCTGCGCGCCACCCACCGCCTACCGGATGCTGGTCCTGGAGGACCTGGGGGCGCGGCGCCTGAAGGCGCTGCGTTGGTGCGTGGGCGCCGGTGAGCCGCTGAACCCGGAGGTGATCGCGGCCTGGGAGCGGGGGACCGGTCTCACGATTCGGGATGGATACGGGCAGACCGAGACGGTGCTGTTGTGCGGCAACACCCGGGAGATGGAGGTGCGTCCGGGGTCGATGGGCAAGCCGCTGCCGGGGGTCACCGTGGCCACCATCGACGAGCGTGGCGAGCGCACGCCTGCGGGCGAGGAGGGGGACATCGCGGTCCTCGTCGAGCCGGAGCGTCCACCGGGTCTCTTCAAGGAGTACTACGGAAATCCGGGCGCGACCCAGGCCTCGCGACGCGGTCCCTGGTATGTGACCGGGGATCGCGCGGTCACGGACGAGGACGGCTATCTGTGGTTCGTGGGCCGCGCCGACGACGTCATCATCTCGGCCGGCTACCGGATCGGACCCTTCGAGGTGGAGAGCGCGCTCATCTCACACCCGGCGGTCGCGGAGTCGGCGGCGGTCGCCAAGACGGACCCACTGCGGGGCGAGATCGTGAAGGCGTTCTGCGTCCTGGCCCCCGGCTACCGTGCGTCTCCCGAGCTGGTGCAGGAACTGCAGGACCACGTGAAGGCGGTGACCGCGCCCTACAAGTACCCGCGCGAGATCGAGTTCGTCGCCGAGCTGCCGAAGACGATCAGCGGCAAGATCCGGCGCGTCGAGCTGCGCGGGCAGTAGGCAGCCCGAGTGCCGGCGATCGGGGGTCTGCGCGCGCTCTACGGAGCCCGAGTGCCGGCAATCGGGTCTGAGCTCACGCCGAGCGCCGGTCCCAAGAGACGAGTCCTTCCCGGCGCTTGACGGCCATTCTTGCCAGCGAACGGCACCCATCACCGGCGGCGAAGCCAGCTTGGCGCTTGACCCCGTAACCAGGAACGTGCCTTGCTAGTGGGGTGAGCGCGGTCGTGGCGGCCCCCGCCGCCTCCCAAGCGCCGATGGTGCGGATGCGGTGGGTGACCAAGCGGTACCGGGATCATCTCGCCTTGAGCGGGATCGACCTCATCGTGCTGCGAGGGGAAGTCGTCTTCATCGTCGGGCAGTCGGGTTCGGGCAAGTCGACCCTGCTCCGGCTGCTGAACCGTGAGATCAAGCCGTCGCAAGGCGAGATCTTCATTGACGGGATACCGGTGCATTCGATACCCCAGCGCCGGGTGCCGGACCTGCGCCGGCAGGTGGGAAGCGTGTACCAGGACTACCGGCTCCTGCCCCGGCTCACCGCGCGCGAGAACGTCGCCTTCGCGGCCCAGGTCCAGGATCTCTCGGTGTCCGACCGCGAAGCCCGCGCCCGCGCCGAGAGGACGCTGGAGCTGGTCGGGCTGGCGGGCACCGGCGACGCCTATCCGGCCGAGCTCTCGGGGGGCGAGCAGCAGCGCGTCGCGATCGCGCGTGCCCTGGTCTCCGGCCCCCAGCTGCTGCTCGCCGACGAGCCCACCGGCAATCTCGATGCCGGCACCGCCCTCGGCATCATGTCGCTGCTCGCCGAGCTGGCCGAGCTCGGCCGGTCGGTCCTGGTCGTGACTCACAACCTGGAGGTGGTCCGGCGGGTGGGCCGGCGCGTCCTGGTCCTGGAGGACGGTCGCCTGGTCGCCGAGCACGAGCGCGACGGGGAACGCTGGGAGGAGGACCAGCAATTCGAGGTGCCGCCCCGCCACCAGGTGGGGCGGCTCACGGAGCACCGGGCATGAAGGACCCCAGACCGCGCCTCCGCCGCCTCACCATCCTCCGCAACGCGAGCCGCTTCGTCGTCGGGGGGGCGCTGCGCGACTGGCGCCGTCACCTCGGCGCCAACTCGACCGCGATCGGCTCCATCACCCTCCTCCTGCTCCTGGCCGGCGTGGTGGCGCTGGGAGCCCTGGGACTCCAGGGGGTCGCCCAGGAGCAGGTTCGGAGCGCCGACGTGCTCCATGTATACCTGCGCCAGGGCGCGTCGAACGTCGAGGTCACCCAGCTGCGGACGCGGCTGGCGTCGGACCCGAGGGTGGTCCGGGTCGGCTACACCAGCCAGGCCCAAGCGCTCAAGGAAGCGGAGCAGCGACCGGGGCTGGGGGGCATCGCCCGGGCCTCGGGCCAGAACCCATTTCCGGCCAGCCTGGAGGTGACGGTCAAGAACCTCGCCGACCTGCGCCCGGTGGCCCAGCTCGCCGAGGGCTCCTCGGCGGTCGACCCGACCCTCCCTACCTCCTACAACGAGAGTGCCTACCAACGCGTCTTCACCGGACTGATCTGGGTCGCGGTGGGAGGCGGTGCCTTCCTGCTCCTGTTGGCGGTGATCGCGGTCGTCGTGACCCAGAACAGCGTCCGCGCCGCCATCTACACGCGGCGCGAGGAGGTGCGGGTGATGCAACTGGTGGGGGCCCGCCGCTGGATGCTGCGCGGGCCGTTCCTCGTCGAGGGCGGCCTCACCGGCTTCATCGCCGGCCTGGTGGCGGCGGGTCTGATCGCGGCCGCCGGCGTGGCGGCAGTTCGCGCCGCCGCGACCGAGAACCAGATGCTGGCGCCGGGCGTGGATCAGAGCACGGTGCTCATCACCTCACTGGCGCTGCTCGTGGCGGGGGTGCTGCTGGGGGCGGGCGGCTCGGTGCTGGCGCTGAGCCGTCACTTGGAGCGCTGACCGCACCGCACCACAGGTCACGCTCATTCCGGGCTCCCAGGGGGTCTGCAGACCCCCGATCGCCGGCATTCGGGGCTCTGATCCCGTGTGGGTCAGCGGCGAGGCGGAGTGGAGAAGGGGTCGTCGTCATCGTCCCCGGGAGGCAGCCCGGGCGGTCGAGCGGAGGGCGGCAGCGATGCCGGGCCGCCGCCGGGCAGGCCGCGCCGGTCGTCCTCGGGAAGCCAGCCTTGCCCACCTCCGGGGAGTTTCGGGTTGCCGTCGCCGGGCTCCTGCAGCCCCGGCCGGTCCCCGCGGCCAGGCAGCGGCTCGCCGCGGGTGGGGGCGCCGATCCCCTCCCGCCGGTAGCCGCGGGACACCGTGCCTCCCGTGGGTTCGGTCGGGGCCCGGTATCCGCGTGGGCTGCGGTGGGTCACGGTCGGCTGACCGGTCCCGCGCGGGTCGCCGAAGACGGGCGGCGGCGCGGCCTCACCCCCTCCGCGGGAGCGGCGGCTGCGGACCAGGAGCACGATCGCGATCGCGGCCAGGATGGCCAGAATCGCGATCGGGATCAGAATCCAGGGAAAGAGCGACGCGAGCAGACCGTTGGGCGCCGCCGCCGGGGTGGCGGCCGTGGGCGGGGTCGCGGTCGGTGCGGCGGTGGCCGGGGTCGCGACCGGGGTCGGGGTCGGGACCGGGGTCGGCGTGGCGGCGGCCGTAATCTGCAGCTGCGCACAGGCAGGGGTGTTGGTGTTGACCTGCGCGCAGATCTGGTGCAGGTCCACCGTCGCGCCGGCGGGGATCGTCGCCGTGGTGGTGAACGTGCCGTCGCCGCCGACCACTGTCGATGGGCCGAGCGGATGGTTGGGGCCGTCCAGGTAGACCTGAGCCCGGGTGCCGGGCGGGAAACCGGAGCCGCTGACGGTGACGGTGTCGCCGGGGCCGGCCTGGGTGGGCGTCACGTTGACCACCGGGTTCGGGGGCGGAGGCGTGGGGGCGGGAGCGGGGGTGGGCGCCGCCGCGGGGATCGCCCGCGGGGAGGGCGTTGGTGACGCCGCCGGGGTCGCTCGCGAGGTGGGCCTGGGCACCGCGAGGGGGGCGCGGTGGACGCCCGGCGGCAGGGGTCTGGCAAGCGCCACCGGGGAAGTGACCGCGAGCGCGGCGCCGGCCAGGGCCAGGGCGCAAGCCGCGACCCACAGACGTCTCATACCGGCGGCCAGGGTACAGCCCGGCGCGACCGGGGGGGTGGAAACCGCCACCCCGGCCCCAACATCTGCCGGGCGCGCCCCTCAAGCATGGTCAGCTCGTCAGGATCGAGCCAGCGCCCTAGCACCCGGCCGAGGCGCCCCCCACGCAGCCCGCGCGCGACCCTCTCCAGGCCCGGGCGCAGGGCGTTGGGGAGCGATTCGCCCGAGTACTCCCAGAGGATCGTGCGCAGCTTGGGGTCGATGTGGAAGGTGAGGCCGTGGTCGATCGCCCACAGCGTGCGGTCCTCGTCGAGCAAGCAGTGACCACCCTTCCGGTCCGCGTTGTTGCTGAGGACGTCAAAGGCCGCGATCTCCCGCCAGCGGTCGTCGGGGACGGTGTCGTCGTCGAGATGACGGAATCCGGGCCGCGCGTCGATGAAGAGCTGCAGCGACCCCGCGCCGAAGGGGCCGTCGGGACGAAGGACGGTGGGCGGGACGCGGGGCCAGCCCAACTCCCGCGCCAGCTGATACGCGGCCACCTCCCGCAGGCAGAGCGTTCCGGACGGGAAGTCCCAGAGCGGAGACTCCCCCCGCCGCGGCTTGTAGACGGTGAGCAGGCCATCTCCCCGCAGCACCTCCGAGCAGGGGTCGTCCTCGACCTTCCGCAGCAGGGCGCGGTCGGGGACATGGCTGCCCAGCCAGGCCAGGAAGGTGGCGTTCGAGGAGCTGGCGAAGCGGCCCACCAGGTGGAGCTCGGGGAGCGTGCGGAGCTGCTGTTGCCGATCCCCCCAGGTGGAGGGTTCTTCCCGAGGCCGGTGGTAGCGGTCAGAAGACGGGTCGAGACCCATTGGCCGCGGGGCAGGGATGGCCTCCCGGGTCGATGGGCAGGCCGCAGTTGGGGCATAGCGGGCGCCCCTGGGAGAGGACGGACTCGGCCTGAGCCAGGAACCCGACGACCTGCTGCCGGGTGAGCCAGAAGCGGGCGGCGGCGAGCTCGGCACCCTCCTCCACCGGGATCTCGCGGACCACGATCACGAACCGCTCCCGCCGATCGTGCCAGCCCAACCCCAGCTCGCCGATGCGCCAGTCGATGGTCGCCGGCTCCGCGGGCCGGGGCGGGCGCGGGTCGGGCACGCCGAGCTCGACACCCTGGTCGGCGAGGAGCTGCCGGATGCGTACGGTGAGGCCCTGCACGTGGGCCTTCTCGCACGCCAGGGTCAGCGTCTGGTCATCGTTGCCGCCGCGCAGAAAGAACTGGCGCGAGCCCGGCTCGCCGATCGTGCCGACGCCGAAGTCGGGGGTGGGATCGAAATCGATGATGTCTGCCACCGTGAACGATTGTCGGCTTTTGGGTTTTGCCGGTCGCCGGAGAGGGAAAGGAGTAACAAAGAGCAGCGATGCAACTAAAGATCGGAGGATCAGATGCCTAAGACGGTAGGAATCGACCTCGGTACCACGAACTCCGTGATCGCGGTCATGGAAGGCGGGGAGCCGGTGGTCATCCCCAACTCGGAAGGGTCGCGGACGACCCCGTCCGTGGTCGCCTTCACCAAGAACGGTGAGCGCCTGGTCGGCAACCTTGCCCGGCGCCAGGCGGCGGTCAACCCGCAGAACACCATCTACTCGATCAAGCGCTTCATGGGCCGCCGCTACGGCGAGGTCGATGCCGAGCGCAAGATCGTTCCCTACACCGTGCAGGATGGGCCGGAAGACCGCGTCATCGTCGACGTCCCGGCCGCCGGCAAGCAGTTCACGCCGGAAGAGATCTCGGCGATGATCCTGCAAAAGCTCAAGACGGACGCGGAGGCTTACCTGGGCGAGAAGGTGACCGACGCCGTCATCACCGTGCCCGCTTACTTCAACGACTCGCAGCGGCAGGCGACCAAGAACGCCGGCCAGATCGCGGGCCTCAACGTGCTTCGCATCATCAACGAGCCGACCGCCGCCTCACTGGCCTACGGGCTGGAGAAGAAGTCGAACGAGACCATCCTCGTCTTCGACCTCGGCGGCGGCACCTTCGACGTCTCCATCCTCGACGTCGGCGACGGCGTGTTCGAGGTCAAGGCCACCAATGGTGACACCCACCTCGGTGGCGACGACTACGACCGCAAGATCGTCGACTGGTCGGCGGAGGAGTTCCGTAAGGAGAACGGGATCGACCTCAAGGCCGATCCGCAGGCCCTGCAGCGGCTGACCGAGGCCGCCGAGCGGGCGAAGATCGAGCTCTCGTCCCGACTCGAGACGACGATCAGCCTGCCCTTCATCACGGCCGACCAGACCGGCCCCAAGCACCTCGAGATGACCCTCACCCGGGCCAAGTTCGAGACGCTGACGTCGGATCTCACCGCGCGCTGCCGCGAACCGTTCATGGCCGCTCTGCGTGACGCGGACCTGACGCCGCAGCAGATCCAGGAGGTGGTCCTGGTCGGCGGCTCCACCCGCATGCCGGTGGTGCAGCAGCTGGTGCGCGACCTGACCGGCGGCAAGGAGCCCCACAAGGGTGTCAACCCGGACGAGGTGGTGGCCGTCGGGGCCGCGATCCAGGCCGGGGTCATGAAGGGTGAGGTGAAGGACATCCTTCTCCTCGACGTGACGCCGCTCTCGCTCGGCGTGGAGACGCTGGGCGGGGTCACCGACAAGGTGATCGAGCGCAACACGACCATCCCGACCTCCCGCGCCAAGACCTACAGCACGGCGGCCGACAACCAGACCTCGGTCGAGATTCACGTCCTGCAGGGTGAGCGGGAGTTCAGCCGCGACAACCGGACCCTCGGCCAGTTCCACCTGGACGGGATTCCCCCCGCGCCGCGGGGCGTGCCCCAGGTCGAGGTCACGTTCGACCTCGACGCCAACGGGATTCTCTCCGTGAAGGCGAAGGACCTGGGCACCGGGCGCGAGCAATCGGTGCGGATCGAGGCCTCTTCCACCCTTTCCAAGGACGAGGTCGAGCGGCTGGTGCACGAGGCCGAGTCGCACGCGGCCGAGGACCGGACGCGCCGGGAGGAGGTCGAGCTCCACAATCAGGCGGATCAGATGATCTACCAGGCGGAGAAGACCCTGAAGGAGCACGGCGACAAGGTTCCGGCGGAGCAGAAGTCCGATCTGGAACAGAAGATCGAGGCCCTGCGCCAGGCCACCAAGGGCGGTGACGCCGCCACGCTGCGCAACGCCATGGACGGTGTCAACCAGTCGCTGCAGCAGGTCGGTCAGCACATCTACAGCCAAGCCGGCGCCGCGGCCCAGGCGGGCCCAAGCGAAGGCGGTGAGACGCCCCCGGAGGGCGAGAAGCCGGCCGAAGAGGGCGACGTCGTCGACGCCGACTATCGCGAGGTCAACTGAAAGCCGGCGGTCTGAGCCGGGTCGGTAGCAAGGGCGCCACCCCGGGCGGGGGTGGGCTTTTGTTGTCGGACCTCCGAGCGATTTCGGGCTGGCGCCCGAGCTGCGCACGAAGGTGTGGGTACCGGGTGGCGCCAGTTGTGTGGTTCCGATTTGTCTTTCTTGGGTGGCTGCCGCCCCCAAACCCCTGCGACGGCGCTGGCCGCCGAGCCCTGCCGGGTCCGCAGTGGTCGCCTCCCTTGTGAGGTCGTGCTGGCTTGCTTCGGGCTGGCGCCCGAGCTGCGCCCGCTGGTGGCGTAACCACAGGGTTCCTACGCGAGCTCAACGGGGGGACGCGGGTGGGGACAGGTGCTGCGGGTGCCGGGGGGCCGCGCGTGGTGACAGGTGCGGTGATGCGCTTGGCGGCAGCGGGCGTGAAAGCACGGGCTTACCTTGAGTGTCGATGAGCATCCGCGAGAGGCCACGCGTCTTGATCACCTCGGGGGCTACCTACAACGTCGACAACTATGTCCACGCGGTGGA
Organism: Candidatus Dormiibacterota bacterium; assembly: GCA_963790575.1. GTDB lineage: Bacteria > Chloroflexota > Dormibacteria > Dormibacterales > Dormibacteraceae > CAVTSA01. The sequence goes on along the minus strand of CAWBPD010000034.1, from coordinate 112,418 downwards.
GGCGTCGGGGGCGGAGGCGGTGGTGGTGCGGCCAGGAGCGGGCCTCGTCGACGGTTGGGACGCGGTGGTGCTGTCGGGTGGGGCCGACGTGAGTCCGGAGCGCTTCGGCGCCGCCGTCCCCGAGCACCTGGCCCGGTTCGTCGAAGTGGAAGAGGCGCGGGATCAGCTGGAGTGGCAGGTCCTGGATGAGGCGGAGCGCCGTGGCCTTCCGGTGCTCGCGATCTGTCGCGGCATCCAGATGCTCAACGTCCATCGCGGCGGGACGCTGCGGCTGGACCTGGCGGGTGAGGGATATACCGCCATCGAGCACCGGCAGCGGCCCCGGATCGGTGAGCCGGTGCATCAGGTGGCGGTCGGGCCGGGCCGGCTGCGGGACCTCCTGGGTGCGACGTGGGTTCCCGTCAACTCGAGCCACCACCAGGCGCTGCGGCGGGTGGCCGCCGACGTCCGGGCCGTGGCCTACGCCCCCGACGGGGTGATCGAGGCGGTGGAGTCGGCGGATGGGCGCTTGATCGGGGTCCAGTGGCATCCGGAACGCCTCTTCAAGACCGAGGCGGCGGCGCGCCGGTTGTTCGCCGACCTGGTGGAGCGCGTCGAAGCTCGGGTTCCCGCGGCTTGAGCGCACACGAGCCCACGCCGCGACCGGGCCAGTAGACTATCCAGGCTGCGCCGCCGACGTAGCTCAGCTGGCAGAGCAGCCGCCTCGTAAGCGGCAGGTCCGGGGTTCGAATCCCCGCGTCGGCTCCAGCTTGGCTCTTCGCACGCGGTCAGATCGGAGGACGCGAGGCAGTGGCGATCACCGTGGAGCGGCTGCCGGAGGACGAGCTGGACCAGATTCGCCCTCTGCTGCTGGACCTGGAGCTGGAAGAGCAGCCGTTCTTCCCCGGACACCCGCAGCAGACACGCGCGCAGCTGGAGCGCTCGCTGCCCGGGCTCGCCGGCCACTTCCGCGGCGAGAACGTCATCTTCGTGGCGCGCCAAGGGGAGGAGATCGCGGGCTTCTGTTGGGTGGTTCTGTTCGACCCCGGGACCGGGTTGGAAGGCGAGGTCGCCGAGGTCTACGTCAGTGCTGCGCACCGGGGCCGGCGTTTGGGCGAACAGCTCGTGAGCTGCGCTGTCGAGCTCTTCCGCGAGCGGGGGGTGACGCTCGGCTACGTCTGGACCCGGAAGGAGAACGACGCCGCGGTGAGCCTTTACAGCCGGGCCGGCTTCTCTCCCACCCAGCAGCTGATCCTGACCTGGTATCCGGACACCCCCTCCTCCGACTGACCCGCCGTTTCGCACGGAGGGGACCCCATGGGCGGCGGGATGACCTCCCTTCCGCGCGGAACGGGGGATGCTCCCTAAACTGGCCAGCGTGACCGAGCCCAGGGGGCCCGAGTCGTCAGCGGCCGAATTCGACGTTGAGGGGCGGCGAATAGCACCCCGCTGGGCCGCGCTGATCTCGACGATCGTGATCGCCGGCCTCGTCGGTGGCCTGGTCGGCGTGGGCGTGACGCTCGGTGTCCAACGCATTACGACCGCGCCGACGAAGCCGAATCAGCCGCCAACCCAGCAAGTGACGATCACCGAGACCAGCGCCGTCAGCCAGGTGGTCTCCTCCGCCGGTCCGGCCGTGGTGACGATCCTGGGTTCGCCGCAGTCGACCTCACCCACCTCCGGCTTTCTCGTCTCCGGCAACGGTGTCGTGGTCACCAACGTGGACGCGGTCGCGGGCGCCACCCAGCTGTCGGCCCTGCTGCCCAACGGCTCCCACCCGCAACCGGTGATCCCGGTCGCCGAGGACTGCCAGACCGGCCTCGCGATCCTCCAGGTCACCGGCGGGCAGAACCTCCCCACCATCTCGTTTGGGAGCTCCTCGGGGCTGGCCCCCGGCCAGACGGTGGTGATGCTGGGGGGCGCCGCGCCCTATCAATCGATGGCGGCCCAGAGCCTGATCAGCGGAGTCGGGCGCCAGAACCAAATCAACAACCCGGCCGACCCCTCGACCCCAAGCCAGCTGGACGGGACGCTCGAGGTGGACCAGGGCTTCGGCTCCGCCTGGAGCGGTGGGCCGGTGCTCAACCTGAGCGGGCAGGTGGTAGGCATCCTGGTCCACGGGCAGAACAACTTTGTGATCCCCTCCAATGCGGTCGAGCAGGAGGTTCAGACCTTCCTGTCCTCGGGCCAGGTGGTGGTTCCATCCCTGGGCATCACTGCGCAGTACGTGAACCCGATCCAGGCGGCGCAGCAGGGCATCGCGGCCGGCGAGCGCGTCACCGGCGCGACCGCGGACGGACCCGCCGCCCTGGCCGGCATCCAGACCGGCGACATCCTGACCACGCTCGACGACCAGCGCCTCTCCGCGCAGGCCCCGCTGCCGGTGGTGCTGCGCCAGAACTTCAAGCCGTCACAGAAGGTCACCGTCGGTTATCAGCACGCGGGCGCCCAGAAGCAGGTCCAGGTGACGCTCGGACAGGAGGTGCCTTCGTGTTGACCGGATTCGCCTACGCCCGCCCCCAGCTGGAGCAGGCCCTACAGCGGGCGGTGCGGGCGCTCGGTGTGGAGCAAGCGCCCGACCTCGAGCTGCAGCGGGCCCGGAATCCGCGCAACGGGGACTACGCGAGCCCGGTCGCGATGAAGCTCGCCCGGACCCTCCGCCAGCCACCCCCGCAGATCGCGGCCCGGCTCGCCGAGCAGATCGGCGAGCTTCCCGAGGCCGAGCTGGAGGTCGCCGGCGCCTACCTCAATTTCCGTCTCCGCACCGAGTGGCTGCACCGCCTGGCGACGGTGGCGGCGCTGGACGAGCGCTACGGATCCAGCGAGCTGGGTCGGGCCGAGCGGGTGCAGGTCGAGTTCGGCAGCATCAACCCCACCGGCCCTTTGCACGTCGGGCATGGCCGCGGTGTGGTCCTGGGGGACGCACTCTCCCGCGTCCTGGAGTTCACCGGTCATCGGGTGCAGCGCGAGTACTACGTCAACGACCAGAACACGCAGGCTCGCCTGTTCGGAGCATCGGTCTACGCGCGGCTGATGGGGCGCCCGCTGCCCGAGCGTGGATACGCGGGCGCCTATGTGACCGCGCTCGCCGAGGAGGCAGGGGCGGTTCTCGGTGAGATCGCGACGGAGCCCGAGGATGAAGGGGTCAGGAAGGTCCAGGCGTTCGCCATCGGCCGGATGGTGGAGCAGCTGCGGACCTCGCTGCTGCGGATGCAGGTCGAGTACGACGAGTGGTACTTCGAGTCCACGTTGTGGCGGGATGGGTTGGCGCAGGAGGCGATCGAACTCCTGCGGGAGCGCGGAATGCTCGCCGAGCACGACGGCGCGGTCTGGTTCCAGCCCGCGGTGGAGGGGTGGGAGTCAGACGACGCCGACCGTGTTGTCCTGCGCAGCAACGGCGAGCCCACCTACTTCGCGTCTGATCTCGGCTACCTGCTCAGCAAGTTCCGGGTGCGGGAATTCCAGCGCGAGATCGAGGTCTGGGGGGCCGACCACCACGGCTACGTGGCCCGAATGCGGGCGGCGGTGGCGGCGCTCGGCTTCGACCCGGGGACGTTCGAGGTCATCCTGGTCCAGCTGGCATCGGTCACGGGCGGCCGCATGTCCAAGCGCCAGGGCCGCTTCATCACCATCGACGAGCTGATGGACGCCATCGGTACCGACGCCGCGCGTTACTTCTACCTGCTGCGCTCACACGACCAGGCGATGGTGTTCGACCTCGACCTGGCCGTCAAGGAAGGGTCGGAGAACCCCGTCTACTACGCGCAGTACGCCCACGCCCGGCTCGCCAACGTGGAGCAGCACGCCGCCGGACGCCACTCCACCCTGCCGGCGACCCCCGATCTCTCGCTGCTCCGGCACCCGTGGGAGCTGGACGTGCTGCGCGAGGTCGCCCGCTGGCCCGACGTGGTGGAGGTCGCCACGCGCCTGCGAGAGCCGCACCGGCTGCCGCCCTACGTCCATGACCTGGCTGACCGTGTGCATGCCTTCTACCACGAGGGCAACACCAACGCCGACCACCGGGTGGTGGTCGACTCGCCGGAGCTGACCCGGGCCCGGCTGGAGCTGGCGCGGGCAGCCCGCAACACGCTCCGCATCGCACTTTCGCTGATGGGCGTTTCCGCGCCCGAGCGCATGTAGGAGGAGACATTCGAAGTGGACCTCACCTGGTACGGCCACGCCTGCTTCCGGCTGCGAGGGAAGCGGGGGGCGGTGGTCACGGATCCCTATCCCTCCACCCTGAGCGGTCGCTCGCCCCGCCTGGAGGCGGACGTCGTCACCATCAGTCATCCCTCGCGCAACCACAACTTCGACCAGGACGTGGGGGGCAACCCCTATCGGGTCGCCGGCCCCGGCGAGTACGAGGTCCAGGACATCACGGTGCAGGGGCTCGATTCCCGCCAGGCCACGCCCGCCGGCGCAAGCGCGCGTGAGGCGCCGCACAACACGATCTACCTGATCGACGTCGACGACGTCCGCATCTGTCACCTCGGCGACCTGGGTCAGGGCCTCGACGACACCCTGGAAGAGCGGATCGGCGACGTCGACGTGCTCCTGGTGCCGGTGGGCGGTCACAACGCCCTGGGGGCCGCGCAGGGCGCCGAGGTGGTGCGCCGTCTGGAGCCGCGCTACGTGGTCCCGATGCACTACGCGCTGCCGCAACTCAAGGTGGAGCTGGACCCGCTGGAGCCCTTCTTGCAGGAGATGGGGGTCGACTCGGCGGAGCCCCTGAACCGCCTGACGGTCCAGCCCAGCGCGTCGTCGGAGGGCGAGATGAAGGTGGTGGTTCTCGAAGCCCGCACCTCGTAGCGCGGCGGGGCCGGAGGGCGCCCCGCACGCTGTTATTCTTTAGTTCCGGTTTGTCGAAGCTTGTTTTCGTAACCGGCGGCGTTGTCTCGGGGCTCGGCAAGGGGATCACCGCCGCCTCGATCGGAAACATCTTGAAGAGTCGCCGACTCTCCCTCTTCCTCCAGAAGCTCGATCCCTACCTCAACGTCGACCCCGGGACCATGAGTCCCTACCAGCACGGGGAGGTCTTCGTCACCAACGACGGGGCGGAGACGGACCTCGATCTCGGCCACTACGAGCGGTTCGTGGACGAGGACCTCAGCGGCGCCTCCAACGTGACCACCGGGAAGGTCTACTCGGAGGTGATCGCCAAGGAGCGCCGGGGCGACTACCTCGGCGCCACGGTTCAGGTCATCCCGCACGTGACCAACGAGATCAAAGAGCGGATCCTGCGGGCGGCGCGGGAGTCCAAGGCGGACGTGCTGGTCTGCGAGGTGGGCGGGACGGTTGGCGACATCGAGAGTCAGCCCTTTCTGGAGGCCATCCGCCAGCTCAAGAACGATCTCGGACGCGACAACGTCTTCTACGTGCACGTCTCGTTGGTCCCGGCCATTCACGGTGACGAGTTGAAGACCAAGCCCACGCAGCACTCGGTCCAGGCCCTGCGCGGCCTCGGCATCCAGCCGGACGCCATCGTCGCCCGCTCCGAGCAGCCGCTCACCGAGGAACTGCGGGAGAAGCTGGCGCTGTTCTGCGACGTCCCGACCGAGGGCGTGATCTCGGTCCCCGACGTCTCCTCCATCTACCAGGTGCCGCTGATGCTCGAGCAGGCGGGACTGGGCCGGCTCATCGTCGAACACTTCCGGCTGCAGAAGGCGAAGGACCCCGAGCTCGCGCCGTGGCAGGAGCTGGTCTCACGCCTCGGGAACCCGCGGGGTGAGATCACGGTCGCGGTGGTCGGCAAGTACGTCGAGCTGCCGGACGCCTACCTCTCGGTCATCGAGGCGTTGACCCACGCGGGCATCGTCCATGGCGTCTCCGTGAACATCCGGTGGGTCTCCTCGGAATACCTGGAGAAGGGGGATCTGTCCCCCCTGCTCGGAGTCGCCGGGATCGTGGTCCCGGGTGGCTTCGGACACCGTGGGATCGAAGGGAAGGTGGTCGCCTCACGGTACGCGCGCCGCCACCGCCTGCCGTATCTGGGGCTCTGCCTCGGCCTCCAGTGCGCGGTCATCGACTTCGCCCGCGACGTGCTGGACGCCCCCGACGCCAACTCCACCGAGTTCGCGGCCTTCTCCTCGACGCCGGTGATCGACCTCATGCCCGACCAGCGCGACGTGTCCAACCTGGGGGGGACGATGCGACTGGGTGAGTATCCGTGCAAGCTGCTGCCCGGGTCCCGCGCACACCGCGCCTACGGCACCGAGGTGGTGTACGAGCGTCACCGCCACCGGTTCGAGTTCAACAACGAGTACAGGGAATTGCTGGGTGAGTCGGGACTCGTGTACAGCGGCCTCTCGCCCAACGACCGCCTGGTCGAGATCGTGGAGCTGCGTGACCACCCCTGGTTCGTGGCCAGCCAGTTCCATCCCGAGCTGAAGAGCCGGCCCCAGCGCCCACACCCTCTGTTTCGCGCTTTTGTGGGGGCCGCGATCGAGTTCGGCGGCATCGACCAGATGGAGCTCGAGCCGGAGAGCCGGCCTGCCTCCGTCGACGCGTCCTCGCCCCGCGCCGGCGTCCCCGCGATCGAGTAATGGCGACCATCGAACGCGGCGTCCAGCACCCGACCTGCGCGCCCGTCCTGTTGCGGGCGACCGAGCTGGCGGCGCTGGCCGCCGCCCACGGCGCCGGTCGTGCCGAGGCGGAGGAGCTGCGCCAGCGGGCGGTGGGCGCGATCGGCCACGCCTTCAATGTGGCCGGCTTCCAGGTGGAGGCCGACCTCGGCGTGCGCCACGGGACGGCGGGTTGGACCGGGGTCCTGAGGGAGGACAGCGAAGACCCCGCGTGGTACCTGGTCGCCTACCCGGCCGAGGGGGCGAGCCTGGCCGCCACCGGGCGTGGTGGGGCGATCTCGGTCCTCTACGCGGCAGCGCCGGGCGCGGTCCCGGATCTGCCGCCCCTGCGCTACATGCTGAAGGTGGTCGCGGGCCCGACGGGGCGCGACGCGCTCGACCTGGACGACGATATCGGGGACAACCTCCGCCGCCTCGCGTTCGCGCGGGACGTGAGAGTCGGTGACCTTCTGATCGCGGTGCTCGAGCGGCCCCGCCACCAGGATCTGATCAACGAGATCAAGTCCGCCGGTGCCCGCCTCGTCCTGCTCGAGGAAGGCGAGCTGGCGGGGGCGCTGCTGGCGGCGAGCGGCACCGGTGGGGTCGACGCCATGGTCGGGATCGGCGGCCTCCAGGAGACGGTGGTCGAGGCCGGCCTGGCGCGCTGCCTGGGCGGCGAGATCACCGCCAAGCTCTGGCCCCGCAACGACGAGGAGCGGGAGCTGGCAGGGATGGAAGCGTTGGGCCGGACGTACGGAATCGCCGACCTCGCGCCAGGGCCGGTGGAGGCGGCCATCACGGGGATCAGCGATGGCCTCTTGCTCAGAGGTCCGCGGCTGGGCCGGCCCTGGGACGAGACCGAGTCGATCGTCCTCTCCACGGTCACGGGAACCGCCCGGCGCCTCACCACACGCCACCACCGGGGCTGAGCCCCACCCCAAGGCCAGCCCACCCCAAGCCCAGCCCATGCCACTCTGGGACCGTCGAGGTGGATGGGGGATGCGAACGGGACCGGACGCCGGTCGAGCGGGCGTCGGCGTGTGCGGGGACCGCGCGCGTATACACGTTGGTGCGATGGGTTCCTGGTCTCCGAACGATCCCACTCCACCCTTCGGGGCGGTGCCGGACCCGCGCCAGCCATACCCACTGCCCCCCTCCGAGGGGTCGCCGGTGCCCCCCGGGCCGCCCACGTGGGCGCCGCAGGGCGACTGGCGGCCCACATCGCAGACCGGGCAGCCGCTACCGCCACCAGCGTGGGCGCCGCAGGGGGACTGGCGGCCGCCTCAACAGGGGCCGGGCGGTCCCGGGCTGCCCCCACCACCCTCAGGCGGAGGCCGCCCCCGCCGTTGGGGCTGGGGCGGGGGCATCGGTGGCTTTCTCCTCGCGATGGTCGCGTGGGGGAAGTACCTGCTGCTCTTGGGACTCAAGCTCCCGGCGCTGCTGACGCTGGGTTCGATGGCGGTCAGCTTCCTGGCCTATGCCGCCTTCTTCGGACCCTGGTTCGCGCTCGGCTTCGTGGTCATGATCTTCTGTCACGAGATGGGTCACGTGGTGGAGATCCGGCGGCAGGGGATGCGAGCCTCGGCACCGCTCTTCATCCCTTTCTTCGGCGCCGCCATCTTCCAGCGCCAGAACGCGACCGACGCGCTCAACCAGGCCCGCATCGGCATCGCGGGGCCCATCTCGGGAACGCTGGCGGCGACCGCGGCCTACGGCCTCTATCTGTGGAGTCACCAGCCGGTGCTGCTCCTGTGGGCCTACCTGGGGTTCTTGATCAACCTCTTCAACCTGATCCCGTTCGGGATGTTCGACGGGGGCTGGATCCTGGCCGTCGCCTCCAAGTGGTTCCAGTTGGTGGGTGCGGCGGCGCTCCTGGTCGCGGTGATCGCGTTCGGGCTGAGCCCGATCGTCCTGGTCTTCGCCATCCTCTCCCTGCCGGCCATCATCGCCCGCTTCCGGAACGACCAGAGCGCCTATTACCGCGAGGTGCCGGCGCGGGCCCGGGTGACCATGAGCCTGGCTTGGTTGGTGCTGGTCGGCTACCTCGGCATCATGCTGCTGGAAGCACACCAGGTCCTCGGTGGCGCAATCTCTTAATTGCGCAGGATGAGAACCGTGACGCCGCTCGGCAGGAGCCCTCGCGAGGCCCGCCGGCCCTTCGCTCTGATCGGGATCGTGCTCGCCGCCGGGCTCCTCCTTGCCGCGTGTGGCAGCTCGGGCTCATCCCCGAACGGCGGGTCTGGTTCCGGCTCCGGGTCCGGGACGCCGACCGCGGCCCCCACCTCGCCGTCCGCGGGTGGCAGCAGCCAGTACCTGAACGTGGACTCATCAAGCAAATCAGTCACGCTCACTCTGAACATCACCGGCTTCACCTTCGACGGATTCTCCAATGGGCAGATGACGGTGAACGTGCCCCAGGGATGGTCAGTCACCGTCCAGTGCAACAACAAGTCGACGATTCCGCATTCGTGCGCGATAGTGCAGAGCACCAGCTCCACCAGCCCTGTCTTCTCAGGGGCGGCGACCAGTGACCCGACGTCCGGGTTACAGCCCAACACCTCCGGAACCTTCACGTTCACAGCCAGTTCGACAGGGCAGTACAAGATCGGCTGTCTGGTGCCCGGTCACATGTCCGCGGGCATGTGGGACAACTTCAATGTCACCAGCTCCGGGAGTCCCTCGATCTCGACCTAGGTCTGGGTGATGGCGGCCCAGGCCACCGCGACCGACGGGAGGGGGCGCTCCCCGGGGTCGAGCCGGCCATTCGTGCGGGTGGCTATCTCGCCGCGCATCATTCAGCTCGCGCTCGGCGTGGTCTGGCTGCTGGACGGGGCCCTCCAGCTCCAGCCGTACATGTTCAGCCCTGCCTTTCTGGACGTCTTCATCACCTCCAACGCGCAGGGTCAGCCCTGGGTCGTCCACACCGCGATCGTGCACGCGGTGCAGATCGCCCTCCCTCATCACGTGCTCTGGAACGCCTGCTTTGCCTTGATCCAGATCACGATCGGGCTGGGCCTGATCGTTTCGCCCCGCACCGTTCGGCCCGCGCTCGTCCTCTCCTTCGGCTGGACGCTGGTGGTGTGGCTGATGGGAGAAGGGCTGGGGATGCTGTTCATGGGCACGGCATCGCCGCTCACGGGAGCGCCGGGCGCGGTCCTGCTCTATGCCGTGATCGGCCTCCTGGTGTGGCCGTCGTCCGGGGCGCCGGACGCCGCCGTCGCCAGCGCTGCCCACGACCTCATCGGCCGCCTGCTCTGGGCGGCGCTCTGGTTCCTGCTGGCGGCGTTGATGGGCCTTCCCTTCAACAGCGGTCCCAATGCCACCCGGTACTCCTTCGCCGCCGCCGCCGCCTTCATCGGATCCGGCCCCGTGGCGGCACTCGACAGCGCGCTGGCGGCACTGACCAGCGGTCGCGGCCTCCTGGTGTCGATCATCGCAGCGGCGACCATGACCACGGTCGGAATCATGGTCCTGCTCGACCGGCGCCGGAACACCGTGCTGCTGGTGGGTGCGGTGATCGGCGGGTTCCTCTTCCTCACCACCGAGTTTCTGGGCGGCATCTTGACCGGATATGGCACCGACCTCAACACGGGTCCGCTGCTGGTCCTCTTCGCCGCCCGGCTCTGGGTGCGGTCGCCCGCGCGTGGCACCGACCGCTCCGCTCAGATTGACTGGCGGTACCCGAAGAATTCGTGGTCGGGGTTGTAGCCGCCATAACCGCCGCCCACCTCGGAGAAGCTCTCGACGAAGTCGATCCCGGCCAGCCATTTGACCTGTTTGAACCCGAGCTGGACCTCGTTACGAAGGCGGAGCGGGGCGCCGTGCCCGTAGGAGAGGGTCTGGCCGTTCATCTCATACGCGAGCATCGTCAGGTGATAGCGCATCTGCTCGATCGGATGGGCGTCGTAATAGAGACCCCCGTCCGGGCCGTCACCCAGGGAATAGAACACCACCCAGCGGGCCTCCGGCGTTGGCTTGACCAGATCCAGGATCGACTGCATGGAGACGCCGCCCCACTTGGCGACTCCGGACCACCCCTGGATGCAGAAGTGTTGTGTGATCTGTTGGTGGTGGGGGAGCGCACGGAGGTCGTCGAGGCTCAACTCGACGGGGTTCTCTACCAGCCCCTGGACCTTGAGGCGCCAGGAGGCGAACCCTTCGTCAAACAAGCGCCGGTACGCCGGTGTGGTGGGGAAGGCTCCGTTGTGCCAGAAATAGGGCGAGATGTCGCGCTCGCGGTACTCGCCCGGCGTCGCGTCGACATGCTCGAAGAGACGCTGCACGGGGCCGACCAGCGTGTACCCGAGCCGCTGCACCAGCCGCGGATTACGCCGCGTGAAGGGTGACGCCAAAAACCAGATCACAACCAAAAGCGCCATCGTGCCGCAGAAGATCACGAGCCCCAGCCAGCTGGTGTCGTTGCGGTCGGCATAGATGTGATTCAGGTTCCGCAGCAGCCCGGTGGTGAAGACCAGGGTCACGTGGATGACGATGAAGAACAGGAACCAGCACAGCACCAGGAAGTGCGCCGACCGCGCCACCTGGATGGACAGCACCCTGCTCACGGGCTTGACCCGGGTGGAGAGCGCAGGTGACATCCCGAGGCCGGTGATCAGCGCCAGCGGAGCGGCGACGAACACGGTGACGAAGTAGGCCAGCAGCTGGAGCGCGTTGTAGGCGGTCCAGCCGGTCTCCGCCGGCCAGTGCAACGAGAGGTACTGCAGGAGGACTGACCCGGCAGCCGGAAACACCTCCCAAGTCGTGGGCACGATTCGCTGCCACTGACCGGTGGCGAAGATGAGGATGTAGAAGACGATCCCGTTCAGCAGCCACAACACGTCCAGGCCCAGGTGCCACCAGCGCGCCAGGCCGATCGAGTGGCGGAGGCCGGGGAGCCCGATGTGCTCGGGCAGGCTGATCGAATCCTGCTTCGCTGTCCACAACGGATCCGGCGGCACCGGCTTCTGGATCCGGAACCACTCACGTCCCGGCGTCGAGTGCCGGGTCCAGTACAGCCGGGGATGATCGGCCAGGATCTGGAGGCCGGCCCGGATGATGAAGATCATGAAGAGCGCGTTGACGAAGTGCTGAAGATCCACCCACCACGGCATGCCGGGCTGGGTGCCGGGGGAGACGATGGTGCCCGGGTACCTGGCGACGAAAGCCTGCACTGCGGGGATGTCCCGTAGGGCCTGGGCGGCCGCCACCGCGGCGAGCACGACCCCGAAGCCGATCGGGATCAGCCAGAGGACGTTGAACCAGCGCTCCCTGCCGAGCCGTAGCCGCGGCGCGATGCCCTGGGCTGCCGGCAGCGAGCCCGCCCAGTGCTCGGGGTCGATGACGTTCTCACCGCCTGAGAGTCGGGCGCGATAGTCGGCGAGTCGCTCCGGGGAAGTGGTCGCGCGTTCCCCGGGCGCGGTCGCGGCGCTGGGTGGATCGTCTGTCGGTCCGATGGTCATGCCTTCACCGCCACGTCCGAAATGATGGTATCAGCGGTATCCGGCTCCCCACATCTCCGACGGAGAGGAGGGCCATTGGTGCACGTGCACCAGCGGGGCTTATCCGGGCGCGTGGGGCCCCGCAGGTGCACCAGCGGGGCTTAACCGGAACACTTCAGTAGGCGCGTGGGGGAGAAGGGTCTGGATGCGATCCGTCAGGCGCGAGCAGTGGCACGCAGCAAGGCCTGGCAGCTGGGCGAAGCGCCGGAGCGCGGGTGCCGGGCCCAGGCCCACGAACGGATGCCGGTTTGAGCTCCGCGACCTGCCCTGCTTCGGCCGCGACCGGTCCGGCTGATCTGGGACAAGCGCCGCTGGCGATGGGTATGTCGGTAACGAGCGGACTACCCGGCGGGCGGTGCACAGGGCCAAGCTGGGATGGCGGGCCGGCCACCGCCGGACCTACCGACCGTGGGTGCCGGAGCCGGGGCTGTGGATGCAGTGCGACTGGGCGAAGGGTCCGATGATCAAGGAGCGGAAGACCCAGTTGTTCTGCGCCTGGTTGGCCTGGAACCGCTACGTGTCCTGCCAACGACCTGGGACCGAACCCTGGGCACGCTCATCAGTTGCCTCGACCTGGCCCTGAGGCGGTTCGGAGGGGTGCCGACGTACTGCCTGACCGACAATGAGACGACGGTAACGGCGGGGAGGGTGGCGAGCATCCCGGTGCGTCATCCGCAGATGGTGGCCATGGGTCGCCACTACGGCCTGACGGTGGCGACCTGTGTTCCCTACGACCCTGAGAGCAAGGGCGGCTCGGAAGCCACTGTCCGCATCGCCAAGGCCGACCTGGTCCCCGCGGATGCCAACCTACTCGAGGACTACGAGTCGTTCAGCGAGCTGCTGGAGGCCTGCGAGCGAGTCATGGCGGAGACCAACAGCACGGTCCAGCGGCTGAGCGGGCAGGCCCCTGCGGCGCGATTGCGCGAAGAGCTTGCGCACCTGCACCTGGTCCGTCCGGACCCCTTCACGGCCGCGCTGGGTGAGAGCCGCACCGTCTACGAGGACCGGACGATCCGCCTGGGCAACGTGCCCTACTCGACCCCACCGGGGAACGAGGGCAAGGAGGTCTGGTCCGCGGCACCGGCGAGGACGTGCTGCTCACCGGCCAGGGTGAGGACGGAGGTGACGGAGATCAGGCGCCATCAGCTGTCAGTTCCCGGTCGGCCCCAGATCCTGGACGAGGACTACCCGGACCACCCCCGGGGCAGGTCCATCCTGGACCCCAAGCCGCGGCCGCGGACCGAGGAGGGGCGGAGCTTCCTGGAGCTGGGGCCGGGCGCCGAGCAGTGGCTGAAGCTGGCCGCCGCCGAGGGCGTGGCGAGGATCCCCAGCAAGATGCGGGAGGCGGTCCTGCTGGCCGGCCTGCTGGGCGCCGATCTGGTCGAGCGCGCGCTGGCGGCAGCCGCCCAGTCTCGGCGCTTTGGCGAGAAGGACGTCGCCTCGATCGCCGCTCGCCTGCGTTTCGCGGGCCCAGCCAAGGCGCCGCCAAGGGTGGCCGACGACCGCTTCTCGAACCAGCCGGGCACGGCTGCCTGGGAGGGCTTTGGAGAATGAGCACTCGGACTCCCGAGCCACCGCCGCTGCCCGCCGAGCTGGAGCGCCTCCTGCACCGCCTTCGCCTCCCCTACCTGCGCCGGATGGCGCCCGAGGTGTGCGCCACCGCCCGCGCTCAGCGCTGGGACCCGGCCGAGATCCTGCGCGTTCTGTTGCTCGAGGAGGTCCACGGCCGTGACCAGGCCACCCGAGAGATGCACAAGCGGGCGGCCGGGTTCCCGGCCGGCAAGAGCCTGGAGAGCTGGGGTGAAGAGCGCTCCTCCATCCCTCCCGCCGCGCAGCGCGCCCTGCTGACCCTGGAGTGGGTCGGCCGCGGCGAGAACCTCGTCGTCCACGGTCCCAGCGGGACCGGGAAGTCGCACCTCTGCGAGGCCCTGGGCGAGCTGGCGGTGGACACGGTGGCGAAGGAGAACGGGCTCGCCTGGTGCACGACCATGGACGCTGTCCGCCACTACGGTCAGCCACTGGTCGACGACCCCCCCGCGTGCTTCTCTTCGCCGGTGGTGTGAAGTGGTCGCATCGTCCGCGTCCACCAGCCATCAGGTCCAGCGCTCCCGACTGAAATGCGAAGCCCCGCAAAAAGGTCCTGTTAATGTCCGGAACATACGTTTGCCATCTGGTAGAATTGACGCATGTTGGCGGAGGTTCCGGAGAGCACCGAGAAGGTCTGGCTGGGGTCTGACGACGAAGACCTGAAGCGGCTTCTCCGCGACCTTCAGCAGGTCGACCTCCCCGAGCAGCCGCTGAAGGCCTGGGGGCGCCTCCAGCTCCTCCACCGGATCAAGAACTGCATCAACGCGATCGAGCTCGACCACATCAAGGTTTTGAAGCGGATCGAGAAGGGCGATCCCTACGGCGTCGCCAACGCCGCCGACTGGCTCGCCCAGTCCATGCACATGCGGCCGAATGCCGCCTACGCCAAGGTCTGCACCGCCTGCGAGCTGGAGGAGTTCCCGGCTCTGGACCAGGCGGTGCACGCCGGCGAGGTCTCGCCCGAGGCCACCATCGTCATCCTCCAGAGCCTGCGCCGGGTCCGCCGGCACCTCAGCGATGAGGACGTGGTCGGCGTGGAGTCGGAGATGCTGCTCGCGGCCCGGGAGATGGATCACGCCCAGCTCCGAGCCCATGGCTCCAAGCTCTTCCACCTCCTCGACCGGCAGGCACACTCAACCGGGAGGAGGTGCTGCGGGACGAGCGGGAGCGACGCTTCTTCGACCTCCCCCCGGGGTCCCCGCGAAACGGAGCTTGCGGAGTTTCGTGGGGTAGAAGCGCCGCGTCGACGGCTGGTTCACCTGCAACGGCGAGCTGGACCCGGAGGGTGGCACCTTCCTCCAGACCGCGCTCCGTGCGATCGCCGCCGAGGACAAGTGCACCCTGCCCTCGGACGACGGCCGTACTCCCGGCCAGGCCCGTGCCGACGCGCTGGCGGAGCTGGCGGAGCACCGCTTGGCGTGCGGCGACCTGCCTGAGCACGGGCAGGAGAAGCCGCACCTGACCATCGTCGCCAGCGCCGAGACGCTGCGCGGCGAGGAAGGCTCACCGGCACCCCAGATCGATTGGGGGACGCCGGTCTCGGGCGAGACAGCGAAGCGGATCGCCTGCGACGCCCTCGCCCGCATCGCGGTGGTAGGGGACCGCGGCGACGGGGTGGTCGACGTGCTGCACATGGGGCGTGGCTTCCGCACCACCACGGTGGCGCAGCGCAAGGCCCTGGACCTGCAGGACGGCGGTTGTATCTGGTGCGGCCGGCACCCGAAGGATTGCAGGCCGCATCACTGGGACGCTTGGAGCCAGGGCGGCCCGACCGATCATGAGAATCTCGGGCTCGTGTGCCCGAGGCACCACTTTGCGCTCCACGAGGGCGGCTACCGGACCACCGAGGTGACGCCCGATCGGGTGGTGATCCTGCGACCCGACGGAACCGAGTGGGGAACGGTTCCACGCCACCGCTGGCGCCGGGTCCGCATCCGGGACGGCACCGGCGCCGGAGCCCGATCCAGATAAAGGGCCCCGCAACAGCATTGAACTCGGAGACCGGCAGCACACAGGTGCCCTGAGGCGCACCTTTCTCTTCATTCCGGGCCTACCGGCTCCCGGGTAGGGCCGGAGTGTGGAGAAACGGCGGTCGAACCGGACCTCACGCCGGCGGGCCCCCTGACGGCTGCGGGCCCGTTTGAAATAGGGCCCATCCGGGGCAGGTAATATGTGAAGGTTCTGATGAAGACAGCGATTCACCCCACCTACTACGAGAACGCGGTCGTGACCTGCGTCTGCGGGAACACGTTCACGACCGGCTCCACCAAGCGGGAGCTCAAGACCGAGGTGTGCTCGGTCTGCCACCCCTTCTACACCGGCACCCAGCGCATCGTGGACACCGGGGGCCAGGTCGAGCGGTTCCGCAAGCGCGCCGCCAAAGCCTCCCGGTAGAGAGCCCGGCAGCGCCGCCGGAGACCGGCCTCCTGGGCGGGAGGCCGGTCTCTGTTTGCCTGCGAGAAGATGGTTGACGAGACCGAAGGGATGATCGACCGCTTGGAGGCCATCACCGGGCGCTACCGGGACTTGGAGCGCGAGATGAGCGATCCCGTGATCCTGCGCGACCACGATCGCATCTCTGCTCTGGGGCGGGAGCTCCACGAGCTGGAGGAGCTGGTTCAGACCTACGAGCGGTACCGGGACGCGCGCCAGGAGCTGGCAGATGCGCGGGAGCTGGCGCGTGCCGAGCGCGACCCCGAGATGCAGGAGTACCTACGCGGGGAGGAGCGGTCCGTCGAACAGCGGCTGGAAGAACTACAGTCCCGCCTGCGCGAGCTGCTGGTCCCCAAGGATCCCAACGACGAACGTGACGTGGTGGTGGACATCCAGGGCGCCGAGGGCGGCGAGGAGGCGGCTTTGTTCGCGGCCGACCTCTTTCGCATGTACTCTCGCTGGGCCGAGCAGAAGGGCTGGAAGATCGAGGTCGTAGAGCAGCAGGAGACGCCGCTGGGGGGCTTCGACAAGATCGTGTTCGAGGTCCACGGCCGTGGGGCCTACTCGCTGCTCAAGTTCGAGGGGGGCGTCCACCGCGTCCAGCGGGTCCCCGTCACCGAGTCGCAGGGCCGGGTGCACACGTCGGCCGCCACGGTCGCGGTGATGCCGGAGCCGGACCCGGTCGAGATCGAGCTGCCGGACAAGGACCTCAAGATCGAGACCTCCACCTCCACCGGTCCCGGCGGGCAGTCCGTGAACACCACCTACTCGGCGATCCGGGTCACCCACCTTCCGACCGGCCTGGTGGTCGCGATTCAGGACGAGAAGTCGCAGATCAAGAACCGCGACAAAGCGCTCCGGGTGCTGCGCAGCCGTCTCTACGAGCGGAAGCTGGCCGAGCAGCAGGCGGAGCAGTCGGCGAC
This sequence comes from Candidatus Dormiibacterota bacterium, assembly GCA_963790575.1. Taxonomy (GTDB): domain Bacteria; phylum Chloroflexota; class Dormibacteria; order Dormibacterales; family Dormibacteraceae; genus CAVTSA01. The sequence continues at coordinate 95,438 of CAWBPD010000034.1, read as the reverse complement.
CCGGCAATCGATGGTGAGGACGGGGTCCCGCTCCGAGAAGATTCGCACCTACAACTTCAAGGAAAACCGGGTCAGCGACCACCGGATCGGCCTCACCCTCTACAAGCTGGATCAGGTCATGCAGGGGAACCTGGACGAGTTTTCGACGGCGCTGGTGGCGGCCGACCGGCAGGCGCGGCTGGAGGCGGAGTCGGTCTGAGGGATACCCCGCTTTCACGTGAAAGTGGCCCTATCCGGCCACACATGAGCCCCCTTTCACGTGAAAGCGGGAGTCGATGCGTGCCCATACTGTGCGCGCGATGACGCTGCTCGAGCTGCTGCGCCGGGCGACGGAGTACCTGGAGAGGAACGGCTCGGCCTCGCCGCGTCTGGACGCCGAGCTGCTCCTGGCGGCCTCGCTCGGCATCCGGCGGCTCGATCTCTATCTGCAGTTCGAGCGGCCGCTGTCAGAGCAGGAGATCGCGCCCTTTCGCGCCTTGAGCGCGCGGCGGGCTCGGGGCGAGCCGGTCGCCTACCTGCTCGGCCACAAAGAGTTCATGACGCTCGACTTCGAGGTCACCCCGGCGGTCCTGGTGCCGAACCCGGACACCGAGGTGCTGGTGGAGCGGGCGGTGGCGCTGGCGCGCGGGCGGGTGGAACGGGGCCGCACCGAGGTCCGCGTGGCCGACGTGGGGACCGGGAGCGGGTGCATCGCGATCGCCGTCGCACACTTCGTCCCCGAGGCCCGCGTGTGGGCGTCGGACGACGACGCCGCGGCCCTGGAGGTGGCCGCACGCAACGTCGCCCGCCATCAACTCGCGGACCGGGTGGAGCTGGGCTGTGGTGATCTGCTGGCGCGGGCCCCTGGGGACCTGGATCTGATCCTGGCCAACTTGCCCTACGTGGCGCCGGAGGCGGAGCTGCCGCGCGAGGTATTGGCGGAGCCCGCGCACGCGCTCTTGGCGGAGGACGACGGGGCGGCGTTGGTCAACCGCCTGCTGGCCGAAGCCCCGGACCACCTGGCGGCGGGTGGGGTGGTCCTGGCCGAGCTCGACGAGCCGGTGTCGCGGCGGCTGCGACCGCTCGACGCCTACGCCTCGCACGACCTGCGGCGGGACCTGGCCGGCCACGTCCGCGTGCTGGAGGCGCGGGTGTGAAACACCCCATGAAGCTCCGCAAGCTCCCCACCCCACGAAGCCTCGCAAGCTCGGCTTCGCGGGGACCCCGGGTCCGTTTCGCGGGGGCCCCCGGGTGACCGCGCCCATCTTGCCTCCGGACGCCGGCGGACTCGCGCGGGCGGCCCAACTTGTCTCCTCGGGTCACGTGATCGCCTTCCCCACCGACACCGTCTACGGTCTCGCCGCGCTCGCCTCGGATGCCGCCGCGTGCGACCGGATCTATGAGATCAAGCGGCGCCCGCTGGAGAAGGCGCTGATCGCGATGGCGCCTGATGTGGAGTCGCTGGCCCCTCTGGTGGAGCTGACGCCGGCCGCCCGGATGCTGGCCCGGCGCTGGTGGCCGGGCCCGCTGACGCTGGTGCTGCCTGCTCGGGCCGGGGACGAGCCGACGTTGGGAGTCCGCATCCCCGACCACGAGCTCGCCCTGGCGCTGCTGCGCGAGGTGGACGCACCGCTCGCCACCACCAGCGCCAACCTGAGCGGCGGGCCGCCGGCGATGACGCCGCAGGAGGCCGCAGCTCTGGAGGGGGTGGCGGCGGTGCTGGATGGGGGGCGGGCGCCGGGCGGCGTGGCATCCACCGTGCTCACCCTGGCGGCGGAAGATCCTGAGGTGTTGCGCGCTGGACCCATCTCGCGCCCGGCATTGCTGGTCCCCCTGCTCGCGGAGCGGTTCCGGCGCTTCGCCGGCGCCGAGGCGGCGGGGAGCTCCCCGCTCTACGCGGCGATCACCGCCGGAGTCGCCGACCGGCCCGACGTGCTGACGCTGCTGCTCGGAGCTCAGCCCGGTCAGCGCCGTCCGAACCTTCTGCTGGCGGCCGCCCATGCGCTGCTGCTGGATGGCGTCGACCACCCCCTGCGCCGCTGGTACCCGGACCTGGGCGGTACGCTGACGCCGTCGCCGGCGGCCGCGGAGGCGTTCGCGGATCTTGTCCTCACGCAGGCGGACCGGGTGCGGGAGCTCGTGGCCACCCGGCGGACGCAGACCAACGAAGTCCTGCGCTCGGCCTCGCTGGCACTGGCGCTGGCGCGGGTTCCGGGGCCGGTGGCCCTGATCGACGCCGGGTGCAGCGCCGGGCTCAACCTCCGGCTCGACCGGTACCGCTACGACTATGGGCTGGGATCGCTGGGACCGCGCGACGCGCCGCTCACACTGCGGTGCCGGCTGCGCGGTCCGGGAGCGACGGTGCCGGCCGCGCTGCCTCAGGTGGTGTGGCGGGCAGGTCTAGACGCGTCGCCCCTCGACCCGGCGGATCCGGACACGGCCCGCTGGCTGGAGGCGCTGGTCTGGCCGGAGCACCGCGAGCGGCGTGAACGCCTGATGGCGGCGCTCGCGCTGGCGGCCGCCGAGCCAATGCCGCTGCGGCGCGGGGACGTGCGACGCGACCTTCCCGACCTGGCCCGGGAAGCGCCCAACGACGCGACGCTGGTGGTGCAGCACAGCGCCTTCGACGCCTACCTGCCGGCGCCCGACCGGGAGCGGCTCTCGGCGCTGATCCGATCGCTGGGTGCGCGCGAGATCGCACTCGAGGCGCCGCGCCAGGGGGCCTGGGCCTACAACGAGCTGTCGCTGGACGGCATCCCGCTGGCCCGGGCCGAACCCCACAACACGTTCATCGACTGGCTCGGCGCCTGAGGCATCCGCTCGCAGCGGTCGGCCATCTGTCGACAGATGTACCGCGCGGGGGCTTGAATCCGGGCCATGTGTCGACAGATGGCCCCCGTGGTGGCTGGGCCCCGGTCAGACCGCGTCGTCCTCGTAGAGCTTCTCGCCGCGGTGCAGGCGCAGCGCGATCTCGAACGTCTGGCGCTGTGAGCGGGTGGTCGTGGAATGCGCGGCCAGATAGCCGGCCGCGGCCACCAGTGGTACCCAGGCGTCCGGGGCGCCCGCCAGCAGTTCGTGCTGGTGCACGGCCGCCTCCACGCACTGAATGGTGTGGAAGTTGCGGTTCTCGCGCACCAGCGCGGCACCGAGCACCGCGACCAGCCGGCGCGGCTCGCCACCGGCCCCCAGGAACGAGGTCACCAGCTGACGAGCCTCGTCGACCCGTTGCTGCTGGTCGAGGAGACGCGGCAGCTCCGCCAGGAGGAGGTCTGGGTCGGCGCCAGGCCGGGAGGCCGGCAGGCGCGTCGCGGGGACGTTGAGGAAGCGGTCGAGGTGGACGCTCATCGCCGCATCCAGGACCCCACGCAGGAGCTCGGGGGACGGCGACCGGCGCAGCCCCTGCTCGACCGCGTTGGCGAACGTGAAGGTGTGGAGCGCGGTGTCCCAGTCTCCGAACTCGTTGGAGGTCGGGAAGCGTGCGATCCGGGTGGCGGCGGCAAACGAGACGGCGGATGCCACCTCGACCTCGCTCGCGCCCTCGCGGAGCGCCTCCAGCAGCGCCTCCACGATCGCCACCGGCTCGCCGTGGAGCACCTGCTCGACGAGCGCGGCTCGCCTCTCCCAGTGGCCCCGCCGTCCGCGGCCCTCCGCCACCGCGGCAGGGAGGTCGGCGAAGCCACGCTCGAGGACGGTGATCAGGTCGACCGGGTTCCGCCAGGCGTTGGCTTCCTCCATGCGCATAGCGCCAGCGAGTGGGGCCGCCAGCGACGGCAGGACCGCTTCGGCGCGCTCCCAATCCGCGGCGTCGAGCGCCTCCAGACTCTTGTTGATGAAGTCGAGGGTGTGACCCCCGTCGAGGTAGCGGTGATCGGTCGCGGCGGCGAACAGCATGCTCGCCAGTTCGTCTGGCGAGGCCCCGCCGCGCACCGCCGAGACCAGCGCGCGCTCGGCACCCTCGCCATCCCGCACCTCGATGAAGCGACGGAACCAGACCGCCAACCGCTCCCGATTGGGCGCCGGACCCGGGAGCGGCGGGAGCGGGAAGCGCGGTGGCCCAGCCGCCGAATCGGAGGCGACGTCCGAGAGGCCGTGGTAGAGCGCCAGTGCGCGGTCCCCGGGCTCCAGGCGGGGGACCAGGTTCATGAAGCAGGTCAGTGTGGTCAGGCCCCGGAACCAACCCTCGCCGCGCCGCGCGACGCCGAAGTCGAGACCAGCCCGGAACACGTCGACACCGCTCGGGTCCGGCTCCTGCAGCGCGATCGTGGCCTTCGCCACCACCAGCGAGATGTCGCGCTCCAGCCCGTCCCGCAGCCGCCGGCGCTGGTGAGCGGCAGGGTCGGCGGGCGGGCTCAGGTCGACGAGGACGTCGTCACCGTCGATCTCGACCGGGAACTGGCGCAGCTCATCGGCGAACTGGTCGAAGGTGCCGCCGGTGGCCAGGTCGAAGCGGGCATGGTGCCAGTGGCAGGTCAGGATGCCGTCACCGACGCTGCCCCGATGGAGCGGGAACCCCATGTGCGGACAGCGGTTGTCGACCGCCCGGACCTGCTCTCCGTCGGCGAACAGACAGAGCGCGGGGCCGTCGAGATGAACCACCAGCCGGCCCGACCTGCGCAGTTCGGCCAGCGAGGCGGCACGGACCAGATGCTTGGACGCGACCGCGGTCATGACTCCCTCCTCAGGTTCACCAGACGCGAGACCCGGTTCGGCCGCCGCCCGGGAAAGCGAACGCCACGCCCCGCAGCGTAAGACTTCGAGATCTGGGCCGCCATCCGCCGAAAGACGTAGGGCGGGGACCCGCCAACCGCCGACTGTCCGCAGTGGGAACCTTCGCGGCACGCGGTAGCGTCCGGGTGCGGACACTTGGCCCTCAAAGGGTACCTAGACTCTGTGCTGTGATGGCCTCCCAGACGACACTCGGCCTGCCCGAGCTGACCCGCGCGGACCCCGAGGTCGCCGACCTGATCCGCCGCGAGTACCGGCGGCAGTCGGAGACCCTGGAGCTGATCCCCTCCGAAAACCTGGCCAGTCCTCCGATCCTGGAAGCGCTCGGCTCTCTGCTCACCAACAAATACGCCGAAGGCTATCCGGGCAAGCGCTACTACGGCGGCTGCGAGGTGGTGGACCAGGTGGAGCTGCTGGCCCAAAACCGCGCCAAGCAGCTGTTCGGTGCCGCCTATGTCAACGTGCAGCCGCACGCCGGGAGCCAGGCCAACGCCGCCGTCTACTCCGCGTTCTGCAAGCCCGGCGATCGCGTGATGGGGATGGACCTGTCCGCGGGGGGCCACCTCACCCACGGGAGCCCGGCCAACTTCTCGGGCAAGCTGTACGAGATCCACTCCTACGGCGTCGACCGGGAGACCGAACGCCTCGACTACGACGCCATCCAGAAGCAGGCGGAAGAGGTGCGGCCGAAGCTGCTGCTGGCCGGTTACTCCGCCTACTCGCGGTTCATCGACTTCCGGCGCATGCGGGAGATCGCCGACTCGGTGGGGGCCATCCTGCTCACCGACATGGCGCACTTCGCGGGGTTGGTCGCTGGCGACGTCTACCCATCGCCGATCCCGGACTCCCACGTGGTCTCGACCACCATCCAGAAGACCCTGCGCGGGGCCTGGGGCGGGATGATCCTGGCCGGCACCACCGACTACGAGAAGCAGATCAACTCCGCGGTCTTCCCCGGCACCCAGGGGGGTCCCCTGATGCACGCGATCGCGGCCAAGGCGGTCTGCTTCGGGGAGGCCCTCAAGCCTGACTACAAGGTCTACACCAAGCAGGTGGTGGTCAACGCCAAAGCGATGGCGGCGCGCCTGGTCGAGCGCGGGCTGCGGCTGGTCAGCGGCGGGACCGACAACCACCTGATGCTGGCCGACCTGCGCCCGCTCGGGCTCAAGGGCCGCCAGGTGCAGGATGCGGCGGACACGGTGGGCATCACCCTCAACAGCAACTCGATTCCGTTCGACGAGGCGTCCAAGTTCAACCCCTCGGGCATCCGCCTCGGCAGCCCCTCCGTCACCACGCGCGGCATGAAGGAAGCGGAGATGGGAGAGATCGCGGACTGCGTGGTCGATCTCCTAGAGGCGCTGCAGGCGGGCTCCCCGCCGTCACGGATGGATGCCATCCGCGAACGCACGCTGGACCTCTGCCGCCGCTTCCCGATCCCCTACAACCTCGACTGAAGCCACCACGCTGCAAGGGCCGCTTTCCGGGAAAGGGCCGCTCGCACGGCTGTCTTGGGGGCCGCTTCCCGGGAAACCGCCCTCCTACAGGCGGTACACGCGGCGGGCGTTCTCCCAGCCGATCAGCCGCACGATCCGCTCCGCATCGGCGCGCGACCAGTCCCCCGCCTCGACCGCCTCGCGCAGCACCGCGCCCAGTGCCCGCTTGAAGAGGAACGTGGCCAGGAAGTAGAACTCGCTGACCCCGAACGCGTCGGTGGAGAAGAGCTGCTTGGTGAACGGGGCCAATTCCATTGCCTCCGCCATCAGCCGCGTCGCCGAGCGGCCGGTGTAGTGCAGCACCTCGCCGACGTCGAAGTAGACGTCGGGAAAGCTCGCCGCCAGGTACGACGCCTCCCGGATGTAGGGATAGCAGTGCAGGAGCATCACCGGGACCTGGCGCGGCCGGAGCAGCACCAGCCACTCGTGGAGCAGCGCCGGGTTCACGCGGTGGAGGCGGATGTCGGGGTCGCCGTAGCCGACATGAAGCTGGATCGGGAGTCCCAGCTCGGCCCCCGTCCACAGCAGGTGGCGAAGCACGGTGGGGTGTTCCAGGCGCCAGCTCCCTTGCCGCTCCGCCGCGCGAAACCAGTCCGACACCGCGACGTCGAGGTCCACCTTGCCGGGCGGTGCCGGCTCGAAGTCGAACCCGTAGCGGTAGGCGATGATGGATTTCAGGCCCGCCGCCTCCGCCGCCCGTCGCCGCAGCTCCTCGCCGAACGCGCTCGCCCAGCCGGCCGCGGTGACGCCGGAGGCCGCGACCTCCTCGGCCACCGCCTCCAGCCGGACGATCTCCCGCGTCGGGGCCCCGAAGCGAGCGCCAAACGCCTCTCGGGAGAGGATGTCGCCCGCGCGGTAGCCGGTGTCCACCAGCAGCTGGACGATCCCGGTGGCCCCGAGCAGGCGGCGGTCCACCTCATCCGGCCCCAGCTCCTGTCGACGGGCCAGGTACGCCTGGGGCGAGGCGTGCGGCTCCAGGTCGAGCAGTGGCGCGCACCAGGCACGAACGGCAAGCCCGGTCGGGGTGTCGAAATTGGTCCTGCCGGGCGGCGCCGGGCCGGCTTCGCCGATCAGGACATCGAAGGCCTCAAGGTCGAGGGGGCCCTCGACCAAGGCGTGGCAGTGATGATCCACGAGTGGCGCGGTGGCCAGACCGAAGTCGCGATCCGTCATCACCTCGCCGTTCAGTAGACCCAGCGAGCGGCCGCCACCACCGCCTCCGGCGACTGCTGCGCCGCGTGCGCGATCTCCGCTCTACGGACGGCCAGGAAGGTGCCGGCAAGTGGCTTCCCGAGCGCCTTCAACAGCACCTTGGAGCGCTCGAGATGGGAGACGGCCTGCTCCAGCGACGTGGGCAGCCGGCGCACTCCTCTGGCCTCGCGCTCGTCCTCAGGCCAAAGGGCCGGGTCGCCGGTGATCTCGGGGGCCAGCGCGGCGCCCCCCTCGAGACCGGCGAGACCGGCGGCCGCGACCGCTCCGGCGACCAGGTACGGGTTGGCCGAGGCGTCGAAGGCCTTGACCTCGAAGTTCGCCGCCCGCTCCTCGGTGCCCTTGGTCCCGGTGACGAAGCGGATCGCCGCTTCCCGCGTCTCCCGCCCCCAGCAGGCGTAGTCCCCAGCCCAGTGGGAGGGGATGAGACGTGCATAGCTGATCGGACTGGGGGCGCCGATCGCGACCAGGGCAGGCAGCTCCTGGAGCACTCCGGCCAGGAACGAGGCGCCGTCGGGAGTGATCCCGTGGGGTCCGTCGCCGCCGGCGAACAGGTTGTGCCCGTCGCGGCGCACGCCGAGGTGGAGGTGACAGCCGTTGCCGACGCCGTCCGGCTCCACCTTGGGCGAGAAGGACACGCGCAGGCCGTGCTGCTGGGCGGTGGCGCGGACGGTCTGGCGGGCGAGCACGTTGCGATCGGCGGCGCCGACCAGACCCAGAGGGCCCACCGAGAGTTCGTACTGACCGGCCGCGTACTCCGGGTGGAGCTGCTCCACCGGGATCCCTTCCGCGGCCAGTGCCGTCATCAAGTCGCGGAGGAAGTCGGTGCGTTCGACCAGCCGGATCATGCCGTAGGCCGGACCTTGCGCCGCGGGGACGAACGAGCCGTCGGCTGTGGGCAGACCGAGCACGAACTCCAGCTCGAAGCTTGCCGTCAGCTCCAGGTCGTGCTCCGCCGCCGCCGCCGCCACCCGCCGGGTGAAGGTGCGCTGGCAGGAGCCGTAGGGGCTACCGTCCTGTTCATACCGGTCGACCGGAGCCCAGGCCCACCCCGGCTGCGCGGCGAGCACGGTCAGCGCCTCCAGGCTGGGGAACAGGCGGAGGTCTCCGTCCGGCCCTCCCGCCGGCAGGTCGGGCCCATAGAAGAGGTCGAAGCAAGGGGACATCCCGATGCCGGAGGAGACCGCGGAGCCCAGCCGGCCGACCGGGATCGTCTTGACGCGCGTGATGCCGCTGTTGTCGACCAGGGTGAGCGCGATCCCGACCACACCCTGCTCCCGGAGGGACGCGGCCCGCGCCTCCGCCTGCGTGACGCGCTCAGCGGCCGTCACCACCCCGCGTACTCCGCCACGCGCTCATCGGGCACGCGGCCCGCCTCCACGTCCGCGAGCGCCTGATCCAGGATCGCCACCCCCTCCTCCACCTCAGCCTCGGTCAACGTGAGCGGCGGCGTGATCTCGAGGACGTTGGAGTAGATGCCACCGTAGAAGACGACCAGGCCCAGCTCAAAAGCCCGGTAGACGATCTTGGCGCTTTCCAGGTCCGCGGGCTCCTTGGTGCACCGGTCGCGGACACACTCCACCCCCAGCATCATGCCCAGGCCGCGCACGTCGCCGACCAGCGGGTGGTCCGCCTGCAAGGCCCGCAGCCGGTTCAGCAGCAGGCTCCCGATGCGGGCCGCGCGCGGTGCCAGTCCTCGTTCTTCGATCTCGTCGAGGCTGGCCAGCGCCGCCGCGCAGCTGACCGGATTTCCCGCCATCGTGTACATGTTGGTGGCGGCGCCCTGGTCCAGCAACTCCCGCCGTCCGATCACCGCCGAGATGGGCATCCCGCCTCCCAGCGATTTCCCGAGGCTCACCGCGTCCGGCTGCAGACCGAAGTGCTCGAACGCGAAGAGGTGCCCGGAGCGCCCACACCCGATCTTGACCTCGTCGATCAGCAGCAGGATGCCGTGCCGGCGACAGAGTGCCTGCAGCCCCTCCAGGAAGCCGTCCGGGGGGACGATGTCGCCGCCGTCCGACTGCATCGGCTCCACGATCACCGCCCCCGTGTCGTCGGGCGGGCAGATCGTACGCATCACGTAGTTCTCGAGGTAGTCGAGGACCGCCTGCCCGGGCTCACGGTCGCCGAACAGCGGTCGGTAGGGGTCGGGGTAGGGCACCTTGACGACGTTGCCTGCTCCCCCCGAGCGGGCCTGCGCGGTGTGACCCGACAGCGCAGCCGACCCCGCGGTCTGGCCGTGATAGCCCCCGATGAAGGAGACGATCCGCTTGCGGCCGGTGGCGAGCGGCACCAGCTTGGCCAGGCAGTCGTTGGCGTCCGAGCCGTGGAGTCCGAACCAGGCCTTCTTCGGGAAAGCGCCCGGCATCGCCTCCACCAGCCGCTGCGCGAGGCGGGCGGCGGGTTCGTTCATCCAGGCGGTCAGCGTCCCGAACGAGGTCCGGTCGAACTGCTCGACCACCGCCTGCCGAACCCGCGGGTTGCCATACCCCAGGTTCGCGACTGCCCAGCCGGCCGTGAAGTCGAGGTAATCGCGGCCCTCCACATCGACCAGGCGGTTGCCCTCGCAGGCGGCCAGGGCGAACGGGAAGAAGCGGACCTTGAGGGGGTCGGCCAGGTAGCGGTCGTCAAGTGCCTTGATGTCGGCCGTGCGCGTCATTCGGACGCCTGCTCCGTGTCGTACGCCGCCCGCAGCTCGCGTTCCCGTGCCGCCCAGACGTCGCCGTGGCGCAGGTTGCGCCCGTACGCGTAGTAGTACGCGATCCAGATCAACGTCCAGATCACCCCCGCGACGACCACGATGCCGCCGCCGGGGATCGTGATCGGGCCCAGCGGCGTGCCGGAACCCCCGGTGAAGAACTGTCCGACGAGGGCAACCACGATGAAGAGGAAGGCGATGATCGGTGTCAGGGGGTAAAGCGGCGTCTTCCAGCGCAGCTTGGCCACCCAGGCGGACCCCTCGCGCAGGCGGTGCAGCGGTTGGGCGAGGCTGATCATGCCCCACGCGAAGAGGAAGCCGAAGGCCGACAGCCCGGCGACGAACAGGTAGGCGGTGGTGGGGAAGAAGAAGGCGAGCAGGGCGCCGACGAAGCCGCAGGCAGAGGTGACCAGGATGGCGACGATCGGCGTCTTGCGCGTGGGATGCACGTAGGACAGAAGGCGTGGGAAGTGACCCTCCCGGCTCATCGCGAACAGCATCCGCGAGGCGGTGTAGACGCCGCCGTCCACCGAGGAGATGGAGGCGACGATCACGATCCAGTTGAGGATCGCCGCCAGCACCGGCAGGTGCAGCGTCCGGAGAGCGTCGACGAAGGGGCTCGAGGAGGTCCCCGCCGCGGTCCACGGGGTGATCGCCAGCAGGACTCCGAGTCCCACCACGAACAGCACCATCACGATCGCCGAGGTGCTGAGCAGCGCGCGGGGGACGTCGCGCTCCGGGTGGACTGACTCTTCGGCGGCGACCGAGACCAGCTCCACGCCTGCGTAAGCGAAGAACACGGCGAGCAGCGCGGCGAAGACGGCCCCGCCGCCGTGGGGGAAGAAGCCACCGTGAGCCGTCCACTGGTTCAGCCCCACCGGGTGGAACCCGATCCCGAGGATCGCGGCCAGCCCGATCACGATGAATGCGAGCAGCGCCAAGATCTTGATGCTGGAGAGGATGAACTCGTACTCGCCCATGACCAGCACCCCGATCACGTTGATCACCAGTTCGATGGCGATGATCAACCCGGCCACGATCCAGATCGGGATCACCGGGTAAAAGCTGTGGAAGTAGGTGCCGGCGGCGACCGACTCGGTGGCCATCCCCATCACCCAGGCCAGCCAGTAGTTCCAGCCGGTGAGGAACCCGGCCAGCTTGCCCATCGAGTCGCGGGCGTAGGTGGCGAAGGAGGCCGCCACCGGCTTGGCCACGCACAGCTCGGCCAAGCAGGCCATGACCGCGAAGGTGATGATGCCGCCCCCGATATAGGAGATCAACGTCGCCGGCCCGGCCGTCTGCAGCGCTGAGCCCGCAAAAAGCAGGAAGCCGGAGGCGATGACGCCGCCGACCGAGAGCATGATGAGGTGGCGCAGACGCAGCGCCTTGCGCAGCTCCGTCCCGGTTCCCGGGGTCGCGTCCGAGGCCATTGCGGATCCTCCCTGTCCTCGCAAACGGCTGCCGGCCCACGTGGACGCCGAGCATTCAGCGTCCCATGGCGGGGATTGTGCGCCTGGGCCGGTCGCGCGACAAGAGGAAAATCGTCCCAATCGCGACGGGCGGTCGCAACCCGCCGGGTAAGCTGGCAGCGGTGCGGCTCCAGCTCTCGATCCTCAGTTCCTTCGACCCCACCATGGTGGCGGTGCTGCGGAACCTGGGCCCGGCGCTGCTGCCTTTTTCGGTCGCTGTCGTCCTGGGTCTGGTGCTGTCGTTGATCGCGATCCCCGTCTCGCGCTGGACCGGGATGATGAAACGGTCGCGCGGCGAGGGACGGGACATCCACCTGAAGCCGATCCCTCAGCTGGGCGGGGTCGCCCTTTACCTCTCCTTCTGTGCGGCGGCGCTGCTGTTCGCCCCCGACACCAACGAGCGCTGGACCATCGTCGGGGTGACCGGCCTCACCACGCTCCTCTTTTTGATCGACGATCGCTTCCAACTGCCCTTCTGGGTGAAGCTGATCTTCCAGGCCGTCCCCGCGCTGGCGGCCATCCTCTTGGTGGGCAGGGTGTTCCAGATCACCTATTTCACCCTGCCCCTGCTCCACACCGTCCATGTCGGTCTGCTCGCCATCCCGCTCAGCCTCTTCTGGCTGATGGGGATGCAGAACACCGCCAATTTCCTGGATGGGCTTGACGGTCTGTCCGCGGGCGTGATGGCGATCGTCGCTCTGGTGCTGGTGGTCGCGGCCGCGTCGGCCGGCCATCACCAGACCCAGGTGGTGGTGCTGGGGGCGGCGCTGGCCGGCGCCTGCTGCGGGTTCCTGTTCCTCAACTTCAACCCGGCCCGGGTCTTCATGGGCGACTCGGGAGCCCACTTCCTGGGCATGGCGGTGGGGCTGCTCTCGATCATGGGCGTGGCCAAGGTGGCGGTGGTGTTCGCCCTCGCCGTGCCGCTGGTCGCGCTCGCGGTCCCGATCGCCGACGTCGGCTGGTCGGCCTACCGGCGGCAGCGGCGCGGCATCTCGGCCGCCCGCGCCGACACCCGGCACCTGCACCACCGGCTGGTGATGGACCTGGGCTTGACGCAGCGCGAGACCTGCATCGTCTTCTACGGCGTGACCGGCATCCTGGGTGCGGTCGGACTCACCGTCTTCGGACACAAGAAGATCCTTCTGGTGGCCATCGTGCTGATGGTGATCGCGGTCTCGACCGCCCTCGCCGAGCGCCTCCAGACCGCCGCGCCGCGCGTTCTCAGGGGTCTTTCCTCGTTCCTCCTGGGGCGCCCCTCGACCCCGGACTAATGAGTTCGGCGAGCACTTTCCTGAACCGGCGTTGAATATGAGGAACAGGTAAGCTATTGGCGGCATGGGCTCCGCCACGAATGGCCCGTCGCCAGGAGATCTGGCCGGCATCGGGGTGGGGTTGGCCGCGTTGGTCGTGGTGCCTTTGGTGGCCGGGATCTTCGTTGACCGGGCCGTCGGCACCGCCCCGCTGTTCCTGCTCGTAGGTCTCGGGCTGGGCATCGTGGGGTCCGTGCTGTTCGTGTATGTCCGGTTTGTGAGGCGGTTCCTCTAGATGAGTTATTCCAAACCATCAGTGGTCTCAGGTGGGAGTGACGTCGTGCTAGCGCTGTTCGAAGCCCATGCCTCCAGCCGCCGAACTCCAGTTGCCGACGTCGGCAATTTGGAATAACTCATCTGAGTAAGGGAGTGACGTTGGTGATCGAGAAGGCGGCGGGCGCCGCCCTCGCGGCTGCCGCGCTCGCGTTGCTGGTGGGAGTGGCGAGCGGTCATTCGTTGTTAGGGCTGGCCGCAGCGATCGGTCTCGCGATCGGCTCCACCAATGGCTTCCTGACCAAGCGCAGCCTGAACGGCCCGCTCGGCTTCCGTGCCGCGAGCATGGCGCGCCTGGGCTTGCTCTCCCTGGTGGGGATCGCCGCCGGCCTCGTGATCGGCGTGCGCACCCTGCCGTTCGTGATCGGAGGTATCGCCCTGGCACAGCTTCTCATCGCCGCGGTCGCCATCCGCGAGGTGGCGCGCGCGTCCCGCCCGATGGAACCAGGGACCCACGGATGATCCCTCTCGAGGCGACCCCCGGGACCCATCCGGCGATCGACCTGATCCCCGGGCTCCCCATGGGTCTGGGCTACGTCAACTATCAGACGGTGATCACCTCGGTCATCTCGGCGCTGATCACGCTGGCGATCGCGTTCATCGTCAAGGGGGTGCTGGTCGGGGGCCGGCCCGGCCGGCTGCAGGCGCTCTTCGAGTGGCTCTACGGCTACGTGCGGGGAGAGGTCAGCAACACGGTGGCGCCGGAAGCCGGGTTCGTGGTCCCGCTGGCCGGGACGATCGGGCTCTTCATCCTGATCTCGAACTGGCTCGACATCCTGCCGCTGGCGCTGTTCGGCGTCGCTCCGGCGACTGCCGACCTCAACCAGACCGCCGCGATGGCGATCGTCGTGTTCATCCTGGTCCAGGCCTACAGCATCCGCGTCCTCGGGCTCCGAGGCTACCTGCGCCGGTTCACCAAGCCCTTCGACCTCAACCTCCCGATGCGCATCGCGATGACGCCGCTCAACATCATCGAGGAGATCGTCAAACCGGTGACGCTGTCCCTGCGGCTCTTCGGCAACATCTTCGCCGGCGCCGTCATGATCTTCCTGCTCGGCGTGCTGCTCAGCGACCTGCCGCTCGGAAGGGTAGGCGCGTTCTCGATCGGCGGCATCGCCATCAGTGCGGTTCTCACGGCGCTCTGGAAGGCGTTCGACGTCCTCTTCATCGGCGCCATCCAGGCGTTCATCTTCATGCTGCTGACGATCGCCTACTTCGGCCAGGCGCGAGAGGGCCTGGAAGAGCATGAGCACGGTCACCCGCCGGCAGCTCGCCCACAACCGTCTCCCAGTTCCCGCACCATGGAAATGAACACCATGGATCTCAAGGAGAAGACCACGACATGAACCACGCGATCATCCTCGCCGGCGCCGTCATCGCAGCCGGTCTGGCGCTCGGCGGCGGGGCCATCGGGGCCGCCATCGGCGACGGTCTGGCCGGTAACGCGGCCATCAACGGGACCGCGCGCCAGCCGGAGCTCTCGGGCCGGCTCCAGGGAACCATGTTCATCATCGTCGGCCTCGCGGAGGCCATGTACTTCATCAACCTGGCCCTTGGCTTCTACTTCATCACGAGCGTCGGCGCCCAGTCATGACGCCGCTCCCCCTGGCCAGCTCCGGAATCCTCTCGATCAACGCCACGCTGATCATCCAGGTGGTCGCATTTCTGATTCTGGTCGGGATCCTGGCGCGCTGGGTCTATCCCTTCATCGGGCGGATCGCTACCGCGCGCCAGCAGCAGATCACGCAGGCGCTGGACCAGGCCGACCACGACCGGCAGGAGGCCGAGGGGCGGCTCAAGGAGGCGACTACGCAGCTGGACGAGGCCCGTCAGCAGGCGGCGCAGGTGGTCGCCGGTGCCGGCCGCACCGCCGACCAGATCCGGCAGGAGGCCCGGGAGCGGGCCACCGAGGAGGCGCAGCGCATCGCCGCCGCCGCCTCGCAGGACATCGAAGCGGAGCGCCAGCGAGCGATCCAGTCGGTGCGCGGCGAGGTGGCCGACTTGGTCGCCGCCGCCACCGAGCGGGTGATCGGCGGCTCGCTCGACGGCGACAAGCATCACCAGCTGATCCAGCAGGCGATCGAGGCGGTCGGCAGCGACTCGGCCATCCGCCGCAACTAGATCGGGACGAGATGGCAAGCACCACGGCCAGGCGCTACGCGAGGGCGGTCTTCGACGTGGCGCGGGAAAGTGGGGACATCGACGGCTGGCGTGCGCGCCTGGTCCGTCTGCAGACGCTGCTCAGCGACCCCCAGACAGCGGGGATCATCGCCAACCCGGCGGTGTCCCCCGAGCGCCGGCTACAGGTGGTCGACGTGCTCGATCCCGACGACGAGCTCGGCCAGGAGGGCCGCAACCTGGGCAAGCTGCTGATCGAGGCCCGCGCCACTCCGGCGCTGCCCGAGATCCGCGAGGAGTACGACCGGCTGGACGACCAGACGGCAGGCCGGGTGCGGGCGGTTGCGACCAGCGCCGTGCCCCTCGGCGACGAGGACCGGGAGCGGCTGGTGGCAGACCTCTCCAAGAGGTTCCAGAAAGAGGTGCGGCTCCAGACGCGCGTGGATCCCTCGATCCTGGGCGGACTGGTGATCCAGGTCGGGGACCAGGTCATCGACGCCTCGGTCCAGACCCGGCTGCAGCAGCTGCGGCGTCAGTTGGCGACGGCGTAGCAAAGGAAGGAAGAGAAGAGAGTGGAAAGCGGGCAGATCTCAGAAGTCATCCGGGAGCGGCTCCGGGACTTCGAGGCGAAGACGGTCTCGGCCGACGTCGGGCGTGTGATCTCGGTGGGTGACGGCATCGCCCAGATCTACGGGCTCTCCGGCGCCATGGCCTCGGAGCTGCTGGAGTTCCCCGGCAACGTCTACGGGATGGCACTGAACCTCGAGCAGGACCGCGTCCGGGCGGTCATCATGGGGCCTTACGAGCACATCCAGGAGGGCGACGAGGTCCGGACCACCGGGCGCATCGTTGAGGTGCCGGTCGGGCCCCAGCTGCTGGGGCGGGTGGTGAACGCGCTCGGGCAGCCGATCGACGGCAAGGGCGAGATCAAGGCCACGGAGACCAGCCCGGTCGAGAAGATCGCGCCCGGTGTGATCACCCGGATCACGGTCGACACCCCGGTCCAGACCGGGATCATCGCCATCGACGCCATGATCTCGATCGGCCGCGGACAGCGCGAGCTGATCCTGGGCGACCGCTCGACTGGGAAGACGGCGATCATCCTCGACACCATCGTCAACCAGAAAGGCAAGGACCTCTTCTGCATCTACTGCGCGGTGGGGCAGAACGCCGCCAACATCGCCCGCGTGGTGGAGGCGCTCGAAGAGCATGGCGCGCTGGAGTACACCTGCATCGTCGCCGCCACCGCTTCCGAGCCGGCGACGATCAACTACCTGGCGCCGTACACGGCGTGCGCGATCGGTGAGTACTTCCGCGACCAGGGCCAGGACGCGCTGGTCGCCTACGACGACCTCACCAAGCACGCCTGGGCCTACCGCGAGATGTCGCTCAACCTGCGGCGGCCGCCCGGCCGTGAGGCGTACCCGGGTGACGTCTTCTACCTGCACTCCCGCCTGCTCGAGCGCGCCGCGCGCATGTCGAAGGAGTACGGCAACGGGTCGCTCACCGCACTCCCCGTGATCGAGACCCAGGCCAACGACGTCTCCGCCTACATCCCGACCAACGTGATCTCGATCACCGACGGCCAGCTCTATCTGGAGGGCGACCTCTTCAACGCCGGCCAACGCCCCGCGATCTCGGTCGGACTCTCGGTGTCGCGGGTCGGCGGCGACGCGCAGATCCGCCCGATGAACAAGGTCGCGGGCCGGATGAAGAGCGACCTCGCGCAGTTCCGCGAGCTGGCCGCCTTCAGCCAGTTCGCGTCCGACCTCGACGCCGGGACCCGCCGCCAGCTGGATCGTGGCCAGCGGCTGACCGAGCTCCTGAAGCAGGATCAGTTCGAGCCGGTCCCGGTCGGCGCCCAGGTCCTCATCATCTACGCCGGCACCCGCGGCCATCTCGACCAGGTCCCCATCGACCGGGTCCGGGAGTGGAAGGAGGGCGTCATCCGCTGGCTCAACCAGGGGCAGCAGGACTTCCTGGAGTCGGTGGAGCGCGACCAGAAGTGGGACGACGAGGCCGAGGAGCGGGTCAAGTCGCTGATCCAGGCCTACAACGAAGAGGCCGGGTTCGCGGCCGGCCAGAAGAAGCAGGAGCCGGCGGCGGCCGCCGCTTCGGGGGGCTGAGATAGCGCATGCCCTCCCTCCGCGAGGTCCGGCGTCGCATCCGCAGCACGCAGTCGACCCAGAAGATCACCAAGGCGATGCAGGTCGTGTCGGCGACCAAGCTGCGCGGGGCCCAGGAGGCGGTCCGGCGCGCGCGTCCCTACGCGGACAAGATGAGCGAGGTGCTGGCCACCACCGCGGAGCGTGCGACCCACTTCGAGCACCCCTACCTGCTGCGGCGAGAGGGAGACCGCGCCCTGGTGATCGTCATCACCGCCGATCAAGGGCTGTGTGGAGCCCTCAACTCGAACACCCTGCGCGCCGTCAACCGGTACGTCAACCAGCACCATCGGGGCCAGGCCAGGTACGTGGCGATCGGGCGCAAGGGCGAGTCGTTCTTGGCCCGGTACCGCCGAGACATCGTGGCCAGCGCGACCGGGATCCCCGATCGCTCCGGCATCGCTCCCATCCTGCCCGCCGTCCGCGCCGCCCTCACCGCGTATGACCGCGACGAGGTGGACACCGTCGTGCTCGCGTACGCGCGGTTCATCACCACGCTGCGCCAGGAAGCGACGGTACGGACCCTGCTGCCGATCCAGCTTCCGGAGGCGGATCCCGACCAGGGGCTGCTCGCGGACTACGAGTACGAGCCTGACGCGGCGCACGTGCTCGACGCGCTGCTGCCGCGCTTCATCGAGACCCAGGTCTACCAGGCGCTCCTGGAGAACCAGGCCAGCTTCCACTCCGCCCGCATGATCGCGATGCAGAACGCGACCAACGCGGCCGATGACATGATCACGTCGCTGACCCTGACCGCCAACAAGGTGCGGCAGGCGGCGATCACGACCGAGCTGATGGAGATCGTCGGCGGCGCCGAGGCGCTGCGGCAATAGTAGGAAGGTGCTGAGGTTGGTCACCGGATCTCGAACGCCCATGCGGCCCACCTGCTGCGTTGCCGCTTTACGGTGCTCACTCACGAGTGGCGGACGCGCTCATTCCGCTCCGCAGCGGCGCCTTGCATCTGAACCACCTGGACGCCCGATCTCTCGGCGCCCACCCACAACACCTTCCTGAAGGAGATCGAGACAACACGATGGCAGAGGTCAAAGAGGCCCCCAAGGCCACGGAGGAGGCGACCGGACGCATCGCCCAGGTGATCGGCGCCGTCGTCGACGTCGAGTTCCAGGACGGCGCCTTGCCGGACATCAACGACGCCTTGGTGGCCACCAACCGCGAGGGCAAGGAGACGGTGCTGGAGGTCGAGCTCGAGATCGGCGACGACACCGTCCGCTGCGTGGCCATGGACACCACCGACGGCATGCGTCGCGGCGACCCGGTGCGGCTCACCGGCGCGCCGATCCAGGTCCCGGTGGGGGTGGAGACGCTGGGGCGGCTCTTCAACGTCATCGGCGAAGCGATCGACAACGAGCCCACGCCGGAAGAGATCGAACGCTGGCCCATCCACCGCGACGCGCCATCGCTCGAGGACCAGGCCGCGGGGGTCGAGATCCTGGAGACCGGGATCAAGGTCATCGACCTGATCTGCACCTTCGCCAAGGGTTCGAAGATCGGACTCTTCGGGGGCGCCGGCGTCGGCAAGACGGTTCTGGTCCAGGAGCTGATCCGGAACATCGCCACCGAGCACCAGGGTCGGTCCGTCTTCGCCGGCGTCGGTGAGCGCACCCGTGAAGGCAAGGACATGTACCTGGAGATGGACGCGGCGGGCGTGCTCGACAAGACGACGCTCGTCTTTGGTCAGATGAACGAGCCGCCGGGCGCCCGGGCGCGGATCGCACTCACCGGCCTCACCATGGCCGAGTACTTCCGCGACACCGAGGGCGCGGACGTCCTCTTCTTCGTGGACAACATCTTCCGGTACATGCTGGCCGGCTCCGAGATGTCGGCGCTGCTGGGCCGGATGCCGTCGGCGGTCGGCTATCAGCCCACGCTGGCCACCGAGATGGGGACGCTGCAGGAGCGGATCACCTCGACCAAGAAGGGGTCGATCACCTCGGTGCAGGCCATCTACGTGCCTGCCGACGACTACACCGATCCCGCGATCCAGACCACCTTCGCGCACCTGGGAGCCACCGTGTCGCTGGACCGCGGCCTGACCGAGATCGGGATCTACCCCGCGGTGAGCCCGCTCGACTCCTCCTCGCGCTTTTTGGAGCCGCGCATCGTGGGCCGCGAGCACTACGACGCCGCGCAGGGGGTGAAGCGGACCCTGCAGCGCTACAAGGAGCTGCAGGACATCATCGCCATTTTGGGCATGGAGGAGCTGAGCGAGGACGACAAGCTGGCGGTGGGTCGGGCCCGGCGCATCCAGCGCTATCTGGCACAGCCGATGTTCGTCGCCGAGCGGTTCACCGGGCAACCGGGTGCCTATGTGCCCGTCAAGGAGACGGTGCGCGCGGTGCAGGCGATCCTAGACGGCAAACACGATGATCTCCCGGAGCAGGCGTTTTACATGGTGGGGACCATCGACGACGCGGTCGAGAAGGCGGAGCGTATGCGCTCGGAAGAGAACCAGTAGATGCCGGCCCACCTGTCGGTGG
The DNA here is from genome assembly GCA_963790575.1 of Candidatus Dormiibacterota bacterium. GTDB lineage: Bacteria > Chloroflexota > Dormibacteria > Dormibacterales > Dormibacteraceae > CAVTSA01. The sequence continues at coordinate 75,501 of CAWBPD010000034.1, read as the reverse complement.
TCGACGCCGAAGGGTTCAACTTCGATGAGGACGTGGACGGCGAGGGCCGTCCCTTCCTGGTCGCGCGGGGGGCGGACGGCGACGTCGGCATCCTGCCCGGGCACGAGCCCCTCCTGACCACGCTCCGACCCGGACCGCTTCAGATCCGCAACGGCGACCAGTTGACGGAGTTGTTCTGCGGCGGCGGCTTCCTGGAGGTGCTGCCGGACCGCGTCACCGTGCTCGCGGACGTGGCGGAGCGCGCCGAGGCGATCTCGGAGGAGGCGGCCCAGGCGGCGCGGGACCGCGCGGCCCAGCGTCTGCAGGGCGAGCTGACGCAGAGGGAGCGGGCAGAGATGTCACTCGCGCTCGAGGTGGCTGATGCCCGCCTGCGCATGGCGAGAATCCGCCGGGGCATGTAACTCCCCGTTGGTGCACCCCGGGGGCCATCCACGCCGGATAGGGCCCGTTGGTGCACCTCCGGGGCCTACACACGCCGGATAGGACCCGTTGGTGCACCAACGGCGGGGTGCGTTACTGGCCGGCGAGCGAACCTCCGATGCCTCCGATGCTGAAGTACCGGTTGAGGATGGCGAAGATGATGATCGGGGGCAGCATCATGAAGACCGCGCAGGCCGAAACCGGCCCCCAGTTGACGGCGTTCTGCTGGAAGAACGACTCCAGGCCGACCGGGAACGTGTAGTTGCTCGCGGAACGCAGGAACACCAACGCCACCAGGTAGTCGTTCCAGGCCAGCAGGAAAGAGAAGATGGCGGTCGACAGGATGCCGGGTAGCGAGTTGCGAAGCACGATCCGGAGGAATCCACCGAACACGCTGGCGCCGTCGATCCAGGCGGCCTCTTCCAGGGAGACGGGGATCGAGTCGTAGTACCCGCCCATCATCCAGATCGCCACCGACATGGTGGAGCCCACATAGATGATCATCACCCCGATCAGGGTGTCCACCAGGTGCAGCTTGGCGAAGAGGATGAACAGCGGGATCACGGCGGTGACCACCGGCAGAGCCTGGACGATGAAGAGTGTGAGTGCGTAGCCGGACACGAGCAGGTTGCGTCCGCGAGAGAGAACGTAGCCGGCGGGGGCTGCCACCGAGACCGAGACCAGCACCGTGACCACGGCCACCAGCAGGCTGTTCCGCATCCAGGTGCCAACTCCGGTCTGGGTGAACACCTGGAAGAAGTTCTCGAGCGTGAGCCCGGTGGCGTGGCTCGCAAGGCCGGGCAAAAGGGCCAGGTAGACCACCGACACGATGGGCACGATCGCGATCGCGGTGATGACCGCGATGAGCAGAAAGCGCCACCACTGGCCTCGCAGCGCCGGGTCGCGGGGCGCGCGCAGCTCGGCACGTTGCGTCCGCGAACCGGTTCGGGTGAGGGTGGGTGATTCGAGCGTATTCATTGCGTTGCGGCCTTTCTGATCTGCCGGTAGAGCAGGACGGAGATGATGATGAGGACGATCGTGGCCACCACCGCGATCGCCACTCCGGGCCCGACCTCGAAGTTCTCGAACACCGTGGTGTAGGCGAGGACCGCGAGCGAGTTGGTCGCGTTGACGGGTCCTCCACCGGTGAGCAGGAAGATGGTTGGAAAGTCGTTGACGCAGAAGATCGTCATCAGGATCCAGCTGATGTAGATGGTCCTGGAAATGACGGGAAGCGTGATGTTGGTCAGGATCCGCCAGCCGGTGGCCCCGTCCACCCTGGCCGCTTCGTAGAGGCTGACGTCGACCGACGCCAGCGCCGCCCGCATCATCATCATCATGAAGGGGAAGCTGATCCAGACCTTGAAGCAGCAGACGGTGACCTGAGCCAGGATCGGGTTGGCCAGGAAGAGCACGTTGCCCAGCCGAAGATGCGCGGCGAGGAACGGAAGCGGACTCTGGGGGGTGGCCACGAGCCAGTTCCAGGAGAACGCCGACACCACGATCGGGACGATCCAGGGCAGCAGCAGAAGCACCTTGAAGACGTCGTTGGCCGGGATCCTGGTGCGGAGCAGCAGGGCGACTCCGAGCCCTACGATCCAGGACCCGAACACGCCGGTGACGGTGAAGATGAACGTGAACCAGGCAGCGTGCCAGAAGATCGGAGTCAGGGTCGAGTTGACCATGATCCCGATGTAGTTCGCGAGCCCTACGAAGTCGCCGGCCTCATTCAGGTTTCCGTTGTGGAGCGACTGGAAGGCTGCGTAGATGACCGGGAAGAGATTGATGAGCGCGACCAAGAGCAGCGAGGGGGTGACGAACAGGACCAGAGTCCAGGCGTTTCTCCCGATGCGCGGACCCCTCCCGCCGGAGCGCCTGCGGCCGCCGTTACCGACGCCGCGACGTGCTCGATCCAGGCCGTCCGCGACCGAACCTATCGACATCCAACTCCTCCGCTTGCCTCATCAGATGGTTCACGAACCGGTCTGTTGCAGGTTTGACTGGACGGCGTTCTGCAGCGTGGTAAGGGCGGACTTGGCATCGGTCCGTCCGCCATAGATGGCCTGGGTGAAGTTGTTCATCGCCGGCGTCCCGTCGACGGTGGTCACGCCCAGGAATAGGGAGTCGCTGCCCGGCCACGCCCAGGTGCGCGAGATCGGCTGCCACTCCTGGATCACCTTCACCATGTTCGGGTCGGCCTTGAACTGCGGGGTCTGGGTGAAGGACTTGAAGGGCGGCAGGCCGACGCCTGTGTTCTGAGTCCAGAGCGGCTTCATGTTCTTGTAGTAGTAGGTCAGGAACGCCTCCGAGCCCTTGGTGCTGGGGGTGTTCTTGTACATCATGATGTTGTTGGGGAAGAACAGCGCGCCCTTCTTCCCGTTCGGACTCTTGAGCGGGTCGCCCACCTTGAGCGTGGGTCCCACGGTGCCGCCCACGTTGGTGCCGAGGCCGGCCGTGTCCCAGCCCATGCCCACCTTCTGCGCCGACCACTGCGCCTGGATGTTGGCGCTCGTGTAGGACGGGGTAGCCGGGTCCACGTACCCCTTGTGTACACACTCCAGGACGAAATTCATGGCCTCGATGTTCTCTTTCGTGACCATGTTGGGCTTCTGGTGCTTGTCGAAGAGGCCGCCGCCGTTGTTGATCATGAAGCTGGTGAGGATGTGGCCGCCGGTATAGGCGCCGGCGCCGGCGGCGACGCCGAAGCCATAGACGCCGATCTTCTTCAGTGCCGCACAGGTGTTGAGGTACGACTGCCAGTCAGTGGGAACGCTGGCGCCCGCCTTCTGGAGCAGGCCGGGGTTGTACCACAGGACCCGCATGTCCAGGTTGTAGGGGACCGCCGCGTAGCCCTGCTTGGTCTTCATGGTCTGGAGCAGGCCGGGCAGGAAGTCGTTGTAGAGCCCGTTGCTCTTCCAGCTGTCCAGCAGGTGGTCGGCGTAGTGAATGAAGCCCTGGTGCGCGAACAGGAACGCCTGCGTGCCGCCGCCCGAGCTGACCGCGGGGCCGGTGTTGGAAGAGACCGCGGACGTGTACGTCTGCAGGAAGTTGGCCCATTGGATCACCTGGTAGGTGGCGGGTGGCAGGCCGTTCTTGGGCCTGTACGCCTGGGTGATCTGCTGATCCAGCTGGTTGAAGGTGGTGTTCCCCCAGGGCTGGTTCCAGAACTTGATGACGTTGCTCGCCGAAGACGACGAAACTCCGGCCCGGCCGCGTGTCGCGAAGGCGGGCGCGACCGCCGCCGCCCCGGTCATCCCGAGGAACGTTCGACGGTTGATCGCCTTGCCACGCCCTGCGACCGATCGCTCGTGTCCCATCGGACCCACCTCCTGAGATTGGTCGAAGTTGACGGCCCCGGAACGAGGAGGCCGATCGACCTTCCGACGAGTATATGCGTTGGAATATGACGCGACTAAAGCCGGAACGTGCCGCCCGCCTACCCGTATCCCGGGCGAAGTTTGCCCCCGCGCCGGACATTCTTCTCCTTACTCCCCCACGGCGGGCCCGGCGGCAGGGGCTGAGCGCGTGATCGCGCCCCGGCTTCGGCGCATCGGCTTCTTCTCGTACCTGGGCGGTAACGAGGACCCCGCGCGCCTGCTCAGGGAGACCATCGAGACCTTTCGCGTCGCCGAGGAGCTCGGGTTCGACTCGGTCTGGGTGGCGCAGCACCACTTCCTCTCGCGCGTGGGCACGCTTCCCTCGCCGTTGCCGTTCTTGGCCGCGGTGGCAGAGCGAACCTCGCGCATCCACCTCGGCACCGCCGTCGTCATCCTGCCCGCTGAGCAGCCGGTGCGCCTGGTGGAGGACGCCTCAGTGGTCGACCTGCTCTCGGGCGGGCGACTCGAGCTGGGCGTCGGATCCGGGACGGACCCGAGCGTCTTCCGGGCGCTCGGCGTCGATCCCGACCAGCGGGTACCGCGAATGGTCGACGGCCTCACCACCCTCACCAGGGCGCTCGACGGCGACCCGCTCCCCACCGGGGAGCGCGTTCACCCGCCTGCACCCGGCCTGCGCGAACGCCTCTGGCAGGGCGTGTACCTGCCCGAGCGGGCGAGACAGGCCGCGCAGCTGGGGATCCACCTGCTGCTGCCCAAGGTGACGCCGCAAAACCCGGTCGCGGGCGCGGACGGGCACGCGGCTGCCGCGGAGGCCTTCTATCAGGGGTGGTCGCGGCCCTGGCCCGGACGCGTCGCGCTGTCCCGACCCGCGTATCCGAGCGTCGACCGCGCCACCGCGCTCTCTGAGCTGGGGTCGGAACTCCGACTTCAGGCCGACCTCCTCAACGAGCAGCGCAAACGAGCGTCGCTGGCGCCTGACGTGACGGCCGAGAGCTACGCCGCCGCAGGTGCCTACCACCTGGGCTCCTCCGAAGAGGTCGCGGAAAGCCTGGCCGCCGACCCCGCCCTGCCCTGGGCGACCGACCTGCTGTTCCAGGTGGGCCAGGTCGGCCCCGGCCACGCGCGCACCCGCCGCGCCCTGGAGCGCCTCGCGCTGGAGGTCGCTCCCCGCCTGGGGTGGCGCCCAACCTGCGCTGGGAGCGGGCGGGAATAGGATTTCTGATCCACCTGTATTACGTGCCGGAGATGAATGAACTGTTCGACGTCACCGCGCGCAAGGTCCATCAGTGGACGATGGTGGCGCTGGTTGTCGCCGGCTTCTTGCTCGGCGACCGCTTCGGACCCGCACTGGTGCTGGTGGCGGGTGTGGTCATGCTCGCCGGTCGCTTCTGGCGGCCGGCGGACGTGGCCCGGCAGCTCACGTGGCGGGTCCTGGAGCCGCGCCACATCGTGCGCCGGAGAGAGCGCGCGGAGGACCACACCACACGCCGCCTGGCGCGGACGGTGGGCGGCGCCATCTGGATCCTGGCCGCCGCGCTGGTCTGGGCCGGGCTCCCCCTGGTGGGTTGGCCCCTGACCTTGTTGATCGCGGTGATGGTCGTCCTCGACGCCGCCCTCGACTTCTGCGTGCTGTGCTTCGCGTTCCTGCACCTGGACCGGGCGGGCCTGCTGCCGGCCTCGCTCAGGCACTCCTAGAGGACTTGACCGCGATGGCCCTGCGTGTCCTGACCTTGATCGCCGTCTGCGTGACGGTGGCCCTTGCTCTGGTCGTGACCCGGCTCTACGGACGCCACTGTCGTCTCCAGGCCCAGGCGCTCCCGCACGACCAGCTCTGGGGCGCGCTGGGAACGAGGCCAGACGGGCGCGCGACCATCGTGGATTTCTCCACCCCGGCCTGTGGTGACTGCAAGGTCCAGGCGCAGCAGCTGAAAGTCCTGACCGCGCGGGGCATCCGGGTGCTGGAGGTGGACGCGACGGCTCAGCTCGGGGTCGCGCGTGCCTTCGGCGTCTTCAGCGCGCCCAGCACCGTCGTGCTCGCCGGCGACGGCCGCCTCCTCGGCATCAACCGCGGTCTCACGTCAGATCGGGATCTGCAGGCGCAGCTCGACCTGGACGGTCGCCCGGCCCGCTGAGTACCGCCTCGTCCAACGGCAGGCGGTGGGTCCGATACGATGCTGCCCAGTGTCAGCCCCGGCCCCTGACCTCCGGATCCGTATCACCGGCGGTCGCACGCTGCACGGCCGAGTGGCCATGAGCGGATCCAAGAACGCCTCCCTGCCCGTGCTCGCGGCAACCCTGCTGACGACCTGCCCGATGCGGCTCACCAACGTGCCCGAGATCTCGGACACCGTCGTGATGGCCGACATCATCCGCGCCCTGGGAGGAGCAGCCCGGGGCGGGGAGGGGGTGTGGGAGATCACGGCGACCGAGGTCTCCGGCCATGTCCCTGACCGGCTCGCGCGCCGCATGCGCGCCTCCATCGTTCTGCTGGGCGCGCTGCTGGCGCGGGCGGGGGAGGCCCATCTGCCCCGCCCCGGGGGCGACGAGATCGGGTCCCGCCGGGTCGAGCAGCACATTCGGGGACTGCGCGCGCTGGGAGCCGAAGTGGAGGAGACCGAGGACGCGTTTCACGCTTACGCGCCTCATGGATTGCGGGGCACGCGCGTGCTCCTCGACCTGCCCACCGTCACCGGCACCGAGAACCTGATGCTGGCGAGCGCGACCGCGATGGGCCGGACCGAGATCATCAACGCCGCTCGGGAGCCGCACGTCCAGGACCTCGCACTCTGCCTCAACCAGATGGGCGCACGCATCACCGGCGCCGGCAGCGACGAGATCGTGATCGACGGCGTGTCGGAGCTCGACGGCTGCGACCACGAGGTGATCTCCGACTATCTCGAAGCCGGGACGTACGCCATCGCCGCGGCCAGCGCGGGCGGCGACGTGACACTGGAGCGGAGCCGTCCGCAGGACCTGGTGCAGGTGCTCCTCAAGCTGGAGCAGGCCGGCGTCGAGGTCGAGACGGGTAGGGACCTGGTCCGGATCCGCCGCGACCCTCAATCGGCCGCTGCGAGGGGTCGATCTCAACACCTGGGTGCATCCCGGGTTCCCGACCGATCTCCAGCCACAGTACTTATCGTTGATGACACAGGCAGGCGGCACGACCTTGATCACTGAGTACCTCTACGACAACCGGTTCCAGCAGGTTCCGGACCTGGTCCGGATGGGTGCGGACATCAGGGTCTCGGGCCGCGACGCGGTGCTGCGGGGCCCGGCCCGGCTGCGCGGGACCACTGTGCGGTCGCCCGACATCCGGGCCGGCGCCGCGCTCGTGGTGGCAGCCCTGGCGGCGGAGGGCACGACCGAGATCGAGCGCGCCTGGCACCTCGATCGCGGTTACGAGGACATGGTGGGCAAGCTGCGCTCGCTCGGCGCCGCGGTCGAACGGGCGGTATCCGCGCCCTGATCGCCGTGCCCACCCGGCGGCTCGGTATCGACCTCGGGACCGCCTGGGTCCGCCTCTACACACGCCGGCAGGGCCTGCTCGTCGACGAACCCACGGCCATCGCTTGGGTTCCGGGCCAAGGTGGGCGCGTCCTCGCGATCGGTCATCGAGCGCTCGAGGCCGCGGCCGGGCTGCCTGCGGGCGCCGAGGTCACGAGACCCGTCGTCTCCCCCGTGATCGTGGATCTGCCCGCGGCGGTGGCGCTGGTCGCGAACCTGGTCGACACCGCGCGCATCGGCCGCTCGCTGTTTCGCCCGGAGGCGATCCTGGCGGTGCCCCCGGCGGCCTCGACGCAGGAGCGGCGGGCGCTGCTCGGCGCCGCCATCGCAGCCGGGGCCCGGCGCAGCTGGCTGGTGGACGCGGGGACCGCGGCCACACTGGGCGCCGGTCTCGACCCCTCACGTCAGGTGTGCGCTGTGCTCGACGTCGGCGCGGGTGCCGCTCAGTTCACGGTCCAGGACGCGTCCGGGACCGTGGTCCAGATGGCGCTGGCCGGCGCCGGCGAGGCGCTGGATCGTGCGATCATCACCCACTTTCAGGACCGGCTCTCGCTGCGCGTAGAGCCCCGCGTGGCAGAGCAGGCGAAGCGCGCGGTCGGGTCCGCGCTCCCGCTCCAGGTGCCGCTCAGCACCGACCTCTTGGTGAGTGAGCTGGAGGGCCGGCGTCAGACCTGGCGGCGCGTCACCTCAGGCGACGTGACCGAGGCCCTCAGGCAGCCCCTCGACACGTTCGTCGCCGCGGTCCGAGGCGCTCTCGACCAGATCCCGGCAGGGCTGCGGGGAAGGATCGGCGAGCGGGGACTGACGTTGGTCGGGGGCGGCGCCCAGCTGCGTGGCCTGGACCGCCTCCTGGCCGAGCGCCTGGAGCTGCGCGTCCGCGTCGCGGCCGATCCGCAGACGTGCGTCGCGCGGGGCGCGGTGGCGGCTCTGGAGACGATGCGGGTCTTCCGCGAGCGGCAGCTGTACCTGCGCTAGAAGGAGGGCTCTGTCCCTGGACAATGAGTCAACTGTCCCGAATTCACTCGGGTGCCCGCCAGCGGCACCCACATCCCGGATACCCTCGAGCGGTGAGCCCTGATCAACCTCGGGGATACGCGGGCGGCTAGGCGCGCACCGTCTTTGAGCCGCGTGGGGTGCACATGACGACCACCGCGTCGGATGGGAGGTAACAGCTCTCCCTTTGCCGGCCGGCGGCTGCGGGTCGCCGTGGATGGGGACGGTCTCAGCCGTCCCGAAGCTGGTGTGGGCGTTTACACCAGCGAGATCCTCCGTGCGCTGGCGGCGACGGCGCCGGTAGATCTCACCGTCTACGGCCCCGCCGGGGTCGAGCTGCCGGCGGGAGTCCAGCGGGCATCGCGCTCAACCGTCCCCTTCGCCGGGCGGCACCTCCTGTGGTCACGCCAACTGCGGCGGAACGGCGCCGAGGTGTTCTTCGGCTGCATCGGCCAGCTCCCCCTGCGTGGAGTCGGGATGCCATCCGTGGTCACGGCCCACGACCTTGCCATCTACCGGAACCCGGAGTGGTTTCCCGACGGGCAGTGGCTCTCCGTGCAGCACGTGGTACCGCGCTCGCTCCGCCGGGCCGACCGCGTGATCTGCGTCTCCCACTCCACCGCCCGCGACGTGGAGACGCTCCTCGGCGTCCCGCACGATCGCCTTCGCGTGGTGCCGCTGGGCGTGGATCCAGCATTCAGTCCGCAGTCCGAGGAGGCGATCGCGGATCTCCGCCGCCGGCTCGAGCTGCCGGAGCGGTTCTGCCTCTTCGTGAGCGCGATCGAGCCGCGCAAGAACCTGCCCGTCCTGCTAGACGCCTGGTCGCACCTCGATCACCCCCCCTCGCTGGTGGTGGCGGGCTCGACCGGTTGGCGGGCGCGGGAAATCGAAGTCAAGCTGGAGAGCGCGGGCGCCGGGGTTCGGCGGCTGGGGCGGATCGAGCGCCAGGACCTGCCTGCCCTCTACTCGGCCGCTCTCTGCCTCTGCCACCCGGCCTGGTACGAGGGGTTCGGCTTGACGCCGCTGGAAGCGATGGCGTGCGGTACGCCCGTGGTTGTCTCCAGCCGCTCCTCGCTCCCTGAGGTGGTGGGCGATGCCGGCCTGCTGGTCGATCCGGCCGACCCCGACGCCTGGACCGAAGCGATGGCTCGGGTGCTTGGCGACGACGAGCTCCGCCGCGAACTGGGCACGCGTGGCCGGGCGCGGGCCGCCTCGTTCACCTGGCAGCGCGCCGCGGAGAAGACATGGGCTGCTCTGCAGGAGGTGGTGGCGGGTGGGTGAGGGGCGGCCCGGCCTTCCCGGCGTCCGGTAGGTCGGCTACGCCAGGGCCGCCCGCAGCACCTCCGCCACGCCGCCGGCACAGCGCTCCCAGGTGAAGCGGGAGGCTCGGGCCCGTCCCCGGATGGCGCGCTGGGGGCGATCCTCGATCGCGCGCGCCAGAGTGGCCGCGAAGGAGGCGGCGTCGGCGGGGTCCTCCACGTAGTACGCAGCATCGCCTCCGATCTCGGGGAGCGACGAGACGGCGGTCGCCACCACCGGCGCCCCGCGCCGCATCGCCTCCAGCACCGGAAAGCCAAACCCCTCGTAAACGCTCGGCACCACGACCGCCGCGGCGGCCTGGTAGAGGGCCTCCCGATCGGCGTCCCCGACCCTTCCCAGCGGGATGCAGGCCGGGCTCGACCCCAGCTGCCCGGCCAGCTCTGGATCCGGCGTGGCGCCGGCCAGCACGAGGCGGAGATCACCCAGGTGCTCCACCGCGCGCAGTGCTAGTTGCGGCCGCTTCCTTCGCTCCACGCGGCCCACCTGCAGCACGTACGGGCGCGCGACACCGAGCGCCTCGAGGCGCCGGTCGATTTCCTCCGTCCCGATCTCCGGGACACGCTCGCCCCCACCGGGGTGGACCGTCACCACGCGGTCCGGGTCGACGCGGTGCAGCTGCAGGAGGTCCTGCCGCGTCGCCTCGGAAGGAGTGACGAGGAACCGGCAGCGCCGCTCCGCCCACCTTGTGGTGAGGCGGAGGTAGGCCAGGTCCGGCGCCGAGTACGCCTCCGGATGGCGTTCGAAGGCCAGGTCATGGACGATCGTCACCGTCCGCCCTGGGGACAGAAAAGGAACCACGTGGGCGGGAGCGAACATGAGGTCCGGCCGGTGCCGCCACAGTTCGCGGGGGAGGCGAAGCTGGCTGAACAGGCGCCGTGCGGGCAGTCGCACCACCGGTACTTGTGCGCTGCCCGCTACGGGGGCGAAGAACCGGAACTCCAGGTCCGGTGCCGCCGCGGGCAGCCGCCGGCAAAGCTCCCAGGCCACCAGCTCGGTGCCGGTGCGCTGCGCCCGCAGGGCGGGGGCGGCGTCGACGGCCACCACCGGACGGGTCACCGCGGGCGAGGCCCCGGCGGCACGAAGCGTTCGGAGCTCCGCGGGACAGGCACGCCCAGCGCGCGCAGCAGCGGCCCCACATCGGGCGGGTGAGCACGCCGCTCCGCCGTCAGCTTCAGCGCGTTGGCCGACAGTTCTCGCCGGACGTCCTGACGCCGCGCCAACGTCAGCATCGCGTCCTGCCACTGCGATGGCTCGTGCGCGTCGAGGACGAGGCCGCCCTGGTCCACCGTGCGCGGCAGGGCGCCGGTCGCCGCCACCAGGGCCGGTGTTCCGCATGCCATCGCCTGCATCGCGCCCAAGGCGTGGCCCTCGTAGAGGCTCGGGTTGAGGTAGGCGATCGCGCCCGAGAGCAGGGCTGGCAGCTGCTCTTCCGCCACCCAGCCGAGGTCCCGGACGCGCGGGAGGCCGGGCAGGCCGCCGTGCTGGGGGCCGGCCAGCACCAACTCTATCTCGGGCTCAAGCTGGGCCGACACCACAGACCAGACCCGGGCCAGGAAGCGCAGGTTTTTGCGCCGAGCTCGGGATCCCACGTAGACGAAGTACCGATCGGGGAGGCGGCACTGGCGGCGCAAGGCCTCCAGGTCGGTGCGGCTGGAGCGGCGAAAGACGGGCCCGGGCAGCGGCTCCACGACCACCACCCGCCGCTCGGGAAGGCGAAGGCGGTTCGCCAGCGCCCATCGCACCGCGGTGGAGGGGACCAGCACCGACGTCGAGCGCCGCGCGGCGGAGGCCACACGCCAGTTCTGGGCCAGCCACTCGGGCGGCGTGTAGGCCGCACGCGTGAGCAGGTGCCCGGCGTGCGTGATCGCCGTCACCGTCGGCTGGCCCCGGCCGGCCCGGAACCGCCCGTCGAGGGACAGGATGGCGTCGTTTGGTGCCCGGCCGCCGACCAACTCCACGGCCCCGGTGTCCAGCAGTCGCTCCTTGATCTGGCGGCTGTAGACGACACTTCCCGTCGGCCGCGCCTCGGTGACTCCGGGCTCGAAGCACGCCACCCGGAGCCTTGCGCTCGTCATGGCGCTATTCTGCCGTGCCGCATGATGAGGTCCGTGACGGCGCAGGAGGTGCTCGGGATCCCCCTCGACGGGCTGGACATGGAGGGTGCGGTGGCGGCGGTGATGGCGCTCCTCGACGCACATCGCGCCGAACCGGAGCGGGCCACGGCACTGGTGGCGACCGTCAACCCGGAGTTCCTGATGCTGGCCCGGCGGGACCTCGAGTTCCGGCGGGTGCTGGGTTCGGCCGCGCTCCGGCTGGCCGACGGGTGGGGAGTGGTCTGGGCGCTGCGGCGGCGCGGACGGCCGGCGACCCAGGTGGCGGGTGCCGATCTGGTGCCGCGCCTGGCCGCCGCCGTCGCCGAGCGCGGATACCGCCTCTACCTGCTGGGCGCCCGCCCGGGTGTCGCGGCGGCGGCGGCGGCACGGCTGCAGGCCGACCACCCGGAGCTGCGCGTGGTGGGCGCGGACCCCGGCTCTCCCCGCCCCGAGGACGACCAGGCCCAGGCGGACCGGGTCCGGGCCGCGGCCGCCGACCTGGTGCTGGTCGCATACGGAGCTCCCCGGCAGGAGCTCTGGATCGCCCGCAACGCCGAACGGTTGGGCGCCGGCGTGGCGATCGGCGTGGGGGGGACCTTCGACTACCTTGCCGGGCGGGCGCGCCGGGCGCCTGCGGTGTGGCGGCGCCTGCACGCGGAGTGGGCCTGGCGGCTGCTGCACGAGCCGTGGCGTGCCCGTCGCATGGCGGTGCTCCCACGCTTCGCGCTGCTCGTCCTGCTCGGCCGCGACCGCCCGCGCCCCGGCGCCTAGCTGAGGTGCGGTACCGAGAGGCCCGGAGGTGCACCAGCGGGGGTTAACCGGCTCCCGAGAGGCCCGGAGGTGCACCAGCGGGGGTTAACCGGGTGCCGAGAGGCGGAGGTGCACCAGCGGGGGGTTAACCGGCTCCCGAGAGGCCCGGAGGTGCACCAACGGCCCACGCCGCTGACGTTCTCGGGGCTGCGGCCGAACGGGGTCCCGTCAGCGCGCAACCCGCTGTGGTGCTCTACTCAGAGGCGATGCATCTGTCCGGCGTCCTGGTCGCGGTTCCACTGGTGGGGCTGCTCTTTGTCGAGGAGCTGGGCGTTCCGCTTCCCACCTTCCCCGCCGACGGCCTCTTGATCACCGCCGGCGTGGTTGCCGCCGGTGGCACCGTCCCGCTCTGGGTCCTGCTCCCGGCTCTGGTCCTGGCCGACATGGTGGGGGCCACCCTGGGTTATCTCTGGGTGCGCACCCTGCGCCGGCGTGCGCTGCGGCCCATCGCCGACCGCCTGGAGCGCAATCCCGCGGTGCGCATCCTTACCGAGCGGCTTCAAAGTGCGGGCGCGATGGGCGTCTTTCTTACCCGGCTGGTGCCGGGAACACGCGTCTATACCAATCTCGCCGCCGGGCTCATCGACCTGCCTCCGCGCACGTTTCTGCTCGGAATGCTTCCCGCGTCCTTGATCTGGGTCTCCGTGATCGCGCTCCTCGGGTTCCTGCTTGGCAACCGCGTACGGCCGTACTTGGCGCGCTTCGAGGTTCTCAGCGTCTATGCGCTGGCCGTGCTCGCGACCCTCTTCGCGAGTTACCTGGTGGTGCGGTATCTTCCCGCCCTGCGCCGCCGCCCGGTCCCGCCGCCGGCGCCGGAACGGCTGCTCGCGCTGCTGCTCAGTCTTGGTGTGGATTTCTTGATCGTCGGCGCGGCGGCGGGCGTGGTCACGGCCGTGGCCCTGGGACCCCTGCACCTGGGCCGGCCGGTCGGGGTGAGGGGTGTGGCTCTGGTGGTGGTCGCAACCGCGCTCGTCTATGCGCTGGCGGCCCGGTTGGGCCCGGGGTCGACGACCGGCGAGGCCCTCCTCCACGTCGACTACCACCAGCTTTCGTTTGGTCGCTTCGTGTCCGCTTCCGGCCCGTAGGATCAGACGCTCAACCATGGCCCTGTCGGTCGTCATCCCCTGCTTCAACGAAGAGCACCGGCTCCCGCCGACGGTGCGCGCGATCCGCCGCTACTTCCGTCTGCGCCGGATCGAGGGCGAGCTGATCCTGGTGGACGACGGGAGCCGGGACGGCACGCTGTCGTTCATGCGCGCGGAGGCGGCTCGGCAGAGCGATGTCAGCGTGGTCGCCGTGTCGCCCAATCGAGGCAAGGGCCGAGCCGTCGCCGAGGGGGTGTGCGTGGCGCTCGGGGACCAGATCCTGATCAGCGACGCCGACCTCTCGACGCCGATCGAGGAACTGCCCAAGCTGCAGGCAGCGCTCGGGCGCGGCGCCGACGTCGCGATCGGATCGCGTGCGGCACCAGGTGCCCGAGAGATCGACCAGCCGCTGCACCGCCAGCTGATGGGGAAGACCTTCAACCGGCTCGTGCAGACGCTGCTGCTGCCGGGGTTTCGGGACACGCAGTGCGGTTTCAAGCTGTTTCGGGGCGAGGTCGCACACCAACTCTTCGCGGGCCTGGTCACGGAGGGGTTCGCGTTCGACGTCGAAGTGCTGGTGCGCGCGCTCGACGCCGGCTGCACAGTGGAGGAGGTCCCGGTCCGCTGGTTCAACTCGGCCAAGTCGACGGTGGCGCCTCTGCGCGCGCCGGCGACCATGCTGCGAGAACTCGTTCGGTTGCGGGTGGAGTATGGGCACGCGGGAACTCCGGACGCCTGGCTGGAGGCGTGGCGATCGGACCCTGCGGACGATGGCCGGACGTGACCAGCCTACCTCGAGATGGTACGATCCCTCCCGGCAGCGGCGGCTGCCCAAGACGAGCACGAGTAGAGGAGGTTGACTAGGGTGAAGTGGGTGCAGGCTGTCGTGCGAACCGGCACGACCGGAGCCGGACCCGGTCCAAAGGCGCAGCGCGGGCAGGGGATGGTGGAGTACGCACTCATCCTGGTGCTGGTGGCGCTCGCCGTGATCGCGGCCCTGACCTTCCTCGGCGGTCAGATTTCAGGCGTCTTTCACAACATCACGACGATCCTCCAGCAGAACAGCCCCCACTGAGGCCGCGCTCCTAGCGCTCGCCGAGCAGGAAGGGGACGGCGGTGGCCTTGAAATCGCGGGCGGGCACCGCGTTGTTGTGGGTGCGCCCGGGGATGGGGGCATAACTGCCGTGCGGAAGCCTGGCTGCCAGTTCCGGTGCGTCGCGGGCGATCACGTCCTCGTCTCCAGCGATGACGGCGATCGGGGTCTGGATCGACGCCAGCTGCTCCTCCCGAAGAGCCGCATGGTCGCCCAGGATGCAGCACGCGAGCGCCTCCAGGTCGTTGACCGGCCGTGCGCTGGCGAAGTTGTAGAACATCACCGCCTCCGGGTCATCGACCGTGGTGTCACCGCGCATCCGGCGCGCGATCAGCTGCGCCTTGGTCGGATTCGCGGACGTTCCCTGGCGGAGCCCGATCCCGCCCACCACCGCGCGGCGCAGGCGCTCGGGGTGATCGTGGCAGAGGAGCAGGCCGATCCGCGCCCCCATCGAGTAGCCCAGCAGGTCGACGCGTTCCAGGCCCAGGTGATCGAGCAGCGACAGGGCGTCGCCGGCCATGGCGGGGAGGCTGTAGGCGGCCGGGGTGTGGGGTTTGTCCGAGTGTCCATGCCCGCGGAGATCGATGCCGATGACCCGGAACCCGTGACCGGTCAGGGTCTCCTGCCAGCGCGACCCCAGCCAGTTCAACTCGTAGTCGCTGGCGTAGCCATGGACCAGGAGGATCGGCGAACCCCCGGGGTCGCCCGCGGTGACGTAGTGGAGGCGGAGGCCGTCGGCGTCGAATTCGGGCATTCCCGCCATCCTATGCGGCGGCCGGTGGCCTGATCCGTGCTGCGGCTGCGCCACCAGCCGACCGGACTGGAGGTCGTCGAGCGGGTGGAGGAGGCGGCGGACTTCGTCGGCCGCGGCATCGGTCTGCTCGGTCGGGACGCGCTCGAGCCCGGGGCCGGTCTCTGGATCCACCCCTGCAAGTCGATCCACACCTTCGGCATGCGGTTCGCCATCGACGCCGTCTTTCTCGACCGCCGGCACCGCGTGGTGCGCGTGGTGGGCGGTCTGCGTCCCTGGCGCATGGTCCCCCTGGTCTGGCGGGCGTCGAGCGTGGTCGAGCTTCCCGCCGGGCGTGCGGCCGAGGTCGACATCCGCCCGGGCGACCAGCTCTGCTTCGAGCTCCGGGACCGCGACCCGTAGCAACCAGAGGCCGCTTCCCGACAAACGGCCCTCCGAGGACGCCCCTTTTCCGGTAAACGGCTACTCTGCGGTGGTGGATATGAAACTCGAGCTGGTTCCGGTCCCCGTCTCTGATGTCGAGCGGGCCAAGTCGTTCTACGTCGAGCGGGTGGGCTTCAACCTCGACCATGATCACCAACTGGGCGGTGGGGTTCGCTTCGTGCAGCTGACGCCGCCGGGATCGGCCTGCTCGATCGTCATCGGCACCAAGATCACCCCGAGCGCGCCCGGTTCCGCTCAAGGCATGCTCCTGGTCGTCTCGGACATCGAGGCCGCGCGGGCGGCGCTCGCGGACCGCGGCGTCGAGATCACCGAAGTCCGAGACGAGCCGTGGGGCTCCCGCCACGCCTATTTCAACGATCCCGACGGCAACTCCTGGCAACTCCAGCAGCCACGGCGCTGATGCTCAGCCGGCTCCGGCCGGTGCGGGTTGGGAGCGGTGACTCCGGGCTGAGTTAACGAGGGGGATTGGAAAGTCCGGCGGGACGCGCGAGCGTGGGAGCATGCGCCTGCTGCTGGACTGGCTGCTCCCTCCTCGCTGTGGCGGCTGCGGCACGCTCGGGACCTGGCTCTGTCCTGGTTGCAGGGGGCTGATCCGCCCTCTTCGGGAGCCGATCTGCCCCCGTTGTGGGCGTGAGCTCGAGGTGCGTGGAGAGGTGTGCTCATGCGGCCGCCGGCTGCGGGCGCTGGAGGCGGTCCGTTCCGCGGCCGCCTATGAGGGACCGCTGGAGCGCGCCATCCACCGCCTCAAGTACCAGGGGCGCCGTCCGCTTGCGCGGGTGCTCGCCGGGCTGCTGGCGGAGCGCTTCGAGCCGTTCCTGCGGCCGGAGGCGATCCTGGTCCCGGTGCCGCTGCACCGCCGCCGCCGCCGGCAGCGCGGGTTCAACCAGTCACAGCTGCTGGTCGACGAACTGCGCCGCGCTTGGCCGGTGGCTGCCGCCCGCGGCCGCCTGGTCAGGGGTCGGGACACCCGCTCCCAGGTCGGTCTCGACCGCGCCCAACGCCGTCGCAACGTGGAGGGCGCCTTCCGCTGGCGTGGGCCCGACCTGGACGGCCGGCCGGTGCTCCTGGTCGACGACGTGATCACCACCTGTGCCACCGTCGAAGCGTGTGCCCGCGCGCTGCGCGAAGCCGGGGCCGGGGACGTGCGGGCCTTGTCGGTGGCCCGGGTGAGCGCGTGAGGGGCCGCGCGGCTACTGATCCGTCTCCTGCCAGATGCCGAGCAGGTTGCCGGCGGGATCGCGGAAGGTGCCCACCCGCAGCGTCCCCTCGGGTCGCGGTCCCTCGACCATCTCGCCGCCGGCCTCGACGATCCGGCGCGCCGCCGCCTCGGCGTCGTCCACGTAGACATAAAGAAGAAGGCCGGCCTCCCGCTGGACCGCCTGCTCCGTCACCCAGGCGCCGGCCACATGGCCGGTGCCGTCCTCGAAGCCTGGCGCTGCTCCCTCCTGGTTGTGAACCGCCCAGGAGAAGACAGCCTGATAAAAGCGCGCCGAAACACCGGGGTCGGTGGCCGGGATGTGTACGTAGGAGATCCCGTTGGGGCGGCTGAGCTTGGGTCCGACGGTCATGGTTTCGTTTCCATGGTTGCTGCCTATGGTGCCCGATTGGGCCCGCCTGGATGATGGGTATAGTCCTACGTGATGGCCCCGGCTCTGCTTGCACGCCTGCTCAATCCCAACGAGCGGGAGGTCCGCCACCACGCCCGGACCGCGGAGGAGATCGGTGAGCTCGAGCCAGAGCTCCAAGCGCTGAGTGACGAGGGACTCCGTGAGCGCGCCGATCAGCTCCGCGCTCGTGCGCGCGAGGGGGAGGCGCTCGACAACCTCCTCATCGAGACCTTCGCGCTCACCCGTGAGGCCGGCCGCCGGACGATCGGGATGCGGCACTTCGACGTGCAGCTGGTGGGCGGCGTCGTGCTGCACGAAGGCAAGATCGCCGAGATGAAGACCGGTGAGGGCAAGACGCTGGTCGCCACTCTGGCTCTGATCCTCAACGCGCTCGCCGGGAAAGGCGCGCACCTGGTGACCGTCAACGATTACCTGGCGCGCCGCGACGCGGGCTGGATGGGGCCCCTCTACACAACCCTCGGGCTCACCGTGGGCGTCATCCACTCACCCCAGACCGGGCTCGAGGGGAGCTACGTCTACGACCCCGAGTACGTCAACGAGGCGCACAGCGATGAGCGGCTTCAGCACCTGCGGCCGGTGAGCCGCCACCAGGCCTATCTCTGCGACATCACCTACGGGACCAACAACGAGTTCGGCTTCGACTACCTGCGCGACAACATGGCGACCGAGCTCTCACAGCGTGTGCAGCGCGACCTCAACTACGCCATCGTCGACGAGGTCGACTCGATCCTGATCGACGAGGCGCGGACGCCGCTCATCATCTCCGGGCAAGGCGAGGAATCCACCGACAAGTACCGCCAGTACGCGCGCCTGGCGTCCCGCCTGCGGGAGGAGACCGACTACACGGTCGACGAGAAGCACCGCTCGGCGTCCTTGACCGAGGTCGGCGTGGCGAAGATGGAGCGGTGGACCGGGATCCGCAACATCTACGACCTCGAGCACGTGGTCGAGGCGCACCAGGTCAACCAGGCGATCAAGGCCAAGGCCCTCTATCAGCGCGACCGCGACTACCTGGTCCAGAACGGCGAGGTGGTGATCGTCGATGAGTTCACCGGGCGCACCATGCCCGGCCGCCGTTGGTCGGACGGCCTCCACCAGGCGGTCGAGGCCAGAGAGGGCTTGCAGGTCCAGCAGGAGATGCGGACCCTGGCCACGATCACCCTCCAGAACTACTTTCGCCTCTATCCCAAGCTGGCCGGGATGACCGGTACGGCGATGACGGAGGCGGAGGAGCTGGACAAGATCTACAAGCTCGAGGTGGTCGAGATCCCCACCAACAAACCGGTGGGGCGCAAGGATCATCCCGACGTCATCTACAAGAGCGTGGACTCCAAGTTCGAGGCCGTCATCGACGAGATCGAGGCCATGCACGATCAGGGCCGGCCGGTCCTGGTCGGAACCGTCTCGGTCGAGAAGTCAGAGCGGCTGTCGAGGATGCTGGACCGGCGTCACATCGAGCACGAGGTCCTGAACGCGAAGCAGCACGAGCGTGAGGCCGCGATCGTGGCCGGGGCGGGCGAGCGGGGAGCCGTGACGATCGCCACCAACATGGCCGGGCGCGGCACCGACATCGTCCTCGGGGATGGAGTCCGGGAAGTGGGCGGCCTCCACATCGTCGGGACCGAGCGGCACGAGTCGCGCCGGATCGACAACCAGCTGCGGGGCCGCTCGGGACGTCAGGGCGACCCCGGCTCCACGCGCTTCTTCCTCTCCCTGGAGGACGACCTGGTGCGCGTGTTCGGCCCCGCCGCCGACCGCATCGGCCGGATGATGGAACGCTTCGACATCGAACCCATCGAGCATCGTTGGGTGGCCAACTCGATCGAGAGCGCGCAGAAGAAGGTCGAAGGCATGCACTTCGACGACCGCAAACACGTGGTCGAGTACGACGACGTGATGAACAAGCAGCGCGAGATCATCTACGGCGAGCGGACTCGGGTGTTGGAGGGGGTCGACACCCGCGAGAACATCCTCGAGTACATCCGGGAGGTGGTCGCGACCGGGGTGGAGAACCACTGCCAGGGACGCACCTCCGCGAGCTGGGACCTGGAGGGCCTGGTCGAGTACCTGCGCCAGTACTTCCCGCTCGCCGAAGGGACCGAGATCTCGGACGACGCACTGCACGGAGGCACCGACGGGCTGACCGAGTACCTCTACAGAGCCGCGGTCAAGGCCTACGAGGCGAAGGAGGTCGAGCTGGGCGACGACGAGAACCTCCGGCGGCAGGTCGAACGCTTCGTGATGCTCCGCACCATCGACTCCAAGTGGGTCGACTACCTGACCCAGATGGAGCACTTCCGCGAGGGCGTCACGCTCCAGGCGTACGGCCAGCGCGACCCGCTCCAGGAATACAAGATCGAAGCACACAAGATGTTCGACGAGCTGACCGCCTCGATCCGCGCCGACGTCGTCGTCAACATGTTCCTGGTCCAGGTGATGACGCAAGAGCCGCCGCCGCAGGCCGAGCGGGTGGACCGCACCTCGGCGCAGGGCGCGGAGGCCACCGGTACCGTCGAACGCGACGGCGGCCGCCAGCGCCGGGAGCGGGCCGCGGTGGGCGGCGGACGCAAGATCGGCCGCAACGAGCCCTGTTTTTGCGGCTCGGGGAGGAAGTACAAGTACTGCCATGGACGATAGCCAGAGCCCGAATGAACTCCTTCGCCGGATCCTGCAGCTGAAGGAGCATCTTTGACCTCCCGGGCAAGGAGACCCGGCTAGCCGAGCTCGACCGGCAGCTCGCTGAACCTGGCATCTGGGACGACACCCAGGCCGCCGGCAGCCTCGCGCGCGAGGCGGGGGAGCTCCGCGAGGAGATCACCGGTTGGGGGTCCTTGGAGCAGCGCGCCCGGGACCTGGTCGAGCTGGCCGCGCTGGGGGAGGACGACCCCGACCTGGCGGCCCAGGTGAAGGAGGAGGAGGCGCCGCTGGAGCACGAGCTGCGCCAGCGCGAGCTGGATCTTCTGTTCGCGGACCCCCACTCCAATTCGCCGGCGGTGGTCACGATCTCGGCCGGCCAGGGTGGCGTCGAGGCCCAGGATTGGGTCGAGATGCTGCTGCGGATGTACTCGCGCTGGGCGCAGCCGCCCCACAATGCGGCGTCGGTGCTGCGGCCGGGCGGAGCGTTCGAGGTGATCGACGTGAGCCCGGGAGAGGAAGCGGGCCTCAAGTCGGTGACCTTCGTCTTCCGTGGCCGGCGTGCCTACGGGCTGCTGCGCGCGGAGCACGGGGTGCACCGGCTGGTCCGCCTCTCGCCCTTTGACCAGCAGCATCGCCGCCACACCTCGTTCGCGCTGGAGGAGGTGATGCCGGAGCTCGACGCCACCGAGGAGGCCGACGTCGTCATCAACCCTGAGGAGCTGCGCGTCGACACCTACCGGTCGACCGGGGCCGGCGGCCAGCACGTCAACAAGACCGACTCCGCGGTCCGCATCACTCACCTCCCGACCGGCATCGTGGTCTCGATGCAGAACGAGCGCTCGCAGATCAAGAACCGGGATCTGGCGATGAAGGTGCTGCGGTCGCGGCTCTACCAGCGCCAGCAGGAGGAGGCGGCGAAGGAGCGGGCCGACCTGCGAGGCGAGGTGCTCCCGGCCGAGTTCGGAAGCCAGGTCCGGAACTACGTCCTCCAGCCCTACACCCTGGTCAAGGACCTGCGCAGCGGCGTCGAGCTGGGCAACGCCCAGTCGGTGCTCGACGGCGAGATCGAGCCGTTGCTGGAAGGCTGGCTCCGCTGGCGCCTGGGGGAGGCGACCACCCCCGTCGGTGCATCCTCGGGATAAGGCTCCGGGAGGGCCGTTGGTGCATCAGTGCCCCACTCCGGGGGCTGGAAACCGGGCGGTTGGTGCACCAACGCGGGGGCGGGGGCAGGTGGGGGGCGGCCGTTTGACCCGTCCACTACCCGCTCGCTATACTCGGGCCCGCCGGGTCGCTTCTCGATCTCGCTTCACTCGTCACACTCCACATCACAGCAATGTCGAACAAGACGATCGTCCCCAAACCGCGAATCGATCCCGTCATCTCGCTGCGGAGCGTCTCCAAGCGCTATCCGGGTGGCGCGATGGCGCTCGAGGACATCGACCTCGAGGTGGACCGCGGGGACTTCGTCTTCCTGGTCGGGCCCTCCGGCGCCGGCAAGTCGACCATCGTGCGCCTGTTGGTGCGCGAGGAGAAACCGACCTCGGGCCAGGTCTTCGTCAACGGCGTCGACCTCGGTCGCCTGCGCCGGCACCAGCTGCCGGCGCTGCGCCGGCAGGTGGGCCTCGTCTTTCAGGATTTCAAGCTGCTGCCGCGCCTCACCGTCTACGAAAACGTCGCCTTCGCGCTCCGCGTGCACGGCGAGTCGGGACATCGCACCCGGCAGCGGGCGCGCGACGCGCTGGAGACCGTCGGTCTGCAGAACGCCCAACGGCGGTATCCACACGAGCTCTCGGGCGGTGAGCAGCAGCGGGTGGGAATCGCCCGCGCCCTCGTCCACGCCCCCCAGCTGCTGGTTGCCGACGAGCCCACCGGGAACCTGGACCCGGCCACCTCCTGGGAGCTGATGCAGCTGTTCCTGGGCATCAACGCGGCTGGCGCCACCGTGGTGATGGCCACGCACAATCGCGACATCGTGGACGTGCTGCGGCGGCGCGTGGTCGCGATCGACCATGGACGCATCGTGAGAGACGACCTGACGGGTAGGTACCATGACACTCTTCCGGCATCTGCGCTTCGCGCTTAGCAGCGCCTGGCAGAGCTTCTTCCGCAACGCCACGGTCAGCCTGACCGCGGTGGTCTCGATCTCGATGATCCTGGTGCTGGGCGGGATCAACCTGCTCATCGGGCAGAGCCTCAACCAGGTCCTCGACAGCTACCGTCAGCAGGTTTCGGTCCTCACCATCTCGGTCTCCGACAACACTCCCATGAGTTCCGTACTGGACTTCGAGGCCAGACTCCGCGCGCGTCCCGACGTCGAGAGCGTGACCTTCGAGACCAAGGACCAGGTGCTCGCCCAACTGGCCGGCAACCCGCAGAACGCGGCGCTGCTGCAGCAGGTGCAGGGCAACCCGGTGCCGGCCCGGATCCAGGTCCAGGCGACAAGTCTGCAGGCGGTCCAGAAGATCAACACCGTGGCGCGGCAGTGGCCGGGCGCGGACCCGCAGGACCCCACCGACTACCAGGGCGGGTTCATCACCAACATGCTGCGGCTCTCCGACTGGCTGACTTTCGGCGGCCTGGTCCTGCTGGCGGTCCTGGTCGTGATCTCGGTGGTCATCGTCATGAACACGATCCGGACCGCCGTCTACCACCGGCGCCGCGAGATCGAGGTCATGAAGCTGGTCGGCGCCACCGAGTGGTTCGTGCGCGGGCCGTTCGTGATGGAGGGCATCCTGACCGGGATCCTGGCGGCCGGGCTCGCCCTGGGGGTGGTGATGGTGGGCTATCACCCGTTCGTGAACCGTTTCCAGTCGGCCCTGTTCTTCGTCCCCCTCACCTACGACCCGCACTTCGTCACCGTGCTCGGCATCTATCTCCTGCTGGCGGGCGCGCTGCTGGGCGCCCTGGGCAGCTACATCGGCGTCCGCCGCTACGTCCGCGTCTGATCTCGTGAGCGCGGTTGGGCGCACGGCGGACGCATGCTGATCGGGTGAAGAGGACCCCGCGCCCCGACCTCACGCAACTCCGACGGTTCCGGCGTGCCGTGACCCCGTCGCCGCGTCGCGCCCTCACGGCGATCGTCGTGCTCTTGGCGCTGTGCGTGGCCTATGTGGCCGGCGCCTACACCGACCAGCAGTTCCCCGAGGTGGTGCCCGTGGTGGGCGGGGGGCAGAACCGAGCTCAGCTCGACGAGCCGGCCCAGCAGCAGGCACTGCGCATCATCGAGGCCCACTACTGGTCGCAGCATCTGAGCGGGGGTGCGCTCACCGACGGCAGCATCCAGGGCATGGTGCAGGCTCTCAACGACCCCTTTACCTCCTACCTCACACCGGCCCAGTACCGGGAGGAGCAGGAGACCTATGCCGGGCAGCATTCCGAGCAAATCGGCGTCTTTCTCGACTACGCCGGGGCGAATCCAATCGTGACCGGCATCGTTCCCGACTCGCCCGCGCAGAAGGCGGGGATCGAGGCCGGAGATGCGATCGTGGAGGTGGGTGGCCACTCGACCAACGGCGTCGATTCCACCACAGTCGGGAACTGGATCGATGGCTCTCGAGGCCCGGTATCGATCCTCTTGCAGCGCGGTGCACAGCAGCTTACAGTGCCGGTCACGCCAGGGCGCTTCAGCAGCCCCACCGTGGTGTCCACCACGCTCCCGGGTGACATCCTCTACCTACGCATCTACGAGTTCGGCGACACCACGGCGCAGGAGTTCACCCAGCGGCTCCGGGCCGGGCTGCCGGCGAAGGGCATCATCCTCGATCTGCGCGGCGACGGGGGCGGCTACGTCTCCGACGCGGTCGCCGTGGTGTCCAGCTTCGTCGGCCGAGGTGAAATCTTCTCGACGCAGGGCAGAGGACAGGTCCAGCGGACCAACGTCTCGGGCAGCGTGGTCGCTCCCAGCACGCCGCTGGTGGTGCTCGTGGACCAGAACACAGCCTCGGCGTCGGAGATCACGTCCGGCGCGCTGATGGACCACGGGCGGGCCCAACTGGTCGGGGAGCGTACGTACGGCAAGGGCTCCGAGCAGGAGGACTTCCAGCTCTCCAACGGTGGCGACCTCCATCTGACCGTGAGGCACTGGTTCCTGCCCAACGGGGAGTGGATCGGCAACCACAAAGGGATCGAGCCGAACCGGGTGGTCGCGCTGCCTCAGCCCTGGGACATGTACGACGTCGCCACCCCGCAGCGGAGCGGCGCGCAGGACACCCAGCTGCAGGCGGCGCTCGGCATGCTTCCCTGAGTCCGGCGGACACGGCTTTGTGAGAGGGGAGAGGGAGAGGTGGTGCCGAGGGTCAGAGTCGAACTGACGACACCACGATTTTCAGTCGTGTTCACTAATGGGAGTAACGTCCCTAACTCGCGGCGAGACACGACGTATCGCCAGACTCGCGGTGGGGAATCTCGCGTCGGCTATATCAACGCAGTCTTGGAGTCGTGGCTGCCGATGCTGGGGATGACGACATTTCCGGTGGGACTCAGGATCGGCGAAGGCCTGGACATCACCACCGAGCCATCGCGCGCGGGGTGTTCGTGGCGATCCTGCTCGCGCTGCCGGCGCCCGCACTCGCCATGCGCGCCGAGGACGAGTTGGCCACGGGCGGCGGCGCGGCAGCCGTGCCGGAGGGGCCGTGAGGGCGATTTGATCGGCCTGTTCGCCGCAGGCACGTGAGCCCAGGCACGTCGGGCTTTTCCCTATCCACCCGTAAAGCAAGAGGATCCCTGAGCCTTACGCGCAGCCCCGCTGATAGCATAATGAAAGCATGCCCAACGTGCTCGTCCGCGACCTGCCCGATGACGTCCACGCGGCCCTGCTCCGAAATGCCGAGCGCCGTCATCAGTCCCTTCAGCAGTACCTGGCCGCCGCGCTGAGCCACCTAGCCGAGCACCGCCCGGTCAGCGAAATCCTCGATGACCTGGAGATGCGCCGAGGGGGCCGAGTTGGCCTCCGCCAGGCCGTAAAGGACCTCGCCGACGAACGTGCGCGACGGTGACCGTCGTAGACGCTTCCGTGCTCGCGAACGTGCTCGGTGATGATGGCGAGGACGGACACGCCGCTCGTACCGTGCTCCGATCCGCGGGCGACTTCGCCGCGCCCGACCTTGTCGATGTCGAGACAGTGGCCGTCCTGCGCAAACGGTGGCTCGCCGGCAGCATCTCGGCCGTGCGGTTCGAGAACGCGATCGCCGACCTGCAGGAGATGGACTTCGAGCGGGTGCCGACGTGGCGCTTGATGCGGCGGGCTTTTGAATTGCGCGACAACGTGACTGCGTACGATGCCGCATACGTCGCGCTCGCCGAGAGCCTCGACTGCGAGCTCGTAACCGCCGACCATCACCTCGCCAGCGCGACTGGCCCGCGATGTTCCATTCGGACGGTCGGCCACTGAGCGAGCTGCCGCGTAAAGCTGAGGGATCCCCTTGCGCCAATCGTCGGCCGCAATGACCTCGGTGCACTTCAGGCGTCGGGCTCGCTTAAATTGCGGTGTGGACCACGAGATCCCGTATCAGCGCCTTCCGGCCGATGGAGCGGACGTCACATATCTCTTCGGTCCAGACTCCTTTGTAGGGGCTGGCGTCGAGGCCGGCAGCACCGCCGAGTTCGAGTGGAAATGGAGCTCGGTCTACCCCGGGACGCACCGGAAGTTCTGGGTGCACGTGCCGGCCAGCTATGACCCGGCTCAGCCTGCGCACCTCGCGGTCTTCCAGGATGGATGGCTGTACCTGGATCCGGACGGACCGATTCGCGGCTCGATCGTTCTGGACAACCTCGTCGGCCATGAGGAGATCCCCGTCACGATCGGTGTTTTCGTCGATCCCGGGGTCTACTCAGGAGACGGTGGGTCGCGCAATCGCAACGTCGAATACGACGCTTTTGATGACCGCTATGCAACCTTCCTGCTTCAGGAGATCCTCCCACAGGTGGCCTCTCGATGGGTGCTCAGCAACGATCCGGACGACCGGCTGATCTGCGGCGGTAGCAGCGGAGGGGATTGCGCTTTCACCGCTGCCTGGTTGAGGCCCGACGCGTTCGGGCGAGTCGTGAGTTACCTCGGCAGCTTCGCTCAGATGCCCGACGGCAACCCGTACCCGGCCCTGATCGCCTCCGAGCAACCAAAGCCAATCAAGGTGTTCCTGCAGGAAGGTCATCGTGACCTTGGGTGGAATCGACCACAGAACAACTGGCTTGCGGAGAACCTCCGGGTCGCCGCCGCGCTGGCCCGCGCTGGCTACGACTTCCGTCTGGTGCTCGGAGATGGCGGACATAGCCCAAACCACGGCGGAGCCCTTCTTCCCGACGCTTTACGTTGGCACTGGGGCACCAAGTCGGGTTAGGGTGAACGCCCGCCGAGGGGACCGCTGCGTGTTCCTCATCGGGCATCGGGTGCTTTGGAGTGATGCTGGCTGCATCGGAGCGGAGCCGACGTCGATGAAGCACCACCCTCGGCCACCCGTGCCAGCTGCATCCAACCGGCGCCGGCGAGCAGGTCCCGTTCCCATGGGTCATCTGTGCGAACGTTCATAGCATTACCCAGATGAGTGCCTGGGATGTCCTCGACGTTGGGACTGGTCACATCGTCGGTATGGCAGAGACCGAGCGAGCCGAGCCCACCCCGGAACTCATCGACCTGGTCAGTGCCGGCTACGGCTTGACCCCTCCGCGTCAGGTGCGCGATCTGGGCGGTGCCTACAACCTCAACTTCTTGGTAGTCGCCGGCCGTGAGCGGCTAGTCGTTCGCGTCTACCAGAGCTGGGTATCGGTGGAGCGGCTCAACGCAATTCAGCTGATCCGAGAGCGGCTCCGTACGGAGTCATTGCCGATCGCCAGGCTCAGAAGGACCGTCAACGGGAGTGGCACGCTGACCCTTGGCGACCGGCTCGTAGAGGTCGAGGAATTCGTCAAAGCACCCTCCTGCATGAACACCTGGCCTCGCTTCCGGATCGCGCTGCGAGCGATGGGCCGGCTGCACTCCGTGCTATGGACGATGAAGGCGCCACCGGCGGCGAGACGGGCACCGCGGGCCAACCACATCGCTATCCAGGACCTCGAGCGAGTGACGGTGCCGGCCATCGCCGCGATTCGCCGTCACGGACTAGGCATGGAGGAACGGAGATACCTCGATGTTGCTGAGCGGTTGGTCGACGAGCTGGTCGAGTATCGGGAGCGGGTCGGTGTGGATCTGCTGCAGCAGCTGGTTCACGGTGACTACTGGCACAACAACGTGCTCTTCGATGGCAACCGCATCGTGGGCATCCTCGATTTCGACTTCGTCGGCTGGCGGCCCCGGATTGACGATCTCGCGCTAACCCTGTTCTCTCTTAACCGGAGCCGGGGGTTGGCGGACATGAGGGCGGGACGGCGTGAGCTGCTTGCCGACCTAGTCGATCGCTATGACGACGGAGCGGATCGGCAGCTCAGCGAGGACGAGCGGCGCCACCTGCCCTATGCCCTGGCGCGGTATCCCCTCACGTTCCTGCGCGACCTCGCCTGGCAGATGGAGGTGGACCTCCGGGAGCACGCCCTTGGCGAGATCGTCGGCCTTCGCGGGCCCGAGTGGGAATGGGCGCTGAGATTGCTCCGCTCACGGCGTTGGCTGGATGTTTTCCTGCTACGCGAACGCTGAAGGATCGTTAAGCGAGACGGTCAAAGCGCGGTGTTCGCGAACGTCGTCGGTGCGGCTCGCTCTGAGGAGCTGCTCTCGCCCCGGGCCCTCGGTGGCGATCAGACACCACGTCTCAAGCGGTCAGGCTCGCCCGGGTTCCGTGATCGGATTCACTGGAATAAGCACCAGTGGGACGAGAAGGCTGTCGGCACTGCTGGCTTCTCCCACTTGGACGAGGCTCACCGTTACGCGGCGTACCACATCGGTATTTGGTCCGCCAGCGCACGCGGGCGCGGAGTTGGCACAGCAGCGACTCGGATGTGCGTATTTTTTCGTTCCGTTCCTACTCAACCCCAGGGTCCACCACTGGCTAGCAGCTGGCGCGCGATACTGCTGGGAGTGCCGGAGGACGGAGCAGCCTCTCCGGAGGGTAGGGTCCAGCGCGACAAGTGGGCGACCTGGCTCGCCGAACGGCGTCACGGAGGCGATCCGGAGCAGCTCCGCCGCCAACTCGAGTCCTTGGCACCGGTTCGTGACCAGGTCGTGGCTAACGCCGCTCTCGCCCCCGGTCATCGGGTGCTCGACGTCGGCTGCGGCGACGGGCTCATCGCGTTTGCCGCCGCCGAGGCGGTAGGTCCGTCCGGACTGGTGATCTTCAGCGACATCTCACAAGATCTTCTGGATGGTTGCCGGGCTCTAGCTGTCGCTCGCCACAAACTAGGGACCACCGAAGGCCGATTTGGCCAGGAACTAGGGACCGCGCTCTAGCCACAAACTAGGGACCACCTGGGGGCTGCGGAGCATCAGCCCGTGCACGCTTCTCGCGATATCACGCGGGGAGGTGCAGATGTTCCGAGAGGTGCCCACGGTGGAAGTTCGAGAGGTGCTGCGGCTGCGGCAGCAGGGGCGTCCCCTGCGCGAGATCTCGCGGCTGAGTCAGCTCGACCGCAAGACAGTGCGTCGCTACTTGGAGGCGGCGGAGTCAGCGGGCTTCGATTCAGAGGCCAGCGAGATCTCCGAGGAGGTGGTGAGCACGGTGGCGGCCGAGCTCCGCCCGGGGCGGCCGGGGGGCGTGGGCCACGGCGAGAGTTGGCAGGCACTGGAGGCGCAGCACGCGTTCCTGAAGAAAGGGGTGGTGGACGATCGCCTCAGGCTGACGAAGATCCACACGCTGCTGCGGCGGCATGGCGTCGAGGTGCCGTACCGGACGCTGCACCGCTACTGCGCGAGTGCGTTCCCGGAGCAGGTCGGCGGTCAGCGGGAGACGGTGCGGGTGGACGATGGGGAGCCGGGGAGCGAGTTGCAGATCGACTTCGGTCGGCTGGGCAAGGTGGGCCTGGCATCGGGACAGCGTCGGGTGGTCAAGGGCCTGATCATGACCGCCTGCGTGAGCCGGCACCAGTTCTGCTGGCCGACCTACGGCGAAAGCCTGGCGGAGGTGATCGAGGGCCTGGAGGAGAGCTGGGAGTTTTTTGGGGGCATATTCCGCGTCCTGATTCCGGACAATCTGAAGTCGATCGTCGACAACCACGCCGACTCGATCGACCCTCGCTTCAACCCTGGCTTTCTGGAGTACGCGCAGGCTCGCGGCTTCGTGGTCGACCCCTGCATGATCAAGTCGCCGACTCAGAAGCCGAGGGTGGAGCGGGCGGTGCCCTATTGCCGCGACTCGGGCTTCGCCGGCGAGGAGTTCCTGGATCTGCTGTCCGCGCGCCGAGGGATGCGCGCCTGGTGCCTGGAGGAGGCGGGGATGCGGATCCACGGGACCACCCGGCGACGGCCGCTGGAGCACTTCCTGGAGGTCGAGCAGGCGTGCCTGCTGCCTGCGCCTGAGACCAGATTCGACGTTCCACTGCTGGTCAAGGCGAAGGTCGCCCGGGATCACCACGTGCAGGTCCAGAACGCGCTCTACTCGGTCCCCGGCGACCGCATCGGTCAGTGGGTGGACGTGCGCTCGGACGGCCGGCTGGTCAGGATCTCCCAGCACGGCCAGCTGCTCCGCGAACACCCGCGACAGCCGCCCGGCGGCCGCAGCACCTTCCCGGAGGATCTGCCTCAACACAAGCGTGCCTACGCCATGCGCGACATCGAGTACCTCAAGCGCCAGGCGGCCGGCCATGGAGAGCAGATCGGGACCTACGCTGCCCGCCTCCTCGATGACCCTCTGCCCTGGACCCGCATGCGCAAGGTCTACCGCCTGCTGAGCTTGGTCAAGCGCTTCGGCGCCGCGCGTGTGGAGCGCGCCTGCGATCTCACTCTGGAGCTCGACGTGGTCGACGTGATCCGTGTCCAGCGGATGCTGGAGCGCGCGCTGGAGCTCACGCAGGCGCAGCCCCCGGGCCGGCTTGAGATGGCGCCCATCCTCCGCCCCCGCTTCGCCCGCGACCCCTCAGAGTTCGCCAGAGGAGAGAACGATCATGCCTGAGACCATCTCCCCAGAGCTCCGACAGGTGCTGCGCCGCCTCAAGCTCTCGCCCATCCTGGAGAGCCTGCCCGAGCGCCTGCAGCTGGCCCGCCAGCAGAAGCTTCCCCACCAGGACTTCCTGGAGCTCGCGCTCGCGGATGAGGTCGCCCGTCGCGACCGCGTCGGCGCCGACCTCCGCGCCCGCGCCGCACATCTCGATCCCCAGATGCGTCTGGATCTCTGGGACGAGACCACCGGCGTCACCTTCGACCATCAGCTCTGGAACGACCTCTGCAGCCTCCGCTTCCTCGACGAGCCCGCCGGCGTCCTGATCCTCGGCCCGGTCGGCGTCGGCAAGACCATGCTCGCCAACTGTCTCGGGCACATCGCCTGCCGACGCCGGCGCTCGGTCCACTTCACCCGCTCGGACCAGCTCTGGCGCAGCCTCAAGGCCGCCCGACTCGACGCCACCTACGAGCAGGAGCTGCGACGCCTGCTCCGCGTCGACCTCCTCATCATCGACGACTTCGTGCTGGAAGGGCTCGACGGCACCGAGACCCACGACTTCTACCAGGTGGTCGTGGAGCGGCACCGCCGCGCCTCCACCGTCGTCACCTCCAACCGCGAGCCTCAGGAGTGGCTGGCAATGATGGCCGACCCCATGCTCGCCCAGTCGGCCGTCGACCGCATCGTCAACTCCGCCTACGAGCTGGTCCTCGAGGGCGAGTCCTACCGCTCCCGGCAGAAGCCCCGGCGGCCGTCGTGAACCCAGACCACATGCGGATCGAACCCAACACCCCGTCTCGTTACGATGCCGTTACGATAGCCTGCCCTCTCTGTCAGCGCCGATTCACGCCCTCCGGCCGCCAGAAGTACTGCTCCGACGCCTGCCGGGTCGCCGCCTACCGGCGACGGCAACAGGCCGCTCCGCCAGCGCTCAGCCTCCCCGCTGGCCGGCCACGCAAACCGCTCACCGTCTACGAGTGCGACCGCTGCGGACAGCGCGCCGTGGGCGAACAGCGCTGCCCCGATTGCTCTACCTTCATGCGCAAGCTCGGCCTCGGCGGCGAATGCCCTCACTGCGCCGAGCCTGTCGCCGTTCCCGAGCTGCTCGGCCAGGAGTTCATCGGGTGAGCCCGGCTCCGACGGCCTCCGGGGTATCCTGCTCGATGACCACGCTCTGACGGCCTCCGGGTGGTCCCTAGTTTCTGGCAACCCGGTGGTCCCATGAATGTGGCAGGCGACATCCGGACTCAAAATCGCTCCCAAAGAAAAGGTGGTGGGCGGCGCTGGTCTCGAACCAGCGACCTCTTGCGTGTGGTGCAACCATGACCACTGACGTCGGTACCGGCGGGCAGCTGCCCGACTTCCAAGCGCCGCCGGTGGTTGAGGTCGTCCTCACCGTCCAGTTCCAACCTCTGTTCAACCTGCGCCCGATCGAGCTCGCGCGGCTTCGGGAGCAGTGGCGGGAGGCCTATCCAGTCGTCCAGGAGCAGCCGCTTCTGCCTCCGACGATCGAGGCGGCAGCTGGCCGGCCAAGCGCGGTCCAACTCTTCGTCAGCCCTGCGTTTCAGTCTCGACTCTGGTTCCTGAGCGAAGATGCATCTTCGCTCGTCAGCTGCAGCACGATCGCATCACGGTCAACTGGCGCCAGATGGGCAGCACCCAGTACCCTCGCTACCCTGCAGTCCGCGAGGTGTTCGTGACAAGGGCCACCGAGCTCGGGCAGTTCCTCGCTGATAGTGGCATTGGTGGGATGTCGCTGACCCAGGCGGAGCTCACCTACATCAACGCGATCGACGTCGAGGCGGCGGCGCAAGGCGACCTGAGCCCGATCCTTCGCCACTGGCGGCAGCCTGCCATCCACATAGGGGCCGCCGAAGCAGGCACGATGCCAACTTGTGTTCGCCATTCACGGGATGGGCAGGCCTCCTGTACGCCTCTATGCTGCGGTCGATCCGGCGCCGCGGCCGACTAGCGAATCGGCTGTATTCATGGCGCTGACGGTCCGGGGGGCTCCAGCCGGACCGGGCCTTGAGCACGGCCTACGATTCCTAGACGAGGCGCATGGGCACGTCCTGCGATCCTTTGCCGAGTTGACAACGGACGACATGCACACCGCTTGGAGGAGACGTCAATGACCTCGGTCACCGAGCTGCCAATGAGCGCCGGATCCACGCGGTACCCGTGGTCGGAGGCCCCATCTCCGGATGAGATGGCGGCAGAGGACTTCTATCGGTATGGCGGGGTACCACGCCGTGCGGTCACGATTCGGGCGGTGCAGCCCAGTGTCGCGCCGCGCCTGCATTGGATTGCGGGACTGCTGGAGGCGCGAATCAACGATCTCCTGAGCTTGGAGCCGGGTTGGGACGGTGGGTTCGGGGATCCACCGACGGATCAATCGGTGACCGCTGGTGTCGCGGTCATCGGGCAGCTCGTCAGCGAAGTAGCGGTCGCACCCTTTGTGTTTCCGCTGCCGGATGGGGGGCTGCAGTTCGAATGGCACGCCGGGCGGGAGTCAGTCGAGGTCGAGGTCGACGAGGAGGGCAGCCCTCACGCCCTCGTCACCGACCGGGCAGGTCGAATCACCCTCCACACCGTCTTCGACCTCGGAGACCGAGCAACGATTTCTGCTGTCCGGAGGGCGGTGGATTCGCTCTCGATGAGGCTGCTCGGGGCCGGGTGACGCGTCCCGCCGCGCGCGAGCCGCAGACCGAGGCTCGATGCCGGACGACGAGACGGTTCTCCGGCGCATTCGTGGGCAGCCCTCGATGCTCGTGGACGACCCATTGACGCACGAGATACGCCCTTCCACCGGGGCCTTCGCCGTCAAGCGCGACGAGGACGGTCTCTCCGTCTACAGAGAGTCACGGTTGCAGGCCCGCGGGCTCACGGCCGCCTCAGTGATGACGGCACCAGGGGACTGGGTCGCCGGACTCGCGGTCGTGGACGTGGGCGCGATCCCACCCCTTGACGTCCGCGATGACCCTTGGCCCGCCCGCATTCCCGACGCTGCTCATCCTCGGAACGCCGCGCATGCCCTGATCGTGGGGCTGGGACGGCCTGGCGAGAAGTGAGCGACGAGCCTGCCAAAAAGCGTTGGTCTCTGCGCCGACGTTGCGGTTCGTAGTCCGGGGCAACAGCTAGGCCCGTTTTCCGCATTGGTTCACGACGCCAATGGTTCCTCATCGGGTGGCAATGGGGAGGGAATCTTGAGGGCGTTGAGGATGTGGCGCTGGGCCTCGGTGAGCGGGTCAGGGACGAGGGTGAGGCCTTGGTGGCCGATCAGTCGCTGATACCCCATGCCGGCGAAGGCGGCAAAGATGTTGGTGGCGGTCGGCCGGGCTGAGCGGCCCTCCGGGAGCAGACCGGCAAGGGTGCGCCGGGGGGCGATCGCGCGACGGACTTCGTTCTCGATGAGGCCGTAGACCATGACCGCAATCGCGCACACGGTGACCAGGGCTGCAACTCGACGGTTGGAGTGGAGGAACACCGGGCGCACCTTCAACGGTCCCTTGAGGAAGTGGTGAGCCCGCTCCACGATCACCTGCTCTTTGAACAGCTGCAGGAGTCGCGAGGAAGATGCCTGGCGCAGTCGCAGGTTGGTGACCAGCGCGTAGAGACCGTCACGTCGCTCCGCCTGCTCCAGCGCTGCCTGATCCCGAGACCAGGTCAGCCTTCCCGCCCCCAGGTCGAGTTCAGTGCGGAGGAACTCACCCACGCGACCTTTGCTGACCGCCTTGGCCACCCGCCTGGCCACCTGTTCCGGATCCTGGCGTCGTCCACCATGGCGCAGCCCTCGGGCGATCGTCTCCAGTTGTTGCTCGGCGCGCGCCAGCAACTTGGCTCGACTCTTGCGCGCCGCCTCTCGCTCCTCGGACCCGATCACGTAGAGGACGCGCGGCTCCAGATGCCCTCCGCCATCGAGTTCGACCTGGAGGCTGCCCTCCGCCCCCCAGAAGCGGGAGCGCCGGGCAGCCGGTAGCCGTCGTGCTCGCTCCGAGAGGTAGCGCAGCGGTCGAAACGCCTCCGGTGGCAGCGCCAGTGCGGCCGCCTCATAGCCGAACGTCCGCGGCAGCCGGGCCACGAAGCTGATGCCGCTATCCTCCGCCATACAGGCGGCCAGATTGGCCTTGGTGACCAGAGCCGAGTCGGCAACCAGGAGCAGCTTGCGCGGGGAAGCCAGCTGGCGCAGGCGCTCCAGCAACTCATGCGTCTCGGCGCCTTCATGACGGCCCCCGTTGACGGTGCGGTGATAGAGCGGGATCCCCGGAGCCGCCACCGCCTGCGCAACCTTCAGCTGCCGGCGGTGAGCTTGATGATCGGACGAGTGCCCGTAGGCGATCTGGGGGGCGCCTGCCTGCTGGCTGGCGTAGTCGCCGGTGAAGGCGACCGAGGTGAAGTCCCAGTGCAAGCGAGCCGCGTCCACGCCGTAGCTGGCGATGGCCGCCATGCCTAAGGCGCCTACCACCTCGTCCAGGTGTCCGCTGAGCGCGTCCAAGGCGCGACCCAGGCGGTCATCGTTGAGCAACCCCGAGGGAGTCCGCAGCCAGGCGTTCACCGCGTAGTGCTCGGCCCAGCCCTGGACGTCGTACAGCGGCCGTGCTGCGGTCAGGCGGTTGGCGACCAGGCTCGCCACCACCTCACCATGAGTGAGTTGAGCGCGCCCCCGCATGGGGCAGGCGCGATCGATGATCCCGACCAGATCCAGGCGTCGGAGCACGGGCACCACCAAGGGCAAGGAACCGGAGAGGAAGCTCCCCGGGCGGGGGTCCAGGCGGGTGAAGGCAGCCGCCAGGTTGTCCAGCGCGCCGGAGGCCTTGAGCTGGTCTTTGCGGCCCAGCTTTGCCACAACACGATGGCGGACCTTGCCCGCATGATCGCGGTAGCCCTCAACGAGATGTACGTACTCGTAGGTGCGCGATCCCTGGCGGACCCGCTGGACTCGAACGAACATCTTTCCCCAACATTATGGGGCACAT
Source organism: Candidatus Dormiibacterota bacterium (assembly GCA_963790575.1). GTDB lineage: Bacteria > Chloroflexota > Dormibacteria > Dormibacterales > Dormibacteraceae > CAVTSA01. Next base: position 40,396 of record CAWBPD010000034.1, on the reverse strand, counting down.
CGAACACCAAACGCAATACCTTGGGCGCATCGAGAGCGGATCGCGTCGTCGATGACTTTCCCCTACAGGAGGTGCTCCGGGGCCGAGACGGCAACCCGACTCCGAACTCGCCAGAGAGCTATTCGGCGGGCCACCGACGGGTTTCACCAACCGCAAGTGCGGAAAACGGGGCTAGGCACCGGAGAGCAACCGGTTCACCAACGCGACCTTGAAGACGGGGCGGCGGGATGTAAGGAAGAGCTCCTTACGACGGATTTCGAGTCCGATTCGAGGGTGATGGAAAAGTGGCCTATGAAGAGCGCATCCGTAAGGAAGAGGGACTCCTCAATTCAAAATCGAGAAGTCATTGTCCGGAAACAGAAAGCGTCCTTGGTAAGGAGACCACCCTTGACCAAACGTCCGCGGTGCCGCGCATCTCGTGTGACGCGAAGTATGATGCGTGATGGGACGACGATTGGTCTTCCGGACGCGCTGCATCCGCGCAGCCAGCCAGATCGCCCGTGACCGGCACTACACTCTGAGCCGGACCGTAGAAGCCTGATGCGCACCGCCGTGGCTGACGACGATAACACCACGATCGGGATCGATCACGAGAATGGCCTGCCGACCGTACGGATTGGACGCCGGATCACCGACGAGGACGTGGCCGCAATTGAGGAAGGCGGCTGAGCGCACGCGAGGCCTATTCCCCCGGTCAGACCAGTGCCCGCGAGGACTGTCCGACCCCTCAGCCTAGCAAGCAACCGGGACTACGCACCAATGCCATAGGATTCTAGATTCCGACCCGCACGGCGCCATGTCACAGATCACACTGATCGTCCGCGACGCTCCCGGATTCTTCTGCCCCGGCTACCAGTCGGCGACCGATCCGTCCGGGTGGAAATACCGCTGTTCAGCTTCCGCCTGAAATGGATGGGCAGCCGCCGCCACCTCGTCGACCTCGATCCCGAGGCCTGGCCTCGTCGGCACCGCGGCGAAGCCCCCTTTAACTTCCAGAGCTTGCCTGAGCACCTCGCCGCGCCACGGAACATCGTCTGTGATCATCTCCTGGATGGTCCAATTGGGGGTGGCCAGTGCGAAATGAACTGCGGCCGACAATGCGATCGGCCCATTCGGATTGTGTGGCGCAATGGACATGCTGTATGTCTCCGCGAAGGCTGCGATCTTCCGGGCTTCCCAGAGGCCACCGCAGTGCGAGAGATCGGGTTGAACGACGTGGCAGGCCCTGCCGGCGATCAACTCTCGGAACTGTGCGCGGCCGACCAGCCGTTCCCCGGTGGCGATTGGAATCCTCGAGTTCGCGGTCACCTGAGCGGTTGCCTGGACGTCCTCCGAGGGACACGGCTCTTCGAAGAACAACAGCCCATATGGCTCAAACGCATGGCAGTACCGGATCGCCATCATCGGCTGGCAGCGTGCATGGAGGTCAACGAGTAGGTCCACGTCCTGACCGACGGCTTCTCGCACCGCTCGGACCATGCGCTCGGCGTTCTCGACCGAGCGCATGCCTTCCACCGCCTCGGTCCGGGGGACGGGCATGAATTTGAGCGCTGTGAACCCCCGCTCCTTGACCGCAAGGGCGCCATCCACGACAAGGCCGACGTCGTTCGTCTCGTACATCGCCTCCATCTCGCCCCCACCCAGATGGTTATAGAGGCGCACACGATCGCGCACGCGGCCACCCAGTAGCTCGTAGACCGGGAGGCCACTCCACTTACCCTTGATGTCCCATAGAGCCTGCTCGATGCCGCTGATCGCCGACATCCCCTCGATGCCCGACCGCCAGAAGTACTGTCTCGTCATCATCTGGAAGAGATGCTCGATGCGCAGAGGGTCCTCACCGACGAGGAGGCGGCCGACGTCCTCGACGGAGCCCACGACGCCGGCAGTCTTCCACTCCAGAGTCGCCTCGCCCCATCCGTAAAGGCCTGGTTGATCGGTCTCGACCTTCACGAAGATCCAATTGCGCATTCGCGCGTTGACGACGACGGACCGGATGGCGCGAATCCGCGGCCTCGATCCATGATCGTGCTCGGTCGCATTTACCGCGCCTATCCCGCGCGTCACACCCATGCCGTCGTGGGGCACATCGCTCATTTGGCTGGCCCACCTCCTGACGCGTGGGGGGTGCCGTCGAGGCGCCAGAGCACCTCCGCCCAACGACCGGCCGCGGTTCCGTCCACCAGCCAAGGTTCGAACCCGAGCCCCAGGTAGGTTCGAATCGCCGGCAGTCGGTGGTCGTCGGTCATCAGGAATACTCCTGGATGGCCCATTGCGGCTGCGTGCCGGAGGACCGCCAGGCACACCAACCGGCCGAGACCCCGGCCTCGATGCGCGGGCAGCGCCGCCACCCAACCCAGCTCCGGCCACGGCGTGTACTTGTCGTTCGTGTGGAGGTGGAGTTGCGCGGTGGCAACCAGAGCTTCGTCGTCCACGACGACGAAGGCGCCGGAGAGGGGCATGGGAGAACCCTGGGCGAAAAGGGCCCGGGATCGGTTCTGATCCCACTCTCCGAGCTCCCCATTCTGGTTCATCAGCGACGTCCACTGATTCAGATCCGCCGGTACCAGTGTGCGCAGCCGGAACCCCGCGGGAACTTGCAGCGGAGACAAGTCCTGGAGCTTGTGACGCATATGAAGCTGGGTGTCGGACACTTAGCTCTTGACCCCTCCTTGTTCGCCATCCGTAAACACGCGCTGGAGGCGGTGACGCACCGATTGCGAGTGGTATGTGACGAGACGAGCCGCCTCTTCGGGCTCGCGACGGACAATTGCCTCCAGGATGGCCTCGTGCTCGTGAACCGACGGCCACCATGCATCGAATTCGAACGATTCCACGTTGCCCAGCAGGTACATGTCCGCCCTCTCTTCGTTCTGCACTACGAAGCGAGTCAGAACAGCGCTGCCGGCAGCCTGTCCGATGGAGCGATGAAACTGCCTCCCGTGGGCCAGGAACGACGCCAAATCGCCCTGCTCGGCGTCCCACTCGTTGTCGCGTACCGCCCGACTCATCGCCTCGATATGTGCAGCCGTGGCTCTAGCCGCGGCAATGCGTGCCAGATACGGTTCGATCGCCTCGTTCGCGACGAACAGATCCAGAAATTCGGCTTGCGAGAGCACGGCGACCCAAAGCCCGCGACCGGCGCGTGGCGCGATCAGCCCCTCGTGCTCGAGGAGTGCCAGAGCCTCTCGCACGGGTGTCCGGCTGATCCCCAGGAGGGCGGCGATCGAATCCTCGAATAGCGGTTGCCGGACCCCGATCCGACCCTCCAGTATCGCCTCCCTGATCGACTCGTATGCGGCTTCCCGAAGACGAATCGGCCGTTCCGGAGCTTGCAGCGGCCGCAGCCACTCCTCGCTCATGGTATCGAGCGGAGTGGGCAAGCGGCCCGTGTATACGCGTATCCAGAATGCCCCAATTCAATGGCTCCGTTGGGAGTCTAGCACGGCTGGTACCCTCGTTCGATCTGGGCTTGACATCGTATACATATGGGAGCAGAATGCCGGTCCATGGTCTTGAGGCGCATACGAACTTCGGATGATGCCAGGGGTCGTCCGGCTTCGGCAGGCGGCGTGCTTGGGCACCTGACACGGGCATTGGTTGGTCGCGAGGGTGGTCTCCCTCGTGCGCGCATGCGCAGGGCTTCTAGGTACCGTCCGCGGCTGCACCCGTTGCTCGGGCTTTGCACCGCGGCCCTGCTGGTCGCCACCTGGGCCGGCGGTCAAGGGGGCGTCAACGCATCGCTGCTGGCCTACCCCAAGGACACGCAGCTCACGGTGATGACCAACCCGGACATCCTGGAGGGCCTGACCGCCAAGAGCGCCTCAGGGTCGAACTCGATCGCCTCCTGGTACACCTACTACCACCAGATCTGGGCGAAGGATTTCCCCAACCTAAAAATCACGGAGATCCAGGTGCCCGACGAGCCGACCGAGATCACGAAGACGCTGTTGGGTGAGAATGCGGGTGACCCACCCGACCTGATCGGGCTCCACGAGACGCTTCCGGAAATGGTCCAGCGGGGCGCCCTGATGGACCTGACTCCCTTCTTCAAGAAGGCGGCCATCAACCCCAACGACTTCTACGGTCCGATGGCGAACTACGCGCGCTATGGCGGCCAGTGGTACGCGATGCCCGGTGCCTCCAACCCCACCAGCGGAGACCTCCTGGTGGTGCCCAAGTATCTGACTGCGGCGGGGCTGAACCCGAACAAGCTCCCCACGACCTGGGCGGGGCTGTTGCAGGCGTCCGAGAAGGTGACCCAGTTCGGGCCTGGACACGAGCTGGAGCGGATCGGCGAGCCGGTCGAGGCTACGTCTTGGAACATGATCAACCAGTACTGTGACGGGCAAGTGGTCTGGAACGCCAAGACCGGATACCAGGCCGACTCACCCTGCATCAAGAGCTTCTTTAACTACGAGAAGAAGCTCACCGACTTCTACGGTGGCTGGCAGAGCTACGAGAAGTTCATCAACGGGAACCCCGGCCCCTGGAGCTGCGCCAAGAATGACTACTACGCGACCGGCAAGATCCTCCTGCCGATCGACGCTTACTGGACCGGCGGTCAGATGGACGGCTGCTACAACCTGACCTGGCAGCTCTCCCCCGGTCCCACAGCGACGGGGACCCTGGCCGGGGACAAGGGTATGGAGCAGGTGGCGTGGATGCTGGCCATCCCCAAGGGCGCTAAGCACCCTCAGGCGGCCTTCGACTTCTGGCTCGCCACCATCTACCAGAACGGCTATCTGGACGGCCCGACCACCAATGGGTACGTGCGGTCGAGCGAGGCGCAGAAGTGGAACCAGGACTACATCCAGACGGAGGCGACAAAGCGCCAGCAGGCCGGGTACGCGGGGAATCCGATGGCTTCCGCCCTCAAGGTCGTGGCTGAGGAAACCGCACACTCCCAGGTCAGCTACCCGCGTGGCGCGTTCACCGATCAGTACGTCACCATCATGACCGACGCCTGGAACAACATCGCGTTCGGAAAGATGTCCGTGTCGCAGGCCCTCAGCAACGCTCAGAAGCAGATCGACTCGCAGGAGAAGAGCACACCAGGGGGCATCGATGTGACCGGCACCAATGGCTAAGAGGAAGGCATGAGTCGAGTCAGCCTCGGGTCGTCGACTGTCGGCACCGCGAATACGGAGCGCAGGAGGCGGGTGTCCCGTCTGCAGCTTCGGCAGCTGCGGACGGGGCTCCTCTTCCTTGCGCCCTGGTTAATCGGGCTCATCGTGCTGCAGGTCTACCCGTTTGTTGCGACGTTCCTCTACGCCTTCACCAACTACAACGGACTGCAGTTCCCGCCGCAATGGGTCGGGTTTCAGAACTTCGTCCAAGCCTTCACCCAGTCACCTGACTTCTGGAGCGCGGTCCTGAACACCGTCTGGTGGGTGTTGATCAGCGTTCCGGCGAGCTTGGTGGTGGGAATCGCGATCGCCATGCTGCTCAACACCAAACTGAAGATGGGCGGCCTCTTCCGGACTCTGTTCTACCTGCCGAGCATGGTCCCCTATATCGGTGCCGGGATTGTCTTCGCCTGGATCTTCAACCCGGCCGGGGGACCGGTTGACGTCGTCCTCGGGTTGCTGCATCTGCCGCAGCCCGGATGGTTCACCGACCCCAACGCTGCCAAGCCGGCCCTGCTGCTGTTGAGCCTCTGGGAGATGGGGCCGATCATGATCATCTTCTTGGCCGGCCTGCAGTCGATCCCGAACGAGCTCTACGAAGCAGCGTCGCTGGACGGGGCCCGGAGTGTCGGACGCTTCCGGCACGTCACGATCCCGATGCTCACGCCGACGGTCTTCTTCAACCTGGTCCTGGGCATGATCGGGGCGTTCTCCTTCTTCACCCAGGTGCTCGGCTCCACCGTGACCGCGACCAACACCGGCGGGCAGAGTGGCGCCGCCAACCTCGGACAGCCCGACAACTCGACGCTCCTGTACGCGGTCTACATGTATCAGCAGATGTTCCAGAACTTCAACTTCGGGTACGGCGCCGCATTGAGCGTCATGCTGACCGTCATCGTCGCGGTCATGGCGGCGATCCTGTTCCGCACCGCCCGCAACTGGGTGTTCTACTACGGCGGGGGACGCTGATGGCGACCAGCGAGCTCCCCGCCTCCCGCAACCGCTTCCGGTCCCCTGGCAACGGCCGCCGCGTCCGGAACCAGGTGGTGCTCTACGTCGTACTCGTGGCGGCCCTCATCCCCTTTCTATTCCCGCTCTACTGGCTGGCGATCGGAATCTTCAAGGTGCCCTCCGAGGTCACTGAGATCCCACCAACCTGGTGGCCGCATGCCTGGAGCCTCGCCAACTTCCAGGGCCTGTTCAACACGCAAGGGCAGAACCTCCTCCAGTACGCCAAGAACACGGTCTACATCAGCGTCTTCACCACGGTCGCGACCGTCGTCTCATCGTCGCTCGCCGCGTATGCCTTCGCCCAATGCCGCTTCTGGGGGCGGAACGCCCTCTTCTGGACCGTCATCATCACGCTCATCCTGCCGGCCTGGGCGACCATCATCCCTCAGTACCAGCTGTTCAGAACGTTGGGCTGGTTGGGGACCCTGCGGCCGTTGACCTGGCCGACCCTGGTGGGAGACCCCTTCACCATCTTCCTGTTGCGCCAGTACATGATGACCATCAACTCCGACCTGGGAGAAGCGGCACGGGTCGACGGCGCGAATGAGTTCCAGATCTACCTGCGCGTGGTGATGCCGCTGGTGAGGCCGGCGCTGGCCGTGGCGGCAGTCTTCGCGTTCGTCTACTCGTACAACAACTTCTTCGGCCCGCTCATCTACCTCACTAATCCCTCGAACTACACACTCTCGCTCGGCGTCTATCAGTTCATCCAGGTTCACGGCCAGCCTGACATCGCCGAGATCGTCGCGTACACAGCACTGCTGGTGGCTCCGTTGATCGTCCTGTTCGCCGTCACGCAGCGCTGGATCGTCCGGGGTATTCGGTTGACCGCAGAGAGATAGAGGGGGGACCGCGTGAGGGAGACAGCCGACGTCGCGATCGTTGGTGCCGGCATCGTCGGCATGAGCTGCGCCTACGAGCTGGCACGTCGAGGCGCCGGCCGCGTGGTGGTGCTGGAGAAGAGCAGCCCGGCGACAGGGACCACGGGCGGCTCGGCGGGGGTGATCTGCCCCGTCGATCTGGGCGAGATATACGCCCTGATGAACCTGGTCGGCTACGCGCGCATCAAGCGGTTGGAACGGGAGTCGGGCTTCGGCTTCCACGGTTGGGGCAATCTGCATCCGATCTACGAACCGTCGCCCTTTCCGCCCGAGCCGGACCCGTATGCGCAGCGTTTCGGTGGCGACGACCCGGGTGGGATCTACGCGAACGAGATCCTCGAAGTTCGCGAGATGCTGCGGCGCTTCCCCTGGATCTCGGCGGAGAGCGAGAACGGCCGGCGGCTCCTGGGTGGCATCTGGTACCGGAACCAGGGGTTCATCGATCCCTACGAGCTGGTATCGCTCTACGAGCGCCTCGCGCCGCAGGTGGAGGTGCGCCGGAACACGCCGGTGCTCGAGATGCGACGGAGTGGCGGCCGGGTCCAGACGCTGGTCACCCGCCGGGGGCCGATCGACGCTGGGCTCGTCCTCAACGCGGGAGGGCCGTGGGGAGCCAAGGTGGCGGCACTCGCCTCCTCGACTGTCCGCGTGGTCCCGCAACGAATTCAGGTCTGCGTCGCCACCGCCTTCGACGACGGGGTCGGCGAGGCGCCCCTGACCGGCGTCCCGGAACGGGTCCAGGGACAAGGGGTCTGGTCACGTGGAGAGCTCGGGGGAACGCTCCTCTTCGGACAGCATCACCACAAGACACTCCCTGGGATCGTCGATGACCCCGACTTTGTGAACCGCGTCAACGACTCTGACTATCCTCGAGCTGTGGCCGAGGTCTATCGGCGCTGGTGGAACCTGCCCGAGAGTCGTTTTCTGAACGGGTGGTGTTGTGTGTACGGGACCACAGAGGATGGCTACCCCATTCTCTCCCGGGATACTGAGGTGTCGAACCTCTATCACGCCCTGGGCATGAACGGGCACGGGATCATCATGCATGCTGCGGTCTCGATGTCGATGGCCGGCCTCCTGCTCGGGGGGTCGACGCGCACTGACATTGGACCCGAGACGGGCCGCCCGGAGATCCTCGACATCGCCCGTCTCGACATGGACCGCTTCAGCCGTGGGGACCTCCTGAGCTTTAGCCTGAAGGTCAACGACCTGCCGCCAGGATGACGCTCCGACTGGACGGCAGGGTCGCTCTCGTCACCGGCTCTGCTCGTGGCATCGGGCGCGCCGTCGCCGCCAGGCTCGCCGCAGATGGCGCGAGCCTGGCTCTGCTGGACAAGGAGGCGGCCCAGCTCGAAACCACGACGGCTGAACTGAGGGCCACGGGCGTCGAGGTGCTGCCGATCGTCTGTGACCTCTCACAGCCAGCCGCGGTCGAGGAGGCGGTAAGGGCGGCGGCGGCGCACTATCGCGGTCTCCAGCTGATCTGCAACAACGCCGGCGTCGACACTCACGTCCCGCTGGAGGCCTGGGACGTGACGGCACTCGACAGCGTCCTCGACGTGGACCTTCGCGCCGGACTGCTGGTGGTGAAGGCGGCGGCTCCACATCTGAAGGCGCGGGGCGGCAGCGTCGTCAACGTGTCGTCGGTAATGGCGCGGCACACGGCACCGGGGTACGCCGCCTACACCGCCGCCAAGGCCGGAGTGCTCGGGCTCACCCGGGCCCTGGCGGTCGAGTTGGGCCCGTTCGGAGTTCGGGTCAACGCGGTATGTCCGGGTTTCATCGACACCGAGCTCTGGGAGCAGGTGCTGCGAGCCTCCGCCGATGCGGAGGCTTTCGCCCATCAAGTCGCACAGCTGCACCCGCTGCGCCGAAGAGGTCTACCTGAGGACGTCGCCTCGACGGTGGCTTTCCTGCTTTCGGACAGCGCCTCGTTCATCACGGGCGCCGAGATCTGGGTGGACGGCGGGCTGTCCGCGCTCCTGGCGACATCGGCCCTGGAAGGAGTGTCTGGCGGGGCCTCCGCGGAAACCATCCCCGGTCACGGATTCGGCCGGGAGATCGGACGGCGAGTCGAAAATCGCCGTTGGGAAGGAGAAGGCAAGAGTGGTGGGGAAGGATAGCATCGCCACGCGTGCTCGGCGCGTGATCCCGGGCGGCGTGAACAGCGGCCAGCGATCAATTCCGGGTATCGAGGATCTGGTCGTGGTGGAGAGCGATGGAGCCACATTCACGGACGAGCGTGGCCGGCGCTACATCGACTTCCACGCCGCCTTCGGCCCACCCATCCTGGGCCACAATGACCCTGACGTCGACCGCGCCTACGCCGATACGGCTCGTCGGCTGGATCTGCCAGGCGCCGGAGTCACGCCGATCGAGGTAGAGCTCGCCGAACGAATCGTCGACCTGGTGCCGTCCATCGACCAGGTACTGCTGACGAGCACGGGGAGCGAGGCGACCTTCCACGCCTTGCGCGTGGCCCGGACCGCGACCGGCCGGCCCAAGGTCATCAAGTTCCAGGGCTGCTACCACGGCTGGCACGACTCCGTGGCCATGAACGTCATCTCCACGCGGGAGCACGTTGGCCACAAAGACCCTCTCTCTGAGGGGATCCTGCCGGAGACCCTGGAAGCGACCATCGTCTGTCCCTTCAACGACCTGCCGGCGGTAGAGCATGCTCTGCAGAAGTACCCAGGGCAGGTCGCGGCCATCATCCTGGAGCCGATCCCACACAACATCGGCGCCGTGCTGCCGAACCAAGGGTTTCTGCAGAGCCTCCGCGACCTGTGCACACAGCATGGGGTGGTCCTTGTCTTCGACGAGGTCATCACCGGATTCCGGCACGGTCTTCAGGGTTACCAGGGAGTGAGTGGTGTTCGGCCCGACCTGACAACGCTGGGCAAGGCAATGGCCAATGGGTACCCCATCTCGGCCCTTGGCGGCAGGCGAGAGCTGATGGAGATGTTCAGCACCACACCAGGCAGACCGGCCTTCTTCGCAGGGACCTTCAACGGACATCCGGCGTCGGCAGCGGCCTCTCTGGCGACCATCGACAAGCTCCAGCGGGAGCCCGTGCATGAACATATATTCGAACTCGGCGAGACGGCCCGTGCCGGGCTCAGCGAGCTGTATCGCCGACTCGGGATCCCCGCGCAGGTGAGCGGCTTCGGGTCCGTCTTCGTCACCTATTTCATAAACCGGCCGGTTCACCGCTACGAAGACCTGCTCGACCATGACGCCGATCTCTTCGTCGGGTATCGCCGCGAGCTGCTTTCGAGCGGGGTCTTCGAGCTACCACTGAACCTGAAGCGCAGCCACGTTTCTTACGCGCACACCGAGTCCGACATCGCTGCCCTTTTGGAGGGCACCGAGTCCGCCGTCATGTCTGCGCTTCGCCGCCGAGAGAGGGGGGAGGTCAGTTGATCGCAGAGACCTGGAGCGGGGGATCGGACCCGGCGTTGGCCGTAGCTCTGTCGGGGACGCCCCAAAGGATCGACCGCACAGGACGCATGCGAGCGGCGCGACGCAGCATCGACCCACCCGTGCTCGAGTTCACCCCGGTGGCGGGAGCGGCCGGCTATGAGTTGCTGGTGAAGCCTTCTGAGGGCGACGGAGAGGGTTGGAGACTGCGAGCGGACAGCCCGAGCTTCGACCTGACCGAGATCTGGGGACGCGTGCCTTTCGGCAGGTTCCGGTTCACGCCTCTGGCCCGCGATGTCGAAGGCCGGGTGAACGGGGCTGGCGCCGCCTCCAACTTTGTGCGGTCACCGGATTGGGCAGACGAGGAGAAACCTCTCCTGGACTGGCGAGGGGCCGCGCTCGGAGTCGCTCGACACATGCTCGTGGACGCGCCCAAGGCGAGCGAACATCCCGAGGATCCCGCCTACATGTGGCACGCCGCGGCGACCGTCGATGCGCCACTGATCTTCCACCCGCTGCAGTTTCCCGCTCTGTGCTATGCGAGCTTCATCAGACTCTTCGTGGCGGTCGCGGGCCAAGATGACGCGGCGCTGCCGATGGCTCGCAAGCTTTGTGACTATCTGATCGAGCACCCGGTGATCGACCGTGGTCCACTGGCAGGGGCGCCCAAGTCGACCATGGACAGCGCGGGCGCGGGTGCCATGTGGGAGGCGGACTCGATCACCGCGGTCCGCGTTGGTTTTGTGGGGGGAGCGGCGCTCGAGCTTGCCCAAGCCACCCACGATCCGCGCTATAGGGACTACGCCATACGTCTGGCGGGTGTCCTTCTGGAGCTCCAGCGCGAGGACGGATCCTTCCCCTATCGGGTTCGCCTCGAGGACGGTGCGGCGGTCGAGCCGTACACCGCGGCGTCGGTCATCGCGCTCCGACTCTTCGAGCAACTCTTGGACGGTGCTGAAGGCGAGCTGTGTGAGGCTCTTGAATCAGGGCTCGACCGAGGTACTGCCTGGCTGCTGGAGAACCCGGTTCGGACGGGGCTGTGGCAGCAGATGTACGAGGATGTAACGACTCGGGAACCGTACGAGAATCTTGAGCAGTGGGCTGCGCTGGAGACGGCGATGCTCCTCCTGCGCCGCGGCCATGACGCCGCGCTCGACATCGCCAAGCGTTTGGTCCGGTACGTGGAGGACCAGTTCGTCATCTTCGGGCGCGAGCCGTCAATCACGCCGGTGCCTTACGTGCCGCTGACACCGGCGGCGATCGAGCAGTACGTCTGCTACTGGCCGATGGACTTCCACACCGCCAACTACGCGCGGGCTACGCTTGCCATGCACGAAGCGACCGGAGACCCGACCTGGCTTCACAAGGCGATGGGAGCCGTCAACACGATCGTCGGCTGCCGGCTGCCGGACGGGAGGTTCTCGACAGTGGTCCCGGACCGGGACCTTCGGTCAACCCCACGGTTTCACGCTTGGTACAACTGCATGTCCCACGCGGCTTATGTGCTTCTAGAGATCGGTCCGCGGCTCCAACAGCTTGGGGCTCAATGAAGTCGCAAGAGAGAGCAACCCATGAACGACATCAAGGTGGGAGTGATCGGGTTGCACCGCGGCCAGTCCTTCGTCCGCATCGCCAAGGTGTTGGGTGGGATGAAGGTGACCGCAGTGCACGATGTCGATACCGAGGCGCTGGACCGCGTCGGAGGCCAGTTTGGAGTTTTCACCACGGCCGATCTTGAGGAGTTCCTGAACCAGGACTTCGACGTAGCCGTGATCGCCTCGCCGCTGCCGAATCACGCGCAACACGGCATCGCCGCGCTGCGAGCCGGCAAACACGTACTGAGCGAAGTGACCGCGTGCTCAACGCTCGACGAGGCGAAGAGCCTCGTCGACGCGGTCCGTTCGAGTGACCGGGTCTACATGATGGCGGAGAACTACCGCTATCTGGACGAGGTCGAACTCGTGCGGCGCCTTTATCGCGAGGGGCTGTTCGGTGACGTCTACTACGGTGAGGGAGAATACGTTCACGATTGCCGGGAACTCTGGCGAAACCCGAAGGGCGGGCTCACGTGGAGAGGAAGGGGCGGGCTCGGAGTCTACTGCACGCACAGCATCGGACCTCTGCTCTACATGCTCGACGACTCGATTGTCAGCGTCAGCTCGATGGATGTCGAAGGAGGTAAGTTCGACCCTGACGTCCGGATCCCCACCATGCACGTGCTCCAGATGAAGACCAAGGCTGGAGCTCTCCTCCGGGTGCGCGTGGACCACGTCTCCCCTCGGCCTCACGCGATGGCCTATTACGCGCTTCAGGGCACACGGGGCGCCTACGAGGGGACCCGCGGCTTCGGAGATCGCCCTAAACTCTGGCTCGCCTCGGAGCACGAGGCGTCGCTCTTTGCGAAGGCGGCCCAGTGGCACTCCCTGATGGACCAGGCGCCTCGGTTGATCCCCGAACGCCTGGCCGTCCCGGAGGAGGCGAGGACCGGCGGTCACGGCACCAGCGAGTACTGGCTGATCCCGGAATTCCTCGCCGCCGTCCGTGGTGAGAGCGCACCCCAGATCGACGTCTACCGAGCGCTCGACTACACTCTGCCCGGCATCGCCGCCTTGGAGTCCGCGAAGCTCGGCGGCGCTCCCGTGCCCGTCCCGAACTCCAGGGACTGGTGATGTTTGCGTCTGCAGGCTGTTCCGAGGCCGCGTTCTCTGGCCGGGCCGCGGTCGCCCGCCGCGATATCACGCCTCCGGTCGGAATCTACGCGAGGAACTGGGGCGCCGCATCTCACGACGTCGCCGCTGGAGTGCACCGACCGCTTCTGGCGACCGCGCTCGCACTCGCACCCGAGGGGGGCGGCTCGATGGTGCTGGTGTCGCTCGACCTGGGCTGGTGGCGATCGCCCGAGGACGAGAGAATCCTGCGTCAAGGGCTGCTCGATCGGCTGGGCTTGGCGAACGCGTCTCTACTGATCGCACTCTCGCACACGCACGCCGGGCCTTCGATCAGCCGACGCGACGCCGAACTGCCCGGGGGCGAGCTCGTCCCCCCGTACCTCGAGTGGCTGCAGGGGAAGGTGGGCGCGGCTTGTGTCGAGGCACTGGGCAAGCTAGAGCCGGCCATCCTCACCGTCGCGACCGGGTCGTGTCGACTCGCCGCCAACAGAGACCTGGTCCACGAGGGGCTCCACCTCTGCGGCTTCAATCCTGCCGAGGAGGCCGACGACACGCTGCTCGTAGGTCGTGTCACCTCTCGGGCCGGACGGTCGTTGGCGACGATCGTCAACTACGCCTGCCACCCCACGACCTTGGCGCTGGAGAACCGGCTTCTGTCGCCCGACTTCGTGGGATCCATGCGGGAGGTCGTAGAGAGCGAAGGGGCGCCCTGTCTGTTTCTTCAGGGAGCGTCCGGTGAGCTCGGGCCCCGGGAGGGGTTCACCAGCGACGTGTCGATTGCGGATGCACATGGTCGTGTGCTGGGGCATGCCGTAAGGGCGATCCTGGAGGGAATGCTGCCGCCGGCGACCGAGCTGCGGTTCGAGAGAGCGGTGGAGTCGGGTGCGACGCTTGGACTCTGGGAACGCCGGGCGCGAACGCTGGACGGCACGGCCGCCGCTAGCTTGACGACGGTAACGCTGCCGCGCTCGAGCTCGCGGAGCCCGGACTGGGCAGACCTCGAGCCGCGCGTTCGAGAGGAGAGAATGCGGCGCCGCCAGAGCATCGAGGCGCTGATCTCGGGTGATGCGATACCGGTGCCGCTGTGGGCCTGGCGGCTCGGAGAGATCCTGCTGGTGGCGACGCCGAACGAGCTCTATTCGCTCCTCCAACGGGAACTGCGGCGCCGACTCGACAGACGACCTTTGTTGGTGGCGAGCATCGTCAACGGACCGTACCTAGGATATCTGCCCGATCAATTGGCTTTCGAAGGTGGGAATGACACCTATCAAGTGTGGCAGAGCCCCTTCGGCAAGGGCGCCCTGGAGGAGCTGATTGAGGGGGCATCGCGCATTCTGCTCACGTTGTGACCCGTCAGTGGTCCGCGGTGCACGTGGAGAAGATGGTGCGCCGCGTAGGAGGCGGAGCCGCGGGTGCGATGCGGAGCTGGGGTGCCGCCGAGGTCTGGAAACATAAAGCGTCCTTCGTCAGGAGACCACGCTTCGTCAACCGCTACGCACCCTCGTGTGATGCGAAGTATGATGCAGTGATGCGGACGACGATCGACCTTCCGGACGACCTCCACCGCGCGGCCAGCCAGATCGCCCGCGACCGGCACCAGACCCTGAGCCGGACCGTGGAAAGCATGATGCGCGCCTCACTGGCTCACGACGACCGCACCACGATCGAGATCGATCCCGAGAGTGGCCTGCCCACGGTACGGGTGGGACGCCGGATCACGGCCGAAGACGTGTCCGCGATCGAGGAAGATGGCTGACCGCACGCGAGGCGGATGTCTGCTGGACGGTAACGTGCTGGTGGCTCTCGTGGTGGCCGAGCACGTGCACCATGCGGCGGCCAGAGCATGGTTTCGGCAAGCCGGACGATTTGCAACCTGCCCCACTGTCCAGGGGACCTTGCTCCGGTTGCTCGTCCGCCAAGGAACGAGCACCAGCGACGCGCGCAAAGCGCTGTCGGTTCTGGCCGGCCATGCCCGCCATGAGCAATGGTTCGACGATCTCACCTACCTGGAGGTGGACCTATCGCGCGTACTTGGGCACGGGCAAGTGACGGCCGCCTATCTTGCCGGCCTAGCCAGGGCCCATCAAGGCCGCCTCGCGACCCTTGATCAAGGGCTTGCGGTGACAGCCTCAGACGTGGCGGAGCTCATTGCTGTTCCCCCCGCTTGAACCAGCTATCAGCGCGGCACCGGCCCCAGGGCTAGACGCTAAGCGGATCTGGTCGTCCGATCTGGCACCCTGAGCGGCCCGCGCGAACGGGTAGCAAGCGCTCTACCTTGCAGGCCTGCCAGGGCCCATCGAGGCCGCCTCGCGACCCTTGACCAAGGGCTTGCGGTGACAGCCCCAGACGTGGCCGAGCTCATCCCTGTTCCGCCGCCTGACCCAGGTGCCGGCGCAGCGGCCCGGCCACGCTAGACCGCTGGGTGAACCTGGCCGCTAGTACCTACCGCTGGTCCGGGCACCCGGCCATGGCGTTCCGGGACAAGAGCAAGAGGCCACTGGCTCGAGAGCAGCGCCGCCCACCACCTTGTCTTGGTGCTATTCACCGTGTAGGAAGAGGCACAAAGGGTGGCCGGCGGGGTCGAGCATGATCCGCAGGCGTTCTCGGTCGCGGTCGGGTGGTTGCCATGGCGCTTCGGTGCCGCCCGCCTCGAGGGCGGTGGCGACAGCGGTCTCCAGGTCATCGACCAAGACCTCGAAGTGCATCATTTTGGCTTGCGTGCCGGAGCGTTCCGGCCAGGTCGGCGGCTGATACCAATCCTCACCCTGAATGTTGAGGTGCACACCTCCAGCCGGGTCGCGCAACTGGGCCCATCCAGGCGGTTCGAAATCGCCCATCTCGAATCCCAGGAGCCGTTCATAGAAGCGGGCCACAGGACCGGCGTCCGCGCAATCGATGGCGACGCCGACCCACTGAAGGGTGCTGCTCATCTCCGACATTCTGGTCGCTTGGCGTGACGCGCAGGTCTCGGCGCAGAATCGGCCCGTGACCGCCGACCAGGACCAGGTGGTCCCCGACCCGGGGACGGGTCCGCGACCTGGGTGTGGCAGAGGTGCGGCGCGGAGCAGGAGGTGGTGGTGGAAGCAGCAGACCGTGCCAAGGCCGTTAGCAATCCCCAGCGGACAATCAGAGTCCCAAAAGCGGCATGACGCTGAGCCATAGCTTCGACGTGGTCGTGGTCGGCGCCGGCGTGATCGGATCATCGATCGGATACCACCTGGCCAAGACGGGGAGCCAGGTGATTATCGCGGATCCTGGCTCGCCGGTTTCCCCGAGCGCCTCCTGGGCCAGCGCTGGGGGGGTGAGGAGGCAGGATCGGGACCCCCGAGAGTGGGAACTGACGCTCGCGGCGAGCAACAGGTGGCCTCTCTTGGAGGATGAGCTTGAGGCCGACTGCGCATTTCGAGCCGGCGGTCACCTTCACGTGGCGGAGACGGAGACGGATCTTGCAAGGCTGGCCGAGCGGGCGGCGCGTGAGCGCGCGGCCGGTATCGAGACCGAACTTGTCGACGCCACCGAAGCTCACGAGCTGGCCCCCATCCTCGCCCCCTCGGTGATCGGTGGCACCTTCACGAGCGGCGACGGTCAGGCTGACCCAAGGCTCACGACTCGCGCGTTCCTTGACGCCGCGGTACGGAGCGGTGCGATCCATCGGCGGGAGGCGGTCGATGGCTTCCTCGTCGCGGGCAGCAAGGTCCGGGGCGTGCGCTTGGGCTCCGAGCAGGTGAACGCGACCCACGTGGTGCTTGCCGCGGGGTCCTGGTCTCCGCGCCTGCTGGGCCAATTGGACTTCGACCTTCCGCTCCGCGTCGAGGGCCTGCAGATGCTGCGCAGTGATCCGGTGGATCCGATTCTCGTCCCGACCGTCGGGTCTGAGAGTCGACCGATCTCGTTCAAGCAGCAGCCGTCCGGAGCGTTCTACATCGGAGGCGGGTGGCCGGCGGAAGTGAACCAAGAGATTCATACCTGCGAGCTGCTGGAGGACTCGGTCAAAGGCAGTTGGGAGACGGCTTGTGAACTCTTCCCGACACTGCGGCACAGAAGGATCGACGGCCACCTGTGCGGGCTGGAGGGCGTCTCGGTCGACGGAGTCCCGCTCATCGGCCCCCTGCCCGGTACCGACGGCGCTTACGTCGCGGTTGGATTCAGCGGCCACGGATTCCAACTCTCGCCGGCGGTGGGAAAGGCGGTGGCAGAGGAACTGATGGGTGGACAGCCCTCCGCGTTGGACGGTCTGCGGCCCAATCGGTTCGTGGGGCATGGCCCGGTAAGGCCGCTTTGACGGGAAGGTGGTGCCACACCGCCTCAAATAGGGCCGCTTTCACGTGAAAGTGGGTTTGTGGGCCCTCACCGAGCGGCGCGAGCCCTCCTGAGCAGGATCGCCTGCACGACGGTGATCACCCCGAGGACAATCAAGAAACTGCCCAGCACCCAGGCGATGAAAGCGATCGGGGGTACGGGCGTGGCGAGGACGATCACGCCGGCCACCACGCTCAGGACTCCGACCAGGGCGATCACTCCGCGCCGCGGCGCATGGCTTTCGGCAAGGCTCACAAAGAGGTCGATCGCACCGCTAGAGATCCAGTAGATACCCAGCACCAGCCCAAGACCCAGGGCTTCGGACGCCAGTGAGCCGGGATAGCGGAGGAGAAGAACGCCGCCGATCAGCGAGATCACTCCGACCACGACGTAAGCGATCCGGAGCCATTCGTGGTCCGGCGGCACACTGAAGGCGCCCACGAACCTGAACACCGCCGACGCGATCAACTGGACCGCGAAGAGCGTCGCCACCACGAAGAGCGGGTGCCCGGGCCAAAAGATGACGATCACACCCAGTGCCGTGGTGAGGATTCCGAACGCGAACCGAAGCCACGGGTCGAGGGAGGTCCATCCAGCCCGTCGAGCGCGCGCCGCCGCCATTGGTCCCTGATCGTCGCAGGTGGTCGCTGAGGCCGTCAACGGAAAAGAGACCGGGACAGCTCAGCGAGCACGGTGATCGCGCCCGTCTTCGACGAAACCGGCAAACTCCGGGGGTTCTCGAAGGTGACCCGCGACATGTCAGGCCGTCGTCGCGCCCAGATGCGCACGCAGGCCGGGTTGACGCTCAGCGAGGCGACGCTGCGGAGCGGCCGGCCCGCACGCTGCTCCTGCTCTTGGCCAGGGCCGCCCGTGCGCTGACGGGCGCCCCGGCCGTGACCATCTCCACACCCACCAGTGCCGAGGATGAACTCGAGGTCACCATCGCGCTCGGACCCGACGCCCCGCGGCTGCGCGGCGGCCGGGTGGCGAGTGCGCAATTCGGCGAGCCCACCGGATCACTGGCGGCGGAGGTGACGGAGGAGACCTGGCACGACTTCCTCCCGGCGCGGCCCCGCGAACTGCCCCAGGAGGGGATCGTGCTTCCGATCGTGACCGGCGCCGAGCTGCGCGCGGTTGTGACCTTGCCCGGGGGATCGAGGCGTCCTGCCTTCGAGCCGGCCGACCTGCAGGGGGGCCGGTTTGACATTCAGAGCGCGCCCGGGCAAGGCACCGCCCTCCGCATCCTGATGCCTCGCTGATCGCCCTCCCAGCCGGAACCGCCAGACCATCCGCAGGATTCGCAAGAACTTCCAGACATACCTCCCGTTTCGCACGGAAGGGGCGTCATACGCCTCCGAACAGCCGCCGTTCCGTGCGAAGGGGGTCCTTGGTGGAGGCGAGGGCCGGCGTGTCCCTGCTGCAAGGGGCCATCCGGCCCTATCCGTCAGCCCAACACCAGGAGATCCTGACGGTGATGGGAGTCATTGCCCGGGAGGTGGCACGCGCGGGATCGGAAGAGGTGCGCGTCAGTGCGGTCATGCATCGCAACGTGTTCGCCGGGCCGCGGGCCGCATCGCGGCCGAACTGATTATCAGGGCCTGCCGGTGGTCGACCGGGACCGCCGTCTGCTCGGGATCGTGGCGCCCTTGGAACTGCTTGACGTGTACCTGCGAGGCGCGTCCGAGACCCCCGCCGGGACTCTGTGGTCCTGATCGCGAAGGGGGTCTCACTACGATGACGCTAGAGCGGTCGCCGTCGGCGCGCGGACGCTGATTGAGGAGACAGGAGATGCCTGAATCTGACGAGGCTCCGGCGCAGGTCCGGATCCTGATCGTGGACGACCACGAGGTGGTCCGCGACGGCCTGCGGGCCATGCTCAGCACCCAGAGTGGATTCTTCGTGGTCGGCGAGGCGGCCAGTGTCCAGCAGGCGATCGCCGCGGCCGAGTCGCTGCGCCCGGACGTCGTCATCATGGACGTCCGCCTCATCGACGGGAGCGGGATCGACGCGACGCGCGACATCCGGGCCCAGCGGCCGGAGACCAAGGTCCTGATGCTGACCTCCTACGCCGACGACGAGGCGCTGTTCGCCTCCATCATGGCGGGAGCCAGCGGCTACGTCCTGAAGCAGATCCGGATGGGCGAGTTGATCAACGCGGTGCGCGCGGTCGCCAGAGGTCAAAGCCTGCTCGACCCGGCGGTCACGTCCGCTGTCCTGGAACGCCTTCGCAAGGGCAAGCATCTGCTGCGCGACGAGAAGCTGTCCCGCCTCACGCCGCAGGAGGAGCGGATCCTGGAGCTGGTCGCCGAAGGCCAGACCAACCGTGACATCGGGGTGGCGCTCCACCTGGCGGAAAAGACGGTGAAGAACTACGTCTCCACCATCCTTTCCAAGCTGGAGGTCCAGCGCCGGGCTGAGGCGGCCGCGTACCTGGCCCGGCACACCTCGACACCGGGGTCGACGCCCCAGGGCTGAGCCAGGGGCTGGGCGATGGTCAGCCGCGCGTCTGTGACCGTTCCTCGCCGGTCGGCTTCGGGGCTCCGGTCGCGACCAGGACGGTGCGGCGCGTGTGGGCGATGACCGTGCGGGCCACGCTGCCCAGGAGCAGCGCCTCGACGTTCCCCGGACGTCGCGACCCAAGCACGATCAGGTCCGCGTCCAGCTCGTCCGCCGCCCGCGCGATCGCGGCCCCCGTGCCTTCGAGCGCATAGGTCCGCCGCGAGGAGCCGCGGACGCCGGCTTTCCGCAGGACCTCCAGCGCGTCATCCAGGGCCCGTGCGCCCTCCTCCTCCGCCGGGCCGGGATCGACGTAGAGCGGATAGGCCCCCAGGCCGCTGGCCGACGTATCCACGTAGAGCGCGGTGACCTCGGTCTCGGATCCGGCCAGGGCGGCGGCGGCGACCACCGCCTGGTGCGAGAGCTCGCCACCGTCGACGGCGACCAGGACGTGCTTCAACCCCGCCGGTAGCTGCCGTTCGCCGTGGGAGACGACCAAAATCGGGGTGCTGATGCGAGACGCCAGGGCGCTCCCGACCGAACCGAGCATGAACCCGGCGACATCACCACGTCGGCGGCTTCCGAGCACGATCAGCTCCGCCGCGAAGGCGTCAGCCGAGGCCGCGATCGCCTCCGCGACCGACTCGCCGTCGGCCTCGCGCCGTTCGACGGCGACTTCGAGATGGCGCGCCTGGAGATCCTGGGTGAGCCGGCGCAGGATCTCTTCGCCTTCGGCTCCCGCACGCCCGGCCTGAGGTCCCACCGTCAGCAGGCGCACCTGGGCGCCCTCTGGCGCTGCAACCGCGGCAACGGCAGGTGCGGCGCCCGCCACGAGTCCCTTGGGATCGACGGCAATCAGGATTCGGCGGTACATGACGGTCTCCTCGTCAGATTGTCAGGGGCGGGGGCCTGACCACGAGTATCTCCGGAACCATCAGCCGAGGTGGGGCCGGTCGCCGGGTCTGGAACGCGTCCACGTGATCCGCGGCCAACGGTCGCCTCCCGGCCCGCACGAGGGAGGTCGTTCGGCACTCCCCCTCCGCGTGTCCCGCGACGTCTGCTGGATGCATGAACGCGAGCCATGTGATGTCAGCCCGGCGCGGGCCGCCTGGTGGAGGTCGACGTCCACCGGGGCCCGTGCTGCGCGGTGAGGACGTGGTGGGCGTGGTCAGCCGCCACGATCTGCCGAAGCAGATGTGTCGCGGCGACGCCACCATCACGGTCGAGGTGGCGAACCTCTTCCAGGAGGAGGGGACTGCGCTCGCCCACCTGGAGGTCGAGAGAAAGAACGGTATCGCATTCGTTCGCGGCGAGGCGAGTGCTCGCACCCGCGCACTCGCCCTCGAGCTGGCCAAGAGCGTACCTGGCGTGCTCGACGCACAGGTCCGCGAGGACGCGCCGGCGGCCGACGCTGGGTCCAGGTCGGCGGGTAGGCAATCCGTCCATGTTGGGTGAGCTGAGGCCGGACCGGATACATCACCTGCTGCACCTGGGAACGGTCGGGCGGATAGGTTGCCACGCGGGGGGACGTACCTACATCACACCGATCGCGTACCTGTACGACGGCACGGCGATCTACGCCGCCTCCTTCGAAGGCTTGAAGCTGCGAATGATGCGCGAGAACCCCGATGTCTGTTTCGAGGTGGAGCGCTTCCAGGGCCTGACCGACTGGGAGACCGTGGTGGTGCAGGGCCATTTCGAGGAGCTCCAGGGGCAGGAAGCCGCAGCGGCCCGGTCCCAGCTCGCCCGCCATTTCCGCAAGCTTGGCCTCTCCTGGTTACGGACCCCGCCAAGCCCTGTGGACAAGGGCTGGGGGCGACGGCACCGGTTCGATCCATCGACGGGCCAGTCACCGGTTGTCTACCGGATCGTCCCGGTTGAGAGCTCCGGCCGCTTTGAACACGCGTGACGCCGGGTGCACCAGGACGACGGGGCTCCTGGCTGGGGTCTCACGGCGGGGACCTGAAGCGGATCGCCTGCGACGCCCTCGCCCGAGTGCGGTGGGGGACCGCGGCCGGGGTAGCTCGACGTGCTGCACATGGGCCGCGCGTTCCCACCACCACGGTGGCGCTGCGCAAGGCCCTGGACCTCCCTTTGCGCTCCCAGAGGGCGGCGACCGGACCGCCGAGGTGACGCGCGATCGGGTGGTCATCCTGCGACCCGACGGCACCGAGTGGGGCACGGTTCCACGTCAGCGCTGGCGCCGGGTCCGCACCCGGCCCGGCACCGCCGCCCCTTCGAGGTGAAGGGCCCGCTCCAGCGTGGGCTTCGAGTCGCCTAGTCGTATGCGACCTGCGGTGCTCGAGCGGAGGGTTACGATCGCATGGTGCCGGCCGAAGAAGGCATGACGGTGGAGCTGCCGGCATGCCACCCGGAGTTGGTCGCGGCCGTCGGCGAGATGGGCCGGCGCGAGTGGGGGTATGGGGATCCAAGCCCCGCCGCGCACATCGACGTCACGCGGCGTGAGGCCGGCAAGGACAAGCTGCCGATCACCCTGGTCGCGATCGGCGCGAATGGTGACGCGCTCGGCGCCGTAGGGCTCGATGACGCTGATCGAGAGCTCAGCGCTTCCGAACGCGATGGCCGTACGCCCTGGTTGGTTGGCATGGTCGTGCGCGTCGATGCCCGAAAGCAGGGGATCGGGCGCGGCTTGGTCGGCCGGCTGGAAGAGACCTCCGTCCAACTCGGCTATCGTCGCCTCTGGGTCCCGACGGGTGATCAGGCGGTCGGGTTCAATCGAGGGTGCGCTTGGGAGCCGGTGCAGCGGCTGCGGCTGGCCTCGACGCAGATCGAGACGACGATCCTCACCCGGGTGCTCTGAGCGTCCCTCAACTCAAAGCCCCCGGAGCAAGACCGGAGCCGAGGACGTCACGGCCGCGGCGGTGACGTCCTCGCGAGAGCGATGTGCGACCCGGTTCAGCTCCCCGCGACGGTGGGGCGTCGACCTCGCTGGAACAACGTTCCCGGCTTCCACGGCAGGCCCAGTGCCGGCAGCAGCCAGCGATCGCCCCCGATCCACCCGCAGACCCGCCAGGACAGAACGAGGAAGAGGCCGAACATGCCCAGGATCGGATTGATGCTGACAGTGCCGGCCAGCACGTAGTTCAGGTTCATCAAGACTCCGAAACCGGCCGCGATGCCGGTCAGGATTCCGAGCAGGATGCCGACCCCGACCAGGAACTCCCCGTAGGTGACGATGAACGAGAAGAACCCGGTCGCGTTCAAGACGACGTGCTGCAGGAACCAGGCGTACCAGCCCTGGACCCCGGGGTTGGCGCCCGAGCTCTTCGCAATCGCCCCGGCCACGAAGCCGTGCATGGCCGTGCCGTTGGTGCCCCACACGGGCGATGTGATCTTCTCCCAACCGGCCAGCAGCCACGTCGCGCCGACGTTCATGCGCAGGACGAACCAGAGCGGCGCGGACGCGGGTGATCCCTGGAAGAAGCGTGAGACCGACGGTTCCGGAAACTCGTCCGAACCCGGCTGCGACCCCGGCGCCGTACGCTCTCCCGCGTATCGAACGAACGCGACGATCAGCGCGATGATGAACAGCGCGAGCAGCGCCCAGCCCCAATAGTCGTCGGCGACGACCTTGCCTGGGGACAAGATGAGGTGGACGAGCGTCCATACGGCCGCCAGGACCACCACCCCCAGCTCGAGCCATCCCACGATGGTCTTCGGCATCATCAGATTGTTTCCTCCGCTGTCAAGCACAGTCCTGGTCTCTTGTTGACCCGTCACCTCTCAATTGGTGCGAATCCCGGCTGCCAGTGACCTCATCGTGTCCGATGGCTTGCGACTTGCGTAGGGCCGAAGGTCCTGCCCGGATTGGGACCCGCCCCGGCGACAGCGCGAGAAACTGCACCATCGGAGTGTTTGGAGCCCGACTTGATGCGTGATCTGGGTGATGTGCAACGCCGGCACTGGCAAAGCACCTACCTGGCGCACCCCCACATGTACGGCCTGGAGCCGTCGGCGCCCGCTGTGTACGCGGCCCGGCGGTTCAGATCGGCCCGGGCGGTGAGGGTCCTGGAGCTGGGCGCAGGGCACGGCCGCGACACCCTGTACTTCGCTGAGCAGGGCTTCACCGTGCTCGCGAGCG
Source organism: Candidatus Dormiibacterota bacterium (assembly GCA_963790575.1). GTDB lineage: Bacteria > Chloroflexota > Dormibacteria > Dormibacterales > Dormibacteraceae > CAVTSA01. The sequence continues at coordinate 16,389 of CAWBPD010000034.1, read as the reverse complement.
ACTTCAGCTCAGTCGCGCTCGACCAGCTGCGGGACGCTGCCAGGCGCCGCGCATTGGAACGGCGAGTCCTGACCGCAGTCCACGACGTGCGCGAGCCGCTGCCTCTGGCCGCAACGGCGGTCGACGCCGCGTACGCCCACATGCTGCTGAACATGGCTCTGACCACCGACGAGATCGAGGGCGCGGTGGGGGAGGTGCGGCGGGTGCTACGACCCGGAGGGACCTTCGTCTACACGGTCCGTCACACCGGCGACGCCCACTACGGGACCGGCATCTCGCGGGGCGACGGCATCTGGGAGCAAGGCGGGTTCGCGGTGCACTTCTTCTCCCGGGCGCTGGTGGATACCCTGGCCCGAGGCTGGACGCTTGAGGAGATCGAGCCGTTCCAGGAAGGCGACCTCCCGCGCCGCCTCTGGAGGGTCACGCAAACCCGCGCTTGACCGCCGGGACCTACGCTCCCTTGGCGGCCAGGCGCGCACGGACCTCCGGCCGGCGCAGCGGCGGCAGGGTCGGGGGAGCCTGGCGGCGGGGCGGCAGGTCCCGCACCAGCTCGGCCGTCACCTCGGTGACCGCCCGGACGGCCCATTCGAACATCTCTTCGGTGGCCGCCGTGGGGTGCGTGATCCCGCTGACCTTGCGGACGTACTGGCGGGCGGCGGCCTCCACCTCTTCGGACGTGGCGGGCGGCTCCAGGCCGCGCAGCGTGGTGATGTTCCGGCACATGCCCCTATCCTCCTCGTTCTGCCCCCGCGTTGGTGCACCACCCTCTGTCGCAGGCGTCAGCCGCCGAGAAGCGTGCGCACCTGCCGGGCGACCTCCAGGTCCTCACGTGCTTCGATGACCAGCGTGCGCACCCTGCCGTCGAGGGTGCCGATGTCGGTGTCGCCCGCCGCCGCCTCGTTGGCCGCGTGATCCACCGCCACGCCCAGGAACCCGACGCCATCCGCGGCCCGCGCTCTGACCTCCGGCGCGTGCTCGCCGACGCCGCCGGTGAAGACCAGCACGTCGAGCCCGTTCATGGCTGCCGCCATGGAGGCGATGCCGGCGCGCAGGCGGTGGACATAGACGTCCAGCGCCAGCGTGGCCCTGGGGTCGGCGGACGCGGTGCGGGCCAGCACCTCTCGCATGTCGGGGGTGCCGGCGAGTCCGAGCAGGCCGGAGCGGCTCTCCAGCGTCGTGGCCAGCGTGGCCGGCGGCATCCCGACGTGCTCCTCCAGCCACAGCACAAGCCCCGGATCCACGGTCCCCGACCGCGTCGCCATGACCAGCCCCTCGAGCGGCGTGAAGCCCATGGTGGTGTCCACCGAGTGCCCGTCCTGGACCGCGGCCAGGGACGCACCTGCCCCCAGATGGCAGGTCACCACCCGCACCCGAGCCGGGTCGAGGCCCAGAAACTCGGCCGCGCGGCGCGACCCGTAGGCGTGGGAGAGGCCGTGGAACCCGTACCTGCGGAGCGCCCACCGCCGGCGCCACTCGGGAGGGATCGCGTAGGTGGAGGCGGCCTCGGGCATGGAGGCGTGGAAGGCGGTGTCGAAGCACGCGACCGGTGGGGTGCCGGGCAGGACCGCGCTCACGGCGTCCAGCGCCGCCAGCGACTTGGGCTGATGCAGCGGCGCCAGGTCGGTGAGGGCGTTGAGCCGGCGCCGGACCCGATCGTCGATCACGACCGCCTGGCTGAACTCCGTCCCCCCGTGCACGATCCGGTGGCCGACCGCGTCGGCTCCTCCCAGCCCCTCGATGGCACGGGCGACCTGGTCCTGGTCGAGGTCTCCGGCGGGGATGGCGAGATCGTGCGAGCCCGCGACCCGGTCACCCTCCAGCAGGCGCAGCTTGAGGCTGCTCGATCCGGCGTTGACGACCAGAACGCGCATGCGGGCGATCAGTAGGGCCAGGTCCAGTCGCTGATCTCGGACGAGTCCTCACCCTCGGTCCGGGTGTAGGCCCGGGCCGCGATGCGCCGGTCGAACATCTGCTGGCGCACGTGGCCGCCGCGAGCCGCCAGAACCGGAACGCGATCGATCACGTCCATGACCAGGTGGAAGCGATCCAGGTCGTTGAGCATGACCATGTCGAAGGGCGTCGTCGTCGTGCCCTCCTCCTTGTACCCCCGTACGTGGATGTTGTCGTGGTTCGTGAACCGGTAGGTCAGCCGGTGGATCAACCAGGGATAGCCGTGATACGCGAAGATGATCGGCTTGTCGGTCGTGAACATCGAGTCGAACTCGGCGTCGGTCATGCCGTGGGGGTGCTCGGACGCCGGCTGCAGGCGCATCAGGTCGACGACGTTGATGACCCGGACCTTGAGGTCGGGGAAGTGCCGGCGCAGCAGGTCGACCGCGGCGAGCGTCTCCATGGTCGGGATGTCCCCACAGCAGGCCATGACGACGTCCGGTTCCCCTCCCTGGTCGTTGCTCGCCCACTCCCAGATCCCGAGTCCGCGCGTGCAGTGGAGGATGGCGTCGTCCATCGAGAGCCAGTTCAGCTGAGGCTGCTTTCCGGCCACGATCACGTTCACATAGTTGGTGCTACGCAGGCAGTGGTCGGCGACCGAGAGCAGCGTGTTCGCGTCCGGCGGAAGGTAGACGCGGATGACCTCCGCCTTCTTGTTGACGACCACGTCGATGAAGCCGGGGTCCTGGTGGGTGAAGCCGTTGTGGTCCTGCCGCCAGACCAGCGACGAGAGCACGTAGTTGAGGGAGGCGATGGGACGCCGCCACGGGATCTGGTTCGCCACCTTCAACCACTTCGCGTGCTGATTGAACATCGAGTCGACGATGTGGATGAACGCCTCGTAGCAGTTGAAGAGGCCGTGGCGGCCGGTCAAGAGATAGCCCTCCAGCCAGCCCTGGCAGAGATGCTCGGAGAGGACCTCCATCACTCTGCCGCCGCGCGCCAGGTGCTCGTCGGTCGGCAGCACCTCCGCCTCCCAGGCCTTGTCCGTCACCTGGAAGACGTTGTCCAGGCGGTTGGACGCGGTTTCGTCGGGCCCGAACAGGCGGAAGCGATCCGGGTTTGCCTTGATCACGTCGCGCAGGAAGGAGCCGAGCACACGCGTCCCTTCATCCACCGTCGTCCCGGGGTGGGGCACCGGCACGGCGTAGTCCCGGAAGTCGGGCATGGACAGCGGTTGAAGCAGCAGACCCCCGTTGGCGTGGGGGTTCGCGCTCATCCGGCGGTAGCCCTTGGGAGGCAGGTCGGCGAGTTCGGGACGCAACGTACCCTCGCTGTCGAAGAGCTCCTCGGGTTTGTAGCTGCGCAGCCACGACTCGAGCTGAGTCAGGTGCTGGGGGTTGGTCCGGAGCTCCGCCAGCGGCACCTGGTGCGACCGCCAGGTGCCCTCCACCGGCTTTCCGTCCACCTCCTTGGGCCCCGTCCACCCCTTCGGCGTCCGGAGCACGATCATCGGCCACTGGGGGCGATCGGTCACGCCTTGCTCGCGCGCGTCCCGTTGGATGGCGTGGATGCGCTGCACCACATCGTCGAGGGTCGCCGCCATGCGCTGATGCATCTCCATGGGGTCGTCGCCGGTGAGGAAGACGGGGTCGTACCCGCAGCCCCGCAGCATCGACTCCAGCTCCTCTTCCGGGATCCGAGCCAGCACCGTCGGGTTCGCGATCTTGTAGCCGTTGAGGTGCAGGATCGGCAAGACAGCGCCGTCCTTCGCGGGATCGAGGAACTTGTTCGAATGCCAGCTGTTGGCAAGCGGACCTGTCTCCGCCTCACCGTCGCCGACGACGCAGCAGACGAGCAGGTCCGGGTTGTCGAACGCGGCCCCGTAGGCGTGCGAGAGTGAGTAGCCCAGCTCGCCACCCTCGTGAATCGACCCCGGCGTCTCGGGCGCCACGTGGCTCGGGATCCCGCCCGGGAAGGAGAACTGCCGGAACAGCTTGCGCATGCCCTCCGCGTCCTGGGTGATCTCGTGATAGACCTCGGTGTAGGTGCCCTCGAGGTAGGCATGCGCGACCAGTCCGGGGCCGCCATGACCGGGGCCGATGATGTACATCGCGTCCAGGTCCCAGTTCCGGATCACACGGTTCATGTGAACGTAGACGAAGTTGAGCCCGGGGGTCGTGCCCCAGTGGCCGAGGAGCCTGGGTTTGACATGCTCCGCCTGCAGCGGCGAACGCAGCAGCGGGTTGTCGAGCAGGTAGATCTGGCCCACCGACAGGAAGTTCGAGGCCCTCCAGTAGGCGTTGATCAGCTGGGCCTCCTGGTCATTGAGTGGCCTCGCCGCATGCTTCTCGCGAGCTTCCGTGGTCATCTGGGACTCCTCTCATGCAGCTGGCGGTGAGGCTGAGCACCCCGAGCCGGGCTCAGTGACCAGCTTAGTGATCACACCTTGAATGCGCTCATCCCTCGCGGACCCTGCCGAGATCTCAGCCCGGTGCCACCCAGAGCCGGACCGCGAACGCGAGACCAAGGAGGGCCACCGCCCACCGCAACAGCCAGGGGGGCAGCCGGCGTGCCACCACCGGGCCAATCAGGCTGCCCACGAACAGGCCGAGCGCCAGCGGGAGCACGTCCAGCCACCGCACCTGCCCGGACGGGGCGAAGGTCGCCGCCGACACGATGGACGCAACCCCGATCAACATGTTCTTGAGGGCGTTGGACTGGACCAGACCGCGCTCGACCAGCATCAGCAGCAGGACCAGCGTCAGCACACCCGAGCCGGCACCGAAGTAACCGTTGTAGAGGGCGGTCAGGAACAGCCCCGGCGCGAGCAGAAACGGAGTCACTCGACGCATGCGCGCGCCCGCGGGGCGAAGCCATCCTTGAGCGACCAGCGCCACCGACCCTCCGGCGAGGAGGAACGGGACGACGCGGGCGAAGACCCCGGGCGGCGTCGTGAGGAGCAGCACGGCGCCGGCCACCCCGCCGAGCACGGCGACGCCAGCCCAGCGCAGCAGCCATCCCCACCGGCCGACCAGCTCCGGGCGCGAGCTGAGGGCAGCTCCGGGCCAGCAAGCAACGACGGCAACGGTGTTGGACACCGACGCCGGGAGCGGAGGCACCCCGACCAGCAGCAGCGCCGGGTAGGACACCAAGGTGGTGATCCCACCCGCCGTCCCCACGATCCCGGCCAGGACGCCGGCGCCGGCCAGCAGCGCGGCACCGGCTACTGACGGCACCGGCGGCACCATGTCGGGATCAACGGTCGCGGTCCGGCCCGGTTATGGCCGGTGGCACCTCACCAGGCGTAGTGCTCGGGCGCGGGCCGGTAGCCGGGGAAGATCGCATCCAGCCGCTTCAGCGCCGCTCGGTCGAGCTTGACCGAGAGCGCGCGCACCCCGGAGTCCAGCTGCTCCTGCGTGCGCGGACCGACGATGGGCCCCGTCACGCCCTTCTGATGGAGCAGCCAGGCGAGCGCCACCTCCCCTGGCTCGTGCCCCAGCTCGCCGCAGAAGTCCTCGTAGGTCTCGATCTGCGCTCGGTTCTCGGCCACCGCCTCGGCGGCGCGGCCCTGCAGCCGACGCCTGCCCTCGCGCTCCTTGCGCAGGACCCCGCCGAGCAGGCCACCCTCCAGCGGCGACCAGGGGATGACGCCGATGCCGTAAGCGCGTGCCGCCGGCAGCACCTCGAGTTCCACCCAGCGCGTCTTCAGGTTGTAGATGGACTGCTCGCTGACGAGTCCGGTGAAGCCGCGCGCGGCGGCCGCCCCCTGCGCCTGCGCCAGGTGCCAGCCGGCAAAGTTGCTGCTGCCGGCGTAGAGCACCTTGCCCTGCTGGATGGCCACCTCCATCGCCTGCCAGATCTCGTCCCACGGCGTGTCCCGGTCGACGTGGTGGAACTGGTAGAGGTCGATGTGGTCGGTCTGCAACCGCTTCAGGCTGGCGTCGAGGGCGTTGCGGATGTTGAGCGCCGAGAGCTTGGACTGGTTCGGCCAGTCGCCCATCGCCCCGTAGAGCTTGGTGGCCAGCACCGTCTTCTCTCGACGGCCGCCGCCCTTGGCGAACCAGCGGCCGATGAGCTCCTCAGTCGCCCCGTGGCCCAGGGAGCCCCCGTAGCGGTTGGCGGTGTCGAAGAAGTTGATGCCCTGCTCGTGCGCCGAATCCATCAGCGTGTGCGCCTCGGCCTCGGGCGTCACCTCTCCGAAGTTCATCGTCCCCAGGATGATGCGGCTGACCAGAAGGCCCGTACGACCGAGGTGGGTGTGCTCCATACGCACAACGATGCACCGGCGCGGCCCGCCGGTGACGGGCGGTCAGGCCGAGGCCGGTCGAGCGGGGAGGGTGTCCGGACGCCGCAGCCAGAGCTGCCAGGGCTTGATGCTGCGGCTGATGAGCACGGTGCCGTCCCAGGGGTCAGGTGCCAGGCGCTGGTGCACCGAGGCGGGATCGTCGGCCTCCACCACCAGCAGCGCGTAGTCGCCGTCGTCCTCGCCGACCGGGCCGCCGAGGACGATGAACCCCTCCTCGACCAGCTGATCCATGAACGCCGAATGCTCGGCCCAGTGCGCCTGCTCTCGCCGTGGCCGGTTCGGGTCCCAGGCGGGTCCCGCCACCATCTCGACGAGGAAGTAACTCGCCATGCGCACAGGCTAGGCGGATGCTCGGGCCGGGGTGCGAGCGCACACCCGGCCCGGGCCACCGCTCAGGTGCTGGATTCGAAGTGCGCTCCGATCTCCTTTGCCTTGGCTGGGTTCAGACCGCGGTAGGCGAAGTACCAGACGGCGCCGATCAGCACCCACGCAAAGAAGATGTACGGGAGCCAGACCGCGACACCGGTGAGCGCGGGAAACAGGCCGCCCGGGATCACTTGCGGCAGCCAGCTCGACCAGAAGACGACCGCCATCACGACCGCGCCGATCCCGCCCACGATCGCGAACTGGACCCAGGCCAGCCCCTGACGAGCCAGCCAGACCGGCGCCGCGATGCAGACCAGCACGTAGGCGAGCATGAAGCCGAAGGCCGCCACCGAGCCCGCCCATCCCGTTAACAGGATGAAGTTGACGTGGGCGAAGTTGCAGATGAACGTGAAGAGGAAGCTGATCGCGCCCACCACGAACAGGGCCACGTGCGGTGTGCGCCACGTGCGGTGGGTGCGCTGCATGGCCGGCACCCCTAGCCCGTCGTGGGCCATCGCGAAGGCGATCCGCCCGGCGGCGTTGATGCAGGCCAGCGTGCAGGCGAAGACGCTGCAGGTGATGCCGAGGGCGATGATCGGCGCCAACGGTCGCAGTCCGACCATCTCAGCCAGCTGGGGCATGGGCGCGGTCGCCTGGGCGAACCCGGGTTTGGTGCCCTGGAACCCATAGACCTGGCTGTAGGAGACGATCAGGTAGAAGATCCCGACCACCACGCAGCTGAGCATAATGGCGCGTCCGATCGCGCGATAGGGATTGCGAGCCTCCATCCCCAGTGACCCCGCACTCTCGAACCCGACGAAGGCGAAGATCGAGAGCACGACCCCGACCAGGATGCCGCCGGGCGTGACGCCCTGGAGGGTGAACTGAGGCGTGGAGATGAGACTGCCACGGTGCACCCAAATGGTGACGCAGAGGGTCAGGATGATGCAGATCGAGATTCCCTCCAGCACCAGGCTGGTGCGGGCCGAGATCCCCATGCCCAGGACCGCGATCGCGGTCGGGACCACGAAGTCGAACACGATCAGGCCGGCGTAGATCCACAGGTTGTTGTCGGGCACGCCGAAGTAGGAGAGGAAGTTGCTGCCGAAGATGGCGAAGCCGGCGATGGTGGCGATGGCGGTCGCGATGTAGCCCAGCTGCAGGCCCCAGCCGGCGAGGTGCCCGCCGAGCGGGCCGAGGCCGCGCGCCACCCAGACGTAGAAGGATCCGGCGGAGTTCATACGACGCGCGAACTGGCTCGCGCACCAGCCGACGCAGAGCATGAGGAAGATCGCGATCAGAAAGGAGAGCCAGGTGCCGTTGCCGGCGCTCACGAAGACGAGCAGCGGGAGCAGCGCCATCGCCGCGCTGGGCGCGGCGTTGGCGACTGACTGAGCCAGCACCTCCGGCATCGAGAGACGGTTGCGTCGCAGGGTCTCGGCCCCGGCGACCGCCCCCGCGGCGTCCTCGACCGCTCCCGCGATACCGGGTTCGACGGCGTCTGTCATATCTGTGGAGCTCCGTCCTGACCGTGCTCGCGGTGGCAGCCCTCGGTGGGTGGCACGTCGAGCGCCGGGTTGCCGTCGAAGAATCCGAAGGGCTTGAGTTGGAATCCCACGTGGGTGGCCGGCATCACCGGCCAGTCCTCCGGCCGGACCACGTGGTGCGCCGAGAAGCAGTGCCACAGCACCAGGTCCGTGTTCTCCACCGGACGATCAGCGGCCGTCCACTTGGGCAGGCCCTCCCCGCCCGGGCTCTGGTTGGGGTAGTCACCCGCCGGGAACCGCTCCGAGGGGTCGTAGGGCGTGACCCAGACGTTGTGGTTGGTGAACTGCGCCCGGTTCAGGGCGTGTGCGCCCGGTTGGTAGAAGTTGAGGGTGGACGGTCCCGGCTCCAGTTTGTAGGCCACGGGGTCGCCGACGCCGTTCTTCCGGGCCGGGTTGATGATCTTCCAGAACCGCCCCGCGTTGGCGTTGGCGTCGCGCTGGGCGGTGGACTCACGATCGAGCACCTTCTCCTTGACCACCCAGGCGTTCCCCCAGGGGTTGTCGTCGCCCGGCGGCAACGCCTCCGAGTCGCACTCGACGACCGTGTTGCGCTCGCCGTCGACCATCATGTCCAGGCGCACGGCGAAGAAGTGCTGATGGTTGGGCCCGTAGACCTGCGGGGCGACCAGGGTGCCGAACCGGGGCCGCACACCAGGGGGCACGGCGCCGTTGGAGATGACGCCGGTCAGCTTGATCTCGTACTCGATGCCGCCGTCCTGATAGAGATACCAGTAGTAGCCGTATTCATAGTTGCCGACGGTGGCGACAGAGGAGATGACGAGCCGGCGAGACCGCCGCATCTCCACCTGGCCGGTCCGGAAGTCGGTGTGCTTCCAGAGCATGCCGTGGTCCTCCTCGTGGAGGCAGACGGCGTTGGCGATGGTGGCGGCGTGTCCATCCTGGTCGTTGATGACCCCGTCGAAGTAGTGGATGTCGCCCAGGCAGTCGCAGCCCAACTCGAGGCTGTTGGTCATCGGGCCCAAGCCGTACTCGCCCATGTCGAAGACGTTCTTGCGATGGTGGTTGGGCGCCGGGTCGCCGTAGGGCACGAACATCTCGGTCAGCGAAGCCCGGTAGAGGATCGGCCGCTCGCGATCGCCGTCGCGGTAAGTGACGGTGTGCAGCGTCAACCCCTCGCGCGGGTTGAACCCGATCCGCAGGCGCCACTTCTGCCAGGAGATCTGGTGGCCGTCGACGGTGAAGCTGCGGCCGGCGGGCTGCGTGATCTCCACCGGCTTCAAGTCGGGGCGGGGGCCCTGCGGGAAGCGCGGGTAGTTGTGCGGCGCGGAGATCCCCTCCAGCGTGTAGTTGGCCGCGTGCGGTGGGATCGGCACCACCCCGTGGTCTTCGACCTCGACCACACGCCTCGTGTTCAGGTCGACCCGGACGATCAGGCCCTCGACCGGCCGCGCGTATCCGTTCTCGGTGTCGCTGCCGTCCCGCACCCAGGTCAGCGGCCGCACGAAGCGTCCCTGGGAGGGGTCGTCTTCTGGCCCGTCATATCCCAGCGACCAGGCGTCGAGCATCACGTGCTCGAGGTCGGTGACGCCTCGCTTGTGCATCGCCTCCTGCCACCGCGGATCGTCCTTCACGATCTGCTCGACGATGACGAACTCCTCGCTGGTGATCGGCGGCTGTACGCCGGGACGATCCCGCCAGGCGGTGAGCTTCCCCTGGCTGAGTGAGACGGTGGCTTCGACGGCCACCCGGCGGCCCTGGTCCCAGAGCAACAGGTCCGCCTCCCGGGCGGCCTCGGCGCCCGCCAGGACGGCGGCTTTCGGCGGCTCCTTCAGCGAGACGTAGACGAAGCGGGTGGAGCCGTCGAGCCCCCGCGCCTCCCGCGCGATGCGCGACGCCGCCTCGACCTCCGCGGCGGTCAGTGGTTCCAGTGGATGCCGTCCAACCGTGACGGTGCGATCGACCGTTTGCATGGTGGAGTCCCCCCTCCAAAAGCTGCCGTAGTCGCTGGCGGGGAGCATATGCCGCCATCTGGGCCTCGTCAATCGTCAGGCCTGTATGAGCGAAGGTGGTCTGGCCTGGTACGCGGGCTACCAACCCGGCGCGGCTGGTTACGGGAGCAGGTCGGCGAACCAGAAGCCGTCGCGCAGCACGCGTTCCCCGGGCTCGACGTCGACCGGTCGGGTGAAGTCGGGAGAGTCGGTGACGAAGGTGTGGAACTCGCCGCGTTCCCCGCAGGGATCCACGGCAGCGGGAAGGTCGCGGAGGAGCGCCGCATCCCATGATCGGCCGGCGAAGGACGGGTCGAGGGCGCCCGGATCCAGGCATGTGATGCGGGCGCGAAGCCCTCCCCTCAGCATCTCCTGAGCGAGCTTCGCGGTGTCGTGGCCCCAGAGCGGGAAGCAAGGCGCGAGCGGCGTGGGGGCGAGGAGACGCTCGCGGTAGGCGCGGACGTCCTCCAGGAACAGGTCCCCGAACACGATCGCGGTGATCCCCTGGCCGGTGGCGCACGCCAGTGCACGGGCGAACGCCGCCTCGTAGGCCGGGTTGGGGCAGGGCCACGGCAGCTCGACGGTGTGGACCCGAAGGTGGAGTCGCCGGGCCTGGGTCTCGAGGAGCCGGCGCCGGACGCCGTGCATGGAGACTCGATCGAAGGCGGCGGTGACCGTGGTCAGCAGACCCCGCACCTCGAGGCTCGGGTCGGACAGCGCGCGATGCAGGGCCCACGCGCTGTCCTTGCCGCTGCTCCATGAGACCCAGGCGGTGCGGCGCCTCACGTCGGGAACGTCCCGTGCCGAAGGGGCAAATCGGTAACATGGTGCGTCGCCGGTCGAGCCGACCGCGCGCAGGCAGCTCCGCTGTCGAGTATGTGGCCCCGTCGTCTAGTGGCCTAGGACGCAGCCCTCTCAAGGCTGAGATCGCGGGTTCGAACCCCGCCGGGGTCACCACCACGATTCTGATAGAGACGGGCCAAGCAGCGCATGAGCGGGTCGAACGTCGCCACCGTGCGCCGGGGCGGCGCACGGGCAGATGCCGCGGCGCCCCCGCTGGCGGCGCGTCAGCCGGACCGAGACGAGCAGCGCCGGTCGCGGCTCGACGATGCGGGTCTTGAACAGGTGCAGCAGCCGATCACGGTGGCGACCAGCTCCGCCTGGTTCCGGTCCTGGCGTCGAAGGCTGGGCAGGTGGTGCCCGCGGCGGTGGCCACGGATTGCAGAGACGGGTTCCTCCGCCGTCCGGCCTTCGTCGGCAGAGTGCTCATTAGCGTGTGAGGGCGGCGAAACATAATTCACCGGGAGGTACGAGTCACCATGACCGAGTCGCTGCCCGCGACCGCAGTCGTCCGCGCCTCGCGCGCCACGTTCGACCCGAGCCGGTTCGCCGAGGTCGACGCCATCCATAAGACCCGTTGGTGCACCAGCGGGCCCTATCCAGGCGCTTTAGGCCCCGTTGGTGCGCCTCCGGGGCCATCGACCCCGGCGCGGCGGCCCCCAGCCCTACCGCCGGTAGCCGACACCGTTGACCACGTTGAAGGGTTCGAGGCCGGCGATCACGCGCCGGAGGTTGGTGCCGATGAACTCCAGCGCGCGGGTCCTGCACTCCTCGGTGTTGCCGCCGATGTGGGAGGTCAGGAACACGTTGTCCAGCTCCCGCAGCGGCGACTCGGCCGGCAGGGGCTCGTACTCGAAGACGTCCAGTGCGGCGGCGCGCAGATGCCCGTCCTGCAGATTCTCGATGAGAGCCGCTTCGTCCACCACCGCCCCCCGGCTCGCGTTGACGAAAACGGTTCCCTCGCGCATGGTCGCGAACTCCTCGCGGCCGATCAGTCCGGCGGTCTCGGCGCCCAGCGGGACGTGGACGGTGACGATGTCCGAGCTCCGAAGCAGTTCCCGCAGCGCCACTCCGCGCGCGCCGGGCAGGCTGCGGGGAGCGATGTCGTGGTACAGGATCGAGCTGCCGAAGGCTCGGAGGCGGGTGGCGACCGCGTTGCCGACGTTGCCGAGGCCCACGATGCCCACCGTCATGGCCCCCAGCTCCCTGCCTGTTGCGGCCGCCCCCCAGCCGCCGCTCCGAATGACCCGGTCGCCCTGCGCCCCGTAGCGGATCACGTTGAGAATGCCCATGATCACCCAGTCGGCCACCGAGTCCCGGTTGTACCCGGCGCAGTTCGCGACCGGGATGCCGAGCGCGGCCGCGGCCCGATGGTCGATCTGGTCGAAGCCCACACTGGGCTGCTGGATCAGGTGGCAGTGCTCCATCAGCGCCAACGCGCGGCGATCGAGGCGGACCCGGTGCCCGCCGCCCGCGATCAGCAGGTCGGCGCGCCGAAGAATATCGCCGACCTCCGCCGGGGTGGCCTCCCGGTCCACCGTCGCGATCGAGATCCGCGCCGCGGCGGTGTCCGGCCCGACCAGGGGGCGAACCCTGTCCTCGGTCATGCCGTTGAGGCACGCGATCACGACGTCGCCCTCGAGCGGCCGCGGCCCGACGTCCAGCACTTCGTCCGCCTCGATCTCCATCACCCTCCTCCTGACAGCCGCGACCGACGGGCCGCCGCCCTGTTGCCAATCCTGCTCCGGCGCCGCCTCACCCCTCCAGAGGTGCCAGACGCGGGAGCTGAAACCGCGCGGCCAGCTCCGACAGCGCCTGGAAGGTCGCGACCGGGATCGGGATCCCGGCACTCCGGCGCCGGCGGCTCTCGGTCTCCGGCTCCCCCGGTACCAGCACCTCGCTGCAGCCAGGGGCGGGTGGCACCTCCTTGACCGCCGCCAGGTTGCGCTCGACCCGCGTCCGGTAAAGGGCGGCGTTTCCGAAGGCGGCGGGGTCGACGGCCAGCATCCAGACGCCGCCCAGCGATGCTTCTCCCGCCTCGTCTGCGGGTGTCTGCGCCAGCGAGAGAGCCCCGAACAGCGCCGACCCCAGCCCCAGTCCGTAGCCCTTGTGGCCCGCCACCCCGGCCCCCAGCGGGACCATCGATCCGCCGTCGTAGAGGTCCTGTGGAGTGGTGGTCGGACGGCCCTCTTTGTCAGTCACACAGTCGGGCCGGAGCTCAGCGCCCCGTGCCCGCGCCAGCTGCACCTTGCCCTCGGCGATGGTGGTGGTGGCGGCGTCGTAGACGTAGGGAACTGGTCCCGCCGGCGCTCCCAGCGCCCAGGGGTTGGTGCCAAGGAACGTGGTCCGGCCGCCGAACGGGGGCGTCAAGCGGGAGTCCGGTCCCGCGTTCCCCACCGTCACCATGGCCAGAAGTCCCTTCGCAACCGCCGCCTCCGCGTACTCGCCGAGGCGCCCGATGTGCCCGCAGCGCCGGATCGCGGCGCTGGCGAGGCCGTACCCGGGCGCGTGATCCAGGGTCCAATTGATCGCCACCTTGGCCGCATAGTGGCCGAAGCCGCGATGGGCGTCGAACAGAGCGCAGGCCTGCCGCTGCTCCACGATCTCGGGCCGAGCCTGGACATCGAGGGTGCCGCGCAGGGCTGACTCGACGTACCAGGGGAGACGCTGCACTCCATGCGAGTCATGGCCCGCCAGGTTGGCACCGACCAGATGCTGCGAGACCTCGGCGGCGATGTCCTGCGGCGTGCCGACGGCCTCGAGCACCCCGGCGGTGAATGCTCGCAGCGGTTCCGGAGCGACGGTCACCTGCTGCCGCGCGCCGCCCTCCGTCTGTGGCGCCGACGTCATCCCAAGCGCGCGCCTGCGGGCGCGGTCGGCATGCCCCCGTCCCGCTCATGGCGGTGGAACTCGCCTGCGTAGGAGATGGCGATGCGGATCGAGGGTTGGTCACCGAGCACCTGGATGAAGTGACAGATGTTGGCGGGCGCGAGCATCCAGTCGCCGCCCTTCACCACCACCGGTTCCTCGCGACCCTCGAGTGTCCAGGAGAGAGTACCCTCGTAGATGTACCAGCACTCATCGGCCAGGTGGTAGTGCCAGTCGTTCACGTGGCCGGGTGACTGGCAGATCACGACCACCCGGTAGCGGTCATTGTCAACCAGCACCTCGGACCAGGTCGGGGTGTCATGGCGGCTCTTCAACCACTCCACACTGAGCGACAGTTGGTCCGGGCTCAGGACACTACTGCTTGACAGCGCCATGGTGTACTCCCTTCTCAATGGCCCGGTCGACCCGGTGCGGACTGATCGAAGCGGCCTACATGACCCGCCAGCGTACACCTGTCAGCGTGGAGATATGCCGATGTGTATGGCTGCTAAGCTCCAGCGGTGCGCGGACCCCCGGCAGCGGCCGGGAAGGAGGCGGAAAGACTCGGGGCGACCGCCCCTGAACAAGGAGGAAGCGCGGCATGCACCTGGGCACGATTCCGGTTCGACTGGCGGAGATGCTGCCGCCCGAGCCGACCTCGCTGTGGGCCCTGGCCCGGCAGGCGGGAGTCACCGATGCGGTGAGCGGCACCAGAGGGAACCCATTCGCCGACCAGGGCGAGAAGCCGTGGGATCTGATGCCCCTGCTGCGACTCAAGAATCGATTCGCCGAGGAGGGCCTGACGCTCTCGGTGATGGAGGGTGGTGGTCCCGACCTGAACCGCGCGAAGTTGGGCCTCCCGGGCCGCGACGAGGAGATCGATGGCTTCCTGGTCATGCTCCGGAATCTGGGCCGGATCGGCGTCCCGGTCGTGTGCTGGAACTGGATGGCGGAGTTCGGCTGGATGCGCTCCTCGACCGGCATCCATTCCCGGGGCGGGGCGCTCGTCACCGGCTACGACGACAGGGACCTGCGAGACGCGCCGCTGACCGACGCCGGTGAGGTGACGGACGAGCAGTTGTGGGAGTCGCTGGAGTACTTCCTGAAGGCAGTGGTACCGGTCGCCGAGCAGGCTCAGGTCCGGCTGGCACTGCACCCCGACGACCCGCCGCTCCCGAAGATCCGAGGGGTGGCCCGCATCATTCGCAGCCCGCGTGCGATGCGGCGAGCCATCGAGCTGGTTCCCAGCCCGTACAACGGCATCACCTACTGCCAGGGCAACTTCGCCGCCATGGATGCCGACATCCCGGCCACCATCCGCGAGTTCGGCCACGATCTCGGCCAGATCCACTTCGTGCACTTCCGGGATATCCGGGGCAGTGCCGCCAAGTTCGAGGAGACCTTCCACGACGACGGCAAGACCAACATGCTGGAGGCGATGCGGACGTACTTCGAGGTCGGCTTCGGGGGACCCATGCGGCCCGACCATGTGCCGACCATGGCAGGCGAGCCCAACGACCGGCCGAGCTACGGAGTGATGGGCCGCCTCTTCGCCCTCGGCTACATGAAGGGCCTGATGGAAGCCGTCGCGGACGAGCGAGCGGCCTCAGCCCAAGAACGCCGGAAGTCGTCGGTCGCCTGACCGGCCGCGTTTGACCGGTAACGCCGGCTTATAGGACGGGGCCAGGGCCTCAGGCTCCAGCCTCCGGATTCGACCAGAGTTCGTGATAACGCCTATGTCACCCCGGTCGGCCTCCAGCAGTCGGGCGGACCGATCACCGGTGCGGCCGCGGTCATGGTCACGGTCTTTGCGGCTTTCTCGACCGCCGACGTGCTCCTGATCAAGTCGATCGGGCTCGGCCTGGCGATCGCTATCGCCATCGAAGGGACCCTGGTCCGGGCGTTCGTGGTTGCGAGCTGGGCCCGCTCAACGGGTGGGCACCCGAGCCTCTCCGGGCGATGGAACGGCCGCCCGCGCCTCGCCGCGCGGTCCGGCGGTCGGTGCCGGGTCTCGAGGGACGGCCGGTCAGGCATCGGCTGGGGGGTCCTGGGAGCGGGCATCCCGGGCCCACCGCCTGGCTTCGCGGAGCGCCGCCGGCGTGCGCACGCTCAACTGGCTGCGGACGACCGCCACGGCGGTCGCGCCGTCGGTGCGCCAGGCCGGATGGACGAGGACCGGTCGCACGCCGGCGCGGGCCCGAACCGGGGTTGACCGCGAAGGATCGACCAGCGCCCGGTCGGTGACACCGATCGAGGGCATCTGCAGCACCCAGCCCAGGTGCGTGGCGAGCCCGGCGCCGCGGGGATGGTCGCGCCCGGTCGCGTCGACCAGCAGCACGTCCGGGCGGATCTGCAACGCGCGCACCGCCTGCTCCAGCAGCGGCCCTTCGCGGAGCGCGAGCAGGCCCGGCGCGTAGGGAGCGCCCAGCCGGCCGCGGACCACTGCCACGTCCAGCGCCGACCCCACCCGCAGGACCACCGCCGCGGCCCAGCCGGGGTCGCCGGCGGTGCCGGCCCCGCTCACATCCCGCGGCCCGGCGACGAAGACGCCGCCCACCAGCAAGGGGCTTGGTTCCTCAGGCCGCCAGCGTGGCTGGGTCGCCTCCAGTTGGGCAAGGCG
>CAWBPD010000033.1:0-28328 GCA_963790575.1 Candidatus Dormiibacterota bacterium | reverse complement strand
GCCCGGTTCGGCCAGCGCCGGTCGCCCACCGGCGTCCTGACGGGCCGCATGGTGGCCGCGATGGCCTAACCCTGAACCCGAACCGCTGGCCGTGCTTACCCATCCAGCGGGTCCTCGCACCGCAGCTGCGCGAGCACGTCGAACTCGTTGAACAAGGCCCACTCTTCGAAGATCCGACCTCTGTCGAAGTAAAGCTGTGAGATCCCCCAGAGGTGCACGCGCCGCCCCGTCGGCCGATCGTACAGGGCGGCTCCGAGATGAGTACCGAGGGCGGTCCAGCGCACGGAGACCGCGAAGCCGTCCTCGTCGTTGCCCATCCAGTAGACCTCGTCCACTCCCAGATGGAGGTCTGGAAAGGTGGCAAGCAGCGCGCGGGCCATGTCCCGCACGTCGTCTCGACCGTAGCCCTCGCGATTGGTGGCACCGTGCCACCGCACGTTCTGGGAGTAGACGCGATCGATGGCGCTGAGATTCCGCCGGTTGTAGACCTCGTGGAACAGCGCGCGGACGGTGCTGTCCACCTCGAACCGGGGGACCCCGCCGGACGGGATGAGTCGCCCGGTTGTCACCTCTGTTCCCAGCGCTCTCATCGGGGGCAACTCGCGGGCAGGCAGCGGGATGCTGAGGCCCTCGTTGCCGTATGCCCGCGCGGCGGCTTCAATGTCGATGCCGCACTGCTCGAGCCGGGCGCCGAGGTTGTACAGGACCCACTCCTCCCGGATCCGGTTGGCCCGTGACACGCAGTTGGCGATGACCCAGAGGCTCACCCTGCGGCCGGTGCGTGGCCCCCAGCGCCAAGGGCCCAGATGGTGGCCCACGTTGACGGCGCGATGGGAGGTGGCAAAACCCTGATCCTGGTTGCCGGCCCAGATGACGTCGTCGGCGTGGTGCCGAGTGTCGGGGAAGGCGTGGATCGCCTGCACCGTCGACTCCACGACCCCGTCGACGCCGTAGCGCGGCCCGGAGTCGTCGTACACGCGACAGTCCTCCGTGTAGGTCTCGTAGATGTACCCGACGTCTTGGGCCACCCAGATACGATCGGTGATCCGGATGATGTAGTCGACGATGTCGACATAGGTGTCCTCGAAGCCGCACATGGGCTGCACCCGGGATCCCTGGTCGGCGGCGGTCACGTCGATCCCGCGCTTTGCCCGGACCGAGATGGCGTAGTCGGCAGGCGGGACGAACCGCGCAGGCGGTGCGTCCGGATCCGGCGCTTCGCGCCCGGTCCGCCGGCCGCCATCAGCCATTGCTTGAGGCGCCCTCGATCGCGGCTCGGACCTCACGCTCGAGCTCGGCGAAGTTTGGGGGCTTGATCATGCGCCCCCGCTCGTCCGAGCGCAGCCCTCGCTTCGCGGCCTCCTCCTGGAGCCAGCCGGGCCAGATGGGATCTCGGCCCTCGAACTGATCGTGAGGATCGAGCACGGCCAGGCCCCAGGCGCTCGACTCGCCCGCATTCTCGAACCGGCGCCACAGCTGCGGCGGAAACGAGATGACATCCCACGGTTCGAGCACGACGTCCCCAACGAGATCT
Organism: Candidatus Dormiibacterota bacterium; assembly: GCA_963790575.1. Taxonomy (GTDB): domain Bacteria; phylum Chloroflexota; class Dormibacteria; order Dormibacterales; family Dormibacteraceae; genus CAVTSA01. The sequence continues at coordinate 26,794 of CAWBPD010000033.1, read as the reverse complement.
CGTGGGTCGTCGGGATTGGTCCCGTAGCAGAATCGCCAACGGCTAGTGAGGGGGATGAACACCTCGACGTACCGATGGGTATGCCAGCCCGGGCCATTGCCCGGTGGCGCTTGGAACATCCCGATCTGAAAGTGGTGGGGCTCGGTCAGGGCGGCCCTGAAGTCAGGGTTTTCGGAGGCCGTGTCCCCGATCACCGAATAGTTCATCCGGCGATGCCCGGGCAGGACGCTGTCGATGAACATGATTGGGACGCCGGCCGCTCGGATGTCGGCAAAGCGCGCGATCCTACCTCGCATCGGGTCATCTCGTTGTGGCCGGTCGGTCATTTGCTTCCTCCCTCTCGACGACAATTGTCACATCGGGATCTGCGCCTGGGCAGTGCCAAAGCCTGTCAGATCCCCCCGTAACCCGGCAGGCCCAAGCGCCGCCCTCGATGTATCGGCGCTGAAGTCGGCGAGACTCGGCCAGCTCTAGCTCTCGCAGGGGGATGGCGCCATCGGAGCGGGTGGAGAGCGACCCGGTCCCCGGCATCCATGCGGCGGTGGGGCCCTGGAGTGTCAGGCCTTCCCGACCGTGAAGCGCGATTGGCGCAGTTCCTTCGCGCTGATCGGGGGCCCCGCTACCTCCTGCAACCCCGAGTGGCGCCGAGCCCGTGTCGGCGCGCCCGAGGCGTCAGGCATTGTCCCGCCAGGTCGGGACCTACGTCCAGTTCTGGGCGCCTTCGAAACCTGAGGCAAATGTCCTATTGAGAGGGGGTCGGGAGCGGGCGTAGGTTCCCACGCGAGTTGAAGCGCGGCTCTCGCCCACGAGCTCGCCGGAGGGCGAGACGACCGCCGTGATCAACATCGCGGCGGTTGCGCTGCCTTGACAAGGAGAAGGAAACATGTCTGTCACCGAGAGCGTACCTAGTGGTCAAGCTTCGATCCCGCGTGTGCGAGGCCGCATCTTTACAGCACTGTCCGTACTGTTGTCGGTCCTCATCGTGATCCAGATCTTCGTCGCCGGTGCGGGCCTCTTCACGATGGCGCACCAGTTGGACAACGGCCAAAGCTATAGCGCCGGCGAGTGGAACGCCGCCTCCTACTGGGGGATCCACTTCTTCAATGCTTTGGCGATCACCGTGGTCATGCTCCTGATGTTGGGGACCGCGTTTCTGGCTCGACTGCCCGGACGCTCCAAGAAGCTCGTAGGCCTGATGCTCGGCCTTCTCGTCCTCCAAGCGGTCTTGGGCTTTCTTCCGTGGCCAGCCCCGATCTCTGCGTTACACGTGCTCAACGCGTTCGCGATGCTTGCGGTGGCGCTGTACGTCACCCGAGATAGCTGGACTTTCGGGAGAACTGTCAAGTAGTGCCCCGGACAGTCGCGAAGGCTCGACACGGAGACCGTCCTGCACGGCCTGCACCCGCGACGTATGCACTGACGCCGCATCGTACCCTGCTGGACTGCTGACGGAGTCTGGCCTCAGCGACCGGGGACGCACACGGCATTCACGGTTCGAGTCTCTGCCTGAAGCTTGCAAGGACCTGCCCGACCGCGCGCCCCCCTCTACTGGGAACCGCGGCCGATGCGCCTTCCGAGCTCGGCGTAGTCCTCCAGGAACCTCTGCAACCCGGCCAGGTCGCCGATCTCCGGGGGTCCATCACGAAACGATCGACCCCGAGCTCGGCGCAACGTCCCATGAGCCCCACGTCGAAGGGGCAGGCGGTCCCGAAGCGTATCGACCTGGCGATCGCGTTACATCGGGGAATCCCCATTTCTACTCCTCCCGCGCGACGACGTCTCCGATGCGGTCATCGGAGAGCCATTGGCACTCCTTCTGCACTTTGCGCAGGATCCAGGTGACATGTTCGAGCGCCGTCTGCCTGTCGCTGGCCTCGCACTCGATGAAATACAAAGGACCTTCGGTCCGCACTCGGGTGTTGCCACCAAGCCGGCGAAAGGCCATGTCCATGCGCGAGATCTGGCCGTACTCCAGATCGCCCGTCTCGATGGAAATCCTCCAGGTCTGAATCGGGTTAGTCATCAGGGCTTGGCGTTGAAGATGCCTTTTCCCTGACGATCCGCGGATTCCATCTGGTTAGCGATCCGCTCCAAAGCCGCGGCAATCCTTTGTAGCTCTCCCACCTCTCGTTCCAGGATCGTCGCAGTGCTGTTTTGTCTCCCTTCAGGCATCGAACCATGTTCCCACGGATCGCTTGTGCCGGCCCAGCAGGTGCCGAAACAACTTCGCGCTGAAGCCCTGGCTTCCGCGCCCGCCTGGAATCGGGGGCCGGGTTGGTATAGTTGTTGGAGCGCCGAACTCTTCGGTGCGCGCCTTGGTCGCTCCTCTTCTCGAACGGCTTCCTTCACGCGCCAGTTCGTTCGAGAAAAAGGAGAACCGCCATGCAGAATGGCACCATCAAGAAGCTCGTGATCGATCGGGGCTTCGGCTTCATCGCCGCCGATGACGGTAAGGAGTACTTCTTCCACCGCACCGGCACCGAGGTCGACTTCGACACCCTGCAGGGCGGCGAGCACGTGACCTTCCAAGTCGAGCCCAGCCCCAAGGGACCACGCGCGGCCCAGGTTCGCGTCGCCTGAGCCCTCAGCGGCGCTCGGGCGGCACAGCCACCGCCTGGTTCTCTAGCGCGGGCGGAGGCGGAAACGCCTCCGCCTAGCAGCTCCCTTGGGGGTCCACCGGACCGCCCGACGAGAACACCGCGCCCGAGACGAGCAAGCTCCGCTCTCCCTTGCCGCGAGCGAGCTATCCGCAGAAGGCGGACGTGAGACGATATATCGATGGCCACGAAGACGGTTGAGATCACCTCGCTGGAGGATTTCCGTGGGGGATTTCTCGCTCGAGGGGACGAGGTCGCCGACGGAGATCGAGTTGCTCGGGTGTCGTTTGTCGTGGCACCGAGCTTCGCACGAAAGCTCCAGGGGTGCGTCGCCCGGGGCGAGCGGGTGAGCGGTCACATCGACGATTCCAGGTTTCTGAGCCGGCAGGAGTACCGATAGGCGGCCAGCTGGCAGTCCGGGTCGCCTCCCCTCGCAACGCTCCGCGCGGGTCCGGATCCAAATCATCGGCTCCCCCGGGAACGCAGAGGCGTGACCCGCGCGGCCGGTCCGCCCGCTTGGAGGAGGCACTCGTCGAACTGATGCCGCGAGTTGACCACGGGCCCGTAACCACGATCCGCGGGCGGACCCCACGGACCAGCATCGGGGTGCGTCGAGCGCCGCCGCATGAGGCGCACACAGCCACCTACCGTCACCGCGGACTGATAGTGCTCATACCATGTTTTGCTGCTGCCATTGGCACTAAGGGTGCTTACAATGAGCCCCACAATGGCGCCGACTGCGCGTGAGCCCTCCTACGATCGGGACGCCTCGTCTCAGGCCACAGCGCGCGAGCGTCTACGCCTCGGTCCTTCCGCGCTCACTCGCTTGATCGTTTCCGCCATTGCCGGGATCGTGGTCGGCCTGGTGCTCACCTTCCTGCTCTCCTGGAGGTACGGCCTGCTCATCGGCTGGATGGCGGCAGCGGGTAGCTTCGTCGCCTGGACGTGGGCGACGATCAAGCCGATGGATGCCGAATCCACAGCCGCACACGCGGCGCGTGAAGACGCCGGGAGGCATGCCATCGACGTCACGGTCACGGTGGCCGCGGTCGCCAGCCTCGGCGCCGTCGGCCTTCTCCTCCTGGGAGGCTCATCTGGCGGGGCGGCCACTGACATTTCGGCCGCGCTCTGCGTCGCCAGCGTGGGCCTTTCCTGGGCCACGCTGCACACGGTATTCACCGGGAGGTACGCCCGGCTTTACTACGCGCGGCACGAAGGGGCTGTCGACTTCAACGAGGGCGACCCGCCGCGATACGTCGACTTCGCCTACCTCGCATTCACCGTCGGCATGACCTTCCAGGTTTCAGACACCGATCTGAAGACCAAGGAGATCCGTGCGACCGTGCTGCAGCACGCCCTGCTCTCCTTCTTCCTGGGTGCCGTAATCCTCGCCACCACCATCAACCTGGTCGCCGGGCTCGCAAAGTAGCCACCACGGTCTGGTAAGGCGGGAGTTCTGACGCCGGCGCCCGTGTGGCGGCAGTCCGCAGTTCATGGGTTGGGCGCCGCTGCGATGCTTGTTCGCGACGCCTCCCGGCGCCGCCAGTACACGCGCAGGAGGGCGGTCAGTTGGACGCCGGCCAGCCCGACCGCGACCGGCCGCGGCGGAGCCAAGGGGGACAAAGCGGACATGAGGGCGCCCATCTGGGCCCTCCCGGCGACCTTCTCCCAGGTCCGATGGTCGGCCGCGGTGCCGGGCGCGAGCACGTATCGAGCCAGCGCCGGGACCACGCACACCCAGGGCAGGCGCCCCAAGCGGCCGGCCGCGAGCGCGGTGGACAACGTGAGCCAACTGTCGATCTCGATGTCGATGCGGCCCCGGAGTCTGCTTTCCCCGAACCGACGCCCCAAGTGGCCGTCAAGCCAGTCCAGGATGGTGCTTCCGGTCAGTGTCGCTGCCAGCGCCGAACTCTGGCCGCGACCCGTCCATACCGTCCACCAGAGCGGGAGAGAGAACCCTGCCCGTGCCAGCGTCACGGCATCGGCCACCTTCACGGCTGCCGATCCTAACGGCCGGACGCGCGCCGAGGCCACTGGCCGGCCACCACCGCAGGCCGTAGGCTCGATGGGATATACGAGAACCATGCCGTCCGCCGCAGATCGTTCACGGACCGCAGTCGGGTTGCTGGCTCGGTCCTGGCAGCTTTCCGGGCAGCGGCTCGATGACCGGTGTCGTGGACTGACCGATCACGAGCTGCTCTGGGAGCCGGCCGCACCCTGCTGGAACCTGGTCCGCGATCCTTCGCACCCGGGCGGTTGGAGCTACCCGTACGATTTCGATCCGCCGCGCCCGCACCCGCTGACAACCATAGGTTGGCGTCTGGTTCATCTCGCCGCGGACAACGAGATCTACATGGAACATGCGTTCGGATCCCGGACCCGGAACTTCGCGGACCTCCCGGTACACGGCACCGCGGGCGAGGTCCTCGCTGACTGGCGAGCCGGCAGAGACTCTGTCACCAGGTGGCTCAACACGGCCGTGGATGACGACCTGCGCGAGGATCGCCCCAGCCACCTCGGTGGCACCAAGACTGCCGGCGAAGTCATGAGAATCTTGCTCGACGAGCAGACGCATCACGGCGCCGAAGTCGCCCTGTTGCGCGACCTCTACGCCCGTGCCAGGTAGTACCGCGTCTGCCAGCTCAGGTGTGTTCGAGCGCGGTGCGGACACCAATGCCGATGAGCGAGACGCCGGCGGCCCCCTCCGTGAGGCGCTTGATGCGCGGGCGGCGAAGCCACTGGACGGCCGCCGCGGCGAACCAACCGATGACGACCAGGAAGCCTCCCGCGACGATCGCGTCCACCCAGCTGAAGAGCAGCGTCCCCCCGAACACCGAGACCGTGTGTGGGATCAGCTGTGGGACGAGCGCGACGTAGAGAAGTCCCGTCTTCGGGTTCATCAGATCGGTCACCAGGCCGGAGCGGAGGGCCTCCCAGGATCCGCGCGCGGCCGGCCCCGTGTGCGCGTCTGCCCTCTCCGGCTTCCCCTTCTTCCGCGCCGCGGTGATCAGCGAGCGCACGCCGAGGTAACAGAGGTAGAGCGCGCCGGCGACCCGGACCGCCTCAAACACTGGTTGGGACCGCTGGAGCAAGGCGGCGAGACCGAATGCGGCCGCAACGCCCCAAGCGAGGGAAGCGACCGCGACCCCGAGGCCGGTCGCCATCGCGGGTCTCCTGCCGTGCAGACCGTTGCGCAGAACCAGAAGGTTGTCGGGTCCCGGGGTCAGCGTCAGCAGCGCGGACACCGCGGCGAACGTAGCGATGAGCTGGAGCATCGCTCGAGTCCTCCGTTCTGCCGTGGCCCCGGCCAGCGCCGAGGATTTGTCGTCGCGTCGGCCGGCAACAGAACTGATCAAGAAACCGAGCGTCACGCGGCTGCATTCCCGTCCGCGGGCCGAAGTCGCGACCATTCCGGCACCTTCTCCCGGACGGCGAGCCCACACCGTTGGTGCCATGTTGTTGCCCTGCGCCAGAACATCGAGGAGGCCTTTGATGACCGAGGAAGAGATTATTCGGTTCGTGACTTCCCTGCCCCACGTCGAGGCCCAGACGGCGAGAGAGGGCGATGGCTCTCCTGAGGTGGCCTGGGGAGACTCCTTCTTCTCTGTGCGGCTGCCGGAGGAGCCGAAGGCCGATCAGAGATGGCCCTTCGCCACCCTGGTCGTCAAGGACTATCCCGGGTGGGACACGGCCTCCGAACTGGATCGCGAGGGCGTCTTCCGGGTCAACATCAGCGTCGGCCGAGACGTCTTCCAGGAGTTGTTCGGCTTTCCCCCCTCGGCGCAGCCCCAGCATCAGGAGCGCTTCGACTACGCCACTCTGGACCGCCTGCTCCCGCATCCCGTCTACGCCACCCAGGGCTGGGCGTCGGTCATCAACCCTGGGAAGGCCACCGAGGAGCGCGTACGGACGCTGCTGAGGCAGGCCCACGAGCGTGAGATCCAACGCCACCGAGCCAGGAGCTGATCGCGAATGCCACCGCGAGCGAGTGACTCGGGTGCCGATGCCGGAGCGAGCGGCGCGCCTCTGGTTGGCCGCGCCCTCCGGCGTGTCGAGGACCTGCCGCTGGTCACCGGGCGGGGGCGATACGCGTCCGACATCGTCCTCCCAGGCATGACCCACCTGGCGGTCTTCCGTTCGCCTTTGGGTCACGCCCGCATCGCAGCTCTCGAGCTTGAGGCGGCGCGTGGTGCACCCGGCGTCCTTGCGGTGTGGGCCGCCGGCGACTTCCCGGAGTTCGCGTCAGGGATGGCGGACCGCGGCGCTTTCGGCTTTCCGTCCCACTCCCGCCCGGTCCTCGCCGGCGGCAGAGCCCGCTTCCAGGGGGAGGCGATCGCCGTTGTCGTCGCGGAGACGCCCCATCAGGCCGCCGACGCGGTGGAACAGATCTACGCCGACCTCGAGCCGCTGGCCGACGCCGGGACCCTCGAGGCCGCCCTCGCTCCCGGGACACCCGGAATCCACGAAGGAGAGCCGACGAACCTGCTCGGCACCACGCACATCGGCTACGGAGACATCGACCGTGCCTTCGAAGCGGCCCCGATACAGGTGAGCGGCTCGGTCCGCCTGCCCCGGATCGCCGGTGGCTACATCGAACCCCGCAACGTCACCGCCGCGCCGGAGGGGGATGGCGTCACCGTCTGGACCTCCACGCAGTGGGTCTTCGGTGTTCGCCGCCAGGTCTCGCGCCTGCTCGGCCTCAGCGCCGAGCGGGTGCGCGTGGTCGCGCACGACGTCGGTGGCGGCTTCGGTCCCAAAGGTGGCACCTACCCCGAGGAAGTCCTGGTCGCGGCCGCGGCGAGACGTCTCGGCCGTCCGGTGCGCTGGGTGGGCGCGCGAACGGACGACACGGTGACGACCGCGCATGGACACGGGTGCATCGTCGACCTCGACCTGGCCGCCGAGGCGGACGGGCGCCTGCGCGGTCTCCGCGGCCGCATCACGCACGACGCCGGCGCCTACACGACTAGCGGCACCGGGCAGCCTCGCAACTTCTCCACGCACATGATCTCCGCGTACCGCCTGCCGGCCCTGGACGTTGAGGCTCGGGTGGCTCATACGACGACCGTTCCCGGTGGCTTCATCCGGGGCGGCGGCCGTGAGGTCGGGAACTTCGCGATGGAGCGAATGATGGATCGGCTCGCCGACGCCGTTGGTGTCAGTCGGGAGGAGGTCCGGCGTCGCAACCTTGTGCAGCCGGATCAGATGCCGTACTCGACGGGCCTCTCCGGCGTGATCTATGACGGGGGGGACTACCCACGGCTGCTCGCCCTCGTCGAGGAAGCTCTGGCGGGCACCAAGGTCGGGCGGCGGGCCGACGGCAGCCTGGTCGGGCGCTCCTTGGTCTGCTGCGTCGAATCGAGTGGTGCCGGTGCCAACGAGCCGGCTCGCGCGCGCCTGGATCGGAACGGGCATGTCGTTCTCTACGTGGGCTCCACGCCCCAGGGCCAGGGCCACCTGACGATGGCGGCCCAGATGTTCGCCGAGCGACTGGGCTGGCCGCTGGACCAGATCACCGTCGTCGCGGGTGACACCTCGCTCCTCGGAGGTGGGGGGCTGACGGCGGGCAGCCGCTCGGCGGTGCAGGTGGGCAACGTCTCCGCCGTCGTCGCCCGCCACCTTCGAACGCGGCTTCTCGAACTGGGGGCGGAGCGCCTGGAGGTGGAGGCGTTGGACCTGGAGCTCTCGGGGGAGCGGCTGGTGGTGCGGGGAGTCCCTTCCCGCTCCTGCCCGGTTCTGGAGATCGTACCGGTGGAGGGCGTAGAGGTCGCCGGCGAGTTCAGCCTGGATGGGGACGCGACCTATCCGTGCAGCTGTCACGGTGCGGTCGTCTCCGTCGACCCGGACACCGGGGCGGTCCTCGTCGAGCGGTACGTGATCGCCAACGACTCCGGCCGCGTCATCAACCCGATGCTCCTGCGCGGCCAGTTGCACGGTGGCTTCGCGCATGGCCTTGGGTACGCGCTCCTGGAGGCCGCTCACTACACCGACGACGGCACCTGCCTCACCGCCAGCTTCCTCGACTACACGATCGCATCGGCCTGCGAGGTGCCGGTGCCGGAGATCCACGAGGTACACACACAGGACACCAGGTCGAACCCGGAAGGCATCAAGGGGGTCGGTGAGAGCGGGACCCTTCCCGTGATGGCGGCCGTCTCTTCCGCGGTGGAGCAGGCGGTACGCCTGGTCAACCCAGACGCGACCGTCACCGAGGTTCCACTGCATCCCGAGCGCGTCCTGGGTTTGCTCGGAGGAACCAGGCTATACTCACAAAATCGCAACATTTCGAAACGGCCGCCTGTTCGGTGACGAGAGGCGGCGCGAGATCGCCAATCTGATCGGTTCGACCGGCCGTGTCTCCGTGTCCGAGCTGGCGGACCGGTTCTCGGTCTCGCAGGTGACGATCCGAAAAGACCTCTCCCGTATCCAGGCCGAGCAAGGGCTGCTGCGCGTGCACGGCGGCGCCATCCTGGACGGGGCCGAACTTCGGCACTCGCAGGCGCAGAGGGCGACCGCGGAACCGGCGTTTCAGTTGCGCGAGCGCAAGAATCGGCTGGAGAAGCGCGCGATCGGCTTGATGGCTGCGCAACTGATCGTGGACGGAGACAGCATCGCGCTCGACGCGAGCACCACCGCCCTGGAGGTCGCGCGGCACCTGGGCGGCCGTCGTGAGCTGACGGTGATCACGAACGGGGTCCGGATCGCGCTCGAGCTGGCCGGCCAGCCCGGCATCACCGTCCTCATGCCCGGTGGACGCCTGCGGTGGGAGGCGTTCAGCCTGGTCGGAAGCTGGGGCGGGCCGTTCCTGGGGAGCGTCAACATTCGGAAGGCCTTCGTGGGTGCGGTCGGCGTCACCCTCGAAAAGGGGCTCACCGACGCCACGCACGAGGAGGCCGAGATCAAGCAGGCGATGGTACGCACCGCGCACGAGGTGATCGCGGTCGTGGACCACACCAAGTTCGGCCGGGTGGCGCTGGCCACCTTCGCTCCCATCGACGGGGTCGACCTGCTGATCTCTGACCACGCAGCCCCGCCGGAGATGGTGGAGCAGATCGAGGCGCGTGGCGTCGAGGTCCGTCGGGCGCCGTTGCTTCGCACCCAGGACCACCGCCCGGCCGGAGCTCGCGCCGCCGCCCGGTAAGAGCCGTCAGCGGCCCCGGCGCCGCCAGCCCGCTCCGGGCGCCGTGCCCCGGCCCGCTCAGACGTTGACACCACGGTTCCGGGTTGTTACCATGCCGCGCATCCCGAAAGAGCGGTCTGATCCGAAACGAAACCATTAGAAAGTGTCGGAGGTGCTGCCGGAGGGTTCGCCGGTGCCGGCTCACAGGCAGACCGCCCCGGAGGTCCGGATAGAGGAGGAAGAGCAGCCGTTTTCGGTCGTTGAGGGTGCGGTCTCATGCTGAGTCCATCAGCAGCCGCCCCGAACACTTGGGTCGGGAGGTTAAGTGACGTGGGCGTGGGTATGAACGCGGACCAGGGCGCGGGTATCTCGAGACGGGAATTCCTGCGCGGCGGGTCGGTGCTGGCGGCGGGGGGCTTGGTCGCCCCGGCCCTGGTGGTCACCGCCTGCTCGAGTCCGTCCAGGGCGGGGGGCCACACCGTGTCGAGCGCGCCGCTGCCGGTGTCGGTGCCCCGGGAGCAGGTGTTCGTGCTGGACCAGATCTTCCAGTACAGCCCGGTCAACAACTTCAACCTCTACAACTCGGCGCCGCCCAACCCGACCCGGCAGGGCCTGGTGATGGACACGCTCTGGTACATCGACCCGCAGAGCGGCAAGTGGATCAACTCCCTCGCCTCGGAGAAGCCGACCTACAACAGCGACTTCACCCAGATGTCCGTCAACCTGCGCTCCGGCGTCATGTGGAGCGACGGCACCGAGTTCACCGCCGACGATCTCGTCTACACCGTGCAGATGCTGCTGGCGAACCCCGGGTTCGTCTTCTCGGCCAATCTGAGCCTCTACGTGAAGAGCGTGGAGAAGACCGGCAGCCACTCGGCCACCTTCCACCTGAAGCAGGCCAACCCACGCTTCCACTACCAGTTCACGGCCGGCTACAACGCGGTCTACATGGCCGCCAAGCACGTGTGGGAGAAGGCCGGCAACGTCACCACCTTCACCAACTTCCCGCCGGTGTCGCTGGGGGCGTACAAGTTCTCGCAGTCTGACCCCGCCGGCTACTGGGAGCTCTTCGAGCGGCGCGACGACTGGCAGAAGACGACGGCCGGGATGCTGACCGGCAGCCAGGGCGCGAAGTACGTGATGTCGATCTTCTACGGAGACGACGCCAAGAAGGTGATCGCGGCCTCCCGACACTCCCTCGACGTGATCGAGGACATGAACCCCAACGCCTTCCACGAGCTGCTCCAGACCTCGCCCTCCGCGCGCTCCTGGTACACGGGGTTCCCCTGGGCCTATCCCAACGAGCTCAACGTCCGCTACTTCGGCCCCAACTTCGCCGTTCCTCCCTACGACAACAAGGACGTGCGCTGGGCGATGGCGCTGGCGCTCGACATGGTGGGCTTGCAGACCAAGTACGAGGGCGGCATCCCACGCGTGGACCCGCTGCCGATTCCGGCCACTCCGGCCCTGGAGCAGCTGTTCCACACCCCGCTCGAACCCTGGCTCAAGTCGCTGACGCTGGACCTGGGCGGCGGCCAGACGTTCCAGCCCTGGGACGACCAGGTGCCGATCAAGGTGGCCGCCTGGGCCCGGCAGCAGGGGCACAAGGTGAGCAGCGACCCCGCCACCGTGCGCAGCCTGTTCGGTCCCGGCTGGTGGAAGTTCTCGCAGGACACCGCCGCCACCCTGCTGGAGAAGAACGGGTTCAAGCGCTCGGGCGGGAAATGGATGCTGCCGAGCGGGCAGCCCTGGTCGATCAACATCATCGCCACTCCGGACGAAGAGGACGCGTTCCTGCTCGCGACCGGCGCCCAGGACCAGTGGAAGGCCTTTGGGATCGACGTCAACGTGAACGCGATGTCCCGGCAGGACTTCACCACCCGCCAGCAGATCGGCGATTTTCAGGTCACCTCCTCGTGGACGTCGCTGGCCACCAACCCCAGCACCGACATCTGGCCCGCCAGCTTCCCCTGGACCTCGCAGTTCTACACGCCCGTCGGCAAGAGCACGGCCAGCACCGGGAGCAGCAACTTCATGCGCTTCAAGTCGCCCGAGCTGGACCAGGCGGTGGCCCAGATGACGCCGCTCTCGCCCACTGACCCGAAGCTGGCGGGACTCGCGCAGAACGTGGTCAAGGTCTGGGTCGAGAACATGCTGAACATCTCGACCGTCAGCTTCAAGAAGTTCGTCACCTACGACACCACGTTCTGGACCGGCATGCCCGACAGCCAGAACACGTCTCGCGACCCCGAGTACTGGTTCATGGCGGGCCGGTTCGCGGTCCAGGCAATCAAGGGGACCGGCTCCAAGGCGAAGGCCTGATGGCGACCCTCGCCATCCCCGTCCGCAAGACCGGGCGCAGCATCGCACGCAGCGGCGCGTTCCGGGTCGTCACCACCTATGTGCTGCCCCGGATCCTCCAGTGGGCGGCGGTGATCGTGGTCGGCGTCACGGTGACGTTCGCAATCCCGCGGCTGCTGCCCACCAACCCCGTCGACCAGACCCTGGCCATGGTCTCCGCCCGCAGCTCGTACAGCGATCCCCAGGCGGTAGCCGCCTTCCGCAAGACGCTGGAGGCCATGTACGGGCTGCAGGGGAGCCCCTGGGATCAGTACCTGCGCTTCTGGCAGAGCCTTTTCCAGGGCAGCCTGGGGCCCTCCTTGGGCGCCTTCCCGACCCCGGTGACGACGATCATCGGCCAGGCGCTGCCCTGGACCATCGGGCTCTTGGGGACCAGCCTCGTCATCTCCTGGCTGCTGGGTCTCCTGCTCGGCTCGCTCTCCGCCTACTACCCGAACCGCCTCTGGTCCCGTTTCCTGGCCAACGGCCTGGTCGCGGTCTACCCGATCCCGTACTACATCCTGGCGCTGATCCTGCTCTTCCTGTTCGCGTACTTCATCCCCATCTTTCCGCTCGTGGGAGGCGCCGCCGGCGGTACTTCCTTCAGCCCCCAGTACGTGCTGAGCATCATCTCCCACAGCATCCTGCCCGCCTTCTCGCTGGTGCTCGGTGGGACCGCGTTTCGCTTCATCATGGCGAGAGCACTCGCCCGTGGCACCATGTCGAGCGACTACGTGATGTTCGCCGAGACCGCGGGGATCCCGAAGGGAAAGGTGATCCGGCAGTACGTGGTCCGGAACAGCCTGCTGCCGCAGGTCACCGACCTGGCGCTCTCGCTGGGGACCTTGTTCGAGGGCGCGATCATCACCGAGGTCGTCTTCTCGTACCCCGGCATCGGCTACCGGCTTTACAACGCGATCCTGCAGACCGACTACAACCTGATCATCGGCATCACGCTCTTCTCGATCGTGGGTGTGGCGACGGCCGCCCTGCTCATCGACCTCATCTATCCGCTCGTGGACCCGCGAGTGCGGTACCGGTAGGAGGGGCGAGATGGCTGCGATACAAGAGGTGGAAGCGCGCCGTCCCCGGGCGCTGGCGGGATTCGGCAGCGCGCTGAGCGAGCTCTTCCGCTTCAGCTCTGGCTTTCGGACCGGGGCCATCATGCTCGGCGTGGTCCTGGTCCTGGCGGTCCTGTCCTTCTTCTCGCCCTATGCCGCTCAGGGCCGGCAGCTGGTTCCGTCCGACCTGCCACCCACCTTTACGCATCCCTTCGGCACCACGTCGCTGGGGCAGGACGTGTTCTGGCTCACCACCTTCGCCGTTCGCAACTCGCTGATCGTCGGCGTGGTGGCGGTCGTCATCGGGCGGAGCATCGGCCTGCTCCTGGGTACCGTGGCGGGGTACCTGGGGGGGATGCCCGACCGCCTGTTGTCGGGCCTCGCCGACTCCTGGATCGTGATCCCGAGACTCCCTCTCCTGATCCTGATCGCGGCCATCCTGAAGGGTGCTCTTCCCCTGGTCGCGCTGGGCGTGATGCTGGGTCTCCTGGACTGGGCGTTTCCCTCCAAGCGCTACCGGTCGCAGATCATGAGCCTGCGCGAGGAGACGTTCACCCAGACCGCCGTGTTCAGCGGTCGGAGCACGCTCTCCGTGATCCTCGGGGAGCACGTGCCGTTCCTGCTCCCGTTCGTGCTCGCCGACGCCATCAGCGGGTTCCTGTACGCGATCGGCATGGAGATCACGCTGTCGGTCCTCGGTCTTACGCAGCTGGCGGTCCCCACCATCGGCACCACCATCTACTGGGCCAACTACTACGACGCGCTGCTCGCCGGCCGGCTTTGGTGGCTGGCCCCGCCCATCATCGCCGCGATCGTGCTGGTGGTCGCCTTCTACCAGCTCTCCACCAGCCTCAGCCAGTACCTGGACCCGCGCACGCGCGTGAACTCGGTCCGGGCGCAGGGGAGCGCACGGTGAGCGAGGTGGCGCTGAGCGTGGTCGGACGGGCCCAGACCGAACCTGTCCTCCGAACCGAGGATCTGCGCCTGCACTACGTGAGCCAGGTCAACGGCGTTCGCCGGGTGGTCCAGGCGGTGGACGGCGTGTCGATCGCGATCGCCCCCAACGAGATCCTGGGCATCGCCGGCGAGTCCGGCTGCGGCAAGTCCACGCTGCTGCGCGCGCTGCTCGGGTCGATCACTCCGCCTCTGACGGTGCAGGGCGGGAGCCTGACCTATCGAGTGGACGGGCGAGAGCTGGACGTGCTCAGCCTTTGGCCGGCCCAGCTCCGGGACCTCCGCTGGAAGTTCGTCTCCTACATCCCACAGGGGTCGATGCACGTGCTCAATCCGGTGCGCCGGGTGCGGCACACCTTCCGTGACTTCGTCCGCGCCCACCGCCCGGTGAGCGCGAAGGAAGCGGATGGGCTGGCCCACGACTACGTGTCTGCGCTCGGGCTCAGGCCGTCGGTCCTCGACGCCTTTCCGCATCAGCTGTCCGGCGGCATGCGCCAGCGCGTCACAATCGCGCTCGCGACCATCCTCTCGCCTCGCTTGGTCCTGGCCGACGAGCCGACCACGGCCCTCGACGTGGTGACGCAGCGGGTGGTGCTGGATCTGCTGGGGCAGACGCAGCGGCGGACCCAGAGCGCGCTCGCCGTGGTGACGCACGACATGGGCGTGCACGCGAACCTGGCCGACCGGGTGGCGGTCCTCTACGCGGGCAAGCTGGTGGAAGAGGCCGACACCGCCACCCTGTTCCGGGAGCCGCGCCATCCCTACACGCGCTTTCTCATCCAGTCGCTCCCGAAGATGGGCGATCGCAGCGACCGGGTCAGCATCCCCGGCTCGCCGCCGCGCCTCGACGACCCGCCGCGGGGATGCCGGTTCCACCCCCGGTGCCCGCACGCGATGGCGATCTGTCGGGAGCGGGTCCCGTCCCTGGACACGGTGGCGCCCGGTCACCGCGTGGCCTGCTTCCTGGAGTCGGGAGCGGACGGCAATGGCTGAGGCCGGAGCCGACCTCCTCCGCCTGGAGGACCTTCGCAAGAGCTTCAGCCTGCGGCAGGGCGTCTCCTGGACGCAGCTGATGGCGGTCGACGGCGCGACGTTCGCGATCTCCGCGGACCGGCCGGAGATCTTCGCGCTGGCCGGCGAGAGCGGCAGCGGCAAGACCACCCTGGCCCGGATCGTGCTCGGTCTCACCGAACCCACCAGCGGTCGCATCTCCTTCCAGGGTCGGGACCTGACGCGCCTGGGCGGGGGAGAGATGCGCCGCTGGTTCCGCCGCCTGGTGCAGCCCGTATTCCAGGATCCCTACGCGACGTTCAGCCCGCTGCGACGGGTCGACTCGTACCTGTACGAGACCGCGTCCCGCTTCCGGGAGGGCCTGGCGGACGCACGGGTCCGGGACGCCTTGGACGTGGTCGGTCTCAGCCCCGCCGACCTGGCCGGCCGCCACCCGCACGAGATGTCGGGCGGCCAGCTGCAGAGGATCGCGATCGCCCGCGCCCTGATCAGCGGTCCCTCCCTGCTGGTGGCCGACGAGCCGGTCTCGATGCTGGACGCCTCGCTGCGAATGTCGATCCTGAACCTGTTCAAGCGGCTGAAGGACCGCCAGTCGGTGCTGTACATCACGCACGACCTGGCGACCGTGTACTACGTGGCGGACCGGGTCGCGATCATGCTCCGGGGCTGGATCGTGGAGCTGGGCCAGGTCGAGCAGGTCCTGGGGGAGCCGCTCCACCCCTACACGCGGGCCTTGAAGGATTCGATCCTGGAGGCGGATCCGGGCCAGAAGGCGGAGAAGGTCCCGCCGGCGGCGGCGTCCGCGGAGGTGCCGACGGTCGGCTGCAAGTACGCGGACCGCTGCCCGCTGCGGATGGAGATCTGCAGCCGCGTCACTCCGCAGGATGTGATGGTGAAAGGCCGGTTGGTCAAGTGCCACCTGTACACCCCGCAGGCGGCGTGACGGATCGCATGGCGAAGTGGGCGGCGGCGTGCCGCACCCGGGAGGATTGAATTCATGGCCAGTGTGCAGGTTGCGGGGCCGGTCCGCTTCGAGCACCGTGACGACGCCTTCGGCATCGGCACCGGGACGCCTCGACTCTCATGGCAGCTCGCCGGCGAGGGGGCTTCCTTTCGGGCGTCCGCGTACGAGCTGGAGCTGAACCGGGCAGGGGGCCCGCCCGAGCGCGCTTACGCCGAGTCTTCGGACCAGGTGCTGGTCCCCTGGCCCTTTCGCCCGCTGCGCTCTCGCGAGCGCGCGTCGGTCCGGGTCCGAGTTCAGGGCAACGGCGAGTGGACCGAGTGGAGCGCCCCGGCCACCGTGGAGGTGGGCCTGCTCGACCCCGGCGACTGGTCAGCTCAATTCATCAGCCCGCGCACCCTCGGTGGGCTCGACGCGCCCGCGCCCGTGCTCGAGCGCACGTTCCACCTCCGGGACGGGATCGCGCAGGCCCGGCTCTACCTGACCGCGCACGGCGTCTACGTGGCGCACCTGAACGCCGGCCGGGTCGGCGACCAGGTCCTGCCTCCCGGCTGGACCAGCTACCCGCACCGCCTGCACTACCAGACCTACGACGTCTCGTCCCTGATCCGCGAGGGGGAGAACACGCTGCACGTGCTGCTCGGCAACGGGTGGTTCCGGGGCCGGCTGGTGAACCGGAGCTGCCACTACGGGGACCGGCTGGCGCTGCTGGCCCAGCTGGAAGTCCTCTATGCCGACGGCTCCACAGACGTGATCGGCAGTGACGAGCAGTGGCGGGCCGCCGAAAGCGGCGTGCTGGCCGACGATCTCTACGACGGGCAGCGGAGCGATCTGCGCGTGGGCGCCGGCGACGCCGACGACGGGGTCGAAATCGTGGACGCGGACCTGGGCCGGCTGAGCGCGCCCGAGGGGCCGGCCGTCCGTGTCACCGACGTCCTCGAGCCGGTCTCGATCACGACCTCCCCGTCCGGTCGCCTGCTAGTCGACTTCGGTCAAGACCTGGTGGGCTGGGTGCGGCTGCGGCTGCGGAACGTCACCGAGGGTGCCGAGGTCGTGATCCGCCATGCCGAGGTGCTGGAGGGCGGCGAACTGGGGATACGGCCTCTGAGGACGGCCAAGGCGACCGATTCCTACCTGCTGCCGGCCGCGGAGGAGCTGACGCTGGAGCCGTCGCTGACGTTCCACGGCTTCCGGTACGCGGAGATCACGGGCGCCGGCGAGGTGCAGGCGGACGACGTGCGGGCGGTGGTGGTCGGATCCGACCTGCGCCGCACGGGGTGGTTCTCGTGCTCCGACCAGGAGCTCAACCGGCTGCATGAGAATGCCATCTGGAGCATGCGCGGGAACTTCCTCTCCGTCCCCACCGACTGCCCACAGCGCAACGAGCGGTTGGGCTGGACAGGCGACATCCAGATCTTCGCCCCCACCGCCTGCTTCCTCCACGACGCGGCCGGCTTCCTCAGCTCCTGGCTCGCCGACCTCGCGGCCGAACAGGGCCCGGACGGCTCCGTCCCTTACGTGGTCCCCGATGTGCTGTACGCGCCCGAGCCGGCCGCGGCCGCCTGGGGTGACGCCGCCACCGTGGTGCCCTGGGTGCTCTACGAGCGCTACGGGGACACCGGCGTCCTGGAGCGCCAGTACGCGAGCATGCGAGCCTGGGTCGAGCGCGTCTCCGGGCTGGCGGGGCCGAGCCACGTGTGGAGGGGGAGCTTCCAGTTCGGAGACTGGCTGGACCCGGCGGCGCCTCCCGAGGAGCCCGGCGCCGCCCGCACCGACCACGACCTGCTTGCCACCGCGCACCTGGCGCACTCCGCCGAGCTCGTCTCTCGAGCCGCCACCGTCCTCGGCCACACCGCGGACGCGGAGCGCTACGCGGCGCTCGCCCGGGACACCCGCCAAGCGTTCGCCCGCGAGTTCGCCACCCCCTCCGGCAACGTGCTCAGCGACGCGCAGACCGCGTACGCTCTGGCGATCTGCTGGAACCTGCTGCCCGATGAGGCGCAGCGCCGGCGAGCCGGAGACCGGCTGGCCGACCTGGTGCGCGCCGAGGACTTCCGGATCGGCACCGGCTTCGTCGGCACCCCCTTGATCACGGATGCCCTGACCGCGACCGGCCACGCGGACGTCGCCTACCGCCTGCTGCTGCAGCGGGCTTGCCCCTCCTGGCTGTACCCGGTGACGATGGGGGCGACCACCATCTGGGAGCGGTGGGACAGCATGCTCCCGGATGGCTCCATCAACCCCGGACAGATGACCTCCTTCAACCACTACGCGTTCGGGGCGGTGGCCGACTGGCTGCACCGAACGTTGGCCGGCCTGGCGCCGGCCGCACCCGGCTACCGCCATCTGACGGTGCGGCCGGTACCGGGCAGCGGCCTCACCGAGGCGTCGGCGCGCCACCTGACGCCCTACGGCGAGGCGTCGATCACCTGGCGCCGGGACGGAGGGCAGCTTCAGGTAGAGCTGTCGGTGCCCATCGGCGTCGACGCGACCGTGCACTTGCCGGGGCGGGATCCGTTCGAGGCCGGCCCTGGACGTCATCTCTGGACCGTTCCCGACCCGGTCGCGCAGCGAGAGCCGCTCTCGGGCGGCTCGACCGTGCGTCAGCTGATGGACGCGAACGGACTGTGGCATGAGGCGGCCGGCGCGGTGGTCGAGGCAGGACTGTGCCACGACGAGGCGGACCTCGCGCATCGGGCCGGGCGTTACCTCGACCTGCCGGCGCGGGCGCTGCCCCGGCTGGTGGCACGGCGAGCTCAGCCGGAGCTGCTGTCGGCGGTCGGCGAGCGGATTGAGAAGATCCTGGATGCGAGTGAGACGTGATGGCGCTCGGAACCACCAGCAGGCCGGCCGGAGTGGGGAATCGACTCTCCGCGTGGCGGCGGTGACGGGAATGCGGAACACGAAGACGTTCGAGCACGTGGACCATCGGTGGCACGACCGGGTCGCGCCCTCGGACCCCGTCGACCAGCTGATCCATCGCTCGCACCTGCTCGGTGCCGACCTGCGCATCACGAACTACGCGGGCGGCAACACCAGCGTCAAAACGCAGGGCGCCGACGCCGTCGACGGGAGGCCGATCGAGGTCCTCTGGATCAAGGGATCGGGCGGCGACCTGGGGACGCTCAACCGGGCCGGACTGGCGGCGCTCGACAACGGCCGGGTCCTGGCCCTGGAGCGGACCTACCGCGGGCGCGAGCACGAGGACGAGCAGGTCTCGCTCCTGCCCTCCTGCCTGGTCGAACCGCGCGGGGCCGCCCCCTCCATCGACACGCCGCTGCACGCGGTGGTGCCGCACCCTCACGTGGACCATGTCCACCCGGACGCGGTGGTCGCGCTCGCAACCGCCGCCGATGGGGAGCGGCTGGTGAACGAGGTGTACGGCGGCGAGGTGGGGTGGCTTCCCTGGCAGCGCCCTGGCTACGACCTCGCGCTGCGTCTGCGCGACCTGCTCCGGGAACGTCCCGCGCTTCGTGGCGTCGTCCTGGGCGGTCACGGGCTGATCGCGTGGGGCGACTCTTCGCGCGAGTGCTACGAGACGACGCTGGATCTGATCGAGCGCGCCGCTCGTGCGATCTCGGAGCGTCAGGGGGATCGCGGGCTGCCGTTCGGCAAGCGTCGG
The DNA here is from genome assembly GCA_963790575.1 of Candidatus Dormiibacterota bacterium. Classification (GTDB taxonomy): domain Bacteria; phylum Chloroflexota; class Dormibacteria; order Dormibacterales; family Dormibacteraceae; genus CAVTSA01. Next base: position 7,128 of record CAWBPD010000033.1, on the reverse strand, counting down.
GTCCCGGGTCTGGGGTGCGAGCAGCGCCGTGCCCAGGCGGCGCGCGCGATGCCGCTCCTGCGGGGGCTGGCCGGAAACGTGGTGGCGCACTTTCGCGACGACGAGGCCGTGCTCGAGTTCGCCGGCTCCAGCGCCGCGTCCCGGCTGGTTCGGGAAGGCACCTCCTGCCCCGATCACTTCCTGCGCACCAAGCAGCGGCCGCTTTTGCTGGATCTCCCGCCCGGTGCCGATCCCGAGGCGGAGCGGTCTCGCGTGGAGCGCGCCTTCGAAGACTACCGGGACGCGTACCGCCGCTACTACGAGGCGAACGCGGGGCCGGGGTCACCGCCGATGCGGGCGCCGACCCCGGTCATCGTGCTCTGGCCGGGGGTGGGCATGTTCGCGTTCGCCGCCGGCAAGCGGGAGGCGAGGATCGCGTCCGAGTTCTACGTCAACGCGATCAACGTCATGCGCGGGGCCGAGATCCTGAGCACCTACCACGGCCTCAGCGACGAGGAGGCCTTCGGGATCGAGTACTGGGCGCTGGAGGAGGCGAAGCTGCGGCGATTGCCCAAGGAGAAGGCGCTAAGCCGGCGGGTGGCCCTGGTCACCGGTGCCGGCGGCGGCATCGGGCGCGCCATCGCCAGGCGGTTCGCGGCCGAGGGGGCTTGCGTCGTCCTGGTCGACATCGATCAGGCCGGCGTCTGCGCGGTGCGGGAGGAGATCGGCGAGCAGGCGCTTGGGGTGCGGGCGGACATCTCCGACGAGGCGGCTGTCGCGTCGGCCTTCGAACAGGCGGCGCTCGCCTACGGTGGGGTCGACCTGTTGGTCAACTGCGCGGGCATCAGTGTTTCGCACGCGGTCACGGAGACCAGCGTGGAGGACTACGACCGTCTGTATAGGGTCATTGAGCGGGGGTCGTTTCTGGCCAGCCGGGCGTTCGCGCGCCAGGCGGTGGTGCAGGGCAGGGGCGGGGACATCGTGTACATCGCCTCCAAGAACGGTGTCGTCGCGGGTGCCAACAACGTCGCCTACGGCAGCGTCAAGGCGGCGCAGCTGCACCAGATGCGCCTGCTGGCGGTGGAACTGGCGCCGCACGGGATCCGGGTCAACGCGGTCAACCCCGACGCCGTGGTCCGCGACTCCAAGATCTTCGCCGGCGAGTGGGGGGACAACCGAGCCGAGACGTATGGGGTGCGGCGGGAGGAGCTGGGCGAGTTCTACGCGCAGCGCACGCTGCTGAAGCAGGAGATCCTGCCCGACGACGTGGCCGCCGCCTGCTTCGTGCTGGTGGCGGGCGAGCTGCGCAAGACCACGGGCGCGGTGGTGCCCGTGGACGGAGGCATGCCGGCTGCGTTTCTGCGCTGACGGGAGGTGGGACGGAGTCCCCGAGTGCCCGATCTCCCCGAATGCCGGCACTCAGGGGTTGGTGCAGGCGCGCGCTACCCCCGAATGCCGGCAGTCAGGGACGCGCGGGCTACGAGTGACGGAGTTCGCGGAAGCTCTTCCGACCCCTGGAGGCGCCGGTCGCGCGGGTCCGACTGGCTTCCTTCTTATCCGTTGAGCCAGGGGCCCCGCCCCGCGCCACCCTGCGGTTGATCAGGGTCGAGTCGTCGCTGTCGTAGAGCGCGTCGACCGCCTCTCGAACCGATCCGCCGGTGCGCAGCGCTCGATAGCTGTTGCCGGTGGCCCGAACCGAGGCCGCCGCGAACGCCTGTGGAGTCGCGTTGGCCGCGATGGTGTTCCGGGCCACGCCGGCCGTGGCGAAGGCTTGGCTGGCGGCCCAGGCGTCCAGCCCGGCCCCGACGAACAGGAACTCCCAGCCCTGCTTCTCCCTCGCCTCGATCAGAGCCTTCACCTTCTCGTTGTTCCACTCGCGGCTCGAGTTCTCGTAGCCGTCGGTGACGATGTAGACCAGGACCTTCTCGTCCGCCGGGAACGAGAGTGGTGCGATCGTCTCTCCGATGGCGTCGAGCAACGCGGTGCTGCCCCGCGGCGTGTATTCCGCCGGGCCGATCGGCTTGACCCGCTGGATGTCGGTGGGTCGGTAGACCTGCATGAACTCGGTGTCGAAGCAGGTCAGGGAAAGCGTGACCCGCCCGCCCTCGGCGGCCTGGTCTGCCTGGGCGTCCTTCACGAAGGCGTTGAAGCCGCCGCGGGTGTCGTCTTCCATGCCGGACATGGACCCGCTCATGTCCAGGATCGCAATCACGTTCACGTCCTTGATCGCGGTCTTCGCGGTTGGCTTAGTCGTCGCTTTCATGCCTCAATCTCCTTAGTTCCTCGACTGGTTGTCGCCGCTCTCCGCTGCGAATGCGGGAGATGTAGCTCTGGCTCACGCCGTACTCTCGGGCCAGCTGCGCGCCCGGCCTGAGCGGTGCGCTGACGATGTCGGCCAGCGCCGCGTCGTCGAGCTTCTCGGGCCGCCGGCCCGGCCGGCGCCGGCGGTTGGCATCCCAGGCGGTGATGTCACCGCGCCGCCAGAGCGGGGTGGCTTGAAGTTCCGCGACCGGCTCGGGAAAGGCCGGCTCCGACCTGAGCTGCCGCACGCGCTCCCGGCTCACACCCAGCAGCTCCGCCACCTCGGTCAGGCCGGCCAGTTCCGACGTGTCGATCTTCATCCGTGACGAAGTCTACCACAATCCCACAAATATTGGTCAATTACCCCGACTTACCCAAGAGTTGGTCAGAGCCACGTGGCCATCTGTCGAGAGATGGCCCGGAATCGAGGCGCCAGGCGGTGCATCTGTCGACAGATGGCCCGAGGGCCGAGGGGAGGTCAGGGAAGCCCGTCCCGCTGCGCAGCGCGACCAGCACCCCTGATCTGCACGTAGAGGTGGCCGAGCGCAGCGCCGTGCCCAGGAAACGACCCGTCCAGGAGCAGCCCACGAGCGCGCCTGGATCGACCCCCGCGACCTTTCGAAGCCGGTCGCGAGGCTCTCCGCTAAATACCCACGCGCCAGAGTTGCCGACGAGCGCTGGCCAGAGCGTCGGAGAAAGCAGAGGCGGCCTTGGCGCGGTACCAGGGCCGTCCCGGCCACCCCTGGGGCTCTGTTTGAGACCATCGCAGAGGTAGCAGTACCAGACCAGCGAGTACACCAACAAGGACAAGGCACTGGCTCGCTCCGGGCCCTTGCGTCGCCAGCACTGGGAGCTCTCGGCGGCCAGCAGCTGCTTGCAATCGCGGTGCATCACCTCGACTACCCAGCGATCGGCATAGGCGCTGACCACGGGTTGGGGATCCGCCGCCGTATCCGTGGGAACAAGTACTCGTCGCGGTTGATGCCAGAGGGGTCTCGAACGATGACCAGCAGCAGACGACGCTCACCGCTGGTCTCCCACCAGAGCATCTGACGAGGAACAGCTTCCGTTCCATGACCCGCCCGCGAACGCGCACCCGGCAGACCCGCCAGAGCAGCTTGGGGTCGGCCGCCATCTCAGCTGGCGAAGGCAGTCGATCACCATGCCGGCGATGACGCCCCGGCCGTCGTAGATGCGGGAACTCGGTAACATGGATTCCGCATTCTTGCGTGATCGCGAGATCACGGTCGTGCGCGGCAACTGGCTGTGGGCCAAGCGCGAATAGGCCCATCGGCAAGCACGATGAAGGTGGATCGGGCAGCCACTCGGGAATCGCCTCCAGCATCTCGACCGCCAACTGTACGTGCGAGTTGGCGTGTTTGCGATAGAGACGCACGCCGATCGGCAATGCCAGGGTGAGGGTTCCCCAGGAGGTGGGCACGAGCAGCGTCAGACAGACCAAGTTGAGGCCCATCATGTAGACCACGCTGCGGCCTAACGATCGCAGCGGGTCCTTGTAGCGAGCGGCGCTCTCGACCTGGCGTTCCCACTTCCTGAAGATGGTGTCATCGATGGCCAGGCGCAGCGGAACTGCGAAACCGGCTAGGTGGTGGGCGCCGGGAACAACTCGAACGTCGCCTGCTCGGCCGGGGTCGGGGCGTCGCCGCTTCCGATCGAGCTACTGGCAGCCGAGCCGTACTTCTGCTGGACCAGCGGGTGGAGCGAGCGGGCCTCGGTCAGGTCCGTGACATGTCGCGGAACCACCGGGACTTCAACGTCACCCAGGTGGAGGACGGCGCGTCTGTGGGCGAGGAGGTTTCGGGGCCAGTCGCGCCCGAGCCCGCCTCCCGACCGGATGAAGAGACGCCTCCCGTCGCCCCAGACCCAGATGATGGTCCGGTGCGCCTGGCCGGTCTTGCGCCCATACGTGATCAACTCCACCTCGCGCCGGCTGGCGGCGGCCTGCAGGACCTCGTCGCTGAACCCACTCATGACCCGTGGAACCGCCGGTAGCCGCCGGCACTTCCGGCCCTCGGAACTCTGATGTGGCGCCATGGTGTCCGCAGAACCGCCCTACAAGGCGCGAGGTAGCGCCGGAGTGCGGACACTATGGCCTCACCCCGCCCTCACCGTCACGGCTGCTTTGATTTATACTGTCATCGCACAACAAATGTCTGAATCAGTTCTGTCCGTCCTTTCGGAGCCGCGGCGGCGGGCGATTCTCACCGCCTTCGCCAGCCGGCCGGCAGTGGCCTTGACGGTGGACCAGGTGGCGGCCGAGCAGCACCTGCACCGCTCGGTCGCGTTCACCCACCTGGAGCGGCTCGCCGACACGGCCCTCCTCGTCCGCGGCAGCCAGGCCGGCCGTCGCGGCCGCCCCGCCCGCACTTACCGCTACGCGGGGGCGGCCGAGGTGAGCCTTCCGGCGCGCCGGCACCGCCTTTTGGCCGAGCTGCTGGGCACGGCCCTGGCTGCCCAAGGCGCGGACGGGGCCGCCGCGGCGCACGAGCAAGGGAGACGGCACGGCCTGGCATTGGGAGGCGGCCCGGGATCGGGACCGCTCGCCATCGAGGCTCTGGCCCGGATCGGTGGCGACTACCGGCTCCATCCCGCGCTGGTGGAGGCACGCAATTGCGTGTTCCGGGAGGCCTGCGCCAGCGCCCAGCAGGTCGTGTGTGGCGCTCATGCCGGGATCATCGAGGGTGTGCTCTCGGCCGCGGGCGCGAAATCACGAGTGGTCCCCGCGGGTTCAGACGGGTCGGGGGGTTGCCGCTACCGCCTGGAGCCACCGCTTCCGCCACGCCTGGCCCCGACCGCGGGGGGCGATTACAGGTGACATTCGTGGTGCGAACCATCCGGCGCGCGACCTGTGCCTGGAGATGCGAGGTGTCGAGCGGCCGCGGGCAAGCGCCGTGACGTCCTGTTACCGGGGCGCGTTGCGGGTCGACGCTGCCCGTCGCGGCGAGTCTCGGGATCTGGTCCGCAGCAAGAGCGTGGATGCGCAGTAGAAGGAGGCGAAGGAATGGCCGAGGACGCGCGTTTTGTCATCGTCGGAGCCAGCCTGGCCGGAGCCAAGGCGGTGGAGGCGCTTCGCGGGGAAGGCTTCGAGGGCCGGATCACCCTGCTCGGCGACGAGAGAGAGCTGCCCTACGAGCGCCCGCCCCTGTCCAAGGACTACCTGATGGGGAAGTCGGAGCGGCAAGGGGTCTTCGTGCACGACCGGGACTGGTATCGGGACAACAACGTCGATCTCCGGCTGGAGGCACGGGCCTCGTCGATCGATCGGGCACGTCACGTCGTCACGACCGAGGGCGGTGAGGAGATCGGCTACGACCGGCTTCTGCTGACCACCGGCAGTTCACCTCGAAAGTTGCCTCTTCCCGGCGCCGACAGCCGCGAGGTGCTCTACCTGCGCCGGATCGAGGATTCCGAAAGGCTGCGCGAGCGCTTTGTCAAGGGGCGTCGGCTGGTCGTGATCGGCGCCGGCTGGATCGGCCTCGAGGCGGCGGCCGCCGCGCGGGAAGCAGAGGTCGAGGTGACCGTGCTCGAAACCCTTGAGCTCCCACTGCTCCGCGTGCTCGGCCCCGAATGCGCGCGCCTCTTCGCCGACCTCCACCGGCGCCACGGGGTCGACCTGCGGCTCGGCGTCAAGGTCGAGTCGATCATCGGGGAAGCGGGGAGACCCTCTCGCGTCCGGCTGGAGGGGGGCGAGGAGGTGACGGCGGACACGGTGCTGGTCGGCATCGGCGCGCGTCCCAACATCGAGCTTGCGGAAGCGGCGGGGTTGGAGGTGTCCAACGGTGTCCTGGTCGATGAGGCGCTCAGGACCTCCGATCCCGACATCCTGGCTGCCGGCGACATCGCAAACCACCAGCATCCGACCCTCCGCAGGCGCATCCGGGTCGAACACTGGGACAACGCGATCGGACAGGGCGAGACGGCGGCGCGCTCGATGCTTCGCGACGGGGTCGCCTACGACCGGATCCCGTACTTCTTCACCGACCAGTACGACCTCGGCATGGAGTACGCCGGCCATGCGGAGCCCGATGGCTATCAGGAAGTCGTCTTCCGGGGCGACGTGGACAAGATGGAGTTCATAGCGTTCTGGCTCGACGGGCAGCAGCGGGTGCTGGCGGGCATGAACGTCAACATCTGGGACGTCAACGACGCCATCAAGGAGCTGGTGCGCTCGGGGAGGCCGGTGGATCGCGCGCGCCTATTGGAGGCGTCGGTCCCGCTCGACCAGGTGGCCGCCGCGCCGTAAGCCCCCCGCTGGTGCACCATCGGGTCTCTCCGGGCGCGCAATAGGCCCCGCTGGTGCACGATTGGGTCTCTCCGGGCGCGCAATAGGCCCCGCTGGTGCACCATCGGGTCTCTCCGGGCGGGCTACGGGGACGGACAGGTTCGGGTGCCGTCCCACGTCCGCGGCGCCTCAGCGGGGGTGGGAAGGCTTGCAACGAATACCGCCCATCGGATTGTTGAGGGGGCTCGGCTGTCGAGCCGTTCGTAGGCCGTCCCCAGCGCTTCCATTCGGTCCTCATACCGAAGCGAGCCGAAGTGCCGCTCGGTAAAGATCGGGATTGACAACCAGGCTCGCTGGCTCTCGGCGCTTTCGATGTGTTCGACGATCTTCGCCTCGTCGGGATTGAAACCCGCACTCTTCAGCATGGATTGCACTGAATCCAGCGTCAGGGGTTCACCAGGGCCCCGTTGCCGCAGTATCGGTGGCGTGAAACCGTGGTAAAGAACGGCGGCCGCCTGCATGAGCTGAAACAGGTTTGGTGCGCGTGGGTTGCGCTCCTCGTCTACCAAGGGTAGGGTCATGAACTCCCGGCCGATGTTGAAGGC
>CAWBPD010000032.1:0-192480 GCA_963790575.1 Candidatus Dormiibacterota bacterium | reverse complement strand
TTACCAAGGAAGTGCTCTGCCGACTGAGCTACGTGGGCACTGATTTGAGCATCGACGGGGAATCGCCGCCGGCCCCAAGCCGGAGCCAGAGCATACCCGATCTCGCCCTCGCTCCTCGTGCGACGTAGCAGCCCCGCCAGATCGGGGTTCGTCGGATACGTGGTCGACAACCCCAGCCCCGTCTGGCAGAGCGCGCTCGCGTGTGTGTGATGTTTCTGGGCGGTCTGGTTCCGTAGAGGTGCGCGCCCAGCCGGACCAAACGGACGCCTTCGCTACGATCCTTTGGTGGCGAGCGCGCGTCCGGGGGCGACGCTGACTCCCGGGTTCCAGCAGTTCGTGTCGCCGTGGGTGGCGCGGCAGCCCTGGTATGCCGGCCATGGCAGGCACCAGCTGCGGCCGTTGGGCTTCTTCCGGTTCGAGGACCCAGACGGCCAGGTCGGCATCGAAACGCACGTGCTCACCGATGGGAACACGATCTACCAGGTCCCGATGACCTACCGGGCCGCACCGCTGGCGGGGGCCGAGGGGGCCCAGATCAGCGTCAGCGAGCACAGCGTCCTGGGTACTCGCTGGATCTACGACGCCACCGCCGACCCGGTGTGGCGCGCCGCGTTGCTGCGCTTGATACGCGCCGATGGATGCTCCAAGGCGGCGACGAGAGGCGGGATCGACACGGTAGATGGCCGGTTGCTCGTGCAAGTGGGCTTCGACGATGAGCCGGCCGTCATCGAGCTGCGCCGGGTGCTCACCGAGCAAGACCCGGATGACCTCCTCCGATCCCCCGCCGCAGGTGCCGTGGGTGTCGTGCACGCGACCTGGCGCAGCAGCCCCGAGGCGGCACCGGTGACGGGCGTCCTCGCCATCGTCCGGGTCGCGCAGCCCCGAGCTGAGGCTGACCAGCGCCTCAGTGCGCCGCCGCCGCCATCTCCCGGCGTCCGTTGCGCCTCCCGTTGCCGCCACCGTTTCCACTCGCGGACTGGGCGCGCGGACGGATGGTTTCGAAGCGGGTCACCGGCGCCCCCAGCAGCTCATTGAGCGCCGACTGGAGCGCAAAGCCGGCCTCGACCCGGAACCGGTCGCCGGCTTGCACCGTGACCGAGCCGTCCTCGAGGGCGAAATGAAGCAGCACCGGCGCGCTGCCCGGATAACGCGCGAGCAGCTCCACCAGCCGGTCGATCTGCGCCAGTTCCAGCGCGGGCACGTCGACGTGCACCTCCAGTTCGCGCTCGACGGGGTTGCAGTCCGGGTCGTCCCATGCCCAGACGAAGTTCGGGAGCAGCGCCGCCCGCTCCGCTTCCTCCAGCTGGTCGGGATCCGACGCGTCCTCTTCCGCTCCGTTGCGTGGCCCCCCTCCTCGCGCCGGTTCCACCTTGCCCTGGATCACCACGATCCGGTCCGGCTCTAGGACCCGCATGTACTGCTCGTAGATCGAAGAGAAGAGCGTCAGGTCGATCACCCCGGTCAGATCCTCGATCTCGGCGTAGGCCATGATCTGTCCCTTGCGGGTCACCACCCGGCGCACCCCCCGCACCAGCCCGGCCACACGCACCTCGCGACCGACGAGCTCGGTGGTGATGTCGATCGCCTGCGCGTCGGTGAGCTCCGCGAGCCGATCCTGCAGACGGTTCAGCGGGTGGTCCGAGAGGTAGAGGCCCAGCAGCTCCTTCTCGTTCTGCAGCTTCTCGTCCGGGCTCATGGGCGGCACCCGGAGTCCGGCGTCGGATGACTCCTCGATCGTCTCCTCGACGAGCCCGAACAGGGAGGTCTGGCCCGACTCGCGGTCGCGACGAACGCGATCGGCCCGCTGCCGCGCCCGCTCCGAGGCGGCCAACACCAGGGCGCGCTCCCCGAAGACGTCGCAGGCGCCGCACCGGATCAGCGAATCCAGGACCCGCGAGTTGAGATCGGCGACACCCGCGAGCCGTTCGCAGAGGTCGTCCAGTGAGCGAAATGGTCCATGCTGCTCGCGCTCGGCGACGATGGCGGTCACCGGGCCACGCCCGACGTTCTTGATCGCCGCCAGACCGAACCGGATCTTGTCCTGCTGCGTGATCGTGAAGTCGGGGCCGGATTCGTTGATGTCCGGAGCCAGCACCTCCAGGTTCTGGCGCCTGCAGTCCACGATCGCGGCCGCCACCCGGTCGGCGTTGCCCTGCAGGTGGGTCAGCAAGGCCGTCATGTACTCGGGCGGGTAGTTCGCCTTCAGGTACGCGGTCTCGAAGCAGACCATGGCGTACGCCGCCGAGTGTCCCTTCCCGAAGCCATACTGGGCGAACTTGTCGATGGCGTCGAACAGCTCAGCCGCCTTCTCGCGCGTGATGCCCTCGGAGACGCAGCCGGCGAGGAATTTCTCGCGCTGTTGGGCCATCTTGACCTTGTCCTTCTTGCCCATCGCAGCCCGAAGGACATCCGCCTCGCCGAGCGTGAAGCCGGCCAGGGCGCGCGCGGCCATCATGACCTGCTCCTGATAGATCATGACCCCGTACGTTTCCTCGAGGATGGGTGCCAGCCGCTCGTGCAGGTATTGAATCGGCTCCCGGCCCTGCTTGCGCGCCAGGTAGGCGGGAATGTTCTCCATCGGCCCCGGCCGGTAGAGCGCGACCAGCGCGGTCAAGTCGGCGAACGAGTTGGGCCGCATCTCCTGCACCAGCCTGCGGAACCCGGGGCTCTCCAGCTGGAACACCCCGAAGGTGTCGCCGGTCGAGATCAGCTCGTAGGTCTTGGGGTCGTCGAGGGGCAGCTTCTGCAGATCCACCGTGACGCCCGCGTGCTGCTGCACGAGATCGACCGCGGTCTTGATGATGTCGAGGTTCTGCAGCCCCAGGAAGTCCATCTTGAGGAGGCCGATGTCACCCACCGCGTTCATGTCGTACTGCGTGATCACCGATTCCCGGCCGGGGCCGTACTGCAGCGGCGAGTAGTTGACCAGGGAGTCGGGAGCGATGACGACACCGGCGGCATGCGTGCTGACGTTCCGTGAGACGCCTTCCAGGCTTCGTGCCACGTCGATCAGCCGCTTCACGTCGTACGGCCGTCCGTCGGGGCCCACCTGCTGTCCCTGCTGGTACGCCTCTCGGAACTCGGGCACCGTGTCCAGCGCGTCACCCAGGGACTTGGCGCGCCCCTGGTCGATCGGCACCAGCTTGGCCAGCCGGTCGGTCTCCTTGAGCGGGACGCCGAGCACGCGGCCCACGTCCCGGATCGCCGCCTTGCTGGCCATGGTGGTGAAGGTCGCGATCTGCGCCACCCGGTCCTTGCCGTACTTCTCGGTCACGTAGTTGATGACTCTGCCGCGCCCCTCGACCGAGAAATCGCTGTCGATGTCGGGCATCGAAACCCGGTCGGTGTTGAGGAAGCGCTCGAAGAGCAGGTTGTGCTGCATCGGGTTGAGGTCGGTGATCCCGAGCACGTAGGCGACCAGGCTGCCGACGGCACTTCCGCGACCCGGACCCACCATCACGTCGTGGGTGCGGGCGAAGTTGAAGAAGTCCCAGACGATCAGGAAGTACGAGGAGTAGCCGGTTTCTCGGATCACCTTGAGCTCGTAGTGCGCCTGTTCGACCGCCTCTGGCGGGGGATTGCCGTCGAACCGCCACTTGAGCCCGTCGTCCACCCGCTCCTCGAGGTAGCTCTCGATGGTGTGACCGGCGGGCACCTCGAACGGCGGGATCAGGCTGTGCCCCATCTCGATCGTGAGGTCCACCATGTCGGCGATGTCGAGGGTCGCCGCCAGCCCGTCCGGGTGGTCGGGGAAGCGGTCCACCATCTCCTGCGGCGTCTTGAGGTAGAACTCGTCCGACTCAAAGCGCCACCGGTTGGGATCGTCGTAGTTGTTTCCCGTCTGCAGGCAGAGCAGGACGTCATGCGCCTCGGCGTCGTGCTGGTGCACGTAGTGGAGGTCGTTGGTGACCACCCGGCGGAGGCCGAACTCACCCGACATCCCTTCCAGCGCCCGGTTGACCTTCTCCTGCTCGTCGAGCCCGTGCCGCTGGACCTCCAGGAAGTACCGCTCGGGCGTGAAGATGTCGCGGTAGGTCGCGATGGTCTCCCGCAAGGCAGCCTCGTCCGCACTCATCGCGTTCTGCGCCACCTCGCCACCCAGGCAACCGGAGAGGCAGATCAGCCCCTTCGAGTGCTGCGCCAGCGCCTCGCGGTCGATGCGGGGCTTGTAGTACATGCCCTCCATCTGCCCCATCGAGCAGAGTCGCATCAGGTTGCGATAGCCCTCCGCGTTCTGGGCCAGCAACGTCAGGTGGTAGGGGTCGCGGTCGACGCGTCCCTCCTTGGAGAAGCGCGAGCGCGGCGCCACGTAGGCCTCGAAACCGAGGATGGGCTTGATCCCCGCCGCGCGACACGCCTTATAGAAGGTGATCGCGCCGTACATGACGCCGTGGTCGGTGAGCGCCAGGCCCGGCATCTCCAACTCGGCGGCACGGGCCACCATCCCCTTGATCCGGCTGGCCCCGTCGAGCAGCGAGAACTCGGTGTGGTTATGGAGATGGACAAAGGTGTCAGGCGCGCTCGACATGGCTCTCCGCAGAAGCTACCTGGCCCCAGCAGGGATTCGGGGCCGTCCTCGCATCGTACCTCGCAGGACTCCAGATGTGGCGGTCATCTGAGCCCGTAGCCACGACATGTCGGCCTCCTTCCAACGGCGCGCGGCTCGGGTCGTCAGAGCAGGGCGTCGACCGCGCCACGGACCAGTGGTTGGGAGCCTATGAAGTCGGTGCTGTCCGCCCACTGGTCGACGCTCCCGACCGGCGGCAGCGCCCCCAGGACGGGATCGAGCGTCCGCGAGAGCGCATCCGCGAACCGTTCCGCTCGCAGCACTTGAAAGGGCCGGCCGTAGTAAAGCCTGCGGCTGGGTTCCACCCAATCGGCCAGCCGGGTCCGGTTCTGGAGCCCGGCGACCACCTCATACGCATCCCCCAGCAAGCGCTCGCGCGTGGGGTGGTCGGCGGCTCCCAGCACGCCGCGGAGCAGAGGCCCGAGGTCGGGTGCTACCTCGAGGCGGCCGAACGCGCTGCCGAGCCACTTCGAGTAGGGCGCATAGCGTCGCGCCAGCAGGAGGCAGAGGCGCAACAGGTCGCGCACCAAGCGCGCCGCGACCACCGCTGATCCGAGGTCATCCCCGACCTCCGCGCAGCGTCCCACGAACGCCTCTTCCTGGGAGATCCGCTGCCACTGGCAGGCGAGCAAATACCGCCAGACCTGATCCGGGTACCAGGCCAGCCGGTTCCGCACTTCGGTGAGCGTCCCGAGGCTGTCGTGGAAGACGGCTCCCCCGGTCACCTCGGCGAGCTTCTGCTGCGGCATCGCCAGCCAGTCGCGCAGCCCTGGCTCCGGACGCTCGGGGTCTAACCCCAGGTGTTCGTGCAGCCAGGCGCCGACGCCGCCCACCATCACGCGGTGGTTCACCGGGCCGTCGGTGAGCCGCATGCGACCGACCGGGTCCCGCGGGTCATCTGACTGCTGGAAATGCGTCGGCCACCCACGCACCTGCTTGGGGAGTCGCTCCGCCAGCACCTCGCGCAGGCCGCCGGCGGTCCGGGCAACCAGGTCGGGCGGCAGGAATAGGTTGAGGCGCGGTCCCCACTCGTGGTCAACGGAGCGAGGGGTGTCGAAGCCCAGCGCCTCCGAACCGCCCCCCACGCGCGCGGCGGCGTAACGCAGCCCCGGATACGCCTCCTCCAGGATCGGGCGCACCGCCTCCTCGTAGAAGAGCCGCGAGAGCTCGAGCCCGGGAATGAACGCGGGTGCCGAATCCGTCACGCTCACCAGCCTCTCACGCGGTGAATCCGAAGACCGCGCTTCTGCAGCCCCGGGACTACCAAGCGTCGGGTAGGGACGGGGGTGCAGAAACGGCGGGTGATGCCGGCGAAGAAACTTGTGTGCGCGACGCCTGTTTTTCGTGATAGTCTCGCTCGCAAGGGGATGTCGGGCGGACTCCCCTCGGGCAGCGGGAGTGGCTAGCAGGAGGCAGCACTGGCGTGGGTAGTGTCGCAACCGGCCTCACCATGGAGGGAACCCGGCCTCGACGGGGCGTCCCGTGGCGTCAACTCGGGCTCGCGGGCTCGTTTCTGTTCCCCAGCCTGATCGGGGTGATCGGGTTTTTGTTGATCCCGGTCGTGATGGTGGTCGTCCTCAGTTTCACCAAGTGGAATCTGCTCAACCCGCCACAGTTCGTCGGGCTTCAGAACTACGGCACCATCTTCCAGTACGACGGGATGGGCCACGCCCTGCTCGTGACCTGTTACTACTTCGTCCTCAACATCCCCGCCCAGACGGTGGCGGCGCTGCTGATGGCCATGCTGCTCCGCCGGCGACTGCCCGCGGTGGGCGTCGTCCGTCTCATCTGCGTACTTCCCTACCTCGCCACCCCGGTCGCGATGGCGGTGATCTGGAACTGGTTCTTCGACCCCCACACCGGGGCGGTCAACACGCTCCTGGCCCTGGTTGGAGTCACCGGTCCCGCGTGGCTGGGGTCGACCGCCTGGGCGATGCCGGTGATCGCGTTCATCAACATCTGGCAGTACACCGGCTACAACATGCTGTTCTTCCTGGCCGGGCTTCAGGCCATCCCGGAGTACCTGTACGAAGCGGCCTCGGTCGACGGCGCGGGCAAGATCCGGCAGTTCTTCACGGTCACGCTGCCGCTGCTGGGACCGACGCTGCTGTTCGTGCTCGTCACCGGAGCCATCGGCTCCTTCCAGGTGTTCGACACGGTGTATGTCCTGACCCAGGGTGGCCCCGGCAACAGCACGCAGGTCGCGAACGTGCTCATCTATCAGACCGCGTTCACCCAGTTCAGGATCGGGGAGGCTTCGGCGATGTCGGTGGTGCTCTTTCTCGTCATCCTGGTGGTCACGGTGGTCCAGTTCGCCTACTTCCAGCGGCGGGCTGTCTACGAGATGACGTGATGGCTCAATCAGTAGGCACTCTCACCACGACGAGGCCGGCGGCGCGCACCGGCGGCCTGGGACCGCTCTGGGGGGCATTGAAGCTGGCGCTCTTCTACGCGGTGTGCCTGGTGCTGGTGGCGATCTTCATCTGCCCCTACCTGTTCGCGCTCTTCGCGTCCTTCAAGCCCCTCTCGGAGATCCTCGGACAGCACCCGTGGGTCCCGCCCTCGCGCCTGGACTTCTCCAACTTCAGGCAGGTCCTCTTCGAACAAAACTTCCTCACCTACCTGGGGAACACGCTGATGGTGACGGTCATCCTGACCGTGGGCCAGGTGCTGTTCTCCCTCCTCAGCGCGTATGCCTTCGCCCGCATCCCGTTCCCGGGCCGGGAGGCGCTCTTCTGGGTCTACCTGGCCACGCTGATGGTGCCGGGGGCGGTGACCATGATCCCGCTGTACGTGATCATGGACAAGCTTCGCCTGCTCGACACCTACTGGGCACTGTTTCTGCCCTACGTGCTGGGCACTCCGTACAGCATCTTTCTGATCCGCCAGTACCTGATGACGATTCCCGGGGCACTCTTCGAGGCGGCGCGCCTCGACGGTGCCGGTGAGGTCCGCATGCTGTGGGAGATCGTCCTCCCCACCGCCCGTCCGGTCCTGATCACGGCCGCGCTGATCGCCTTCGTCTTCGGCTGGAACAACTTCCTCTGGCCACTGATCGCCACCAACTCGAACGGACTTGAGGTGAACACAGTGGCGATCTCGAACTTGAACTCCAACTTCGCGACCTACTGGAATCTCGTGATCGCCGCCTCGTTGCTGGCGCTGCTTCCGATGGTCATCCTCTTCCTTCTCTTCCAGCGCTACATCGTGCGGGCCATCTCCCTGCAGGGAGTGAACAAATGAGGAGTTGCAGACGCCTCCTCCCCGTGGTGATCGCGTGCCTCTCCGCCCTCTTGCTCAGCGCCTGCCAGGGGTGGCTGCCGGCGGGATCGGCCTCGGGCCCCGGCATCCAGCTCACCTACGCGCTCTGGGACCCGCATGAAGAGATCGGCTACCAGCAGTCGATCGCGGAGTTCGAGCGTCAACATCCGAACATCCACGTCACCTTCCAGCTCATCCCGTACGCGAACTATGAGCAGAAGGTCACCGCGGAATTCATCGCTCACGAGGCGCCAGACGTGTTCTGGGTCAACACGCCGTTCCTGGCGGCCTGGGTGCAGGACGGCTTGCTCACCGACCTCTCGTCCCGGATCCGGGCCGCCCACATCGATCTCGGGCAGTACTACCCCTCGCTGGTGAAGCTCCACGAGCACGATGGCAAGATCTACGGGCTCCCCAAAGACTGGGACACGATCGCGCTCTACTACAACCGCAACTACTTCGCCGCCCACCACATCCAGATTCCGTCGCACTTGACGTGGACGCCGGACGGGGGAGGGACGTTCACGCAGCTCTTGCAGCAGCTCACTATCGACAAGAGCGGACACTCCGCGGCGCAAGCCGGGTTCAACCCCGCCCAGACCGTCACCTACGGCGTCGACATGCCAAACGACCCCCAGTCGGGATATGGCAACTACATCGCGATGAACGGGGGCTCGATCCTGCCCCGGCCGTACGCGACCGAGGTTTCCCTCCAGCAGACCGCCGCGATGCAGGCCCTCTCCTATATGACGAACCTGATCCAGAAGCAGCACCTGGCGGTCCCGGCCGCCGAGACTGGGCCCAACGGGGACGGTTCCCTCGGGCTCACCCTGTTCTCGGAGGGCCGGATCGCGATGTTCGAGACCGGCGACTGGCAGACGACGACGATCCTGCAGTCGGTGAACTTCAAAGTCGGCGTCCTCCCGCTCCCCTCGGGGCCGAAGGGGCGGGTCAGCGTCTTCAACGGTCTCATCGACGGCCTCAACAGTCAGACCCCGCACATGCAGGCGGCGTGGGAGCTGGAGCAGTGGCTGGGCAGCGCCGCGTCGGAGCGAATCCTGGGCCAGGGTGGCTATGTCTGGCCCGGGATCCGGAGCCTCGACCCGCTGTTCCTGCACTACTGGGCATCCAAGGGCCTCGATCTGAGTCCGTTCCTGGACGAGGCGCAGGGACAGGTGGTCAACTTCCCGGTCAGCCCCAACGTCGGTGGCGCCATCACCGACCTGGGGCTCTCCCTGGGGCCGGCCTTCCTGGGCTCGTCATCGGTGCCGGCCGCGGTGCAGAAGGCGTCCGCGACGGCCAATCACGACCTGCAGTCGACGTCTTGAACCCGCCCTACGAACCGAGGAACTCCAGCGCCACGGCGGTCATGGAGGCGACGCCGACCGGGATCGCGTCCTCGTCGAGCTGAAAGCGTGGCGTGTGCACCGGCTTCGGCTCCGTCCAGGAAGGATGGCGCACCCCCAGATTGAGAGCGGCGCCCGGCACCCGCTGGAGCACGAACGAGAAGTCCTCGGCCGCGAAGTTGGGATCCGATTCGAGCACGTGCTCGGCCCCGACCACCCGGCGCAGGGCGCCCGCCGCCAGCTCCGCCATGGCAGCGTCGTTGACGGTCGGGGGGTAGCGCATCTCGAAGTCCACCTGAGCCGTCGCCCGCATCGCCTGCGCGACGCCCTGGGCGGTCTCTCGCAGACGCCGCTCCAGTCGCTCCATCAGCCGGTCGTCGTAGGCGCGGATGGTGCCTTCCAGGACCGCCCGATCGGGGATGATGTTGTGCGCGGTCCCCGCGTGCAGCGTCCCGATCGTGAGCACCGCCGTCTCGTAGGGCGCCACCTCCCGACTGACCAGCGTCTGCAGGGCGGTCACGATCTGCGCCGCCACCACGATCGGGTCGACTGAGAACTGGGGCCGCGAGGCGTGTCCACCCTGTCCCTCCACCGTGATCCGCCAGGCGTCGGCTCCCGCCAGCACCGGGCCTGGGGCGGTGCCCACGTTGCCGGTGTAGGTCAGGTGGGCGACGTGGAGCATGAAGGCGCCGTCCACCGATGGGTTCTCGAGGACGCCGTCTTCGATCATGCGCACCGCTCCCGCGCCGCCCTCCTCGGCGGGCTGGAACATCAGCTTCACGTTGCCGCTCAGCTCCTGGCGCCGCTGGTGCAAGAGCCGCGCCGTCCCGAGCAGGATCGCGGTGTGCGAGTCGTGCCCGCACGCGTGCATCCGGCCCGTGTTCTGGGACTTGAACTCGAGGTCGTTCTCCTCCTGAATGGGGAGGCAGTCCATGTCGGCGCGCAGCAGCACCGTGCGCCCCGAGTGGCCGCCCTCGATCAGGCCGACCACCCCGGTTCCGCCGACGCCCTCGCGGTACGGGATCCCGAGCTCGGTCAATCGCGAGGCCACCAGCGCCGCCGTCTTGTGCTCCTGGTAGGCGAGCTCGGGATTGCGGTGGATGGCTCGCCGGTCGGCGACGACACCAGGGGCGATCTGCTGCGCGGCATCGAGAAGCTCGGACATGCGCCCGAGTATGCAGGAGGCTCAGGTCCGGCTCAGTCGGCGCCGGGCCGGCGTACGAGGGCCCGGCCTTCAGTGACCCGACGGCACCGCCTCGGTCGGCTCCTCGGAGAACTGGCGTGCCCTCCGGACCAGGTCTCCCACCACCTGCGCGAAGGTGCGCTGCTCCTGCTCGCTCATGGTCCGGATGGCCTCGTCGACGGCGGTGCCGCGCAGCATTCCCTGTTCACCGCCGACCAGGCGACGGCCCGCCGGCAGCAGGCTCACCCCCACCCGGCGCCGGTCGCCGGCGTCTCGTTCGCGTGCGATCAGGCCCCGTTCCTCCAGCCGGTCGATGAGCCGTGTGACCGAGGCGGGGCTGAGGTTGAGCAGGCGCCCCAGCTCGGACTGCCCGATCGGTCCCTCCCGCAGCGAGCGCAAGAGCCGCGCCTGGGTCAGGGTCAGATGCGCCTCCCGCCAGAGCTTGGACTGGAACGACTCCAGGATCGCCACCGCGTCCAGGTATGCCATCACCGCCGCCCTGCGTGCGTCCCCGGCGACCGTTGACACGAGCGCAATGGTACTCGGCGTCGCTCAACCTCGCGAGATCACTCTCCGGCCACGCGCCAGACCGGCTCCAGCTCCCGCTCCCTCGCCTCGAGCACCTCGACCCGATCGCCCACCGCGACCGTCCCCACCAGGGTCGGAATGGCGTTCTCGCCGAACATGGCGCCCCGCTCACTCCGGCGAAGGCGGGCCAGCGTGCGCAGGGGCTGCTGGCCCCGCTCTGCCGTCTGCTGATCGACCGTCGTCACCACGCACCTCGCGCACTGCTTGACCAGAGCCAGCTCGATCTCGCCCGCGCGGAGCCGCGCCACCCGGTCCTCGTACCAGGGGTCGGGCCAACCCTCGACGACCAGGCTGGGCCGGAACCGGTTCATCGGCACCGGCAGCTCCAGACGCCGGTTGAGCTCCGTCAGCGAGGTCGAGGAACACACCAGCAGCGGATACCCGTCGGCGAAGGAGACGACGTCGTCGGCGCTGACGGCATACCGCTGATCGACCCCGCGCGGCGCCGAGTCGGGCTGCCACATCAACCGGCAGGGCTGGTCCAGCCAAGCGCTGAGCCAGGCCGCCGCCGCCTCTCCCTGGTCGACCCCCACGCAGGTGCCACCCCAGAGTCGCACGACGCGATGTGCCTCCTCCCCCTCCACCCGCGGCACCTCGAGCCAAGGTTTGCCGGGCGCGCCCAGGCGGAGTCCGTCCGGTATCGGCAGCGCCGTGATCAGGGCCAGCCGCGAGACCTCGCGCTGGCTCAAGAAGACGCCGTCCCGGTCCACCACCATATAGCGACGGTCGCCCTCGATCCCGCGCGGGGTCACCAGGGCAGACTCGACTTCGATTCCCACGGCCGCCCTTCAGCGGATAGCGGTGCAGCGAGCTGACCCGGGGAGACGCCGTCATGCCCGCTCCAGCAGCGCGACCGACTCCACGTGATAGGTCTGCGGGAACATGTCGACCAGGGCCGCCCGCCGCACCCGGTAGCCACCCGCCAGCAGCAGCGCCAGGTCCCGGGCCTGCGTCGACGGCTCACAGCTCACGTACACGATCCGCGCGGGGCTCAACCGGAGCAACTGAGCGATCGCCGCCGGCTCCAGACCTGCCCGCGGCGGGTCCAGCAGCGCCGCGTCGCATGACCCGGCCCGCAGCCCCGGCAACCTGTCCTCCACGCGCCCGGCCAGAAACCGCACGTTGCCCACCTCGTTGATCCGCGCCGCCAGCTCGGCGAGGCGGACCGTCTGTGGGTTCTCCTCGACCCCCAGGACCGAACCCGCCTGCCGTGCCGCCGCCAGCGACAACGTCCCCATCCCGCAGAAGAGGTCCAGCACTCGGTCTCCCGGCGTCGCCGCCAGCATCTCGAGCGCGGTCCCGTAGAGCACCCCGGTCTGCCGATGGTTGGTCTGGATGAAGGTGTCGGGCCGAACGCGAAATTGGAGGCCCAGGACGTCGTAGCGCATCGAGCCGTCGAGCAACACCACGTCGGGCAGCCCCCGTTGTACGGCCGCCACCAGCTCGGGCGTCTGCGCTTCGTCCTGCCGGCGCTGGTAGCGGACGCGCCAGAGCAGTCCCGGCCCCTCCGGCTCCGCGGTCAGGTGGAGGTTGACCAGCCCGCTCACCTCCAGCTCGCGCGCGGCGGTGCCGAACGCCAGCAGCCCCCGCTCGATGCGCTGGTGGTGGATTGGGCATTCCTGGATCGGGACCACCCGGTGCGAGCGCATGCGATGGAAGCCGAGCACCGGCTCCCGCCGGCCGTCTTCGCGGCGCTGGTAGTAGGCTTCGAACTCGCCCCGGATCCGGTAGCGCCAGGGGTCCTCCATCCCCAGGATCGGCGTGGTCGGCGGCAGCCGCAGCCCGGCCCGTTCCCAGACCTCCTGGACCACCGCCTGCTTGAGCCGCAGCTGCGCGGCGTAGGACGCGTGCTGCCAGTGGCAGCCGCCACAGACGCCGAAGTGCGGGCACCGCGCCGGCACCCGGTCGGGCGAGGGCGACAGCACCTCCACCGCGCGCGCGAAGGCGGCCCCGCCCCGCCGGCCCAGAGGCTCCGCCCGCACCACTTCGCCGGGAAGCGCCTGGTGGACGAAGACGACCCGGCCCCCCTCGCGCGCGAGCACGGTGCCGCCGTGGACGGCCTTCTCGGGACGCAGGACCTGGTCCTCGGCGACGGCGGTACGGCTCATCGCAGCCAGTATCCCGCGGGGTCGTCGCTGGGGCGGAAGCCCGCCGCCTCCGCCACCTGGCCCGCCTCCTGGAAGCCGGCCGCGATCAATTCCGGGACGTGCGAGTCGGAGCCGAAGGCGATCGCCCGCCCTCCCTCTTGATGCCACCAGTGCAGCGTGGTGGGACCGGGACAGAGGCCGCGCCGGTGCTCGATGCCGCGCGTGGTGTTGACCTCGAGCACGCCGTCCCGGCGTACGAGCGCCCGCAGCACCGCCCGCAGCTCCTCCTCGAAGTCCTCCTCGCGGAACGGGGTCTCGTCGTGGGGCCAATACCGCTTGGTGTAGTCGAGATGTGCCAGCACCTGGAAGGAGGCATCGCTCTCCACCAGCCGCAGCGTCTCCTCCAGATGGGCGCGCTCGAAGGCCGGTACCTCCGGGGCCGGGATCTGCCGGATCTGGCTGCCGTCGAGCACCGTGCCCCGCCAGGACACCACGTGCACCGACCCCAGGATGCGGTCGGGCTCGACCTCGGAGAGCGCCTTCGCGGCCTCGGCCGGGTGCTGGTGCGGTTCGCCGAGTTCGACGCCGGAGAGGATGCGCAGGTCCGGGAACTGCCCGCGGCAGCGCTCCAGCTCCTCCACGTACGCCCTGGTATCGAGCGGGCGTAGACCTTCGTGGACGCCCTGCACATAGTCGGCGTGCTCGGTGAAGGCGAGCGCCGGCAGCCCGATCTCCACCGCCCGCCGGCAGGTGGCCTCCATGTCGCCACGCTCCGCATCCCACGAGAACTGGGTGTGGACGTGGCCGTCGATCCACACGTCGGGCCGGCCGGCGGTCGTCGGACCCTCGTTCACGAACTCAGGCGCTCACGGAGCAGCGAGGTGGCAAGCTTCATGTTGGCCCGCCCTCCGGTGCGCTGCCGGATCTCCGCCATCAGCGCCTGTAAAGCACGCTGGTTGCCGGCCCGGTAGTCGCGGACCGCCTGTCCGTCCTCGGCCACCAGCGCATCGACGACGGCGCTGAGCGCATCGGTGTCACTCTCCTGGGCCAGCCCCAACCTCCCCACGATCGCTTTTGGCGCTTCCCCGCTGTGCTCCGACTCACGCAGGACCTCGAGCCCCTGGTCGCGGTTGATGGTGCCGGCGTCGACCAGCGAGAGCAGCTCGGCCAGCCGCGCGGCGTCCAGCCCGGGGCTCTCCCCGATGATCCAGTTGGCGGTGGTCTTGGCCGGTGCGCCCGCGGCCACCGTGGCCTCGAAAAGATCGGCGGTCGCGGCCTCCTGCACCAGCTGCTGGGCGTCGAACTCGGACAGCGTGTACTGGTCCTGCAGCCGGCGCCTCCGGAGGTGCGGGAGCTCGGGCAGCGACCGTTGGAGCGACTCCACCCAGGCGGGATCGATGGTGAGCGGCGGCAGATCGGGCTCGGGGAAGTAGCGGTAGTCCTCGGCCCCCTCCTTCCCCCGCTGCGAGAAGGTGCGCTGACCGGGCTCCGACCATCCCCGTGTCTCCTGAACCACGGTGCGGCCCGCCTCCAGCTCGCCGATCTGGCGCTCGATCTCGTACGCGACCGCCCGGTACAGGGCACGGAAGGAGTTGATGTTCTTGAGCTCGGTCTTGACCCCCAGGCGCTCGTCCCCCACCCGTCGCACCGAGACGTTGGCCTCGGCGCGCAGCTGCCCCTTTTCCATGTCGGCCTCAGACGCGCCGACCGCGCGCAGGATCGCCCGCAGGGTCATCGCGTAGTCGCGTGCCTCTTCGGCCGAGCGCAGGTCGGGCTCGCTCACGATCTCCATCAGCGGCACCCCGGCACGGTTCAGGTCGACCAGCGAGGACTGCGCGTGCTGGAGCGCGTCCCCGGCGTGGAGGAGCTTCCCCGTGTCCTCCTCCATGTGGACGCGGGTGATCCGGATCCGGTGTCCGTCGAGGTCGAGGTAACCCCGGTAGGAGAGCGGGAGGTCGTACTGGCTGATCTGGTAACCCTTGGGGAGGTCGGGGTAGAAGTAGTTCTTGCGGTCGAACTTGGTGTGCTCGGCGATGGTGCAGTTGAGGGCCAGCGCCGCGCGGGTGACCAGTTCCAGGGCCCGCTCGTTGACCACTGGCAGCACGCCGGGCATGCCCAGACAGACCTCGCAGACGTCCCCATTGGGCGGGAACGCCAGGTAGTCGCTTGAGCAGCGGCAGAACATCTTGGAGCGCGTCGCCACTTGGGCGTGCACCTCCATGCCGATCACCGCCTCCCAGTCACTCCGCATCTCGCACCACCTCGTACGCGCGCGCCACCCGGAGCGCACGTGCGTCCTCCCACTGCGGGGCCAGCACCTGCAGGCCGACCGGCAGTGGGGGCTCACCGTCCTCGGCGTCGGGCGCGGCGGCGGTCCCGCACGGCACCGAGACACCGGGGAGTCCGGCCAGGTTGCCGCCCAGGGTGAACACGTCGTTGAGGTACATCTGGACCGGGTCACCCATCTTGGCCCCGAGGCGGAAGGCGACGCCGGGCGCGGTCGGGCTCACGATCACGTCGCAGTGCCGGAAGGCCCGCTCGAAGTCCTGCGCGATCAAGGTGCGTACCTTCTGGGCCCGCAGGTAGTAGGCGTCGTAGTACCCCGAGGAGAGGGCGTAGGTCCCGAGCATGACCCGGCGCCTGACCTCCGGCCCCATCCCCTGCCGTCGCGTGCGCAGGTAGGTCTGGAGCAGGTTGGTGCCGTCCTCGTCGCGCCGGCCGTAACGCACGCCGTCGAACCGGGCCAGGTTGGAGGAGGCCTCGGCGGGCGCGATGATGTAGTACGCGGCGAGTCCGTAGTCGGTGTGCGGGAGCTCGACGTCGACCAGCTCGGCGCCGGCCCGCTCGAGCCGGCGCAGCGCCTCGTGGACGGCGGCCAGCACGCCCGGCTCGGTGCCCTCGACCCCGAAGTACTCCTTGGGCACCCCCAGCCGCAGCCCCTCCACCCCCGCGTCCAGCTCCTGGTGCAGGTCGAGCGGCCGGTCGGCGCTGGTGGAGTCGAGGGGATCGAGCCCGGAGATGACGGTGAGCAGGTCGGCGGCGTCGCGCACCGACCGGGCGAAGGGCCCGATCTGATCCAGGCTGGAAGCGAACGCGATCAGCCCCCGCCGGCTGACGCGGCCGTAGGTGGGCTTCATCCCGACCACTCCGCAAAGCGCCGCCGGCTGCCGGATCGAGCCACCGGTGTCGGTGCCCAGTGAGAGGACGGCTTCCCCAGCCGCGACCGCGACCGCGCTGCCGCCCGAGCTGCCACCGGGAACCCGGCCCGAAGCCAGCGGGTGCCGCGTGGGCCCGTAACCCGAGTTCTCGGTCGAGCTTCCCATCGCGAACTCATCGCAGTTGGTGATCCCGACGAAGACGGCCCCCGCCTCGCGCAGGCGCGCGACCGCCGTCGCGTCGTAGGGCGGGTGGTAGCCGGCCAGGATCCTGGATCCGGCCGTGATCTCCACGCCCTCCACACAGAGCACGTCTTTGAGGGCGATGGGGACGCCGGTGAGAGGCGTCAGGCCGTCCCCCGCCCGCAGCGCCCGGTCGGCGGCCGCGGCCTGTTCGCGCGCCAGGTTCTCGGTCTCCCGGAGGTAGGCGTGCAGGACCGGCTCACGTTCGCGAACCACATCCAGGTGGGCGTCCAGTACCTCGGCCGCCGAAAGCTCACGGTGTCGGAGCTTGGGCCGGAGGGTCTGGAGATCAAGGGTCGTGATCTCCGTCGCGGTCACGGCTCGGGTTCCTGGATCGCCTTGACGACGAAGAAGCCGTCCTCCACCTCGGGCGCACCCGCCAGGGCCTGCTCCTGCGTGAGGCCCGGGCGCGGCTCGTCCGGGCGCAGACGGGCCTGGAGCGGCACCACCTGAGCGGTGGGCGAGATGTGGTCGACGTCGACTTCCTGGAGGTGGTCGATGACGGTCAGGATGGCGCCCAGCTGCTCCGCGTAGAACGCCTCCTCTCCGGCTTCCAGACCGAGCCGGGCCAGGAGTGCGACATGCCGAACGTCGTCGGCGGAGAGGGGCACGCGGCGGATTCTAGGCGACCGCTGCCCCCGGGGCCGGGGCCTGCGGTCCGGCGCCCCCAGGGACCAGAATGGTGCGGTGCCCAGGTCTCGGTCATCACGGCGACGCCGTGGCGGGGTCAGGAGCTCGGCGGGCCCGCGGCCACTCGCCTCGGCCTTGCGCCGTGCCGAGCTGGCGGCCGCGCTGAGGGAGCCGCTCGCCGAGCGGATCGACGAGTACCTCGACCTGGAGTCCCAGATCGCCGAGCGCCGCCTCCCCGACCGCTTCGGACTCGCGAGGGAGCAGCTGGGCCTCCTGCTTCCCTGGGGAAGCCTGGCCGCGGGCCCGGACGAGAGGGAGGAAGCCAGCCGCCTGCTCATCGCGGCGCTGGTGCAGGGACCGGCACCGAGCTTCGCCTGGTATGTCCTGCGCGAAGGCGGCCTGGCGCCCGCGGTCCGCGAGCAGATCGCAATTCTGACCCAGGAGTTCGAACAGCGCGAGGGATCAGCGCCTCGACCCTCGCCGGCGCCTTCCTCGTCTGACCTGCCGCGCCGCCTGCGCTCGCTTGCCGCCCGCCTTCGGGTGCGAGGCGGCGAGCGCAGCCTGGTTTCCGACGTGGCTGCGGTCGCCCGTGAGCTCCAGCATCACGAGGCGGCGCTCGGGATCGACGGCACCGACGATCAAATGGGTTTGGGGGCTGCGGTCGCGCTCAGTGCCGAGGTCGCCGCGACCGTGCTCGGGGTGCCTGCCCGGCAGAGGGACGAGGAGGACTCGATGTTCCCCATGCTCGCGACGGCCCTCCTCGCCGCCGTCGACAAGCACGTGGCGCACGACGACCGCGAGGCGGACATCAACCCGCTGCTCTTCTTTCGGCCCTTCGATGATCCGGACGACGAGATGGACGACGTGTTCGCGGAGGAGGGCGAGGAGGAGGAGGAGGGCGACGAGCTGGAGGACGAACAGGAGATCGGCGACGTCGCCCGGCGGATCCGGCACCTGGATCGCATCCTGCGCACCGTTGAGGAGCCTGCCGACGCCGCCTGGATCGCACGCGGTGCCGCTCAACTGCTGACCATCAACGCTCTGCTCAGGTTGGAGAACGCCCCCCCGCTCGACGTGACGAACCGCCTGCGGGCTGCAGCCCTCGTCTCCGACGGTGACGCTCGGGGTGCGCAGCGGGAGGATGAGGATGAGGAGGACAACGAGGACGACGTCTTCGACACCAACGGGGCGCACATCACGCTGGAGCGAACGGTGGCCGCACTGGAGGCCGATCTGGGTCTGGAATCCCGGCTCCGATGACCGAGGACGATCTGCTGCAGCTCGACCGTCTCTTCGAGCACCTCGGCGAGCCGGCGGACGACGACGCCTGCCTCGTGAGCGAGGGCTTGACGCTCGCCGCGGCGGCGACCGAGGTGGCGAGGCTGGCCGTCGGTCTCTCGCAGCACGGCTCGCCGGAGCAGGAGCGAGCAGGAGCGCTCCTGGCAGTGCTGGACCCACTCGCGCTGCTCTCATACCCGCACCTGCGCGCCGGCGCGTCGGCCATCGTGCGCGGTCAGCTCGAGGCCATGGACGATCGAACGCGTAGCACATCCTGAGTGCCGGCATTCGGGCACTTCCCGGGCCTAGCACACCCTGAGTGCCGGCATTCGGGCACTTCCCGGCCGCTAGCACACCCTGAGTGCCGGCAATCGGGCGCTGCCGAGTCTAGGTGCGGGTCGGGAAGGGGATTCCGCGCTCGCCGGTGTAGAGCTGGCGCGGGCGCGCGATCTTCCGGTCGGGGTCGCTCATCAACTCCAGCCAGTGGGCGGTCCACCCTGGCGTGCGTCCGACCGCGAACAGCACCGTGAACATCTCGGGCGGGAAGCCGAGCGCCTCGTAGATCAACCCCGAGTAGAAGTCGACGTTCGGATAGAGCCGCCGCGAGATGAAGTAGTCGTCGTGGAGCGCGATCTGTTCCAGCTCGCCGGCGATCTCGAGCAGCGGATTGACGCCGGTCACCTCGAACACCGCCTCGGCAGCGGCCTTGATCACCTTGGCACGGGGGTCGTAGGACTTGTAGACGCGGTGGCCGAAGCCCATCAACCGCCGCCGGCCGCCCTTGACCTCGTCGATGAAGCTCGGGATCCGGTCCTTGGACCCGATCTCGCGCAGCATCCGCAGCACCTCCTCATTGGCGCCGCCGTGCAGCGGGCCGGAGAGGGCCTGGATCCCACCCGAGACGGAGGCGTACGGGTCCGCCTCGGCGCTTCCGATCACGCGCACCGTGCTGGTGGAGCAGTTCTGCTCGTGGTCGGCGTGAAGGATGAACAGCTTGTCCAGCGCGGTGACCACGCGCGGGTCGGGCCGCCACTCTGGGCCGTCGGCGAACAGCATGACCAGGAACCGCTCGACGTACGGCAGCTCCGGGTTCGCCTGCAGCGCCTTCTCGCCCTTGTGCACTCGGTAGGCGGCGGCGGCCAGCGTCGGCACCTCGGCGATCAGGCGGCGGGCCTGCTCCTTGTCGTTGTCCGGGTCCTTCACCTCCCGCGCCTCGGGGTGGAACGCCCCCAGCGCCGAGACCAGCGACCCCAGCAGCCCCATCGGGTGCATGCCGTCGGGCAGGGTTTCGAACGCGTGGAGCAGACTCTCCGGCACCTGGCTCGCTTCGGCCAGGTCCTGCCGGTACGCGGCCAGCTCGTCCGCCGACGGCAGCCGTCCCTCGTGAAGGAGATAGCAGACTTCCTCGAAGCTGGAGCGTTCGGCGATCTGGTCGATCGGATAGCCCCGGTACTCCAGGATCCCTTGGTCGCCGTCGATGAAGGTGATGGCCGACTTGCAGGCGGCGGTGGCGGTGAACCCGGGGTCGTAGGTGACGAGTCCGAAGTCGTCGGGGTCGACCTTGATCTTGTGCAGGTCGGCGGCCCGGACCGCGTCTTGCTGGATGGGCAGTGTGTACTCACGCCTCGTCCGCTCGTCGGTGACGTGCAATGCCGGGGCCGTCGCGGTGGCGGTGTTCCCGGCCTTCTCGCTCTCCATCTCCTGATCAGCCTCCTGAGTCGCTGAACCGTGGACGATCGGCGCTCTCCGCGTCTCGGTCCGTTACTGCTTCCAAGCTTGACAGGTTGAGGTCGTCAACATCAAGATTGATTGGTAGTCAACGTCCGGCATCCATTTCACTGTAAAGGGTGTTCGGGCGAGGAGGCGGTACGTGGATTTGCGAGACGGGGGAACCGAGCCCGAGCTGACCCGGGACGAGGCGGTGGCGCGGCTGGGAGTGAAGCCGGCCACTCTCTACGCCTATGTCAGCCGTGGTCTCATCCGCCGCCGCCGGGCTCGCGACGGGCGCAGCCGGTTCTCGCTGGCGGACGTGGAGCATCTCCGCCAGCGCGGGCGTGCGGCCGTGTCACCGACGTCGATGGCGGTTCGCTCCGTGCTCACGTCGGTGGAACCCTCGACGATCCGCTTCCGCGGCCGGGACGTGCTCGAGATGGTGGACACCACCACCTTCGAGCAGGCCGCGCTCTGGCTCTGGACCGGCCGGCAGCTGACGCCCGAGATGCCCTGGGAGTCGGACCACGCCGCGCTCGCCACCGGGCACGCGGTCCAGGCGGCCCTTCCGGTGGCGACCTTGCCGATGGACCGCTTCCGGGTCACCGTCCCCGCCATCGCGCCCACCGACCCGCTGCGCTACGACACCTCGCAGGAGGCAGTCGAGATGTCGGGCCGGCGGCTGATCGCGGCGCTGGTGGACAGCCTCCCGCTGGTGGGCGAGGAGTCGACGCACGATCGTTCGATCGCGGGCCGGCTCTGGCCCCGGCTGGCGTCGACGCCACCCAGCCCGCTGTTCCTGCAGCTGCTTGACGCGGCGCTGATCCTTCTCATCGACCACGAGCTGAGCCTGTCGACGCTCTCCGCGCGCCTCACCGCATCCCTCTTCGCCGACCCCTACTCGGTGGTCTCGGTCGGTCTCTCCGCGCTCGGGGGGCCATACCACGCCGTCGCCTCGCTGCCCGCCGAGGACCTGCTGGCCGAGGTTTCCCTACCGCAGCGCGCTGCCTGGACGATCGGCGAACGTCTGCGCCGCGGCGACCGGCTGCCCGGGTTCGGCCACCGCTCGCACCGCGCCGGCGACCCTCGTGCCCGGGTGCTGCTCCAGCGGCTGCGGGAGGCGGCCCCGGAGGCGCCCGGGATGCAGGTGGTGGAGGAAATCCTCCGGACCACCGCCGGGCGCGGGCTGCCCCAGCCCAACGTCGACTTCGCGCTGGCGGCGCTCGCGCGCACCACCGGCATGGTCCGCGGTTCCTCGGAGGCGATCTTCGCGCTGGCCCGGGTGGCGGGCTGGATCGGCCACGCGCTGGAGGTCTACACCGGAGGTGCCGAGAGCAGCCCCAGCTTCCTCTACCTGGGGACGAGCACCGGCCCCGAACGCTGACTCCTCGCTCGCCGTTAGCACCCGTTGGTGCACCAGCGGGCCCTTCGCGCGACCTTTTGCCACCCGCTGGTGCACCATCGGGCCTTATGGAGCGGCCCTCCCGCGGGCTCAGGGTTCGGTGCGGCGCCAGATCGTGGTCAGGGCGAGGATGGAGAGCGGGATACCGAGCAGCGTCAGCATCCAGGCGATGCACACGAAGGTCGCGACCACCTTCGCCCAGGGCCGGTTGAAGGTGAGGCCGAAGGCGGCCGCCAGCTGTGCCGCGACGATGCTCAGCAGCCCGATCGCAAAGGTGACGGCCGACGACCGGACCTGAGCGTCGCTGTACCCGGAGCCAGGAGGATTGGCCAGCTGCGGTTCCACCGCCGCCAGCAGGAAGTCGAGCCCGACAAAGAGGGGGAGCGCCGCGCCCGCGTAGAAGAGCACCAGCACCCACACCGGCACCGCCCGCTTGCGTCTCGCGGGAGCCCGCGGCGCCGCCTGCACGCTGGGGCCGAAGAAGGCCCGGGTCGCGGGCGGAGCCCCGGGCGGCGGAGGTACGGTCGGGGTGGCACTCCAGGCGGGCGCCACCGCCACCGACCCGCCGCAGCGAGCGCAGTACTTGGCCCGGTCGGGCAGCTCCTGGCCGCAGCTCGGGCACCGGATCACGCCGGCACCACCTGGGGCCGGGGAGACCGACGCAGCCAGGAACGGACCAGCCCCAGCGGCGTGGTCGGCACCTGCAGGGGCCGGTTCTCGAGCACCAGCTCGACCAGCCGCGGCGCCAGGCGGGGATTGGTTCGCGCCATCGCGATCGCCGCTTCCGCCGCGAGTCGCTGCAGGGGGCCGCTGCGCCGTGCGAAGACAGCACGCAGGCGCAGGCTGGTCTCGAAGACGGCCTGGTACCGCTCCCGCAGCTCGGCGTCGTAGGCGCCCAGGCGCCGGGCCGAGAAGTCCCCCGCGGCGAAGGCGTCGAGCAGGTGCCGGGCTGCCATCCGGCCCGACTCCAACGCCGCGTCGATCCCCTCCCCGGACAGCGGGTTGACGAGCCCCGCCGCCTCGCCCACCAGCAGCGTGCGCGGTCCCACCGTGAGCGAGCTGGTGAAGTCGGTGCGCAGGGGGTAGCTTTTGCGGCCCCACCGGGTGCCGCCGGCCACCCTGCGCCCCAGCGCGGAACGGGCGCAGAACGTCTCCAGCACGCCGCGTGCCGACAGGCCCGGCTGCTGGCGGAAGATGCCGGCCCCCAGGTTGACGGCATCGTCGGCGATCGGGAAGATCCAGCCGTAGCCGAGCGTCGCGGTCCCGGCGTAGCCCATCCGGAGCCGGTGGCCGGGCGGCGGCAGGCCGCGCACGTACTCGCGCGCGGCGACCATGAACGAGGGTTGGTGGCGGAGCAGGCCTGCGCTCTTGAGCAGCGGTGTGGCGGCTCCCGTCGCGACCACTACCGCGCGCGCCCGCTCCGTCCGCGCACCTCGGGGATGCTCGATCTCCACCTCCACGCTGTCGGCGCCCGGGCGCAGCCCACGGACCAGGGAGCCACCTCTGAACTCGGCGCCCGCGCCCACCGCACGTCGCCGCAGGACGTCGTCCAGCTCGAGCCGCGGGACCACCAGGGCGGTCACACCGTCTCGCTCGGGAAGGGGGGCGGTGGCGGAGCGGCCCCGCGGCGACACCACCTCGAAGTCGTCGATCCGGTAGCCGGTCGCCAGCAGGTCGGGCAGCGCACCCAGCTCCCGGGCGATGGCGACCGCGCGGTGGGTCAGGAAGTCCCCACAGGTTTTGTCGCGCGGGAACTCGGCCCGGTCCAGCAGCAGGACGTCGAGGCCCGCCGCGGCCAGGCCGTGCGCCGCCGCCGCCCCACCGGGACCGGCGCCGACCACGACCACGTCACGCATCGGCACCGCCCGCCTCCGCGGTGGGGCTCGGGTCCGGAAGCTCCCCGTGCTCGACCAGGTGCCAGAACTGCGCTTCGTCGAGCACCGGGACCTTGAGGCGCTGCGCGCGCTCCAGCTTGGAGCCGGCGCCGGGGCCGGCGACCAGGTAGTCGGTCTTGGAGCTGACCGAACTCGCCGCCTTGCCCCCCTGCTCGCGGATCAGCTCCTCCACCTGCGGCCGTGTCATCCGCTCCAGGGACCCGGTGACCACGATCGTGCGGCCGCTGAAGACCCCCTCCGGCGGCGGTGCCTCGGCCTGGGGGCGCACGCCGGCCTCCAGGAGCCGGTCCACCAGCTGCCCTCCGTGCTCGTCGAAGAAGGCCCGGATCTCGCCCGCCATATTGGGGCCGATCCCTTCCACCGCGTCCAGCTCCTCGGTGGTGGCGGCGCGCACGCGCTCCAGGGTCCCGAACTCCTGCGCCAAAAGGATCGCGGTCGCCTCCCCCACTTCCGGGATGCCAAGCGCGTAGAGCAGCCGTCCCAAGGGTGGTGTGCGGCTCGACTCGATGGCGTCGACCAGGTTCTGGGCCGACTTTTCGGCGAACCGTTCCAGGCCCATCACCTGCTCCAGGCTCAGACGGTAGAAGTCGGAGGGATCCTCGACCAGTCCCTGGTCGACCAACTGGACGATGGTGGAGCCGCCCAGCCCATCGATGTCGAGGCCCCCCCGCGACGCGTAGTGGTAGAGCCGCTGCAACCGCTGCGCGGGGCAGAACGGGTTGATGCACTTGTGGGCGGCGTAGGCCTCCTCCTTCACCACCGGGCTTCCGCACGCCGGACAGGTCTCGGGCATCTTCCAGCCCTGACGGGGCTCGAGCACCCGGACCACCTCGGGGATCACGTCGCCCGCGCGCTGGATGACCACGCGGGCTCCCACGTAGACGCCCTTCTCGTTGACCTGCGCCTCGTTGTGCAGGGTCGCGTTCTGGACCGTGACGCCGGCCACCACCACCGGGCGCAGCTTCGCCACCGGCGTCAGCACCCCCGTCCGCCCGACGTAGCAGACGATGTCCTCGACCACCGTCTCCGCCTGCTCCGCCGCGTACTTGAACGCGATCGCCCAACGTGGGGAGCGAGACACGAACCCCAGCTCCTGCTGAAGGTCGTGGCGGTCGACCTTGACCACCATGCCGTCGATCTCGTAATCGAGCTCCTCCCGCCGGTGTGCCCAGGAGTCGCGGTACTCGATCACCTCTTCGATCGACTCGAACCGTTTGCGGTTCGGATTGACGCGGAATCCCATCTCTGCGAGCCCAAGCAGGACCTCCCACTGACTGTGCGTGGGCCCGGCCGGGTCGAGCGTGTAGGCGAACATCTGCAGGGTGCGCCGCGCGGTCACCTTGGGGTCCAGCTGGCGCAGGCTGCCGGCGGCGCCGTTGCGCGGGTTCATGATCAGGGATTTGCCCTGCTCCTCCATCTCCCGGTTGAGGCGTGCGAACGCGGCCCGCGGCATGTACACCTCGCCGCGCACCTCGAAGATCGAGGGCAGACCGGGCAGTGGGTCGAGCGCGAGCGGGATGCTGCGGACGGTCCGCACGTTGGGGGTCACGTCCTCCCCCACGCGTCCGTCGCCGCGGGTCGCTCCGCGCTGCAGGCGTGCCCGCCCGTCATCGCCCTGCTCATAGGTGAGCGAGATCGAGAGACCGTCGATCTTCAGCTCGCAGACGTAGGACACGTCGTCGCCGATCACCCGTTTCACGCGCTGATCCCAGGCCCGGATCTCGTCCGGGTCGAACGCGTTCTGGAGCGAGAGCATGGGCGAGCGGTGGGTGACCTTGGCAAAGGCACCGGACACCGGCGCGCCCACCCGCTGGGTCGGGGAGTCCGGCGTCACCAGGTCGGGGTGCTCCTCCTCCAGCCGCTGCAGGTCCCCGAACAGGGCGTCGTACTCGGCGTCGGTGACCTCCGGCTGGTCGAGCACGTAGTACCGGTAGTTGTGGCCGTCGATCTGGCGGCGCAGCTCCTCGAGCCGCTCGTGGACGGTGGTGTCGGCGCTCATATCGGGGCTTTCATCGCTTGACCAGTGGCGCCAGCATCCCGCTCATGATCTTCAGACCCTCCCGGTCGAACTGGATCATCAGCTCCTCGTCGGTGCGCGTCAGCGTGCTCTTGAGCACGGTACCGGGACCGAACCGGGGGTGGTTGACGAGGTCGCCGGCGGAAAAGCGCTGGACCGGAGCGGGAGCCGGCGCCACCTCCGTCTGACGGGCCAGCAGGCGCTCGCGATAGACCGACGGCCCGCCCGTCCTCTCGGTGCGGGGCGGGGCCACCGGTGCCGCCCCCTTCCTGGGCGGGGCCACCAGCCGGGGCGGGATCTCGGCCAGGAACCGGCTCGGCAGCCCGGCCTGCGCCTGGCCGAAGAGGTGACGGCGGAAGGAACAGGTCAGGTAGAGGCGACTCTTGGCGCGGGTGATGCCCACGTAACAGAGCCGGCGCTCCTCGGGCAGCTCGCGCTCGTCCTCGACCGCCCGCCGGTGTGGAAGCAGTCCCTCCTCCATGCCGACCAGGAACACGGTCGGGAACTCCAGCCCCTTGACCATGTGCAGCGTGATCAGGGTCACGCCCTGCTCCTGTTCCTCCAGCGTATCCACGTCCGAGACCAGCGCCACGTCGGTCAGGAACTCCTCCAGCGCCGCCCCCGGATCCCCGCGCTGGTCGAACTCGGCGGCCAGCCCCTGCACCTCGCGCAGGTTCTCGACGCGGGCGTCGCCCCGGGGAGTGCCGTCCTGGTGGTGCGGGATCAGACCCACCATGTCGATCAGGTGCTCGACCAGGTCCGAGGGGCGCAGCACTCCCACGGTGGCGAGGATGGACTGCAGCTGGTCGTGCAGCGCCCGCACCGGAGCCTGCGCGGGCCGGGGGAGGCCGGGGATGGAGGTGGGATCGGCCGCCACCTCCAAGAGGGAGCGGCTGGTGCCCAGCGCGTGCGCCTGCAGCGCGTCGACCGACTTGGGTCCGATCTTGCGGCGCGGGGCGTTGACCAGGCGCGCGAAGCTCACGACGTCGGAGGGGTTGTGAAGGAAGCGGAGGTAGGCGAGCAGGTCCTTTACCTCCGCTCGCTCCCAGAAGCGGACGCCCCCGATCAGCTGGTACGGGATCCGCCGCCGCCGGAACACATCCTCGAAGGCACGGGACTGGGCATTGGTGCGGTAGAGGACCGCCGCGTCCCCGTAACGCACACCTTCTTGCCGGCGCAGCCGCTGGATCTCGTCGGCGACGTATTCCGCCTCCTCGACCTCGTTGTACAGCTGCGCGGCGTTGATGCGCTCCCCGCCCTGCTTCTGGGTCCAGAGCCGCTTCTCGGCCCGCTCCGGGTTGTGCTTGATGACGGCGTACGCGGCGTCCAGGATCGGCTGGGTTGAGCGGTAGTTCTGCTCCAGGCGGACCACGTGCGCGTCGGGGTAGTCCTGCTGGAAGTCGAGGATGTTGCGAACGTCGGCGCCTCTCCATCCGTAGATGCTGTTGTGTGTGACGAGCCCTTCGGCGACGAAGTTGTGCACGTTCTCGACGTCGAGATCGAAGACGTCGCCGTCAAGAGGCACCGTCTCGACGGTTTCGACGACGTCGTAGAAGCCGTGCTGGTCGAACATGCTCATGCCGGGTCGTACGTTCTCGGCACGGGTGAAGAGGAGGGCCCCGCGCTCAGCGACCGCCGCGGCCATTCTGGTGGTGGGCGGTTCGCCCGCCAACGGCCGTGCTGGCGCGGCGAAGAGGGGCCGCTGGCCGGGAATCGGCTCCTCGGCGGCAAAGTGGACATGCTCAGCGGTGCTGACGATGCGGCAGCCGGCGCGGGTACTGATCGCGATGCCGGTCAGCGGTGCGGATGCGCGGTGGGCACGCAACACCCGGGCCGGCCCGAACGTCCCTCCCCCGTATCCAGCCAGCACCATCTCCCCGGGGCGGACGCGTTCGATGGGCCGCTCGGTGCCGTTTGCCATCCGGACCCGCGTTCCCTCTGCCAGACACTGGTCGTCGTCGCCCACCACGCACAGCTCGCGGTGCTCCTCGGCGAGCAGCTTGACCAGCTGGTACTGGGCGTGGTTGGTGTCCTGGTACTCGTCGACCAGCACGTAGCGGAAGCGGTCACGCCAGCGCTCCAGCGCCTCGGGGCTCTCGCGCAGGAGCTCCACCGCCTTGCTCAAGAGGTCGTCGAAATCCAGCCCACCCGAGACCCGCAGCAGCTGCTCGTACCTGGCGAAGACGCGCCTCACCACCTCGTCCGGGTAGCTGTGCACGGGGAAGTCGTCGGGGGTCTGCAGCTCCTGCTTGGCCCTCGAGATGGCGTTCGCGAGCTGAGGCGGGGAGTAGCGCTTGGGGTCGAGCTGAAGTTCGTCGAGGACGCGGCGCAGGGTCGCCCGCTGATCGTCGTCGTCGAAGATGTTGAAGGAGCGCGTCAAGCCGATCAACTCGGCGTCGCGGCGCAGCATGCGGGCGGCGGTGGCGTGGAAGGTGCCGACCCAGCGCACCTCCTCGCCCTCCACCAAGACGGCCACTCGTTCGCGCATCTCGCGGGCCGCCTTGTTGGTGAACGTGACCGCGAGCAGCCGGTCGGGCCACACCTTGCGCTGCGCGATCAGGTTCGCGATCCGGGTGGTCAGGACGCGAGTCTTGCCACTTCCGGCGCCGGCGAAGATCAAAAGCGGTCCCTCGAGCACCTCGACCGCCTCGCGCTGGCGGTCGTTGAGCCTGGCGATCACCTCTTCCAGAGAGGCGTCACCGACCGGCGTCTGAGTCACCCGGTGAGTGTACGGAGACACCGTCGGGGGGCCTTCCGGGCCACCGCCTGAGGCACCGCCCCTCCCCCTCAGTCGTACATCGAGCAGTAATCCGCATTGGTCGTCCAGGCGTCGTAGTTGCCCGCGGCGTAGAACGCGGCGGCCGCCTGGGAGGCGGCGACGGGGTCGAAGACCGAGTTCCCCGCTTCCCCCTGGAGAGTGGCGGCCCAGGTACTCGGCTCGAACTGAAACAGGCCTTCCGCGTCGCCGCCACCGACCTGGATCGCGCTGGGGTCGTCACCGGACTCGTGCTGGGCGATGCAGAGGCCCCACTGCACGGCGGTGGCGCCCAGGGAGCCGAACGCGGCCTGGATGTCGTCCGGTACCGAGACGCCGCCGGCCGCCGGAGCGGGCGCCGGCGGCGCAAGAGTGGAAGGAGTGCTCGCCGTCTGCTGCGCCTGCTGCTGCTGCGCCTGCTTCAGCTGGCTTTGCTCGGTGGAGAGCTGCGCCTGCCAGGCGGAGTTCAGCCTCTGCTGTTGGACAGCCCGCTGCCGCGACTGCTTGCCGGCGGCGCTTTGCGCCGTGACGCGTCCCGACGAAAAGCGGCCTCCGAGGGCCGCCGAGAACGCGACCGTAAGCACCAGCGCGGCAAGCACGACGACACGAACCGAGTTCCGGCCTTTCACCAAATTCCTCCTCCCTCCCTGTGCGGTCCCCTACCCCAGGAACCGCGGCACCGTGAGCCTCAGCGAGCCCGGGCGGGACCGGTCACCGCCGGCACGCTCCGCCCGTCACCTCGACCGGCTCAACACATTGAATTGGTCGACCACTCTCCTTGACGGCCCTGGCTGTACATCCAGGCCGCGGCGTCGGAGTTCGCGACGGGATCCCAGATGGAGCCCCCGGCCCGGCCTTGGGGTGTGTTGGCGAACGTCGACGGCATGAACTGGAACAGCCCTTCCGCACCGCTCGGGCTCACCGCGTTGGGATTGTCACCCGACTCGTGCTGGGCGACGCAAAGGCCCCACTGAACGGCGGCGGAGCCGAGGGACGAGAACGCCGCCTGGATGTCGCCCTGTATCGAACCCGCCGGGGCCGAAGCCGGAGCGGGCGCTGAGCTGCTCGTCGAGCTCGACGAGGAAGCGGGTGCCGTCGACGGCTTGGCGGTCGGCGCAGGTGTCGGCGTGGGCGTGGGCGTGGGGGTCGGCGGCGTCAGCGTGGACGCCGTGCTCGCGGTCTGCGGCTGTGCCTGCTGCTGCTGTCGAGCCTGCTGCAATTGCGTCTGCTCGTTGGAGAGCTGCGCCTGCCAGGCGGTGTTCAGCCGCTCCTGTTCGACCGTCCGTTCGTGGGACTGTTTGCTCTCGGCGGCGGTCGGCGACGCACCGCGCCCGAACCACAACCGGCTTCCGAGGGTCGACGAAAATGCCACCGCGAGCACGAGCGCGGCAAGCACGATGACACGAATCGCGTTGCTGCCTTTCAGCACGTCGTTCCTCCGTGGCGCAGTCCCCTACCCCAGGAACTGCGGCACCCCGAGCCTCAAGTGGAACGTTGAGAGCGGCTAGCTCGGTACTGGCGTTTCGACTCGCACGACCCTAGCAGAACCGGGTGGCAAGATGCCACCCCCACGATGGAAAACCGGTCAGCGGCCCGACAGTTTCCGGGCTGTCGGTCCCGCGGCCTGGGTCTTTCCGAGCCCGGCTACGGATTGCACTCCCATTCCGCTTGACGGCCCTGGCCGTACATCCAGGCCGCCGCCTCCGCGCTCGCCACCGGGTCCCAGATCGAGTCCCCGGCCCGACCTTGCGGGGTGCCGGCGAAGGTGAAGGGCATGAACTGGAAGAGCCCTGAGGCACCGCTCGGGTTGTAGGCGTTGGGGTTGTAGCTCGATTCGCACTCGGCCACCGCCAGTCCCCAGTTGACCGCCGCCTGACCCTGAGGCGCGAAGGCGTTGGTGATGATCTGCTGGACCGAGGTGGGAGATGACGGCGCGGGTGCCGGCGCCGGCGCCGGCGCCGGTGGCGGGGCCGGTGCGGGTGCGGGCGCCGGTGCGGGCGCCGGTGCCGGGGCGGGAGATGGAGGGGGCGTAGGCGTGGGCGCCGGAGCCGGCGTCGCGCCCGCCGTGGGAGTCGGGGTCGCCGACCGGTTGCACCCCCCCCACGCTGCCTGACGGCCGTGGCTGTACATCCACGCCGCGGCGGCCGCGTTGGCGCCCGGGTCCCAGATCGAATCGCCCGCTTGACCCTGCGGTGTTTCGGCGAAGGTGGAGGGCAGGAACTGGAAGAGGCCCGCCGCTCCACTCCCGCTGGACGCGTTGGAGTCGTAGCTCGACTCGCACTGGGCTACCGCCAGCCCCCAACTGACCGCCGACTGGCCCTGAGGCGCGAAGGCGTTGGTGATGACCTGCCGGACCGCGGCCGGCGACGGCGGCGGGGATGTGGGCGTGGGCGTGGCCGTCGGGGTCGGTGTCGAGGCCGGCGCCGGCGTGGACGGCTTCGCCGCACTCGACGCGGCTTGAGCCTGAGCCTGCGCCTGTGCGGGTGCTCGAGCGGCAGCCTGTGCGCGTGCGTGGGCCGCCGCGGCGGCTCGAGCCGCCGCTTGTGCCTGGGCTTGCGCCGCTGCGGCGACGGTCGCGCGCTGGGCGGTGATCCGTTGCTGCTGCTCGGCGACGATCGCGGTTTGCGTCTGTCGCATGGTCAGCTGCCAGGAAAGCTGCAGCTGTTGGGAGTCCCTTCTCTGCGCCGCGGACCTCCGCGGGGGGGACTTGATCGCGGTGGAGTGAACCGGCTGCACCAAGCCGCCGGAGAGGTAGATGGCCGCGCCCGCACCGGCCACCACGGCGGCGCTCCGGAGAACGAGAAACACTGAGCTCCTCCTGATCCCCACCCCTGGGGACGTCGAACGAGCCGGCGGAGTCAGTGCGGCGTCGAGGCTGTGACGCGGGAGGGTGAAGTAGCAGGAACGTCAGTGATGATGGCTCGGTTACGAACTGTTGACAGGAAGGCTAGCAAAGGTTGCCTACCCGCTGTCAAGCGCCAAGCTCCAAAACGCGATAAACGCCGGCGTACAGGTTCCCCCGGTCGGGCGCCGCGAAACCGGCCAGCGTGAGGTCGAACCGGCGTGCCGTGGCGACCGCCAGGCTGGACGGGGCGCCGACCGCGACCACCGCGCAGACCCCTGCCGCCACCGCCTTCTGCACGATCTCAAAGCCGGTCCGGCCGCTCACCGCCAGCACACGCCCCGTGGCCGGCAGCGCCCGGTCCAACAGCAGGCGGCCGACGATCTTGTCGACCGCGTTGTGGCGGCCGACGTCCTCCCGTGCCAGCAGGAGTGCTCCGGTGGCGTCGAAGAGCGCTGCCCCATGCTGTGCGCCGGTGCGCCGGTAGACGCCCTGTACCTCCCGCAGGCGCGCGGGCAGGCCTCCCAACAGGTCCCAGGACAGGCGCGGGCCGCGCGGAATGGCGGGCCAGCCGGCAGCCAGCTCATCCACCGTCACGGTGCCGCAGACCCCACACGCGGAGCTGGTCACGAAGGCCCGGCGGGCGGGCGCCGGGGCCGAGGCGTCGCGCCGGATGACATCGACCGTGTTCGACTCCAGCAGCTCCGGCCGCACCGGCGACTCCTCTTTCTCGCCCGCCTCCGCGCTGACCAGGATGTGGTCGACCGCGTCCAGGGAGGGGAGCGCCCGCTCGGACCACAAGAGGCCCAGCGCCAGCTCGACGTCGTTGCCCGGCGTGCGCATCACGACGCTGAGCGGCTGCGAGTCGAGCAGGATCTGTAGGGGTTCCTCGGCCGCCACCTGGTCCTCGGCGGCTCCCCACGCCCCACGCCGGAGGCGGCGGATCGGTACTGGGGGAGCCTGGGGCCGGAAGGCCGGGCGCGCCATGGCGCTGAGCCTACCGCCCCCCGACGTCCCGGAAGTATCAGGCGACCGCCAGCTCGCGCAGCAGATCGACGATCTGGTCCGTGGTCTCGGCCACGGCGACGCCCGCCGCCCGGAACGCCGCCTCCTTGCCGGCCGCGGTGCCCGTGTTCCCGGACACGATGGCTCCGGCGTGACCCATCCGCTTCCCTTCCGGTGCGGTGCGACCGGAGATGAAGGCGACCGCCTTGAGCCGGGTGTTGGCGCCGAGCAGGGCTGCCGCCTCTTCCTCGTCGGAGCCGCCGATCTCGCCGATCACGACCAGGTGCGTGGTCTCCGGGTCCTGCTCGAAGAGCTCGATCACGTCCACGAAGGAGCTGCCGTTGATGGGGTCGCCGCCGATGCCCACGATCGTCGACTGCCCAAGCCCGGCGGCCGAGATCGCCGCCATCGACTCATAGGTGAGCGTGCCCGAGCGCGCGACGATGCCGACGTGGCCGGGTTGGGAGAAGCGCTGCGGGATGATCCCGATCTTCGCCTGGCCGGGCGTGAGCAGGCCCGGGCAGTTGGGACCGATCAGCCGGGTGCGGGGGAAGTCACGAAGGAAGGACTTGACCCGGATCATGTCCTGGATCGGGATCCCCTCCGTGATGCAGGCGATCAGCGTGATCCCGGCCGCCGCCGCCTCCATGATCGCATCGGCGGCGAAGGGGGCGGGCACGAAGATGCCGCTCGCGGTGGCGCCGGTCTCTTTCACCGCCTCGGCGACGGTGTCGAAGACCGGAACGCCGAGGTGGGTGGTTCCCCCCTTGCCCGGGCTGGTGCCGCCGACCAGGTTGGTGCCCATCTGTTGGGCTTGCTGGGTGTGGAAGGTCCCCTCCCGACCGGTGATGGCCTGGGTGATGACCTTGGTCTCCTTGGTGAGCAGGATCGACATCGACTACCTCGTCATCTCCACGATCTTCTGCGCCGCCTCCCAGGCGTTGGCGCCGGGCTCGATCCCGTTGTCCTTCAGGATCGCGCGCCCTTCCTCCTCGTTGGTCCCGGACAGCCGCACCACCAGCGGGAGCGTCATGTGCAGGTTGTCGCGCGCCTGGACGAGTCCCCGGGCGACCTCGTCCCCGCGGGTGATGCCGCCGAAGACGTTGATGAGCACGCCCTTGACTCGAGGGTTCATGAGGATCACGTCGAGGGCGTTCTCCACCACCTCGGCTTTGGCCCCGCCACCGATGTCGCAGAAGTTCGCAGCGGAGCTGCCGGCCCGCTGCACCAGGTCGAGCGTCCCCATACAGAGCCCGGCGCCGTTGCCGATGATCCCGATCTCACCGTCCAGCGACACGTAGGTGAGGTGGCGCTTCCTGGCCTCGGCCTCGTACTTGTCGCCCTCGATGTCGCCGGCGTACCTGTCCAGCAGGTCCTGATGCCGGAAGTCGGCGTTCTCGTCGGTCTCGAGCTTGGCGTCGCCGGCCACGACCTTGCCCTCGCCGGTGATGACCAGTGGGTTGATCTCGGCGGTGATCGCGTCCAGATCGGGGATGGCGCGGTAGAGCTTCTGGATCACCCCGACGAGCTGCCGAACGTGACGTCCCAGGCCGGCCTCGAACACGAGCGTGTTCAGCTCGTAGGGAAGCGGTCCGCGCCAGGGATGCGGATGAAGGCGAGCGATGGCGTGCGGCGACTCCTCGGCCACCTGCTCGATCTCCATGCCGCCCTGCGCCGACAGCATGAGCACGTTGTTGCGGCCCGGGCGGTCGACCGTGAAGCCCAGATAGACCTCGTCCGCGATGTCGAGCGCGGTCTCGCAGTAGACGAGCGGAACCCTAAAGCCCTTGATGTCCATGCCGATGATCTGCTCCGCCGCGGATCTCGCCTCCTCCGGCGTGCGGGCCAGCTTGACACCACCCGCCTTCCCGCGGCCGCCGACCGGGACCTGGGCCTTGACCGCAACCGGCCCCAGCGCGCGCGCCGCGTCCTCGGCTTCCGCGGGGTTCCGGGCCACTCGCCCCGGCGGGATCGGGATGCCGACGGAGGAGAGCACCTCCTTGGCCTGATACTCGAGCAGCTTCATCGACTTCTCCTGTGTCCGATGGCGTGGCTTTCCTGTACGCCAGTGTGGCTCATCGCGACCTCGGGGCACGCGGACCGGCCGTGTTCGTGGCACGATCGAGCCGCAATGGCAGGCCAAAGCCGCACCGTCCAGGAGTCCACCGGCGACTACGAAGCTTCACTGACCGCACAGGTCCCGGTCGTGCAGGCGGATCTGGAGGCCAAACACACCTCGATGGCGAGGGATCCATTCGCGTTCTTCCGGGCCACCTTCTACCGCTGGTGCGAGCGGTGGCCGCTGGTGGTCCCGGAGATGATCGCGGAGGCGCCCCGGCTGCGGGCGGTAGGCGACCTCCACGTCGAGAACTTCGGAACCTGGCGAGACGTGGAGGGCCGGCTGGTCTGGGGGGTCAACGACTTCGACGAGGTGGCGGTGCTCCCGTACACCAACGATCTGGTGCGGACGGTGGCGAGCGCCATCCTGGCCAGCCGCGTGGGAGCGCTCGCGATCAATGCTCAGGAGGGCTCAGAGGCAGTTCTGATCGGCTACCGCTCCTCCCTCGAGCACGGCGGCCGCGCGCTGGTACTGGCCGAGCACGACCGCTGGCTACGCCGGATGTGCACCTCCCGGCTGCGGGACCCGGTCGGGTACTGGGCCAAGATGGAGGCACTGTCGGAGCTGGGCCCGCTGCCGGGCGATCTGCGCCAGCGCCTGCGCCGTGCGCTACCGAACGGAACCCAGGCGGTGACCCACCGGGCGCGCCGGGCGGGAGAAGGGAGCCTGGGCCGCTACCGCGCGGTCGCGCTGGGAACGCTGGACGGGGCACTGGTCGCGCGCGAGGCGAAGGCGACCGCCCGCTCCGGCTGGTACTGGGCACACCCCCAAGAGGCGACGTCCAGGGCACCGACGCCGTCCCTCCCGCTTCCGGGAGCGGTACGCGATGTGGACACCAGCGTGAGCGTGAGGGAGTCGTGGGTCATCCGCCGCCTTTCACCCGACTGCTCCCGCGTGGAGCTGAGTTCGCTCCCCAGACGCCGCGACGAGGAACGCCTACTCCGCGCCATGGGCTGGGAGGCCGGCAACGTCCACCTGGCCACCCGCGACGCCATCCCGGGCGTCCTCAGCCACCTCGACCGCCTCGGCAAACGCTGGCTGGAGAGAACCGCCCAGGCCATGGTCGACGACGTCCTCCGCGACTGGAAAGCCTGGCGCAAACACCCCGCCCCCTGACCTGAGGCGCCCCCGTTAGGGTATCGCTGCACGCCTCCCACGCACCCCCTTCACCCGTAGCACCCGTCGCCCCCCGCGGCCCCGGGCCTGAGCACCCGCAGGAGCCCCGCGGACCCACACCAAGCGGGCGCAGCTCGGGCGAAGCCCGAAGCGAGCCAGCACGACCTCACACGGCCGGCAACCACTGCCGACCCGGCAGGGACGGCGGCCAGCGCCGCCGGGGGGGCGCGGGGGGCGCTGCCCTCCCGAGAAAAACAATCGCAACCTCACAACGACTACCCGCCGGCACCTACCAGCCGTGCGCGCAGCGCTCGGACGCCAGTCCGAAATCGTCTAGTCGCTCTACACCTCTCCCGCCAGCCGCGCCGGTGCCTGTTCCCGGTACGCGACCCTCACAACCCGCTCCACCTCCCCCCAATCCGGCTCCGCCACCTCGAGCCGCAACCCCACCCACCCGCTCGGCCCCAGATAAGGCGGCACGAAGAAGCGGTCGGGGTCATGCGCCACCACGTCCGCCTGCGCACCCCGCGGGGCCTTGGCGATCAGCGCCACCCGCCCGTCCCCGTGATGGTCGACCCAGAGGTACGCGAACCGCTTACCCCGCACGGCGAAGGTGGAGTGCTCGTCCTCCCGGCCCCAGCGCTCGCCCACCACCTCCGGCAGCCCGGCGCAGAGCTCGGTCAACCGTTCCCGCAGCCTCTCCACCTGCTCCGGCGGGATCGGAAGCGTCATCCGAATTCGAGGCCGCCCGCCCTGAGAAAGGGGTTGCCGCGCCGCTCGTCGCCGATGGTGGAACCAGGACCGTGTCCCGGTAGCACGATGTCCTGGTCGTCGCGTGTCAGCAGCTGGTCCTGGATGCCCTGGAGGAGCGCCCGGCCGTCGCAGTTGTGGAGGTCGAAGCGCCCGATCGAGCCCTGGAACAGCGCGTCCCCGGTGAACAGCAGCTTGCCGAGAACCAATGTCACGCCCCCAGGACTGTGACCCGGTGTGGGCAGGACCTCGAACGAGAGCGAACCCACCCGGTAAGACCCGGGCGCGGGCAACGGTTCGGCGTCTGGCTCGGCAGAAGCCGCGAACGGCATCTCCGCGCGGAGCGGCTTCCCCTCCCGCAGATGCGCCAGCTCCGGCTCGGCCACCGCCACCGGAGGCCGCCCCCATGCCTCCCGCAGCGTGCGCAATCCCGCGATGTGGTCGAAGTCACTGTGGGTGAGCAGGATCGCGCGCACGGTGACCCCCCGCTCGGCGGCCATGCCCAGCACCCCCTCTGGGTCCAGGTTGGCGTCGATCAGCACCGCGTCGCCGGTGTCAAGGTCCTGCACCAGGTAGGAGTTCGTCCCCATCTGCGGATCGGCGGTCGCGTCGACTCGCACGTTGCCGTCGGTCCGGATGTGCATCGATCAATGGTGCCACCCGGCTTGACGTCGTGGAATCGTAACTGTACACTTACGGTTCGTGGAGACTAACGAAGCCGGGGATGCCTGGGCCGCGATCGGCGACCCCACCCGGCGGGCGATCCTGGAACGGCTCGCGGAGCACCCCTGGGCGGTGGGCGAGCTGGCGGCGCAGCTGCCGGTGAGCCGGCCCGCGGTCTCACAACACCTGGCGGTCCTGAAGGCGGCCGGCTTCGTCAGCGAGCGGTCGTCCGGGACCCGGCGCATCTACCGGCTCAACCCGGCCGCGGTGGGTGCGCTGCGCGACCAACTGGACGCGTTCTGGAGGCGCGCCCTGGCCGAGTACGACGACTTCATCGACCATTCTTCGGAGGAGAAGGCACCATGACCGAAACCACCGTTCCCACCGTGCGCCGTCAGATCGTGGTCGACGCACCCGCGGACCGCGCCTTCCAGGTGTTCACCGAGCGCTTCGGGGACTTCAAGCCGCCCGAGCACAACATTCTCGGCGAACCTCTCGTTGAGGTCGTCTTCGAGGGCCGGGTCGGCGGGCGCATCTTTGACCGGGGCAGCGGGGGTGCCGAGTGCACCTGGGCGCGGGTCCTGGCGTACGAACCGCCACACCGGGTGGTCTTCAGCTGGGACATCTCACCGCAGTGGCAGATCGAGACCAACCCCGAGCAGACCAGCGAGGTGGAGGTGCGCTTCATCCCAGAGGGCCCGGATCGCACCCGGGTCGAGCTGGAGCATCGCAACCTGGACCGCCACGGCCCGGGCTGGGAGAACGTCCACGGCGGTGTGGCTGCCGACGCTGGGTGGACCCTCTACCTCGACCGCTACGCCGCGCTCTTCGGCTGAGGTTGAATTCTGCACACTCCGGTCCTACCGCGGCCGGTGTAGGACCGGATGGTGCAGAAACGTGCGTTATGGAGGGATGGTGGACGACGGCGACTTCGAGCCGCTGGTGCGGGAGGCGGAGGCGGCGCCCATGGAGGGGTGGGACTTCTCCTGGCTCGACGGACGAGCCACCGAGGAGCGGCCGCCCTGGGGCTACCAGCGGCTGGTCGCCGAACGCGCCGGCGGCGTCGGGTCAGTGCTCGACCTGCAGACCGGCGGGGGCGAGGTCCTGGCCGGCGCGCTCGAGCGGGCCGCGCGCGTGCCACAACGAGTCGGGGCGACCGAGTCCTGGCCGCCCAACCT
The DNA here is from genome assembly GCA_963790575.1 of Candidatus Dormiibacterota bacterium. Taxonomy (GTDB): domain Bacteria; phylum Chloroflexota; class Dormibacteria; order Dormibacterales; family Dormibacteraceae; genus CAVTSA01. Next base: position 154,690 of record CAWBPD010000032.1, on the reverse strand, counting down.
GGAGGTCGCCCGGGCGCGGCTGGCGGCGTTCGCGGCCACGGTCGAGCAGGCGGCCGACGACGGACCGCTGCCGTTTCCGGACTCGTCCTTCGAGCTCGTGGTCAGCCGCCATCCCACGGTGACAATCTGGCCGGAGATCGTGCGTGTCCTGCGGCCCGGCGGGAGCTACCTCTCACAGCAGGTCGGCCCAGGCACCAATCGGGAGCTCACCGACTACCTGATGGGACCGCAGCCGGTCGGCGACGCACGCGACCCCGAGCGTCACCGGCGGCAGGCGGAGGCGGCTGGACTCCAGGTGGTGACGCTGCGCCCGGTCGCGCTGCGGGCCGAGTTCTTCGACATCGGTGCGGTGGTGTGGTTTCTGCGCAAGGTGATCTGGACCGTGCCCGACTTCTCGGTCGCGCGCTACCAGGAGCCCCTGCGCCGCCTCGACGCACAGATCCGCCGCGACGGCTCCTTCCCCACTACGGTCACCCGCTTTCTCATCGAGGCCCGCAAGGGCACCAATACCCGACTGCCGGCACTCGAGGCTCATTTAGGCCCGGAAGCACCCCGATTGCCGGCACTCAGCTGACCGATGGCGTCGTGAGGCCCCATTTTCAGAGGAGGTCGGCGTTATCGGGGCAGCCCCAGCAGGTCGGCGTCGAGGAGCGGGCAGAGCAGCCAGGCCGGAGCCAGGGTCAGCGTGCGGAGCGTGTCCAGTGCGAGCGCGGCGACGTTGGTGGAAGCGGGCGCCACCTGACCTCGGTCGGGCAGCTCCACCAGGGGCGCGTCGTCGCGAAGCTTGCCCAGACGGCGCGCCTCGGCGAGAGCCCGGTTCAGATCCCCGAGCTCATCGACCAGGCCACGCTCGAGCGCCTGCCGCCCGGTCCAGACCCGCCCCCCAGCGATGGGCTCGATGTCGGCAACCGGGCGATCCCGGCTTTCCGCGACCCGCTCCAGAAAGACCCTGTAGATGCGGTCGATCACTTCCCGGACCTTCTCCCGCTCCACCTCGCTGTAGGGACGCCCGGGATCGTCGATGCCGGCGTGGGCACCCCGCGCGATCACTTCGTGCCCCACCAGGAGCCGGCGCAGCAGACCGCCCACCGCCAGCTTGCCGCCGAGCACGCCGATGGAGCCGGTCAGCGTTCCCCCCTGAGCGAAGATCCGGCGGGCCGGGGTCGCAACGTAGTAGCCACCGGACGCGGCGACGGCACCCATCACGGCGATCAGCGGCTTGCGCCTCGCCAGCACCTCCAGCGCGGCCGCCATCGCCTCCGAGGCACTCGCCGACCCTCCTGGCGAGTCGATCCAGAGCACGACCGCGGCCACCCGCCGCGCTCGGGCCAGGCGGCGTGCCTGCTGGACGACGTTCAGGTCGCCGGCGCGCTCCTGCAGGAGTGCCGGCAGCGGTCCGGGCGGCGAGATGGGCGGACGCTGGCTGTGGCCGTCGACGATCGCGCCCTCGATGCGAAGCAGGCCCACGCAGGGCCCGGGACGGTCAGGTGGGGCCCGCCAGAGCCGGCGGCGCGCCGACTCCCAAGGAGCCGGCTCCGACCCCAGCCGCTCCGGCAGGGCTTCCTCCGAGCAGATGGCGTCGATCGCTCCCCGCTCCAGCGCCTGCGTGTCGGTGTACGGGGAGGCGTCCAGGAGGGAGCGGACGTCCGCCTCACCGAGCCCGCGCCGGGTGCCGATCGCGGCCGACCGCTCCGTGAGTTCGGAGTCAGCCAGCCAGTTCGCCATCTCGCGGGCTGCCGGCGTGAACGTGCGCTGTGTCAGCGTGTCCGCGGCCGTCTTGTAGGGCGAGACCTGGATGAAGTCCGGCTCCACGCCCACACGGTCCAGCGTCTCTCGAAGAAAGAGGTAGTTGCGAGCCAGCCCGAGCTGCCCGACCGCGCCACCGGGCTGCAGCAGCACCTCGTCGGCGGCACAGGCGACCTGGTAGGTGCCCGCCGTGTACCCGGTCGCCCAGCAGACGACGCGCTTGTGGGCATCCCGCAGCCGGGCCACCAGCCCGGCCAGGGCAGCCGCCTGCGCCGGAGCCACGGGCACCGGACGGAGGTGGATGACAACGCCCCGAACACGAGGCTCATGCGCGAGGCGGCGGACGGCCAGGTCCAGCTGGTACAGGCTCGGGCCCGGCCGCGGCATCAGAAAGCGCCTCCAGAGCGGCCCGCGGGGAGGATCGAAGGCGGGCAGCGGGCCCTCGACGACGATGTGAACCCAGGCCGGGCAGGACCGCCACCTCCGGACCAGGCTGCCGGCAGCCCACAGCACCCAGCGCACCCCGTACACGACCCACGCCATGACGTCCTCCATAGTGGCCCCATAGCCCCGCTTTCACGCGAAAGCGGGCTCATGCGGCGCCCCATGGGGCCCTTCTCGCGCGAAAGCGGGGCTATGGCCGGGGTGTGTCGCGCGGGTCCGCCGGCAGGCCCATCGCCGCCATCAGTCGCAGCGCGTTGGTGGAGGTGGCGATGCCGTCCCGCAGCAGGTAGTCGAACGTCATCGTGGTCTCACCGCCGGGTGCCGCCGCGATGGTCTCCTGGAAGTGGACGTTGCGCGTCACCGCCTCGAGCTGGGGGTCGCGGGCCAGAGCCAGATCGTGCGTGGAGCAGGCGCCGATCGCACGCCGGCCCGCCAGGTGACACAGGACCGCTCTCGCTGCCGTGGTTCTCTCCGCCGTGTTGGTCCCCTGCAGGATCTCGTCGAGCAGGTAGCAGCCGAGCGGCGAGCCGTCGTCCGCCGCCGCGTCGATCCCGTCCACCACCTGCTTCAGGCGCTGCACCTCGGCCAGGAAGTACGAGACCCCCCGCGCCAGCGAGTCGTCGATCCGCATCGAGGTCCAGAGCCGCAGCGGTGGCAGACGCAGCGAGGCGGCACAGACGGGTGCGCCGGCCCCCGCCAGGACCGCGTTGACCCCGATCGCGCGCAGCAACGTCGACTTCCCTGACATGTTGGAGCCGGTCACCAACAGGAGCTCGCCGGGCGGCCCTACCCGCACGTCGTTGTCGACCCGGACTCCGGGGTCGAGAAGGGGGTGTCCGAGCCGGGCGCCACTGATCTCGGTCGCATCCATCACCAGCTCCGGCAACGCCCACGCCGGCTCCCGGTGGCGGAGGGCGGCCAGGCTGGTCAGGGCCTCGATCTCTCCGAGCGCGACCAGCCATCCCCGCACCTGGCGCCCGTCGTGACGCCGCCAGCGCGCCGCGAGGGTTGCCAGATGCACGTTCCAGAGGAAGAGAACCAGCAGCGGGAAGTAGAGGAGCGAGGTGGAGGGCACCGAAAAGGCCACGATCCGGGAGAGGGAGCGCAGCCGCTGCTCCGCCGGCCTGCCGCCCGAGCGCGCCGCGTCCGCCAGCCGGCGCAGGAGCGGCGCTTGCCAGTCCCGACGCAGGAAGAGCGCCAGCTGGGCGCCATAGGGAGCCACCCGCCCCTCCTGCTGCCGGACCGGAGCCAGGATCCGCTCGGCACCGCCCGCCATGCCCACCGCGAGCCCGATGTCGACCAGCAGGAACAGGATCCAGACCGGCCAGGGCAGCACGCGGACGCCCCACAGGATCAATGAGAGCCAGAACAGGACCGGCGAGACCAGCGCCAGCCAGCGCAGGGCGGCGCCGCCGGGCGGAGGCTGCTCACCCCAGGCCAGGAAAGGCTCGGGGTCGGGCGGCACGCCCCCGGCGGCGACGCGTGCCTGGCGGCCGCTCGCCTCCAGCTCTTGGCAGAGTTCGATCTCGGCACCCAGCTCGGTCACGGCCGTCTGTCGTTCCCGCCCCAACTCCGGCGGCGCCGGAGCCAGCAGCCACCGCCCAAGCTCGGCCTCTCCCATCGGGCTGGTGGTGGTGTTCAGGAGCTGCAGCAGCGAGGCCGGACCCACGATGTCGAGGTCGGCTGCATAGGGATGCTCCGGCGCGGCGGTGACGGCGGGCGGTGCCGGGATCGCCTCCCACCGGCGAGCGATCCGGGCCACCGCCTCCCGCTGGATCGCCGCCATCGTCCGCGCCCTTTCCAGTCGCCGTCGCAGGCGGCGGTGCCACACCACGAGTACTGCGAACGCGGCGAGGAGGAGGACGATGGGAACGCCGAGCCAGACCAGGCGCGCGAACACGGCCACGGCGAGCAGGGCCAGTGCGGCCAGGATGGACAGCAGACGGAGGTTGGACACCATCCCGGCCGGCCGGGCAGCCCGCTCCGCCTCCTCTCCGAACCGTTCAGCCCGCGTCTGGTAGAAGCCAGAAGGGCCCGGTGGTGCACCAGCGGGTCCTACGGGCCCACTGGAAGGGCCCGTTGGTGCACCAACGGGGGTTTCGGGGGAGAGCTCGGGCCGAGGTTCGCTCACCGGGCGAGGCTGGTCAGGACGCTTCCCGCGCCACGGTGTGCACGTCGCGGACCTGCTCCAGCTTCTCCATCAGGCGCGAAAGCTGGGACAACGAATCGATCTCCACCGTGGTCGAGACCACCGCTGTCTTGTCCTCGTAGACGGACACCGCGGCTCGCGACATGTTGACCTTCTGGCCCGCGATCACGGTCGTGATGTCGCGCAGCAGCCCGGTCCGGTCCCAGGCCTCGATCTTGATCGAGACCGGATACAGGTCCGACGCGTCGGCGTCCCAGTCCACCGTCACCACGCGCCGCTCGTCCTGGGGGTTGAGGGCGTTGGGGCAGTCGGCGCGGTGCACGGTGATCCCCTTGCCGCGGGTGGTGAACCCGGTGATCAGGTCGCCCGGCACCGGCTCGCAGCAGGGCGCGACCCGGGTCAGGATCCCCCGCTCCCCACGGACCAGGATCTGCGGGGTGGGCCGGGAGCGCGGTAGGAGCGGGATCTCGCGCAGGTCGCCCGACTCCGGAACCAGCGCCATCTTCATGACCACGGCGTGCGGGTTCAGGTCGCCGTAGCCGATCGCGGCCAGGAAGTCGTCCGTCGTGTGATAGGAGTAGGTGCCGGCGATCTCGTCCAGCTTGCCGTCCGGGAGTTGGTTCAGGGTCAGGCGATGCATGCGGTGCATCTCCTTCTCCAGGAGGTCGCGGCCCTTGGCCACGTTCTCGTCCTTGGCCTGGGCCTTGAACCAGCGCCGGATGCGGTCGCGCGCCGAGGCCGACTTGACGAAGTTCAGCCAGTCCCGGCTGGGTCCGTGCGGCCCCTTCGAGGTGAGCACCTCGACGATCTCCCCGTTCTGCAGCTCGTAGTCGAGGGGCACCATCCGACCCCCCACCTTGGCCCCGATGCAGCGATGGCCGACCTCGGTGTGGATGCGGTACGCGAAGTCGACCGGCGTCGACCCGCGGGGGAGGTTCAGGACGTCGCCACGGGGGGTGAAGACGAACACCTCGTCCTGGAAGATGTCGACTCTCACCGCGTCCACGAAGGACTCCGCGTCCTGGACGTCGTTCTTCCACTCCATCAGGAGTCGCAGCCAGGTCAGCTTCTGGTCGAACCGCCGGTCCCTCGACCCCTCCTTGTAGACCCAGTGGGCGGCGATCCCGAAGTCGGCCACCTGATGCATCTCGTGGGTCCGGATCTGGATCTCGATCGGCTCCCCGGTGTGCGACAGGACCGTCGTGTGCAACGACTGGTACCCGTTCGACTTGGGCATCGCGATGTAGTCCTTGAAGCGGCCCGGCAGCGGCTTCCACAGCGCATGCACGACGCCCAGGACGCCGTAGCAGTCCTTGACCGAGTCGACCAGCACCCGGATCGCGATCAGGTCGTAGATCTGGCTGAAGTCGCGGTGATCCCGCGTCATTTTCTGCCAGATCGAGTACACATGCTTGGGCCGGCCGGTGATCTCGGCCGGGATTTCTATGCCCTCCAGCTCGCGCGCGAGGATCTCCCTCAGGTCCTGGACCAGCGTCTCGCGGTCCGCGCGCTTGGCGTTGACGCGGCCGACCACTTCCTGGTAGCCGTGCGGGTCGAGCGTGCGGAACGAGAGGTCCTCCAGCTGCCACTTCATCTGCCCGATCCCGAGCCGGTGGGCCAGCGGTGCGTAGATGTCGAGGGTCTCGCGAGCGATCCGCCTGCGCTTGTGCTCGGGGAGTGGGTCGATGGTCTGCATGTTGTGGAGGCGGTCGGCAAGCTTGATCAGGACCACCCGGATGTCCTCCGCCATCGCCAGCAGCATCTTGCGGATGTTCTCGGCATGGAGCTGCTGATCACTGCGGAAACTGATGCGGGAGAGCTTGGTCACGCCCTGGACCAGCTGCGCCACCTCGGAGCCGAATTCGGCCTCCAGCTCCTCCATCGCGAGCGGCGTGTCCTCGACGGTGTCATGGAGCAGCGCGGCCGCCAGGGTGGTGGCGTCGAGCCCCAGGTCGGCCAGGATCTCGGCCACGGCCAGCGGGTGCTCGATGTAGTCCCCTCCCGACAGCCGGCGCTGGCCGGTGTGCGCGACGGCGGCCCGCTCATAGGCCAGCTCGACCAGGCTCCGGTCTTCGGGGGCCAGGTTGCCGGCGACGCGCAGCAGCTCGGAGATGCTCACGCCGCCTCCAGCCAGGGGTCAGCGACCTTCCGACGCCGGCGGCGCTGACTCGTCAACGCCGCGCGGCGGCGGGCCGCGGCGGGCGCATGCCCAACCACGGGTGGCCGTACAGCGGTTCGCATCACACCTTGTTCGTACCACACTCGGACGAAGTTGAACCCGGGCCACTACCCGTCGGTAGCTGTCAGTAGGCGCGGGCGAAGACCACCCGCTGCGTCGCCGGCCGCTCACAGCAGAGGCAGGTGCCCTCCGGCCGCGTCTCGGTGTCGATCGCGCGTGCCGTCACGCCGCCCGTCTCTTCCTTGACCCGCTCCTCGCACTTTGCATCGCCGCACCAGGGCGCCCAGACGAACCCGGTGCCGTCCCGGAAGTGTGCGACCAGGTCCTCGAGCCGGCCCATCTCGTAGGTGTTCTGATCGCGGAAGTCGAGCGCTCGCTGGAACAGAGCCCGCTGAAAGGCATCGAGCGCGTCGCCCAGGTGCTGCGCCAGTCCGCTGACGGGAGTCGGCACCTTGGCCCGGCTCAGCCGGTCGACCAGCGTGACCTGCTCGGCCGCGACATCGCGCGGTCCCACCTCCAGACGCAGGGGGACACCTTTCAGCTCCCAGTAGTTGAACTTGTTCCCAGGACGCTCGTCGCGCCAGTCGACCTGGATGCGGACCCCCGCCGCGCGCACCCCGGGCAGCCAGCGCTGGATGAAGGCCTCGACCTCGGCGCGTGCCTCGTCCGTGCGCGCGATCGGCACCACCACCACCTGCCGGGGCGCCACCTTGGGGGGCAGGATGAGGCCGGTGTCGTCACCGTGCGCCATGACCACGCCCCCGATGAGCCGGGTGGAGATGCCCCAGGAGGTGGTGTGGCAGAAGTCGATCTCGTTCTCTCGGTTGGTGAAGCTGATGTCGTAGGCGCGCGCGAAGTTCTGGGCCAGGTAGTGCGAGGTGCCCGCTTGCAGCGCCAGCCCGTCGCGCATCATCCCTTCGATGGTCAGCGTGTAGTCGGCGCCGAAGAACGTCTCCGCCTCCGTCTTGCGGCCGCCGATCACCGGGATCGCCAGCCAGTCCTCGGCGATCTCGCGGTAGTAGCGGAGGATCAGATCCACCTCCTCCTTCGCTTCCTCCGCGGTGGCGTGGAAGGTGTGGCCCTCCTGCCACAGGAACTCGGCGGTGCGCAGGAAGAGCCGCGTCCGCATCTCCCACCGCAGCACGTTGCACCACTGGTTGGTGAGCACCGGCAGGTCCCGGTACGACTGGATGTAGCGGCGGACGACAGTGCCGGTGATGGTCTCGGAGGTGGGCCGGATGGCGAGCCGTTGATCGAGCTTGCCGTGGCTGCCCGCCTCGGTCACCCACGCCACCTCGGGGACGAACCCCTCCACGTGCTCGGCCTCCTTCACGAGCAGGTCCTCGGGGATCAGGAGGGGGAAGTACCAGTTCTCGTGCCCGCTCGCCTTGATCTTGTCGTCGAACGCGCGCTGGATCGCTTCCCAGATCGCGTAGCCGTAGGGGCGGATCACCATGGTGCCGCGGACCGGCGTGTAGTCGGCCAACTCGGCTTTGCGGACGACGTCGGTGTACCACCGGTCGTAGTCGTCCGACATGCGGGTCAGGTCTTTCACGAAGTCGTCGGTCATCGAAGTCGAGTCCTTGAGGTGAGGTTTCTGACGCGCGCCGCGAAGGCGCCGGCGGAGGAGATGGGGCCCGCTCGGACTCAGCGCCGGGCGCCAGTCGGAGCGGGCCCTGGCGGCGGCGGCGTCGGGTGACCATACCCGACCAAGCGGGGGCACCGCAGTCGCGAGGGGACGTGGGCGTCCGACATGTGGTCCATTCTGCCAGGTGGTCGGGCCCGGCACCAGGCGGGCTAAGACCTGGGGATTGCAGAGACGGACCTCAACCCCGGTTCTCGGGACCCCTTACGTATGCCGCGAACTGGTCGATCATCTCCTGGACGTCGCCCAGGGGGACGTAGACGAAGGCGGCGTCGCCCCACTGATCGTACAGCGGAGTCAGGATCACCTCGTCGCCAGACACGCGGAAACAGACGCCGTTGCCGCAGTACTCGGCCTCAGGGTCGTTGCGCCGCGCGAGCATGTCCGGCCACAATTCCTCCAGAAACTCTCTAACACTCTGGTTGCTGATCGCGATCTCGGCGAGCATCTCGCGCAGCGGCTGCAGCTGCGCCGGGTCGGGCAGCGGGGGCTCGCGAGAGGCGACCAGCACGCTGGGAGCAAACGTCCAACGAGTGCTCACCGCTCGTGGTCCGGAAAGAAGGTCGCCGGGCCGGGACCGTCTCTGCGGCGGTATCCGCCGATCGGGAGCCCACAGGCGCGGCTCCGCCATCTCTCCACGACCCGGTCCACCCGGGCCAGATAGGCCTCCCGCCCGGCTGCCATGACTTCGTGCCTACTCCAGTGATCAGGGAACATCGTGTGCTGGTCGTGCTTCCCCTTCTGCACCCATCCGCGCTGAGGATCGTAGAACGAGACGACGGCTCGATAGGAACCGTCGGGGAAGCGCTGAAGTATCTTGTCGATCCGTCTGCCCGGTGGCGCGACGCCGTTGGGCGCGTGGTGGAACCCGACCGGCCTGCCGGTTCTCTCATGGATGTAGCCGAGCAGGACGTGGCGCGCGAGGTCCTGCTCGTCCGCCGGGAGGGTCGCCACGTACTCCGCGACCGACTGTGAAGCGGTGCTGCCCATCACCCTCAAACCCTAACCGTCTGATCCGGACATGCTCCGGACAAAGCGGAGGCGCCCTGTTCCTCCTGGCCAGCCGTCGCTTTCTGCACACCCCGGTGCTACTGGCCGCGGGGTATGCCCGGGGTGTGCAGAAACGGCCGCGATAGAGCGCGCGTCAGAGGGTGAGCTCGCCCTCGATCAGGCTCCGCACCTCGCCGCCGACCCAGATCGTGTCCCCTTCCTGGTCGATGTAGACCCGGCCCCGCCGGTGCAGCGCGGTGCCCTGACTGGCCACGTAGTGCGGAGGCGCCAGACCGGCCCCGATCAACCACACCGCGAGGCCGGCGTTGAAGCTCCCGGTCACGGGGTCTTCGGCCTGATTGCTCCCGGCGAACGCCCGCACCTCCAACTGCGCTTCCCCGCCCTCGGTCCAGGGCCCGAAGACCCCGATGTCGAGGTCACCGATCGCGGCGTAGTCGGGATTCACGGCCAGCACCTCCTCGCGCGACCCCAGGCGCACCGCGATCCAGGGCGGACCGTTCTCGACGTGCGCGGCCGCCAGGATCGCGGAAGGATCCAGGCGCAGACCCAGCGCCACCTGCGACAGCGTCGTCGAGTCGACCTCGCCGGCGCGGCGAAGTGGGGGTGCTGCGAACGCGAGGCGGCGCCCGTCGCGGCGGATCCGGACCAGCCCGATGCCGCATTCCTGCACCACCTCGTCGGCCTTTGAACGGCCCCCGCGAGCCAGCCAGACGAAGCAGGTTCCCAGCGTGGGATGACCCGCGAAGGGAAGTTCTCCAGCGGGGGTCAGGATGCGGACCCGATAGTCGGCGGCGGGATCGATCGGGGGCAGGAGGTAGGTGGTCTCGCTGAGGTTGGTCCAGCGCGCGAACGCGAAGAGCTGCTCCTCACTCAATCCCTCGGCGCCGTCGACCACCGCCAGCGCGTTGCCGAGCCCGGGTGCGGGCGAGAAGACGTCGACCTGAGAGAACGGCAGACCCATCGTGCGCGCCTGCCTCAGGCGGGCGCCGGCGCCGCGCCGCGCTCCTCGGCCAGGACGTCGATCTCGTGAAGCAGCACCGGCAACAGCTCCGCCTGCGGGACGGTCCGGAACAGCTTCCCCTTCTTGAAGATGACACCCTTGCCACGCCCACCGGTGACCCCGATGTCGGCATGCCGCGCCTCGGCCGGTCCGTTGACCACGCAGCCCATCACCGCGACTGTGATCGGGGCCTTGATCTTGGCGATGTACTCCTCCACCACCTTGACCGCGGGCACCATGTCGTACTCCAGCCGGCCGCAGGTGGGGCAGGCGACGAGCGTGGTGCCCTCGTTGCGGAAGTTGAGCGCCTTCAGCACCTCATAGCCGACCCGGATCTCCTCAGTCGGATCCGAGGTGGCCAGCGACACCCGGATGGTGTCGCCGATGCCCTCAGCGAGCAGGATCCCGAGCCCGACCGCGGAGCGGATGGAACCCGCCTGAACGGGGCCCGACTCGGTGACGCCGAGGTGAATCGGGTAGGGCCGCTCCTGCGCGAAGAGTCGGTTCGCCATCACATTGGTCCAGACGTCGGTCGCCTTCAACGAGACCTTGATGTGACCTGGGCCGTAGTCGAGGTCCTCCAGGATCTTGCAGTGCCCGATGGCCACGTCGGCCATGCGCCGCGCCGTCGCCATCCGGTCGTCGCGGTTGATGGCGTGCTCCTCGCGCAGCGACTTGTGCACCTCTTCCGGCAGCGAGCCCGCGTTGACGCCGATCCGGAACGGGATCCCGCGCTCTTTCGCAGCCTCGACCACGCGCACGACCTTGTCGCGGTCGGGGATGTTCCCGGGGTTGAGGCGGAGGCCATCGACGCCGGCCTTGATCGCCAGCAGCGCCAGCTCGTGGTTGTAGTGGATGTCAGCGATGATCGGCAGCGGCGACTGCTTGACGATCTCGACCAGCGCCTCGGCCGCCTGATGGTCCGGCACCGCGGGACGCACGATCTCGCAGCCGGCGTCCTTCAGCGCGTGGATCTGCTCCACCGTCGCCCTCACGTCGCGGGTGTCGGTCTTGGTCATGGTCTGCACGGCGATGGGCGCCGCACCGCCGATGACGACGTCGCCGACCCGCACCGGGATCGACCGCCGCCGGGCGGGTTGAAGGGTCTCCTGCATGAGCTACCTCAAACTACCGCTCGAACCGACTCGGCTCGGAATTCTCCGGATTCCCTTCACCGAAGCTGCGGGAATGAGCCGGACGCGATTCTCTGGACATCGAAGAGCGCCACCAGCAGCACCAGTGCCAGCACCGCGATGAACCCGGCCCGCTGCACCGCCGCCTCCCGCGCCGGGTCGAAGGCCTGGCCTCGGATCTTCTCCAGCAGGACGACCAGGATGCGGCCCCCATCGAGCGCGGGCACCGGCAGCAGATTGAAGAGCGCCACCGACATGCTGAGCAGCGCCGCCAGGGTCAACCAGACCGCGAAGCCGGCGGCGGCAGCCTGGTACGCGACGTCCCCCACCCCCACCGGCCCGGTGACGCCGTTGGGACCCAGCAGCCCGCCCGGCACGCTCCCTGAGACCACCATCGCGATGCTGGTCGCGATCGCCTGGGTGGCGGTCCACGGGAACTGGGCTCCACTGCGGATGGCGTCCAGCGGGGTGACCACGCCTTCTTCGGTGATCCCGATCAGGTAGGCCTTGTCGGTCTTGTTGTACTGCGGGCGCACGGTGGTCTGGAAAGCGGTGCCGTCCGGCCGCACCACCTGCAGCGTGAGCGGCCGGGACGGGTCTTTTTGCTCCTCGCGGCGGATCGCGTCGCCGCTCTGGACCGGATGGCCGTTGACGGTCCGGATCGAGTCGCCGGGATGCAGGCCGGCTTGGGCCGCCGGCGATCCGGCCGTCACGCTGGCCACCAGCCCGGGGTCCGAGTTCAGCTGCGTGAACCCGATGCACGTGACCACGATCATCGCCACCAGCACGTTCGCCGCCGGTCCCGCCAGCAGCGTGGACAGGCGTGCCCAGGCGGGACGGCTGCCGAAGGCTCCAGGTGCCTGATAGTCGCCTGGCTCCTGGCCTGCCATCCGGACGTAGCCCCCGATCGGGAGCAGACGCAACGTGTACTCGGTGCCGCCGCGCTTGGTCTGCAGCAGCTTGGGTCCGAAGCCGACCGAGAACTCGTAGACGCGGATCTTGGTCAACTGCGCGACCGCCATGTGACCGAACTCATGGGGTGCGATCAGGATCAGGAACATGCCGCCGATCGCGACGATGCCGAGCAGGACATGGCCGAGAAGCGGTATCAGAGCGTCCATGCGGGGCTCAGCCTACCGACGTTCGCAGGATTTGAGCGCGGGCCACCCCTCGCGCCCAGGCGTCCGCGGCCAGGATCTCGTCGAGTGAGCCTGCGCTCCCACCGGGGTACGCGTCGAGCGCGGCCCGTCCCAGTGGCACGATCTCGCGGAAGGGCAGGCGCCCGGCCAGGAAAGCCGCCACCGCCTCCTCGTTGGCGGCGTTGAGCACCGCCGGGTAGGGCGTGCCGTGACCGGCCGCCTCCCGGACCAACTCCACGGCGGGGAAACGGCGGCCGTCCAGGGGATACAGCTCGAGCGGACCAGCGGAGGCGAAGTCGGTGGGCGTGATGACCCCGGGCAGGCGCTCGGGATAGCTGAGGGCGAGCGCGATCGGCGTCCGCATGTCAGGCCGGCCGATCTGCGCCTTGGCGGTCCCGTCGCGGAACTCCACGATCGAGTGCACGACCGACTGTGGGTTGATCAGGACCTGCACCCGCTCCATCGGCATCCGGAACAGGTGGTGAGCCTCCAGCACCTCCAGCGCTTTGTTCATCAAGGTCGCCGAATCGATCGTGACCTTGGGCCCCATCGACCATCTGGGGTGCGCCAGCGCCTGCTCTATGGTGAGCGTGTCGGGATCCCACTCGGGGTGGGCCCAGAGGGGTCCTCCGGAGGCGGTGACGGTGATGCGGGTGACCGCGTCGGGCGCCTCCCCCCACAGGCACTGCCAGATCGCCGAGTGCTCGGAGTCGACCGGGCGCAGGCGGTCGCCGAGCGGTCCCGCCGCCGCCATCACCAGGTCACCGGCCATAACCAGGACCTCTTTGCTGGCCAGGGCCACCCGCTTGCCGGCGCGCAGCGCGTCCAGCGTCGGGTGCAGGGCGGCGGCGCCCGGGATCGCCATCACCACCAGGTCCACCTGGGGCGAGACCACCAGCTCGCGCAGGCGGTCGGCGAAGTCCGGGTCACCGCTGCGCAGCACCACTGGTGCCTCGCGGTCAGGCTCGCGACGCCCGCAGACCAGGGCCTCCACCGTGAACCGGTCCCGGAAGCGGTCGAGCACGTCCAGCGTCTGCGTGCCGATCGACCCCGTCGCGCCCAGCACCGCCACCCGCAGACGCTCACTCATGCCGCACCACACCTCCCGTTTCGCACGGAAGGGAGCTTATGCGGCGCCCGATAGCGTCCGTTCCGTGCGAAACGGGGGATTGGCGTCGTCGTCGGTAGGTCACAGTAGGTGGAACGCGGTCGCATAGAGATAGATCGCGATGGGCGCGAAGAGCAGCGAATCCATCCGGTCCAGCATCCCGCCATGCCCCGGGATCAGGTGCGAGGAGTCCTTGACCGCGGCCAGGCGCTTCAGCTGCGACTCGACCAGGTCCCCCGCCACCCCCAGGATGCCGGCCAGGACCCCGAGCACAAGGCCGTGCCACCAGGGCACGTGGAGCGCGAAGAACGTGCCCAAGAGCATGACCGCGACACCGATCAGGAACCCGACGATGGCGCCCTCCCAGGTCTTCCTGGGACTGATCCGGGGGAAGAATGGCCGGCGCCCGAATCGACGTCCGGCGAACAGCGCCGCGGTGTCTTCAAGCATCAACGTGGCGAGCGTGATCAGGACCCAGAACAACCCCCGGAGGCCCGATGGCTGCGTGTAAAGGAGCACGTAGTAGTTGAGCGGAAGGCCGATGTAAATGGCCCCCGCAAGCCCCATCGCCCAGCGGCCCACGCCCTCTGACCTGCCGGGCAAGAAGAGGAAGACGGAGAGCCCGATCACCAGCGCGGCCGCGAGCACCCACTCCATGGGCAGCCAGCGCAACTCGGTGCCGCTGAAGATGAAGTAGAAGCCGAGCGGGAAGAGCAACCAGAGCGGCGCCGTGGCCCGGAAGCGGGCGGTGATGCCGCGGAACTCCCAGAGGCCGAAACCCCCGGCGAGGACGGCGATCGCGTAGAACCCGGGCCGCCCCAGCGCCAGCAGGCCAAAGGCGGCCGCGATCAGCACCGCCGCCGAGGCGATGCGGACCCAGAGACTGGACCGAGGAGACTCCACCTCCTTCACCCGCCGCGCCTCCTCCGCGGTCACCGGCCCCGGGTCACCGGGGTCCCCGCGAAACGGAGCTTGCGGAGTTTCGTGGGGTGGTTCCCCCAGCGGTGGGTCACCCGGGGACCTCCGCCGGCCGGCCGCCGAACCGGCGCACCCGGGTCCCGTAGTCGGCGATCGCGCGAGCCAGGTCCTCCTCGTCGAAGTCCGGCCACAGCGTGTCGGTGACGTGGATCTCCGCGTAGGCGCCCTGCCAGAGCAGGAAGTTGGAGAGTCGTTGCTCGCCCGCGGTGCGGATGATCAAGTCCGGATCGGGGAGCTCAGGGTGGTAGAGCCGGCGCCCCAGCTCCGCCTCCGTCAGGTGGTCAGGGTCCAGGCCCTCGCGCAGCACCTGCCGCGTCGCGTCCACGATCTCCGCGCGGCCGCCGTAGTTGAGGCAGACGTTCAGGACCCCGTTGCGGTTGCGCACGGTCCGCCGCTCGGCGTCGGCGATGCGCTGTTGGATCCCCGGCTGGAGCTCCGAGGTGCGCCCGCTGACCACGATCCGGATGCCGCGCTCGTTGAGCTCGTCGAACTCGCGCTGGATGGCTTCGTTGAAGAGGCGCATGAGCGCGCGCACCTCGGCGGTGGGCCGGGACCAGTTCTCGGTCGAGAAGGCATACACGCTGAGGACCTCGATGCCCAGGCCCTCGCAGGCGTACATGACCCGCTTCATCGCCCGCACACCGGCTCGATGCCCGAAGGAGTGCGGGCGGTTGCGGCGCCGAGCCCACCGCCCGTTGCCGTCCATCACGATCGCGACATGCCGCGGGACGGCGTCGGCCACCGCGGTCAGGCGCCCCCCGGCCTGGACCAGACCCGCGTGCTACCTCGCACCTAGACCTCCATCACCTCGGCCTCTTTCCGCTGCACCCGCTCGTCGACGCGCTCGACCATCTGGTCGGTCAGCTTCTGAAGTTGGTCCGCGATCCGGTGGCTCTCGTCCGCCGGGACCTCGCCCGCCTTCTCCGCACGCTGCACCCGGTGCATCTCGTCCCGGCGCGCGTTGCGAATCGCCACCCGGCTCTCCTCGGCGCGCTGCTTGGCGAGGCGGACGTACTCCCGCCGGCGCTCTTCGGTCAGCGGTGGGATCGGCACCCGGATCACCTGTCCGTCGTTGGACGGGTTGAGTCCCAGGCTGGCTTCGCGGATCGCCTTGTCGATGGTCCCCACGTAGGAGCGGTCGTATGGCTGCACGAGCAGGAGCCGAGCCTCCGGGGTTCCGATCTGCGCCAGCTGGTTGAGCGGGGTCGGCGTGCCGTAGTAGTTGATGGGCAGGTGCTCGATGAGCGCCGGGTTGGCCCGCCCGGTCCGGATCGTGCTCAATTCGTGCTCGAGGTGGTCGAGCGCCTTCTTCATCTTCGCCTGGGCCTCCGCGAGGACCGAGGACTGCGTGATCTCGCTCATCGTGTCGCCGCCTCCCCGATCAAGGTTCCGATCGCTTCTCCACCGACGACCCTCACCATGTTCCCCTCCTTCAGGAGATCGAAGACGACGATCGGGATCTGATTCTCGCTGCACAGCGTGACCGCGGTCGAGTCCATCACGCCGAGCCCGCGTGTGAGCACCTCCAGGTACTCGAGATGGCGGATCTTCTCCGCGTCCGGGTGGCGCTCGGGATCCGCGGTGTAGACGCCGTCCACCCGCGTCGCCTTCATCAGCACCTCGCACTCCAGCTCCGCCGCCCGCAGCGCTGCCGCGGTGTCGGTCGACATGAACGGGTTGCCGGTGCCGCCGGCGAGGATGACGATACGGCCCTTCTCCAGGTGCCGCATGGCGCGGCGGCGGATGAAAGGCTCGGCCACCTTCGGCATCTCGATCGCCGACATGGTGCGCGCCTGCAGTCCGATCTGCTCGATCCCTTCCTGTAGGGCGAGCGCGTTGATCGCGGTCGCGAGCATGCCCATGTAGTCGCCGGTGGAGCGATCGAACCCGATCGCCGAGCCCTCGACGCCGCGGAAGATGTTGCCGCCGCCGACCAGCAGAGCCACCGACACGCCCATCGCGTGCACGTCGTTGACCTGGCGGGCGATCCGCTGCACGACCGTGAGGTCGAGACCATAGGCCCGGGTCCCTCCTAGAGCCTCGCCGCTCAGCTTGAGCAGGATGCGGCGGTACTTCGGCTCTGGGGTCATGGCTGGCAGCGGCGATGAGCGGACCCGCTCACCTGGGGCCCCCGGGGTAGTCACCCTTCCTTGATGCTAAACCGGGAGAACCGGCGAACGGTCACGTTCTCCTGCACCGTGGCCACGGTCTCGGCGATCAGATCCCGGATGCGCGTCTTGGGCTCGCGGACCCAGAACTGCTCCAGCAGCACGTTGTCCTCGTAGAACTTCCGCTCCTGGCCCTCCACGATCCGGTCCCAGGCCGCCTGCGGGCGCCCGTCCTGCTCCGCCTTGCGCCGGTAGAGCTGGCGCTCCTGCTCGACCACCTCGGCCGGGACGTCGTCCTTTTGGACCCAGCGGGGGCTGGACGCCGCGATGTGCATCGCCAGCTCGCGCGCCAGCGTCTTCATTTGGTCGCCCTTGGCCACGAAGTCGGTCTCGCAGTCGACTTCGACCAGCACCCCGATCTGTGGTGGGAAGTCGTCGCTGGTGCGGTGGAGGTAGGCCTCGACCAGCCCGTTGGAGGTCTCCCGACCGGCGCGCTTGTCGGCCTTGGCGATCCCTCGCTCGCGCAGCAGCACCGCCGCCTTGTCGAGATCGCCGCCGGCGTCCTGGAGCGCCTGGCGGCAATCCAGCATGCCGGCGTTGGTGCGGTCGCGCAGCTGCTTCACCAGGGCAGCCGTGATCTCTGCCATCTCTGCCGTCTCCTCGGTATCAGGTGGATGCCCGGCACTCCCTTCAGCGCCGGGTCGCGGCCGCCGCCTAGCGGAGGCCGCCCTCGTCGTTGGCGTCGCGGCCCAGGAAGTCCTCCTCGGTGACGCCGGGGAGGTAATCCTCCTCGTCGTCCATGTACTCCTCCATCAGGTCGTACCGAGGTGTCTCCAGGAACTCGCGCTCTTCCAGTTGCGGCAGCTGCTCGCCGCGCTCCACGGCCGCCTGCCGGCCTTCCAGGCAGGCATCGGCGATCTTGGTCGTGAGCAGCTTGACGGCACGGATCGCGTCGTCGTTCCCCGGGATCACGTGCTGGATCTGGTCCGGGTCGCAGTTGGTGTCGGTGATCGCGACCACCGGGATCTTGAGGCGGTTGGCCTCGGTGACCGCGATGTGCTCCTTGCGGGGGTCGACGACGTAGACCGCCCCCGGCAGCCGGCGCATGTCGGCGATGCCGTCGAAGTGGTACATGAGGCGGTCGAGCTCGTCCTGGAGCTTCTTCGTTTCCTTCTTGGGAAGCTGCTCGAAGTACCCGGAGTCGCGGAGCTTGCGCAGCTCCTGCAAGCGCTCGATCCGCTTCTTGACGGTCGCGAAGTTGGTCAGCATGCCGCCCATCCAGCGGCGGTTGACGAAGAACATCCCGGAGCGGGCGGCTTCGGTCTGAATCGTCTCCTGAGCCTGCTTCTTGGTCCCGACGAACAGCACCGGCCGTCCGGTGGCGGCGACCTCCTTCACGAAGCCCAGAGCGTCGTCGAGCAGGCGCACGGTCTTCTGCAGGTCGATGATGTGGATCCCGTTGCGCGCGGTGAAGATATAGGGGCGCATCCGGGGATTCCAGCGGCTCGTCTGGTGTCCGAAGTGGACGCCCGCCTCGAGCAGCTGCTTCAGCGTGACTTGTGGCATGTGTTCTCCTGTTGGCCTCCGCCCGTGCTCGCTCCCGGAGTGGGAGACAGGATGCAGCCCGGGCGTGCGAACTCAGTCCCTCGGGAACCGGCAAGCAGAGTGTACCCGGCCGGCGGTGCTCTTAAAACCGAGCTCAGTACGCGCGGACGACGAAGATCGGCGCTGCCAGTCCCAAGAGCGCGCCGAGGAGCAGTGCCAACCCGGTCGCCGTCAGGGTGACGGCCGCGATCGCCAGGCGCCCGCTGAGGCGGGCGCGCCGGAGCGCGGCCACCGCCGGGGACGCGAGCAGAAGGCCGGCCAGGCTGACCGCAACGCCGGCGGGGAACGCGACACCCGTCCCGCGCAGGGCGCTCAGCCAGTCGCCCAGCGAGAGGCCGCCGACCACGACCGGAACCACGACCATCCACTCCAGCCGGCCCCGGCCGAGCACCACCGCCCCCACCGCGACCGCGGCCAGAAGGACGGCCGCGAGGATCGCGAACCAGCCGTTCCCGTACTCAATCCCGGCATAGGTGTACGTGACCTTCTGCACGTGGCCTGCCGCGACCGGCACCGTGCCCACTTGGGTGAGCCACGGCAGTCCCGCACCCACACCGATGAGCACCGCGCTCAACAGGAGCGCCCCCACCCCGGCGATCCGGGCCGGTTCGGAGGCGCCGCCCACCCGCTCAAACGGTCGCTTTCTGCCGGCGCCGGCTACCATTCGCCGACTTCGACTTGGTCCCGCCGCGGCACTTGGGGTAGTCGATGCAGGACTTGAAGGGGCCGTAGCGCCCCTCCCGCTCGACCATCTGCTTTCCACACTCGGGGCAGGTCTCGTCGAGCGGCTTCGGCTCCGCCTTGACCTTCGGCTGGCCGTCCTTGCCCACGTTCGCCCGGTACTTGCAGTCCGGGTAGCGGCTGCAAGAGAGGAAGGGTCCGAAGCGGCCGCGGCGGCGCAGCAGCTCACCCTGGTGGCACTCAGGGCATTCCACACCGGTGTGCTCGGGCTCCGCGCGTTCCTTCTTTATGTACTTGCACTCGGGGTACCCAGAGCACCCGATGAACTCTCCGTAGCGGCCGTTGCGAACCTGCAGAGGACGGCCGCACTCAGGGCAGGTCTCGTCCAGCAGCTTCGGCTCCGGCGCCTCGCCACCGCGCAGGACCGCCTGTCGGTACTTGCACTGTGGGTAGCGCGAGCACCCCTTGAAGGGGCCGTAGCGGCTGGCGCGCAGGACCAGCGTGCCCTGGTGACACTCGGGGCATTCCTCGCCAGTGTCGGCGGGCATCGCCTCCTTGGCCTGCCTGAGCATCTTCTCCAGGGGGCCGTAGAAATCGCCCACCACCGGGATCCACTCGACCCGGCCCGACTGGACCTCATCCAGCCGCTGCTCCATGGCGGCCGTGTAGGCGTCGTCGACGATGTCGTGGAAGTGACCGACCATGATCGAGTTGACCGCCTCCCCGATCTCGGTCGGGTGGAGCCGGCGCTCCTTTTGCTCCACGTAGCCGTGGTCCTGGATGGTGCCCACGATGCTGGCGTAGGTGGAGGGGCGGCCGATGCCGCGCTTTTCCAGCTCCTGGATCAGCGAGGCCTCCGAGTAGCGCGGGGGCGGCTGGGTGAAGTGCTGCTCGGGCTGGAGCTCCCAGAAGCGGAGCGGCTCCCCCTCTTGCAGTTCAGGCAGGCGCGACTCGGGGTCGTCGTCGCGTTCCCAGACCCGGTAGTAGCCGTCGAAGGTCAACACCGAGCCGGTGGCGCGCAGGACCAAGGGGCCGGCGACGATCTCGGCGGTGGTCCCGGCGTAGACAGCGGGTGCCATGCGGCTCGCGACGAAGCGGCGCCAGATCAGCTCGTAGAGGCGGTACTGGTCGGGCGACAGGTACTGGCGGATGTCCTCCGGACGCCGCGACGGCTCGGTGGGGCGGATCGCCTCATGCGCGTCCTGGGCGCCAGGGCGGGACTTCTCCTGCCGCGGCCGTCCCAGGTAGCGATCACCGAACTGACGCTGGATCCAGCCCTTGACCTTGCGGTCGGCCTCGTCCGAGATGCGGGTCGAGTCGGTGCGCATGTAGGTGATGAGGCCGGTCGAACCCTCGCGGCCCAGCTCGATGCCCTCGTAGAGGTCCTGGGCCAGGCGCATGGTGCGCTTGGGTGAGAACCGAAGGCGGCTCGAGGCGTCCTGCTGCATGGTGGAGGTGGTGTAGGGCGCTGGCGCCGACTTGCGGCGCTCCTTCCGCTCCAGGGACCGGACGGTGTAGGAGGCACCGTCGAGCAGGGCCATCGCCCGCCTCGCGTCCTCTTCCGTCTTCAGCTCGAGCTTCCCCTTGGGATCGTCGAGACGTCGCAGCAGCCGGGCGCGGAACCGATCCGCCTCGTCCTCGCCCGCGTCCTGCTTGGAGAGGATGGCGTCGACGGTCCAGGACTCCTCCGGCCGGAACTGCCGGATCTCCTGTTCGCGATCCACCACCAGGCGCAGGGCCACCGATTGCACGCGTCCGGCGCCGATCCCCTTCTGGACCTTGCTCCAGAGGAAGGGGCTGAGACGGTACCCGACCAGGCGGTCGACCACCCGGCGTGCCTGGTAGGCGTTGACCAGGTTCATGTCGATCTCGCGGGGGCTGAGCAGCGCCCGGTGGACCGCCTCGGTGGTGATCTCGTGGAACTCGATTCGCTTGGGGTCGCGCAGGCGCAACACCTCCGCCAGGTGCCAGGAGATCGCCTCCCCCTCACGGTCGGGGTCGGAGGCCAGGATCACCTCGGTGCCCCGCCTCGAAGCGTTCTTTCTCAACTCGGAGATCGTCTGCTTGCGGCTCTCGACGACCTCGTAGTGGGGCCGGAATTCGTGCTCGACGTCGACCGCGAGATCGCGCTCGGGCAGATCGCGCACGTGGCCCATCGACGCCATCACTTCGTAGTCGCCGCCCAGAAAGCGCTTCAGCGTTCGCGCCTTCGCGGGCGATTCGACGATGATCAAACGTTCTGCCACGGCGGTGGACTACTCCTCTGGTTGTTCTCTCATTCCGCGGCGGGCGCCGCGGCCGTGCACTTTAACCCACGCTCCAGCGAACGCCGGAACCGACCTCGACGATCGACGCCGAGCGGTGGACCCATCCCCGCAGAGGTGCACGTTCACTGGTTCTGCCCAGCGTTTGCGCTTTCTACACGTCGGTCGCGTGGCCGCCGGGTTTGGAAGGGTACGCGGGTTGGGTCCCACTTCGCACGGCCCTTTACGCGGGGCGGGTGGGCTGCCGGGCGGCTGTGAGGTGCGTTTCTCCACAGCCGGGGCGTTCCGCCGGCGACGTAGGGCCGGATTGCGGAGAAAGGTGCCCTATCTCCGGGGGCGGCGCGGAGAACACCTCTCACGGACGGATCACCGCGGGCTCGCCATTGTCTGCCGATTGTCCGCATGCGGATGCCACGATGGCCAACGTGGATCCACCCGCGCGGTTTCCCGGGTTCGCGGCCTTCCTGGGGCAGGTGGCCGCGACCACGGCCCAGTTGCTGGGCGCGCACGGGGTGGACCTGCGAACCTTCGGCCTCCTGCCTCCCTCCGAGCAACACGTGGCCGGCGCCGCCCATATCGGCTACGGGCGCATGGACGTGGGCCAGCAGGTTCCGGCCTTCATCGAGGCGCTGCTCGGCCGCCACCGTCGTCCCCTGTCCGCGAGCGAGCTGGAGCGCCTGCGCAAGATCGCCGGCACCCTGCTCCACGAGAGCATCCACCTTGCTCTGCCAAACGAGTACAGCCCCCAGCTCAGGGGTCCGACTCCCAGCACCGTCTTCCTGGAGGAGGGGGTCACCGAGTCGGCCACCCAGGCCCTGCTGCCCCACCTCCTGGCGCGGCTGGAGTCCGTGTTCCCGGGGATCTCGCGCCAGGTTCCTGACCGCAGCCGGCACTACCCCAACTACATGCCGGCGACGCGCGAGGTGCTCTCGATGGCCGCGAGTTTGCCGGAGATGCGAGGGCGGGACGCGCTGCTCGAGCTTGCGCGCGTGGGTCCCGAGCGGAAGATGGATCTTTTGGTGGAGCAGGCGATGGAGGGGTTCGGGCTCACCTTCAACGTGCCGGCCCGCGACCGCGTCGAGGTCCGCTCCCGCGTCCGGGCCGCACTCGAAGCCCAGGTGCGCCGCAACGACGGTTGGATGGTCCCGCCAGATCCGAAGAAGCCGGCCGATCTGAATACGAGCGAGCCCGAGGCGCTGTCCATCATCATGGGCAAGCAGATGGGATTCGAGCTGCTCCGTCAGCTTCACGCGGAGGGCGAGCGCGTGGGCATGGAGCTGCCCGACGGGTGGCGGCAGGTGCTTTTGAAGCGTGAACGCCGGGTGGCGCGAGAGTTGCTTGCGGAGGGCGATCTCATTGGACCCGAGGCCGAGGAGGCGATTAGATCCTGGATCAGGGCTGCGAAGCACGAGGCAAGCGAACCGCAGTCGCCATCGATCCCACCCGGCGAGGAGTGGCTAGCGACAGCGAAA
This sequence comes from Candidatus Dormiibacterota bacterium, assembly GCA_963790575.1. Taxonomy (GTDB): domain Bacteria; phylum Chloroflexota; class Dormibacteria; order Dormibacterales; family Dormibacteraceae; genus CAVTSA01. Next base: position 132,028 of record CAWBPD010000032.1, on the reverse strand, counting down.
GAGCGCCACAGACGCATGAGGTGGACCCGGCACACGCGCTCAGTGCGAGGCATGATCAGATGACGGGCCCGAACGAGGAGCGCGTCGGACGGATGTTTCTCAATTGGGTCGCGACTCTTCCACGCGAGGAAGTTGTGCGGCGATACCGCGCAATGCCGGCGGATCAGCGCGACGACCTCGAGGGCTACGCCTTTGTGGAGTCGGCCGCCGCCCTCAACTCGGACGAGCCCTATGGCGATCGTCTCGAGCTGCTCGCGCGATGCTTCGACGCCTTCGCGGACGCCGATGATGCCTCTCCATTGCTCTCGTCCGAGGCTCTTTTCCGGGAACGGGCCGAGGAGCTGCGGCACCCGGAGGGGTGGCGCAAAGAACAGGAGGCCGAGGCCAAGCGACACCAGCTTTCCGAGCGTCGCCTGCGAGCCCTGGCACTCGCCTCCTCATGCTTGGCAGACGAACCCGACGACGTGCGCCTACGCCGCATCGAGGAAGTTCTTCCCCAACTCAACCAGCTCGCCGACCAGGCGGTGGCTGAAGGAGACTTGGACGACGAATCAGCCATCGGCGAAGACATCGTCGGACTCTGGAGGCTCCGGGACGACCTTCGGCGGGGGTTGTGACGGGCGTTTCTCCGCAACCGTGCCCTTCCGCCGGCGAGGTAAGGCCGGAGCGCGGAGAAAGGTCCCGCATCGCCGGCCTGGGTGACCGTGCGCCGGGCCAATTCCTGGTGCCCGCCGGGTAGACGATTCCACGCCGGTTCCAAGTACGGCGAGCGTCGCGGCGTCGGCCTCGAGCGCTGCCAGGTAAGCGGCGGCGCCGGCTCCCAAGGCAAGCCCGGAAACGTTGGGTGGCTCGCGGTCGCCGGTCGCACCAGCCGGGCCGGTCTTCCCGAGGCCGGGGAGGACTCGCTTTGTCCACGCATGGGCCCTGGCCGCCCATTGTCTTCCGATTGTCCGGGTCCGGATGCCAGGATGGTGTGGCGTGGTCTCGCAATCCCAGCCCCAGTGTCCCCGGTTCGAGGCGCTCCTGGCACGAGTGGCCGAGGCTGCCGCGCAGCTGCTGGGCGCGGACCGTGTGGACCTGCGGAGCTACCGGCGTCTCCCACCCTCCATGCGACACGTGTCAGGCGCGGCCTACATCGGCTACGGGCTGATGGAGGTGGGCCACGACGTTCCCGAGTTCATCGAGGACATGCTCCGCTCGCAGCAGCGGCAGCTCACTCGCCCGGAGCTGGGGAAACTCTGCAAGGTCCTGGGCACCCTCCTCCACGAGAGCATCCACCTTGCTCTGCCAAGCGAGTACAGCCTCGGCGCCGGACGGGTCGGGCGCACCGCCGCCAGCGGGGTCTTTCTGGAGGAGGGTGTCACCGAGTCGGCTACCCAATCCCTCCTTCCCCACCTGCTGGCACAACTGGAGCCGATGTTCCCGGGGATCTCGCGCCAGGTCCCTGATCGAAGTCGCCACTACTCCAACTACGTGCCGGCCACCCGGGAACTCCTCTCGCTGATCTCAGCTCTGCCCGAGATGCAGGGCCGTGACGCTCTGCATGAGCTCGCTCGGGAAGGTCCGGAGCGGAAGATGGACCTGTTGGTGGAGCAGGCGATGGAAGGGTTCGGGCTCACCTTCAACGTTCCGGCGCGCGACCGCGAGGAGGTCCGATCCCGCATTCGGAGCGCGCTCGAGGCGCACGTGCAGCGGAACCAGGCCTGGATGGTACCTCCGGACCCGAAGAAGCCAGCCCACCTGAACACTCGCGAACCTGCGGCCCTGTCCACCATCATGGGCATGCAGATGGGATTCGAACTGCTGCGCCAGCTTTACACGGAGGGTGAGCGGGCCGGCATGGACCTGCCCCAAGGATGGCGGCGACGACTGGCCGCTTCCGAGGTCCAGGCCGCTCGCGAGCTGGTCGAAGTGCCTGAATACGGCGGCCTCGAGTCGCGCCTTGCGGTCGAGTACTGGATTGAGGCTGCAGAGTCGCGAGCCCGCCAGCTGTCCTCTCCCACTGATTCCCCCAAGGCGCGACGGCCTCACAGCGTGCCCAATCCCCAACATCGACGAAGGCAAGCCTATCGCTCACATATCGGACGAGGGATCCAATGAACGAGGCCTCCAAGACACGTCTGGGCGAAGCGCTACTGGGCTGGGTGGTGACCCAGCCGCACGATGAAGTTGTTCGGCGATACCGAGCGCTCAGTTGGGATGACAAGATGGCCGTGACCGGCTACGGATGGGAAGAGTCGGCGTCCGCTCTCAACTCCTCCGAACCTCCTCTCGCCCGGCTTGAGCTGCTCGCCCGATGCTTCGACGTCTTCGCAGACGGTGAGGACGTCGATCCGTTGCTCTCATCCAAGAAGCTATTCAGAAGGAGGGCGAACGCTCTGCGGCACCCGGAGGGGTGGCGCAAAGAACAGGAGGCCGAGGCCAAGCGACACCAGCTTTCCGAGCGTCGCCTGCGAGCGCTGGCACTCGCCTCCTCATGCTTGGCAGACGAACCCGACGACGTGCGCCTACGCCGCATCGAGGAAGTTCTTCCCCAACTCAACCAGCTCGCCGACCAGGCGGTGGCTGAAGGAGACTTGGACGACGAATCAGCCATCGGCGAAGACATCGTCGGACTCTGGAGGCTCCGGGACGACCTTCGGCGGGGGTTGTGACGGGCGTTTCTCCGCAACCGTGCCCTTCCGCCGGCGACATAGGTCCAGAGTGCGGGGAAAGGTCCCTCATCGCCGGCCGCGGGGGTGCACTCTGACGTAGCCGCCACCCACGCGCCGGACCCGGCCCTCGAGTTCCGCCTGGGAGAGGCGGACCAGGACCTGCTGGACGGGGAGGCCAAGCTTCCCCGCCAGTGCGCCGGGGTCGGTGGGCAGGGTGTCGGTCAGGTGCACCAGCAGTGGGTCCTGACCGGCGGTGGGTAGCTCGATGCCGAGATGTTCGGGTGGCCCGAGGGGATCGTCCAGTACTTCGCTCGGCTCGCCGATCTCCCGCAGCACATCGCGAGCGTTCTGCACCAAGCCCGCCCCGTCGCGGAGCAGTTGATGACAGCCGACCGAGAGAGGCGAGAAGACGCTGCCCGGCACCGCGAGAACCGTCCGTCCCAGGCCGAGCGCGGCTTCGGCGGTTATGAGTGCCCCCGAACCGACTGCCGCCTCCACTACCACGACCGCCTGCGAGATCCCGGCGATGGTCCAGTTGCGGCGGGGGAACTGATCGCGCCGCGGTGGTGTGCCGTCGGGGAACTGGCTCAGGAGCGCCCCGCCCTGGGTGACAATGCGCCGCGCCAATTCCTGGTGCCGGGCCGGGTAGACGATGTCCACGCCAGTTCCGAGCACGGCAAGCGTCGCGGCGTCGGCCTCGAGCGCTCCCACGTGAGCGGCGCCGTCGATTCCCAAGGCAAGTCCGGAAACGATCACCGCCCCCGCGTGACCCAGGTCGGTTGCCAGGCGTTCCGCCACGGCCTCGCCGTAGGGAGTCGGCTTTCGGGCTCCGACGATGGCGACACGAGGTCCGGGCGGAGGCGGCCAGGTCCCGCGCACCCGCAGCGTCGGCAGGCGCCAACCGGATTCCACGGGCCCCTGGTCGGGTTCGACTTCACGAACTGATTTGGGGTCCGGGTCGCATTCAGGCCGCACGCTCGGCCAGCCGGTAACCCAGCGCCTCCAGCACGTGCCGCTCGTCTATCTCGAGCCCACCCTCCAGATCGGCGAGGGTGCGCGCGACGCGCCAAGCCCGGTGGTAGCCGCGCGCGGTGAGCCCCTGGGCGTCGGCCCACCGTTCGAGCGAGGCTCGAGCTGTCGGGTTGAGCGGCGCCTGCACCCGCAACTCTTTTGCCCGCAACTCCGCGTTGCACTTCCCCTGACGGTCTTCCTGAATGTGCCGAGCTTGGACCACGCGCTTGCGAACCTGGGCCGATGTCTCGCCACCTTCACCCTGGAGAGCGGTCAAGGGCAACCTCGGCGCCATGACCTGCAGGTCGATGCGGTCGAGCAGCGGCCCGGACAGTGATCGTTGGTAGCGCTCGATCGCCGCTGATGAACAGCGGCACGCGCGCTCGGCGTCGCCCAGATAGCCGCAGGGACACGGGTTGGTGGCCGCGACGAGCTGGAATCGGGCGGGGTAGCGGACGCTGCCGGCCGCCCGTGTGAGGTGCACGTCCCCGCCCTCGAGCGGCTGGCGCAGAAGCTGCAGGGTTCGCGGTGCGCACTCCGCCAGCTCGTCGATGAAGAGGACACCGTGGTGTGCCCGGGTCACCTCGCCCGGCATTGCGATAGGCGAGCCGCCACCCACCAGGCCAGGGCCGGAGATCGAGTGATGGGGCGCTCGAAACGGCCGGCGCCAGTCAAGGGGCCCCCCGCCGGCGCTCCCGAGCTCTCCGAGCACGCTCCGGATCTGAGCCACGAGCATCGCCTGGTCAAGATCAAGCGGCGGCAGGATTCCCGGTAGGGCCCTCGCCAGCATGGTCTTGCCGGCACCTGGAGGCCCCGTCATCAATAGGTGATGTCCGCCCGCAGCCGCGACTTCCAAGGCGCGGCGAGCTGCCTCCTGCCCGTGCACCTCGGCGAGATCCAGCTCTGGCTGCACGTCCGCATCCCCGTGCCGGACGTTTCTGAGCTGAGGCGGGATGAGCTCCTCGCCGCACAGGTGGGCGACGACCTGGGCCAGGTTTCCGCAAGGGATGATCTCGAGCCCCTCGATGAGCGCAGCCTCATCGGCATCACCGGCAGGTACGTAAAGGCGGCGGAGCAGGCGCTCGCGTGCCCACTTGGCGGCCACCAGTACGCCAGGCACGTGTCGAACGTTCCCGTCCAGAGCCAGCTCCCCCACGAAGGCGGCGTCCTCGGGCCCCTCCCTTCCTTCGCTCGCCAGCGCGACAGCAACCGCGATTGGCAAGTCGAGACCAGGCTGCTCCTTGCGCATCTGGGCCGGAGCCAGATTGATCGTTACATTTCGCTTGGGGAGCGGCAGACCAGCGTTCCGCATGGCCGCCTCGATCCGCTGGCGCGACTCCTTCACCGATGCCGATGCCAACCCCACCACCGTGAGCTTGGTGTCGAACCCGCTCCCGATATCGACCTCGACTTCCACGCACCGCCCTTCCAGCCCTCGGAGCAGTACGCCGATCGATCTGGTTACCATGGCCGAGACGCTAGGGAGGTTGGGATCGTATGGGAAGGGAGGGTGTTAAGACCGCGGCTTTGTCCGGCTCGGGTCCTATCGGATCAGATAGGATGGCGCGCGTGACCGCGCGCCGAGGAGCAGGGTTCATCAGGGTTTGCATCCTGCTTGTCGCCCTTGTCGTTGCCGCATGCGCGGCGCCAAGCGCGCCTTCCCAAGCCTCCCACCAGACCGTCGACTGCGCGAAGCTGGCTCAGCTGGGCGTCAAAACCTGCCCACCCGCCAACCCGCCGCTCGCCAGCCCGAAGCTCACGAACGATACCCAGGGCCAGGTCTCCAGCAAACAATTCCGGACGCTTGTCAACGCCTTTCTCCGTACCGACGCATACGAGACGTTCGCGAGACGGACGAATCAGCCCGCTCTTCTAAAGGCAGGTATCCTGAGCAACGGCGACGCGGTACAACTCTCATTCGGTGACGACTTGCAGCAGCTGGCACAGGCTGCATCGGAACGTGGCCAGATGGGCATCCGTGGACCCTTTCTGACCTCACTTCGTCTGGTGACTCTGCCCACAGACGTCCAACAAGGCATTAGCCAGAATGGCTACCAACCATCTCACTTGGGCTGGATCGCCACATATAGCGCACCGGCCGACGCCTTCATCATCGCCGGGTCAGGGTTCACCGTGTTGTATTCCGCTTCGGGCCGCGAACCTCCCGTCGATGACTTGGACTGGGGAGTCCTCCGAACAAAGACAGCTCTCGGACCCATCTGGCAATACGGCGGGGGCACGAAATGTTCCGCTGCCCAGCTTTGGCAAACGTTCTGTGAGGCTTCATAGTGTGGCGCTCCAGGCTCAGGGCGATGTTGATCCCTGTCGTCGCCGCCTCGCTCTTTGTGATCCCCCTGGGGGTACGCGCGGAGAGCGCGCTTCCCCAGACATGTCCGAGCTCGGGCACAGCTCAAGTGAGCCAGAGGGCCCAGGCTGGAACCTTCGGTAGCAGCGGCTCGACCTCTAACTCATGCCCGATCCCCGCGACCCCGACACCAAGCGCCGCCGGGACCCCGTCGTCGGGCGCCCCTGCGTCCACCACAGCCAACACCGTGCCGCCCAACCCCGCACCCTGTGGCCGCAACCCGAGCATCGCCATCCAAGTCAGTGTGGCTGCCGTGAGCGCAGGACCGACTGGGTCTCCGGCTACGTGCCCGACTCCGCCACCGCCTCCTCTCACCCCCGCGACGTCTCCTCCACCGGATCTGAACCCCTACTACGCCCAGATCTTCGAGGAGATCAGGACCACCCCCGGGACCATCTCGGCGGCCCCTCCCAATCACACCGGCCTCGTGAACCTTCCTACGTGTTTCTGGTTGACCGGCCAGGCGGTGACGAACCAACAGCAGGTGACCATGGACCTGAAGGGAGCTCCCGATTCCGCCGGTCAGCAAATCACCTATCACATCACGCTTACGGTCACGCTGAAGGACACCAGTTGGAGCTTCGGGGACGGTTCAAGCACGCAAACCCCGGCTCCAACCCAGTGTGTCGGGATTTCGGGAGACCCGCACAGCCTGGTCGCTCACGACTATGTTGCATACAGCAACCCCAATTTCACGGTGACAGCGTCAGAGACCTACGCCGGGTCGGTGACCATGACCTGGACCGACAGCAACGGCCCTCAGTCGCAGCCGGCGGTGGATGGCCCGACGCAAACCATCACGACCGCCCCCTACCAGATCAAAGTGGATCAGGAGGAGGGCCTGGGAACCGGCTGACCCTCGTCACTCGTCAGAGGCAGGTGGGTGCGGTGGTGGGGGTCGTGGTCGCCTTTAGAGCCGGGTACGAGGATCCGGCAGCGATCGAGACCGTCCCACTGCGCGGGTCCTCGATCGCCAATAACGACTCCACTGCTGGGTACGACACGGACTGGTAGTTGCCGTCCGGAACGACCGAAGGGAAGTTTGGCGTCGCGGGACCCTGGCGCAGGCAGGTGTTCGGATTTGCCTGGTAGACATTGTCATACGAGAACCCGAAGAAGACCAGCGCATCCCCTCCCTTCAACGAATAAACTCCCGCCACCGACCCTTGCGAGTACTTGTACGTCACTGAATCCCCATTCGCAACCCAGCTCGCCTGGGCGGAAAGGAACTGACTCCGGGTCTGATCGGTGAACAGGCCAGGCGCGAATGTGGAGCTCTCTCCGCCGCCGATGTAGTCCACGTAGGCACTGGGAAGCTCCTGTGGAGGGATTGGCAGCTTGGTCATTGCATTGGAGGAGAGTGGATTGCCGAGCGTCCGGATCTCGTTCAGCGTGGCCTGCGAGGGGTTGCTAAGGTCAAGCCAGGCGGAGATCATCCACTTGGCATGGGTCGATTTGCGCTGGAGCAAAGCCAACGAATCGGCCGGCGGCAGTGACGGCGCCGTCGAGCCTGGGTCCAGCTTCCAGGTCGTCTCGATCCTCGCCAACTCCGAGAGTGTGGGCGTCTCTGGAGGTATCGCCGTCCAGGCCACGTTCCCCGTCGGCTGGTATTGGTTCTCGGGGGCGCTAATCGAGCGGCCATACGTCAACTCCGCTTGATCGGCCTGCAGCGCGAAGCCGGTCTCGACGTTCCCTATCGTGGTCGGGTCCACCGCGTCGAAGGACACCAGGTGACCGACCCAGGCCTTCACCGCGACGTTGGTGCCGGCCGCGGTCGAGAGCCTCTTCGAGCCCGTGTACGATCCCCCTCCCGAGGACGCCAGCAGGCCTGGCGACCCACAGCCGCTCGCCACCACGGCGACCAGCGCCGCCAGTGCCACCGCGCCGACCCACCGGGGCCTCCCGCCCCACCACCTGAAGATCACGACCGTGCTAGGGTACCGATTCCCCCCCCACCACGGCCCGGTCCGTTCCACGTCCGGGTGGCGTGAACTCCGAGAATGCCCAATCGTGGGGAACCCGAACGACACCGCAACCGGCGACGGCCTGGTCATCGCAGCCGGCGCCACCCAAGCGTTCGTCCACGCCATCCTGACCGCGATTGGGGCGGACGACGACGTGGCGACCGAGACCGCCCACCACCTGGTCGGCGCCAACCTGGCGGGGCACGATTCCCACGGGCTCCTCCGCATCGTGCAGTACGTCGACATGTCCGACCAGGGCCGGCTCCGCGCGGGTGCCCGCGGTGCGCCGCTCAAGGAGTCCCCCTCCCTCCTCCTCTACGACGCCCAGCGCGGCCTCGGCCAGTGGACCAGCCGCCAGGCGCTGGAATGGTGCATGAAGCACGCGAAGGAGACGGGCATCGCCGCCGCCGCCGTTCGCCACTCGAACCACGTGGGCCGGCTGGGGCACTACGCCGAGGTGGCCGCCCGGAAAGGCCTGGTCAGCATCACCACCGTGGGCTCGGTCGGCCCCGGCATCGGCCGCACCGCCCCCTTCCACGGCGTCGGTCAGCTGCTGGGCACCAACCCCTGGTGCTTCGGTGTCCCCGCCGGCGACCGGACTCCCCTGGTCGCCGACTTCGCCACCTCGCAGGTGGCGGAGGGCAAGCTGCGCGTCGCCCGCTACCAGGGGAAGCAGGTGGCCCCCGGCCTGATCATCGACAGCGAGGGCCGCCCCACCACCATCCCCACCGACTTCTACGACGGCGGCTCTCTCCTGCCTCTGGGGGGCGATCTGACCGGGCACAAGGGGTATGGGCTCGGTCTGGCCGCGGCTTTGATCGGCGCGCTGGCCGTGATCGATGACGACGACTCCCACCACCGCCGGCACCATGTCGGCCGTACCACCCGGCAGTATCTGGACCGCGGGCTTCTTCACGGTCGTGCTCGACCCCGACTGGTTTGGCGGCACCGAGCCCTATCAGGACACCGTCGAACAGCTCCTCGACGCCGCCGGGACCCTCCGACCGGCCCCCGGCCAGGACCGCGTCCTGGTCCCCGGCGAGCCGGAGCAACTGAGCCGGGAGCGCCGCCAGAGCGAGGGGCTTCCGATCCCGCGCTCACTGTGGGAGCAGCTCACACAGCTCGGCGAGCGCTTTCACACCCCGCTCCCACCACTGGTTCGTCAGTAGCAGACGCGACGAAAGCATGGACCGAGGCACATCGCACATCTGTCCTGTACCATCCCCAACATGCCCCGCTCGATGTGGAAGGGTGCGATCAGCTTCGGCATGGTCTCCATCCCTATCCGCCTCTACGTCGCAACAGATTCCCACTCCGCGTCTTTCCGTCAGCTTTGCTCCGAGCACCTCTCACCGATCAAGTACAAGCGCTGGTGTGAGGCGGGAGACCACGAGGTCGCCTTTGCCGACATCAAGAAGGGCGTCGAGGTTTCCAAGTCGCACTACGTGGTGCTGGATGACAGCGACCTGGAGAACCTGCCGCTGCCCACGGCCCACGCGATCGAGATCGAGGAGTTCGTCCCCGGCGACGGCATCGAGGCCGGTCTCTACTTCAAGTCCGCCTACTACGTCGAGCCGGACGAGATGGGGCGCAAGCCGTATCTCCTCCTGCAGAAGGCGCTCCAGGAGACCGACATGCTCGCCATCGCGAAGATCGCCTTCCGCGACCGTGAGCACCTCTGCGCGGTGCACCCGAACGGGGGAGCGCTCCTCCTCAACACACTCCACTGGCCGGACGAGATTCGCGCCACCGACTCGCTCAACGTGGGTGACGAGGACAACATCAAGATCAGCCCCCGCGAGCTCTCGATGGCGAAGAGCCTGATCGAAAACCTCGCCGAGGACCGCTTCGAGCCCTCGCGCTATCACGACGACTACCAGGAAGCCCTGAAGCGGGTGATCGACGCCAAAGTCGAGGGCACCGAGGTGGTCGAGGCCGAGGAGCCGGAGGCAGAAGGCAAGGTGATGGACCTGATGGAGGCGCTCAAGGCCTCCGTCGACGCGGCGAAGAAAGCTCGGTCGCAGGCTGCGCAGAACGACGCCGAGGAGGAGGCCCCCGCGCGTCGCCGCCAGTCGCGCCGGAAGGCAAGCTGACGGCACTCCCAGCAGATCAGCTCACCTTCCCGCTGGAGCCGCTCCCCACTCGGCTGCGCCCGATGCAGCCGGTGCAGGCCTCGGAGCCCTTCAGCGCCGACGACTACCTGTTCGAGGTCAAGTGGGACGGCCTGCGCTGTCTCCTGTTCGTTGACGAGGAACGCAACGTGCGGCTGCAGAACCGCGCCCTGGAGGACATCACCGAGGCCGCACCCGAGCTTCGAAAAGCGGGCAGCCAGGTGGTCCCCGGCAGCATCCTCGACGGCGAGTTGGTGGCAACGGACGACGAGGGTCGGCCCGACCGCCAGCTGCTGGAGGACCGGCTGCGGGGCCGGGCGGCTGCGTCGGCGGCGCCCCTCAGCTACCTCGCCTTCGACGCCCTGTTCGTGAACCGGCGGCCGCAGCTCCGGCAGCCGCTGGGGCGGCGGAAAGGGCGGCTCAAGCGGGCCGTCGAGCCGGGCAACCATCTTTTCATCCCCGACCACATCCAGCGCGAAGGCGTGGAGCTCTACCAGGCCTGCCTGGAACGCGGCCTCGAGGGCGTGGTCGCCAAACACGTCGCATCGACCTACGTGCCCGGGCAGCTTTCTCCCTTCTGGCTCACCATCGACGCCGTGATGCGCGGAGATTTCGTGGTGCTCGGCTCGACGCCCGGTGTCCCTTTCACGGCGCTGCTGGTGGGTGCCTATGAGGACGGCCGTCTCCTTCCCTGCGGGTCGCTCACCGGCGGCTTCGACGAGGACGAGCGCGAAGAGCTGGCGGCGGCGTTGGCGCGGCTGCGTCAGGCGGAGTGCCCGCTCACACCCCCCCCGCAGCTGACGGCGCCGGTGAATTGGGTCCGGCCCGAGCTCGTGGTGCGGGTGCGGTACTCGGAGTGGGCTCCGGACGGGACAGTCCGGTTCCCCATCTTCGACGGCATCCGCCACGACATCCATCCCGCCGAATGCGTGCGCATGACGCCGCGGGTGGTCCCCGCCGACCCGCCCCGCCCCGGTTCGCCGGCGCTGGATCTGACCCGCTTCCCGTTCTGAGGCCTCAGTCTCTCGCGACCGCTTCCCGTGCCTCCTGCCAGGCCACGTACCGGCGCCGGACCCAGATCGCGGCCGGCTCGCCGCCCCGTGCCACCAGGGGGCCGGCGACGGCCATGATCAGGACGTAGGTGGCGGCGAGAGGTCCTAGCTCGGGCGTGGTCGAGGCGGCCAGCGTGGCGATGACGATGTTGAACTCGCCGCGGCTGGTGATGACCGTCCCGGCGCGCGCCCGGCCGATCGGCCCGATACCTCCGCGCCAGGCCGCCCACCACCCGGTCGCCATCTTGGTCAGCATGGTGACTGCGCCCAGGACCAAGGCGACGTCGAGCACGGGCGGGATCTGCAGGGCATTGGTGTTGAGGCCGAAGAGCACGAAGAAGACCGCCGCGAAGAGATCGCGCAGCGGCGTCAGCACCTGCCTCGCCCCCTCGGCGACCCGGCCGGAGAGCGCGATCCCGATCAAGAACGCTCCCACCGCTTCGGACACCTCGAGCAGGCCCGCCACCCCGGCCACGATCAGGGCCAGCCCGAACACACGCAGCAGCAGCACCTCGTTGTCCTCGCTGAAGACGAGGCGGTTGACGATGTTGCTGAACCGAAGCGCGACAACGAACACGGCCGCGATCGCCACGATCGCGATCGCCTCCGCCTCGGCACCGCGCAGCAGCCCGATGCCCGCGACGACCGCGGTCAGGATGGGCAGGTAGAAGGCCATCGTGAGGTCCTCCAGGACCAGCAGCGAAAGCACGATCGGCGTCTCGCGGTTCCCGACGCGCCCGAAGTCCTCCAGCAGCTTGGCGGTGATCCCCGAGCTGGAGCAGTAGGTAACGCCTCCCATGGCCAGCACGGCGGGAAACGGCCAGCGCAGGATCAGCGCGATGATGACCCCAGGCGCCGCGTTGAGGAGGATGTTGACCCCGCCCGCCGGCGCCTGTGCGCGCAGGTTTGTGAGCAGCTCGCCCGCCGAGTACTCGAGTCCGAGCAGCAGCAGCAGCAGCACCACGCCGATCTCGGACCCGATCTGGAGAAACTCGTGGGTGGTGGTCAGCGGAACGATCCCGCCGTTGCCGAAGGCCAGCCCCGCCAGCAGGTAAAGCGGTATCGGCGACATGCCGATCAGGCTGGCCAGACGACCCAGCACACCGAGGCCGAAGACGATCAACCCCAGCTCCAGGAACAGCGCGTCCATCGCGCGCGGGTCAGCTGGTCAGGATGGTCGAGACCCCGCGCACGCCTTCGCGCGTCCCCACCACGACGACGCCATCGCCGGGCTGGAAGCGGAAGTCGGGGGTCGGAGAGATGATCGTGTCCTGTGCCCGGATGACGGCGACGATGGAGGCTCCGGTACGGGTGCGCGCCTGGGTCTCCCCCAGCGTGCGGTTGGCAAACGGTGAGTCGGGCTCGATCGCGATCTGCTCGCTGAGCAACCCCTCGACCTGAATCCCGGTCAGGGTGTCCACGATGCGGGGGACCCCGAGCAGCTCACCCAGCGTGGATGACTCCTCGTCGGTCATGCGGACGGTTTCGCTGCAGGCGTCGGGGTCCTCACGCGAGAAGACCAGCAGGTCGCGGCGGCCCGAGCGGTGCTGGACCACACCGATCCGCCGGCCCTTGCGCGTCATGAGGTCGTAGCGCATGCCGATCCCGGGCAGTTCGACTTCCTCGACGCGGACGGTGTCCAGGGCGGAGTCAGGCATCGGGCCGCCCCTCACTCATACGGGCAAGCGTACCGGTGCTTGACGCTACCGTGAGGAGCGCTGTGAACGTCATCCCGCCCTGGGCCGGGGCCTCGCTGACCAGCCCCCTGGCTACGGTCGTGGCGCTGGTGGTGGTGGCCTACTGCGTGCTCGGCGAGCCGTTCATGGGCCGTTGGCTCCACCGCGCGATGGAAGGCGAGGTCAGATCAGACCCCGCGCGACGATGGCGCGGCTACGCCCGGTTGCTGGTCCTGGAGGTGGTCCTGGGTGCTCTCGCGCTGGGGGTGGCGGCCGGACTGGGCGGAATCGGCTTGCGCCGACTCGGTCTGACCCTGCCGCAAGGGCGGGGAGCAGGCCTTTTGTTCGGGTTCGGCCTCGGGGCGTCGGTCGCGCTGGTCGCCGCGGTCGTGGGTTCGACGATCGCGATCTGGCGGATCCACCATCCGATCCCCGTGGTGGGGGGAGACCGGGTCCGGATTATGGTGCCGACCCGGCCCTCGGAGCGGGTGTGGTTCCTGGGTCTCTCGATCACGGCCGGCGTCTGTGAGGAGCTGCTCTTTCGCGGCCTGCTCCCGGCGCTGCTGGCGGCGCTGCTTCAGGGCCCGTCCCCGTGGCTGGTGATCCTGTTGGCGGCGGTGGCGTTCGGGCTCGCGCACGCGTATCAAGGGGTGACCGGAGTGGTGGTGACCGGGATACTGGGGGCGGTGCTGGGGGTCGTGTACCTGACCACCGGGAGCCTCTTCGTCGTCATGGTGCTGCACGCATTGCTCGACGCGCGGGTCGGTCTCCTCCCGGCCCGAGTGCTGGATAGGGCTGGGCCGTCCCGGGCCCCGGCCTGAGGAGGCCTGGTTCCGGTCGTCGCCTGAGACCCCCGACCGCTACGCTCGCGCGCATGGAATTCGCCGAGGTGATGCGCAGACGCCGGATGATCCGCTCGTACCAGGACCGACCGCTGACCGAAGAGACGGTGGAGCGCATCGTCCGCAACGCACTGCGAGCGCCGTCGGCGGGTTTCTCCCAGGGCTGGGGGTTCCTGGTCCTCACCGAACGGGCCGATCGGGAACGCTTCTGGGAAGCCGTCGGCGAACCGGGCCCCCCGACCGGCAACACGATGGCGCAGGCGCCGCTGGTCGTGGTCGCGCTCTCGCACAAACAGGCGTATCTGGATCGGTACGCGGCGCCCGACAAGGGCTGGACCGACCGCAGCGAGGAGCACTGGCCGGTGCCCTACTGGGACATCGACGCCTCGTTCGGGGCACTCCTCATGCATCTGACGGCCATCGACCTCGAGCTCGGCTCCTGCTTTGCCGGCATCACACCCGACCGGGTCCCGGCGTTCAGAGAGGCCTTCGGCGTGCCGGACGAGTATCAACCGGTGGGGTACGTGACGGTCGGTCACCCGGCCCCGGACACGCCCTCGCCGTCGCTGCGCCGGGGTCACCGCCCGCTCACCGAGGTCGTCCACCGGGGCCGCTGGTAGCCCCCGTTCCGCACGAAACGGACCTCATCGCGCGCGCCATAACTGCCGTTCCGTGCGAAGGGGTATCCATTTCACTGCCCCTGGTCTGAGAGGGTCCAAGATGCGGCACCGGATCAGGTATGGGTGGCCCGGCGGGCCCGGCGCACACCCTCGGAGCCCCGAATGCCGGCGATCGGGGCCCGGCGCACGCCCTCGGAGCCCCGAATGCCGGCGATCGGGGCCCTGCGCACGCCCTGGGAGCCCCGAGTGCCGGCGATCGGGTGGCAGCCCTTCGGGACGGGGCAATCAGATGGACATCCCCTCCCGTGCGAAACGGGGGTTATCCGTGGGGTGGGGGCTTAGAAGGCGTCCTCGAAGAGCTCGATGCGGGACCGGCCGTCCTTCCCCACGGTGATCGCGACCACGCCGTGGCTGATCTCGCCCCGCCAGGCGTTGAGGCGGCGGTAGTCCTGTGCCGCGCGCCGGAGCCGGGCCTGCTTAACCGGGTTCACCGACAGCTCCGGCGCACCCCAACGGTCCGAGGCTCGGGTCTTGACCTCCGCCATCAGGAGCCGCCCGCCACGCCGGCACACGAGGTCGATCTCCCCGCCCCGGGCCCGGAAGTCGTGGCCGATCACCTCCCACCCGAGCCGGCGCAAGAAGTCCGCCGCCCAGCGCTCTCCGTCGCGGCCGAGAGCAGCCGCCGCCGGGTCGCCGCCACTCATTCGGTGCCGCCGACGCCGTCGAGATCGCGGAGCACGGCCCGGATCGGAGCCCAGCTCATCCGGTGGATCGGCGAGGGCCCCAGCTCGACCAGGGCTCGCCGGTGCGCCGCGGTCGCGTACCCCTTGTGGACCGCGAATCCGTAGCCCGGGTAGCGCGCGTCGGCCTCCACCATCAATGCGTCCCGGTGGACCTTGGCCACGATCGACGCGGCCATGATCGAGGCCGAGGTGCTGTCCCCCTTCACCACGCACATCTGCGGCAGTGGCAGGTCGGGTACGTCCCAGGCGTCGATGAGCAGGTAGTCGGCCGCCACCTCCAGAGCCCGCACCGCCCCCTCCATGGCCAGTTCGCGGGCGCGGGTCAGCCCTTGGGCGTCGATCACCGCGGCGGGCACCTCGTGCACGGCCCAGGCGACCGCCCGGCGCTGGATCATGCGCGCCAGCCGCTCGCGCTGTGCCGCGTTCAGCTTCTTGGAGTCGTCGATGCCGGGCAGGCGCACGCCCAGGGGCAGGATCACCGCGCCCGCCACGGCGGGACCGGCCAGCGGGCCGAGACCGACCTCGTCGATGCCGGCCGGCGCTGAGAATCCCATCGCCAGCGCCCGCCGTTCGGACGCCCAGAGCAGCGGCCTCCGGTGGTGCGGGTGGTGGTGAGGGCGGGACCCCGGGGTGCTCACGGCTCCCAGGATGCCGCAGATGGAACCTGCCGCCAAGCCCCCCGGTAAACCCAACGTTGACACCGCCCTGGAAGAGCCGGTGAGGATGTCAACGTTGGGTGAAGAAGAGCCGCGCCCTCAGTCGTCGGGGTTGGTCTCCTCGTCCCGGCGCGACCGAGCGGTCCGGGTCCGGGCTGGAGCCTTGGCGCCGGTGGCACCGGCGCGCCCCGCCGCCACATCGCCGCGCCGCTCGCGGATGCGGGCCGCCCGGCCGGTCCGCCCGCGCAGGTAGTAGAGCCTGGCCTGCCGGACCTGTCCGTGCCGCATCACCTCGATCTTGTCGATTCGTGGCGAGTGAAGCAGGAACGTCCGCTCCACGCCGACGCCGTGGGCGACGCGGCGCACGGTGACGTTGCGGCGGAGCCCCCCACCGGTGACCCGGATCACCAGTCCCTCGAACACCTGAACCCGCTCCCGGGTACCCTCCACGACCTTGGCGTGGACGCGGACAGTGTCGCCCGGCCGGAGCTCCGGCACGCCCTCCTTCAACTGTTCGTTCTCAAGCTCTTGGACGATGTTCATGCTCTCCTCTCCATGGGGGCCACCGGGCCGCGGGCGTGGGCCCGGCGCCACTGGGCGATCGCAGCGTGGTCCCCGGAGAGCAGAGTCTCCGGTACCGAGCGGTCTCGCCACCGCGCGGGGCGGGTGTACTGGGGATAACCGCCGGGCTCCTGCCCGAGCGAGTCTTGCGTCAATGAGGTCGCGTCGCCGAGCACGCCCGGCCGCAGCCTGGCAATCGCGTCGATGAGCACCATACCGGGGAGCTCGCCGCCGCTCAGGATGTAGTCGCCGATCGAGACCTCGCGCGCGCCCAGCTCCTCCCGTGCGCGGTCGTCGATGCCTTCGTAGCGGCCGCACACGATGATGAGGCCCGGCTCTCGGGCCAGGTCCCGGGCCAGGTCCTGAGTGAACGGCTGCCCCCAGGGCTCGGTGAAGATCACCGGGCCGGGGTTGTGGGGACGGATCGCCTCCACCGCGGACAGGATCGGCTCCGCCATCAGGACCATCCCGGCGCCGCCGCCGAAGGGCGCGTCGTCGACCTGGCGATGGCGCTGGTCGGGGGAGTAGTCGCGCAGGTCGTGGGTGACCAGCTGGACGTGCCCTTCACGCAGGGCGCGGCCCACCACTCCCTGCGCGAAGACGGGCCCGAACATGGCGGGAAAGATGGTCACCACGTCGAAGCGCATCGCTGCTCATGCCTCCTCGACGCCCAGCAGCCAGTCGGCGACCACCACCTCGCCGGCGGCGAGATCGACCGATATGACGGCTTCCTTGGTGGCCGGAATCAGCGTCTCGTCCCGATCCGGGGCGCCGCGCACCACCCAGACATCGTTGGCCGGGCGCTCCAGCACCTCCGCCACCGAGCCCAGCTCGCGGCCGGCCTCCGAACGCACGCGCAGGCCGAGCAGCTGGTCGACGTACCAGGCGTCCGCGCCGAGCGGCCGCCGGTCCTCCTCGGGGACCTCGACGTAGCTTCCACGGAGGCTCTCGGCCGCGGTGCGGTCGTCAAGCCCGGACAGCTTGAGCACCAGCGCGCCCCCTGCCTGCCGGCGCCACTCCACGGTGCGGGCGACGCCCCGCAGGTGCAGCTCGCTGCCGGCTTCGAAGCGATCGTCGAACTCCGTCAAGGGATACACCTTGACGGCACCACGGATCCCGAAGACACCGCTCACCTGGCCGACCCGGATCATCGACATCAGACGCGGGCTAGTGGTCCCGCTCTCCTCGGGGGGTGGTCAGGTCGACGAACACCTTGCGGTGCTCGCGGAGCGACGCCACCCGCACCAGGGTGCGCAGGGCTTCGATGTTCCGGCCCGACTTCCCGATCAAGCGACCGACGTCACTCTCCGCCATCCGGATCTTGACCGCGACCGCGCCGCGACCGCGGTCGTATGAGTTGACGCGGACCTCCTCGGGCTTCTCCGCCACCGACTTGGCGATGAACTCGACCAACCCGCGGTAGTCGACCCCGGCGCCGTCGGGCGTGTAGGGCCGCCGGGGCCGGAAGCCGCCGCCGCGGCGGTCACCGGCCCCGCGGAACTCGTTGCGATACCCGCCGCGGCTAGCCATCGTTGCGCTCAGCGCTGGGCACCGACTCCACCGGGGTCCCCTCGGAGGCCTCGGCCACCGCGGCCCGCGCCTTGGGGGCGGCTCCGGTCGCGGTCACTTCGGTCCTGGCTCCGCCTCCCAGCACGCCCGAGCGCCGAAGCAGCTCACGCGCCGACTCCGACGGCTGCGCGCCCCGGGAGAGCCAGGTGGTGACCTTCTCCTCGTCGATCTTGATGGTGGCCGGCTCGGTCAGCGGATCGTAGTAGCCAAGCTGATCGATGAACCGGCCATCGCGCGGCGACTGCGAGTCGGCCACGATGAGCCGGTAGAACGGCCGGCGCTTGGCGCCCATACGCTTCAACCTGATCTTTACCAAGTCCTGGAAACCTCCTCAATGGACCGCTGAACGGCCCGTTTTCGGATCAGCCGAAGAGCCGGCCCAACCCGCTCATCGCCTTGCCTCGCCGCCCGGCCAGCTGCGGCATGCCGCCGAGGCCGAACTGCTTCACCAGCTGCTGCATCTGGTCACGCGCCTTGAGCAGCTTGTTGACATCCGTCACCTGCGTCCCGCTGCCGTGCGCGATCCGGCGCCGCCGCGAGCCTTTGATGATGTCGGGATGGGCACGCTCCTGCCGGGTCATGGAGAGGATGATCGCCTCCATCCGGCGCATCTCGGCCTCCGGGTCGCCCTGCACCTGGCCCATCAGCTGGGTGCCGCCGGGGACCATCTCGAGCACGCTCTGCAGGGAGCCCATGCTGCGCAGCTGCTTCAGCTGCGCCAGGAAGTCGTCGAACGTCAGGTTGCCCTGCCGCAGGCTCCGCTCCATCTGACGCTGGGTGTCCTCGTCCAGCGTGCGCTCGGCGCGCTCGATCAGGGTCAGCATGTCGCCCATCCCGAGGATCCGCTGCGCCATCCGATCGGCATGGAAGATCTCCAGGTCGCCCGGCTTCTCGCCCACGCCGGCGAAACGGACGGTCTGCCCGGTGGAAAGCTTGAAGGAGAGCGCGGCGCCGCCCCGCACGTCGCCGTCGAGCTTGGTCAGGATCACGCCGTCGACGCCGATCGCCTCGTTGAAGGCCTGGCCGACCGAGACCGCCTCCTGCCCGGTCATGGCGTCCGCCACCAGGAGCACGTCGGTGATGGGAAGCGCGGCCCGCAGACTGCGCAGCTCCTCCATCAGCTCCTCGTCGATCGAGAGCCGTCCCGAGGTGTCGAGGATCACGACGTCGCAGCCCTGACGCGCCGCTTCGTCGAGGGCGGACCGGGCGATGTCCTCGACCGCGCCCTGACCGCTGAAGAAGGGCACCTTCTCGCGCTCGGCGAGGACCCGCAGCTGCTCCACCGCGGCGGGCCGGCGCAGGTCCAGTCCCACCACCATCGGCTGGTGGCGCTCGCGCCGGCTGAAGAGCGCGAGCTTGACGGTGGCCGTGGTCTTGCCCGCGCCCTGCAGGCCGACCAGCATCAGGACCGTGGGGGGTGTCTGGGCGTAGAGGATGCCCCCCTCGTTGCCGCCGAGCAGGTCGCGCAGCTCCTCGTGGACTGCCTGCACCACCTGCTGAGGTGGGGTCAGGTGCTCCTTGCTCTCCACGCCCACCAGGCGCTCGCGGACCTGGGTGGTGAACTGTTTCACCACCTTGTAGTTGACGTCCGCCTCGAGGAGGGCCATCCGGACCTCCTTCAGCGCCAGGTCCACGTCCTCGGGACGCAGCACGCCGCGGCCACTGACGCGCCGCAGGACCTCGCTCAGCCGATCGGTGAGGGATTCGAACATCGCCATGGCGCTGTCTATACCCCCGCCACCAGACGTTCCAACTGATCCAGCCGGCCGCGCAGCACCCGCACCTCGCGCTCCAATTGCGCGCGCTGCTCGAGCAGGCCCAACTTTTGCTCCAGATCCTCCAGGGTGGCGATCGCGCGCCGGATCAGGTCGTGCACCGCCGCCCGCGAGGTCTGCTGACGGGCCGCGATCTCCGACAGCGACCAGTCGTCGCGCAGGTACAGCGTCAACACTTCGCGCTGATGCGACGTCAGCAGCGACCCGTAGCGCTCGAACAGCTCCACGTGCTGTTCGCGTGAGGCCAGCCTGTCAAGGATCATTGCTTCACAGGATACCAAGGGCCCGGCGACGGCCTCGCGGATGCTCGGCTCGGGAAGAAACGGCGGCCACCTACGGTTAGGATGGATACTTGACGGCTGGTCAAACGATGGCCCGCCGCCATGGCAGCACCACCCACAGGGAGAACCTCGACCAGATGGCAGATGCGACGTCGCAGGTCCGCGCGCAGCCGAACCCAGCGCCGGGCGGCGTCCATTACAAGTGGATCGCCCTCACGAACACGACGCTGGGCGTCCTGCTGGCGACCCTCAACGGCTCCATCACGCTGATCTCCCTGCCGGCCATCTTCCGCGGCCTCAACCTGCAGCCGCTGGTGGCGGGCAACGTCAGCTACCTGCTCTGGCTGTTGATGGGATACCTGGTGGTCTCGGCGGTCTTCGTGGTCGCACTGGGCCGGTTGGGTGACATGCGCGGCCGTGTGCGCATCTACAACGCCGGGTTCGCCGTCTTCACCTTCGGGTCGATCGCACTCGCGCTGGACCCGCTGACCGGGGGTGCGGGCGCCATGTGGCTGATCGTGTGGCGCATCGTGCAGGGCTTCGGTGGGGCGATGCTGGCGGCCAACTCGACCGCCATCGTGACCGACGCCTTCCCGGTCACGCAGCGCGGCCTGGCGCTGGGCGTCAACCAGGTGGCCGGCCTCGCCGGCAGCTTCATCGGCCTGGTGGCGGGCGGGCTGCTCTCGGTCTGGGACTGGCGCGCGGTGTTCTTTCTCAGCGTCCCGGTCGGCCTCCTGGGCACGGTCTGGGCGTACCGCAGCCTGCGCGAGATCGGCATCACCAAGCGGGCCCGGTTCGACTACCTGGGCAACGCGCTCTGGGCGGTGGGCTTGGTCGCGCTCCTGGTCGCCATCACCTACGGGATCCAGCCCTACGGAGGCTCCACCGAGGGATGGGGCAACCCCTTGGTGCTGGCCGGGCTGGTCGGCGGCGTCGCGACGCTGGTCGTCTTCTGCATCGTCGAGCTGCGGATCAAGGAGCCGATGTTCAACATCCGTCTCTTCCGGGGCCGCGCTTTCGCCGCCGGCACCACCGCGGGCTTGCTGGCCGCCATCGCCCGCGGCGGCCTCCAGTTCATGCTCATCATCTGGCTCCAGGGCATCTGGCTGCCGCTCCACGGCTACTCCTTCCAGGAGACGCCGCTGTGGGCCGGAATCTACCTCCTGCCGCTCACCGTCGGGTTCCTGGTCGCGGGGCCGCTCTCCGGCTTCCTTTCCGACCGCTGGGGCGCCCGCTTCCTGGCCACCGCGGGGCTGCTGGTGGCGGCGCTCTCCTTCCTGCTTCTGATGGTCCTGCCGGTGAACTTCGCGTTTCCGGCGTTCGCCGGGCTCATCTTCCTCAACGGCGTCGGGTCTGGCCTCTTCTCCGCCCCCAACATCGCCTCGATCATGAATTCGGTCCCGCCGGGACAGCGGGGGGCCGCCGGCGGGCTGCAGTCGACGGCGACCTTCGCCGGCATGACGCTTTCCATCGGCATCTTCTTCTCGCTCATGGTTCAGGGACTGGCGGGCCCGATCAAGACCGCCCTCTTCACCGGGCTCCATGGTCACGGCGTCCCCGCCCAGCTCGCGGCCGCCATCTCCTCGATCCCGCCGGTGGGCAGCCTGTTCGCCGCCTTCCTCGGGTACAACCCGCTGGGCACGCTGCTCAGCGAGTTCGGAGTCAAGCCTTCGCAGCTGCCACCCGGCACCTACGAGCTGCTCACGAGCAAGGAGTACTTCCCGGGCCTGATCTCGAACGCGTTCCACCAGGGTCTGCTGGTGGTGTTCGCGATGGCGGCCGGGATGATGGTGCTGGCCGCGATCTGCTCCATCCTGCGCGGCGGCCGGAGCATCTACGTGGAGCCTGTCTCCGCCCCCACTCCCGCCCCCGCCTCCAAGCCAGACTGAGACCGCCTGGAGGGCCTCATCTCTGGTCGTACCAGTTGAGCACCCGCAAGGCGCGCAGCGTGTTCCAGCGGCTGGGTTTGCCCTCACCTTCATCGATGGCGAAGTGCAGCCTCCCCGGGTGCGGGTTCTCCAGGGGCCAGCGGCCGGACGCGTCCCGCTTCGACCTCAGGATGCCGATCGCCTCCTCCACCCGCGAATCCGGCGCCACCGCGGCTGCGCGCAGGTAGTCCAGCCCGCGCAGCAGGTCGTAGTGCCACCCGGGCGGGTAGGAGAACCGCGTCCAGGCGGGATCGATCACCTCGCCGTCGGACCGGCGGCGCAGCAGCCCGCGCTCGAGGAGGTACTCCTGACCCCGGACGCGCGCGGCCGTCACCTCCGGCCTGGCGCCCACCGCCCGCTCGTACTCCAGCAGCCCTTCCAGCACGCAGATGGTGGTGTGGAATGATCCGCGGGTCGATCCGTTCTCCTGCTCGCAGTTCCACCCCCAGTCGGCCATCTGCTCGCCGAGCAGACGCTCCACGATCGGCTCAACGTCCTCGCCGAAGTAGGCCCCGGTCGCGACCGTCCTGCCGTTGATGCAAGGCTCCACCTCGCCCGCGAAGAAGGGCTCACCGTCGTGCTCCCACTGGCAGTGCTCCCGGACCCGGGCCACCGCGCGACCGGCCCCCTCACTGCCGGGGTCGAGGCCCAGGTCCCGCAGCAGCATCAAGCTCCATGCCGTGGAGGTCCACTGAGGGAACAAGGTCCCCTGCCTCTCGGCCGGCATCGACCGCCACCAGTCCTCTTCAGCAGAGGAGCGAAAGGGCGGGGGTGCGGTGTCCCAGTGGCCATCCTCGCCCTGGAGCGCCAGTACGCGTGCTCCCCAGCCCTGGTCCGCGACCCGGGACCGCTCGGCAGCGACCGCATCTTTCGGTGCCCCGGTCACATCCCGCATCACCTGCCAGCGGATGGCGGCATCGCTGTCCAGCAGCCAGTCGACGGCGTCCATACCCCGACCTCCCACGAATGCTTTCAGTGCTCGGCGACGACCAAGAAGGATGGCGCCTCTTTCAGGCCCAGCGCTCCGTCGGTGGCGCCCAGCCGGCACAACCGGAGCCGGGCGCCGGCGCAAAACCGGTCCATCTCTTCCGGCCACAAGAGTGGCACCTTCGCCACCTGGGTGTGCCCGGTCTCGTAGTCGACCTCCAGGGCCACCTCCCCACGGCGCCGGTCCGTCACCCGGACACGGGGATGCGGACCCGCCTCCAACCAGTGCGGGTTGAGCAGTTCGAACGCGAGCCGCCCGCCCGGCGCCAGGTGCCCGGCCGCAGCTCGCAGCAATGGCCGGGTGCAGAGGATGTTGGAGGGTGCGACGACGCGGAGAAAGCGCTCCGCCAGGCGCACCGCCTCAATCCGGCCCAGGTGGGTCTCGATATCCGGCGCCCGCTGCCGCAGATGAGCAAGCATGCCGGGATGGCTGTCGACACCTACCAGCGGCACCCCCGCTCGTGCCAGCGGGACCGCGAGACGGCCGGTGCCGATCCCGAGGTAGAGGGTGCGGGTGCCGGTCGGAGCGCAGAAGCTCAACCAGGGCTCTAGGTCAGTGGCCTCGGGGAGCGCCGCGTACAGATCGGCGAAGCCCGGGTCGGGAGCCGCCGGGTCGTCCCGCACCACCTCGCGCATCCCGCCCACGCTACCTTCACGAGATGCTAGAGGTGGCGATGGAAGCCGCTCGCGCCGGCGCGGCCGTTCTGCGCGGGGCCGGGCTGGGACTCCGCAGCGGTGACTCCAAGGGGCCCGGCGACTGGGTGACGGAGTTCGACCGCGCCAGTGAGGACGCGATCCTGGAGGTCCTGGCGCGGCGCGCGCCCGGGGTTCCGGTGCTGGCGGAGGAAGCGGGGGGACAGTGGGAGCCGACGATGTGGGCGGTGGATCCCCTGGACGGGACCACCAACTTCACGCGCGGCCTTCCTCTGGTCGCCGTTTCGGTGGGCCTTCTCCGCGACGGCGTTCCCGAGCTCGGCTGCGTAGTCGCACCCTGGCTTGAACTCGAGATCGCAGGGGGCCGGAGGATCGGGGCGTGGCTGAACGACGAGGACCTGCCCTCCCTGGAACGTAGTGGCGAGCGCCCGCTCGGAAGCGCGATCCTGGCCACCGGGGCCCCCTTCCGGCACAAAGAACGTCTGGGGCGGTACGCGCCGGTGGCGCTCGGAGCTCAGCGGCGTTTCGAGGACCTCCGGCGGATGGGTGCCGCCGCGCTCGACCTCAGCTGGTGCGCCACCGGACAGCTGGACGGCTACTTCGAGCTCGGCCTCGGCACCTGGGACATCGCGGCCGGGGCGGCGATCCTGCTCGGGGTCGGCGGGCGTGTCACCGACTGGG
Organism: Candidatus Dormiibacterota bacterium; assembly: GCA_963790575.1. Classification (GTDB taxonomy): domain Bacteria; phylum Chloroflexota; class Dormibacteria; order Dormibacterales; family Dormibacteraceae; genus CAVTSA01. Next base: position 107,898 of record CAWBPD010000032.1, on the reverse strand, counting down.
AGGGTGGCCAGGGCTGGGTCCGATCTGGCAACATCCTGGCCGGCCGCCCTCAGGTGGTGGACACGCTACTCGAGCTCGCCGGTGAGGCGGCGGAGCGGTAGCTCGACCAGACTCCGCCGCTGCTGCTTGATCAGCTCCCAGAGCGGGACGCCGGCCCTGCGGCCGGGCACCGGTCGCACCGTGTGCTCGACCACTCCCCGGCGGAAGTCCTCGACCGAGGTGCCCTCGAAGTCGGTCAGGGCACGTCCCAGGTCATGGCGGCCGAAGTGGCTGTCGCTCGCCCCCAGGGCGGCACCCAGCCGATCCTCATGGTCCTCGTAGAAGGCCCGGAGCCGGCGCAGTCGCCGGGGCGTAATCGGTGCCGTGTGGAGCAGCTCGATGCCGTCCACCGGCCGGCCCTGGATGAGTCGCAGCAGCATGTCCGGCTGGCAGCTCGCGAAATACGTCGGCATGAATGGATGCGGGATGACCGCGAGCCCACCCTGGTGGTGGATCGCGTCGACGGTCCACTCCAGTGAGCGGCCCCGCGGGATCGGACGCTGCAGGAACCAGGCTAGGACATGCGTCTGGGCGGGCCAGGCGGTGGTCACCTCCTGACCCTTGACGACCGCCAGCCCCGCCTCTCCGCCCCGCTCCCACACCTCATCCGCGCTGGCCATGGTGTCGTGGTCGGTGATCGCGATCAGCCGCAGCCCGAGCGCGACGGCAGCGTCCACCAACTCCTGGGGGGACACCATGCCGTCGCTGGCGGTGGTGTGACAGTGCGGGTCGGCGAGGCTGCGCGGGCCCACGGTGGCGTCAGGCGATCCCGCCGAACACGGCGCGGGCGAACTCAGGCACCGAGAAGGGAGCCAGGTCCTGCAGCCCCTCGCCGGCGCCGATCAGTTTGGTCGGGACGCGCAGCGCCCGCTCGACCGCGACCACCGCCCCGCCCTTGGCGGTCCCGTCCATCTTGGTCAGGACCAGGCCCGAGATCCCGAGCGCGTCGTTGAAGCCGGTCGCCTGGGCCAGGGTGGCCTGGCCCAGGTTGCCGTCGAGCACGAGCAGCGACTCGTGGGGAGCTCCGGGAATCGCCTTGCCGGCGACACGCCCGATCTTGCCCAGCTCCTGCAGCAGGTTGTGCTGCGTCTGCAGGCGGCCGGCGGTGTCGACCAGGGCCACCCCGTAGCCGCGGTGCGCGGCCGACTGGAGCGCGTCGAACACGACGGCGGCGGGATCCCCACCCGCCTTCCCAGCGAAGCAGGGCACCTCCGCCCGCTCCGCCCAGGCCTGCATCTGCTCGATGCCGGCGGCACGAAAGGTGTCGGCGGCCACGATCAGGGGGTTGAAGCCGTCGCGCTTCAGGAAGTACCCGAGCTTCGCGACCGTGGTCGTCTTCCCGGCGCCGTTGATCCCGTAGAGGAGGACGCAGGACGGCCGGGCACCGATCATCAGTCCCCGCGGCTGGTCGGACATGATCTCGACCAGCGTCTGCTCGAGCGCACCGCCGGCGGCCTGGAGGGTGTGCGGGTCCTTTTGGCGGACCGATTCCGCGATCGTCTGGGCCAGCGCGGGGCCGACGTCACCCGCCACCAACAGTTCCTCCAGCTCGTCGTAGAAGCCGGGGGTGAGGGGGGTTCCGGCGGCGCGGAGGCCGTCGGTGAAAAGGGTCCGAGTGCGCGTTGCCACGCGCTGCCAGAGAGAGGGCATTGGGATCTCATTTTGCGCAGAAGGTTGCTCTGGACCGGCCGTTTCACTATCATGGGTGTCGCGTCTAGGTTCTCAGCGCACAAGTTTCTTCGGCAGATAATTGGTCACTTCGTACAAGGAGAGGGTTTCTCGAATGGCTGGACCGATCAACATCGACCCTTCCAAGCCGCCCCGCCACGAACCGCAGTTCGGCACCGCCACCCAGGCCGACGTTCCGGCCTTCCTCGGGATCATGAGGGTGCTGCGCGAGCCGACCGTGGCGCCCGCCTTCACCCGGCTCATCACAGGTCGCGTGGAGGAAGACGACGAAGTACCCCTGGCTCACCTCTTCGAAGAGATCTGCACCCTGGCGCTGCACCACCTGATCGCCGAAGACCTGCTTTTTGACGCGTTTGCCATCGACCTCTACTGGGACCGGCTCCAGGGCACCGTGATGCGGGTGCGTGAGCAGTCAGGCAACGTCAAGTTCTGCGAGAACTTCGAGGTGGCGGCCCTGCTCGCCAAGGCCTACCGGGAGCGCCGCCCGCACAAGCAGCTCGCGACCGTTTGACCGGCGAATACTTCCTCCCTCCAACGTGGCGCCGGCCCCTCGGGGTCGGCGCTTTTCGTTGCCCGTGCGGCCGGCACCGGCGCCGGACCTTCAGGTCTGTTCGAGCAGAGGCCGGAGGTAGGCGCCGGGGTCGCCGGCTAGGGTATTACCCGCTGGCCGCCATTCGGCACCGGTGAGGTTGCATTGCCGGCGAACGCACGCCATCCGGCACCGGGTGAGGTTGCATTGGCGGCGAACGCACGCCATCCGGCGCCGGGTGAGGTTGCATTGCCGGCGAACGCACGCCACTCCCCTCGAGTGACGCCCGCGTCTACCCCGATTGCCGGCGCTCGGGGCTCGGCGGACTCGCCTCAGGCGCCAGCGACGGGCTGTCTGGCGGCAAACGACGGGACGATCTCGCCCGCGACCCACTCCAGCATCCCAAGCCGGTCCTGGGGCGGCTGGTCGAGGATGAACTGGTTGATCCCGGCCTCGACGTAGGGCTCGATAGCGGCGCGAAACGCCTCCTGGGAGGACCAGGGATCGGTGCTGGACCGGGGAACCCAGAAGTAGAGCGAGCGATCCAGCGTCTGGGGGTCCCGACCGAGCTCCCTGCAGAAGCGATCCAGCAGGCGGTTCCGCTCTCGGATCTCCTCTGGCGTGCCGGATGCGTTCCAGGTCTCCGCATACCTGGCGGCGATCTTCAGCATCCGCGGGCCTTTGGCTCCGATCAACAGGGGCGGGCGCGGGCGCTGCACCGGCGCCGGTCGCGAGTGAGCGTCCCGGAGCTGGTAGTACCTGCCCTCGAAAGAGCTCGTGTCCTCGCGCAGCAGTCGGTCGACCACCTCCACAGCCTCCTGGAAACGGCTCACCAGCTCCCCCCGCTCGGGGAACGGGATGCCGAACATGGAGTGCTCGGGCTCGTACCAACCAGCGCCCAGGCCAACCTCGAGGCGGCCGTTCGCGATGTGATCGACGGTCACCGCCTGCTTCGCCAGCACGGACGGATGGCGAAACGTGTTCGAGCTGACCAGGATGCCGATACGGATGCGCTCGGTGCGGGCGGCGAGCGCGGCGAGCAGGGTCCAGGCCTCGAAGTAAGGCCCTTGAGGGCGGCTGGGCTGGATGAGATGATCACAGAGCCAGGCGCTTTCGAAGCCGAGTCGCTCCAGCAGCTGCCAGCGCTGGACCGTCGTCCCCCACCCCAGGTTCTGATCAGTGCAGATCCCGAACGAGAATCGCCGTGCCATCACGTCCTCGACTGTGGCAGGATTCCGGGGCTCCTGCGGTCCGGTTCACCGTCATCTACCTCGGGCGTATGGCGTCACCGATGATGATGGTGCTCTCACGTCCGGTTCCGACGTAGGGCACGACTGGGTGTGGGGATGCGAGCTGAGTCACCGGCCGGCCGGCTGAGCTGGGGGCCACGCTGGGCGTGCTGCATCTTTGGGACCTGCCGCATTCGGACCGCGATCTGGAGGGACGCCTGGCCGCGTACGCGGTCGCCAGGGAGCTCGCCGACGGCTATGGAATCGAACTGGGAATCGAGTCGATCCCCTGCTCTGTCGGGACGCCCGTTCGGAACCTGCGCGCGCTGCTTCATCGCTGTCCGGATGCCGCGCTGGTGTTCGACACCGAGTTTCTTGCGTTGCATGGTGAGCTGGAGGAGGCCATGGAGGCGGAGGACCTCTGGCGCGCGGTGCGACACCTGCACGTGAAGGACTTCGGTGGTGCCCTTACCGAGCCCGACGGTACGCGACGGTTTCGCGGTCCGGGAGAGGGGGTGCTCGATTTCCGACCGGTTTCGGCCGCTCTGGTGAGGGAGTCGTTCCGGCACGCCGTCTCGTTGGAGGCCGGTCGAGGCCAGACGGTCGAGGGTCCGGACTGGACAGCGCTGCCGAGGGTGCTCGCGGTCCTGGGAACCGACGACTGGCAGTTCCCGCGCTGTGAGCCTCAGGGGCGGCCCTGACCTCGGTCGGCTCTCAGCTCCGTTCGGGGTCGCGAGTGCCCCCGAACTTCTGCGGGTTGTACCAGCAGTGGGCGCAGGTGGCGCGCACCGCCGCCCCCGCCACCTCCACCGAGGGGACCAGCGCCGGCTGGGCGGGGTCGCCGGTCAGCTCGTCAAGGTGCCGCGAGTAGAGCCGGCGATCGTCCGAGGTGAGGCAGCGGCCGGTCGCGAGCTCGAACTGCCAGCCGTGCAGGTCGCAGGTGAGCACCCCGTCCTCGACGTGGCCGAACTTGGTGAGGTCGGCCTTCAGGTGCGGACAGCGGCGCTGAACGCGGTAGCCCTCCAGCTCGAAGAACTGATCCTCGGGGCTCTGCTCGACGTAGAAGCCCTCGGCGTACTGGAGACGCTCCATCGACAAGCACTTGAAGAAGTTGTAGACGTATTCGTTGTAGGCGCCCTTGCGCCTGGCCTCAAACCGGCAGGACAGGAACAGCTCGTTCACCCAGTCCTCCGCGTGGACCAGGATGCAGTGCTCGACGAAGGCCCGATCCAGCCCGTAGTAGTAATCCCACTCCTGCCCGGTCCACGCTTCGACCACGCGCCGGTGGAAGTCGATCGCCACCCCCTCCCCGTCGCGGAAGTCGAGAACGACGATGCCGTTGATGCCGGCGCAAGTGACATCGGCACGCTCCAGCAGCGGCTCGAGCCAGTCCTTCAGGGCGGCCAGGATGTCGACCTGATGACGCGGCCAGGCCGCCTTCTCGGCCTGCAGGCGGGCGTCCCAGCGAGCCCGGTACTCCTCCAGGTACTCGGCCTTGTGCTCGAAGATGCGCGCGATCTCTGCCTCGGAGAGGGGGTGCGTGAGGTGGGGCCGTCCGCCGTTCAACTCGATGCTGGTGCCGGGGACCGCAAGCAGCGCGTTGTGGCGGCCTCGCTCGCGCAGGTAGTCGATAAAGGCGGCCTGGTCCGGGAACGTGTTGGCGGGATCCCGGTCGAGGTCGTTGACCCAGCGCAGTTCGTCGTCGAGGAAGCACGGCGGACCGGCGGACGGGAACACCCAGTCCGCCCCGAACTCCTCGATGTAGCGGTGGGCCCGCGCCATCTCGTTGGCTCGCTTCTTGCGTCCCAGGGCGTCCAGCATCCTCGGCGGGTAGTCGTAGACGAACGGGTACCAGATCGCGCCCGAGAACTGGACGAAGTGCGCGTCGAAGGGTCCGAGGTCGCGCAGCCGCTCGATTTCGATCGGCCGCGAGTCGTTCTGATCGAAGATCCGGTGTTCGCCGTCGTCGATGACCATGCCCGAGTCGCCGATGGGTCCGTCGGTGGGAGCCACCATCGCCGCCACCGTCAGCCTCAGACCACCCACGTCCGCCGGCTCCAGGTGGCGCGTCTCCAGGAAGTTCGTGAACCCCAGGCTCTCGAGTCGCTCTCTGAGCAGTGGGAGCGGGTAGGCGGGAAGCACGACGGTGGCTCGCTTGCTGACATGGTCGCGGAGGAAGCGCACGTCCATGTGGTCGTAGTGCAGGTGAGAGACGTAGAGGAAGTCGGGATTTGCGATCGCCCTGGGGTCGATGCCGTCGTTGGCCGGGAAGGGGAACCAGGATGCGAAGTAGGCCGGGTTGAACCAGGGGTCGCTCAGGATCGTGCCCGCCTTGGTCTCCACATACAGGCCCGCGTGGCCCAGGTAGGTGATACGCATTCGCTACCGAGTTAACCAGACGCAGACGCACCTGCCCCTGCGCCTCGTCCCGTCCCAGATCGCCCGTCGCCGTAGGAACCGCCCTCGCCCAGATAGGCCTCGCTGGTGCACATCCGGGCCCCAACTCGCCCAGATAGGCCTCGCTGGTGCACATCCGGGCCCCAACTCGCCCAGATAAGCCCCGTTGGTGCACATCCGGGCCCAGGGCGCCCAGATAAGCCTCGCTGATGCACGGTGCGCCCGTACGGCCCACTCTGAGCAGGTGCTAAGCGGAGTGCGCCACCACCGGTTTGCCGGCGCGCGCCGGCTCCAGGTCCTCCAGTCGCACCGAAACCAGGTGCGAGCAGCCGCTGTCGTCGAGGTGCACGCCGTACAGCACCCCGCAGGCGGCCATCGTCATGTGGTTGTGGGTGATGATCATGAACTGACGCTCGGACCCGAGGTTCCGCAAGAGATCGCCGAAGCGGCCCACGTTGGCGTCGTCCAGCGCCGCGTCCACCTCGTCGAAGACCGTGACCGGGGCCGGGTTCACCGCCTGCAGCGCCAGCACCAGTGCGAGCGACGTCAGGGAGCGCTCGCCGGACGACAGCATGGCGACCTGCTGCAGGCGCTTGCGGGGCGGCTGGACCAGGATCTCGAGCCCGGAGTGGGGACCGTCGTCCCCCGCCACGTGCCGCAGCGTGGCCCGGCCGCCGCCGGTCAGATCGCCGTAGAGCTCCTGGAAGTTTGCGGCCACGGCGCCGAAGACGGCCTCGTAGCGCGTCTCTTCCTCCTCGCGGAGGCGGGCGATCAGACGCTCCAGATCGGCGCGTGCCGCCTCCAGATCGTCCACCTGCTCGAGCAGGGTGGCATGGCGCTGCTCGAGCTCCCGACACTCGACCGCCGCCAGCTCGTTGACCGGCCCGATCTCGTTCAGGCGCCGTTCCAGCTGTCGCATCTCCCGCTCGCGCGCTTTGCCGCCGGGAACCTCCTCGGGAGCCCGGCCTTCCGGCATCCGCTGTCGCAGCTCGCCGAGCCGCAGCTCGAGACTCTCCACCTCGTGCTGGAGGAGGTCGAGATTGCCCTGCAGCCCGGACAGCCGGAGCCGCGCCTCCACGCGGGCCTCGTCGGCGGCCACCAGCTCGCGGGCGGCCGAGGCCAGCTCGGCCTCCTCCTCAGGTGACTGGTGCTCCGCTCGGTGGTGAGCCACCCGCGCCGACTCCAGGGCCGAAGCCAGCTCCGGGAGGGTCTGCTCGGCGGCGTCAGCCTCCGTCTCCGCTTCCGTGGCCCGGCGGCGCCTGCGCTCCAGCGCCTCTTCTACCTGCCCCATCTCGCGGGAGAGGGCCTCATGCTGGCGTTGCAGATCCACCACCCGCTCCCGCCGGTGCGCCCGCTCCAAGTCCAGCTCCCGAAGCTCGGCGCGGTGCTCCGCCGCCCGCCGCTCGAACTCGGTGATCGCTCGCTGCAGGTCACCGGCCTCGGTTTCCACCGCGGCTGCGGCGCGCTCCAGCTCGGGCACATGAGCCTCCAGCGCCTCGCACGCCGCGGCGGCCTCGGCAGCCGACCGCTCCGCCGACTCCAGGCGCCGGCGCTGTCCGGCCAGGCTCCTGGTGTCAGCCAGCTCGCGCTCCACCGCCCGCAGCGCCTCGCGCGCCGGACTCGCGGCGGCCGCCAGTGGGTCCACCGCCGCCAGGCGCCGCTCCAGGCGGTGGCGACGGGCGGCGATGGTGGTTCTCGGGTCCTCTCCCGCCCGCACCAGCCCCGGCGCTTCGTACACACCGCCCTCGGTCACATCGCGTCCCAGCACGACGGCCCCCAGCAGACGGCGGCCGAGGGCTTCGAAGCCGGGTTCCGCCCGCACGTGTTCGAGCAGGGAACCATCCTCGACGGGCGCCGCCTCCGCCGGGTACACGACGGTGGTCTGGGTCCGTCCGCGGCGGGCGGCGTTGGAGGCGCTCTCGCGGTCCTGGGCAACCCAGGCCTCCACCAGGGGACCCAGCACGGCTGCCAGCGCGGCCTCGTATCCCTCCTCGGCGATGAGGACATCGCCGAGGAGTCGGAGCCCATCCCGCGGTGCCGATCGCAGTGCTTCCAGGCCCTGGAGCTCGGCTCGCAGCCGGGCCGCCTCGGCAGCGGCATCGGTCGCCTCGCGCTCCGCCCGCCGCGCCGCACCGGCCTTCGTCTCCAGCTCCGGGAGCGCCCGTTCCGCCGGCTCCACCTGGTTCCGCAGGCGGTCGACCACCCCGCGCTGGGCCGTGCGCTCGGCGCGGGCGACGGCCAGGTCGCGCTGTGCACGCTCCGCTTCGTGACGTGCCGCCTGTGCAGCCCGGGCCGCGACCCGGGCGCGCTCCGCGTTGCCCGCTTCCGGCGGTGGTGGCGGCTGGGGAACCGCGTGCAGGGCCATCTCGGCGTCCGCGACGGCCGCCGTCAGCGCCGCGTCCCGCTCGGCGAGGGAGATGAGGCGGCGGGAGAGATCATCGTGCTCGTCACGGGCGTCGGCGGCGAGTTCCCGACGGCTCCGTACCCGCTCGCTCGCCATCTGCAGCGCGTGCTCGGCCTCGGACACTGCCAGCCGGGTCGCGCTCAGCGCCTGCTGCCGGGCCAAGCGGCGGCGCTGTGCCTTCTCCACGGTTCGCTTGCGCTCCTCCCACCAAGCATCGGCGGCGGTCGACGCGGCTCGCGCCTCCGCTAGGCGGCGGGTCAAGGCATCGACCTGCGATCGCGCGCGGCGCTGCCGATCGCGCACCTCGCGCCATTCCTCCCAGGCGATGCTGCCCCGAAGCATCTCCAACCGGCGGCGCGCCTGGTCGGCCTCGACCCACTGAGCCGCCTGCGCGCGGAGTGTCACCAGCCGGGGTTCGAGCTCGCCGCGCAGATCCCGCAGCCGCGACAGGTTGTCGCTCAACCGGCGCAGCTCCTCGAGCGCGTCCGTCCGCTTCGCTTTAACGCCGCGCACCTGCGCCGCCTCCTCGATCAAGAGGCGGCGCTGCTCAGGCGTGCTCGAGATGATGCTCTCGATGTCGCGCTGGTCGACGATCGCGTAGGAGTCGGTGGTGAGCCCCGTCGACTGCAGCAGGTCCACGATGTCGCGGCGCCGGACCCGGGAACCGTTGAGAAAGTAGTCGCTGCTCCCGCTGCGGTCGACCCGGCGCTTGATGGCGACCTCCTGATAGTCGACCGGCAACCGGCCATCCGTGTTGTCGATCAGGATAGTGACCTCGGCGGTGGAGGCCCGCGGCCGGCGTGAGCCGCCGGTGTAGACGACCTGCTCCATCTTGGTGCCGCGGAGATCCCGGGCCCGGGTCTCTCCGAGGACCCATCGCAGGGCGTCGACCACGTTGGTCTTGCCCGAGCCGTTGGGCCCGACGAGGGCGGTCACGCCGGCGTCGAACGAGACCTCGGTGCGTTGCGCGAACGTTTTGAAGCCCTGGAGGGCGATGGAACGTACGTGCACGTTGCGGGGAGCGTAGCAGATGTTGTGGCCCGCGGCACAGCGAGGCCCAAGCGGTGGGCAGGGCTAAGCAGGCGAGTCGGGGTTGGACTCCGGGGTGGCCGGGCGCCGGCGGGTGGTGCGGCGGCGCGGAGCGGGGGGCTGGTCGGACGCGGGCTCGGCGGTGGCGGCGGGCCCCTCGGCCAACGCCGGCGTGCGGGCCCGCGCGGCGCGCCGCCGGGCCGGCTTGGGCTCGGTCGCGGGCTCTGCCTCCGACGGCGCCGAGGCGGCTGCGGGTGGCCGAGAGGCCCGGCTCCCCCTCGCCGGCGTCTCGGGGGTCGCGGGCTCGGGGGTCGCGGACGCCCGGGTGGTTCGCCGGCGCTGCCTCGGTGCCGGCGCCGGCGGCTCGGGCTCGGGCTCGGGCGGCGGCTGTCCGAACTGCCGCGAGGGGGTGGCTGAGCTCGTTGCCTCGGCCGGAATCCGGGAGGTGGCGGGCGCGGCGACCAAATGGTCCACCTGGGGGGGCGGAACCACCAGCTCCACCTCGACCTCCGGCGCGGGGGCGCCGAACTGGCGGCTCGGCGACACCTGGACCGCAGGCGGCGGCGACGGCTCCTCGGCCGCCGGCGCCGGAGCCGGCGAAGGCGGTGGCGGTTGGGGCTCGGGCGCCGGCTGGGGACGGCGGCGCTCCGCCGCGGCGCGTGCGGCGATCTCGCGCCGGCTCCTCCACCCAGCGCCGGAAGGCTCGCCGGGCTCCGGGACTGCCGTCGCCTCGGCCGGGGCGGGTTGGGGCACTGGGGCAGGCGGCGGCGGTGGCGCGGGTGGGGGTGGCCCTTCGGCCTCCACGGGCGGTGACGGCGCCGCGAGGGGTGGGGGTGGCCCTTCGGCCTCCACGGGCGGTGACGGCGCCGCGAGGGGTCGCGCCGCCTCGGTCACCTCCTCCCGCAGCTCGGGGGGCGGGGTGGCGGCGGTCTCCGGAATCATCGGCGCAGCCGTCTCCTGGTGCAGCTTCCGAATCGCCTCCTTGGCCGCCGTCTGCTCGGCCAGCTGCTTGGTGCGTCCGTGGCCGGTCCCCAGCGGATCACCGCCCGCGTAGACGACGGCGGTGTACTCGCGCATCCGGCCGGACTGAGCACGCGCGCCGATCGCATCGTAGACGGGGGTGACGCCGAATCGGTCCTGAACCAGGTGTTGCAGACGACCCTTGTAGTTCTCCGGCACCTCGGCGTCCGGGAGGGCCCGGAACCGCTCCATGCAGTAGTGGTAGGCCGCGTCGTAGCCCTGGTCGAGGAAGATCGCGCCCAGGACCGCCTCGAACGCGTTGGCGAGCAGTGAGCGGAGATTGCGGCCTCCGCCCCGGGCGATTCCCTTCCCCAGCAGCAGGTACTCGCCCAGCCCCAGGTCCTCGCTCAGCGCCGCCAGGGCCTGGGTGTTGACCATGGAGGAGCGGACCTGGGTCATCTCCCCCTCCTCCGCGCCCGGACGACCCCTGAAGAGGTATTCGGCCGAGATCAACTGGAGGACGGCATCGCCGAGGTACTCGAGGCGCTCGTTGTCGTTGGGCGAGATCGAGGGATTCTCGTTGGCGAAGGAGGAGTGCGACAGCGCCTCCTGGAGAAGCGAGAGGTTCTTGAAGGCGATGCCGATCTTCTGCTGCAGCTCATCCAGCCGCCGGGCGATCTCAGCCGGGTCCTTCATCCGGGTGAGATCTGCCAGGGGCCTCGAGGAGCGGCGACTCCTGGTGCCGCCGCTCCTGGGCGCGGTCCTCTCGGCCGCCGCCGGCTCTTCCACGCTCAGGAGCCAGCCTTCTCCTGGATGTACTCCCAGGCCTGGCCGACCGTGGTGATCTTCTCCGCGTCCTCATCTGGGATCTGCAGGCCGGTGTTTTCCTCGAACGCGTAGATCAGCTCGACCAGGTCCAGCGAATCGGCGTTGAGGTCATCCTGGAAGGAGGCATCCATCGTGACTTGCTCGGGCTCACAGCCGAGGCGCTCCACGACGATGTTCTTGAAATCCTCGAAGTCGATCTTGTGGCTGTCCAAATGGGGGTACTCCTCAAAGGCGACGGATCGTCGCTCACTGTATAGCATGGCCACCTCCCACAGGACGGCGACCTTTGGGGCGGGCGTCAGGCTCGATACTCTGCCACCGCCTGGGGCGTCGCCACCTGCGCCGCCGGGACACCGGGGACCAGTTCCCGCACCATCCCGCTCAGGGCGCGCCGAGGCCCGAGCTCCAGGAAGGCGTCACATCCCAGCGCCGACAGCCGCAGGACGCAGTCACCCCAGCGGACGGGGGAGGCGAGCTGCCGCTCCAGCAGATCCGGCGCCGAGGCTCCGGCGGGGTAGACCTCGGCGGTGACATTGGCCACCACGGGCACGGCAGGGTCGGACCAGCAGACGGTGTCCAGGACGCGCCGGAGGCGGGCCGCGGCCGGCTGCATGAGGGGGGTGTGGAAGGCGGCCGCGACCTTGAGCGGCAGGACACGTCTGGCGCCCGCCTCCAAGAGCTTTGACGACGCCGCCTCGACTCCCTCCACGGTGCCGCCGACGACGGTCTGGGTCGGCGTGTTGTAGTTCGCGGGCCAGACACCTTCCAGCCCCGCCAGCGCCTCCTTGACGGCGTCCGAGCCGAGGCCGAGCACGGCGGCCATCGAGCTGGTTCCGTAGGGCGATGCCTCCGCCATCGCCCAGCCCCGCTCGCCGATCGCGCGCATGGCATCGGGCACCGAAAGGGCCCCGGCGGCGACCAGGGCGCCGTACTCCCCCGCCGAGTGGCCGGCCACCGCCGCCGGCTCGATTCCGCGCTCGCGCAGCAGCGTGGTGAGCGCGATGCCACAGAAGAGGAGGGCCGGCTGGGCGTGCTGCGTCAGGGTGAGCTCGTCCTCCGGCGCCTTCGTCAGGAGGTAGGTGAGGTCGAGGTCGAGCACGTCCGAGCACTGGTCCGCGAGTGCGGCGAAGCGAGGCTCGCGCAGCAGCTCGGCACCCATGCCTGGCTGCTGCGAACCCTGACCCGGGAAGAGGAACGCGGTGCGTCGCGGCACCGCTAGTCGGTCTTCAGAACCTCGCGGCCGTCGTAGTAGCCACAGGCGGGGCAGATGTGGTGCGGGCGGTGCGGCTTCTTGCAGTGCGGGCAAGGCTGCAGCGTGACCGCGGTCAGCGCCAGGTGCGACCGGCGCGTCCCCTTGCGCCCCTTCGAGAGTTTGACCTTGGGCAGTCCCATGCGGCCGATAAGCATACGTGACCCCCCACCTCGGGTGCCGCCTATGGGCCCCGGAGGTGCACCAACGGGGCCTGCCCCGCCGTTTTAGGACCCCTTGGTGCACCAGCGGGGGTTGGGCGGCTTAACAAGGGGGGTTGGGAAGCGCGCCGGGCAGCGCAATGCTGGCGCCATGTCCAGGCACTGCTATGTCCCCGAGGAGTTGAAAAACCAGCCTTTCAACCTTGAACAGGCCCACGCGTACGGGCTCACCCGTGACCACCTGCGAGGTACCGAGTGGAGGCGCATCTCGCGCGGCTGGTATCGCTGGGCGGGCTGCGACCTCACGGAGGAAATGCGCCTGGAGACGATCCGCCGGATGGTGCCGCCCGATTCGGCGTTCAGTGGTCGGACCGCGGCCCGACTGCTTGGACTCGACGTGGCGGCGCCGCGAAAACCAGAGTTGATCGTCCAACGACCGACCGGGATCACCGAGCGCGTCGAGGCTCAGGTCAGCCGGTCGCGACTCGAGCCGGGAGAGGTTGTCACGCGCGACGGGTTTCGGCTCACCTCGCCGATGCGGACCTGTTTCGATCTGACCGGCCAACTGTCCCTGGTCGAGGCGGTTGTGGTCCTCGACATGGCCCTTCACGCGGGCTGGTTTGAACTCGATGACTTCCGGTCCTATGTGGAGGCTCGCGGAGGCATCCAAGGGATAAAGGTCGCTCGGAGCACACTGGAACTGGCGGAGCCGAAGTCGGAGTCGCCCATGGAAACCCGGCTACGCATGCTGTTGGTCGGTGGCGGGCTGCCTCGGCCCCAGGCGCAGGTTCCGGTCCATGATCCGGCCGGGGCCTTCGCCGGGCGGCTGGACCTCTACTATCCCCAGGCCCGGCTTGGCATCGAATACGACGGCGAGAACCACAAAGAGCGCCTCACCGACGACAACCGCCGGCAGAACCGCCTCCAGAAGCTGGGGATCACGCTGCTCCGATACACTGGGCCGGACCTCCGCGAGCGTCCGCACATCATCCTTGGCGAAGTCCGCGACGAGCTCCGCCGCTGGAACCTAACCGCCGCTGGTGCACCAACGGGGCCTTCCCGCGCCTCTTAACCCCCGCTGGTGCACCAACGGGCCCTTCCACACGGCGCTACCGGGTGGGGGCGGGTTCGTCGTCGGGGGCGGGGTGACTTGCCTGCAGTGCCTCGATGCCGCGGCGGACGGTGATCAGGGTGCGGCTCAGGTGTGCTTCCAGGTTCTGCAGCTGTTCGGTGGTGTAGGCCTCGGCGTCGCGGATGGTCTGGTCGGCCTTCGCCTGCGCCTCGGCCACCGTCCGCTGCGCCTCCATCTTCGCCCGCCGCGTGACCTCGTGCTCCTGCACCGTGGACTCGGCCCGCTCGTTGGCGGTGGCCAGGATCCGGCCCGCCTCGCTGTGCGCCTCAGCGATCAGGCGCTGCTGCTCCTGGACTGTCCAGTTCGCCTTCTTGATCTCTTCCGGGAGGTTGAACCGCAGCTGGTCGATGAGGTCCATGATCTCGTCCTCGTCGACCATCACCTGGCTCGAGAACGGGACGTGCCGCGCATGGTGCACGACATACTCCATGCGGTCCAGCGTCTCGTCGACCTTCACCGCAGCTTCTCCTTCAGCCGGCTTGCCACCGGCTCGGGCACGAACGCCGAAATGTCGCGTCCGTACCTGGCGACTTCCTTCAAGATAGTGGACGAAAGATAGATCCGGGAGGCCTGCGCGGGGAGGAACACCGTCTGCAGGTCGGCTGCCATCTCACGATTCATCATCGCCTGCTGCAGCTCGCTCTCCAGATCGCTGGTGGTGCGCAGCCCCCGAATCAGCACCGTCGCCCCCTCCCGCAGCGCGCAGTCCACGGTGAGTCCGGCGTAGTGGACGACGCGGACACCCGGATACTCGATCACCGACGCCCGCACCATCTCGACCCGTTCCTCGGGGGTGAACAGCGGGTCCTTGCCGGGGTTGTCGGAGACGCCGATGACAACCTCTTCGAAGAGGTCTACCGCGCGCTGGATCACATCCAGGTGGCCCAGCGTCAGCGGGTCGAAGGTGCCCGGGTAGAGTGCGCGCCGGCGGCCCCGAGGACTCACTCACGCCCCTCGGACGCCTGCAGGATCGTGACCCGGGTATCGCCGTAGCGCCGTTCCCGCTCCGGCCGCAGCCGTGTCAGCGACGGCAGCTCGACCCGGGCCCCGTGCTCCACCACCACCACTCCTTCGCCCGGCGTGAGAGGGTCGAGAACCTGGAGCAGGCGGGCCAAGACGGGGTCATTGTAGGGCGGGTCGCAGAAGACCAGATCGCAGCTCCGGACGAACTCCGGATGCCGCTCACAGAAGCGGACAGCGTGCTCCCGGTGGACCCGACCCCGGTCCGCGTAGCCCAGCGTCTCCAGGTTGCGCCGAATGGACGCCACCGACCGGGCGCTGGTGTCGACGAAGGTCGCCGCCTCCGCCCCCCGCGACAGCGCCTCGATGCCAAGCGCGCCGCTCCCCGCGCACAGGTCGAGAACGGTCGCGCCCGAGGACGCCTCCCCGAGCATGTTGAAGATGGCCAGCTTGACCCGCCCTTCACTGGGCCGGATGTCGGACGGCGCCACCAGACGGCGTCCTCCCGCCTCTCCGCCGTGAACGCGGAGGCTCGCGGTCAGGGCTTCTCCGGGGTGACGGGCGCCGGGTTCAGCTCCAGCCCGGCGGCTCGGAACCGCTCTTCCAGGAACTTGCCGTTGGCGAGCAGCTGGTCCGCGTTCTTGCGCTTGAGCTCGGCCGCCACGTCATCCAGCTTGCGCTCCATCAGGTTGAGCTGGCTCCAGAGCTCCTCCCAGGCGGTCCTGCCACCCGGCTCGACGGGCTGATTGTGCGAGGCCGGAGGCAGGCGGAGATACGCGTCGAGCGTCTGCGGCAGGTAGTCCGTCGCGGTGTGCTCGACCAGGTAGAGATCCTCGGACCCCACCGGAAACTCCTCCGAGTACTGGAGGATCGCGTCCACCTTGCGCCGGATCTGCCCGATCTTCATCTGCACCGAAGGCGGCAGCCGGTTCAGTCCCAGGCGGCTCACATCAGTCAGCGCTCGCTTCGGCTTGGGCGGCAGAGGGGCCGGCTTGGGCCGCGGGGGCGGCACCATCTGAACCGGTGCGGGAGGAGGCAGCCGTCGGTGGCGCCGGCCGGTCCCGCCGATCCAGCGCAGGCCGGTGAAGGCTCCAAGTCCGATCAAGCCCCACTCCCACCCGTAGAGCGACACCGAACCGATCGCGTGGCCTACCCAGAGCCATTCCATCTCTTCCTCAGTTCAGCCGGCGCAACCCGCTCGGGAGCTGCAGCTCGGCCGACTGCTGGCCGGCGTCGGCCGACCGCGCCCGCTCGATGTACTGCTGGGTCCGAGCCACCTCGGTGCTCAACAGGTCCACCGTCTGCCGCATGCTGTCCAGCGCCTGATTCCTGAAGGTGTCGATGGAATCCATCGTGGCGTAGATGTTGTTGAAGGCGGTCTGCAGCTTGTCCACCGCCACCGTGGCCGACGCGGCCTGGGTCTGGATGTCACCCGACTGCTGCCGCAGCATCTGCGAGGTGGCCGCGATCAGGTCCCCGGTGGTCGTGTTGAGCGCGGTGATCTGATCCAGGACGAGCTTTTGCGTGTTGAGGGCTGAGGCCGTGATGACGGCGGTCCGCAGCGCCGAGACAGTGGTCGTGGTGGCGCGCTCGACCCCCTTGATGAGCTCCACGTTGTTCTTGCGGACCAGGTCCAGCGCCAGGTAGCCCTGGACGCTGACGGCGAGCTGCGTGAGCAGGTCCTGCCGCTTTTGACGCACGTAGAAGAGCACGTCCTCCTTCAAAGAACGCGCCTCCTCAGGGTTGGTCATCTCGACCTGCTCCACCTTGGCGGTGAGCGCATTGTCGAGCCGCTCCGCCATGTAGGCGTACTGCTCCAGGCGCTCCTTCATCTGCCAGAGGTGGACCTTCTCCTGCTCGATCGAGGCGTTGTCGCGGATCAGCTCGTCCTTGCCGCGGTAAAGGCCCTGGATAATCGCGTTCAGGTTGGTCTGCGACGACTGGTACTTGTGGAAGTAGTCCTTGGCCCGGCCCGCGATGGCGGAGCGCCCGAAGAATCCGCGCCGGCTCAGATTCTTCTGCGGGTCGAGGTCCTCGACCTGGCGGCGGAGCTGGATCAGCGCCTGCCCGACCTGGCTGTTGTCGCCCTTGGTGAGGGACGCGGCGGGTCGTTCCAGGAACCGGTTGGAAACTTCCGACGAACGTCGGATCTCCTGGTTCCCCATCTGGCTCACGGATTGGACCTTGCGCTGGAACTCCGGTGAGCGCGTGTCCATCCCGGCCAGGGAGTCGACAAACCCTCCGACCGCCTGGTCGATCTGGCGGGCGGTGTCCGGGTCCACCTGGATCGTGGTCTCCGCCTGCTCGGGGCTTACGGCAGAGACCGCCTTGGGGGGCTCGAGCACGAGCTCCTGGGCTCCGCCGGTGCCTTGGTTCTGGTTGCCGGTATCGGTCATGTCCATCCTCTTGGTGCGGATTCGCGGATGCACAGATCCCTACCGCATCGGAGTCCCCCCGAAACGGACCTGGTCGAGTTTCGTGGGGACGAGGAACGGCGCCCGTGAATCTGCGGCTCAGCCTACCAGTTGGTCTTTCGGACCACGCCCTACAAATGTCACCAAGCGCGGGGGGCGCCGCGGCCTCGGTCCGGGTGCCGTCTAGTCGGTGCCGGCGGGAGCGATGGTCGTGGTCTTGGGACCGTTGACGGCGCCGGCCGCGCGCCTCGAGACGGCAACCGCCGTGCCCCCGGCCAGCCGCACCATGGGGGCCGCGGTCTCGATCGCCTGGCGGGCCTGGCGACGACGCGCCGCCCCGGACCGCGGGTCGAGCAGCCAGACCGCCGCCCCGCCCACGGCGACACCCAGGAGGAAGCGCTTGATCATCGAGCCCGCACCGCCTTCGCCATCCGTTCCACAATCTCCTCCATTACCTGGCGCGAGGTGGCCAGATTGAGCCGAACGCCGCCCGTCGCCGCCTTCCCGAACTGATCGCCGTCGTTGAGGGCGACCTTCGCGTGCTCGAGGAAGAATCGCTGTGGCGATTCCAACTCCAGGCGGTTGCAGTCGAGCCAGGTCAGGTAGGTGCCCTCGGGAGGGAAGTACGCGATCTCGGGCAGCTCTCGGGACAGCAGCTCGCCGAAGCGGGCCCGATTCCCGTCCAAGTACGCCATCGTCTCCTCGAGCCAGGCATCGCCGTGGCGGAGCGCCGCCACATTCCCGATCATCCCCAGGGTGCTGGCACCGTGCGCCAGCATCGGGTTCAGGGTCCCCCAGGCCTGCTCGTCCGCCTCGGTGTGAAGGGCCACCTGCGCGCACTTGAGCCCCGCCAGGTTCCAGCCCTTGGAGGCCGACATCAGCGACACCGTATGCCCGCTCGCGGTCTCGGAGGTGGAGGCGTACGGCACCCAGGTGTGGTCCGGGAAGGTGAGCGGCGCGTGTACCTCGTCCGCGATCACCCGCCCGTGGTGGCGGTCCACGATGTCCGTGATCGCGGCCATCTCCTGGCGGGTGAAGACCCGACCCAGCGGATTGTGCGGATTGCAGAGGATGAGCGTGCCGGCCCCGCGCGCGAAGGCCTGCTCGATCCCGTCCAGATCCAGCTCCCATCGCTCTCGGCGCGCGCAGGGGACCTCGATCACCTCCAGGTCGACGGCCTGCGAGACGACGAAGAAGGGCGGATAGCTGGGGGTCGGAATGACGACCGGGGCGCCCGGGCGGTTGAAGAGGTGGAGGCCCAGCTCGATCCCTTTCAGGATGTCGGGGAGCACGTGGATGCGCTCCGGAGCGACCTCGAAACCGGCGGTGCGCCGGTACCAGTCACTCAGTGCCGCCTTGACGTCGGCCTGCATGGCCGGTGAGGGGTACCCGTAGAGCTCGCGTCCGGCCGCGGCCAGGATCGCCTCCTGGACCTCGGGCGCGGTCCGGAAGTCCATCTCGGCGACGGGCGCGCAGAGGACGTCCCCCGGGTACGCACTCCACTTGGCGGACCCCCGCGCGCGAACCTCCGCCAGGTCCCGCTCATACATCTTCTCCACGGTGCTCGCCATCGCTGTCCCTCCCAACGCTCAGAGCCTGGCTCGTGCCTCGGCCCACAGCTGCGCGTAGGCCTCCGCGGCGGGGCTCCGGGCTGCGAATACCGCCAGCGGAGCCTGGCGGACCGCCATCTGCTCGACGTAGGTCGACTGCGGCACGACAGCCGCGGCCACATTCTCCTCGTGGACCATTCGTTCCACCGTCTCCCGGTGCAGACGCCGGCGGCGGTCGACCATCGAGAAGAACGCAAGCAACCGGGGCCGGGGTTCCGGAGCGTCGGCCACGAATTCCCGCAGCTGCTCCAGGGTGCGCAGTGAAAGCGGGGTGGGAATCAAGGGAACCACCAACAGACCGGCCGCATGGAGGACATTCTCGGAGACCAGCGACACGCTGGGGGCGCAGTCCAGGACCGCGAGGTCGTAGTCGTCCGCCAGCGGCTCCAAGAGCCGGCGCAGCCGCTGTGTCGACTTCTTCTGGGCGTCGAGGGCGAGGTCCATGCCGCGGTATCGGAAGTCTGCAGGCACCACGTCGAGCCGGTCGAACTGGGTCGCCTGGACAGCGTCGTCGAGCTCGCGCTTGCCCTTGATCAGCCCCCCACCGCCACCCCTCACGCCCGGGCGCAGCTTGAAGAGGTAGGTGGCCGCGCTCTGGGGGTCGAGGTCCCACAGCAGTGTCCGCTTCCCCGCCGCGGCGGCGAGGTAGGCGAGGTTCACCGCGGCCGACGTCTTCCCGACGCCGCCTTTGATGTTGTACGTCGCCAGCACCTTCACCCGGCTCGTTCGCTCCTCACCGGAGCGGAAGTGTAGACCCGACCTCGCCCCCATCGATGCCGGACCGAGGTCGTGGACCAACGGCAGACCGCGGCCGGTTCAGGTGGGGTATGAACATCGAGATCTGGTCGGACGTGGTCTGCCCCTGGTGCTATCTGGGCAAACGCCGGCTGGAACACGCCCTCGAGGACTTCGAGAACAAGGACCAGGTGACGATCGCCTGGCGCTGTTGGCGCACCAACGCCCATTGGCACCTCGCTCGCCCGGCGCCGCCCCGCCGGGGTCGCGCCGTGCGGATCCCGGAGAAGCGGGCGCCAGCTCGGGCGTCAGCCCGAAGCGATCAAGCACGACCTCACAAGAGCACCCCGCACTGCGGACCCGGCAGGGAACACCGGCGAGTGCCGGCGCAGCCACCCAAGTAAGACAAATTGCCACCTCACAACCACGACCCCCGGTCCTCCACCGGCGTGCGCAGCTCGCACGCCAGTGCGAAGTCGTTGCGAGGTCAGCCCTCGCCGCTCAGTTGATCGTCGTCTGCTCCAACCGCGCCCGCGCCCGGGCCGCCAGCGCCGGCACCGACCGCAGCTCCGGGTCCCGTTCCAGCAGTTCGGCGATCACCCCCTGGACGTCGCTCAGCAGTTTGGGGTTGGCCATCGCCCGCATCAGCTCGTCGGGGTCGCCGTGCTGCCGGGTTCCGATCAGCTCCCCCGGCCCCCGGATATCAAGGTCGGCCTGGGCGAGGCGGAAGCCGTCGTTCACCTGCTCCAGCAGCTGCAGTCGGTCCATCACCTTCTCCGACTTCTGGTCGGCCAGCAGGAGGCAGTAGGACTGAAGATCCGCCCGCCCCACCCGGCCCCGGAACTGGTGCAGCTGCGCCAGACCGAAGTGCTCCGCGCCCTCCACCAGCATCACGGTCGCATTGGGCACGTCGACCCCTACCTCGATCACGGATGTCGCGACCAGGATGTCGGCGTCGCCGTCGCGGAAGCGCTGCATCACCTCTTCCTTGTTCCGCAGCCGACCGTGGACGAGCGCGACCCGAAGCTCCCCGAACTCCTTGGTGCGCAGCCGTTCGTACTCGTCCGTCGCCGCCCGCCCGGTCGAGGTCTCCGAGCCCTCGATCAGCGGGCAGATGACAAATGCCTGGTGACCCGCCCTCACCTCGCGCCGGATGAGCGCGAATGCGTCCTTCTCGTTCTCCAGCACCTGCGTGATCACCGGGATCCGGCCCGACGGCAGCTCGTCGATCACCGAGACGTCCATCTCCCCGTAGTAGGCGAGGGCCAAAGTACGCGGGATCGGGGTCGCGGTGAGAGCCAGGACGTGGGGCCGGAGCTCGCCCAGCTTGGCCCGCAGCAGCTCCCGTTGGTGGGTGCCGAAGCGGTGCTGCTCGTCGACGATCGCGACGCCGAGGCTCTGGAACTGCACCTCGTCCTCGAGCAGCGCGTGGGTACCCACCACCAGCGCCGAGTGGCCGGACGCCGCCGCCGTCCGCACCCGGCGCCGCTCCGCCGCCGGCAGGCCCGAGATCAGGAGGTCGGCCCGGAGCTCGGAAAAGCCGTGTTCCAGATAGCCCCGGCACTTGGCCAGATGCTGACGGGCCAGGATCTCGGTCGGCGCCAGCAGCACCGACTGCTGCCCGGAGGCGGCCGCCATCGCCACCGCGGCGGCGGCGACCGCGGTCTTCCCCGACCCCACATCGCCATCCAGCATCCGGTTCATGGGCCGCTGGCGCTCGAGGTCTTGGTAGACCTCCCAGATCGCGCGCTTCTGCGGCCGGGTGAGCTCGAACGGCAGGCTCTCCTTGAACCGGTCGATGACCTCCTGGCGATACGGGATGGGCGCCGCCCGCTCCGCCTCCCGCGCCCGCCGCGAGATCGCGAACGCCAGCTGCAGCTCGATCAGCTCGGCGCGCTCCATGCGGGCGATGGCCCGGCCCAGGTCGTCGGGGGACTCCGGCTGGTGGGCGAGGCGGAGCGTGTCGCCCAGCGGCAGCAGGTCGAACCGTTCGCGCATCCAGCCGGGAACCGGGTCCTCGATCTCGTCCGCGTGCTCGAGAAGCCCTTCGATCCAGCCTCGAAGCCGCCTCTGGGTCAGATCCTGAGTGAGCCCGTAGATCGGCTGCACACCCCCGACCCTCTCCGGCAGGGGGCGCCCGGCCGGCGCCCGCTCCCAGGCCGGGTTGGCCATCTCCACACCGAAGTCGCCGCGATACTTGACGACGCCCGCCACGGCGATGCGGTCACCGACGCGGAACTGCCGCGCCAGGTAGTCCTGGTTGAACCACGTCACGTGAAGGCGTCCCCCGCGGTCGGCTTCGATCTCCATCGCGGTCATCGGGAGCCGCCGGCCGGTCCGCGCCCGTACCACGCGCGCGCTCACCCGGGCGATCGTTCCCTCCACCCGTGCCCGCTCCCCGTCGGGCAGCCAGCGCTCCCGCTGGGCATCGGCGAATTCCTCGACTCGATGTGGGAGATCCAGAAGCAGGTCCTGGACCGTGTGCAGCCCCAGGCGCCCAAGGAGTGTCGCGCCCCGGATACCGATCCGGGGCACGTCGGCCAGCGGTGTCCGCGGCGTGACAGTGGCGCCGACTCGGGCCGGTGCGGGCATCCCTATCCAGGATCGGCCTTCGGAGAGGCCGGGGCGGACCCCTTCATCCGCCCCCTCATAACCCCCTCATCCGCCCCCTCCGCCAGGCTCGGGGGTCCGGCCTCCGAACACTCCCGTCGCCTGGCGGGTGACCGCGATCGGGGCTGTGCTGCCGAAGAGAGTGAGGGGCAGCCCGACCGAGTCACGTACGGTGACGGTGACGGTATCCCCGGAGACGGTGCAGGTCGGCGGCGTCGACCAGTTGGCCGCCTGCCGGCAGAGCTGCGTCGCCGTGCTGGGTAGGAGTTGGCGGTGGCCGGTCTTGTAGTACGTGTCCTGGTCGACGGCGGTGGCCCCCGCCTGTGCGCCCAGCGTCGCCGCCAGGGCCGCCTGGTCATAGTCGGTGACCACCGCGGCCAGGTCGACGACCAGGGCTAGCAGCACGACCAGCACCAGCGCCAGCACGAACGCGAACATCACCAGCGTCTGCCCCGACTCGCGATCGCGTGGTCGGGGTTCAAGGCTCCTCGTCATGGCGCCTGCGCGCGGTAGGCGGAGATGTGCGAGTGCTCGGTGGCGGTCAAGTTCAACGACGGCGAGATCTCGGCGAACGGGGTGCCCGTCAGCGCCAGTGTGGCCTGGCCGGTGCAGGTGATGGTGTCGCCGGCGGCGTAGGGCCCCTGGCAGATCAGTGACGTCTGCTGCAAGAGGCTGAAGTTCTTGACCGTGTTCTGGAAGGTGTCCTGCGCGAACCGGTTGGCGTCGGTGGCGTCGTTCGCGGGCGCGGTGGCGGCCGCCGCCGCGGCCAGCCCGACGGCCGTCTTCAAATCCAGGTCGGACTGGACCACCAGGGAGACCTCGTAGAAGCCGAGGAGGAGGACGAACAACAGCGGAAACGTGAGGGCGGCCTCGATCAGCGCCTGCCCGCGCTGCCGGCGGTGCGGTGCGCCCCTCATGGCTGGTACGTCACCCCATAGGACTCGAGCGTGAGGTCGAGCGTGTTGGGCAGGAGCAGCCCGACCCCCGGTACCAGGGTCGCGGGGTGCCCGCGGACCGTCTCCGCCACCAGAGCCGGGCGATTCTGGCTGTCCCTCACCGAGGGATCGAGCCACAGGCAGACATCCACGGTTCCGTTCGGGATCGCGCTCAGGGCCGGACACGCCTCCCCCGCCGGCAGCGTGTTCACCTGGGTCCCGAGCATCGCTGGTCCCAGCAGCCGCAGGGTGGGCTGAATGCCGGCGCTGAGGTCGTCGCGGGTGGGGTCGGACGCCATCACGGTGGTCGACGCCACCTGGACGCCGGTCGCGGCCGCCGACTCCGCGACCTCGCGCTCGAAAGCGTTGAGGCCGGCCGTGAACGCGCCCAGAAGAGCGAAGAGGAAGGGGATCACGACCAGGGCGAACTCGACCATGCTCTGGCCGCCCTGACGCCGGCGCGGCACCCCCGCATGGTAACGGGGAGCCCGCACGGCTGCCCGATTCCACATGGATTGTCTGCCGCCGGTCCGCACTTTCAGCTCCGCTTTCACGTGAAAGCGGACGCAATCCTCACCCCGTAAGCATCACTTTCGCGTGAAAGCGGAGGTCGTGGAGTTGTGGTGGGGGCACACTGGGCCGATGAGCGAGACCGAGACCGATCTGGAAGGGGTGGTCGAGACGCTGCACGGCGTGCGCGTGTCCGACCCTTTCCGCTGGCTGGAGGACGCCGACTCACCGCGCACCCGGGCCTGGACCGAAGAACAGGACCACCGGGCGCGGGCCATGCTGAGCTCGCTTTCGGGCCGCGAAGCGATCCGGAGCCGGCTGCAGGAGGCGCTGGGCGGCGGTTCGCTGGGCGGCAGCGTGCCGCGGGGGGCGCGTCGGTTCTTCACCCGCCGCGAGCCCGGACGCGACCAGCCGGCGATCTGGGTCGCCGAGGCGGGTCGCGAGCGGGTGCTGGTCGATCCGGGTCAGGGAACCACCGCGCTCGACTGGTGGTACGTGTCGCGTGACGGCTCGCTCCTGTGCTACGGGCTCTCGAAGGACGGCAGCGAGGACTCGACGCTTCATCTGCTCCAGGTGAGCCAAGGCACCGTGCTTCCGGATCGGGTGCCGCACTGCAAGCTGGCCGCGGTCGCCTTCGAGCCCGACCTCAACGCCGTCCTCTACACGCGGTACCCGGAGCCCGATCCTGCCCACCCGGACCGCTCGCAATACGACCGCCGGGTGTGGCGTCACCGGATCGGGAGCGACGCCGCCGAGGACGTCGAGGTCTTCGGCGAGGGCCTGGAGCAGACGGCATACCCCGCCACGCTCTCGATCTCCCGATCCGGACGCTGGACGGTGATCGGGGTGGCGCATGGCTGGCAGCGCACGTCGGTCCACCTGCGCCACCACGACGGACCCTTCAGCGCTATCTTCGACGGCCCCGAGAACCTGCTCGAGCCCTGGTTCGCGGGCGAACGGCTCCTCGCCCTCACCAATGTCGATGCCCCGCGCTTCCGGCTGGTGGAGATCGACCCCGGGCAGCCCGCGCCCGAGCACTGGACCACCGTGGTCCCCGAGAGCGAGGCGACACTGGTGGGCGCCGCGGTCCACCCCGACGGGCTGGTGGTGGAGCATCTCCGCGACGTCTCCTCCGCGGTCACCCTCTGCGCCCCCGACGGCGAGCCCCGGCGAGAGATCACGCTTCCACCCCACTCCACCGTGACGGGGCTGGGCGCCGACCCGGAGACCGAAGGCGCGTTCCTGACCGTGGAGAGCTTTGCGCTTCCACCCCGCACGATCTCGCTCCATGGTGACGTGGTGGACGCGCTGCCTCTGCCGCCCGGGTTTGATCCCGACCGCTACCCGGTGCGCCAGGTCTGGTATCGCTCGGCGGACGGAACCCGTATCCCCATGTTCCTGGTCGGACGCAGGGAGGGCACCGGTCCGGCGTGGCTCACCGGGTACGGCGGGTTCAATGTCTCGCGCGTCCCCTCCTGGTCGCCGACGCTGGTTCCGTTCCTGGAGTCGGGAGGGCTCTTCTGCCTCGCCAACCTCCGCGGCGGCGGCGAGTTTGGGGAAGCGTGGCACCGCGCCGGGATGCGGGACCAGAAGCAGCACGTGTTCGACGACTTCCTGGCGGCGGCGCAGTGGCTGATCGACGCCGGCCTGACCACGCCGCGCAGGCTCGGGATCATCGGCGGCAGCAACGGTGGCCTCCTGGTCGGCGCCGCGATCACGCAGCGGCCCGACCTCTTCGGAGCCGTCGTCTGCCAGGTGGCCCTGCTCGACATGGTGCGGTACGAGGGGTTCAAAGTTGCCCGGCTGTGGGCCGCCGAGTATGGAAGCGCCGACGATCCGGAGGCGTTCCACTGGGTCTACGCCTACAGCCCCTACCATCACGTGCGGGAAGGGGTGGGCTACCCGCCGATCCTGCTCACGACCGGCGAGGAGGATTCCCGGGTCGACGGCATGCACGCCCGCAAGATGGCGGCCAGGCTGCAGCAGGCGAACCCGGAAGGGACGGTCCTCCTGCGCGTCGAGGCGCGGGCCGGGCACGGACAGGGCAAGCCGGTCTCCAAGCTGGTCGACGAGCAGGTCGACATCCAGAGCTTTCTCGACTGGGCCCTGGGTTGATGCGCCGGCTCGGCTCGGTGTCCGGCGCTGCTCGGGTCAGCGCTCGCCGAGCAGCCAGGTCCGGAGGAGGCCGCTGCTCAGGTGCCAAGGGAGCGCGCTCGCCATCGCGCTCGATCAGCGCAGCGCGTCGCGGGCGCGGACGATCGCGTTGGGGCTGGACCGGCCGAGGTCGGCGAGGAAGGCAGCCGACGTCAGCCGGTCGGCCCGACCCTGGGCGATCGCCTTCAGACGACGCTGCTGTGAGGGCGCGAGATGGTCGAAGACGGTAACACCTGGCCGTATAGCACCAGCCGGTGTAACGACGGTCCACCGGTGGGGCGCAGGAACCCCCGGGTCAGCCGGGTCCCGTCCCGTCAGCGGAAGAGTTCGTCGCTGGCGTGCTGATCGGTGGACGCGTTCCAGAACTCCACGATCTTGCCGTCGCGCAGATGCGTCACGTGGGCCTCATTGACCTTCATGCTCCGGCCACCGCGACTGGCGGTCGTGATCACCAGTGCGACGCCATGCTCGTCGTCGGCGAGGACCGCGTGAACGTCGACGTGAAACGTCCCCTCCGTGACCTCCATGACCTTGCCGAAGAACCCCAGCACGGCGTCCCGGCCTCGGTAGTCCCCAGTGAGCTGATGCCGACCGGGGATGTGGAAGACCACGTCCTCGGCGAACGAGTCGTTGATGGCAGCGTGGTCCCCCTTGTCAAAGGCGGCATACGCTTCCCTGATACGGGCGACGTTCGGATGCTCGGCCATGATGTCATCTCCTGAGATGCCGCGACGTACGACCCGCTTAGCGTAGAGGAGCCGTTGGCCACCTGGCATCCGGGAAATCCCCAGGTTCCCGCCGGGATCGGGTCGACCCTGGCCACGGCAGGTCAGAAGCGGCCTGCAGACGGGGCGAACCGCGCCGGCAAGCGCGGGTCGAGGAACCGAGCGATCTCGCTGATCCGGTCGCCCCGCAGGGTGAGCACGATGACCCCCGCGGCCCCCACCGGTTTGCCGTCCGGCTCGTCCAACCAGGCGACGAAGGCCGGCTGCCCGTTGGCCCGCGCCGGCTGGAGCCGGAGGCGCCGCCCCCTCCGGCCGGCGGCGCTGGCTTCCAGGAACCGCCGGATCGGGAAGCGGCCGAAGTACTCGTGCGGCGCCGGTGGCATCTTCAGCCAGGCATCGTCGGTGAGCAGTGCGACGACGCCGTCCAGGTCGTCGCGGCTGAACGCGAGGGCGAATCGCCGGGCCAGGTCCTGCTCGGCCGTCGAAAAGGGCGGTGGCGTGTCCGCGACGCCGTGCCTCCCGAGCGAGGCCCGCGCTCGCTGCAGCAGGCCCTTCACCGCGGTCGGCGTCGCCTCCAGCATCCCCGCCACCTCGGGCAGCGAGAAGCCGAGCACATCGATGAGCACCACTGCGGCGGTCTGCCGGGGCGCCAGGCGCTGCAGCGCCTCGATGAACGCGAGCTCGATGGCCTCCTGCGCCTCGTACTGCTCCGAGGGGCCCCGGTCTGTGTCGACGAAGGCGTCGAGCCGCGTCTCGGGGTACGGCTGGAGCCAGGTGACGTCCGATCGGCGTGAGGGCTCGGGCGGCTCGAAGGGTGCCACCGGCTCGACCGGGGGACGGCGCCCGCAGTCGCGGATTGCGTTCAGACAGCGGTTGGTGGCGATGCTGTAGAGCCAGGCGCGGATCGTCGACCTTCCCTCGAATCCGTGGAGCCCCCGCCACGCCGCGAACAACGCCTCCTGCACGACGTCGTCCGCGTCCGTCAGGGACCCGAGCATCCGGTAACAGTGCACGATGCAGTTCGGACCGGTGGATCTCGGTCAGTTCCGCGAAGGCACGTTCGTCTCCCTGACGCGCCCGGTCGAGCAGGGAATCGTCCACAGGCAAAGTATTCAGTTCACCTCACGACCGTTCCGTCTCCAGGTTTGCCGGTGTCTCAAAAGGTGAGGGGGTCGCCCGGGCCCCATGGGCACCACATAGGAGGAGTGGACATGACCGGCATGGACCTGACGACCGGCACCGCCGAGCGCTGCTGGATACCTACTACGACGTGTTGAGCGGCGGGAGCGACTCGTACGCGGGTGGCGAGCGCTTGCGTCCGATCCTGGATCCGGACCTCGCTGTTCGAGGGTCCGATCGCGGGGCGGGCCGACGGCGTCGAACGGTTCCTCAGAGGCGTCACCGGCTTCGTCACCACCGTGAAGGGGATCGCGATGGTGCAGCGGATCCACACTGCGACCCAGGCCGCGGCCCTGTATGACGCGGACCTGCCAGGAGGGACCGTTCGCTTCGCGGAGTTCTTCGGGATTGAGGCGGGCCGCATCCGCTCGCTGCGCTTGCTCTATGACGCCGCCGAGTACCGAGCCAAGGGCGGCCGCTGACCGGGCGGCCGCGCGGGTGCCTCCGCGCCCCCTCAGGCCGAGGGGTGCAGGGAGGCGGTGGTGCGGACCAGGATCACGGTCCCACTGAGCTCGCGGATCATGCTGGTCAGGCGCGGCGAGACCAGGACCGACGAGCGGCCGGCTTCGGCCAGCGACCCCAGGATCACAGTACCGTGGCCGATCGACTCCTCGAGGATGGTCCCGGGCACGTCGCGCGACTGCCGCTCCCGCACCGCCGCCTTGGGGTGACCGGCCTCGTAGAGCACCCGCGCCACCGCCTGCCGCTCGTACTCGACCCGGGCCGGGTGGTCGTCGGGTGCGAACACGTGCAGCACCGTCATCTCACCCTGCCAGTGCTCCGCCAGCGCGGCCCCGACCCGGACCGCGAAGGCGGCGTTGGCGCCCCCCCGGACCGGCACGATGATGCGCGGTTTCGTCTCCGACCCCCCGCGCCCCGGCCGTACCAGCAGGAGGTTGGCCGGCGGATCCTGGGCCAGATCCCGGAGCACCCTGCCCAGAGTCCGTGGCCGGCGGCTGCCGGGTCCCGGCCACTCGATCACGACCACATCGCTGCCGTTCTCCCAGATCGCCTCCCGCAGCCCTTGCGTCACTTCGTGCGTGACCCGGACCAGAACCCCCAGGCGGGGCGCGCCCTCTGGCCGCCCCGGGGCGGCGGTGTCCGCGGCGGCGATCCAGCGCAGGAGATCCCGCTGGCGCTGCTGGATCGAGATCGCCACGCGACCCGGTCCCTGCGGCGGCACCTCGACCAGGCCGAGAACGTACCCGTGACTGCCCGGCCGTCCGACCAAGGCGTCCCCGATGTCGATCAGGGGCGCGGCGGCTTGGGCACGCAGAATGGGGACCAGGAGCGACCATTCATCCCCGTTGCCGGCTCCCATCCGGGCGCCGCGTGCCATCGCGTCGATACGCTCAGCATAGGGAAGCCGCCTCAGGCGTCCGCCCGCCAGCGCCAGCCGGCCCCGGTATCCAGCGTGCCGGCCGGGTTCAGGCGCCGCAGAAAGCGCGCATCGTGGGAGATGGCGACCACCGCGCCCGTGAACTCGTCCAGCGCGTCTTCGAGCAGTTCGATGGTCGCCAGGTCGAGGTGGTTGGTCGGCTCGTCCAGGAGCAACAGGTCGGGTCCGCCGTAAAAGAGACCGGCGAGGACGGCACGGCGGAGCTCGCCCTCGGACTGGTCAGCGGCACGGCGGCGCGCCACGTCGCTGAAGAGCACCTTGCCCAGCACCGGGCGCAGCTCGTCTCGAGGCACCTCCACCAGGGCCGCGACATGGTCGAGGACACTGGCGGTGCCGCCCTCTGGCACCACCACCTGGGGCAGCTTCCCCAGCCGCAGGCTGGGATTGCGCCACACCCGTCCCGACGCGGGAGGCTCACCCGCGAGGACCGACAGCAGCGTGGACTTCCCGCTCCCGTTGGGTCCGACCACGGCGATCCGCCGGCCCGCTCCCACGCTGAGCCCGAGGTCGCGGGCCAGGATCCGCTCTCCGCGAGCGAGCGACACCCCCTCGAGACGGAGCAGCGTCCCGGTGGCAAGCTCGGGAGGAACCACCACGAACCGGGGCTGGGCCGGCAGGTCGGGCTCCTCCAGCTTGCTCAGCTCGCGCTCGATACGGGTCGTCTGCGCATTCGCGGCACGGGCCACCTTGGCGCTCTTCCCTCGATAGAAGTCGTTCTGGGACTGCGACTGGAAAGATTGCGCGCGGTCGGAGAGGAGGCCGGCGGAGCGCACCAGGCGGGCCCGCCGGCGCTGCTGCTCTTCATACGCCTCCCGGCGCTGGTCGAGCGCAGCGCGGCGGTCCGCCTCGAAGGCCTCGTAGCCGCCTCCGAAGAGCAGCACGCGCCCGGTCCCCTCCTCGATCTCCATGATCTCGGTCGCTCGATCCAGCAGCTCGCGGTCGTGGGAGACCAGGAGGATCGCCGCCGGGGTCTGTGCCAACCAGCCGGCCAGGTAATCGCGGGCGCCGGCATCCAGGTTGTTGGACGGCTCGTCGAGCAGGAGCAGCTCATGGTCGGCGAGCAGGAGGGCGGCCAGTGCCACCCGTGTTGCCTCGCCGCCGGAGAGGGTGGCCAGCGGCCGGTCGAGCAGCGCCGCGTCCAGCCCCAGCCCGAGCAGGACCTCCGCCCGTCGTGCTTCGAGCCCCCAGCCGTCGACCCGCTCCATCTCCTCCATCACCTCTCCGTAGGCGGCCAGGGTGCGGTCGTCGGTGGCGCCGGCGGCGACGCGCTCGGAGAGGCGCCGGTAGGTGGCGGAGGCGCGGGCGGCTGGACCTCCCCGATCGTCGAGGTAGCCGGAGACCGCTCCTGGATGGTCGAGCTGCGGGCTCTGAGGCAGGTGGCCGACGGAGAGCCCCGGTGCCAGACGTAGCTCCCCTTCGAGCGTCACGCCGGACGGCGCCGTACCGGTCCGGGCGAGGCAGTGGATGGTCGCGAGCAGAGTCGACTTCCCGCTCCCGTTGCGGCCGACCAGGGCCACCTGCCGTCCCCCCTGCACTGAGAAGCTGGCGTCCCGAAGCAGGGGGGTGGAGCCGGCGTGAAGCGTCAGCCGCTGCGCGAAGACGCCTCGGCGGGGATCGCCGCCGGTGGTGGAGCGGGCGGGGACGGAAGACGACAACGAGCGAGCCTCCGGTTACAGGATGCGGGCGCGCAGCGGCCGCCGGGAGGGGTCTCTCCGCCATCCGGGGAACCACCCCACGAAACTCCGCAAGCTCCGTTTCGCGGGGACCCCGGGTGATGGCGAGCACACCCGACCCGGCCGGCGACACACGGTTCGCCGTGGAACCGCTGCGCAGGACGGGGGGACGTGCTCAAACCAACATTGGACGGGGAGCGATGCTACGCGCCGGAGCCGTCGGGTGCCGCATCATTGGAGACTGGCGCATCGCGTCGTCACCACCCGTTCTGGAGGAGGTAGTCAGCATGGCCGTCGACTCTCACGCGACCGCGGTCTGGCAGGGACCGCTGCCCACCGGTAGCGGCAGCACGAAGGCGGCGAGCGGGGCGTTCGAGCTGCCGCTGACCTGGAAGGCGCGAGCCGAGTCACGCGAGAGTGGCACCAGTCCCGAGGAGCTGATCGCTGGCGCTCACGCCGCGTGTTTCGCGATGGCGCTCTCCTTCGGCCTCGGCAATGCCGGCCATCCGCCGGAGCGGCTGTCGACCAGCTCGACCGTCACCTTCCAGCCCGGGGAAGGGATCACCAAGATCCACCTCACGGTCGCGGGGCGGGTGCCCGGACTTGACGAGGCGGCCTTCAAGGCGGCGGCCATGGAGGCGAAGTCCGGCTGCCCGGTGTCAAAGGCCCTGGCGGGCGTGCCTGAGATCACGCTCGACGCCACCTTCGAGAGCTGAGCTTCCTCGAGGGCGCGGGCGCCCGCCGTCAGGAAGCGTGGGGCCGGATCGTGGCCCATCCCTTCCTGCGCGGCGTTCGCGACGGCACGCTGGAACCAGACCGATTCCGGCGCTGGCTGGCGCAGGACCGGCTGTTCGTGGAGGGCAGCCTGGAGTTCCTCGACGTGCTGGCCACAGGTGCGCCGGAAGGCCTGCGCGGATTGCTGGTGCGGGCCTCCGCGGCGTACCAGGAGGAGTTGGGGCGGTTCGATGCGCTGGCCCGGGACCTTGGCGTGGAGCCGGCCCCGATCGCCTTCGTGGCGCATGCCTACCTGCAGTACCTGCTGGCCACCGCGCTGCAGGAGCGGGCCGCGGGGCTGGTGTGTCTGGCGGTGCTGGAGCGCGCCTATCTGGAGGGCTGGCGAGGCGTGGCCCGCGGTCTGGCTGCGGATTCACCCTGGCGGTCGTTGATCCTGCAGTGGACGACCGACGGCTTCGCGAGATACGTGGACGAGCTGACGGCGGCGGTCGATCGGTTCGCGGTTCCGGTGGCGGCGCCCGGTTTGTTGGAGCGGCACGTGGACCTGACCATCGGTTACGAGCTGGCGTTCTGGGAGATGGCGTGGCACGGGTGGACATGGCCGGGGGGAGGTGGCGGCTGACCTCGGAGCGACTTCAGGCTGGCGCCCGAGCTGCGCACGACGGTGGAGTACCGCGTGGTGCCGGTTGTGAGGTTGCGGTTTGTTTTTCTTGGGTGGCTCCGCCCCCAAACCCCCGCGCCGGCACTTGCCGGCGTTCCCTGCCGGGTCCGCAGTGAGTGGTGCTCGTGTGAGGCTGGTACTGGCTTGCTTCGGGCTGGCGCCCGAGCTGCGCCCGCTGGTGGCGTGACCACAGGGTTCCTACGCGAGCTCAACCGCGGGCCGCGGGTGGCGACTGGTGCTGAGGTGCGCTAGGGGCCGCTGACGGGGGTCCGGTGGGGTTACATTGCCGGCGTTGCAACCTCATGCGGGGTGGGATGACGTTGCAGTGCTGGCAATGTTCCCCTACGTCGCCGGGGGGAGGGTCCCGGTGCGCCAGTAGATGCCGGCGCTGCGCTGGAGGAATTCCTCGTCGACGAGGAGGCGGCGCAGGGTGGCGACGTCGTCAGAGTAGCGGCCGAGGACACGGTTCACCACCGCTTCCGGGTAGCGCTCGGCGGGCCGGAACAGATCCGCCGCCCATCGCAGCACCACGAGGCGCTTCTTCCGCTTGGCGGGTAGGGTCAGCCGGCCGTCCTCGATGAAGATCTCCCGGACGCGCGCCTCGAACTGCGGCTGGGGCAGAGAGCGTCGCCGGCTCACGCCAACACCCGAGCCGCCCGCGTTGACTCCAGCGCCCGCTCCCGCTCCAGCCGGCGCCAGCCCAGGAGGCCCACCACGCTGAAGATCGCGAACAGCAGGTAGAGCACCGCGGTCAGGTCGAGATCGCGAACCAGGTAGAGGACGATGTAGACGAGGTTGACCACGATCCAGAGCCACCACGACTCCATCAGCTTGCGACCCATCATGAAGGTGGCGATGAGCGAGGCCACGGTGGTGGTCGCGTCGAGCAGCGGGGCCGAATCGTGGACCCGCACCAGCACCGCGGTCAGGACCACCGAACCGACCACGCCGATCGCCGTCAGGATCGCCGCCAGCCGCCAGGTCAGATGCGCGATGTCCAGGCGCCGGTTCCGCTCCCCGCCGAACAGCCACCAATACCAACCCAGCCCGTAGAGAACGACGTCGAGCAGGTTCTCGGTGGTATCGGCGTAGAGCCGGGCTCCGAAGAACACGACCACGTAGACCGCGCTCGACACCAGTTGGATGGGCCAGTTCCAGTGACTCTCCAGTGCCTGCAGCCAGACGCCCCACATGCCGGTGGTGAAGCCGAGCACCTCCAGCCCTCCGAATCCACCCCAGTGCCGCCAGAGCGCGAGCAGCAGCACGACCGTGACCCCCGTGCACCCGGCATGGCCGCAGCCGACCAGCAACGGCCGCAGCCAGGGCCTACTCGACCGAGAGGATGAAGGGGTAATGATGCTGCCCGCCCAGGTGAAGATCGACTTCCAGGTCGGGGTAGGAGTCGTGGATGGCCGAGCCCAGGGTCTGCGCCTCCTCCTCACTGACGTCGTCGCCGCGGTAGACGGTCACCAGCTCGTAGTCGTGCCCTCGCAGGCCCGCCAGCGCCTGCTGCACCACCCCGGCATAGTCGGAACCCGACTGACGCAGCTTGTCGTTCACGAGCGCGATCACGTCGCCCTTGCGCACGGTTACGCCATTTGCCTTGGTGTCCCGCACGGCGTGGGTGACCTCGATGGTCTGGATCCGCTCGGTCGCCTCTTTCATGACGGCTTCGTTGGCCGCCACGTCGAGGGTGGGGTTGAAGGCGATCAGCGCCGCGATCCCCTGGGGCATGGTCACCGTCTCCAGCACCTCCAGGCGCTTTTGCGTCAGCCCCCGGGCCTGGTTGGCGGCCAGGACCACGTTCTTGTTGTTCGGCAACAGGAGGATCTCGTCGTAGGGCGCGTCCTCGATCGCGGCCAGGATCTCCTGGGTGGACGGGTTCATGCTTTGACCGCCTTTCACGATCGCGTCCACGCCCAGGCTCTGGAAGATGTCGACAAGCCCTTGTCCGGCGACCACCGCGACCAGACCGATGCCGTTCTCGCGGCGAGGCCGGGCCGGCTGGGCGCCATCATCCCCCGGCGCGGGCGCGGCGGCTTCCCCGGTCGCGGTTCCCTCGCCGGTCGACTCCTCGCGGATTCGGCGGTGCTGTGACGACATGTCGCCCACGTTGAGCCGGTCGATGCGGCCGTAGCCGGAGGCGAGCGAGATGACGCGCGGCGGATCGTCCGTGTGCACGTGCACCTTGACCAGTTCATCGTCGCCCACCACGAGCACCGAGTTGCCCTGAGCCTCGATCTCCTCCCGGATCCGCTCGACGTCCAGCCCCTCCCCCAGGATCAGGAATTCCGTGCAGTAGCCCCAGCCCTCCTCCGGAAGGTCGAGCACCGCCTGGGCGGCGGGATGATGTTCGCGCTCGGCGGCCGGCGGCGCCTCGCCCTCGACCGACCGGAGCATGCCCTCCAGCATCAGCTGGAGCCCATAGCCGCCGGCATCCACGACCCCGGCCTCGCGGAGGATGCGGAGCTGGGTGGGCGTCAACTCGACGGCTTGTCTGGCGGCCGAGGCCGCGGCCGTCAGCACCGTCTGGCGCGTGGCACCAGGCGTGCGTGCGGCACCCACCGCGGCCCGGCCCGCTTCCCGCGCCACCGTCAGGATGGTTCCCTCGGTGGGTTTGTTGACCGCCCGGTAGGCGGCGTTGGCCGCCTCCTCCAGCGCATCGCCCAACTCGGCCGGCGTGAGCACGGCCTTGCCCTGGGCGGCATTGGCGAAGCCGCGGAAGATCTGAGACAGAATGACTCCCGAGTTGCCGCGCGCGCCCATCAGACTGCCGTGAGCGGCGATGCGAGCCACCCGGCCGACCTCCGCCGCCGGTGAGTCGCGGATATCCTCGACCGCCGACTGCAGCGTAAGCAGCATATTGGTCCCGGTGTCGCCATCGGGCACCGGAAAGACGTTGAGGTTGTTGACCTCGTCCTGGTGCGCGCTCAACCAGCGCAGACTGCCGAGCAGCGCCCGTTTCAGAAGTTGCCCGTCGACCAGCTGGTCGCCGGGACTAGTTGTTTCCGCGATCCTCGTGGACCCCCTGCACCGTCACGTTGACCTCGATGACCGGGACCTGCACCGCTCGCTCGATGGCGAATTTCACCGTCTCCTGGAGGTTGTGCGCCACCTCCTGGATCCTGGTCCCGTACTGCACCACGACGAAGAGGTCGACGACAAGCCCCTCCGCAACCCGTCGGATCTCGACCCCGCGGTGCACGTTCTCCCGCCGGACCAGGGTGAACACACCGTCGCGGAGATTGCGCGCGGCCATCCCCATCACGCCGTAGCAGTTGATGGCGGCGTGGCCGGCGACCGCCGCGACCGCTGGTTCCAGGACCTCCAGCCGGCCCCGCTCGCGCTCCGCCCGAACCGCGACCGTGGAGCGCTGGTCGCTGATACCGAGGGACATGACGACCCGCAATGGTACAATCCCTGGCTGGCCTGATCACGAAAATCGAAAGACGGTGCAGCGTTCGGGGGAGGCCCCGAATCTCCCTCGAAGGAAGAGACTCGAGATGTCCAAGAAGTGTGAGATCTGCGGCAAGGGCCCGCAGTACGGAAACAACGTCAGCCACTCCAAGCGGCGCACGAACCGGCGCTTCCTGCCCAACCTGCAGGTCGGACGGGTCGAGATCGGCGGCCGGGTGGTCCGGGCGCGTGTCTGCACGCGCTGCCTGAAGGCACACCCCGCCACCAGCTAGGCCCGAGGCCCTGATCGTCCCCTTCTTGATCGGCGGGATCTTCGCCTTCCTGCTTTGCGCGGCGGTGGAGTACCTGCTCTTCAGCTGGTTTCTGGTACCTGGGCTGGCGCGGCCGGAGCCGGCTGAGAAGCGCCGCACCGTGATCCGCTGGTTCAGCTTCAACGCCGGCATCTGGGTGCTGGTGGTGATCGGCTGCATCGTCTACGTCGCCGCGCTGCGGGGCCACTCCACCGGCTACGCCTGGATCCTGCCCCCGGTCGCGGCGCTGCTCGGTACCGGCCTCCCGATGCAGTTCTCGGTGATGCGGATCGCCCGCACCGCCCTCAGCTGAGCGGGAGCCGCGCTGAGGCGCCGATAACCGCCTGCAGTTCGGTCCGCGACCGAATCTCGAGCTTGTCATACACGTTCCGAAGGTGGTACTCGACGGTCTTCGGGCTCAGATAGAGCATGGCCGCCGCCTCCCGGGTGGTGCGCCCTTCGGCCAGCGCCACCGCGACCTGCAGCTCCTGCGACGTGAGACGGTGGCGCACGCTCTCGTCACGACGGCCAAGCGCCTCTCCGGTCGCCCCCAGCTCGGTCAGGGCCCGCCGCCGCCACGGCATCGCGCCCAGCCGCCCGAAGGTCTCCAAGGCGTCGGCCAGGTGGCGGCGCGCCTCGCCTCGCCGTCGCGTTCGGCGGAGCCGCTCCCCGTAGCAGAGCTGCGTGCGCCCGGTTTCGAAGGCGTCGCGGGTGCGGGCGTGGTGAGCGAGCGCGGCCTCGAAGTGGGCCTGGAAGCCGGGGTCGGGGGCCGCCAACCCCAGGGCACGCTCGGCTCGCGCCAGCGCAAAGGGCTGGCCCTTGGCGCGCGCGCTCCGGTAGAACGCCTCCGCCTCCGACCAGGCAAGCTCTTGCCGGCCAAGTCGCATGAGCACCTCGACCAGGTCGGGGGTGGGATCAAGATCGGGGTCTTGAATGCCGAGCTCGGAGTGCAGCAGTGCACGGAGCTGTCGGAGAGGCTCCAGGGCCGGCTCCAGACGACCGCTCCCCAGCTCGTGCAGGGCATGCGCCGTCAGCACCCAGGACCGGAAGAACCCCACCTGGAAGCGCTGGGCAAGCTCATCCGCCTCCGTCGAGTGGTCAGCGAGCTGTGAGGTGCGGCCTTCCAGCGCGTCCAGCTGGCTCAGCCCGGCCAGGTGGGCGGTGAGGAGGGTGTACTGGTTGGTCTCCCGCGCCAGGCGCGCGCCCTCCTCATAGTGCGCCCGCGCCCCTGTCCACTCGTCGGTCGTCGCAAGG
Source organism: Candidatus Dormiibacterota bacterium (assembly GCA_963790575.1). Classification (GTDB taxonomy): domain Bacteria; phylum Chloroflexota; class Dormibacteria; order Dormibacterales; family Dormibacteraceae; genus CAVTSA01. The sequence continues at coordinate 70,991 of CAWBPD010000032.1, read as the reverse complement.
TCGCGACCGAGGCACATGAGGACGTAAGGCAGCGCCGAAGCGGGAGCTTGCGCTCGGGCCTCAGTGAGGGCGCGCCAGAGCAGGTCGCGCCCGGCACCGGATTCGCGCAGGCAGAGGCCGACCAGGCCCGCACAGACCATCAAAAGAGGATCACTTCCCAGTTCGATGCCGCCGAAACCGACCTGGGCCATCCGAAGGTGACGCGGCCCTTCGTCGCCCCGTCCGGCCATGACGGCAGCACAGCCGAAGGCGACGTGCGTGACGATCGTGACCTGGGGCGGGTCGTCCGAGCGCACGAGTTCGAGCGCGCGACGACCGGCGTCCAGCATGTCACCTACCCGACCGGCGCCCAGTCCAGTCACCGACGCCTCGGACAGAAGCCGAAGAGCGCGGACCCGATCCCGAACGGCGAGTTCGTCGGAGGCCCGCCGGAGCAGCTGGAATCCATCGGCGCTGGCGCCCTGCACGAGCGCTATCCGCCCCGCCAGCACATCGGCCTCCACGGTCAGTTCGCTCGAGCTTGCAGCCGAGCGCACGTCACCCAGGAGCCCGACCGCCCGCTCGGACTGGCCGGCGAGCCAGGCACGGTCGGCGGCTTTGAGGAGGCGGCGCAGGCGGGCCGGGGCCGCTTCACTGAGTCGTGCTGCCTCCTCCAGCGCGGCGGCCGCGCCGGCGTGCCCGCTGCTCGCTCCCGCCCGTTCCGCCGCCGCCTCCAGCGCGACCGCCACCTCCTCGTCGGGGTCGCCGGCCGCCGCCGCCAGGTGCCAGACCCGCCGATCGGCGTCTTCGTCACGCATCGCCGCGGCCAGCGCCCGATGGGCGGCGCGTCGCTGCCCCGGCGACGCGGCGTGATAAACGGCCGCCGCGGCCAGGGGATGCACAAAGGCGAGGCTCCCACTCTGGTCGGTCACGAGGCCGGTCGTGGCCTCCGCCTCCTCGACCGCCTCGGGACCGATGCCGAGCCCGGCCAGCGCCCGCCGAACCAGTTCGAGCCCGCCCGAGCCCGCGGCGGCGAGCATCAGCAACACGACGCGGGCGCCCTCGGAGAGGCCGCCGGCCCTCTGGGTAAAGGTCCGTTCCAGACTCACCGACGCCGGAACCGGCAGGGGTCGGTACCCGGCCAGCGCGTCGAAGTGGGGCGCCTCGGCTGCCAGCTCGACCAGCGCCAGTGGGTTCCCTCCCGTCATCTCGACGAGGCGGCGAGCCACCTCGGGCTGCAGGCGCACCGGAGCCCGGTCCCGAAGCAGCTCACTGGCCGACTCCTCATCGAGCCCATCAAGGGTCACCTCCTGCAGGCCACCGCCGAGGAAAGGTGAGAGCTTCCCTGCGCGCACCGCCACCAGCACCGCGATCGGGTCCGCGAGCAGGCGACGGACCGCGAAGGCCAGAGCCTCTGCCGACGCGCGGTCAAGCCAGTGGGCGTCGTCAAGCAAGACCAACAGCGGCTTCTCCGCATAGGTCGTCAGCAGCTCCAGGGTGGCGGCACCGATCACGAGCCGGTCACTGAGCACCCGCTCGCCCAGCCCGAAGGCCGAACGGAGAGCACCGGCCAGAGGGGGAGGCACGTGCTCGAGGCTGCCCAGCGCCGGCCGGAGCAGCTCGTGCAGGCCGCTCAGGGGCACATCGGTCTCGAACTCCACGCCCTGAGCCCGGAGCACCCGCATGCCGACCGCCTCCCGCGCCGCAAAGCGCAGCAGCGCCGTCTTTCCGATGCCGGGCTCCCCTCGGAGGACGAGGGTCGAGCTCACGCCCTGGCGGGCTTGCGCGAGTGCCTGGCGGATCCGGCCGGCTTCGAGGTCCCGTCCTACGAGCACGGGCTCAGGATCGCATCTCGCCGCCGCACCCCCACGCCGGGCTTGTCCCGGGACTCCGGATGCGCCGCCTCCCCGGCAACCGGAATCCCAGGTGGCCCCCCTGATGTGAAGCGCGGCGGACCGAGGCTAGGGTCGGGTCGACTCACGTTTCCCCGCTTCAGGAGGTATCCCTCATGGCAGTCGAAACCCAGGCCGTAGACCACGACAAGCTGATGGTCTTCATGGGCCACGTGATCGGTGAGCTCGGCGCCACCGTCAACGCCGGTCTGATCGTGATCGGCGACCGCCTCGGCCTTTACCGCGCGCTGGCCGAGGCGGGACCGTCGACTCCGGCGGAGGTGGCCGAACGCACGGGCACCTCCGAACGGTACGTCCGCGAGTGGTTGAACGCCCAGGCGGCGGGCGGTTATTGCGAGTACGACCCCGCCAGTGGGCGCTACGCATTGACCCCGGAGCAGGCGCTGGCCCTCGCCGACGAATCCAGCCCCGCCTTTGTCGCCGGTGCCTTTCAGCTGGCGCTGGGCACGCTGAAGGCCGAGCCCGAGATCGAGCACGCGTTCAAGGCCGGGTCCGGCTACGGATGGCACCAGCACGACACCGACGTCCATGTCGGGTGCGAGCGCTTCTTCCGTCCCGGGTACAACGCGAACCTGCTATCGACCTGGCTGCCGGCGCTGGAGGGCGTGGTCGAGAAGTTGCGCGTGGGCGCCACCGTGGCCGATGTCGGCTGCGGCCTCGGTGCCTCCACTAGGCTGATGGCCCAGGCCTTCCCGCAGTCGACCCTCGTCGGCTTCGATTACCACCAAGGATCGATCGAGCTCGCGCGCAAGGAGACGGCCGAGGCCGGTCAGAAGGGCAACATCCGTTTCGAGGTCGCCCCGGCGGCACGGTTCCCGGGTACCGGCTACGACCTGGTCACCATGTTCGATTGCCTGCACGACATGGGCGACCCGGTCGGCGCCGCGCGGCACGTCCGCCAAGCGCTGGCGCCGGACGGGACCTGGATGATCGTTGAGCCGCTCGCAGGCGACCGCGTCGAGGACAACCTCAACCCGCTGGGCCGGGCGTATTACGCCTTCTCCAACTTCCTGTGCACACCGTGCTCGCTGGCGCAGGACGTCGGGCTGGCACTGGGCGCACAGGCCGGAGAGGGGCCTATCCGAGACGTGGTCACCCAAGCCGGCTTCACCCGCTTTCGGCGGGCCACCCAGTCGCTGACCAACGCGGTCTACGAAGCCAGGCCCTGAGACAGAGGGGGCGGAAGCCATCCGCGACCGCCCCCTGCTTGGCGGCCCCCGCGCCTATCGCAGCCCCATCATCGCCTTTGTGATCTGCGTCGCCATGTGCGGGTTCTCGCGCAGCCTTCGCAGCGAGTAAGCCCGCCAGTCACGACCGTAGGGCACGTAGACCCGGACCGGCCGTCCCTCCGCGCGCAGGCCGCGCCGGACATCGTCGCGGACGCCGAGCAGCACCTGGAACTCGACGTGGGCGGCGCTCGAGCCCCGCTCGTCCAGCAACCGCCTGGCTTCGGCGAGGAGACGGTCGTCGTGGGTGGCGATGGCGAGGTCGAGACCGGCCCGGACCGCGCGCTCCATGAGCAGCAGGAAGGCCTTCTGGATCTCACCAAACCCGGTGTGGGCGATCGAGGGCGGCTCCAGGTAGATGCCCTTCACCAGACGCACCGGGATGCCGCCTGCGATCAAGCGCTCCAGGTCGCGGGGAGTGCGGAAGAGGCGCGCCTGGAGCACCGCGCCGACCCGGTGACCCGCGTCCCTGGCCGCTTCCACCAGGTCCAGCGTGCGGTCGACGGTGGTCGCGTCCTCCATGTCGATGCGGCAGAAGCGGGCCGTCTTTTGGGCCGCGCTCAGCACCCGGTTCAGGTTGTCCGCGCACAGCCGGTGGTCGATGCCGAGCCCGAGCGAAGACAGCTTCACGGAGACGCCGCACCGCAGGCCGCGAGCCTGGATCGCGTCCAGGGCCAGCTCGAACGCGGCCGCCATCTCCCGCGCGTCATCCTTGGTGCGCACGTGCTCACCCAGCACGTCGAGCGTCTCGTCGCACCCTTCCTCGTCCTGGAGCCGCGCGGCGACGGTGAGCGCCTCGTCCAGCGTCTGGCCGGCGATGTAGCGCCGCGCCACCCGGTCGACCAGCGCCGGCGGGAGCACCGGCACCAGGCCGGCGATGGAACGGTCCAGGAGGCCCGGGCTCACTCTGTGCGGATACGGTACTTCCCGGCCCAGCTACGATGAGAAGCGATGGCAGACGAGGATCCCGCGCGGAAATCCGAGCACGAGCTCCAGGACATGCAGATCGGGCTTTTCGCGAACGGCCGCGCGGTCGCGGCGGCCATCGCCAAGCTGCGCCTGGCGGGGTACCCCGAGTCGTCTCTCCATCTGAGGCGCCCGAGCGACGCCCCGCAGGCTCGCTACGCGGTAGGTCTCTTCATTGGCATCGTGGGAGGTGGGTTCCTGGGAGGCGTGCTGGGTGTCGTCCTCGGAATCCTGGTCTCTCGCGCCGCCCCCCTGGTGGGGCCGGTCACCGACAACACCCAGGTCTTCGTGATCGTGGGCATTTTCGCGGTCTTCGGGGCCCTCTCAGGTGCCACCGCGGGCGGCTTGTTCGGGATGGCGGCGGTGGCCGACCCGGCGCACTTCTTGAACCAGGAGCTGGAGGCGGGGCACTATTTGCTCGGCATCCCCGCGGTGGACCAGGCGCAGGCGGACAAAGTCGAGGCGGACCTGGATGCTGCCGGCGCCGACGACGTGATCTACGTGCCCACCAGCGAGACGCTGGAGCGAGTCTTCCAGGCCAAACCCGCGCCGCATCAGCCGGCGCCACGGGAGACCGCACCGCGGTTCTGAGCCGGCGGTTCTGAGCCCTTCGTTCAGCTCCTAAGCGACGGCCCGACCGATGGCGCGGGCCGCGGCGCCGGGCTGGCGATTGGTGCTCCCGGCTCAAATGTCCAGATCCTCCACGGCGGGCCGGTCGAGCGCTTCGACGATCGCCTCACGAAGCGGGGCCGGCACGGCATCACCCATCGCCTCCACGCTGTCGAATACGTGGAGCGTCGCCTCACCTTCTTCCCACAAGTCGCCGTCCCCCGTGTAGCGGGCCGGATCGTCCCAGCCCTCCTCGCGATACCAGCCCTTCCAGCCCCAGTTCGGCCGCTCGACCTCGTGCACGGCGATGCGGCCGCGCCCGGTGCGGTAGGCGCGCCAGACCTGCTCCCGGGCATTGCCGGCGACCGGATGTTTCCAGGTTGCCAGCCGCACCCCGACAAAGCGCTGCCGCCGTCGCCTTCCCGGCGCGCCGACCGAGACCGTGACCTCCTCCATGCCTTTTGCTCCCAACTCTCGAACCTCCACGAATCGGCCCAAGGCCTGCGCGATGGCGGCCGAAAGATTGCCTCCCGCCAGTTCCTGGGCTCGTTGGTACAGCGGCAGATCCGCCTCGGCCACATAAACGGTCCGGTTCGGCATCCGAACGAGTATACACACAATTGTACGTATAGACGGGAAGATGCCTCGCGGGGCCCCCCGGTACGATGGCACCCGTGATCACCGCCCCGCCGACGATGCGCGCACTGCTGCTCGAGAACATCGACCGGCGCGGCATCCACCTGCTGCAGGGAGCCGGCTGGGAGGTGTCCACGGTGAACCGCTCGCTCTCCGAGGACGCACTGCTGGAGCGCCTGCACGGGGTCCAGATCTTGGGCATCCGCTCCAAGACCCGGCTCACGCAGCGGGTCTTCGAGCAGGCACGAGACCTGCTCGCCGTGGGGGCGTTCTGCATCGGCACCGACCAGATCGACCTCGAGGCCGCCTCGCGCGAGGGCGTGGTCGTCTTCAACGCACCCTTCTCCAACACCCGCAGCGTGGTGGAGCTGGTCCTGGGCGAGATCATCGCCCTCTACCGGCAGCTGCCGGCGAAGACCGCCGGCATGCACCGGGGGGTGTGGGACAAATCCGCCGACGGAAGTCACGAGATCCGCGGCCGCACGCTCGGCATCGTCGGGTACGGGAAGATCGGGTCCCAGCTCTCGGTGCTGGCGGAGAATCTGGGCCTCGGCGTTTGCTTCTACGACATCCAGGATCGGCTCGCCCTGGGCAACGCGCGCCAGTGCGGGAGCCTCGAGGAGCTGCTCGAAGACTCGGACGTGGTGACGCTCCACGTCGACGGCCGCCCCGGCAACTCGGGGATGTTCGGCGAGCGGGAGTTCTCCCTGATGCGGGACGGGAGCCTCTTCCTCAATTTGTCGCGAGGGTTCGTGGTCGACCACGCGGCCCTCCGGCGTCACCTGGAGTCAGGGCACCTGGCGGGCGCCTCGATCGACGTCTTCCCGACCGAGCCGCTGGGCCGGGGGGATGAGTTCGAATCCGAGCTGCGAGGGCTCGAGAACGTCATCCTCACCCCCCACATCGGCGGCTCCACGGAGGAGGCGCAGCGCGACATCGGCGAGTTCGTGGCCTCCAAGCTGCGCGACCACGTCGAGCGGGGCACGACCGCCCTTTCCGTCAACTTCCCCGAGCTGGTGCTGCCCGGCGCCCACTCCGGCCGCCGCCTCTGCCACCTGCACATCAACGTGCCCGGCGTGCTGGCCAAGGTGAACAGCATCCTGGCCTCCGAGGGCGTCAATGTCGATGCTCAGCTGCTCGGTACCCGCGGGCATCTGGGCTATCTGATCACGGACGTCGACCACTCCTGCTCGGCGGGGGTGGTGGAGCGGCTGCAGGGCCTGGAGGAAACGATCCGGCTCCGCGTCCTCTAGCCCGGGATAGGGGCCGAGTGTCCGCACTACGACCCTACGGAGCGCGTTTTGAGGTCGTAGTGCGGACAGTCTGCCGCTACTTCTAGCCGGCGCCGAGGGAGAGCGGGCGCCCGAGCGCATTACCGAGTGCTGTCACCTCTCGCTCCAGCTGGCCCCAGATTCGCTCCCGCGCCTGTGGTGGCGGCGGGAACGGCTCCGGGTCCACGAGGTCGGCGGCCACCTCGGGGTGCTCCACCATCTCGGCGAAGAGCAGCGTCCAGGCGCGGGGCACCACCTCGCGAATCGCGTACCCGCCGCCGCCGAGGGCGAGCCAGCGCCCTTCGCAGAGCTCGTGCGCGAGGGCGTGGAACCGGCGCCCGATGACCGGCCAGATCGCGGTCGAGCAGCGCAGGTGGGCGAGTGGGTCCAGCAGATGGGTGTCGCAGCCGTCCTGGGTGACCAGCACGGTGGGCTGGAAGTCGCGCAGCAGCGGCGGCACGACCGCTTCGAAGGCCGCCAGCCACGGCTCGTCCCAGAGGTACGGCGTCAGCGGCAGGTTGGCCGCCGCGCCCCGCCCATCGCCGGACCCCGTCTCGTCGACGAAGCCCGTACCCGGGAAGAGGTAGCGGCCGCTCTCGTGCAGGCTCAGCGTGAGCACACCCGGGTCGTCGTAGAAGATCCACTGCGTGCCGTCCCCGTGATGCACGTCGACATCGACGCAGGCGACCCGATGTCCCTGCAGGCGGAGCCACGCGACCGCCGAGGCCACGTCGTTGTAGACACAGAATCCGGAGGCGCGGTCTCGCGAGGCGTGGTGCAGCCCGCCCGCCGGATTGAACGCGTGGAGCGCCTCCCCGCGATGGACGGCCTCGGCCCCCACCAGGCTGGCCCCGCACACCATCGCCGAGGCCTCGTGCATTCCGTCCGCGATCGGGTTGTCGTCGCTCCCGAACCCGTGCTGCCCTGCGCGCACGAGCGCCGGTCGGTCGCGCGTCTCGGGCCGGCTCAACGCCCGGACCAGCTCCACGTAGGAGGGGGTCTGCGTCCGCACCAGCTCCTCATCGCTCGCCCGCCGCGGCTGCAGGCGAGTCACCCCCCGGTCCAGTCCGCGCCGCTCGATCTCCTCCACGGTGAGCTGGACCCGGACCTGCTGGAGGGGATGGTCCTCGCTGAGCTTGTAGTCGAGCAGCGAGGGCCCCCAGACCAGCGCCACCTCACCCGGCATGGCCACCTACTGTAGTCCTGGCAAATGCCTCCCCTCTTCGAGGCGGTGCCCAACTTCTCCGCCGGCGCCGAGCCCGGGCTGCTGCGGGATCTGCTCGGGTCGGACGCGCTCGACCAGCACGCGGACGCGCGTCACGACCGTTGTGTGGTGACACTGATCGAGACCGACGGCGCCCGCCTCCGTGCGGCGCTGCGGCAGCGGATCGAGGTGGCCACCGAGCGCATCGATATCCGCTCGCATCTCGGCCTGCATCCCCGCCTCGGTGCCGCGGACGTGGTCCCGGTGGTGCCGCTCCGGGGCGCCACCATGGAACAGGCGCGGGCAATCGCTCGCGGGCTCGCCGAGGAGATCTGGGAGGGGCTCAGGATCCCGGTCTGGTTCTACGGCGACCTCGGGGGCGGCCGGCGCCTGGCCGACCTGCGCCGGGCGGAGGTGCCACCGCCTTTCGATGTGGGCGACCGCCCCCACCCCACCGCGGGAGCCTGCTGCGTCGGCGCCCGGCCTCCGCTCGTTGCCTACAACCTGGTGGTGCGACGGCCCCGCGCCGAGGCCTCCTCGATCCTGCCCCGACTGCGGGCGCTGCCGGGCGTGCAGGCGCTGACATTTCCTCTTCCCGAGGGACGGACCCAGCTCTCCACCAACCTGACGCGCCTCGAGGAGACCGGCGTCCCCGAACTGTTCGCCACCGTGGAGGGGCTGCTCCGTGAGCCGCCCGAGCCGGAGCTGGTCGGACTCTGTCCGGCGGCCGCCGCCGGTCCCGGCTGTGACGGCGGCCTGCTGGAGGCGCGCCTGATCAGCCACGCGGCGATCCGGCTCGCCGGGCAGTGCCGGGAGGCGGGCGGCGGTGGCGAGCGGCTTGAGATGGGTCGCCGACTGGAACTGCGCGCGGTCGAGGTCGCGGCCACACCGTGGGCGCCGGACGCGATGCTGGCGACGGCGGAGGAAGCCGTCGCCTTCCTCCGGCTGCTCCCGGCGCTCGGCATCGACGACGAGGTAGCGGAGGTCTGCCTGCGGGCTGGAGCGGAGGGCCTGCGGCGGGCGCTCGGCCATCAGGTGGCGGCGACTCATCGAGAGCGAGTCGTCCTGCTGGACCGCTGGCTGGCTGTGGTTTGAACCAGACGTTGGCGCACGACCTCTGGCTCCCTTCGACGGCGGCAAAGTCTGGTTTAGTGGAGGGGTTGTGACCGTCCTCCACCCGTCGCGCACGTCCCTCGACCAGATGCGCGACGCGCCCCTCGCGTTCGACTACGACCACCTGAGTCTGGCCCCCCGCCACGCGTCGGGTCTTCCGCACCGCGCCGACGCCCAGCCGCAGGTGTCGCTCGGCCCCGCCGTGCTCGAGGTGCCGCTGCTGGGATCGCCGATGCCAGACGTCTGTGGGCCGCGGATGTGCCAGGCCCTGGCCGCGGCCGGCGCGCTCGGCATCCTGCACCGGTTCCAGCCCATCCCGGAGCAGGTGGAGCAGGTCCGGGAGCTGGCGGGCGCGACGGAGCGGCCGGCGGCCGCCGCGCTCGGGGTCACGGGCGACTGGCGGGAGCGTTTTCGTGCGCTCCAGGACGCCGGCTGCGCGATCTTCTGCCTGGACACCGCGAATGGTGCGCACACCCAGGTCGGGCGCGCTCTCGATTGGCTGCGCGGCCGCGACCCGAGCGCGTTGTTGATCGCGGGCAACGTCGCCTCGGCCGAGGGCTTCCGCTGGCTGGAGGAGCACGGCGCGGACGCGATCCGGGTCGGCATCGCGGGCGGTTCGGTGTGCGAGACGCGTACCGAGACCGCCGTCTACGTCCCCACGCCCTACGCGGTCGCCGAAGCAGCCGGCGTGCGCTCGCGGGCCCTGATCATCGGGGATGGTGGGGTACGGATGCCCGCCGACCTTTGCAAGCTGCTGGCGCTGGGAGCCGACCTGGCCATGGTGGGATCGGCGCTGGCCGGCACCGACGAGGCGCCGGGCCGGGCGATCGCGGTCGACGGCAAGACCTTCAAGATCATGCGCGGTGCGGCCTCGTTCTCCGTCCAGCAGGAGGCCGGCAACCTGGACCCCGAGTACGTGGAGGGCGCCGAGACGCTGGTGCCGGCCAAAGGGCCGGTCCAAGCCGTCGTGCGTCGCTATCTGGCGGGGCTGCGCAGCTCGATGGCCTACCTCAACGCGCGCACCCTGGACGAGTACCGCGCCCACGCGAGCTTCGTGCGCCTCTCATAAGGGCCGTGTCCCTGCAACACCGCGCTAAAAACGGTTCGGGTCGGCCCCGTCTCCCGGGAAACGGCCATGTTTACCCGTCTGGCTGCGACTCCTCCGGCTCGCCGCTCTGGAGCCGCCGCACCAGGTTCGCCATCTCGAGCGCGGTCTCGGCGGCACTGATGCCGGCGTTGCGCTTGGGGCCGCTGCGGGCCAGGGCCTGCTCGCGGTCGTAGGTGGTCAGCACGCCGAACGAGCACGGCACGCCGGTGTCCAGGTTGACGTGGGCGATCCCGGCTGCCGCTTCCGCGGCCACGAACTGGAAGTGGGCCGTCTCGCCGTTGACCACGCAGCCCAGCGCCACGATGGCGTCGATGGTCCCGCTCTCCGCCAGGGTGAGCGCGGCCAGCGGGAGTTCGAGCGCGCCCGGCACCCAGTAGACGCGGACCTGCTCGCAGTTGTGCTGACGCAGCGCCTGCTCGGCCCCCCGCACCAGCCGCTTTGTGATGTCCTGGTTGAAGCGCGAGGCAACGATCGCGACTCGGAGGTCGCCGCCGTCCAGGGCCTCGTCGGAAGGTCGCTCCAGACCGGGTTCTCCCATCGCCGGCAAGCCTAGCAGCGCGCCGCTCTCCTACAGGAGGTGGCCCAGCTTCTCCCGCTTGGTGGACAGGTAGCGCTCGTTGTAGTGGTTGGACTGGATCCGGAGCGGTACCTGCTCAACCACCTCCAGTCCGAACCCCTCGATCGCGACCAGCTTGCGCGGATTGTTGGTCAGCAGACGCATGCGGCGCACGCCGAGGTCGGCCAGGATCTGATTGCCGATCCCGTAGTCTCGTGAGTCGTCCGGCTGATGGAGCGCCAGGTTCGCTTCCACCGTGTCCAGTCCCTCGTCCTGCAGGTTGTACGCCCGCAGCTTGTCGACCAGCCCGATACCCCGGCCCTCGTGGTCGGTGATGTAGAGCACCAGCCCGCAGCCTTCCTCGGCGATGCGGTCGATCCCGGCGGCCAGCTGCGGGCCGCAGTCGCAGCGCTGGCTCTGGAAGACGTCGCCGGTCAGGCACCGCGAGTGAACGCGCAGCAGCACCGGTCGATGGGGATCGATCTCGCCCAGCACCATCGCCACGTGCACCGCACCGCTGGTCAGGTCCTCGTACGCGTGCGCCCGCCAGATCCTCCCGTCGATCGGGATGTCAGAGACCACCCGTTCCGCCACCAGCTTCTCGGTCCGGCGCCGGTAGGCGACCAGGTCCTTGATGGCGACGATCTTGAGGCCGTGGCGAGCGGCCAGCTCCTCCAGTTGGGGCAGCCGCGCCATGGTCCCGTCGTCGTTCATGACCTCACAGAGGACCCCGGCCGGAGAGAACCCGGCCATCGAGCACAGATCCACCGCCGCCTCGGTGTGCCCGGTCCGCACCAGCACGCCGCCGGCGCGCGCCCGGAGCGGGAACGTGTGGCCTGGCTTGGCGAAGTCGACCGGTTTCGCCTTGGGGTTGACGAGGTGCCGCACGGTCGCCGCGCGGTCCTGGGCCGAGATCCCGGTGGTGACGAAGTCCTTGGCCTCGACCGAGATCGCGAACGCCGTCCCGTAGCGCTCCGTGTTGCGGGTGACCATGGGGTCGATCTGCAGCTCATCGAGCCGCTCCTCGGTCATCGCGGTGACAATGAGACCACTGGCGTGCTTGGCCATGAAGGCGATGTGCTCGGGTGTCACCAGGTCGGCCGCGCACATCAGGTCGCCTTCGCCCTCGCGGTCCTCGTCGTCGACCACGATGACGACCTTGCCCGCCTCCAGGTCGGCAAGCACCTCGGGGATCGTCGCCAGCGTCATCTCTTCACCGTGTCTCCACTGCTCCTGAGCAGTCGCGCCACGTACCTCGCCACGACGTCGACCTCCAGATTGACCAGGCTACGAGGGCGGTAGGCTCCGGCGACGGTGACCTCCAGCGTGTGTGGTATGAAGGCGATGCCGAACGAGTGATCATCCACGGTGGTGACCGTCAGGCTGGTCCCATCCACCGCGATCGAACCCTTCTCGGCCACGAACGGCGCGAGGGGCGCCGGCAGCTCGAGGCGCACCTCCCGGCCCAGCTCGACCGGCGTGACCTGGAGTACCCGGGCGGTCGCGTCGACATGCCCCTGGACCAAATGGCCGTCCAGCCCCTGGTCGATCCGCAGCGACGGCTCCAGGTTGACCCGGTCGCCGGGCTGGAGCCAGCCCAGGTTGGTCCGCTCCCTGGTCTCGGGCACCACGTCGCAGAAGAAGGTGGCGCCCTCGAGCTCGACCACGGTGAGGCAGACACCGTTGACGGCGATCGAGGCGCCGATGCCGAGGCCACGCCCTAGATCGGGGCCCGCGATCCCGAGGTGGCCCGGCCGCCACTCGACCACGGTGCCCAGCGCGCTAACGATCCCTGTGAACATCTCCTGAGATCAGGATGTCATCCCCGAGGCGCTCGGTGCCGACCCGCTCCAGCCGTGCCCGGTCGGCCAGCGTCCCCGCGCCGAGCCCCGCGACCGCCGGCGGCGCCGCCTCGCCGCCCATCACTGAAGGATTCAGGTAGGCGTAGACGCGGTCCACCAGCCCCGCGTCGAAGAAGGAGCCGAGGACCGCGGGGCCACCCTCCACCAGCAGTGAGAGCACGCCGCGGCCGCCGAGGCGCCCCAGGAGGGCGGGCAGGTCATCGCCGGAGTCGATGAGGAGCGGCGCCGGGCCCTGTCGCACGCGTGCCTCAGGGGGTGTCCGCCCGTGGTGGTCGAGCACCACCTTGAGCGGCTGGCGAGCCCCCGGGTAGCGGGCGCTCAGGAGCGGATCGTCGGCGAGAACGGTGCCCACGCCGACCAGGATCGCGTCGTGCTCGTGGCGCAGCCGATGGCCGTGGCGGCGGGCCACCTCGCCCGTGATCCATCGCGACTCGCCGGTCCGGGTCGCGATCCGACCGTCCAGGGTGCAGGCGAACTTGGCGCTGACCAGGGGACGCCCGGTCAGCCGGTGCTGCAAGTAGGCGCGGTTGAGCTCCGCGGCCTCGCCGGCGCCCACCCCGACGTCGACGTCCACGCCGCGCTCGCGCAGAAGCCGCACGCCGCGCCCGCGTACCCGAGGATCAGGGTCGAGCATCGCGACCACCACGCGCGACACACCGGCCGCCACCAGGGCCTGCGTGCAGGGAGGGGTCCGGCCATGGTGCGAACAGGGCTCCAGCGTGACGTACACGGTGGCCCCGCGAGCACGGGCTCCCGCACCCCGCAGCGCCGTCACCTCCGCGTGTGGCGCACCGGCGCGCTCATGCAGACCCTCTCCTACCGCAACGCCACCGGCCACCACCACGCAGCCCACCATCGGATTGGGACTGGTACGAAAGTCGGCGCGGCGGGCCAGCCGGAGGGCGCGCGCCATCCACGTTGTGTCAGCGTTGGGGTCGACAGGGCGCGCCACCGTTGTCGGAGCGTAGCACCGACCCACCCCTGGGACCCACCCCACGAAACTCCGCAAGCTCCGTTTCGCGGGGGCCCCGGGGGAGTGGGCGTGACAACCGAATAGGTCGCCGGCTTTGAAGTCCTTTCCGTCAAGCCTGGGATTGTCTCTTCCTCACACAGATGAAGAGTGGAGGAGTAGGGAGGCAAGCCCTCGGGCTATTAGTACCGCTCAGCTCAACGTCTCGCAACGCTTACACCTGCGGCCTATCAACCTGGTGGTCTACCAGGGCCCTTACCCGGTTAACCCGGTGGGAGACCTCATCTTGGAGCCGGCTTCGCGCTTAGATGCTTTCAGCGCTTATCCGAACCGGACATGGCTACCCGGCACTGCCACTGGCGTGACAACCGGTACACTAGCGGTCCGTTCAACCCGGTCCTCTCGTACTAGGGTCAACTCTCCTCAAGTCTCCTACGCCCACGGCGGATAGGGACCGAACTGTCTCACGACGTTCTGAACCCAGCTCGCGTGCCGCTTTAATGGGCGAACAGCCCAACCCTTGGGACCGACTACAGCCCCAGGATGCGACGAGCCGACATCGAGGTGCCAAACCGGGCCGTCGCTGTGGACGCTTGGGCCCGATTAGCCTGTTATCCCCGGGGTAACTTTTATCCGTTGAGCGACGGCCATTCCACTCTGAGCCGTCGGATCACTATGCCCGACTTTCGTCCCTGCTCGACTTGTAAGTCTCACAGTCAAGCTCCCTTGTGCCATTGCACTCTGCGCCTGATTTCCATCCAGGCTGAGGGAACCTTTGGGCGCCTCCGTTACCTTTTAGGAGGCGACCGCCCCAGTCAAACTACCCACCAGGCACTGTTCGGGACCCCGATCAGGGGTACCGTTAGAACTAAAATCTAACGAGGCTGGTATTCCAAGGTTGACTCCACCCAGGCTGGCGCCCAGGATTCAACGTCTCCCAGCTATCCTCTACACGCTAGACCCCAATTCAATGCCAAGTTGTAGTAAAGCTCCACGGGGTCTTTCCGTCCTGCCGCGGGTAACCTGTATCTTCACAGGTAGTGCAGCTTCGCCGAGTCCGTGGCCGAGACAGCGCCCAACTCGTTGCGCCATTCGTGCGGGTCGGAACTTACCCGACAAGGAATTTCGCTACCTTAGGACCGTTATAGTTACGGCCGCCGTTTACCGGGGCTTCAATTCAAGGCTCTCACCTCTCCTCTTAACCTTCCGGCACCGGGCAGGCGTCAGCCCCTATACGTCTCATTTCTGATTCGCAGAGACCTGTGTTTTTGGTAAACAGTCGGTCGGGCCTCTTCTCTGCGACTCCCAGATGCTGCGGGACGCAAGGTCCTTCACACCCAGGAGCACTCCTTCTCCCGAAGTTACGGAGTAATTTTGCCGAGTTCCTTAGCCACGGTTCTCTCGATCGCCTTGGTATCCTCTACCCGTCTACCAGCGTCGGTTTGCGGTACGGGCACCTGTGATCTCCCTAGAGGCTTTTCTTGGAAGCATGGGATCAGTCACTACCATTCCCGAAGGAACGTCCCGCAGGCCCTCAGAATTAGCGCCCTGGCGGATTTGCCTACCAGAGCTCCCTACGGCTAGCGCCGGGCACATCCGATCGCCCGGTTGACCTACCCTTCTCCGTCCCCCCATCGGTGATAACGATCACGAGGTGGCGCTGGAATATAAACCAGCTGTCCATCGCCTACGCCTTTCGGCCTCGGCTTAGGCCCGGCTGACCCTGGGACGATTAACGTTGCCCAGGAAACCTTAGACTTACGGCGGGCCGGTTTCTCTCCGGCCTTTACGCTACTTGTGCCAGCATTCTCACTCGTGTCCGCTCCACACCGGGTCTTCCTGGTGCTTCATCGCAGGCACGACGCTCGCCTACCAACACCGTCTTGCGACGATGCCCCATAGCTTCGGTACGTGACTTGAGCCCCGATCATTTTCGGCGCCACCTCACTCGACCAGTGAGCTGTTACGCACTCTTTCAAGGATGGCTGCCTCCAAGCAAACCTCCTGGTTGTCTCTGCGAGACGACCTCCTTTGCCACTTAGTCACGATTTAAGGACCTTAGCTGATGGTCTGGGCTGTTTCCCTCTCGACCGTGAAGCTTAGCCCCCACGGTCTCACTGCTGCCGTATAACCTAACGCCATTCGGAGTTTGATTGGGTTTGGTAACGGGGTAACCGCCCCTAGCCCATTCAGTGCTCTACCTGCGTCAGCCCACGACAACGCTGCCCCTAAAGGCATTTCGGCGAGAACCAGCTATCTCCGGGTTCGATTGGCATTTCACCGCTACCCACAGTTCATCCGCTCAGTTTGCAACCTAAGTCGGTTCGGGCCTCCACGAAGCTTTACCTTCGCTTCACCCTGACCATGGGTAGGTCACCCGGTTTCGGGTCTACTGCCTGCGACTACAACCTCAAAGAGGAGCGCCCTATTCAGACTCGCTTTCGCTTCGGCTCCGGGTGTAACCCCCTTAACCTCGCCACAAACAGTAACTCGCTGGCTCATTCTACAAAAGGCACGCCATCAAGCTGTACAACGACCGAAGTCGAAGCACCTAGCTCTTTGACGGTTTGTAGGTCCACGGTTTCAGGTTCTATTTCACTCCCCTCCAGGGGGACTTTTCACCTTTCCCTCACGGTACTCTTCACTATCGGTCACCAAGTGTGTTTAGCCTTACGCTGTGGTCAGCGCGGATTCGCCCAGAATTTCACGTGTTCCGGGCTACTCGGGAGACGCGTCAGGAGACGGATCAGCTTTCGCCTACAGGGCTTTCACCTTCTTTGACTCAGCTTCCCAGGCTGATTCGACTAACCGTCCGTTTTGTAACTCCTCGCCGGCTCGGCAGAGCCAACCGACACGTTCCCACTACCCCGCGCGCGCAACGGCTGCCGCCTTGGCACGCACGCGGTTTAGGCTGCTCCCCGTTCGATCGCCTCTACTAAGGGAATATCTCTTCCTCCGGGTACTAAGATGTTTCAGTTCCCCGGGTGCCCTCTACCCGGTCTATGTGTTCAACCGGGAGTGACTGGGGATTGGCCCAGCCAGGTTACCCCATTCGGACATCCTCGGATTAGCGCTTGCTTCCAGCTGCCCGAGGCTTTTCGCAGGTAGCCACGTCCTTCTTCGGCACTTGGTGCCTAGGCATCCACCGTGAACCCTTACTAGCTTGCCGCCCTACGTCCACTCTTCAACTGGTGAAGACGAGACGAAACAAGGATCCAGACTGCCTATTTGGCATTTCGAAAAGAACTACTTTTGCCTTTGACCTATTCGGTTATCAAGGTGCCCTGGTGGAGATGAGCGGGCTCGAACCGCCGACCCCCTGCTTGCAAAGCAGGTGCTCTCCCAGCTGAGCTACATCCCCACATGCCGGGCGAACCCGGCATGGCCCCCGAGGGAGACAGGCCAATCATGGCCATCCGGACCTCGAGGGTGGCGGCCTCACGGCCGCTCAGGCGTCGCGACCTGCAACCTGACGGCTGCCGGCACTTAACGGCCTGAAGAGTGGGAAAGACAAGGCTCGCGGACCTCGGGAAGATCCAAAATGTGCACTCGTTTCGCACGGCCTGTTCACCGTGCGGTTCTGAGCGGATTTTCACCGCGCACTGAGCGGCCTCCCGCCTGGCACGACGCCAGGCGACTGCGACGCGTTCGGGATGCCTACTCTTCGGAGCTCCACGCGGTGGAGTCCGTACTCTTCGGCGACCTAGTAGCGCCCATTGCTGCCGGCTCTGACTTGACGAAGCCTCCTTTATCGATGCCTGCGCGGCGGCTGACCGGCACGTTGCCGGCTCGCCGATCAAGCGATCGGAGATGACTCCTTAAAGGAGGTGATCCAGCCACACCTTCCGGTACGGCTACCTTGTTACGACTTCACCCCCCTCACCGGGCACTCCTTCGGCACCTCCGTCCCTAACGGGTTCGGCCAGCGACTTCGGGAGCACCAGACTCGGGTGGTGTGACGGGCGGTGAGTGCAAGGCCCGGGAACGTATTCACCGCCGTATAGCTGACCGGCGGTTACTAGCAACTCCGGCTTCATGCAGGCGAGTTGCAGCCTGCAATCCGAACTGAGACCACCTTTGAGGGATT
Source organism: Candidatus Dormiibacterota bacterium (assembly GCA_963790575.1). GTDB lineage: Bacteria > Chloroflexota > Dormibacteria > Dormibacterales > Dormibacteraceae > CAVTSA01. The sequence goes on along the minus strand of CAWBPD010000032.1, from coordinate 53,491 downwards.
GCCTTCACGTCGCCGTGTCGGAACCCGTTGTAGTGGCCATTGTAGCGTGTGTGTAGCCCTGGACATAAAGGGCATGCTGACTTGACTTCGTCCCCACCTTCCTCCGGGTTTCGCCCGGCAGTGTCCCCAGAACAATGCAACTGAGGACAGGGGTTGCGCTCGTTGCGGGACTTAACCCAACACCTCACGGCACGAGCTGACGACAGCCATGCACCACCTGTGCAAGGGTCTCTTGCGAGAGGTCCCGGCTTTCACCGGGATTTCCCAAACATGTCAAGCCCAGGTAAGGTTCTTCGTGTTGCATCGAATTAAACCACACGCTCCGCTGCTTGTGCGGGCCCCCGCCTATTCCTTTGAGTTTTAATCTTGCGACCGTACTTCCCAGGCGGTGAACTTAATGCGTTAGCTGCGGCACTGACAAGGTCAATCTTGCCAACACCTAGTTCACAACGTTTAGGGCGTGGACTACCCGGGTATCTAATCCGGTTTGCTCCCCACGCTTTCGCGTCTCAGCGTCAGTAACAGGCCAGGCGGTCGCCTTCGCCACTGGTGTTCCTCCCGATATCTACGCATTTCACCGCTACACCGGGAATTCCACCGCCCTCTCCTGCACTCTAGCCAGGCCAGTTCGCAGCGCAGTTTCCGGGTTGAGCCCGGAGATTTCACGCCACGCTTGACCAGCCGCCTACACGCGCTTTACGCCCAGTAAATCCGGATAACGCTCGCCCCCTACGTGTTACCGCGGCTGCTGGCACGTAGTTAGCCGGGGCTTTCTTGGAGGGTACCGTCCATTCTCTTCCCCTCCGACAGTGGTTTACATCCCTAAAGACTTCATCCCACACGCGGCGTCGCTCCGTCAGGCTTTCGCCCATTGCGGAAGATTCCTTACTGCTGCCTCCCGTAGGAGTCGGGGCCGTGTCTCAGTCCCCATGTGGCTGGTCGTCCTCTCAGACCAGCTACCCGTCAAAGCCTCGGTAGGCCGTTACCCCACCGACTAGCTGATAGGCCGCGGGCCCATCCCATCGCGCCCGAAGGCTTTCTTCACCGACCATGCGATCGGTGATCTCATGCGGCATTAGACCCGGTTTCCCGGGCTTATTCCCCACGACGGGGCAGGTTGCCCACGTGTTACGCACCCGTTCGCCGCTAGGAACTCCCCTCCCTTGCGGGAAAAGAGCCCTCGCTCGACTTGCATGTATGATGCGCGCCGCCAGCGTTAATCCTGAGCCAGGATCAAACTCTCCGTCTTAAAGACAGGAACCCAAGGCCTTACAAGCCCTGAGTCTGTTCGACTCTTAGAGTCTTTCCCACTCTTCAGTTGTCAAGGTGCCGGGCGATCCCACGTGCCCATCCATCCGGTGGGCGAAGGGGCCTGCTGAGGCCGGATCGCGACCGAGGGATTATACCCACTCGGATCGGGAGATGAACCTTTTGACGGTGCTCTTCCGAAGCGCCCCCCTTTTGGGGCGCGAAGGGAGACTATACACCACCCCGGAAGGAGTTGTCCAGATCGGCGAACGGCGGCTCCGCGCGAGTTCAAGCCGAGTTCGGCGCGGGGTCGAGCTCCGGTACCCGCAGCGGACCCCTCGGCACCCACGGCTCATGGCACCCGCAGCACCTGTTGGCACCCGCGGCCCACGCTTGAGTACTCGCAGGAGCTCCCCTGGACACCCCACTAGCGGGCGCCAGCTCGGGCGCCAGCCCGAAGCGAGCAAGCACGACTTCACGAGAGCACACGCACTGCGGGCCCGGCAGGGCTCGGCGGCGAGCGCCGCCGGAGGGGTTTGGGGGGCGCCAGCCCACCCAAGTAGGTCAAATCGAAACCCCGCAACCGGCACCACCCGGTGCTACGCCGTCGTGCGCGAAGCGCTCGCGCGCCAGCGCGAAGTCGTGGTGGGGTACGACAAGTGGGCCGTTGGCACCCGCGGCCCCCACCTGGGCACCCGCAGGAGCCCCGTGGTCACGCACCAAGCGGGCGCAGCTCGGGCGCCAGCCCGAAGCGAGCCGGCGCAACATCGCGAGAGCACGCGCACTGTGGACCCGGCAGGGAACGCCGGCAAGTGCCGGCGGGGGGGGGTTGGGGGGCGCCAGCCCTCCCAAGCAAGATAAGTCGCGATTGCACAACCACCACCGCCCGGCACCTACACCTTCGTGCGCGCAGCGCTCGGACGCCAGTCCGAAGTCGCTTGGAGTACCGCCCCTGGTTGGGCCGCTTCCCGGGAAGCAGCCCCACTCAGGCGAGGGCGCGGCGGCCGGCGAGAGCGCGGACCAGGGTGAGCTCGTCGGCGTATTCGAGGTCGCCGCCCACGGGGAGGCCGTGGGCCGGGCGCGTGACCTGCACACGGAGCGGCTCCAGCGCCCGGTGGAGGTAGGTGGCGGTCGCCTCGCCCTCGATGTCGGAGTCGGTGGCGATGATCACCTCCTGGATCTCCTCCCGAGCCACGCGGTCTAAGAGGTGCGGGAGGTGGATCTCATCCGGGCCGATGCCGTCGATCGGGCTGAGCACCCCGTGGAGCACGAAGTACAGGCCCCGGAACTCGCCGGTGCGTTCGATCGCCAGCAGGTGGATCGGAGACTCCACCACGCACAGCACCGACTGATCGCGGCGCGGAGCGGCACAGATCGCGCACAGCGCCTCCTCGGCGAGGTTGTGGCAGCGGGTGCAGTAGCCGATCCGCTCCGTCACCGCCTGGATCGCCCCCGCCAGGGCCCGCGCGCGCTCGGGACCCAGCCGCAGCACGTGGAAGGCGAGCCGCTGCGCCGTCTTGGGCCCTACGCCGGGCAGGCGTGACAGCTCCTGGACGAGGTCCTCCAGCGCCGGCGGCAGCGCACTCATCTGGCCTCAGATGAGTCCGGGAGGGAGGCCGAGCCCGGCGGTCACCTCGCCCATCCGCTCTGCCGCCAGTTCCTTGGACTTGTCGGTGGCCTCGTTGACTGCCGCCACCACCAAGTCCTGCAGCATCTCGATGTCGTCCGCCACATCGGGGTCGATGGTCACCGAGAGCAGCCGCTGCGAACCGCTCACCACCGCCTTCACCGCTCCGCCGCCGGCGGTCGCTTCGATCTGCTCCTTCTCCAGGTCCTCCTGGACTTTGGCCATCTTGGCCTGCATCCGCTGGACCTGCTGCATCATCCGCATCTGATTCATCGATCTGGTCTCCCTGTGACGCGCACGACACGTCCTTCTAGCTTGCGCATGGCCTGCTGCACGGCGGGATCGTCCTCGGGTACCGCCGGCCGGCGGGCGGTGGGAGTGCCACCCGGCACCCGCCGTTCCTCTTTCAACCGAATCTCGACCGTGGTGCCGGAGCCCAGCCAGGCCTGAATCCGCGGCTCGACTTCCGCCTGCGACTCCAGCGCCGCCTTGTGGTGGAAGGTGTAGGGAAACCAGAGCCGGAACGTTGTCCCCTCCCGCTCCGGGCGCGCCTCGCGGTAGTAGGCCTTGATCTTGGCCGGCAGCGCATCCAGGATCCGGGACCACCCTGCCTCCAGGTTCCCATCGGGGGTCACCGGCGGCGGAATCGGACCCGAGCCGGGACCGGACGCCGGGTCGGACCGCGCTGCCGGCGCCGGCTGCGAAGCGGCGGGCGGAGGCAGAGTCGGCGCCGGCGTGGCCTCGGACTCCAGCCGCGGCGAGGACGTCCGGGCGGGCGCCGGAGCTTGAGCGGGGGCAGTGGCAGCGGCCGCCATCTCACCGGCCTCCCCCACCTCGACCGCGAGCCGAACGAAGGTCGCCTCGGCGAGGAAGCGCGGCTCCGCGTGGCGCCGGATCTCACCGTCCAGGTGCAGCAGGCCGTCGAGGATGGCCGCCAGGCGGTGTCGCAGCGCCGCGTCGCGCTGGCCGATCGCCGCCACCAGACGGTCCCGGCAGCGTTCCATCACCCCCCGTACCACCTGCCGCAGCTCGGCGCCGGCAGCGTACAGGTTCTCGAGGCCCCCAAGGGCCCCGCCCGCGTCGCCTCGCAGGACCAGGTCCAGCAGCTCGTCCAGGCGGGCGGGGTCGGTCATTCCCAGCATCTCGCGCGCCAGCCCCTCGGTGATGGGACCGTCGGCGAGCGGGATCAGCTGGTCGAGCAGACCGACCGCATCGCGCATCGTCCCCTGGGCGACGCCGGCGATGATCCGCAGCGCACCGTCCTCGACCGTCACCTGCTCCCGCTCCGCGATGTGACGCAGCCGCCCCATGATCTGCTCGTCCGTGAAGCGCCGGAACTGAAACTGCTGGCAGCGACCGATCACGGTCGCGGGGATCTTCGACGGGTCAGTGGTGCAGAGGATGAACACCGCGTGCTCGGGCGGCTCCTCCAGCGTCTTGAGCAGCGCGTTGAAGGCATCCGTGCTCAGCATGTGCGCCTCGTCCAGGATGTAGACCTTCTTGCCGCCCGGCTGCGCGGGAGCCAGGTTGACCTTGTTCCGGAGATCGCGGATCTCGTCGATGCCGCGGTTGCTGGCGGCATCGATCTCGATCAGGTCAAGGGCGGTCCCGGCCTGCACCGCGAGGCAGGAGGGGCAGCTGTTGCACGGCTCGGGGTCCTCGTCCGCCCGGGCGGTGCAGTTCACCGCCTTGGCCAGGAGACGCGCGGTCGAGGTCTTACCGGTCCCCCGGGTACCGCTGAACAGGTAGGCGTGCGAGACGCGCGCCGAGGTGATGGCGCCTTCCAGCGCGCGAATCACCGCGGCCTGGCCGACCAGGTCGGAGAACGTCTGGGAGCGGTACTTGCGGTAGAGGCTTTGGTAGGTCATCGCTGTGGCCGGAGGGGGAGCGGCCGCGCACCCCTCTTCGATCCGACGCTCCCGGCGGCGCCGATGCTTCCCGCTCCGGCCCGGATGTCTGCGGCACCCACGGGCTGCCTCCTTACCGCTGCTTCCTTCCGGACCTGACGGGGTTCGGAGACCCGCGCTGCGCAGGTCCCGGCCTTCAACACGTTCCACACCGGCCCGGTCCGCGAGGCCAAACCTCACGAGGGGCATTCGACCCGGCTAAGGCGGATTGCCGGTACAGGGAACCGCCATCTCCCCGTCTAGCGCGGCCGCTCAGCAGTCTACCCGGTATCGGGCCGCGCCAACCCCCCTCAGGTTCAAGTCCGGCGGTGGGACACCTGCGCCTCGCGCCGCAGCACGTGCCAGTTGGTCCAGGCCAGGTTCCCCCACGCCCCCAGGGCCGTCAGCGGAATCAAGACTTGGGCCGCCAGCACCGGCCAGGTGGTGTCGACGCCGATGCCACGGAGCAGTGCCACGAGCGCGAACAGGACCGCGATCGTCGCCGTCGAGAGCTGCCCCAGGGGCGAATGGCGGAGCGCCGGATGGAAGCCCAGGAGCAGGAACGCCAGACCTACCACGGCCGGGGTCGTGTAGCGCACACCGACCACGATCGCGAGCCAGAACGGATACGCGCCGCCGACGGCGAGTCCGAGCGCGGCGGCACCGAAGAAAATGCCGTCGACCACCGGATCGAGTCCCCCGCCGAACCCACTCACCTCGTGCAGCCGCCGGGCCACGTACCCGTCGCAAACGTCGCTGAGCGCACCGAGGGCGACGGTGATCGCAAGGCCGGCCAGGCTGGCGGGCGACAGCACGTAGGCAAACGCGACACCCGCCAGGTAGGCGCGCGCGAGGGTCACCTGATTGGCTACGCCGGGGATGAACACCCCCACCACCGCCAGCAGGCAGAACCAGACCAGGACCACCACGCCGAGGTGGGGCCGAGCCAGGTAGTACCAGACGCCGAAGGCCGCCAGCCAGACGGCCGCCGCGACCACACCGCTCAGGTGAGGACGCAACTGCAGGAACTCAAGTCGCCGCCGGCGCGGCGGCCTGGGTGGCCGGGCTCGGGTCGCGTCCGGCAACTCCGCCGGGCGAGGCCTGTGCTCGCTCATACCACCATTCTCCGGCGCCACCGCCAATGGCGCCGGGCGCGAGCGGTGACGGCCGCCTCCATCAGTGGCGCAGCCCGATCGCCTCCGTCGCCTGCAAAGCCAGGTTCGAGATCGGGTTGGCGAGGACGCCCAGGAGCAGGACCACCGCGGCCGCCAGCACACCGCTCCACGCGGTCACCGCGGCCGCTGGGCGATGCTCCTCCAGCTCGGGCTCGATCCAGAGCAGCAGCAGGACGCGGACCACCGCCCAGGTGCCCAGCCCCGCCGCCAGCAGCACCGCGCACAGCACCCAGATCAACCGGCTCTGGACCAGCGGCAGCCCGGCCCAGAACAGCGCCACGAAGCCGGCCGCGGGCGGGGCGCCGGCGAGAGACAGCAAGGCCACGGAGAGGCCGATACCGCGCCCCGGCTGCCGGCCGCCGAGACCGGCCACACCGGCCCGGGGCCCATCCAGCCCGGCCGCCAGCAGCGGCGCGGTCGCCCCCGCCAGGCCCACTGCCACCACCAGGAAGAGGCCGGCCGCGGTGCCCATCCGGCCATGCGCCCCCAGCGCTGCCACCGCCCAGCCCGTCTGCCCCAGCGCGAGCCAGCCGATCAGTCCCCGCACCGAGCGGGATGCCAGGCCCGCCAGCGCGCCGGTCAGCGCCGCCGCCACCCCCAGCACGGCCAGCAGCGGACCCCAGAGCGGGCCCACCGCGAACGCCGCCGCCGCGATCCGGGCCGCCGCCAGTATCAAGACCACCGTCACCGGGCCGCAAAGCAACCCCAACAACGCTGGCTCCAACCCACGCTGGACGCGGCCGCGCGCGGACTCGCCCAGGGTCGCCTCCTCGGCGCGGGCCGTGTAGCCGGTGCCGATCAGCGGTGCCACCACCCCGGCCAGGGCCAGCATCGCCAGCAACCCACCACCCAGCGAGATTGGTGAGCGGGGGATCGCCGTGATCAGCTGCGAAAGGCGCCAGGTGTGGAAGGCGAGTGAAAGCACCAGGAGCCCCAGCCCGCTGACCACCAGGCCCACCACCCCTGCCCCCACGCGGCCGTCGCGCCGCCGGTCGGGAACGGCCACCAATGGGATGCAGAATCCGCCCACCGCGAGCAGCAGCCCGACCCAGAGAATGGGCACCACGCTCGCCGAGCTGACCGCCGCGCCGCCGAGCGCGATCAGGAAGCCCAGCGGGAGGAGGCGGTCGTCGAAGTCCGGGTCGACGCGGGTGGCCGCGATCCAGACGGTGAGGGTCAGGATCACCGCCGCCTTGCCGAAGAGGGCGAAGCGATTCTGCGCGAAGGTGTCTCGGGCGAAAGTGGCGAGCTGGGCACCCTGCCACAGCTCGATCGCGAACGCGGCCACGGCGAAGAGAAACGCGAGGGCGGGGACCACCCCGATGCCCGCGGCGCGGGCCGGGAGTCCGGCCAGCGCGACCAGACCGCCGAGCAGGAGCAACAGTTCGGGTAGGAGCGCCAGGTACTGCATCAGCTCGGGCTCGGAGAGGGGGTGGGCGCCGGGGTCGGGCTGGGGCTGGGAGAGGGGCTGGCGCCGGGCGAGGGGGACGGCGTCGGCGTGGGCAGAGGCGCCGGTGAGGTCTGCACGTAGGGCGCCGAGATGGTGGACGTGTTCTGAGACAGGATGTTGGCGAACCCGGGGTCGAAGACCGAGATCCCGGCCACCTTGGGTCCGCTGGGCAGGATGCCGACCCAGAGCAGGGCGGCGATCAGGATCCCGGCATACCAGACCTCCGAGATGGAGGCATCGCGGATCGTGGGCCGCTCGCCGAGGCGAGGACCGAACAGCACCCGGCGCAGCAGCAGCGCGCACGCGACCGCCGCCATCACCAGAGCGGCGAGGACCACCACGGTTCCCACCGGCTGCCCGTAGAAGGACCCGAGGACGATCATCGCCAGGGCCGGGAAGGTGGCCATGAAGGGGATGCCCAGGGTCGACACCACCCCGCCCACCATGAGCCAGGTGAGGCGTGGCAGGCGGGTTGCCATGCCGCCCAGATTGGCCAGGTTGCGCATCTGCAGGCGATCGGCGGTGGTCAGCCCCACACCCACCGTCACCGCCGCCGCCAGCCCGCCCGCGAAGAGCATGATCTGGACCCCCTGCAGGGCGAGCGGCGTCAAACCGGCCACGCCGAGCAGCGTGAGACCCCCTGGCACCATCGAGAGGTAGGCGGCGAGACGGCGCAGATCCCGGGTGCCGATGGCCCCGATGGCCGCCCAGACCACGGTCAGCGCGGCCAGACCGGCGATGACAGGGGACAGCTCCTTGGCGGCCCAGTGGACGGGGCCCACCAGGAGGTCGAGCAACACACTGGCACCGATGCGCGACGCCGCTCCCATCAGGATCACCGCCACCGCGGGCGGCAGCTCGGCCAGCGTCTCCCGAACCCAGCCGTGGAGCGGGACGATCGGGAGCCGGGTGGCGCAGGCGATCAGGACCAGGATCCCGACCACGAGCTGGAACTGCCAGGTGGGACTCCCGTTGGAGAGCCCGATCAGCTGGAAGGTCTGGCCGCCGGTCGCCACCACCAGCAGCAGGACCGCCAGCAAGAGGGCTCCCGAGCCGAGCAGCCAGTAGGCGGCGAACCGACCCGCCGCCCGCCACCGCCGCTCCACGCTCCAACCGCCGGCCAGCAGCGAGAGCGGGATCGCCGCCACCGTGAAAAAGAAGACCAGGAGCATGGTGTCCTGCGCCGCGATGGCGCCGTTCACCGCCCATTGCGTCAGCAGCAAGAGCACGAAGAACTCGCGCTGCCGGTCGCGCAGGTCGTAGGCGGCGAGGCAGGCGGCGACGCCGATCAAGCCGCTCAGCACCAACATGCCCATCCCGGTCCCGGTGACCCCCAGGTGGTACTGGATGCCGACATCGGGCAGCCACGGCACCTGCTCGTTGAACTGGAGCCCGGAGCTGAACTCGCTGAACTGGCTGTAGGCGATGACGGTGATGACGAGCAGGAAGAGGTTGATCCAGAAGGCGACCCCCAGGTAGCGGCGACTGGTGCCCCGGCGCGGTGGCGGCAGCAGCGCGACCACGATCGCGGTCAGAAATGGGATCCAGACCAGCGCTGAGAGCAGGAAGCTGAAGTTGACGATGTTGGCGCCGAAGGAGAGCGGCGAGGGTGTCGGCGTAGGGGTGGGAGCGACGGCGGGCGGGGTGGTCGCGGCGACCGTGGGGACCGGGCTGGGGGTGGCCGCCAGCAGGAGGTGCAGCTCCGCGATCATCGCCAGCCCCCGATGCCGGCCAGCGCCAGGACCACGCCCAGCGCGATCGCCACCAGCGCCCCGGCGGTGAGCGTCCCGGGATGGCGGAAGGGCCTGCTCAGCGCGGTGCTCAGCGCCCTGCCGGTGGCGGACTCCAGGGCCGGCAGCCGGCGCAGCTCGACACCACGCGCGCCGAGCCCGTACCGGCCGGCGACCAAGCGCCAGACATGACGGGTCCGGCTCTGGACCAGGAAGACGGGGAAGGCGAGGCGGCGCTGCGCGGCCAGGGTGCCGGCCCGACCGCGCGCGATCGCCAGAGTGCCCAGGGCCACGCCGGCCACCACCGGCGCCCACCAGACGGCCAAGGTCCACGCCGGAGGCGAGGCCGCCGCGCCGTGCACCAGAAAGCGCAGCCAGTACCAGACGAACGTCAGCACCACTGCGACCAGCGCCAGCGCCGCCAGCGTGCCCGTGGCCAGGGCGGCGCCCGAGCGCAGATCCTGCACGCGGGAGGCCTCGAACGCGCGGCGCGGCGGGACCTCGCCCAGCGCCGCGCCCGCCCACGCCCGGGCCAGCGCGACCGCGATCAGGAGCAGGCAGAGCGCGGGCCCGGCCCAGGCCACCGAGGGATGGCGCCAGGCCGACGCCGCGACCGCGCCCGCGGCCACCGCGAGCGCGCCGCCACCCAGTCCCAGGGTCGCTTGTCGGAGCCGGTTCAGTCCGCCTCCCAAAAAGCGCAGGTCCCCGGTCCGCATCTGCTCGGCGATCCAGCCGCCGCCGAGCAGCATCGCCCCCCGGCCGAGCCCGATCGCTCCCAGCCCGGCCAGCGCGGGGGCGGCGGAGCCCGTCTTCAGGATCGCGAGCAAGCACAGTCCAACCGCACCCGAGGAGGCCAGAAGCACGGTCCGGCGGAGCTCGAACTGCGCCAGCCCGAGCGCCGGTCCCGCCAGCGAAAGGATGATCAACGCCCAGGCGGCGATCCGCGGGGTCGCCACCCCGGTGGCCGCGAACAGCGGCAGGTTCAAGAAGACCAGCTCACCAGCCAGGAGCGGCCAGATTCCTGCCACCAGAGCGGTCGCGGCGGGAGACGCCTCCACCGTCGCTGTCTGCCAGACCGAGAACGGCCAGAGGGCACCGCGCACGAGCGATGCCCCGAGGAGGAGCAGCGCGCCGGTGCCGAGGTAGGCCTTCGAGACTCCGGCTACGTGTCCGTACACCGGCGCCAGCTGCGCGACCTCGCTGACGCCGAACTTGGCGTACAGAAGACCGACTGCGGCGAACAGAGCCAGGTCGCCTAGGAAAGGGAGCGCGAGCGCCACCGCCGCGCCCCGGCTGACTCCCTCCGCTCCCCACCGGTTGCCGAGCAGAAAGTAGCCGGCGAGCCCGCTCAGCAACCAGAACCCGCAGAGCGCGATCAGGTCGCTGCTGACGAGCACGCCGATCCCGGCCAGGACCAGGACCAGAAGCCAGACCTGCGAGCGCACCGGCCCCGCCTCCTGCCGGGCCGCCGAGCGCTGCCAGACCACCGTTCCCAGCGCCAGCAGGAGCGCCACGATCACAAAGAAGAGGATCAGGTGATCGACCCGGAACGAGAGGTCGATGCCGAAGCTCTCGAAACGGCTGTCGCCGCTGAAGGCAACCGAGAGGTTGATCCATTGAAAGGTGGCGGTGTGAGGGAGGTTGGCGCCGAAGAGGGCAACTGTGACCAGGATCGCATCCAGGAGCGTGACCACCACCGTCGCCGCCGCCACCGTCGCCGCCCCCCGCCGGGTGCGGACGCCGCTCACCAGGAGCAGGAGCCCGACCAGCGGTGCGATGAGCAGCGCCGGCACCGACCAGACCAGGGTGTCGGCGGCGGTGTAGCTGAATCCGGTCCGGGCTGGGGTCGCCGGCGACGCGACGCCGGCGAGCGCCGCCAGCAGCAGCCGGCTCACGAGTGGCCGAGTTCGCAGGCGGGCAGGGACGGATGCAGAGACATCGCGCGACATTGTCCCAGAGGGGGCCAGCGGGGTGGCGCCGGTGCTCTTCGGCAGGCCCGAAGGCGCGGCTCCGGGCCGTACCCGCCGCTCCCCAAGGGCCCCGCTGGTGCACCTCCGGGGGTCAACCGCCGCCACCGAGGGCCCGTTGGTGCACCACCGGGGGTCAACCCGCTCCCATAGGCCCCGTTGGTGCACCACCGGGGGTCAACCGCCGCCCCAAAGGGCCCGTTGGTGCACTGTGCACCATCGGGGGTAAACCGGCGCCTCAGGAGGGGGTGAGCGGCCCCGGGCTCTGGCGGTAGTGGTTGATGATGGCGTCCGCCGCCCGGTACGCGAGGGCGCCCACGGTGCCGGTCGGATTCTTGCCCGGGTTCTGAGGAAAAGCGGAGGCGCCCACCACGAACACGTTCGGGTAGCGCCACATCTGGAGCCAGTTGTTCACCGTCGAGGTGTTCTGGTCCGCGCCCATGATGGCGCCCCAGTCACGTGCGTCGACTGGTACTGGGTGGTGTCGAAATGTGGTGGCAGCACACCGCTCGCCACCACCTCGTCGGCACCCATCTCCTTCACGATGGGGGCGCACTTCTGGCCCCGCGCTCCAGGACGATGACCTGCATCCCGGCCTTGGTCAGCTCGGCGGCCATGATGCCCCCGACCCAGCCGCCGCCCACGATCAGCACATCAGGATCGGCCATCGTCGTTCCCCCTCGTCACTCTCTCCTCCATCTCCCGACGCACTCAGAAGTTGAGCGGCTTGGCTGAGACCGAGTAGTCCGCGTACCAATCGCCGATGTACTTCTCGTACGGGTCGCCGTACGCCAGCGGGTTGCCTGGAAATCCGATCCAGCGCCAACCCACCATGTTGTGGGTCCCGCCGTACAGCGGGTCCGCGAAGAGGCCCTCCACCACGTTCTCGTGGAACAGGCCCCAGAAGTCCAGGGCGCTGGGATTGGACATGGTGGTGATGAGTCCGCCCCCCAGCGCGGTCAGCGCCGCGTCCTGGTTGGCCGCGCTCAGGTTCACGAAGGACTTCCCGTACTTGTTCTTGACGTATGAGTCGAACTGGGGGAGCGCGTTGTGATAGGCCTGCCCCGGCGTCAGGTCGTACTGCCAGCCGTGACCGGTGGAGGCGGCCTTCAGGAAGGGACCGGAGCGGTACTCGCGCTGGCCCTGTCCCCAGGGACCGTGCAGCTGGCCGTCGATGTAGTTCACGACGTGCGCGTCGGTGGCACCCGGGGTTCCGTCGTCGGAAGGGAAGATCCGTTCCCCCATCGCGGTGACCAGCTTCGCCTCGTCCTGGTTGAAGAACTTGAAGCCGGTCGCCGCGCCCGCCTCGGCGGTCCAGTACTTGACCCGCTCCTTGTACTTGAAGACCAGCTCGCCGGGCGTTGCCAGGACCACGATGCCGCTCATCCCGGCGGCCGGTTGGGCCCGGGCCCGTCCTCCGATGCGGCCGCTTCGGGTCGCTGGGGTGTCTGTTGGTTGTCAGCCACGGCTTTCCCTCCCGATTGATGGGGCGCGGCCGCCCCCCCCGCATGGCGACTATAGACCCGGCCTCACCGTCGGCGTCCGTGAGCGAGGTCCGGCCGCGTCCCTACACTCGGGGGGTGACCGAGCCTTCCCTGCACCACCGACTGGAGGAGGTCCGGGACATCCGCATCGCGGGCACCCGGCCCCTGGTCTCGCCGGCTCTCCTGGCCGACGAGCTCCCGCTCCCCCCCGCCGCCATCGACACCGTCTACCGCGCGCGGCAGGAGGTGACCGCGGTGCTCCGTGGGGAGGACCGCCGGCTGCTCGTGATCGTGGGGCCCTGCTCCGTACACGACCCGGCGGCGGCGCTCGAGTACGCGCGGCGGCTGGCGGCGCTCCGGCGGGAACTGGAAGACCGCCTGCTGATCGTGATGCGGGTCTATTTCGAGAAGCCGCGGACCACCCTGGGCTGGAAGGGGCTGCTCAACGATCCCCGGCTCGACGGCTCCTACAAGGTCAACGACGGCCTCCGGCTGGGGCGCCAGCTGATGCTCGACATCCTGAGCCTTGATCAGCCCGTGGGCGGCGAGTTCCTGGATCCGATCAGCCCTCAGTACTTCGCCGACCTGGTCAGCTGGGGGTCGATCGGGGCCCGGACGGCGGAGAGCCAGGTCCACCGCCAGCTCTCGAGCGGGCTCTCGATGCCGATCGGGATCAAGAACTCGACCGACGGCGACGTCCAGGTCGCGATCTCCGCCTGCGCCGCGGCCGCCGCCAGCCACGTCTTCACCTCTATCAACCCGGACGGCGTGGCGGCGATCTTCTGGACCCGCGGCAACCCGGACTGTCACGTCATCCTGCGCGGCAGCAACCATGGGCCTAACCACGACGCCAGAACGGTGACGGACACGCTGCAGCGCCTGGGCCGGGAGGGGCTGCCGCAGCGGCTGCTGGTCGACGCCGCGCACGGCAACAGCGGCAAGGACTTCCGCCGCCAGCCGGCCGTGATCCGGGAGGTGGCGGCCCAGCGGCGGGCGGGGCGGACCGGCATCGTCGGAGTGATGCTGGAGAGCTTCTTGGTGGAGGGGCGTCAGGACCTGGTCCTGGGGCACGCTGCCGACCTCCGCTACGGCCAGAGCGTGACCGACAGCTGCCTGGGCTGGGAGGACACGGCCTCGCTCCTGCGTGACCTGACGGCCGAGGTGCCCTCCGCCGCCGCCAACCGTGCCTGAGGCAAGCCGATGCGTCTGGCGACCTGGAACGTCAACTCCCTGAGGCAGCGGATTCCCCGCCTGCTGCCCTGGCTCGATGAACGGCGCCCGGACATCGTCTGCCTGCAGGAGACGAAGCTCGCCGATGCCGCCTTCGCGGAGCTGCTGGGGGCGGCGCTCGCCGACCGCGGGTACGCCTTCGCAGCCCATGGCGAGGCGTCGTGGAACGGGGTCGCGATCCTGTCCCGGGTGGGCCTGGAGGATGTGGTCAGCGGGCTCAGCGGAGGGCCGGGGTTCCCGCATCAGGAGGCGCGCGCCGTCGCCGCCACCTGCGCCGGCATCCGCGTCCACTCCGTGTACGTGCCCAACGGGCGGGTGCCCGGTTCGGAGCACTACCACTACAAGCTGACCTGGCTGGCGGCACTGGGCGAGGCGGTGGCGGCGGGACCGCAGGGTCGCATCCTGTGCGGGGACATGAACGTGGCGCCCACCGACGCCGACGTCTTCGACCCCGGCGCCTATGCCGGTCAGACGCACGTGACCGAGCCCGAGCGCGCGGCCTTGGCCGACCTCCAACGGGTGGCGGGCCTCCACGACCTGGTGCGGGACCACTGGCCCGACGCCCGCGTCTTCACCTATTGGGACTACCGGGCGGGGATGTTCCACCAGGACTGCGGCATGCGCATCGACCTGGTCCTGGGGTCCGCGGTGGTCGAGGAGCGGGTGCGGGCCGCGTGGGTCGATCGCCAGGCACGCAAGGGGTCCGGGCCCAGCGACCACGCGCCGGTCATGATCGACCTCGACGAGGCGCCGGACGGTGACCTCGGGCCGGTGGTCCCCCCACCCTCCGCCCGGCCCGCCGCACCGGGGAGGTTCAAGCTGCCGCAGGCGTGAGGGGGTGCCGCCGCCGGGTGGGGTCACAATGCCGGCACTGCAACGCTAAACCTCGCCACGTAGCGTCACTTTGCCGGCAGTGTGGCGTTACGACTAGGGGTCGAGACGCCGGGTCCGCCAGCCCTCGCCTTCGCGGAGGAAGACGATCCGGTCGTGGAGGCGGTTGCGGCGGCCCTGCCAGAACTCGATCCAATCCGGGATCAGCCGGTACCCGCCCCAGAAGTCCGGCAGCGGCGGGATCAACGCGTCCGGCTCGGGCGGCTCGGGATAGCGGCGCTCAAGTTCGTGGACGCGTTGCTCCAGGTCTTCGCGACTCTCGATGACGGAGCTCTGACGGGAGGCGGTGCTAGCGATCCGGCTCCCCCAGGGCCGGCCCAGCCAGTAGGCCACCGACTCCTCGTGGCTGGTGCGGACCACGCCTCCGGCGGCCCGTACCTGTCGATGCAGCAGGGGCCAGTGGATGACGAGGGCGGCTTGGGGGTGGGCGGCCAGCTCTTCCCCCTTGCGGCTCTCGTAGTTGGTGAAGAAGGTGAACCCACTCTGGTCGGCGCGGTAGAGCAATACCATGCGGACCTGCGGCTCCCGGTCGCGCACGGTGGCCAGGGCCATCGCGTTCGGCTGCGGCTCCCCGGCCCGGGCGGCGAGGTCGAACCAGCCGGAGAAGGCGCCGATCGGGTCCGGGCCCAGGTCCTCGGCGGAGAGTGGCTGGTCGGTATCGATCGGAGGCGTCGCCATGCGACCAGCCTGGCAGAGTGAGCCCGGCCGTCACGAGCAGGATTGGCGGGCCGCGCGCGAGGGAAGATTGGGTATATGGATTCGGATCCCGTGCCCGCGCAGCTGCATTGGGTGCTGTCCGTGGCTCAGAAGGCGATCAAGAGCCGCCAGCCGGCGGTCGAGGAAACCGTGCGCAAGCTTCGGTTGGAGCTCCCGGCAGCCACGCCCGAGGAGCTGGCGCGGACGCTCATCAGACGTCAGCGGCGGCGGGTGTCGATGACGGCGGCGGCGAGCGGCGCCGCTTCCGCAATCCCCGGGATAGGCACGATCACGGTCCTCGGCGTGGGCACCGTGCAGAGCATGTACGCGTTGGAGCGGCAACTGGAGCTGGTGCTCGCGGTGGGGCTGATCTTCGGGCACCTCCCGGCGGAGGGGGAGGATCGGACGCTGGAGGCGCTGCTCGTGATCGGGATCGCGGGCGGGGCGGTGAAGATCCGTGACGACCTCCTGATCGCGGGTTCGCAGCAGCTGGCCCTGCACCTCGTCACCACCTACCCCAGGCTTCTGCTCACCCGGGTGGGAAGCGCGGCCCTCACCCGCATCCTCACCGGCACGGTCGGGGCCCGGGTCGGTTCCACCCTGGCGCGCGCCCTCCCGGCCGCGGTCGGAGTCGGAGTCGGGGCCGCCTTTGACTGGATCACGGTGACGGCGCTCGGGAACGCGGCGTTGCGCTACTACGGCCCCGAGGGTCCCGCGGCGCGCCTGCTGCCGTAGAGCGCTTACGCGGGGGCGCTGCGGTCCAGCACCTCCCAGGGGCTGCCGAGGTGCTCCGGCTCCTGCGCCACCAGATCCCGGAACAGGCACCGCTCGGGCGCCTTGTCGGGACGCCAGCGGATGAACCCCGCGGCATGCCGGAAACGCTCGCCTGACTGCAGCTTGTCGTAGCGGACCTCGACGACCAGCTCGGGCCGGATCGCGTTCCAGGATGGGTCCTTGCCGCCCGACCAGCGGTTCAATTCGCCGGGCCGGCGTCCCAACTCGGCCGAGATCTGGGCCGCGTCAGGGAGCTCTTCGAGGCGCATCTGGCGGACGCGCTGCAGCAGCGCCTGCCGGGTGGCGGTGTCGAAGCCCGAGACATGGCCGACGTAGTGGAGCGTGCCTCCGTCGTCGTAGGCGCCGAGCAGGAGAGAGCCCAGCGTCTTCTTGTCCGCGGAGGTTCGATAGCCGATCACCACACAGTCGGCCGTGCGTTCGTGCTTGTACTTGATCCACTGCCGCTTTCCCGGGAGGTAGCGCTCGTCGTCCCGCTTGGCGATGACGCCGTCCAATCCGGAGCCTTCCAGCTCCGCGAACCACCGCCGCGCGAGGGCGGGATCGGTCGTGCTCGGGGTCAAGCGCACGGAGGGCGGCGGCTCCGCGAGCAGACCGCGGAGGAGCTGGTGCCGCTCTTGCCAGGGAAGCGACCGGAGATCGTGACCGTCCAGGGCGAGCAGGTCGAAGGCCACGAACTCGGTCGGAGTGGTCTCGCTCAGCAGCTTGATCCGCGAGGCGGCGGGGTGGATGCGCTGGCCGAGCGCGTCGAAGTCGAGACCCTCGCTAGCCGGCCAAGACGATCTCCCCATCCAGCACCGCCTGCTCGGTCGGGAGCTGTCCGAAGGGATCGTGCAGCTCGGGGAAGTAGCGCGTGAGAGGCCGGCGTCCACGGCTCGCGAGGTCGATGTGATCGCCGTTCCGATGGACCAGGCTCCGAAATCCGTCCCACTTGGGCTCGTAGACCCAGTGGTCTCCGACCGGGAGATGGGGTTTGGGCGCGGCCAGCATGGGTTCGAGGTCGGTCGGAATCGGGTCGGGCACCGCGGGTCATCGTAGCCCGACCGCCGAGCGACGCGGTACGCGGATCGCTTCATCTCCCACCTGATGCGAGATGTGGTGGTCGGGCGTCGATTCTGCTACTGTATGGGGGATCCCGAGGAATGAAACCGGGTGCTCGGAGTCGATACGCCCCACCCCAGCCTGGGAGGCCTGCCGCAAGGTGGGCCTCTCCCATCTGCGGCTGGGCGTTCTCGTCACTGGCTACCGGCGGAGGGGCCACCCCCTCCCCATGACTTGGTCCACTCGCCATAGACCTCGTCCCACTCGTGTCGAGCGTCGCTTTGGGCCTCGTCGACGTCAAGCGGGCGGTCGATGCGTCTCCGCACGCCTTGCTGGCGAAGATTGGCCAGCTTCATCAGCGACGCCTCAACCGCTGACAGCCGTGCGGGCGGCGGTGGCACGGTCGCCAGCGCCGCCGGTAGATCGATTCCCAGCCGTCGGAACAGCTCCGTCGCCGCCCGGCTCCGGGGTGCGGCCCGCAGGAGATGGTCGATGCGAACCCGCGCCGACCCCTCGCTCCTGGCGAGAACCTGGGCTGCCTCCATCCACTCGGTGAGGTCGCGATCGGGTGGCTTGCGCTCCGGAGTCCCCGCCTCCGCGACGGCGCTCGACGCGATCAGCTCGCGCAGCTTGGCCCGCGCCCCGTCCACCGTGACACCGAGTTCTGCCATTGCCCGCGCTCCGCTCGAGGTCTCCACACCGAGCACCCCCACCAACAAGTGACCGGTTCCGACGCTGCCGTCCCCAACCAACTGAGCCTCGGCGAAGGCCAGCTCTATCGCCCGCTTCACCGGCTCGGTGGGGACCAGGTCCTCGGACTCCGGGACCGGGGCCTCCGCCGGCTGCCGTTCGAACGCCTCGCGCAATCGGGCCTGGTCACGGAGGAGGGCGCGGAGCAGATTCGGATCAAGCCTGCCAAGCACGGCGACCGCCATGCTGTTCCTGTCGTGGAACACCCCAAGCAGCAGATGGGTGGTGGCGATGGAATGGCTCTGTCCGAGCTCGGCCTCGAACTGAGCTCGTGTCAAGGCTCGCTTCGCCTGGTCCGTGAATCTCTCGAACCTGTACATGGCGGCTCCTGCTGAACTCTCGAAGGATCGGCGACCCACCGTGTGTGTGCGCCGCAGATGAGCGCGGGCAGATACGTACGACTCGCCCGTCTTGCGCATGCGGTGGCGCACCAGCCGCTTGAAGTCCCTGTCGTGGGTCATGGGCCGCGACCTCCTCGGACCGCACCTCCGCCCCCCAGCGACGTCCAGCGCGGCCAACGGCTACGACCCAGGGTCCGAGAGTTCGCCTCCCTTTGCCTCGAACGTGGGCCCGGCTGGGGTAGGACCATCGAGGTTGGGCGTAGACCGCCGCCTGCAACTGATTCTCCCAACGCCACGATCCACCGTCAAGCCCGGGGGTCCTCTGGGGCCGACGGATGCGTGTGGGCCCGGGTGTGCCGAAGGTGGCGGACATTATGCTGGCCCCCGCCACATGTCGGAGAACGGACAGGAACACGACCTCGTCGAAGAGACGTTCGAACGCCTCTCCACCGGCTCGGTCTGGGCCGAAGGGCCGCTCTGGATCCCCTCCTCGCGGACCGTCCGCTGGAGCGACATCCCGAACAACCGGATCCTCGAGTTCGACCTGGCGACCGGCCAGACGCGCGACTACGCGACGGGTGTCGAGTTCACCAACGGGCGGACGCTGGACCACGACCGCAGTGTCGTCCAGTGCAGTCACGGGCGGCGGCGGGTGGAACGTGACCGCGACGGCACGGTGACACCGGTGGTGGAGTCGTTCGAGGGCCGGAGGCTCAACTCTCCGAACGACGTGGTGGTCTCCCGCGATGGCACGATTTGGTTCACCGACCCGCCGTACGGGATCCTGCCCGGCACGCGCGAGGGACACGAGGGAGAGCAGGAGTACGGCGGCTGCTACGTGTTCCGGTACCAACCCGCAACCGGCGTGCTGACGCCGGTGATCATGGACCTGGTCCACCCCAACGGGCTCGCGTTCTCCCCCGACGAGTCGATCCTCTACGTGGCCGATACCGCCGGTCCCAGCCGCGGAGTGCCGCTGCGGATCGCCGCCTACGACGTTCGGGACGGTGCGACCGCCGGCGGCCGCACCTTCGCGGAGTTCGAGGAGGGGTACGCCGCCGACGGTTTCCGGGTGGACCGGGAGGGGCGTCTGTGGACCTCGGCCGGACCCTCGGTGCGGGTGTACTCACCCCAGGCGCAGCTGCTGGCCACGGTGGAGATGCCGGAGAAGGTGGCGAACGTCTGCTTCGGCGGCCCCGACGGTCGCGACCTCTTCGTGGCGGCCACGACCAGCCTCTACCGCCTCCGGACCCGAACCACCGACGCCGCCGGCGCCGCCTGAATCCCCCCCGGGGCCGGGACCACCGGCTCGCCGCCGGGCCGCGTCCGCGACCGCCCCCCGCGGCTGCGGTCAGCGCCAACCGACGTGCACGGTGGCGACCACCACCCTCTTGTCCTGCGCCCGATGGACGGGCGGCGCGAGCTCTCGCCGCGGCAGGGGGCCCGCCCTGGTCGACCCCTTGGAGCCGAGCCCAGACCTCAGATCGGGGCCGACCCATGGGGGGCCGCCTTCGGACGGGGCGCCCGGCCACCTACCTCACCGGCGATGATCGAACCAGCTCCCCGGCGGCAAGTCCGGGAGCGGAGGAGGCCCTGGTGGTTCCTCCGGCTCGCCCAGGTCCCATAGCACCCGCACACGCGCGGCGGCCTCTACGAAGGGGTCCGCCGTGAGCTCAGTGATCGTCTCCGGCAAGCCGCGGCCAGGCCACGCCGCGAGGATCCGCAGCGGACCGGACGGCGGTAGCGGACTGAGGTAGAGGGAGAGATCCCAGTGCCGATCATCGCCGCCTCCCCCAGCCGGCATGAGAACCGGTGAGGCAGGATCGTCAAGAGCGGGATCGAGACCGGGCCCCATTGGGGCTCGTCTTTGGAACGTCGCCACGAGCCTCAACGCCTCAGCCACCAAGAGCAGTACGCGAGCGATCAAGCAGTGGGCTGCGAATCATCGTCGAGTTTCAATAGGCAGATGGCGGAGACGGAGGTTCTGGCCGTTGAGGTGAAGCTGTACGTGGATGCGACCGGCGAGCGTCAAACGATCGTGCCTCGCCTGGGGTCTCCAACGCACTTGGCAACGGACGGTACCTTTCCTGCGTCGCAATAGGGGCAGGTCCATTGTGGAAGCGAGCGACCTTCATAGTTAAGTTAAGTTAAGTTAGCGAAGCGCGTTCAGCTCGTCGAGGGCGCGATGGCCGCGCTTGAGCACCCCTGGAACAACATCATGGCGCCCTTGACGGATGGGGAACTCGAGCATCACGAGGATCTGCGTCGCTGCGAGCACCGCCGCCCCCTCCCAGCCGACCAGGTCGAGGATTCTCGTCCACAGCCGCCTTCGAACACCGTCCAGCGGATCCTGGAAGGTGTACCACTGGAGGGTGGTGAGATCGGTCGCCCGCGTGCCGCTACCGGCGTTCCCGATATCCACGACCGCCACCACCGCTCCGTCACGGACCAGGACATTGTCGGGCTTGAGATCGGCATGGACCATGTCAGGTGCCTCTCGTGGAGGTCGGACGTCGGCACACAAGAGTCGCAGGCGCTCGACCAACGCCGACACCACGGATGAATACCCCGAAAGGCCGGCGACAGCCCTCGACAAACTCGGAGCTAAATCTTGACCGGATTGCTGACCGGTGGCGAGCCGCCAGGCGTACGACCAGTGGTCGTAAGGCTCGGAGGCTTGGCCAGCCTGGAGTTCGATGATCTCCATGAGTTGCCCAGCGAGGGACGGGGTCAGCTCTTGCGCGGGAGCCGCGTCAACGAAGTCCATCAGGTGCCATACATGAGTGGCTGTGGCCCCCACTCCGAGCCAGGCCGGGGTGGGATAGCCGCGCCTACGCATGTGCTCGACGACCCTCTGGGCTCGCAACGTCCCGTCCAGCTGGTTGGGGCGTGCCCGCGGCCATGCTTTGAGCACCGCATTTGCCCTTCCGGCCAACCGGACGCGCATGGCACCCACATCGAGGCCTCCGGGTAGGCGACTGACAAGAGTGACCTCTGCCCCGACCACGCTGGCCACGTCGTCCAGGACCTCGGGCGGCAGCTCCTCGGGATGGGTGGAGCACACGCACAGCACCTTACGGCCGAACCGGCCGGTCCATCCATGGCCGGGGACCGTAGGTCGGATCGTCGCGAGGCCTGACCGAACGCGCGCTCGCGAACACACCCATGCCCGCACCGTCGACCGGTCCGATCGGCGCACCGGCACGTTTCGACTTGACCCACCATGATTGTGAGGTGCGGTTCGTCCTCAGCGCCGGCGCCCTCGCGGTCGGCGTGGGACCCATCGGTCACCTCCGAATTCGCGTCAGCAACCGAGCACAGCGTAGCGATCTCCGGCTCGACCGACGTTCGTAAGCCGTGCTACCCCCGTCTCACTTGCGGTTCCGGGTTCTCGCGGTGTCCTCGCGGCGCGGCAGCGGACCGTGGTGGTGCACAAGCGGATGGTGAACCGGGCCGCCATGTGTGTATGCTGTGTGGCGTGGCTCGATTGAACGTCTACCTGCCGGATGAGCTCGCCGAGGAAGCCAAGCGAGCGGGCTTGAACCTTTCGGCTGTGACCCAGGAAGCGGTCAGACGAAGCCTAGACTCGCGTTCGACAGATGCCTGGCTCGAGATGCTGGAGGCAAGCACGCCGCCTGAACGAGTCCCACATGACCTTGCGATCGAGGCCCTCGACGCCGCGCGGGAGGAGGCACCGACGCGGCATGGCTGAGGCCGTGCTGGATGCGTCGGCGCTGGTCGATCTACTGCTCGACAACGACCTCGGACTCCTCGTTCGACGCCGGATAGCGGGTCATGCTCTCCACGCACCCGCTCACCTCGATGCCGAGGTTCTCTCGGCGCTGGGCCGGCTCCACCGAGCCGGCAAACTCGATGCCAGCAGCGTGGAGGCCAAGCTTCGATATCTCTCGGCGGCTCCCATTCGCCGGCACGCTTTAAGCGAACTCCTTACGGGCACGTGGGCGCGACGGCAGGAGCTACGGCTTGCCGATGCGCTCTACGTCGAGCTCGCGGTCTCGCGAGGCTTACCGCTGGTTACGACCGATTCACGATTACGGGCGGCACCGGCGGCGGACCTCGTCGCTCCTGCGTAGGCGCGGATGGTTGCCCCTCAGCCGCCGCAATTCATCCTGCAACGCCTGTCCTGACGCCCGCAGAGGATCCCTCTGCGGGCCGCGCGAAGTTCCTTTCCGGCCTCGCCATAATCCACTTGGACCATGCGCGACATCGTCGTCTTCAGCGGCTCCGCCCACCGGGCCCTGGCCGAGGAGATCTGCCAGCACCTGGGGCTTGACCTTTCACGTTCACCTCGCTTCACCTCACCACACCGCTACCGTCGCCGCATCACGTTCGCGGAGGTGTGGCGTTGCCCGCGCCAAGTGGTCGTGATCCCGGACTGATGACAGTGCGGTCAGCCGCGAGGTGGGCCGCCCGGCTTGCGTGCATATCTCGCAAGCGAGTTGCGAGCTCTGCACGCCGCACCCCGACCTTACCGTACACGCGGGAGAGGTGGGCCTCCACCGTGCTGACTCCCATAAACAGCGCGGAGGCGATCTCATGGTTGGACAGCCCGCGAGACGCGAGGGTCGCGACCCGCATCTCCGTCTCAGTCAATTCATGGGCGGGGGCGCGGCGGCCGCTGATCCGCCCCAGCTCCGCGATGGCCCATGCCGACCACGCGCGAGCACCGAGAGCGTCAAAGATCGCGCGAGCCTCCTCCAGAGCAGCGCGGGCTGGCGCCTTGTGGCCGGCCTGCCGATGTACGGACCCAAGCACGAGCAGGGTGCGACCTCGGTCGAGTGGGTAGTCGACCGCCTCGAACTCGCTCAGAGCTCGGTGGAAATGAGGGAAAGCGACCTCAAAGTCCCTTTGCCGGGCCGCCAACAATCCGCGGCATCTGGCAGCGCCGGCCACCCATCGCCTGCTAGCCCGCGGGGCAAGCTTTTCGAACATCTCCAAGTGCGCCTGCGCCCGGTCCAACTCTCCAAGGCCGATCAGCGTTTCAATGCTGTCGGGCCAGACATACGCAAAGCTTGGACCCAGCCAGCCCGAGTACAGGAGCCGGTCAGGAAGATCCCGCAGATGCGTCCCGGCGGCGTTGAGATCCCCGGCCAGCAGCTCGACCCGTCCCAGTGCGGATTCACACTCGATCACCGAGATCTCGTCCGAGATCAGCCTAGCGATTCTGGTTCCTTCCTTCGCCGATCTACGAGCCTGTTCCAGGAGACCAAGGTCGGCCTGGATATGCGCGCGGTGCTCCTCTAGCATGCTGCGGTACTGGAGTTCCTGAGTCTGCTCCGCGAACTCGAGCGCGATATCGGCGAGTTGCTGGGCGTGATCCCACCGGCCCGCGTACCAGTCGCCTTGGATCATGCCCAGGGCGACCCATTGGCGCGTCGCCTCGTCGCCCACGACGCGAGCCGCCACTTCGATCTCATTCATCATCTCGCGAGCGCGGTCAAATCCGTCGTAGTGCTGGTGAAGTCGGCGTAGATGAATTTCGGGCTGTCGTGGAAGAGCAGAGGTTTAGGCAGGTGCTGCTCGATCTCCATCCCGCGCTGCAAGAGTCCGGCAGTGATGTCGAGCGCCTGAAATTCTTCCAGTCCTACCCTTCCCAGTGCCACCTCCAGCAGGCGCGCCTCATTAGTTCGCTCGGCTCGTTCGAGCCCGGTGCGGGCGCTGGCCAGCGTCGCGGGAATATCACCCAGGCGTCACTGCATGATGCTCATGTATCCGAGTATCTCGGCACACCGGGCGTCGTCGGTGTATGCCTCGGACAACGCCTCGTGTCAGAGTCTTACACGAGTGGGCAAATCTTCCATACCGTTTATGTCCAGTGCGTAGAGCTCTTATGCACGCTCTACTCCGCGCGGTATCTCATTGAGCAGGTGCTCGAGATTCACTCGCGCGTTCCAGGTCACCCGACAGGCGTTGGAGAAGAGCAGCCTGCATCAGTTTCCGGCGACCATTCTTCTCATGCTCTCTTGGAGTCAGCCTGGTAGCGAGTCGGCCAATTCGGTGCAGCGGCGGTGGTATCTCGGGTACCCGCGCGCTGGGTCGCGTTTTTCAGCTCAGAGGCCACGCTCTCCTCGGGTGCCTCAAGGCTCAGCGCGAGATGGCGTGCTCGCTCTTCGGGATTCTCGGTCGGTTCGGCCAGCATGCGGTGTACGGCGCGTCGCCGTCACGGGGCGGTTTCGTCTTAACAGATCGACGCGAGCAGAGGATGTGTGAAGCGCACTCTCTCCTTCTAGAAGCCGATCAAAGATTCGCTCCTGCTTCTTCCAGCGACTCAAAAACACGGTTCGAATCCTCGTACGCTCTGTAGATCAGCTCGATTGAGAGCTGTCCTATTTTCGCGGCGAAGAGCATCTCATGCACGGTATTCGCAGAGAGTCTCTTCTTTCTTCTCTGTAGCATATATCTCAGTGTCTCCTTCTTTCTTAGATTCTTGCTTATCTTCTTTCTCTTGTTTTTTCTATGAATTCGTGAGCGAGTCGAGCGCGAAGTATGGGTTGCCTGCCGACGATTTCTAGACCCGGGTCAATTCTGGTCGTGTGAGGTTGAGGCAGTCGTTCTCTCAGGAGGTGGTGCAGCTCGCCCTATCTGAGCGAGCTTACGATCATCGTCTTTATTCGCTCCTCTCTGAAGGCTCTTGTCAGTTCTATGGGAACGTTTATCTCGGGGGCCTGTCGTACCGTGTTCTGTAGTCGGACCGTTTCGGCATGTAGTGTGTCAGGCTTACGCCGAGAACGTCAGAGGTGGAGGCGTCGAGTCAATGAAGGTCGTCGATCTTCAGCATCAGTGTTTCTCTTTCTTTCATCTCTTTCTATATTTTCAGCAGCTCCATCCCTATCTTTCGCTGTTTGTGTGCTGGTCATCGCCTGTCTCATCCAGCTAGAGAGTCACCCCGAGAGCTCTTCTCTGCGTTTCCAGGAGCGAAGGGACGCTTCCTCGAAGATCTTAGAGATGTGGTGCGCAGGCCCGTGAAGGAGAGAGCGGTTTCTTTCTCAGAGTCCGGTGTAGAGAACACGGCTGTCGGCGCGCCTGTCATCTTCGATCTTCTTTTCAAGAGAGCGGTCTTCCCTATCCCAGGCTCTCCGATCAGTATCAGATAGGCGGGCTCATTCGGGACTCATTGTATGAAATCGTCCAGCGCGGTCATTTCGATATCTCGTTCGATCAGCGTTCTATTAGATATCAGTCAGTCGATTGTGAGACACAGTCGTTTCAGTTGTTTTTATAAGATTTAGCTTGTGTTTCTGATGAGTTATCGTCGTTATCCTTTATTTGTTTTGCGTTTGGTGAGGGTGAATAGGCGCTTTTAGTGGTCTCAGCAAGCTCGGGTACGTCGATCATGAGCAGTGGCGTGTTGAGTATATAGATGAGTCTGCGTCTCTCAGTCCTTTACTCAACGTTCAGTTTAAGCTTTTTGTCTTTCTTACGATTTCTAATTCTTACTTTCTCAGTCTTCTCTTCATCTTCTCTTTTTCATTTATCACAGGGTTTATTTTCTTTTTCTCTAACATCATCTTCATCTCTCTCTCTTCTTAGTATCCCTCGAAGCTTCCGGTTCCAAACGTGATTACGTTCGGGCACGGTCTTAATGGTTTACGTAAGTGTGTTCAACGTCACGCGGCAGGAATCTGAAGTCGCTATGCCGATATATAAACGTGTAGTTATTTAAGTAAATAAGTATTTGTTTTTCCATGTGTTTGAGGGTTTGTGTGGCGATGGTGGATATGCCGTAGTGGCGCGGTCTCGCGTGGGTCAGTGTTCTCTATCTGACTCAGTCGTTCTCAAGTGATTTGGCGATTGCTTTGACAGAGACACGGTCTCTCAGGTATCACAGGTCGAGAAGATTGTTGACGTCATCAACCGATATACGGTCGACACTTGTGCATTGTTTAACATGATGTATATTCTCTGTCTATATAACTATTTCCTGAATTTCTTGGAGTTTATGTGTTAACTTGGCTAAGTTAGAGGCGAGATCGATTTCGACGAGAGCCTTGATCTCGTAGGCCATGTTCTTGTTTTGAAGGTCCTGCCGACCGATTGGGGGTTTCACCAGTTATGTGCGACGCGATTGTGGGATAATTTGTCTAAGGAAGTCTAAGTGGGTGGTTTCTTAGGCTCGTTTCAGTCTGTATACGTTAGTATTGAGTCTTTCGCAAGGTCTTTACATTTGTATCTATCTTTCTTACTCTCGTTCTTCGTTTTTGGTGCTAATCTTGATGTTCGATAGTCTTAGTCGATCGTTAGGCTTGGTCGGCCTCAATTGTAGGAGTGTCGCATTAGGTGTGCTTTGGTGGGTGGCGCGTTAGAATCGTCAATTCAAGAGTCTCAGCGTCCTTTACCGAGTGCTTTGCGTGTTGTCTTTTGTGCGCGGAGACGTAGTTTGATTTAGCAAGTTCGGTCATTCCATGTATGAGTAGTTGTGATCTATATATATTTCTTCTCTTTGATATATGCACTGTTGTTTGAGCGTGTAGAGCTTCTCATTCAGTCATCGTTGCATCTCCTATCTCTCTCTTACGATCGTAGCTAGGCGGGCATACTAGACGTCTTCGTTGTGCGCTCGTAGTGGTGCTTCTCAAACTCGGCACCTTGTTGTCAGTGTTCTTTGTCATTTCTTTACTATCTATCTTTAGGCTATAACATGATCATTCTTCTCTCTTAGCGCTCTTCGGTGTGATCTCTTGGGGCCTACAGTGACTCTTATCGGTGTCGATACAGATCCTCGTGTTGTTGTTACTAGCTTTTTCGTCGCGGTGGGCGGTCCGGCAGGTGGCGTGCTTCTCGGGGCGGCTCGGGGCAGAGTTGCTGGTCTTTGCGTGCTCTTTTACATCGCAGCTTCGTTGTTCTAGATCGGTTGTACATTCAGATCTCGTAGTACGCGTCCAAGAGGCGACGGCGTGGCTGTTCTAACGGGGCGCTTGCGCAGTCTTCGTGTTTCGTCTGTCTTCGCGGGGCGACGAGTCGCTGTCTTCGTCATATCTCGTCGATCACCTGGACTCCGAGTTGGTCATCGTCCTGTTTAATGCGGATTTTGGCTTCGTGTGTTTCTTGGTTCCTTTTTCGTTCACCAGCTGATGTAGCAACGTCGATACTCGTTGTTAGTTATTTTCTAATCATCGCCATGAAAGCTGTCTCAGACGGTGTCTCAGTCTGGCGAAGTCAGATTTGTGCGCCCGTGACACGGAGTTCTCAACGATTGTAGAGCGCTATCTTAATTGGGAGTTTTCCATTCTGAGTCGGAGGAGAAACAACTCTTTCTGGTACTGAGATGATGGATAGGTCAAGCGCGTGATCCAAGTCTTGTAGCCAAACGGTCCAGCGCTTACACCTCTTCGTCTTTGCACGTATAAGGGAGCTTGACGGGAGGACGATCGACGATCGGCCAACGAGCGCCGCACGGCGGTGCTCGAAGCCGCCCTGAGTGAGTTCGCGGAGCACGTATACCGAGCGGCCCGCACGGCCAATATCGCCTCTCGTGCCGTCATCTCGCAGCCTTACATTTATGGGCTATTCCCGAACAAGAAGAGCCTCTTTCTCGAGTGCCAGGACCTTGATCGGCACGCATCCTTTATGCGTTCGAAGGGAGGCGCAGCCTTCAGAGCACGCCGGAGCAGAGTCTAGGTGCCCTTTGCGTAGGTACCGCCCGCTGCTCGCTCAGCTCTACCTGCTGCGCTGCCAGCTGCATTTCTTTGTCTCTGCAGAAGATCCAGAGATTCGCGCGAACGTCAGAGCCTTTATGATCTCTATCCTCTACTCCTTTCTTCTTATTACCGGATCGAGCGCCGAGCAGGTCGCCTACTTCTCTGTCCTTTTCTTGTTCCTCAACTTGTCTCTCTTACTTGATCTGTCTCAAAATCACCTGCCCCAGCGGCGGCGTGACTTACATCCTATCTTTTCACAAGGAGACCTGTTACAGATGATCACACGATCCAGCGTTCTATGTTATCCACTTTTCCATGCCTTTTACCAATCAGCGTAGGTTCGAGACTCTGAACGGGACCCACCTGAGGGCGTTTTGATCCTCTGAATGGGACCCATCTTCCGACTCCCGTGATCCTCGACACTCCGGGCTGTCCTACGGCCACGGAGTTCGGGGAAGTTGGAGATGCGAAAGGTGGATCTCTTCGAGGCTATCCGGCGCGACCACGTGGTGCGCGGGTGGTCGATCAGGCGAGCGGCTCGGGAACATCGAGTGAGCCGCAAGACGGTGCGCCAGGCGCTGCTCTCGGCGATGCCGCCGGAGCGCCGGGTGCCGGTACGCGGAGCGCCCGTGCTGGGGCCGGCCAGGCCCTTCATCGAACAGGTGCTGGTGGCCGATGCCGCCCCCGGGGTGCCGGTCAAGCAGAGGCACACGGCGCACCGTATCTGGGAACGGGTGCGGGGGTAGCTGGGAATCGAGCTGTCGGAGTCGACCGTGCGCAAGTACGTGGGCCGGCGCAAGCGCGAGCTGTACGGGGCGAAGGAGGTGACGGTTCCCCAGATCAAGGAGCCCGGGGCGGAGGCGGAAGTGGACTTCTTCGAGGCGGCCGTCGACATCCAGGGAGAGCGGACCAAGGTGACGTTCTTCCAGATGCGGGCGTGCTACTCCGGCCGGGTCTACGTGCGGCCGCTGGCGCGGCTGACCCAGCAGGCCTTCCTGGAGTCGATGGTGCTCGCCCTGACCCACTTCGGAGGCGTCTTCGGGCTGGTGCGCATGGACAACCACTCGCTGGCGGTGGAGAAGGTGCTGCGCGGCCGCACCCGCATCGAGCGAGACCGCTTCGTGGGGCTGCGCTCGCACTACCTGTTCGAGAGCCGGTTCTGCCGGGTGGGCATCGAGGGCGCCCACGAGAAGGGCGGCGTCGAGGGGGGACAGGGTCACTTCCGACGGAACCACTTGGTGCCGGTGCCGGCCTGCGCCAGCCTCGCTGAGCTGGGCAGCCTGGCACTCGACGCCTGCGCCCGCGACGACGCCCGGGTCCCGGTCGGCAAGAGGCAGACCAAGCAGGTGATGTGGGAGCGAGAAGCGGCCATCCTGCGGCCGCTGCCGTTGGAGCCCTTCTGCACGGTGGAGTACCTGGACCAGGTCCGCGTCGACGAGAAGTCAAGGGTGTCGGTCAAACGGGTGCGCTACTCGGTGCCCTCGCGCTTCGCCGGGCGCCTGGTGCGCGTGGAGCTGAGCTCCCATCTCGTGCTCGTCTTCGGCGGCGGCGAGCAGATCGCGCGCTGGGAGCGCTGCTGGGAGGCGGGCAGTGAGCGCCTCGATCTCGACCACTACCTGGAGGTGCTCAAGCACAAGCCACAGGCCTTCCTGCGCAGCCTGCCGCTGCGCCAGGCGCAGGAGTCAGGACGCTGGCCTGGGGCCTACACGACCCTCTTCGACACGCTGAAAGAGCGCCTTGGCGAGTCGGCCGCCGCCCGTCAGATGGTGGACGTGCTCCTGCTTCATCGCCGCTATCCGGCCGAGGTCGTCCACCAGGCGGTCGGCGGTGCCCTGGCCGCCGGCGCCATCGACGGCCGGGCGGTCGCGGTCCTGGTCCGGCGCGCCATGGAAGGCGAGCGGCACCTGACGGTGCTCGATCTCGGCGAGCTGGACGCCTACCAGCGTCCGGCGCCGAGCCTCGATCCCTACGACCAACTCCTGGGAGGACAAGGATGAAGAACCAGCTCCACGGCGCGGTTGACGCACTCGTCGCCGCACAGACCAAAGAACTCCGTCTGCCCACCGTCGGCACCCGTTTTGCCGAGCTCGCCGACCAGGCGGCCGCCGATGGCACGCCGCACCGCGACTACCTGGCACACCTGCTGGAGCTGGAACTCGACGCCCGCGCCGAGCGCGAGCCCAGCGTCGGCTCCTCGATGCCCACTTCCCTCACCGCAAGCGTCTGGAGGACTTCCAGTTCGAGGAGTCGGCGGTCAACGCCGCCGAGCTGCATCAGCTGGCCAAAGGCGAGTACGTCGAACACAGCGAGAACGTCGTCCTGATCGGCGACAGCGGCACCGGCAAGAGCCATCTGGCGACCGCCCTCGGCATCGTCGCCTGCTACCAGGGACGCCGGGTTCGCTTCACCACCGTGGCCGCCCTGGTCAACGAGCTGCAGGAGGCCCAGGACGAGCACCAACTCTCACGCGTCGTCCGCCGCTACGCCGGGATCGAGCTCCTGGTGCTTGACGAATTGGGCTACGTCCAGACCTCGGAGACGGGTGCCGAGCTGCTCTTCCAGGTCCTCGCCGAGCGCAACGAGGTGGCCAGCATCATCGTCACCACCAACCTGCCCTTCGGCGAGTGGACACGCGTCTTCGCTGACGCCCGCCTCTGCAAGGCGGCGGTCGACCGCCTCACCTTCGGAGCCCACATCATCGAGACCGGGACCGAGTCCTGGCGACTCCGCCAGAGCCTGCGCCGGGCCGGAAGGGGCCCGAAGTCATGAGTCCCCGGGTCGAACCCAACACCCCGTCGCGTTACGATGCCGTTACGGTAGCCTGCCCTCTCTGCCAGCGCCCCTTCACCCCCTCTGGACGCCAGAAGTACTGCTCCGACGCCTGCCGGGTCGCCGCCTACCGGCGACGGCGTCAGGCCGCACCGCCGTCGCTCAGCGTCCCCGCCAGACGGCCACGCAAGCCGCTCACCGTCTACGAGTGGGACCGCTGCGGACAGCGGGCCGTCGGCGAACAGCGCTGCCCCGACTGCTCCACCTTCATGCGCAAGCTCGGCCTGGGCGGCGAATGCCCTCACTGCGGCGAGCCGGTCGCCGTCCCCGAACTGCTCGGCCAGGAGTGATCGGGTGAGCCTGGGCGTCGAAAGTGAACGCCATGGGTGGGGGTCGCATCGTCTCCCTGAGCATCCTCTGGGCCGCCTCGCGTGCCAGCCGCCCACGGGGAGCCGGAGCCTCTGCCGTTCTCCTCAGAAGGCCGCGGCACCCCCGCGCTGTGAACCGCTCACAGCGGTACCTGAGGCACCCCGCAGGCGTTCTCCACAAGCCCACAGGTTGTTAGGCCCCTCCCCCAGACCCCCTCCCCGTTTACGACGACGACGTAGTGTGAAGAACCGTCGGGGGTGGGTCCCATTCGGAGTATCGCGGTGGGCCCGTTCCGGCGTCCCGTTCCCACAGCGAGCGCTCCTCACGTGCGGTGTGGTCGCGCCGGTGCTATTCGTGAGCGCCTTCCTGGTCCAGGGCGAGGTCCGTCCGGGATACGAACCGCTGCGTGACACGATCAGCGCGCTGATGGACGGCGGCGCCTGCTGGCAGCAACGTCTGAACTTCATCCTGTTCGGCGTTCTCGTCATCGGGTTCGCGGCCGGACTGCGCGTGGCGCGCCGCTTCTTGGGGAGTCAACGGCCTCTACACCGTGGCCCTCGCGCTCACCTTGCTGCGGCGGTCGGGCGGGCGAGGTCACGTCGTTCGAACTCGTCGACGCGGTGCTCGGGGGCTTGAACGCGGCGAACGCCGACCTGAACGCGATCGTGGCTACCTACCCGATCGAGCGCGCCAGGAAGTGCGGCAAGTCGATCGAGCGCGTGCGTCAGGCGCCGAGCTGGGTGCGCTGCCCGGGTGCCGATCAGCGTCAAGGAGGCCTTCCACACCGTCTGGCTCCCTACGACCTGGGGTCTGCCGGAGCGTGCGGACTGGACAGCTGCCGAGGATGCCGCGGTGGTGCAGAGACTGCGTGCGGCGGGAGCCATCATCGTCGGCAAGACGAACGTGTCCACGATGTTGGCCGACTTCGCGCAGACAGCCAACGAGCTGTACTGGCGCACCAACAATCCACATGACCTAGCGAAGCCTCCGCCGCCTGACGGCGTCGTCGCCGAGCGGGCCATCAAGCACTGGTTCGCCCAGCGTTTTCTGGCTCTTCCCGACTTCGCCTTTCAGGACCCTCGCTCGTTCTTCACCCGCTTTGCCAGCCTGAACGATGCTCAG
Source organism: Candidatus Dormiibacterota bacterium (assembly GCA_963790575.1). Classification (GTDB taxonomy): domain Bacteria; phylum Chloroflexota; class Dormibacteria; order Dormibacterales; family Dormibacteraceae; genus CAVTSA01. Next base: position 21,264 of record CAWBPD010000032.1, on the reverse strand, counting down.
GCGATCAGCCCCAACCTGCGCCAGAACATCCTACCCACTCGGGAGCGAGCGAGTCTGGTCCTGGTCAAAGGTCGCGATCACGAAGCGATGTGGCTGCGACTCCACAGCTGACCGTCTGCATCCTCGGTACCGGGTGGGCGCTCAACCCGGCAATGGCGGGCCGTTGACCTCCAGGCCGTATCGGCGACCGGTCTGAATCCACGCGCCGATCTCTTGCTGGCTGGGCGGTTCAGGCAAGCCAGGTCCGCGCGCAGGCTGTCCGATCTCCTCGTAGAGGTTCTCCAGCCCACCGGGAAAGGTCAAGGCGAGGAACCTGGCCGGCTCGGTCCCGACGACGCGGAACGCATGGGGCAATCCCCGCGGCAGATAGATCGATGAGCCCGGGCTGAGCTGGTACGTCTCATCGCCCGCGCGGTAGATCAGGTCGCCCGCCAAGAGGACGAACACCTCGGCCTCCCGGTGATGCGTGTGAAGCGGCGGCGCACTGCCGACCGGGGCCACCACCTCCAGCATGCTGAGGGCACCGCCAGTCTCGGCTGACCGCAGCCGGAAAGTGAAGCGATTGCCCATCGACCAGATCACATCCCCAGCGCCGTCCTCCCGCAAGATGACGGAGTCACCGTTGGTGGTGTCAATTGCCATCATGGGACCTCCGTGCCTGCCCGGCGCCTGGGATGACGCCGATCTGTTGCAGTTGCGAAAAGCGGTCGGCGACTCCCCAGTGCTCGACGATCTTGCCGTCACGGAAGCGACTGACGTCCATGATGGTGATCTCGAAGGGCCGTCCGGTGGGACCGCCCAGGACGTGGCCGCCGTGGGTGCCCCGGCCCTTGAGGCGCGCCCAGACCTCGTCGCCCCTGGCCATCGTGTCCTCCACCTTCACCTCCAGGTCGGGAGCCAGGGCGCGGAGGAAGCGGATGGCGCCCTTCAACCCCTCCCGGCCCGAGGGCTCCATGCCGTCCTGATGCTCGACGTAGCCATCGGCGCAAACCTCGTCCACAACCGCGGTGCCGCCACGGTCGAAACCTTCCTCGATGAGCCGGCGAAATGCATCCAGGTTGACCTGCTGCTCACTTCCACTCCTATCGCCCTGTTCCATGCCAATCTCCTGTTTCGGTTTTGATCCGAATATCCTTCGGATTAATTGAGGATAGACTAGCAGCCGTGAAACCGGCTGTCAAGCGGGCGCGGCGATACGACGCCAGCCGTCGGCGGGCCGGCGCCGTGGCAACTCAGCACTCGATCCTGCTCGCGGCCCGCGAGCTGTTCTTGGAGCGCGGCTACGTCGCGACGACGATGCCCGCGATCGCCGAGCACGCCGGCGTGGCGTTGGACACCGTCTACGCCTCCGTGGGGCGGAAGCCGGCGCTGTTTCGTGAGCTGATGGAGGCGGCGATCTCGGGCCAGGACGAGGCGGTTCCGGCCGAGCAGAGGGAGTACGTGCAGCAGATCCGGGCGGAGCCGAAGGCGGCACGCAAGCTGGAGATCTACGCCGCTGCGATCACCGCCATCCAGGCCCGGCTGGCGCCGCTGGTTGCGCTGGTGCGCGACGCCGCGGCCGCCGACGAGCAGCTGGCGGGGCTTTGGAGAGAGATCGCAGAGCGGCGGGCAATCAACATGCGCCTCCTCGCCGCAGACCTCGCCGCCACCGGCTGCCTCGCAGTGGGAATCGATGAGGCCGCCGACGTCATCTGGGCCACCAACTCACCGGAGTTCTTCCTGCTCATGGTGCGCGACCGTGGCTGGGAGACCGGCCGCTTTGAGGCCTGGCTGGCCACGAGCTGGCAAAAACTCCTGCTCGCTTGAACCAGGGCCTCGCCTGCCAGAGCATCCGGCCGGCCATTCGCGCGAAGTGCTTATCCGGTTGGCCCCGCTAGGATCTACGGGTCGGGTGGCCTGTCCCTGGTATCCCGGCTTGATCGTTGAACTCCAACAGCAGTTCCCGGAACCGGCATCCCGTTCCCACTGGTATCCCGGTTGATCGTTGAATCCAACAGCAGTTCCCGGAACGGCATCCCGTTCCCACGAGCCCGACGTCGCCCCAGAACGAACTAAATGGTCGAGGAGGCGGGATTTGAACCCGCGGCCCCCTGGTCCCAAACCAGGTGCGCTGCCGGGCTGCGCTACTCCTCGACTTTTGAACTTACGCTGCGCACCGTTGACAGAAACGTTTTGGGCGGCAGCCCAGGCCACCTGGTGAATCTCTTACCTTCAGGGTGCCGTGGGCGGTCATGAGCGCTGCCATCGTACCTGGTCACCAGCTGGGTAGCACCCCCGCCAAAACCGGGTCTGCTGCACCTTCCGTGGCACGGTGGAGCTCAACCTGAACTGACGGCATTCCGGCCGACTCGATCAGACAGATTGAGGCTTCCCGCGAGGCCGGCTCGGGCGCCGTCGCGAGGAGCCCAAGGCGGAGCACGAGGGGTAGCCGGGAGAGGCAGCTGCACCAGTCCTTGATGGCGAAGCCGAGCTCGATGAGGGCGAACACAGTCAGGGACCGGATCCTTGATGCCGCCAGTCGGCGTTCGAAGCGGTAGCGTCCCGGATGCGGATCCGGCGCCAGCGATGGCGCGGGCACCGTGGCCCACTCATTGCCGTCCGGGCGCAGGATGACCACCCGGTCCGGCGTCACCTCGGCGGTCCGGTAGCCGCCCTCGTGGAGCGCAAAGTGGTGCCTCGGGCAGACCAACCCGAGATTCTCATGGTCGGTCGGGCCGCCCTGGCTCCAGGCGTCCCAGTGATGAGGCCTGCAATCCTTCGGGTGCCGGCCGCACCAAATGCAACCGCCGTCCTGCAGGTCCAGGGCCTTGCGCTGCGCCACCGTGGTGGTGCGGAAGCCACGCCCCATGTGCAGCACGTCGATCACCCCGTCGCCGCGGTCCCCGACCATCGCGATGCGGGCGATCGCGTCGCAGGCGATGCGCTTTGCTGTCTCTCCGGAGACCGGCGTCCCCCAGTCGATCTGAGGTGCCGGTGAGCCCTTCCTCGCCGCGCAGCGTCTCGGCGCTGGCGACGATCGTCAGGTGCGGCTTCTCCTGCCCGTGCTCAGGCAGGTCGCCGCACGCCAAGCGGTGCTCAGCCAGCTCCGCCAGCGCGTCGGCACGGGCCTGGCCGGGAGTGCGGCCGTCGTCCGAGGGCAGGGTGCACTTGTCCTCGGCGGCGATCGCACGGAGCGCGGTCTGGAGGAAGGTGCCACCCTCCGGGTCCAGCTCGCCGCTGCAGGTGAACCAGCCGTCGACGCGGCGCTTGAGGTCGAAGAAGCGTCGCTCCCGCTCCTCCCGCAGCACTTCGTTATGTGCCTGCCGGTCGAGGAGGTGGAAGAGCTTGGAGCCATGGGCTCGGAGCTGGGCGTGATCCATCTCCCGGGCCGCCAGCAGCATCTCCGACTCCACGCCGACCGCGTCCTCATCGCTGAGGTGACGGCGCACCCGGCGCAGGGTCTGGAGGATGACGGTGGTGGCCTCGGGCGAGACCTCGCCGGCGTGCACCGCCTGGTCCAGAGCCGGGAACTCCTCCAGCTCGCAGGCGGTGCAGACCTTGGCGTAGGCGGCATTCGGCCGCATGTGCATGGACTGGGCGAGCCAGTCGGCGGCGTTGGCGACGCCGTAGGGATCGCCCTTCTCGATCCGCTTCAAAACCTTGATGTGGTCGAGCTCGATCGCGTTGATGCAGTTCTTGATCCGGTGGAGGAGCTGGAGCCGCCCCCAAGCCTTCAGCGGCTGCTCGGGGAGGTCGACCTGCTGGAGATCGCGGAGAAGCCGCTTCAGGTCCTCGTCGTCAGACCCCAGCCAGACCTTCTCGGTGCTCTCCGGAACCTCCGCCAGCATGCGCCAATTCTACCAGATGGCAAACGTATGTTCCGGACATTAACAGGACCTTTTCCCGGTGCTCCTGGCAGAACCGGGTGGAGCTCGTCGCGATCGAGGATGCGGTGACCGAGGCGAACCAGCTCGTGGCACGGGCCCGTCTTCCCCCGCTGAACTCGCTCCCGCGCCGGGCGAGCGCGACCGTGGGCGTTGGCCATGGCTGACCCGCCGCCCACTCCCTGGTTGCTTCACCCATCCCAAGCGGGACGGCTTCGGATGGAAGACACGACTTCAAGCGGCGCACCCCTCAGTAGGCTGCTGCCCAACCACTTCCGGGCCCGGCTCCCGGCGCCGCGGCTCAAACCAATTGGAGACCACCCGAGTGCTATTTCTGGCCCTGACGCCGTCACCCAGCTGGCTCGATTCCGGTGACACCGCCTGGCAGCTGACCGCTGCGACGTTGGTGGGGCTGATGAGCGTGCCCGGTCTGGCGATCCTCTACGCGGGCCTGATGAAGCGGAAGTGGGCGGTCAACTCCTCGCTCATGGTCCTCTACGCGTTCGGCGCCACCCTGATCGTCTGGACGTTTTTCAGCTACCGGATGGCGTTCGGCTCGCCCATGTTCGGGTGGCTGCACTTCGTCGGCATCCCCGGCAGCATCCTAGGTCCGGATGGCCTCCAGGGCCAGGCGCAGATCCCACTTCTGTCCGGCGCCATCCCCGATCTCCGGTTCCCGATGTCCACCGTGGCCTATTTCCAGTTCGTCTTCGCCGCGATCACGGTCATCCTGCTGGCGGGATCCCTGCTCGGCCGCTTCAGCTTCAAGGCCTGGATGCTCTTCGCGCCGCTCTGGATCATCATCGTGTACTCGGTCAACGCGTTCAGCATCTGGGGCGGCGGCTGGATCGGGGTGTTTCCGTCCTGGCTCCAAAGCATCGGCGGCGCGGGCGCGGTGGACTACTCGGGCGGGTATGTGATCCATGTCGCGGCCGGCATCTCGGGCGTGGTGGGCGCGGCGGTGGTCGGTCCGCGTCTCCAGGTCGACCGGGAGCACAACCGCCCCAGCAACCTCATGCTCGCCATCACCGGCGGCGGACTGCTCTGGCTGGGCTGGAACGGGTTCAACGGCGGTGACCCCTACTTCGCCGGTGCCGACGCGTCGGCTGCGGTCCTGAATACCAACTTGGCGTGCGCCACGGCGATGATCGTCTGGATGTGCCTCGACGTCTTCATCAGGGGCAAGCCCACCGTCGGCGGCATGATCAACGGGATGATCGCCGGGCTGGTCGCGATCACGCCCGGCGCCGGCTATCTGGATGGCTACGGCGCCTTCGTGGTGGGCGTGATGGCCGGAGTGGTCCCCTTCTTCACCTTCAACTACCTGGTCAAGGTCCGGCCCTTCTCCCGCATCGACGACACCCTGGGCGTCATGCACACGCACCTCATCGCGGGTGCCGTCGGCGGCCTCCTTGTTGGTCTCCTCGCCGACCCCAACGTGATCGTCTACCCGGGGTCCGGCAAGACCGCGGCCTTCAGCGTCGCCGGCGCCTTCTTCGGCAACCCCAAGCAGTTCGTCGCGCAGGTCATCGGGCTGGTCTTCATCCTCCTCTGGGACGGCTGCGCCACGTTCGCGATCCTCAAGGTGCTCGGGCTCTTCGTCAAGCTCCGGATCCCGGATCCCGACCTGGAGATCGGGGACGTCGCGGTGCATGGCGACGTGGCCTACGAGCTGGTGCCCCAGCCGCCGGGCCTGATGGCATCGGACGGTGCCGAGCCGGCCGCTCCCTCACCCGCGAGGACTCCGGAGCCGGTCTGAGCCCACGCCCGCCCGGAACGGAGGGGCGAGCCCACCGGCGGCCGTCCCTCCGCCGTTTCCGGCGCGCCTTTCCCGGGTACATTTAGGCGTTGGTCGCCATGAACAGAGCCGAGCAAAGCCGGATTGAACGTCGGGATCGAGCGCAGCGTCGCCGCCGTCACGGGATGCGCGTGCACGATTCCGCGCGCACTCTGGCCCTGCTGCGGCGGGATTCGCTGCGGCGTCGCGATGCCGCGGCCGGCGGCGAACGCTAAAGCTAAAGTCGCTCCAGGGCTCCGCTCTCACGCAGGGCGGTGATCGCCCGCGCCCGGTGGCTCAGCCTCTGTTTGAGGCCGTCCTCCATCTCACCGAACGTGAGCCCCACCTCAGGAAGCAGGAAGAGGGGGTCGTAGCCGAAGCCGCGACCACGATCCCGGGGCTCGGTCACCTCGCCCTCGACGGTGCCGGCATGCGTCGAGACCCCATCGCCGGGCAGCGCCAGCGCGAGCACGCACACGAACCGGGCCTTCCACGGTCGGGGCTCCGCGCGCAGCCGCTCCAGGAGCATCGCGTTCCGCTCCCGCTGTGTGGGGGCGACACGTGCGGAGCGCAGGCCCGGAAACCCGTCCAGCGCCGCCACCTCGAGCCCGCTGTCGTCACCCAGCGCGGGGAGACCCGATCCGCGCACCGCCGCTTCGGCCTTAAGGCGCGCGTTGCCGGCGTACGAGTCGGCGTTCTCGTCGACGGACACCGGGCACGCCACCAGCTCCAGTCCTGCGCCGTCGAGCAAGGTCGCGAACTCGCGCAGCTTGCCCGGATTTGCGGTCGCGATGGCCAGCCGCCGCCGGCCACTCACCTCGGGGCCCCCAGGAAACGGAGCCTGCGGAGTTTCGCCGGGTGATTCACCGCTGGGCGATCGCGCGCTTCTGCGCCGCGATCAGCTCCCGGGTGCCCCGTCGCGCCAGATTCAGCATGGCGGCCAGCTGTCGATCGTCGAACGGCTCACGTTCGGCGGTCGCCTGAATCTCGATGAAGCGGCCGTCGTCCGTCACCACGCAGTTCATGTCGGTTTCAGCGCGTGAATCCTCGGCGTAGTCCAGGTCGAGCACGGCCAGGCCGTCGACGATCCCGACCGAGACCGCGGCCACGTACTGACGCAACGGATTGAGCTTCAGAACGCGCGCCTCGCGCATCCTCCCCACGGCCTGGTGCAGCGCGCAGAACGCCCCGGTGACCGAGGCGCAACGGGTGCCCCCGTCGGCCTGGAGGACGTCGCAGTCGAGTGTGATCGTCCTCTCACCGAGCGCCTTCAGGTCCACCACCGTCCGCAGGGCGCGCCCGATCAGGCGCTGGATCTCCTGCGTCCGCCCCCCCACTCGCCCCGCCATCGACTCGCGCTGTCCGCGGTCGAGCGTGGCCCGGGGCAGCATCGAATACTCCGCGGTGACCCAGCCCTGTCCGGTGCCCCGGCGGTGGAAGGGCACCCGCTCCTCGACACTCGCCGTCACCCAGACTCGCGTCATGCCGCAGGAGATCAGACAGGAGCCCTCTGCGTGCGCGTTGACCCCCAGTTCGATGGTCACCGGACGCAGCTGCTCGGGGCGCGCCCGGCCGTCGGGCCGGCCTTCGCTCACCGCCCCGAAAGCTTGAGCACGAGCATGGCGCCGAAATAGAAGATCAGGAGCGGAACCGCGACGATCAGCGGGGTGATGGGGTCGACCCCGGGGGTCATGAAGTTGGCCACCAGCAAAAGCCCCACGATCCACCACACGCGCTTACGCCAGAGCCAGCCGCTGGAGATGATATGAAGCAGCCCCAGCACATAGAGCACCACGGGGAGCTCGAAGACCAGGCCGAAGGCGATGCTGATCCAGAGCAGGAAGGAGAGGAGATCCGACCCGTTGGGGAGGTACTGAATGACGTTGGTCGGGCCGGCGAAGCTCTGCAGGATGGTGAGGAAGAGCGGCAGCGAGTAGAAGGCGACCGAGACCCCCATCAGGAAGAAGATGCTGGTCGCGAAGATGAGCGGCAGCGCGATCCGCCGCTCGTGCAGGTGCAGCCCGGGGGCGACGAACCACCAGACCTGCCACATGATGATGGGAGAGGCCACCAGGGTTCCCAGGAACAGCGAGACCTGGAGGCGGAGCATGACGCCGCCGGCGGGGCTGAAGTAGACGAGCGCGTGCTGGAATCCGCCGCGCTGCACGATGAACCGGAGGAACGGCACGCTGACGAACCAGCAAGCGATACCGGCCAGCACCCAGGCTATGGCCGAGATGGTCATCGCCCGGCGCAGCGCCGCGAGATGCTCGACGATCGACATCTCCGAGTCGTCGACCGTCCGGGCAGGTCGGTCCCGCGTCAGAAGTCCCATGCGCACGAACTCACGGTCCGGTCCCCGGGCGCGCGAGTTGCGGCACCGCTACGAGGGGTTGGTCCGGGCCTTACTTTCCGCTCTTGTCGGTGGCCACGACGACCGTCGTCTTCTCATCCTCGGGCTTGTCGATCGTGGTCTTGACTTCGTCGGGCACGCTCGAGGTTTCCTTGCGGAACTCGCGCATGGTCTTGCCGATGGCGCCCCCGAGTTGCGGGAGCTTGCTCGGGCCAAAGATGATCAGGATGATGGCCAGGATGATCAGCAGGTACTCCCAGTGAAGTCCGGCAAACGGCATAGTCAATTACCTCGTTAAGCGCAAATTCCGGTCGGCAGACCCTGGAGCCACCTCCCATCTGCCACACCCACCATAGGCTACCCCTTCGCGTGGCGCAAGAATCGAGCGTGGGCGGCCCTCGGGGCGCTGCCAGGTCAACCTTTGGTCACCGTGATGCGCAGGATCTGGTTGGAGTCGCTGAGGCTCGTGACCGCCGAGAAGTTCTTGAGCACGATCCCGAACTGGTTGTACGAGACCGGCGGATTCCCGCCCTGCCAGGCGCTGCGGGTGATGAAGAACTGAGACCCGGAGATGCGCCCGTCGGGCAGGCGCGCCATGCCCAGGGAGCCTGGGCTCCACTTTTCGTTTCTCGGGATGGGCGCGCGAGACAACGTATAGCCGAAGTCGCGCGTGTCGCCGGCCGCGATGTACCAGCCGGACGAGCTCTCGAAGCTCCGGCCGTCGTAGTAGCCGTTGAGTGCGAGCACGACGAAGTTGTTGACCGTCTGGGGTGCCCGCGAGGTCTGAAGCAGGACCGTCAGGTCGCCGCCGGTGGTGGCGATGGTGGCGTCAAGATCCTGGGTCGGGCTGATGCACATCCGGGGCGCTCCGGCGAAGAACCCGGGGGCCAACTCCGGCTGCGTGCGGCAGGCCGCGAAGGCGCCGGTGGGACGGACCGCCGTGGTCAGCTGGATGGTCACGCCGACGGCCAGCACCACGATCACGCAGAGGGCCGTGATGATGATCGTGGAGCGCGTGGAGAGCGGTGGTCCGAAGGGCTCCGGACCGGTGCGGCCGGCCTGCTGCCGGGTTCGTCTTCTGGGGGGCATAGGAGCTAGGTGGCCCGCGCCTCGACGATCGCCTGGACCAAGCCGTGGGTAGTGTAGTCGCGCGCGGTGATCGCCACCTGCAGTCCAAGTCGCCGGGCGGTGTCCGCCGTGACCGGTCCGATGCAGGCTATGCTGGTGCGCTGCTGAAGCGCTCCCAGCTGCCCCTCGGTGAAGGCGCGCACGAAGTGGGCGACGGTGGAGGAGGCGGTGAAGGTGACGATGTCGACTCCGCGTCCGCAGAAGAGCGCCTGCAGCTTCTCCTCCATGCCCGGTGGCGACACGGTGCGGTAGACGGGGAGAAACTCGACCTCGGCGCCACGCCGCGCGAGCAGCTGGGGGAGTGCGTCCCGTGCCATCTTCGCGCGCGGCACCAGCACCCGCCAGCCGCCGATGTCCCACCCCTCCAGCGCATCGGCCAGCCCCTCCGCCGTGTACTCGCCCGCGACCAGGTCCGGCCGCAGCCCATGGCTTTCCAGGGTGCGTGCGGTCTCGGGGCCGACGGCGCCCACGCGGCAGCGGGCCAGGGCGCGGGCGTCGCGCTCGCCCTCCAGGAGGAGCCGGAAAAACAGGTCTACGGCATTGGCGCTCGCGAACACGATAAGGCGGGTCTGCGGGAGCTGCGCGAGGGCGGCCTGGCACTGAGCAGAGTCGATCAGGGGCTCGATCTCGATGGTCGGGATCTCGATCACCGAGGCGCCGAGCCTGACCAGCTCGCGACGGAAATCCCCCGCCTGGTGGCGGGCGCGGGTGATGAGGACGCGAACGCCGTGGAGTGGCCGCCGTTGGGACACGTCGAGCCGGTCGGCGAGCTCTACGCCAGCTCCCACGACGAGCACCGCCTCGCCGCGCAGACCCCGGGCGCGGGCGCTTTCGAGCACCTCGCCGAGCGGGGCGGAGACGCGGTCCTGCGTCGCCTCGCCCGGCTCACTGAGCAGCGCCGCGGGTGCGCTGGACGCGACGCCGGAGCGCCGGAGCAGGTCGACTCCCGCCTCCCACCATCCGTCGGCGAGGCGGAGGACGCGCGTGTCGCCCGCGGCGGTGGCACCGATGCCGATCGATGCCGATCGGCGCTCCAGGGTGAGCGGGATGCCCGCGGTCGCAGCCGCGGCCGTCTCCACCAGCACCCCCGGCACCACGTCCAATTCCCCACCGGCCGCCACCACGTGCTCCGCCAGCCCGGCACCATCACCGAACGCGTACGGGTCGCCTCGGTAGAGGACCACGACGTGCTGCTCCTCGCGCGCCCGCGCGATCACCTCTTGGGCGCTGCCGAAGCGGTCGACGTCGGCGGTGCGGGGAACGTGCGCCAGGATCGCCTCGTCGCAGCCATCGTGATAGCGGACGACGTCGGCGCGGGAGAGAACGTCCTGAGCCTGGAGCGTCACCAGCTGGGCGTTGCCAGGGCCGATGCCGACCAGCGTGACTCGCAAGGGACGGCTAGCGGGTGAAGAACCCGACCCGACGCTCTCCGCGGTCTGGCTTTTTCGGCTTGCGGAGGAGGATGACGTGCTTGTCCTGCGCCTGCAGGAGATCAACCAGGTCCCAGCCGTCGGAGGATTCCTGGGCCAGCTTGTCGGGAAGCGTCTTGCCGTCAAGCATCTGCGCCGCCGTCAGGACCTCGGTCCGGTAGTCGAAGGCCACTCCCTGCGTTGCCGCCGGGGCCACCACCAGCGCTTGCGTGGCCGGGGTGGAGGGTGACTGAGGCTCGATTTCCGGCTCTTCCGGCTCCTCGTCGGCGCGAAACATGGGCGCCAGTCTACCCGGCGGCCCCCCAGCACCTCCGCCGGTCAGCACACCAGAGGTGCGGGTGGTGGGACTCGAACCCACACGCCGGAGCCGGGGTTTTTAAGACCCCTGCGTCTGCCAGTTCCGCCACACCCGCATGACTTCGCCCGCCGCGGTCCGAACCCTACGTCTTCTCGGCGTAGTCGTAGAAGCCCTTGCCGGTCTTCCGGCCGAGCTCGCCTCTCGCCACCATGCCCTTCAGGAGCTGGGGGGCACCCGGGCCGCCCTCCGCGCGCGCCCGGTCCTCCATGGCGCCCACGAAGATGTCAAGGCCGGAGAAGTCAAGCAGTTCGAAGGGTCCCATCGGCCAGTTGAGTCCCTTCTTGACCGCGGTGTCGATGTCCTTCGCGCTCGCGAACCCGCCCTCGAGCAGGTGCAGGGCCTCCTCGGAAGCGGCGAACAGGATCCGGTTGGCGATGAACCCGTGGACCTCCTTCTTGAGCACGACCGGGACCCGGCCGATGCTCTCCACAAACCCCACCGCGGCCTCGATGGTGGTGTCGCTGGTCAGGGGGCCGCGCACCACCTCACAGAGCTCCATCACGGTGACCGGGTGGAAGAAGTGCAGGTTGCAGCACTGCTCGGGGTGGCCCGAAGCGTCGGCCAGGCGGGAGATGGCGATGGTGGACGAGTTGGAGGCGAGGATGGCGTCGGACTTGGCCGCGGACGCCAGCTGCTTCCAGACCGCGAGCTTGATCTCCAGGTCCTCGGGCACCGCCTCGATGATGAGATCGGCGTCCCCCACCGTGGCGGCCAGGTCGGACGCGTAGGTGATCGCGCGCAGCGCCGCCTCCCCGGCGTCCTCGGTGCGACGGCCACGCTCGACCGCACGAGCGACCAGACGCCGGTTCTGCCGGTCGGCCCGCTCCAGCTGCTCGGGCAAAGAGTCGACCACCGACACCTGGTAACGGCCGCTGTACGCGGTCTGCAGCGCGATCTGCGAGCCCATCGTGCCGGCGCCGATGACGGCCACTTTCCTGATCTCGGACATGCTTCACTCCATGGTCCCCGGGGCGCTGCCTCCAGGTGACGGGCGATGGGCGCTCCCGGCCGGCTCCGGTACCGGCCGCTGAGCATAACGTCGCCGTCTCAGCGGGGGTGCGGCGGGAGCTTCACCTGGCGGACGAGCACGGTGCCGAGCACGAAACAGATGATCGCGATCACGAAGATCCCGCGATAGCCGCGGGCCCCGCCTCCCAGGCCGTCGATGAGGGCGCCCCCGATCAGCGGCACGATCGTCTGGGGAAGCGTGAAGGACGCATGGAAGAGGCCCATGTCTTTGCCGGCGTTGGCGGCGTCGGGGAGTGTGTCCACCGCCAGGGCCCAGTCGACCGCGTAGTAGAGCCCGTAGCCGACGCCGAACAGGCCGCCCAGCACCAGCACCAAGGGGACCGACGAGGGCAGGAACAAGACCACATAGGCGCCCACCAGCACCTGCACCGTGCTGGATGCGTACACGAAGACCTTACGGCCCAGGCGATCCGAGACCGTCCCACCGAAGTAGCCGAAGGGGGCCCCACAGAAGAAGACGACCAGCAGCCACAGGGAGGTGAAGGTGCTGGCGTTGGGGATGTGGAGGACGGTCGAGAAGAAGGGTGAGAGGAAGAAGGACACCACCGCCACGCCCGCGGTCATCGCGAACCGCGCCAGCAGCACCCAGGCGAAGCTTCCCGACCAGAGCGGGGCCAGGAACTCGGACACGGTGCGGCGCCGGCGTGGCGCCCGCGGCACCAGACCCTCCCCCCGGGCGGCCCAGATCACGGGCAGGAAGCTGAGGACGATGACGGGAGCGATCACGAGGTAGGCGAGGGACACGTGGCCGGTCAGAGAGAAAAGGAAGGTGACCACCACGCCCAGGATCCCTCCCAGGTTGTACCCGGCCCCCAGCAGCCCTGAGGCGCCGCCGACCTCACTCTCGGGGACCACATCCGGGATCAGGCCCGCGTAGGCGGCGGTGGCGGCCCCGTTGAAGAGTTGGATGACCAGGTACCCGATCAGCAGGGCGGCGTAGGTGGAGGCCGTGCCCATGATCAGGAGCCCGACCAGGTTGCCCAACAGGCCGAGCGCGATGATCGGGCGGCGTCTCCCAAAGCGGGTGGTCAAGCGGTCGGACAGCGTCCCCACCGCCGGCGGCACCACCACCGCGAGCACGCCCCCCGAAGCTGCCACCACGCCGATCCCGATCCCGACGTGGGCTCTCGGCACCAGCGCCGCCACCTGAGCCTGGAGCAGGACGAAGGAGATCGGGAGCCAGTGGAAGTTCATGCCGAACCAGCCGCCGGCAAGGGCCACCTGGCGACCGCGCCCGAGGCGTCCGGTGACTACGCGATCGTCCATGCCTGCCGCCCCCACCACACCAGCGGATCACCAGAGCCCACCCCGACTTCCAGCACCCGGCCCAAGAACAACAGGTGATCGGCCACCTCGTACCGGTCCTCGCGCGCGCAGTCGAACCAGGCCAGCGCGCCGCGCAACACGGGGCGGCCTCCGCTGGTCAGCACATGCGGGATCTGGTCCCACCGCGGCGGCGCCGGCGGGGCGGTGCCCGCGAAACGCTCGGCGAGGAACTCCTGCTCCCGGCCCAGCAGCGAAACCGAGAACCCGCCCGAGGCCTCGATCATGTCGGAGGTGGCGGTGAGGGCGTCCACGCTGACCAGCAGCAGAGGTGGATCGAGGGACACCGTGACCAGACTGGTGGCGGTCAGACCGCGGTACACTCCCGCGTCGGCCGACGCGACCACCGAGACCGCGGCAGCGTGACGGGAGAAGGCCTCTCTCAGTTGGTCCGGCGAGGGAGGCATTTCCTGGACCTACTAGTATCAGGCGGAATGGGCGACGTAGCCAAGTGGTAAGGCAGGGGTCTGCAAAATCCCGATCGCGAGTTCGATTCTCGCCGTCGCCTCCAACCAGTCATCGCGTACCAGGTGGAGGTTGCCCGGCATGGGTGTGACCCCGGTCAAGATGCCGCAGCTCGGGGAGTCGGTGACCGAGGGCACGGTCGATCGATGGCTCAAGCACGAAGGCGACTACGTCCGTCGGGACGAACCCCTGGTCGAGGTCGTCACCGACAAGGTCAACGCCGAGGTCCCCTCGCCGTTGGAGGGCACGCTGCGCCGGATCGACATCCAGGAGGGGACAACGGTCCCGATCGGGGCCACCATCGCGCAGATCGAGGTGGAGGGCGCGAACGTACCCGCGGAGCCGGAGCCGGTACCCATGGGCGCGTCCGCTGGCGCCGAGTCCACGCCGGCTGCGGAGGCGGCCCCGGCTCCGGCGGCCAAGGAGGGCGAGGCGGGCGTCGCGGAGGCGCCGGCGGGCGCCGACGGTCCCCGGCCTCGCTGGAGCCCCGCCGTGCGCCGGTTGGCGGAGGAGCACGACCTCGACCTGACCCGGATCGCCGGCAGCGGCCACAACGGACGTGTCACCCGCGATGACGTGCTGGCGGTGATCGCGTCCGGCGCCGGCACTGCCTCCCGGGCACCGCAGACGGCCCGCGCCCCGGAGCGGGAGCCGGCGCCCGCGCGGGAGCCGGGCGAGCGAGAGGAGCTGATCCGTCACAATGCGATGCGCCGCTCGATCGCCGAGCGGATGGTCCATTCGGTGGTGACCGCGCCCCAGGCCTGGACCATGGTCGAGGTCGACATGACGCCGATCGTGCGCTACCGCGAGACGCAGCGCGCCTCCTTCCGGGAGCGCCACGGCGTGTCCCTCACCTATCTGCCGTTCGTGATCCAGGCGCTCGCCGGCTCGCTGGAGCAGAACCGCCTGCTCAACGCGGAGTGGACCGACGAGGGCATCCTGGTCAAGCGCTACCTGAACCTGGGGATCGCGGTCGCCATGGAGGGCGGCCTCATCGTCCCCGTGATCCGCGATGCCGACCGGCTCGGGATGACCGACCTGGCGCTCGCCATCGCCGACTTCGCCACCCGCGCTCGAAGCAAGAAGCTGCGCCCGGAGGAGGTGCGCGACGGCACCTTCACCCTCAACAACACCGGGGCCAACGGTTCGGTCCTCTCGCGACCCATCCTGAACATGCCGCAGACCGGCATCCTCACCACCGAGGCGATCGTGAAGCGGCCGGTGGTGGTGGAAGGTGACGCGATCGCCGTCCGCCACCTGATGAACCTGTGTCTCACCTTCGACCACCGGGTCATCGACGGCGGCGCGGCCGGCGACTTCATGAACGATATGAAGGCCCGCCTCGAGCGGTGGACGCCGGCGGACATCAGGCTCTGAGGCAGCTGGGATGACGGAGACGATCGGAGTCAGGCGCCACGTCCCGGGGTGGATCAAGGTCCGCGCGCACCGTGGGGAGGAGTTCCAGCAGCTGGAGCGCCTGGTCCGCGATCAGCATCTCCACACCGTGTGCGAGGAGGCCCGGTGCCCGAACATCTACGACTGCTGGAACCGGCGCACCGCCACCTTCATGATTCTGGGCGACGTCTGCACCCGGGCCTGCCGGTTCTGTGCCGTCACCTCCGGGCGCCCGGTCGAGCTCGACCTCGGGGAGCCGCTCCGGGTCGCGCAATCGGTGGCGCAGCTGGGCCTCCGTCACGCCGTCATTACCTCGGTCGACCGCGATGACCTGCGCGACGGAGGGGCGGGAATCTTCGCCCGCACCATCCGGGCCATCCGTCGCCAATCGCCGGGCACCTCCGTCGAGGTGCTGACGCCGGACTTCCAGGGGGACCGGGCGGCGATCGCGAACGTCGTCGCGGCGGCTCCCGACATCTTCAACCACAACACCGAGACCGTGCCCCGCCTCTACGGCCGGATCCGCCCCCGGGCCGTGTACGAGCGGAGCCTGGGTCTGCTCCGAGAGGTGAAACGGCTGGACCCAGACCTGGTGACCAAGTCCGGCCTCATGGTCGGCCTGGGCGAGACAACAGACGAGCTCCTTCAGGTTTTCCGCGACATGCGTAAGCACGAGATCGATGTCCTCACGGTCGGGCAGTACCTTCGCCCCACACCGAAACACGCGCCGGTCGAGCGTTACTACGAGCCACACGAGTTCGAAGAGCTGAAAGAGGCGGCCCTGGAGGTGGGCTTCGAGCACGTGGAGTCGGGAGCTTTGGTCCGGTCTTCCTATCACGCCGACGAGCAGATCCCGACGCGCCGCCGGCGTGAGTGGGAACGGCGCGCCGCGCAGCGGGCGGCGGCGGCCGGGTAGCCCGCGCCAGGCGACGGCATGAACATCTCAGCCCAGCCGACGGACATCCGGCTGCAGCAGGTGCTGGAAGCGGCCGGCGTCGGCTACTGGCAGTGGCAGCCGGAGGCCGACCGGCTGTGGGTCGACGATCGTCTGGCCGGGTGGCTCGGCACCCGGCCCGCCACCATGGCCGCCTATCGCGCGTTGACGGAGGACCGGCAGCGGCGCGAGGGCTCAGAGTGGTTCCGCCTCGGCGGCCGCTGGATCGAGGAGCGCCGGCTGGGTACCGAGAGCGGAGGCGTGATCGGCGCGTGCCTCGACGTCACCGATCGCCGGCGCCGGGAGGAGGCCCTGGCCTGGGAGGTGGACCACGATCCGCTCACCGGGCTTTCGTCCCGCCGCTCGTTCGACCGGCTGCTGGAGCGGGCGTTCACGTCTCCGCCTGAGCAGGACTCCGCCCTCAGCCTGCTGATGGTGGACCTGGACGACTTCAAAGCGATCAATGACCGGCTCGGCCACGCCACCGGCGATCGAGTCCTGAGCGCGGTCGCCCAACGGCTGCGAGGGGCGCTGCGCCGCGGCGATCCGCTGACGCGGTGGGGCGGCGACGAGTTCGCGGCCGTCGTGGCCACGGACCCTGGCGGCCTTCGCGCGGGGGGAGTGGCGCAGCGCCTGGTGGCGGTGATGGGGCAGCCGCTCCCGCTCGACCCTGAATCCATTCTGGTCCACGCCAGCGTCGGGGTCGCGATGTGGCGGCCCGGCGAGCAGCCGCGATCGCTCTGTCATCGCGCCGACCGTGCCCTCTACGCGGCGAAGGCGGCCGGCGGAGACCGCTGGTGCCTCGACGGGTGGGCGCCGTGAGCCGGCTGGAGCTGCGCGCCTATGAGTTGGGGGAGGTCCCCTATCGGGAGGCCTGGGCACTGCAGCGGTCGCTGGCGCTGGCCGTCGAGCAGCGCCGGCAGCCGGACACGCTGCTCCTGCTCGAACACGCGCACGTCTTCACGATGGGACGGAGGAGCGACCCGCGCAACCTGATCTGGACACCCGAGGAGTGCGCTCGCCACGGCGTCGAGGTGGTCTGGATCGACCGGGGTGGGGACGCCACCTACCACGGTCCGGGTCAGCTGGTGGCCTACGGGATGGTGGACCTGGCGCGGCTGGGCAGCGACATCCTTCGCTACGTGCACGGGTTGGAGACGGCGCTGGTCGAGCTTCTGGTCCGGTGGGGGATCGCCGGCCGGGCTTCCGAGGACGGCATGATCGGCGTCTGGGCCCTGAAGCCCGGTGGATCGACGACCGAGAAGGTGGCGGCGATCGGCGTCAAGGCGACCCGTGGCATCACCAGCCATGGCCTGGCCCTCAACCTGACCACCGACCTCTCGATCTTCAATACGGGGATCATCCCCTGCGGGCTGGCGGGCCGGCGGGCCACCTCGGTCGAGGCCCTGACCGGCCGGCGCCTGGACCGGGTGGCGGCGGGGCGGGACCTGGCTTACCTGGTGGCCGGCACGCTCGGGATGGAGCTGGTGTGGGGCACCTCAACCGACCTGTGCGAGTTGCCCGAGCCTCCGCCGGAACCGGAACCGATCCCACGCGAACTGCCGATCGTCTGAGTACAACGGGCCCCAGGTTGCGGGCTTGGGACAATTCAATCGAGCACTTTCAGGCTCGAATGCGTTGTACTACTAGGACCGCGCGGCGGTGCTTGTACCAGACATCGAGGAATAGTTCAACCCTGTTGTGGGTAGAAATCTGATGGTGAGGGATTGGCGGCGGTTGGCACGCCACCTTCCCCGATGGCCGCGATGGTGCCAAATGTTATAGTGATGATGAAAGAAATGGCCGAGAAGGATCGACAGCGACTGGTGACGCTCGACCGTGTCCTGCCCGAGGAGGAGGAGGTCGAGATCCTCCCCGACTTTCCCGCGGAGGTCGCCGGGCGGATGGTCTGGGTGACCGCCGTCCTGTCCCGCACGGCGGTGATCGAACCGTCTCCGGGGGAGCCGAAGGCGTTGGTCAATCGGCGCGACTGCCTGGTCAATCCGGACGACATCCGGTACGGCGCGATCGCCGCCCGGGCGGCGGCAAAGCGCGGCCGCGAGGCGGCGCGGCGCAACCGGACCCGCTCGCCGCAGCACAACGCGGCCTGACGTCGCTAGCCCTGAAACGGGGCTCAGCGACGCTCGGCGCCCGGCCCCTGAGGGCCGGGCGCCGTTCGTTTATGCACAACTGTCGGATTCTCCCAACCGCCCGAAAAACGTCCTGGTACGCTCAGTGAGTTGGCCTCGCAGGGGTGGGGGTCACATGCCGAATCAACGGCCTAGGGAGGTTCCGAATGAGCAGCACCGCGGATCTGGTTCCGCTGGCTAGCATCACACCACCGGCTGACCATGAGGTCGGTGGCGGATTCGATGGCCTGGTCAACGGAGAGAATGTCCACATCCGCGCGGTGCTCGAACGCACGGTCGTCGTGGAGCATGCGGACGGCGAGCGGAGCGTGGTCCGCAAGGACCTGTGCCTGGTCGAGGAATCCGTGGTGCCGTTCGTGCCCGGCAACCCCGCGACCGGGGTCGGTCCGCGGCAGTGGCGGCGCCTGCCCGGCAAGCCGCCGCAGCACCACCGCTAGCCCCTGCTTCGGTCTTAGCGGCAGAGTGTCCGCACGTTGGCGTTAAAACGGGCTGGGTGAGGCCACACTGCGGACGGTCTGGTGCCTACAGCAGCCAGTCCACGGGCGGCGCTCCCTGTTCCTCGAGCAGCCGGTTGGCGCGGCTGAACGGGCGGGAACCGAAGAAGCCGGCGGCGGCCGACATCGGGCTCGGATGCGCCGACTCAATGCGGGGAATTCCCGACCCCAACAGCGTGCTCGCCTCGCGCGCGTCCCGGCCCCAGAGGATCGCGACCAGGGGCGACTGACGGAGTGCCAAGGCCCGGATTGCCTGTGCCGTCACCTCCTCCCAGCCCCGGCCCCGGTGTGAGGCGGGCGCCCCGGGCCGGACGGTGAGGGCCCGGTTGAGCAGCAGCACGCCCCGCCGGGTCCACGGCGTCAGATCGCCGTTGCGCGGCGGTGGGTGGCGCAGGTCGTCCTGGTATTCGCGAAAGATGTTGACCAGGCTCCGCGGCAGGGGCGACACATCGGGAGCCACCGAAAAGGCGAGGCCGACCGGGTGTCCCGGTGTCGGGTAGGGGTCCTGGCCCACGATCAGAACCCGCACCTCCTGGAAGGGCTGCTGGAACGCGCGGAGGACGTTCTGAGGCGCGGGAAGGAAGGCACGCCCCGCACGCACCTCCTCGCGTAGAAAGTCGCCCATCGCGGCCACCCGGTCCGCGACCGGTGCCAGCGCCTCCGCCCAGCCGGGGTCGATGGTGTCCCGGAGCGCGCGCGGCCTCAATCCAGGAAACGGTAGGCCGGGATGGTGAGGAAGGGGACGAACTCGTCGGCCAGGGCCACCTCATCGAAGACGGTGCGAGCGTCGTCGAAGCGGGCCTGAGCCCAGACCTCCTCCCCATAGCGATCGTGAAGCCTGGCCAGCTCCTCATCCTCGAGCGCCCGCACCAGCTCCTGCGTGACCGGACGGCCATCGTCGAGTGTGGCCTCGTGGTGCACCCACTGCCAGATCTGGCTGCGCGAGATCTCGGCGGTGGCGGCGTCCTCCATCAGGTTGTTGATGGCGGCCGCACCGTTGCCCCGCAGCCAGCTCTCCACGTACTGAATGCCGACCGAAATGTTGGTGCGCAGGCCGGCCTCGGTAATGGTGCCGCCCGGGACTTCGGGGTTGGTGAGCTGGGCGGCGGTGGAGTGGACCTCGTCGCGCCGGCGGCCGATCTGGTTGGGCCGCTCGCCGAGCACGGCATCGAACGCTTCCATCGCGGTCGCCACCAGGTCCGGATGGGCGACCCAGGTGCCGTCGAAGCCGTCCCCTGCTTCCCGCACCTTGTCCGCCTTCACCTGCTCCAGCGCGACCCGGTTGACCTCGGGGTCGCGGCGGGACGGGATGAAGGCGGCCATGCCCCCCATCGCGAACGTGCCCCGGCGGTGGCAGGTCTTGACCAGCAGCTCGGTGTAGGCGCGCATGAAGGGGACGGTCATGGTCACCTGGGCTCGGTCGGGCAGGAGCATGTCGGGACGGGTGCGGAACGTCTTGATGAAGCTGAAGATGTAGTCCCAGCGTCCGGCGTTGAGCCCGATCGAGTGGTCGCGCAGCGCGTAGAGGATCTCGTCCATCTGGAAAGCAGCCCAGATGGTCTCGATCAGGACGGTCGCGCGCAGAGTACCGGTCTCCAGGCCGAGGCGGGTCTCGGCGTGCGTCATCACCTGGTTCCAGAACTCGGCTTCCAGGTAGGACTCCAGCTTGGGGAGGTAGAAGTAGGTCCCCAGGCCCTGGCGGCGCCGGCGGTGGGCGTTGTGGAACACGTAGAGGCCGAAGTCGAAGAGGCCGCCCGCGACCGGCGAGCCGTCGACCAGGAAGTGCTTCTCGTTCAGGTGCCAGCCGCGCGGCCGGACCAGCAGATAGGCGGTGTCGGGGTTCAGGCGGTAGGCGCGACCGTCGGGGTTGGTGAACTCGATCGTGCCCTCGATGGCGTCGATCAGGTTCACGTGCCCGTCCAGGTTGTTGGCCCAGCTGGGGGAGTTGGCGTCCTCGAAGTCAGCCATGAAGACTTTGGCGCCGGAGTTGAGGGCGTTGATGACCATCTTCCGCTCGACCGGCCCGGTGATCTCGACGCGGCGGTCGAGAAGGTCCGGCGGCGGGGGCGCGGTCTGCCAGTCACCCTCGCGGATCTGAGCGGTTTCGGTGAGGAAATCGAGCGCGGCCCCCTCCGAAATCCGGCGCTGGCGCTCCAGGCGCAGATCCAACAGCTCCCGGCGGCGCGGCTCGAAGGTGCGGTGGAGATCGGCGACGAAGTCCATCGCCTCCCGCGTCAGGATCTCCTGCTGGCGCCCCTCGACGGGCCCGCGAACATCGACTCCCTGCGTGGTCGCCATCTCGCGAGAGTACTTGGTCGCGCGGTTGGGGTGCGCTGCCGGGGGGAGGCGCCGGCGTGGGCGGGGCGGGCGGGGGGGGTGGCGGGTGGCGTGCGTTTCTCCGCATTCCCGCCCTACCGGCGCGCGGGTAGGCCCGGGTTGTGAAGAACGGCCCTCTTGCCCCTCCCCCGTACACTGCAGGGCCGGCCTGGGGGCGGTTAGCTCAGACGGTTAGAGCGCCTGGCTTACACCCAGGAGGTCGCAGGTTCGATCCCCGCACCGCCCACC
>CAWBPD010000031.1:0-54232 GCA_963790575.1 Candidatus Dormiibacterota bacterium | reverse complement strand
ACATCAAGCCCCGGCTGCTGGGTCATTGGGGCACGACGCCTGGACTCAATTTCATCTACGCCCATTTGAACCGGCTCATCAAAGCCCGCGAGCTCAACGTGATTTATATCCGGTCCTGGCCACGGCGGCCCCGGCTGGTCGCCAACGCTTATCTGGAAGGGACCTACAGCGAGATCTATCCCGCACATTGGCCGCGACGAAGAGGGCATGAGAAGCCTTTTTTGCCCAGTTCTCTTTCCGGGCGGAATCCCGAGCCACGTGGCGCCCGAGACGCCCGGCTCGATTCACGAGGGCGGGGAGCTCGGGCTACGCCCTGCTGCAGCGTTTGGCGCGGCCTTCGACAATCCGGACCTGCTGGTTGCTGCGTGGTCGGCGATGGGGAGGCAGAAACCGGGCCAATGGCGACAAGCTGGCATTCCAACAAGTTCCTGAACCCGCCTCGGATGGGGCGGTGCTGCCGATCCTCCATTTGAACGGTTACAAGATCGCCAACCCGACGCTTTTGGCGCGCATCCCGCGAGCGGAGCTGCGCACGCTTTTGGAGGGCTACGGATATGCGCCGCGTTCGTGGACGGCCATCCGAACCATCGCGATGCATCGCAGCGATGGCGGACACGCTGGACGCGGTCGTTCGACGAGATCAAGCGATCCAGCCAAGCGCGCGCACGGCTCGCCGAGCGACGCCTCGATGGCCGATGATCATCCTGCGTTCGCCCAAAGGCTGGACCGGCCCGAAGGAAGTCGACGGCCTGCCGGCCGAGGGCTCGTTTCGCTCCCACCAGGTTCCGCTCGCCGACCTGGCCACCAAACCGGAGCACGTCGCAACATGCTCGAGGAGTGGATGAGAAGCTACCAGCCCGAGGAGCTGTTTGACGAGCGGGCAGGCTTCGAGCCGAACTGGCCGACCTCGCCCCCGCGGGCGATCGCCGGATGGGCGCGAATCCCCACGCCAACGGCGGCAACCTGCTGCGTGACCTTGACCTACCGGATTTTCACAGCTACGCCGTCGAAGTCCCGAGCCGGGCGGTGGAAGTCGCGAAGCGACGCGCGTCCTGGGTCGTTTCCTGCGCGATGTCATGAGGCTGAACGCCCCGCACGCAACTTCCGGCTCTTTGGTCCGGATGAGACGGCTCCAATCGGCTGGAGTGCTGTATTTGAGGCCACCGACCGCGCATGGGAGGCCGAGATCCTTGCGACGACGACCACATCGCCCCCGATGGCCGCGTGATGGAGGTCCTCAGCGAGCATCTGTGCGAGGGCTGGCTGGAGGGCTACCTACTGACCGGCCGGCACGGCTTTTTCAACTGCTACGAGGCGTTCATCCACATTATCGATTCGATGTTCAACCAGCACGCCAAATGGCTGAAGGTGACACGCAGATCCCGTGGCGGCGCCCGATCGCTTCGCTCAATTATCTGCTCACTCGCATGTCTGGCGTCAGGATCACAATGGCTTCAGCCATCAGGACCCCGGCTTCATCGACCACGTCGTCAACAAGAAGGCCGAGATCGTCCGCGTCTATTTTCCGCCGGACGCCAACTACGCTGCTCTCCGTCACCGATCACTGCTCTGCGCAGCCGCGACTACGTCAACGTCATCGTCGCCGGCAAGCAACCCTCGCTGCAATGGCTGACGATGGACGAGGCGGTCAGCCCACTGCACCGCGCGGCCTCGGAATCTGGGACTGGGCCAGCAACGACCAGGGCGGCGAGCCGGACGTCGTGATGGCCTGCGCCGGCGACATTCCCACGCTCGAAACCCTCGCCGCGGTTGACCTGCTGCGGAGAGCATCTTCCAGAGCTGCGCATTCGGGTCGTCAACGTGGTCGATCTGATGCGCTGGAGCCCGACACCGAACATCCTCACGGCCTGCCCGACGGAGTTCGACGCCCTTTTCACCACCGACCGGCCGGTGATCTTCGCCTATCACGGCTATCCCTGGCTGATTCACCGCCTCACCTATCGGCGGCGTAATCACGCCAACATCCACGTACGCGGCTATAAGGAGGAGGGGACCACCACCACCCCGTTCGACATGCTGATGCTCAACGACATGGACCGCTTCCACCTCGTCATCGACGTCATCGACCGCGTCCCGACCTCGGCGTCGCGAGCTTCGGGCCTCCGTCAGCAGATGGTCGACGAGCGCCTGCGCCACCGGGCCTACACCCGCGAGGTCGGAGACGACCCGCCCGACGTACGCGACTGGACGTGGAACGCCATCGAGGACGCGAGCGCGCCGGGCGCCCTGAGCGTGCGCGTCCTCGTCGTCAACGCCGGCTCGAGCAGCCTCAAGCTCAGCGTGCTGGACGGCGACACGCCTCGCGCGGCGGCGCGGAGCTGGCACACCCGGCGCCACGTTGACCCCGAGGGGGTCCTGCGGCGGTCGACGCGACTCGGCCCGGTGGACGCCGTCGGCCATCGGATCGTCCACGGCGGCGAGCGATATTTGGAAGGCCGTGAGTCGACGCCCGAGTCCTTGCGGAATTGCGGGAGCTGGCTGACCTGGCTCCGCTGCACCAGGCCAAGTCACTCGCGCGCTGGAGGCGGTCAGCAGCGCCCGGCCCGACTGCCCCGCGGTCGCGTGCTTTGACACTGCCTTTCACGCGACGATCCCGTCGGCGCCGCCACCTACGCTCTGCCCCGCGCGTGGCGCGACCGATGGGGTCTGCGGCGCTTTGGGTTTCACGGCCTCTCCCACGCCTACGCGGCGCGCCGGGCGGCCGAGCTTCTAGGGCGCTCGCCGGAGGGCTGCGGATCGTCACCTGCCATCTCGGGGCCGGCGCGTCACTCGCCGCCGTGGAGTCAGGGCGCTCTGTCGACACTACGATGGGATTCACGCCTCTGGAGGGTCTGGCGATGGCCACCCGCTCTGGGTCAGTCGATCCGGGGTTGCTGCTCTGGCTGCTGGAGCGCACCGAGCTCACCGAACAACAGATGGCTCACGCGCTCGAGCACGAGTCGGGGATGCTCGCGCTCGCCGGACACCGCCGACATGCGCGTCGTGATCCAGAACGCCGCTGCGGGTAACCCCGACGCGCGGCTCGCCCTTGACGTCTACGTTCATCGCCTCCGCGCCGCATCGCCGCGATGGCGGCCGCGATGGACGGCCTGGATGTGCTCGTGTGGACCGGTGGGGTGG
This sequence comes from Candidatus Dormiibacterota bacterium, assembly GCA_963790575.1. Classification (GTDB taxonomy): domain Bacteria; phylum Chloroflexota; class Dormibacteria; order Dormibacterales; family Dormibacteraceae; genus CAVTSA01. Next base: position 51,091 of record CAWBPD010000031.1, on the reverse strand, counting down.
GCAGAGCACGCGCCCGCGATCCGAGCCGGGGCGGCGGAGGGACTCAGCTTCCTCGGTTTGTCACTCGACGGTGCTCGCAACCAAACCGCTACCACCGACAGCGACCTGACCGGTCACCAGTCAAAGGTCAGCGCCCTCGTGGTGACCGCCACGAAGACCTCGAGATCGCCTGGCAGGTTCGTCGCGTACTGGCCTGAACCCGCCAGCCATCGCCTTTCAGCTCATCCGCCGGTATCGCCAGACGCACAGCGGGATGAAGACGACCAGTAGCCCGGCGATCCAGGCCACCGCGCCACCGAGCGAGCCGGCACGCCGGGTGGAGCGCATACGAGCGGGCGGTGTTCGCCGTCAATGACACAGGGCTCACCTTGGCGAAGGCCTGCAGCCAGGAGGGCATGCTCGAGACCGGCACGAACACCGAGCTCGCGAATACGAGCGGGAAGATGATGACGAACCCGGCCGACTGCGCCGCCTCGGCCCCGCGCACGGTCAAGGCGACAAAGGCGAAGATCCAGCTCAGCGCGAAGCCGAAGGCGCTGACGATCGCGACCGAGGCGAGCGCCCCCGGCAACCCGGCCTGGAATCGGAAGCCGATCAGGTATCCGACGACGATCATCAAGGCGATGATCAGGACGTTGCGTACGAGGTCGGCCACGGTACGCCCGATCAGCACCGCCGATCGCGTCATCGGCATTGAGCGGAAGCGATCGATCACCCCCCGCTCCAGGTCCTCGGACAGTCCGACCGCTGTCTGAGTCGCGCGGAAGGCCACCGACTGCACGAAGATGCCGGGCAGCAGGAAGTCGATGTACGTGACTCCGTGCGGCAGTGATCCGCCGACCGCGCCGCCAAATACGTACGTGAACAGCAGCACGAACATGATCGGCTGGATGGTCGAGAAGATCAGCAGCTGCGGCTGGCGGACGAAGTGGCGCAGGTTCCGGCCGGTGACCACGCTCGCGTCGGTGATCGCGGCGCGCGCCCCCTGCAACGACGGTCGGGGTAGAGCTGGCAATTGCCATGCGCTGCCACCACCGGGTGGGCTCGCTTCGAGCGCTGTCGCCGACGCGCGGGCCGCGCTCGACGGCTCTTCCGGGCCGTCGCCGTTCTCGCTTGGTGGGGCACCTGTGAGCTGCAGGAACACGTCGTCCAGAGTCGGCCGCCGCAGCCCGAGATTGCTGACACCGATCCCCGCGTGACGAAGCGCCCCGGCGGCGTCCTCGATCAGCTCGAGGCCGTCGCGCGGCGCGGGAAGCGTGAGCTGGTCCAGCCGCTCGCCAGGCTCCGGCTCACCGCAGCCCACTCCGGAAAGCACGGATTGCGCCTCGTCGCGACTGGCCGCGTTGGTCAGCTCGACCTCAAGGATCTGCCCGCCGACCTGATCCTTGAGCTCATTGCCGGTGCCCTGGGCGATCATCTGCCCGTGGTCGATCACCGCGATTCGATCAGCGAGCTGGTCTGCCTCCTCTAGATACTGGGTCGTGAGCATGATCGTCGTCCCGTCACGGACGAGGTCCCGCACGATCGCCCAGATCTCGTTGCGGCTGCGCGGATCGAGTCCGGTCGTGGGCTCGTCCAGAAACAAGATCCTCGGACGGGTGAGCAAGCTGGACGCGAGGTCGAGCCGGCGTCGCATCCCTCCTGAATACGTCCGGGCCGGGCGATCGGCAGCGTCGGCGAGCTCGAAGCGCTTCAGCAGCTCGCTCGTCCGCTGCCGGGCCTCGCGCGGCGAGAGATCGAACAGGCGGCCGAACATCTGCAGGTTCTCCCGTCCGGTGAGAATCTCATCCACGGCAGCAAACTGGCCCGTGAGACCCAGTAGCTGGCGAACCTTCACGGGCCTCATGCACCACGTCGTGCCCGAAGACCTCGGCGTGCCCCGCATCCGGCATCAGCAGTGTGGCGAGCACACGCACGAGGGTGGTCTTGCCGGCTCCGTTAGGTCCGAGTAGTCCGAAGACGGTCCCCTCGGCCACATCGAGGTCGACGCCCGCGAGCGCGACCGTCGTGCCAAAACGTTTGATCACTCCCTCCACGTGGACGGCGGGCGTCGCGGAGCCGCCCGCCCCGGGGGTCTGGACAGTGGTCTCGAAATTGGGAGTGAGCTGGTCGGCCATGTGATCGCGGCAAGCGGGCGGGGTGCCCCACCCCTGCAGACCACCCTAGCTTCACCGTCGAACAGCAGCCGTCCAAGCCGTCCGCGGCGGCATGGCGTGACCCCGGCCTTCGTGGCTATACGGCTGTGTAGTATCGAAGGAGTTCGCCTCAACTCTCGGCGGGCGCTGCAGTACCGGCTCCAGCGACCTGGCCGGCGTACGCGAGACCTCACGGTCGTCGCAAGCCAGCTACGTCCTCAGGAGCCAGATCCGTGCACCTTTATCGCTTTCCGTCAGCGCCTCCGGCGAGGCTCGCTGGCCCTCTCCCCGCCGCGAGGATCTCGAAGCGCTCCTCGCTCGTCGCCCCCCAGTGATGTCCGGGCGCCCACGCTCCGGCCTGCACGCTCCGATCGCTCGAGACCATCGGGGCTGGCGGGTGGCGCCCGCCCCCGACGGACGCGGGACACCGGACGCTGCGAAGCCCAAGCCGCCGCATCGCTCGCGCGGCTTCATGTGGTTCGTGGCGGGGTTGCTGGTGTTCAACCTGGCATCGGTGCTCGTGCTCTCACCAGGCGGCCAGCAGCGGGTCAAGGTGCCGTTCAGTCCGTACTTTCTCTCCGAGGTGCAGTCTGGACAGGTGGCGTCGATCGCGTCCACAGGCGACACGATCCAGGGCACGTTCCGCTCGCCGATCCGGTATCCGGCCGACGAAAAGACGGCGACACCGACGACGCTGTTCGCGACCCAGGTCCCCAGCTTCTGGAACAACGACCAGTTGACGGCGCTGTTGCGCTCAGAAGGCGTACAGGTCAACGCCCAGTCCACGACGAAGTCGACACCCCTGATCGTCTCGCTGTTGCTCGGGTTCGGTCCGACGCTCCTGATCGTCGGACTCTTCGTGCTGTTCGCCCGCCGGGCCGCCAAGAGTGGAGGGATGGGTGCACTGGGGAACTTTGGGCGCTCCAAGGCTCGGCGGATCGACCCGGCGACGATCAGGGTCACCTTCGCCGATGTGGCCGGGATCGATGAGGCCAAATCCGAGTTGACCGAGATCGTCGACTTCCTGCGCAATCCGGAGCGCTATGGGCGGCTGGGGGGCCGGATGCCACATGGTGTCCTGCTATCCGGCGCGCCGGGGACCGGCAAGACGCTCTTGGCGCGAGCGGTGGCGGGCGAAGCACAGGCAGCGTTCTTCTCGATCTCCGCCGCCGAATTCATCGAGGCGATCGTGGGGGTCGGCGCGTCTCGGGTTCGCGATCTGTTCGCCAAGGCCAAGGAGGCCGCGCCGGCGATCATCTTCATCGACGAGCTCGACGCGATCGGACGCTCTCGTCAGGGGTCGGTGTCCATGGCGGGCTCCAATGACGAGCGCGAGCAGACGCTCAACCAGATCCTCACGGAGATGGATGGGTTCGAGTCCGTCGAGGCGGTGGCGGTGTTGGCCGCGACCAACCGGGCTGAGATCCTCGATCCGGCGCTGCTGCGTCCGGGACGGTTTGACCGTCGCGTCACCGTGCAGCCCCCGGATCGGGTTGGACGACGCAAGATTCTCGAGGTGCACACGCGCTCGATCCCGCTGGCCGACGCAGTCGACCTCAGTGCCCTGGCCGCCACAACCCCGGGCATGGTCGGCGCGGACCTGGCCAACCTCGCCAACGAGGCGGCGCTGCTCGCCGCCCGGCGCAACCACCACACGGTCCAGCCGTCCGATTTCAGTGACTCGCTGGAGAAGATCCTGCTGGGTGCGCCCCGCGGCATTGTGCTGTCGGCCGCCGACCGGGAGCGCACCGCCTACCACGAAGCTGGGCACGCGCTTGTGGGCATGCTGACTCCAGGCGCTGACCCGGTGCGCAAGGTCTCGATCATCCCGCGCGGCGGGGCGCTCGGCGTCACTCTCTCCGCCCCCGACGACGACCAGGTCTCCTACACCCGAGAGGACCTCCTGGCCAAGGTCAAGGTCGCGCTCGGCGGGCGGGTGGCAGAGGAGATCACGTTCGGGACGATCACCACCGGCGCCGAGGCGGACATCGACCAGGTCACCCTGATCGTCCGCCAGATGCTCGGACGCTGGGGAATGAGCGAGACGATCGGCTTCGTCCGGGTCCTGCCCGCTGCCGGACGCGAGCCCCTGCTGGGCAGCGCCGGCGAGACCTCCGAGGCAACCCAGCGCATCCTGGATGAGGGCGTTCATCAGTTGATCGAGAACGCCCACCTCGAAGTTACAAGCACTCTGAACGAGCACCGGAGCCGTCTCGAGACGCTGGCCCAGGCGTTGCTCAGCGAGGAGACGCTCGATGAGCTTGACGCTTATACCGCGGCGCAGATGCCGCCTCGCGACATAGACGCAGGCGGCGGCGCCAGCGACGACAGAGCGAAGCCGACAGCGAAGCCCCAAACAGGTCCCTCCGGGAACAACCACGCCTTAGCGCAACGGATGGTCCGCCGCCCGAGCGCGGGCTGGCGCACCTCCCATGGAGCATCCGTCCCGGGCAGCCGCGGCGTGGTTCATGTCGTGCGTGAGTAACGCCGCACCGTTGCCGACAGGACCACAGTCAGTGCCGCGGCCAGCACCCCGATGACCCAACCGGCCGCGTCGAGCGCACCGAGGATGGCTCCGAGGACGCCCCCGGCGACGAGCACCGCGATCAGCGTTACGGAAACGGAGTCTCGAAGGGTCAAGCGTCTGGATGGCGTCAGCGCACGAGGTGTCCCGGTCGAGCGCGGGCGCTGCGGAGCTCGGCGCGGGTCGCGCTTGGGCGCCGCCTCGCGGGTGGCGTCTCGCTGGCGGCGGCGTTCAGTTCGCTCGGCGCTGAGTTCCGGAGCCGAAGGGGCGCGGCCCGGATTCGATGAGCGCGGGTGCTCGGCCGGTGGCCGGCCCGAATCGCTCCGGTCGGTGACCTGAAGGGCTGCCGGCGACTTCCCCGGGCGACCCGAAGGCAGCATTCCGTTGAGGATTGACTTGGCGGGCATGATGGCCCTCCCTTACGTCGGGCAAGCAACCGAGGATGCGACCCGTGCAACAGCCGGGGCGCTTGCGTGTGATAGGCGGACCGTCCGCAGCGGGCGGTTCGAAAGGTCCGCGTCCACCTAAAGACGATAGACGGTTGGAGGAGGGACTTGTGTCCAGTCTCCCAACTCGCTGGCGCCGACGGCATGTAGCGTACGCCGCGCGTCCTGACGCTGCTGCTCGACATCGCGTAACGACCACGCGAGGAGCCACAGCGCGGCCTTGTGCTTCGGTGGAGAGCTCGCTGGCGTTGATCACGTCCTCGACATCAGAGAACGATCTGCCCTGCTCCATCATGGCTTCGACCTGCTCCTGGCTTTGGCCGAAGACGAGTGGCGCGCACCCTGCCATGTCGCGCCTCCTTTCCTTGGTCCTGCGGAACTACCCTTGACGTGCAGCCCGCGGTCCCTCTAGATCCATGTGGCATACCACAGATCGAGGGCACCCGCCACCCCCGGGCGTGCAATTTGGCGGTTAAGCGAAAGCGCACCCGCTCCGGGGAGTAGGGTGAAGGGACGCTGCCTGCGGGGCCTCAACGCGTCCTCTCCCTCTCGTGGTGCTCAACACCGGCTGAGGTTGCGCGCTGAAAGATGTCCCATGCCCCCGCACCACGAGAACCAAAGCCCCTCGGCGAAGATCGCCACCTCGGCGGTTCAGCTAGTTCGCGACTACACCGGTCGAGGACCGACGAAGGCGAAGACCGTACTTGACGAGAGCATGGTGACCATCCTGCTCGCGGATACGCTCACGACGGGCGAGCGCACGCTCGTCGACCACGGCCACGCTGAGCGCGTCCTCCAGGTCCGCTCCGACTACCAGCACGCCATGCGTGACGGGCTGGTGGGGATCGTCGAGCGAGAGCTCGATCGTAAGGTGATCGCGTTCATGAGTCAGAACCACATTGATCCCGACCTCGCAGTCGAGGTCTTCGTGCTCGAGCCTGACGAGACTTCTCGTGTGGTCACGCAGCTCCCCGAGGCGTGACACTCGAGTCGGGCGCCTGGCGCGACCGACTCACTACCCCTCTGTCCCGGAGTCCATGTCGTACTCGGGTGGTCCGTCCAGAACGTAGATTTCGGCGGCGATGTCAGGAGTGACGTGGTTGGCGCTCATGAAGGCGATCACGTTTCGGCCGGTGAGCTTGCCGACCTTCTGGCTGCTTTCTTCTCGCATGGCTTCCTGGTACTCACCGCGGAGCGCGAGTACCTGCTCGGTGCGACCCTTTGTGACCAGGACCTGTTCGCCCTTGCTGAGCGTTTGTTCCAGCATCACCAGGACAACGTTGTCGCGAATCGAGGTTCGGGCTTTCATCGGCCCACGTCCGGTGTAATCGCGCATACAGGCGACGATCGCGTTGGATATTGCGACCTGCAGAGAGTTGCCCCTGGGGCGCTCTGGTTCGACTGGGGCGGCCATGACCGTCCTGTTCTCGCCTTCCTTGGGGTTGGTGTCCGCCGCTAGGAAGAGGAAAAGACGGCGGCCCGCCAGAAGCGCAAGATGCCTCCGCGAAGCGCACAACCACGCGGTCGGCTTGAGCCATTGTCGCAGGTCTGCCCGACCTACTTGAAATCTCACCCGCCGGATTGGTACCTTGCGCGCAAGGTTCTGCGGGCGGGGTCCCGGGGAGCCGACGCAGGAGTAGGAATGGCGGTCAGGCGCTTCGCGTGCGGAGCGGTCTTTCCCCTCCACGCAGTCACAAGCCCGAGTGGAGGTGATCCATGGCCGTACACGCCCAGATCGTCCAATCTGAGGCCAAGGTGCCCGCCAAGGGCCTACACATCGCGATCAGCCAGCAGGGTGCGAGCACCACGATCGCGCTCGACGGCGAGTGGGACCTCGCCGAGCGAGAGACAACACGTCACGCCTTTCGAGAGGCGCTGGCGCGCCGGCCTGGCCGCGTGGTGCTTGATCTCAGTCGCCTGACGTTCATGGACTCAAGCGGTGTTCACGCCGTGCGCGAACTCGCCATCCAAGCTGACCGGCTGCAAATCGACCTCGTGGTGATCCCCGGCCCTCGGGCGGTCCAGCGCGTGTTCGAGCTGTGCCAGGTCACTGGGTCCGTCAGGTTCGTCGATCGCGCCTGAGCGAGGCGACAGCCGCGAGACCCCGCAACGCCTGCCCCTGGCGCTGCGGGATCTGGCGGCCCCTCTCCCGCCAGACGCGGGCCTGGCCGCCGGAAGCGCCCCCGCCGGCGGCCAGGCTCCCCCTTACCCCCTGGCCCGACAAGTTCGATCTATCATCCGCCCCCAGACTGAGCGGGATCCGGCAGGCGGAGCTCGGCCCACACCCGGTATCCCCGGTCGCGCTCAGCGCCCCAGCGGTGAGCGAGCTCACTGACGATCCGCAATCCCCAGCCGTGGGCCTGCAACTCATCTGATGCACGCACCCGCGGGCGGTCACCGGAGAGCCCCGGATCGTGCACGGAGATCGACACACGGTCCGGCCCAATCCTGGTCAGCACATGGATGGTGTCGCCCGGCGAGCCCCCCGAATGAACGACGGCGTTGGTGACCAGTTCGCTGGCGACCAGGATCACATCGTCACGCGCCGGGCCAAGCTCTCGCAGCTCGCTGAGCGCCGTCCGGACAACCGCGGGGGCTTCGCTCCCATATTCGACCTCCAGCGACAGGACCTCGCGTGGGGCCTCTGACAGGGGAGAGCTGACGGCCGTGGCGGCCCCGCCCTCGGCGCGCAGCACCTCGGCCGCCTGAGGGTTCCCTTGAGACTCGTCGTTCTTCACCGCCACCATCACTTCCCGCCGTCGTCCGATACGGAAAGGTGGTCAGCAGCACGGCGGCCACAGGGTGTCCGCCACAGCGTCCAACGACCTCGTAAGGCAGCCTCACCGGCACCCGGGTAGGGATCCCGGCCTCGTCCACCGCACCACAATCTATTAGCTGCGTCAAGCCCTCCCCCTCCTCGGGGCGGGCTCGTGAACTTAGTCCCAGCGCGCACTACCTTTCCTCTCCGTGGTCCGGACGTTCCTAGAGCTTCTCCTTTCCCCTCTCCTCGTCGGTGCGGCGACCCTGGCCGGCCGGCGCTGGGGGGTGAGAACCGGCGGCCTGGTGAGCGCCTTCCCGGCCGTCGTCGGACCGGTCCTCCTGGTCGCGGCGCAGCAGCGTGGCGCACGCTTTGCCGAGAACGCGGCCAACGGCACCCTGCTGGGACTCGTCGTGCTGGGAGCCTTCGCGGTGGCCTACGCCAGGACCGCACGCCGTGGGGGCTGGATCCTCAGCCTGATCGCCGGCTGGACGTGCGCGTGCGCTGCTGTCGCTCCTCATCGCGGCGGTGGCCGTCCACCTCGGTCCGCCCTCGGGTTGGCGGTGGGGGGAGTCTCGCTGCCGCTGGCCTGGGCCGCGCTGCCGCGAGCCCGGACTCCGCAAGCCGTACCCGCAGCCGCCGATCCGCCGGCGGAGCTGGCCGTCCGGATGACCCTCACCGGGCTTCTGGTCGTCGCCCTGACGCTCGCGGCCCGCGCGGTAGGTCCGCAGTTGGGGGGCATGGCGGCGGCGCTTCCCGATCCTCGCCTCCATCCTGGTCGTGTTCACCCACCGCCAGCGAGGCCCCGGGGCCGCGGCGGACCTCCTGCGCGGCATGCTGGTCGGGATGGCGGGCTTCGTCGGCTTCTGCGCGGTAGTGATGCTGTTGATCGTTCCGGCCGGGATCGCCATCGCCTTTTTGGCCGCCCTCTTCACGGCTGTGGCCTCCCACGCGTTGTCGCTGGACACCGGGTTTCGACGAGCCGAGGCCTGACCGCGGTTCCCGTGTACCACGGTATCTGTTGCCCCTGATCCAGACCCCGAGCTCGAGGAGCGGCGGCAACCAGGTCAGCAGGCGGCGGGCGGTCGCACGGGGGTAAGAAGTCCGGAGGGCGCACCCGTCCCGTAAGCTCACAGAACACCGTGCAGTACGGGAGGAGATGGCAGTCATGAATCCAGCCAAGACCGCGTTCAGCCTGATCGGCAAGCCGGTGGAGATGGTCTCGCAGGCACTGAACCGGCCGAGCGCCGCCGGGCGCAACCGGCCGCTCTACCCGCTCAATCTGCTGGACGCCGTGCGCGGCGACAGCCTCGAGGACGCCGTGCGCGACCGCGTGACGCTGATCACCGGCGCCTCGTCGGGGATCGGCGCCGTCACCGCCCGAGCGCATCGGCGCCGCGCGGGGGTGAGGTCGTGCTGGTCGCCCGCGGGCGGGAGAAGCTCGAGGAGACGGCCGAGGCGGTCGAGGCGGCCGGTGGGCAGCGCCCACGTCTACCCGTGCGACCTCACCGACCTGGATGCCATCGGCGACATGGCCGAACGGGTTCAGGCCGACCTGGGGCAGGTCGACATCCTGGTCAACAACGCCGGCAAGTCGATCCGCCGCTCGCTGGAGCTGTCCTATGACCGGATGCACGACTACCAGCGCACGATGCAGCTCAACTACTTCGCGCCGGTGCAGCTGATGCTCGCCCTGCTCCCGGGGATGCGCGAGCGCCAGTTCGGGACGATCGTCAACGTCTCCTCGATCGGCGTGCTGACCCGGGTTCCGCGCTTCGGGGCCTACATCGCCTCCAAGGCGGCGCTGGACATCCTGTGCGACGCCTGGCAGGCCGAGACCCACTCCGAGGACGTCCGCTTCAGCACCGTGCACATGTCGCTCGTGCGCACGCCGATGATCGAGGCCACGACGATCTACCAGCGCTTCCCCGTGCTCACTCCGGACCAGGCGGCCGATGTCCTGTGCGAGGCCATCGTCCGCCGCCCGCGCCGGGTCAGCCCGCCGTTCGGCCAGCTCGCCGCGTTCGCCGATGCCATGAGCCCGTCGATCATGGACCGGGTCCGCAACCAGGGCTTCCAGCTGTTCGAGGACTCGGCGGCCGCGCGCGGCGAGAAGGACGGCAGAGCCGGCCGAGGTCTCGGCGCCGGCCCGGGCGTTCGCCGAGGTCACGCGCGGCGTCCACTGGTAGACCCGGGGGCGCGGCCGCGCTCGAGCGCTTGACGGCGGGTCGGCCCGGCGGCTATAAGACCATGATTCGGGGGCTACCGGGGAAGATCAGGGCCGGGACGCTGTGTGTAGCCATGGCGGCGGGCGTTTGCGCCTGCGGGTCGAGTAGCCCCACCTCCACCCACGCTGCCCACACGGTCACGGCCACCAAGACGGTGATCGCCTCCTCGAGCCCGACGTCGGTGACCACGGTCACCGCGAGCGTGGTCCCTACCCACCCCGCGGCCTCGTTGCCCGTGCTGAGCGCCGGCTCGTATACCGGAATCCGGCCACGGACGATTTTCTTCAGCGGGGACGGCACGAACGTCGTGGTGCACATCGCCTGGAGCTCCTGGTCGGCCACCGGAGCGGTCGGGCACGGTACCTCGGATGTGGAGAGCTGCGTGCCGAACTGTGCCCAGGGCTCCGCCCAGCCGGTGGCGACCACGGTCACCCTCTCTGACCCGAGCGGGGGTCAGTTCACCAACATCGCCGAGCTGCGCAACGGGTCCACCTACGGCGGGTCCAACCACAGCTCGGGCTGGCCGCAGGGCGCGTCTTAGTCTCAGAGGCCCCGAGGCGGGGCCCCTCCCACGGCCGCTACCGGACTCGTAGCTTCCGGGTCAGCAGCGTCTTGCGTCCCTGCGTGACCCCAGCGTGTACCGCCCCTTGACGGGGGCCCGGTGCCTCCGGCGCCGCAGCACGACCCGGTGGCGATGGGTGGTCAGCTTGCCCACCCTGACCCGGGCGATCACCTTGCGGCCGCGCCGGAGGATGACCACGAGCTTGCGCAGCGTGCCCCTGGTCGTAGACAGGTAGATGACCAGACCGTGGAGGCGCTTCTTGACCCCGGCGTCCCTGAACCTCAGCTTCGGCTTGGCCTGGGCGGCTCGCGGAATCTTGAGGGGAGCCAGTGAGTTGCCCGCCCCGATCGAGCTGCAGCCGTTGGCCACCGACTGCCCGTTCAGCCGCTGGGTGAGGAACTTGACGGCCCCCGGCCTCGAAGGGCACGGCCGCGCTCGGTGTGGTCATCGCCCTGGTAGACGTTGAACTGAACGCTACACCCCTCGCTGGCAGTAGGTGTGGGCGAGAGCCTCGTCGTCCTTGGTCACCATCACGCCGTCACCGGTCCCATCGGCGTCCCCGACCCCGATGAACAGCGGGCCCTTGGGGGTTCCGGTCCGGCTCATGATCAGCTTGTCGCTGATCCGCACCACCGGGCGCGATCTTGTTGATGTCCTGGTACTGCGGCTTGGCAGCTTCTGGTAGGTGAGGCCCGGGATAGGCGCCCACGAAGCTGTTGATGCACTCGTCCTTGACCTGGTTGGTGACCTGCACCCGTAGGCGTTCAGGTACTGCGCGAAGTTGACGTTGAAGGCCCGGCCGAGTGACGACGAACACGGCGGGGATCACCCCCGACCAGCTCGGGGCTGCCGTTGATGTAGGCCAGGTTGTGGAAGAAGTCGACCGGGACGCCGCCCTCGGCGACGCCGACGATGTCGAGCTTGGGCGCGTACTTCGGCGCCTCCTCGCTGGCGAACTCAGTGGCGATCGAGCCGCCCGAGTAGCCGACCATGCCCACCGGCGTGCTGCTCGGCGACAGCTGCAGGTAGTTCTCGGCCGCCCGGATCCCGTCGAGGGTGTTCCAGCCCGACTCCTGCCCGGCCGCCCAGTCAAGCCCCTCCCCCTCGTAGTCGGGGACGACGACCGTGTAGCCCGCGGCGCACGTAGCCGAGCGATGATCTGCTCCTCGTCCTGGCGCGTGCTGTAGCTCGAGTTGCCGCCCTGGCAGCGTGTAGGAGGGATCGCACTCGGAGCCGAGCGCGTCGTAGGCGGTCTGGTAGGAGACGATCTTTGTCGCCGACGGGGTTGGCCGGGCGCAGGATGACGGTGGCCACGGTGACCGTCCGCTGCCCGAGCTCGCCGGTCGTCCGGTACAGGAGCTGGGTGGCGGTGATGCGGAGTGGTGTGGCCGCCCTCGGCGATGTTCACCGTGCGGTGGCGCAGGACGGTGCCCGGGGCGATGTTGGCCAGCGAGCCCGGAGTAGGCGTAGAAGGGGTCGTTCGAGGGCAGGGTGGGGCCGCCCGCCGCCTGTGCCGCCACGGCGCTCAAGCCCAGGGCTCGCCACCGCCGCGGCCAAGAACAGCATCAACCTTCTCACGCGCATCCCCTCCCAATCAATACCTCTCGGCCCAGTCGGAGCGTACGCGGTGGGCCGCCCGGCGCGCTCCGGTCAACTCGAAAGCACCTCACGTGCGGGTGCCAGGGGGCCGGCTCAGACCAGGCAGGGCAGCAGGATTTAGGCTGCGGTCTACGCGACGGTCCGCGGTCCGCGCGCGCCGCGCTCGAGCCCCGAGGTGTCCCGATGACCGACCCGGCCGCAACCGCCCTCTCCAACCCGCTGAGTCTGGAGAGCCTCCGTCGCTCGGCGGTGAGCGTCCGCCATCCCCTGGCCCAGGCCCTCCTCGTGCTGACCTTCGTCACCGGTCTGGTCGACGCGGTGAGCTATCTCGGGCTGGGCCACGTGTTCACGGCCAACATGACCGGGAACATCGTGCTCCCGGCTTCGGCATCGCCGGCGGCACCGGCCTCCCCGTTCTCGCCCCCCTCGTCTCGCTGGCCGCGTTCCTGTGCGGCGCCGCCGCGGGTGGGGTCCTGGCCCGGAGCTACGCCGACCGGCATGCGCGGCACGTGGGGATCGCGCTGGCCATCGAGACCCTCCTGCTGGTCGCCGCGACCCTCCTGGCCGCTCTCACCACCGTCCGCCCCGGCGCGTTCTCCGGCGATCTGGTGATCGCGGTCCTGGCCGTGGGGATGGGCGTCAGGAATGCCACCGTGCGCCGGCTGGGGATCCCCGACCTGACCACCACCGTGCTCACCCTGACCCTGACCGGTTTCGCCGCGGAGTCCAGGCTGGTCGGCGGCGAGGGGCGCGGGGGCGTGCGCCGCGCCTCGGCGGTGGTGGCGATGTTGGTCGGCGCGCTCGTGGGAGCTTTGGCCCTGAAGAGCTCGTTGACACTCCCCCTGGCCCTGGCGGCGGGGTTGGCGGCCCTCACCTGGGGGCTTTACCTGCCGGCCGTCAAGCGGCTGCGCGCATGATGGCGCCCGGGGACGGCGGGTGTCCGTTCCCGGCCTCTGTAGCATGGCCCGGTCCCCGTTCCGGGGTCCGCGGTCGCTCACCAACCGCAACCGCAGGGTCGTTCCCGTGTTTGCACCGGCAGTGTTTCCGCCGGGGGCGACGGAGCACACACGCACGCCATGCATCGCCATCTTCGTCTGCCCGCCCTCGCCCTGATCGCCCTGCTCGTGGTCGGCCTCGGGATCTCAGCCGCCGCCCTCGGCGCCAGCGTGGGACTCGGCACCGTAAAGGTCACCCGCACGAGCTCAACCTCCACGACCTCCACGACCGCGGCGGCTCCGGCCTCGAGCACGGCTACGAGCACGACGAGCTCAGCCTCGACCGCCTCGACCGCGACGCGGGCCGGTAGCTCGAGCAAGACGAAGCAGCCCGCGACCCGAACCCGGCGCCACGGGACGCGCAAGGCGGCGCCCCGGCGCCGTAAAGCCACGCAGGCGGCCGGCGGGACGGTTCTGCCGAGTGTGGCCGGTGAGGCCACCAATCCGGCCAACGGCAACCAGTACGTCTTCTGGCGCGGGCCGGGGGGCCGGATCTACGAGGCCTGGTACACGAGCAGCTGGCATGGTCCGATCGGCAAGAGCTGGCACGCGAACTCGGCCCCCAGCGCTGCCGTCACCAACCAAGGCGCCCAGTACGTCGTCTGGGAGGGACGGGGCGGCCACATCTTCGAGGCGGCGGACACCGGCAACTGGGGTTCCCCGCGAGACCTGACGAAGGCCAACCACTGGGGACGGGCGGGCACCACCAGCGTCTCCCCGTCGATCACGGTGAACCCCCAGACCGGGGCGCAATACCTGTTCTGGCGAGGCCCCGGCAACCGGATCTACGAAGCCACCGAGGCGGGTCACTGGAGCGGAGCCGAGCGCCGCGGCTGGACCTCGGCCTCGGCGCCCGTGGCCGGCGCGACCGGCTCCGGGAACCTGTTCGTGTTCTGGACGAGCGCCAACCACCACATCCAGGAGGCCTGGCACTACAGCCGCTGGCGGGGTCCATCCGACCTGAGCCGCAGCCAGCATTGGGGAGCCACGACGGGCACGCCGGGAGCCGCGGTCAATCCCGGCAATGGCCACCAGTACGTGTTCTGGCGGGCGAGCAACGGCCGCATCGAGGAGGGCTGGAACACCGGACGCTGGCACGGTCCCGCCAAGCTGCGCTGGAGCACGAACTCAGGCCCGAGCCTGGCGGTCAGCGACTCGGGCAACCAGTACGTCCTGTGGCTGTCGCGGAACCGCATCTGGGAGGCGACCCACGTGACCTCGTGGACGGGCGCCGTCGCCCGCTGGAAGCTGGGACCCGGGCGCGGGCGCCTACGCCGAGGTCGTGCAGACCACCGCGTCGCTCTCCCAACGCATGTCGGCCCTCTCCGACCAGCAGTTCTCCGGCGCCGGCACCGGCCGCCTGCCGGTGATCAAGGTCAACGACGCGAGGCGCTACCAGCGCCTCAAGGGAGTGGGCGCCGCGATGACCGACACCTCGGCGTGGCTGATCCACGATCAGCTCAGCCCGTCGGCCTCAGCCGGGCTGATGCGCAACCTCTACACGACGCGCGGGATCCACCTGAACTTCACGCTCGTCCCGATGGGCGCCTCGGACTTCACCCGCGACCGGCGTGCCCTACAGCTATGACGACCAGCCGGCGGGCACGTCCGACCCCGACGCTGGCCCACTTCTCGATCGCGCACGACAAGCCGTACATCCTTCCCGTCCTGCGCCAGATGGTCTCGATCTCGCCCAAGACCGAGACCTTCGCCGTGCCGTGGAGTCCGCCCGCCTGGATGAAGGCCAACGACAACCTGAACGACCTGGGACACAGGGGCTCGCTGCTGAGCGCCGACTACAGGCCCCTGGCCCAGTACTTCGTCAAGTTCATCAAGGCGTATGCCGCCCAGGGCGTGCCCGTGCAGGCGGTGGCGCCGGAGAACGAGCCGCGCTCAGGGGCCCGGTTCCCCTCGATGTACTTCCCGGAGTCAGCCGAGGCGCAGTGGATCGCCCAGGATCTGGGGCCGGCGCTCCAGTCGGCCGGCCTAAGACCAAGGTGTACGGCAACGACACGAGCTGGCAGGTGCCGAACTACGGCCAGAGCCTCGCCACGAGCGCGGCGCGCAGCTCCATGAACGGCCTGGCCTGGCACTGCTACGGCGGCATCCCCTCAGTGATGGACGGGGTGCAGAAGGTCGAGCCCTCGCTCGATCAGATCATCACCGAGTGCGCACCCAATCTGTCTCCCTACACCGCGGCCGAGATCGTGATCGGCTCGATGCGCCACTGGGCGAGCAACGTGACCCTGTGGAACATCGCCACCAATCCGACGGGTGGACCGGTCCAGGCCCCCGACAGCGGCTGTCACGGATGCCGAGGCATCGTCACCATCAACCAGCGGACCCACCGGGTCACCTATCGCCTCGATTACTTCCAGCTCGGACAGGTCGGGAGCTTCCTGCAGGCCGGCGCCTATCGCGTGAGCTCGAACAGCTTCGTCAGCTTCCGCAAGGTCGGCAAGAAGTCCAAGGCCACCTCGGGCCTCGATGACGTCGCCTTCACGAACCCGGACGGGAGCCGGGTGCTGGTCGCCTACGACAACTCCGGAGCCTCGATCCGGTTCGCCGTGCGCTGGCGCGGTCGGGCCTTCACCTACCGGCTCCCGCCCCACGGGATGGTCACCTTCCGCTGGCCCTGATCCTGGTCGGGAGGACCGTCCCTCCAGCGCCAGCGAGTCGTAGCCTGACCTGCCATGTCGACCGCGGGTGAGCCACTGCTGCCGAGCCTGACCGGATCACGCCCTGACCGATGCGCGCTCGCCTTCCCGGAGGTCAGCCTGAGCTATCGGGCAGCTCGAGGCGGCCAGCGCCGGCGTGGCGTCCGCGCTCGTCGGACTACGCCGGGTGGCGGTGTGGGCAGAGCCCAGGGCCGAGACGTGCGTGGCGGTGGTCGGCGCGCTCCGGGCCGGGGTCCCGATCGTTCCCGCTAAACCCTCGCTCGGGCGCCCGGGAACTCGGCCACATCGCCGACGATGCTGAACCCGGAGGGCTCCTGATCGCCCCGGGGGTGGAGGTGCCCGAGGCGCTCGGGGCTGCGCCACCGCTCGAGGTGGATCTGGCCGGGTCGGCACTGGCCCCGGCGGTGGAGCTCGAGCCGGAGGCCCCCGCCCTGATCGTCTACACGTCGGGCACGACCGGGCCGCCCAAGGGCGCGGTCCTCCCGCGCCGTGCGCTCAGCTCGCAACCTCGACGCGCTGGCCGAGGCCTGGGGCTGGACCGATCAGGACGTGGTCGCCCACGGCCTGCCGCTGTTTCACGTCCACGGCCTCGTGATCGGCGTCCTCGGACCGCTGCGCCGCGGCGGGACGGTCCGGCATCTCGGACGCTTCTCCCCGGAGGCGATGGCGTCCGCGCTGGCCGCCGGGGCGACGATGGTGTTCGGCGTGCCGACCATGTACCGGCGGCTGGCCGAGGCGGCCGAGGAGAGCGCCGAGCTGGCCCGGCGCCCTGGCCGGAGCGCGGCTCCTGATCTCCGGGTCGGCGGCGCTTGCCGGCGGCCGAGCACGCCCGGCTCGAGCGGCTGACCGGCCGCGGCGTCCTCGAGCGCTACGGCATGACCGAGACGCTGATGAACACGGCGATTCCCGCCGACGCTCCGCCCGGCGCCGGGCACGGTGGGCCCGCCCCTGCCGGGAGTGGAGCTCCGCCTGGTCGACGAGCGAGGGCGAGGCGATCGAGGCCGCTGACGACGAGACGCTCGGGCGAGATCGAGGTGCGCGGGACCGCAACCTGTTCCTCGGCTACCTCAACCGCCCGGAGGCGACGGCCGAGGCCATGCGCGATGGCTGGTTTCGGACCGGGGACATGGCGACCCGCGACGCCCGCGGCTACGTGCGGATCGTCGGACGCCGGGCCACCGACCTGATCAAGAGCGGCGGCTACAAGATCGGAGCCGGCGAGATCGAGGCGGCCCTGCGCGAGCACCCGGCGGTCGAGGACGCGGCGGTGACGGGCGAGCCGGACGCCGACCTGGGCGAGCGGATCGTGGCCTGGGTGGTGCGGACGGCCCGAGGCGGAGGTGGAGGCCGCCGAACTGATCGATCACGTGGCCGATCAGCTGGCCCCCCACAAGCGGCCGCGCGAGGTGCGGTTCCTCGAGGAGCTTCCGCGCAACGAGCTCGGGCAAGGTGCAGAAGCAGCGGCTCGGAACCTGAGCCCGCCCCGGGCGAACCTCACGCCCAGGTGAGCGCTACCCTGGCCAGATGCGCAGCGCCCGTCGCCGCCTGGCCATGCTGATGGCCGTTCTGGCCATCGCCGCCTCCGGGCTGGCCGTCTCCGGCTGTGGGGCGACCGGCCACGCGCTGGGCGGAATCGTCGCCCACCACATCGCCAACCGGATCCTGGGCCGGCGGACCGCCGGCAAGGTGTTCTGCTTCTACCACGGCCATCGGGTGCTGGTCGACCTGCACACCCACCACGTGTTCGCCGCCGGCATCAACGCCTACGAGGCCTACAAGTCCTGTAAGGCGGGCTTCTCCCACCGGCACTGAGCGGCACCCCGCCCGGACCGGATCCTCTGCCGATGCGCAGAGTCCGGACGGGCTCAGACCTTGGCGCCGGTGAACTGCTCGCGCAGGGTCGTCTTCTTGAACTTGCCGGTGGCGGTGCGCGGGATCTCGTCGATGAACTCGAAGCGCTCCGGGAGCTGCCACTTGGCGTAGTGGCCGGCCAGATGCTCGCGCAGGTCGTCGGCGCCCGCCTCCTGCCCGTCGCGCAGGACGACCGCGGCCAGCGGCCGCTCGCCCCAGCGCTCGTCGGGGATGGCGATGACCGCCGCCTCGGCCACCGCCGGGTGAGCCATCAGCAGGTTCTCCAGGTCGACGGAGGAGATCCACTCGCCGCCTGACTTGACGAGGTCCTTGGAGCGGTCGCAGATGCGCAGGTTCCCGGTGGCGTCGATCTTGACCACATCGCCGGTCTGGAACCAGCCGTCGTCGGTGAACTTCTCGCTCCCCTGACCGCGGTGGTAGGCGCGCGCCACCCACGGGCCGCGGACCTCGAGCTCACCCATCTGCTCGTCATCCCAGGCCACCAGCTCGCCGTCGTCGCCGCGCGCCCGGATGTCCACGAACGGCGTGGCGGTGCCCTGGCGGCTGCGGTAGTCCATGCGCTCGTCCTCGGAGGCGCCGTCCAGCTCGAGCGGGAGGCGGCAGACGCTGCCCAGAGGGGAGGTCTCAGTCATCCCCCAGGCGTGAACGATGGTCAGCCCATGGCGGTCGAAGCCCTCCATCAGGCTCCGCGGCGCGGCCGAGCCGCCGACCAGGAGCTGGCGCAGCGCGCTCAGGTCCCAGCGATCAGGCTCGGCATCGATCGCCTCCAGAACCGCCATCCACACCGTCGGCACCCCGGCGCTGAGCGTCACCCGCTCCTCGGCCATCAGGTCGAGCACGCTGACCGCGTCGAGCTTGGGCCCCGGCAGGACGAGGGCCGCGCCGGTCAGGGCCGCGGTGTAGACGAGCCCCCAGGCGTTGGCGTGGAACATGGGACGACGGGGAGAACGGTGTCGCGCCGGGAGACGGCAGTTGACGTCCGGGAGCGCCCCCACCAGGGAGTGCAGGACGAGCGACGCGGTGCGAGTAGACGACGCCCTTGGGACGTCCCGGTGGTCCCCGACGTGTAGCAGATGGCCGCCGCCCGGCGCTCGTCGGCGTCCGGCCATGCGCATCGGGCTCGGCGCTCTCGATCAGCTGCTCGTAGTCCAGGTAGCCCTCGGCGAGCTCGCCCGACCGCGCGAGACCACGATCACGTGCTCGAAGTCCCGGGCGTCATGGAAGGCCTCGAAGACGTCGAGCAGGCTCTCGTCGACGACGATGATCCGGTCCTCGGCGTCGTTGACGATGAAGCTCAGCTCGTCGGGATGCAGCCGGGGATTGAGGGTGTGGATGACCGCGCCCATGGCCGGCAGCGCGAAGTACAGCTCGAGGTGCTCGGGCTGGTTCCACAGCAGCGTGGCCACCGGGTCGCCGGCGCCGATCCCCAGCTCCTTGAGCGCGGCGGCCAGTCGGCGCGCCCGTCGGGCGCACTCGCCGTAGGTGGTCCGTCCCCACGCTGCCGTCGGGGCGGCGGAAGACCACCTCCCGAGCGCCGCTGAAGCGCTCCGCCCGCTCGGCCAAGGCGGTCAGCGACAGCGGGTAGTCGTCCATCATCAGGCCTTCGCGCATGTCTCTCTCCCGTGGATCGCGGTCTGAAGCCGTCTCGGAGCGTAGGCCACTGACGCGCTGAACATCTCAAGCGGTCAGTCGCTGACCCGCGACGCTTTTAACAACTTTCATGACCGTTGTGTTAGTTTCGTCAATCGGCTGAAGGTTCGCCGAATCCTCAGCGTTCATAGACCGTTCTACAAATCGGCCGATATGAGGGGGCCTCACCTCATGCTTCGACGTCTCGCCGTCGGCGGAGCGCTTGTCGCTTCGTCTCTGGCGCTCGCCTCACCGGCGCTGGCCAAGCCCAGCCCCAAGGCGATTCACCACACGCGCGCCAGCGCACGCCAGCCGCGGTGCGTCCGCAATCACGCGGTCGCGCACGCCAACACGACCAGCTCGCCGCCGCCGGCGCTGTACGTCAGCACCACCGGCTCGGACAGCGAGCAACACCTGCCGCCTGAGCAGCCATCCCTGCAAGACGATCAGCTACGCGCTGACCCAGGCCGCGTCCGGAGCGACGATCCATGTTGCCGCCGGCACGTATCCGGAGCAGCTGACGATCACGCAGAACGTGACCATCCTGGGCGCCACTCAGCACGGTGCGCCGGCCACGATCATCGAGCCGACCTCGGTCAGCCAGGTCGACACCGACCCGGACAACTCGCTCGCCGACGTACCCGATCGTCGACTTCGCCACCGGGGTCACTTCCGGCAACCTGACCGACATCAAGGTCAACGGCAGCGGCGCGTCCGGAGCAGGACACCAAGGTCAGGCATGCAACCAGGACTACATCGGCGTCTACTACCACACGGCCAGTGGGACGCTGACCACGCGACCGCGTCACCGGGATCGAGAATCCCCAGGACCTGTTCGGGTGCCAGGGCGGCCTCGGCGATCTATGCGGCCACCGACTCCGGCAACACGCCAGCAACGTGACCATGACGACGGTCACCGTCGACCACTACGACAAGAACGGGATCACCTGCGACGACGTGGGCACGGTGTGCAACGATCTCCGGCTCCACCGTCACCGGCCTCGGGCCCATCCCGACCAACGCGAACCCGCAGGAGAACGTGGGCCAGAACGGGATCCAGTTCTACGACGGCGCCGGAAGCGTGACCAGCAGCACGGTGACCGGCAACAGCTACACCAACCCGCAGTACTGCCCGAGCGGCACGCTGCTTCGGCGGGAACGCCGAGCAGCACGTACGCGGCGTCGGGGATCCTGGTCCTCGACGCCGGGCAACGTCACGCTGACGTCGGACAACATCAACGGCAACGACGAGAATGTCTACGCCGGCTGGGATCCGACCGCCTTCGGCGACAGCCGCACCCCGAACTATCGAGGGGATCTGGAACATCACGGCGACCAACGTCAGCAACGCCACCAACGACTCCGGAACCGCGTCGGGCACCACCGCAGGTCCCGTTCGGCGTACGGGCTCGGTGACGGAATCGACCTGGACGGGGCCAGCGAGGCCACCCTCCACGGCGACACCGCATGGAACGACCCTGAGTACGGTCTCGGCGTGTTCGCGACCAACTCCTCGACCGTGTTCGGCAACCGGGCCGGCAAGGCCAACGCCGGCGCCACCACGTACCAGGATGGCGACGGCATCTACGTCGGCGATCCGACCAACGACTCCGCCTACGGCGGTAGCAGCACCAGCTACGACAACGTGATCCAGTCCAACACGTCGGACAACAACGTGCACGACGGGATCCTGGCCGACGCCCAGACCGGCGACAACACGTTCAAGAACAACACGCTTGGACAACAACGGGCACTACGACGCCGAGGATCAGTCGTCCGGAACCGGCACCGCCGGTACGGCGAACTCCTGGACGAGCAACGCCTGTCTGCCCAAGGGCGACAGCATGCCCGCTCGGCCTCTGCACCAAGTAGACGCGGTGAGCCGTGGCCGCTCAGGCGGCCACGGCGAGCTCCGGCTGGCCGTCGGGCTCAGGCGCCACGGCCGGCCCGGCCGGCGCCCGTGCCCTGGAGGCCGGTGGCGCTCATCGTGGAGCTCGGCCTCGGGACCGGCTCGGCCTTTCCCGCCCCGGGCAGCGCCAGCCGGCAGATCTTCTTGACCACCGAGCCGAACTGCTTGTGCAGCGGCCCGGTGTTGTAGGGCAGGCCGTAGCGCTCGCAGATCTCGCGCACCTCGGCGGCCATCTCCGCGTAGCGGTGGGCGGGGATGTCCGGGAACAGGTGATGCTCGATCTGGTGGGAGAGGTTGCCGCTGAGGATGTGGAACAGGCGGCTGCCCGGTGAGGTTGGCCGAACCCAGCATCTGGCGCAGGTACCAGCCGCCGCGGGTCTCACCCTCCACCTCCTCCTCGGAGAACTCCTCGACTCCGGCCGGGAAGTGGCCGCAGAAGATGATCATGAACGACCACACGTTGCGGGTCAGGTTGGCGGTCAGGTTGCCGGTCAGCACGAACGGGGCGACCGGGCCGGCCAGGAGCGGGAAGACCACGTAGTCCTTGAGGACCTGGCGGCGGCCCTTGCGCCAGATGGCCTGCAGGATGTCGCGCTTGTCCTCCAGGGTGATCTCCCCCGCCTCGATCCGCTCCACCTCGAGATCGTGCAGCGCCACGCCCCACTGGAACAGCAGGGCCAGCAGGAGCGCGTAGAGGGGGTTGCCGATGTCCCGCGGGCGCCAGGGCTGATCCTCGGACATGCGCAGGATCCCGTAGCCGATGTCGCGGTCCTTGCCCAGCACGTTGGTGTGGGTGTGGTGCATGTAGTTGTGGGAGTGGCGCCACTGGTCGCCGGGGCAGGCCGTGTCCCACTCGAAGCGCTTGGAGTCGAGCGCCGGGTCCTTGCACCAGTCGTACTGCCCGTGCATGACGTTGTGCCCGATCTCCATGTTGTCGAGGATCTTCGACAGCGCCAGGGCAGTCGTCCCGGCCAGCCAGGCCGGGGGCAGGAAGCCGGCGAACAGGAGCCCGCGGCCGCCCACCTCGAGCGCCCGCTGGACCTTGATCACCCGGCGGATGTAGTCGAGGTCGCGCTCGCCCAGGTCCATGATGACCCGGCCGCGCAGCTCGTCGAGCTCGTCGCCGAGGGCCTCGACCTGCTCATCGGTGAGTTCGATTCTTGGATTCATTCTCATCTTCTCTCCTGTGTGAAATCGGTTTCTTGATCGCCGTTCTAGAGGTACTCAGATGTCGAGCGCCACGTCCCCGGCCGGGACCGACACGCATAGCTGGATGTCCTCGTCCTCCTCCTCGGAGATCTCGCCGGTGCGGAGGTTGCGCACCGCGCCCGCCGCCTTGCGACACGTGCAGGTGTGGCAGATCCCCATCCGGCAGCCGAACTCCGGGGTGAGTCACACGCCCCGGGGGCCCCGAATGCCGGCGATCGGGGGTCTGCGCGCGCTTCGGACCGTTTCAAGGTTCATTTGCCAGCAAAGTGGCGTCTCGGGGACTGAGCTCGTAGAGATCCGCGATCAGCGTGTACGAGCGGATCCGATCCCGGGCATCGTGGGTGGTGGTGGTGATCATGACCTCGTCCGGGTGCGCGGCCTCGATCAGCCGGTCGAGTTGGTTACGAAAGCGGTCGGGGCCGCCCACGATCTCGGGCAGGCCCCGGACGTACTCGCGGTCACGATCGTCGTAGGTGTACCGCGCGGCGTCCTCCGGGCTGGGTACCGTGCTGGGGCGCCCGAGTCGCAGCTGCAGGAGCGACAGCTTGCCGGGCTCGGCCAGGTAGCGCGCCTCCTCGTCGGTCCCGGCGCAGAGGGCGTTCACCGCTAGCAGGACCTGGGGGTGCGGTGACCTTGCCGACGGCTGGTACCCCGAGCGGTACGCCTCCAGCGCGGGCAGCATGGCCGCAGGCCCGAAGTGGTGCGCGAACGCGAACGGCAGGCCCAACAGCGCCGCCACTCGGGCGCTGAATTCGCTCGACCCCAGCACCCAGAACTCGGGCACGTTGCCAGGCGCCGGAATCGGGAAGATGCGTGCGTAAGGATGCTCCGGCGGGAGCGAGCCATCGAAAAACCCGATCAGCTCGATGATCTGGCCGAGAAAGTCATCCGCCGACACCGGCTCGGCAGGGCGCCGGAGCGCGCGAGCGGTGATGGGATCGGTCCCGGGCGCGCGCCCGACCCCGAGGTCGATCCGGCCCGGGTGCAGAGCTTCCAGCATGCCGAACTGCTCCGCCACGATCAAGGGGGCGTGATTGGGCAGCATCACGCCGCCGGACCCGACCCGGATGGCGCTGGTGGCGCCGGCGATATGGGCGGCGAGCACGGCCGGGCTGGTGCTGGCGATCCCGGGCATGCCGTGGTGCTCCGCCACCCAGTAGCGGTGATACCCGAGGCGCTCTGCCACCCGGGCCAGCTCGATGCTGTGGCGCAGCGCCTCGCCGGTGCGGGCGCCGGTCGCGACCGGCGCCAGGTCCAGCACCGAGAAGCGAAACCGATCCACCATCAGAGTGTATGAGCGGCGGGGAAAGCCCCGGAGGTGCACCAGCGGGTGGAGCGGCGACGGACGGATCAGTTGGCGAACGTCGGCAGCGGGAGCTGAACCGCGCGTCCCGTCCTCATCGACTGCAGCCCCGCCTCCAGGATCTCCTGTGCGTCCCGAGAGATCTGGGGGGTGACCATCCCCTCGAAGGGCAGGTCGTGGAGCAAGCAATAGGTGAAGTAGTCGGGGCCTGAGCGATAGTGAGCAGGAAGTTCCTCCCCTTCGACGGTCATGGTCTCGGTGGAAACTTGCTCGCCGGAGCGGCCGCGGTTGGCGAGCAAGACCTCGTCCGGCCCGTTGAGCGCGATCGCACCGTCGGTGCCGTAGATCATGGTCGGCTGCCGGACGGGCACCGCGGGTTGGGTCCAAGTGCCCTCGATGACCGCCTGGGCCCGCGGGTAGCCCAGGATCATGGTCGCGTTGTCCTCGACGGTGAAGAACTCCTTGGCATACCGGCCACCGTGGGCGACCACGCTGCTCGGCTGGCCCATGAACCAGCGGGCCATCACCGCCCCGTAGGAGCAGAAGTCGATTCCAGCGCCGCCGCCGTTGGTCTTGCGGTCGATCAGCCAGCCCCAGCCGACGCGGGCGATCGGGCTCAGGGTCGAGAAGTCCTGGGGTGGGCCACCGTGGCCGGCGCGGTTGTGGAGGTCGAGGACGCGCCCGATCCGTCCCTCCTCGACCAGGCGGCGGGCCACATGGATGCCCGCGCGCCAGTTGGTCGGCCAGTTGACCATCAGCCGTACGCCCCCTCTTGCGGCCGCCGTCTCCATCCGCTCGGCCAGCTCCAGCGTGGCCGCCATCGGCTTCTCTTTCATGACGTGGATGCCGCGCTCGGCGGCATCGGCCACCACCTCGGCGGCGCGCTCGTTGTCGGCGCAGGTGATGATCGCCTCCGGCCGCGCCTTCTCGTACAGCTCCTCGGCGCTGGAATACGCGGGCAGCCCTGAATGCTGACCCTCGAAGTGTGAGCGCAGCTCGTCATCCTGGATCGAGTACCCGACCACCTCGGCGGTGGGGGACTCCAGGGCGGACTTCAGCAGGCCGCGGAAGTGCAGATGCTCACCACCGGCGAAGGCAAGACGGATCCGGCTGCTCGATTCGGCCATTCTCAACTCTCCTGTTGCGTGGGGCGGGATCGGGTCGTTCGGTGCCGGCGTCTCAGGAGGAGGCTGCGGCCTCGGCATGCGAGGGCTGGTCACCGGCCCGAGCTCGGGGCAGGGGGAGGTCGACCCGCTGACCGGTCTCGGCCGACCGGTAGATGGCGAGGACAAGCTCCAGCGCGTCGCGCCCGTCGGCCCCGGTGACCTGGAGCGGCTTGTCGTCGAGCACGGCGTCGACGAGGTTGGCGAGCTTGCGGTAGTGGACCTCGGCCAGCGGCGGCTCGGTAGTGGGGATGTGACGCCAGCCGTGGACGAGGGCCGGCTCCTCCAGGCGATTGGTGTAGAGGTCGACGCCCCCGCCACCGCGGTGGGTCTCGATCGAGCCATCCGACCCGTCGATCGACATGCCGCCATGGCCGGCGGCCACCGCCCAGGCCGCGTACCAGACGCCCATGGCGCCGCTGGCGAACTGGAGCGTGATCGCCGCGGTGTCCTCGACGTCGACGTCGGAGACCAGCATGTCGCGACCGGCCAGCTCCGAAACCCGGCCCGTCACCACGACCTCCTTCCGGAAGGTGGTGGCGTAGGCGGACACCGAAGTCACGGGGCCGAGGAGCCAGATCAGGTTGTGGGCGGTGTAGATCCCCCAGTCCATGAGGACACCACCCCCGCCCTGGGCCTTGTGCATGAACCAGGGGGTGTAGTGCCGGGACGGGCCGACACCGATGGTGGACATGCCCATGACCTTTCCGACCAGGCCCTCGTCGAGCAGCTGCTTGATCAGCGGCAGCTCGGCGCCGAAGCGCTGCTGGTAGCCCATCGTGAACTTGACGCCGGCCTTCTCGCAGGCGGCGACCATCGCGTCGGCCTCCTCAACAGTCATTGCGATCGGCTTCTCGCAGAGCACGTGCTTGCCCGCCTCGGCGGCGGCGACCACCGGCGCGGCGTGCGCCTGGGGCCAGGTGGCGACGGTGACCATGTCGATGTCGGGTCGGGCGATCAGGTCGTGGAAGTCCTCGTAGGTGTGCTCGACGCCGAACTGATCCGCCGCTTCCCTGCCCCGGGCCGGGTTCACGTCGGCCACCGCCACAACCTTGACTCTCGGGTTCCGAACCAGGTTGGGCAGGTGCTGACGCTGACCGATGAGCCCGCACCCGATGACGCCGACCCCCAATGTGCGCTCCGCCATGTGTCACTCCCTCCCGGGTTCTCAGATTCCGTAGTACTCGTCGATCTCCGCTTGATAGATGTTCGCGTCTCCGCTCATCACCTCCTCCACACGCACCGGCCGGCCCGCTGCCGACGACTCCAACACCGCGTAGGCCACGGCCAGGTCCATCACCCCCTCATCGGCGCTGTCCTCCATGGGCGTGCCGACCTGGATCGCGCGGCAGAAGTCCAGCAGTTCCAGCCCGAAGGCGTCGCGAACACCTCGCGGGAAGAAGCGCTCCTTGAGCTCGGGGGTGGCGTCGCGCTCCAACAGCTCCAGCGCACGAGCGCGGGAGCCGCCGTCGCGGATCACACTGCCGCCCTTGACGCAGCCACCGCTGCCGTAGATGACCGGGCCGGCGTCCAGGCTCACCCCCTCCCCTCGCCCTCCCCAGCCCCCGAACACGGAGCCGATAGCACCACCGGCGAAGCGCAGCTGGGCCAGGTAGACGTCTTCCAGTTCGTTCACCACCCGCGCCACCACCCGGCCCTCGGCGTCCCGGTCCACGCGCTCCGGCTCCAGGGTCCGGGCCACGCCGTAGACCTCCTCCACCGGGCCCATCACGTACCGGATCTGGTGCATCAGGTGCACGGCGCCGTCGATCGCCGGCCCCCCGCCGCCTTCCAGCTTGCGATGCCGCCAGGGCGTGTGGGCGACGATCCGGTCGGGCGCCCATTCACCTCCGATCCCTCCCGAGAGCCACAGCTGGGGCGTGCCGATCAAGCCCTCCCCGACCACCCAGCCCAGCGCCCTGCCCGTCTCGGCGTAGCGGTTGTTCTCCGCCACCCCGGCTACCAGCCGCAGCCGCCTCGCCTGGTCCGCGATGGCGCGCCCGGCGCGGACCGTGATCGCGAAGGGTTTCTCGATCAGGACATGCTTGCCGGCCGCCAGCGCAGCGAGCGCGATCTCGTGGTGCAGATGGACCGGGGCCAGGATCAGGACCGCGTCCACCAGGTCTGACTCCACCATCCGGCGCCAGTCGTCGAAGAGCTCCGGCAACGGCTCCGGCTGCACATCGCTCACGTAGAGGTGCGGTGCGCCGAGAGGGTCCCGGGAGTTGTCGGACGCCGGAGGACGCGGGGCGGGGCCTTCACCGCGGAGGCGGAAGGCGGCCGCATCGTCGAGGGTGCGCGCGCAGAGAGCGGTGACGCGGCAAACATCGAGGCCGGCAGTCCGCAACGCGGTCAGGCCGCGAAGGTGGGCGGGAAGGATGCGCGCGCACCCGGCGACGCCGAGCCGGACCGCGGCTGCCGAACTCACCGGCCCCACCTCCTTAGGACCCGATGGTGCACCTCCGGGGCGCATTCCTGCTGGTTAGGACCCGTTGGTGCACCTTCGGGGCTCACGATCGCGCGCGCTCGGCCTCGGCTGAGGTGGCAGCCTTCTTAGAGCCGTTGGGGACCAGCCGGGGCACGCCCTTGACCAGCTCCACCCGGTCGGTCCACCGGCGATCCGGGTCCGGTACCGGGACCGAGGCCAGGAGCAGCTTGGTGTAGGGGTGGGTGGGCCTGGTCATGACCCGCTCCACGGTCCCCTCCTCGACGATCGACCCCTGGAAGATGGTCTTCATCTCGCCGCCCACGTAGGCGACGGTTGAGAGGTCGTGGGTGATGAAGAGGGTGGTCATCCCGAAACGCTCCTGGAACTCGACCAGCAGGTCCAGGAAGAGGCGGCGGACCTGGGCGTCGAGCATGGACACCGGCTCGTCGGCGATGATGAACGAGGGGCGCAGGAGCAGGACCCGGGCCAGCATCAGGCGTTGCCGCTGGCCGCCACTCAGCTGGTGCGCGTAGTGGCCGAGGACCGCGTCGGGCCGCAGATGCACCGCGTCCAGGGCCTCCTCGATCCGCTCCATGCCCTCTTCCCGAGTCCGCGCCAGCCTGAACTTCTTGATCGTCTTCCAGAACACACGATCGATCAGATAGACGGGGTTGAAGATCGCGTAGGGGTCCTGGAAGACCGGCTGCACGTCGCGCCGGAACTCGTCGTACTCGCGGCGCGACAGGCGGAAGATGTTCCGGCCCTGATAGGTGACCGAGCCGCTGGTCGGACGCTGAAGCGCGAGCAGGATGCGGGCGATCGTGCTCTTGCCGCTGCCGCTGGCGCCGACCAGGCAGATGATCTTGGACGGACTCGAGCTGAGCGTGAAGGAAACCTCGCGGACCGCGATCACCTGGCTCCCGGCGCGGCCCGGGAAGACCTGGGTAACGCGATTGAGCTTGAGTTCCTTGAGGGTGGTCGGTTCGGTGCCGGTGCCCGGCTCGTTGACCGCGTCCCGCGCGCGGCCGCCACTGGTCTGGTCGGTCATGGCACCAACTCCCCGACCCGCCGCCGCGACTTGCGCTGGTCGAAGTCGAGCGTGGGTATGGATTCGATCAGCGAGCGCGTGTATTCGTGCTGCGGATGTTTGAAGATCTGTCGCACATCCCCCACCTCCACGATCTTGCCCGCGTACATGACGGCGACGCGGTCCACCAGCTGAGCGTGGACCCCCATGTCGTGCGTGATCACGGCGAGCGTGAGACCGAACTTCTCGCGGAGCTCGGCCAGGTTCTGGATCACGATCCGTTGAATGGTCACGTCGAGAGCCGTCGTCGGCTCGTCGGCGAGGAGGAGGTCCGGCCCGAGAGCGACCGACATGGCCGTGATCACGCGCTGCTTCATGCCCCCGGACAGCTCGTGGGCGTACATGTCGGCGACCATCCGATCCAGGCCCACCTGCTCCAGCAGCTCGGGAACCTTCTCCGATGCCTCTCTCTTGGTCCAGCGCGTGTGGGCCTCCATCACATCGACGAACTGGTCACCGACCTTCATCACCGGGTTGAGCGAGTTCATCGAACCCTGGGGCAGATAGGAGAGCCCGCTCCAGCGCAGGGACCGGAGCTTCTCGTCGCTCAACTGGAGCAGGTCCACGGCCGGGCCTTCGGAGGGGTGGAAGATCACCTCTCCCTTGGCCACGTAGCCGGGCCGCTGGAGCAGGCGCAGGACCGCCGCCGCCAGCGTGCTCTTGCCGCAGCCGCTCTCCCCGGCGATGCCCAGGATCTCGCCGCGATAGACGGTGAGATCGACGTCCTCCACCGCGGTGATGTCGCCCGCGGCGGCCCGGTAGCGGCAGGTGAGGCCACGGACCTCGAGCAGTGGCTCCGGCATCAGCCTAACCTCCCAGCACCTTCCGCAGCCTTGGGTTGAACACCTCCTCCAGTCCCAGGTTGATGAGGTTGAGAGCGAAGAAGAGGACCGTGAGGATGACGATGGGTACCACGAACATCGGCCACACCCCGACGGTCATCGCTCCGCTGCCGAGGGCGGTGTTGATCAAAAAGCCGAGATCGATGACCCCGCTCGGTCCGAGGCCGATCACCTCCAGGCCGACCAGCGCGAAGATGGCCCCGATGGTGGCGTAGCAGAGGCCGAGCGCGATGTAGGGAAGCATGTTGGGCATCAGCTCGGTGAAGACGATCTCGAGCGTGCCCTCCTTGGAGACGCGCGCCAGGTCCACGTAGGCGCGGGTACGCAGGCTGAGCACGTGCGAGCGGATGGTGCGGGCCGCGAAGGCCCAGCTGAACACGGCCAGGATGAGCGCGATCTCGGTCACGTTCGTGGTCTTGGCGAACGCGGAGAACGCGATCAAGAGTGGGAACGACGGGATGACCAGGAAGAGGTCGGTGGTGGTGGAGAGAATCGAGTCCAGAATCCCGCCCCGGTAGGCGGCGTAGAAGGCGATCACGACCCCGATCACGGTCGAGATCACCCCCGCCTCGACCCCGATCTGCAGGGACGTCCAGAGGCCGGTCACGACCATCGCCAGTTCGTCCCGGCCTTGATTGTCCGTCCCCAGGGGGAAGGTCCCGCCCGGGAGCTGGAAGCGCGGTCCGTAGCCAAGGGCCAGGGGATAGAGTCCGGTCCGCAGGCCGATCAGGTGCACGATCTGCCCGTGCAGAATGCCGATCAAGACGATCAGGGCCACGATGAGCAGGCCCATGGTCACCTTTCCACTGCGGCGGAAGACGCCGAGAACGGTGTTGAGCTGTCTCACCTCACCTTGCTCCTTACCGGGCGAACTTGATCCGCGGATCGAGGAGGGGCAGCATCATGTCGATCAGGAACACCGCGGTCAGGACCATGAAGATCGCGGTGTCGGTGATCGCCATCATGGTGTTGAGGTCCAGCTGCTGTTCCGCCAGCACCAGCAGGTGGCCGACACCGGGATAAGTGAAGAGGTTCTCGATCAGCACATTGCCGTTGAAGATGAACCCGAAGGAGATCATCAGCCCGGTGATCTGGGGGAGATAGCAGTTGGGCATTCCGTACCGTCGCAGCACGTGCCAGGGCCGCAGTCCCTTGGCGGTGGCGAAGGTCAGGTAATCCTCACCCAGCACCGTGATCATCTGCTGCCGCATGCCGAGCAGGTTCCCGGCGATGCCGACGAAGACCAGGGACACCGCGGGGATGGTGGCGTGGCGCAGCAGGCTGAGGATGAAGTGGAACGAGAACCCGACGCTGAGCCCGGTGTCGTAGGCGTAGCCTGACGGCAGCAGCTGGATGTTGAACGCCAGCAGCAAGAGCAGCACCAGGGCCACGAAGTAGGCCGGGAGGTGCGCCGCCGCCAGCCCGGTGTAGGTCAGCAGGTCGGAGACCTTCGATCCCCGCGTCCAGCCGGCGAGAGCGCCCAGGATGACGCCCAGGAACCAGGCGATGATGGCCGAGAGCCCGAGCAGACCGACCGTCCACGGCACCGCGCGGGCCACGAGGGCCAGCGCCGGCGTCGGGTACTGCAGCAACGACGGCCCCATGTTGTGCCTGAAGATGAGCTGATACATGTAGGCGAAGTACTGCTGCAGCAGATTGCCGTTGAGCCCGAAGACCGCTTTGTAATGGGCGACCACGGCCGCGCTCGCCTGAGCGTTGTAGTTGTACGCGCTCTGCAGGTTGGAGATGTAGGCGCCGATCGGGTTCCCGGGAATGAGGCGGAAGAAGAAGAAGGTGGCGGTGAACGCCGCCCAGAGCGTGAACACATAGATGACGAAGCGCCGCAGGAGATAGGACGCGGTGGGGTGAGCGGCCATCCAGCCGCGTACCCCCCCGCGAAGAATGACGGGCGCTTCCTCGACGGCTATGACATCGTCATAGGCCGCGTCGGGTGCGTCGCCAACACGTGCATCGGCCATGATCAGCCCGCGTGCCCGGTCGGCTTGACCTTCCCCATCACGAACATCCACTGACCCCACCAATTGTCGGGGACCGTGTAGATGTTCTCGTTGGTCGGCCAGCCCTTCCAGTACGTCATGTTGAACTGCTGCGTATAGACGGTCTGGATCACCGGGACCGCCGCCATGTCGTGGTACCAGCGGTTCAAGGCCTCGTGGAACCACGGGGTCGCCTTGGGGTCGGTCGGCGCCAGCTCGCCCAGATGCTGCACCGCGTTGTCGAGCTGGGGGTCGGTGAGCCGGACGATGGCGGACTGGACCTGGGTGACGGTGCCGACGGGCTGCGCGTACTTGCTCAGGTACCCGGAGTAGAGCTGGTACGGGTCCAGCAGCTCGCCACACAGCCAGCGTGAGAGCATGTCGAACTGACCGGTCAGCATCGCCTGGTTCAGAGCCGACTGTCCCAGGTACTTGATGCTGGAGTTGATGCCGACGTTCTGCAGCGCCTGCGACACCAGCTGGCCGATCGAGTACTCATTGCCCGCCGACGGCAGCGTCCCGGTCAGGATGTCGAGCGTGACCTGCTGCCCCTTGTAGGTCCGCTTGCCGTCGCTCCCCTTCTTGGCCCCGATCTCGTCCAGCATCTTCTCTGCCTTGCTCGGGTTGTAGCTGAGCGGGTAGTTCTTGGCGATGCTGGGCACGTCCCACTTGTTGTTGCCGGGGTACGCGGCCCAGGGAAAGACACCGGGCTTGGTCGGGGGCACCCAGATGTTCTCGCCGATCCGCTTGCGGTCGACCAGCATCGAGATCACCCACCGCATCCGGTAGTCCTGGAGGATCCCACCCGACGAAGGGGACTTGGTGTTGATCAGGATCGCCCGCTCGCAGGGGTCGAGGAACTTGGTCAGGATCTGATAACCCTTGTTGCCGCTGGAGACCAGGGGCTCCACGTGGGTGTAGTCACTGCCGTAGTCGGTGATCCCGGACTTGAATTGCTCGAAAGCCACGTCCAGGTCGGTGGAGGCCGCCCGCCAGGCAGCGTACTTGGGAGCGCAGTTGAGCTCAGAGATGTTCCAGTAGTTGGGATCCTTCTGCCACGCCACCACCTGGGCGTCGGGGAGCGTCTTGTAGAGGGTGTAGGGCCCGGTCATGACCGGTGGGTTGAACTTGAACGTGGTCGGATCCTGGTTGGACCAGATGTGCTCCGGCATCACGTAGAAGCCCGCCACGATGCCGCAGATGTAGTTGTAGTGGTAGCGCGGATCGGTCACGTTGAGGTCGATCACGATCGTGTGGTCGTCGGGGGTGGAGACGGACTGGGCCTCTCCATTCGCGGTCGGGTTGCTGTTGAGGAGCGTGGGATTCTTGTTCAACAGGTTGAGCGAGAAGGCGACGTCCTTGGACGTGAAGGGTTTCCCATCGCTCCAGTGCGCCTTCGGGTTCAGGTGCATGGTGAACTTCTGGAAGTTGTTGCTGTACTCATACCCGGTGGCCAGCCACGGCACCAGCTTGCCGGTGGCGACGTTCAGGTACCACAGAAACTCGGTGCACACCTGTCCGAACCCGTTGTAGTAGTTACTGCCGTTGGGAATGAAGTAGTTCCAGCTGTCCCAGGTCGTCTGCTGGACCTGGTCGACGACCACCGTCTGGTTGCGCGGCGTGCCCGCCACGCTCAGCTCCGCGCTCAGCGGAACCGAGCCGCCAAACGGCTTCGGCGCCGCGGAGGCCGGCGGGCTGGTGCAGGCAGCCAGGAAGTCGGCGCCGATCGCCCCCGCGGTCAGACCGGCCGCCACCTGGAGCGTCTGGCGGCGGGTGAGTCTGGAGTGAAGGAGGAAATCCTTCATGTCGATATGGGATTCAGGGTATTTCGTCATACTCGGTTCCTCTCACACAGTCGTAGAGTTACAGCGCGCTGCCCGACTCCGGCCGGGCGCTCTGTCGCGACGAGGTCTGTCTGTCTGCACTGCAACGTCTCGCCGCATGTCTATGAACCAATCTTCACTTGTCCCTGTCCGTAGCACTCCCTCCCGTCTCTACGCCCGGGCGGCATCGAAGCCGCACCGGAACGAACAACCCCACTTGCTCTCGCGGGTTCGATGTGGTCCCGGCCCTGCCGGGCGCACCGTCATTCGAGGCTCATCATCCTGTCGGCACCGCGGGCTCCTGCCAACTCGTGAACTCAGCGGGGCTCCGGCGACCGCACGCAGCCGCGTCCGGGCGAGGCTCCCACCCAACGGCCGGCTTCCGGGAAACGATCGCCGGGAGGCGGCCGCGGCCATCCGTCCCGTTCCGCTGTCAACTCGAAAAGAGTGCACCGCAGTACCTGGCCATTGCTCCACGCCGACGCTAAACCTAAGAGCCGGCGACAACCTTGTCAATACCGTTGACAAAAAAATCGCAACTTTGCTGCCGATCCATTGATCACGGGGTGTTAGCTGCGGGATTACTGTCAATGTGTAGACAAGGCATACCTTTACGGCCGGCTGCCACACCGGCCCCACTGCCCCCCTGATAGCGCGCTTGCAGCCGGGCGGAGGGGCCCTCGAGGCCCGACGTGGGGCCGCGTACGCGCCGGTTCCAAGAGCGTGCTCCGGCTCCTGGAGTCCGGCGCCGCGCCGTCTCGCTGGTCCCATACCCGCAGCCTCCTCGTTACCGGTCTCGCGGACGCACCGGCCGCCGCGTCCGCTCCGATTCGTAGATGGCCTGGATCACCTCCAGCGACTTGCGGCCCTCGGCGCCGGTGACCGCGGGGGGCCGGTTCTCCTGGACCGCCGCCGCGAAGTCCGCGAGTTGAAGGCGATGGAACTCGGGAAAGCCGGGCCGGCGGCCTTCCGCCCGGGCCCAAGTCTCCCGCTCTTCCTCCTCCCCGGAGAAGGTCCAGACGTCGTTGATCGCCTGCGTGCCCTCGGGCTGCTCCAACAGGCCCACGGTGGCACCCGAGGTGCCGTGCACCGCGACCTGGAAGCCGAAGGGCGGCTCGTAGGTGGTGGTGGCCTCGATCACGCCGAGCGCGCCGCTCTCGAAGGCGATGGTGGCTACCGCCGTGTCCTCCACCTCGATGTAGTCGCCGTGCTTGAGGGTCGCCCAGCGTCCGTACACCTCGTCGACTGGGCCCAGATACCACTGGAGGAGGTCGATCATGTGGACCGCCTGGTTCATCAGCGAGCCGCCGCCCTCGGTGTCCCACCGGCCCCGCCACTCGTCCTTGTCGAAGTAAGCCCGGTCGCGCTTGAGGCGGGCGAAGCACTCGCCCATCGTCAGCCGCCCCAGGCGTCCCTGGTCGATCGCGCGCCGGATGCGCTGGGACGCGGGGAACCAGCGCCGCTGGAAGATGGTCCCGAAGTGGATCCCGGCCCGGTCCGCCGCCTCCACCATCCGGTCGGCCTCCGCGAGGTCGGTCGAGAGCGGCTTCTCGGAGATCGCGTGCACACCCGCCTCGGCGGCCGCGATCAGCACCGGTGCGTGCTGCGGGTGAGGGGTGCAGATCGTGATGGCGTCGACCAGGTCGGCGCGGAGGAGATCGCCCACGTTGTCGAAGACCCGCGCTACCCCGTACTTGGCGGCCGTCGCCCTCGCCCTCTCTTCCACCACGTCACAGCAGGCCACGAAGTCCACCGCGTCGATCGTGGCCAGCGAGTCCGCGTGGCGCTGACCGATCCCGCCGCAGCCGACCAGCCCCATCCGCACCCGGGGCGACGCCATCAGTCCATCCCTCCCCGAGCGATGCCGGCCTGCGTGAACGCGTCCGACAGCACGCGGTAGGACCGGGTGGCGGCGGCCAGAGCGTCGTATCCCTCTCGCCGCTGCACCATGAGGCTGATCTCCACCGTGATGTGGCCGCGATAGCCCGCCCCGTCCATCGCACGCAGGTACCGGACGTAGTCCATGTCTCCCTCCCCCGGAATCAGGAACTCGTAGTCGGGGACGACGCCGCGCTCGTCCTTGACGTGGGTGTGGACGCTGAGCGGTGCCAGCTCCGCGACCACCTGCTCCATATGCATCCCCTGGACGTTGAAGTGGGAGATGTCGAAGTGGACCCGCAGCGCCGGTGACCCCACCTGGCCGACCAGCCACTTCGCTCCCTCGGGCGTGTGCAGCGCCGATCCCACGTGGGGCTCGGCGGTCGCGATCACGCCTGCCGCCTCGGCGTGCGCGGCGAGCGCGCCGTAGCGGTCGGCCAGCTCTTCCCGGACCTCTTCCCACTGGCCCGCCGAACCACCTGACGTCGTGCTCACGGTCAGCCTCTGGCCCGGCCGCTGCAGCTCCGACGCGAGGTCGAGGTAGTGGCGGAAGCGGGCCAGACGCGACTCCAGACCCTCCCCCTCGGCGGCGCGGAGCAGCGGCGTGTTGCCGCTCAACCCGCAGAGCTGAAGGCCGGCGTCGTCATAGAGCCGCCGGATCCGCCGGCGCGCCGGGCCGTCGAGCGTGGCGGCGTCGGTCGGCCAGCCCGGGATCACGGTCAGCTCCAGGCCGTCGAAGCCGACCGACGCGCAGTGGTCGACCGCGACCTCGATCGGAGTCCGCTGCATGCCCCAGGTACTGAACGACAGGAACACGCCCCCCTACCTCCCGGACACCGGCGCCGAGGCCCACGCGAGCTGCCGGTCGATCTCGCCCTGATACTCGTCGACCGCACCGCTGATCACGTCCTGGAGTGACAGCGCCCGCCCCGCGACGCTGGATTCGAAGAGGGCGTAGACGAGGGCCAGGTCCCGGACCGCAACCTCCGCGTCGACCTCGGGAGCGGCCCCGGTGCGGACGCAACGCGCGAGCTCGTCGTACTCGAGCGCGATCAGCTTGCGGTCGGTGGTGGCGAAGTCCAGGTCGTACGCAGCCGGACGCTCGGCGCCGAACAGCTCCGCCGCCAGCGGCTCCAGGCGGTAGCCGGGCGCATGGTCCAGCACGCCTTCACCGGCGAGGTCGCGGCCGTCGTCCAGGACCAGCCGGACCGCGTCACCCGTGCGGTCACCCGGGGCGACGATGGAGCCGGTGCTGCCGAACAGCTGCCGCGACCGCACCGCCAGCCCGTGGCCGGCGTGGTTGTCGGTCCACTGCCCCACCGCCCCGCTCTCGAAGTCGAGCACGCCGAAGATGGCATCCTCGCCGTCGGCCTCGATCTCGTCCGGCATGTCCTGCGCCCAGCGCTCGTAGAACCCGCCGGGCCCGGCGGTCTGCCGCTTGCGGCGCACGGGCTCGAAGAGGCGCACCGTCCCCGACGCCTGCCGCACGGGGCCGAAGAAGTACTGGATCAGATCGGCGGAATGGACGCCGGCGTCGACCGGCATCGCGCCCGAGAGCTTGCGATGCCGCCAGGGGGTGATCAGGATCGCGTCGCGCCCGCCGATCGCCTGCTCCACGATCAGCCGCGGCGTCCCGATCGCCCCGCCGTCGACCAGCGCCCGGACCAGGCGGTTCATGGGGTCGCGGCGGAAGTTCTCGGCCACCGAGAGCACGCGTCCCGCCGCGCGGGCCCGCTCCTCGATCATGCGCGCGCCGCGCAGGGTGAGCGCCAGCGGCTTCTCGCACAGCGTGTGGAGGCCCAGGTCGAGCAGCTCGCTCGCCACCAGGTGATGGGAGCCGGTGTCGGTGGTGCAGCCGGCGGCTTCCAGCTCCGGCTCCGCCATCATCATCTCCGGCGCCGACGCGTAGACGTGCGGGCGGGCGCCGAGCAGCGTCTCCGCCTCCTGGGCCAGGTTGTTCGCGTTGTCGGGCCGCGGGTCGCAGACCGCCACCAGCCGGACCGAGCGCGCGGACGACCTGGCCAGCTCGGCCAAGCCCGCCAGGTGACGCCGGCCCATGCCGCCGCAGCCCACGATCGCGAGGCGGAGCGGCTCGGTCATCGCTCCCCCACCGCCTCCGGCAGCAGCAGCCGTCGCAGGTACTCGGCCGACCAGCGAACTCCCTCCAGGCCGTACAGCACCGGATCCTCGTTCTCGATGCCCAGCGATCCCCGGTAGCCGGCCTCCTTGAGCGCGGACAGGATCGCGGTCCAGTTCAGCTCCCCCAGCCCGGGCAGGCGGTACCGCCACCACCCGCTGCCCAGGATCCCCTGGCGGGCCAGGACCGCGGGGAGGATCTCGGCGTCCTTGCCGTCGAAGTGGTGGATGCGAGGGGCGTAGCGCCGGATCACCTCCGGGATGTCGGGGACGCCCAGCCAGACCAGGTGCGAGGGGTCGAAGCTGAGGCCAAGGGCCGCCGAAGGAACCGCCTCGAACACCAGGTCCCAGAGCTCGGGCGAATGGGCCACGTTGCCCTGACCGCCGCCGCGGGGTGCCGTCTCCATCGCGATCCGGACCCCTTTGCTCTCGGCGTGCTCGACCAGCGGGCCCATCACGTCCTGGAAGATGGCGACCGCCTCCCGAACGCGGTTGGAGGGGTGGTCGGGGCGCTGCCCGGGCATCCCCCAGAGGTACATCCCGAACGGGGACCCGCCGTAGATGACCGCGACATCGACCCCGAGCGCGGCGCAGGCGTCGAGCGTCAGCCGGAAGTACTCGACCCGGCGTTTGCGGGCGTCGGGGTCTGTGGTGAGCAGGTTCAGCATCGGCGCCAGCGCGGTGATCTCGAGCCCGGCGCGTCCGACCAGGTCCAGTGTCTCCCCGGGGCCGTCGGCCACGATCCGGCGCAGGTCGAGGTGCCCGCCCTCGGGGCCGTCTCCGCGTCCTGGATAGGTGGGGCCGCAGTTGACCTCGATGCCGTCGACCCCGATCGCCGAGGCCCGCCGCACCAGCTCCTCGAACGGCATCGGCTCCACGCCGACCAGCGATGCGAACGCCAGCTTCATCCCGCCTCCCTCTTCAACCCCGCGCGACCGGCGATGATCGCGGCCGCCTGATCCACCGCGCGCACCACGTCCCCGTCGACCGGGTAGAGCAGCGTGCGCCCCGCCACCAGACCCCGGACCTGCGGATACTCCATCGCCCGCTCCCAGAGGGCGAAGGTGGGTTCCGAGTCTTCGCCCGGGTCCCCTCCGAGCAGGAAGGTGGGAAGGGTGCTGGCGGACATCACCTGGTCCATGTCGGCGGTGACCGGCACCTTGAGCCAGGTGTAGGCGGAGGTCCCCCCGAGCCCGGAGACGATCGCGATCGCGCGTGCCAGCGCCGCCCCCTCGTGGATCGGACGCAGCCCACCGGGCTGGCGGCGAACCGGGAAGACCTCGATCATGGCCGGCAGCCGGAGGGCGGCCAGCTCGTCGATCGCCCGGGCACAGCTCTCGAGCGTGCGCAGCGTCCTGGGATCGGTGTCGTCGACCCGGACCATCATCTTGCCGCCGTCCAGCCGGTCGCGCGCGAGGGCGGCCGCGGTGTATCCGGTGAAGCCGTCGTCGAGCTCGAACTCGGCGCCCGCCAGCCCGCCCCGGTTCATCGACCCGAACACGACCTTGTCGTCGAGGGCCCCGAGCAAGGCCAGGTCCTCGACGATGTCCGCGGTCGCCATCACGCCGTCGACCCCGGGCCGGTCAAGCGCGAGCTGCAGCCGCCGCAGCAGGTCGCCGCGGTCCCCCATCGCCGCCCGATCGCCGCGGATCGCGAGCTGGCCTCGGGCGGGGTGGTCGGCGGCGATCAGGAACAGGGTGCCGGTCGCCGTCGTCACGTGGCGGCGGCGCGTGCGCCGGGCCAGGGCGTCGGCGATCGCCGAGGGGGACGCGACGCGGGTCTGCACCAGGCGCGCGACCAGGTCAGACACCCGCCGGCACCTCCTCCACCTCGGCGGCCGCCGGCTCGGCGTCGTCGCGACCCATGGTCATGACGTCGAAACGCGGGTTCACGCCGTCGGTGCG
Source organism: Candidatus Dormiibacterota bacterium (assembly GCA_963790575.1). Classification (GTDB taxonomy): domain Bacteria; phylum Chloroflexota; class Dormibacteria; order Dormibacterales; family Dormibacteraceae; genus CAVTSA01. The sequence continues at coordinate 11,986 of CAWBPD010000031.1, read as the reverse complement.
GGTCATCCCCGCCTCGGGTCCAGCAGATACTTGATGCCGCGCGCGGCCGCGGTGTCGGCGAAGACGCGCTCCCAGTCGTCGAGCGGCGCCGCCTCGGTGACCAGGTTCTCCAGGCACACCGCGCCCCGTGCCAGGAGGTCCATCGCGCGGCGCCAAGAGTGAGGCGTGGAAGCGAAGCCGCCAGAGATCCGAACCTCGTGGAAGCTCACCTGGGCGAGCCGTACCGGTACCGCGCGATCGGTCTGTCCGATCTGCACGTAGCGGCCGCCGCGGCGCACCACCTCCAGCCCGGCCGCCATCGCCTGCCCGCTTCCCGAGCACTCGATGACGACGTGGGGACCCCATCCCTCGCCCAGCGCTCCTGCCGCGCCGCCGTCACCGGCCAGAGCGGTCCTGAAGCCGAGGCGTTCCGCGGCCGCCAGTCGCACCTGGTCGTGGTCGGTGCCGACCACCAGGACGGTGCCGCCGCACGCTCGCGCGACCTGGGCCGAGAGCAGGCCCATGGTGCCGGGGCCGATGACCAGAACGTCATCCCCAGGTTCCACCCGCCCGGGATCGCACAGGGACTGGCTGACACAGGCCAGCGGCTCGCTCAGCGCGGCCGCGCAGGGATCGATCCCATCTGGCACCCGGTGCAGGTTGTGCGCGGGCACCACCATCCAGGGAGCGAAGCCGCCGTCGGCTCCCGACCCGATCGACCGGCGCTCCGGGCACAGGTTGGGGCGTCCGTCGCGACACCAGGGACAGACGCCGCAGGTCGAGAAGAAGGTCTCGCAGGCGACGTGGCGCCCGACCCAGTCAGCGTCGACGCCGGCTCCCACCGCCGTCACCACGCCCGTGACCTCGTGGCCCATGGTGACCGGGGGAAAGCTCGCGAACGACCCCTCGCTGATGTGGAGGTCGGTGCCGCAGATGCCGGCGGCCCAGACCTCGACCAGGGCCTGTCCGGGTCCGGCGGCCGGCACCGGCACCTCCGCGATGCCGACGTCACCCGGCTCGCTGGACCGCTTGCGGAGGGCCCTCATCGCGCCTGGCACGCCCCGCGGCCTCACTCCACAGCCCACGTCGGGAACATAGCACTTTGTAACGACATTCGGTCGTACGGGGATTCGGATCTACCTACCAGGCGTATCCTCCATCCGGCTCATGCCCGGCGATGGAGCGGTCAGGTGACCCGTCGATGATCGAGTCGGCGCGCCCTCTGCCCCGGCTCGCTCAGCAGCTGGCGGACGGCATCGATCCGGGCAGCCCGGTCCCGCTCTACTACCAGCTTGCGATGGCGATCGAACGGGCCATCGACAGCGGTGAGCTTCCGGCCGGCAGTCGCCTCGACAACGAGCTCGATCTGGCTCGGACTCTGGCGTTGAGCCGCCCCACCGTCCGGCAGGCGCTCGGCTACCTGGTCGACCGCCGCCGGCTGGTGCGGCGGCGGGGCATCGGCACCATCGTGCTGCCGGCCGCGGTGCGCCGCCCGGTCGGGCTGACCAGCCTCTTCGACGACCTGGTCCGGAGCGGGCGCCGGCCGGCCACCCGGGTGCTCACGCTGGAGGTCGCCCGCTGTCCGCGGGAATCCGCGCTGGCGCTCGACCTGGAGCCGGGGACGGCGATCACGCACGTCCGCCGGCTGCGCCTGGTGGACGACGAGCCGCTGGCGCTGATGGAGAATTACCTGCCGCCGCCCCCGCTGCAGACCGACCGCCGTCAGCTGGAGGAGACGGGTCTCTACCGGCTGCTGGCGGCATCCGGCATCGTGCCTCGCATCGCCTCGCAGTCGGTGACCGCGCGGCCGGCCGGGTCGGAGGAGGCCCGCTTGCTCCACGTGAGCCCGGGCGCGCCACTGCTGGCGCTCCGCCGCCTCAGCTATGACGCCACCGGGCACGCGATCGAGCTCGCCAGCCACGCCTACGTTGGAGAGCGGTACGCGATCGAGATGAGTCTGGTGAGCGACGAACGATGAAGTGAATCGAAGGCCGGAAGAAGGAGGTCGAGTGAGCATCCAGGATGGAGTGGCGATCGTGACCGGAGGCGCGACCGGCATCGGCCGCGCCGTCTGCGAGGGACTGGTGGCGCGCGGAGCGGCGGCGGTGGTGGTGGACTACGCGCATTCCCAGGAGGCGGCCGAGGAGCTGGCGGCGAGCCTCCGCGCGGGAGGCGCCGAGGCGGAGGCGGTCCAGGCTGACGTGGCCGAGGAGCGGGCGGTCCGGGAGCTGGTGGACCAGGTGGTCAGCCGCCACCGCCGCCTGGACCTCGTCATCAACAGCGCCGCCATCACCCGGTTCATTCCGCACCCCGACCTCGACGCGCTCACCGACGACGCCTGGCGGGACCTCTTGCAGACCAACCTGATGGGGCCCTTCTATGTGGCTCGTGCGGCGGCGCCGTCCCTGCGGCGGTCTCGGGGCGCGATCGTCAACGTGGCCTCGATCGCCGGACACCGCGCCACCGGGTCCTCGATCCCCTACGCGGTGAGCAAGGCGGCGCTGCTGCAGCTGACGCGAAGCCTGGCGGTCGCCCTCGCGCCCGAGGTGCGGGTCAACGCCGTCTCACCGGGTCACGTCGACACCCGCTGGCACCGGGACCACCTGGGGGATGAGGGCGCCGAGGAGCTGGCCCGGCGCAACGCGGAGACCGAGCCGTTGGGGCGGGTCGCGATGGCGGAAGACGTGGCGGAGGTCATCCTCAACCTCCTCGACACGCCCATGGTCACGGGCCAGACCTTGATCGTGGACGGGGGCAAGCACCTCAAGTACGGCTAGCCCCCACACGTAAACCCCGATTGCCGGCACTCGGGCGGCACGCCCGGCGCCCGGGGTTGCCCGATTGCCGGCACTCGGGCTCTGAGGTGGCGACGGCTGGTGGCGGCGTTAGGCGCCCAGGCGGACGCGGGTGCCTTCGCGCATGGAGCGGTAGGCGGCCTCCACCACCGCCACCGCCGCGCGGCCGTCCTGTCCGGTCTGGCGGGGTCGATGCGCGCCGCGCAGCGCGCCCGCGTAGTCCCCCCACATCCGGGTGAAGGCGTTCTCCTGGGGCAGCGGCAGATCGTGCTCGGCGTCGTCGTCGAAGAGCGCCGGCACCACACCCCACAGGTGCTCCCGGCCGTCCGGACGGCGGGTCGCGCGCAGCCAGCCGCCGGTGCCGAAGAGCACGATCTCATGGTCGAGCGGTCCGTGGGCGACGGCGAAGGTGCCGCTGAGAACGGCAAGCGCCCCGCTCTCGAGCCCGAGGGTGACCACGGCGGTGTCCTCGCGCGTCATCTCGGTCGTGTTCTCGCGGGTTCGCGCCCCGACCACGGTCTCCACCTCGCCGAGCAGCCAGCGCACGACGTAGACCGGGTGGACGGACTGGTTCAGGAACACACCGCCCAGGCTCAGGTCCGTCCGCAGCCAGGGAACTCGGTCCAGCAGCTCGGGAGGCTCGAGGCCGTTGGATTGGAGCAGGAACACCCGACCCAGCGCGCCGGTCCCCACGATCTCCGCCATGCGCTCGACCGCGGGCTCGAAGACGCGGTTGTGGCCGGGCACGAGCAGACGGCCGGTGGACTCGGCGGCGCGCAGCATCCGATCACACTCGTCGGTGGTGCGGCCGAGCGGCTTCTCGCAGACGACGTCCTTCCCGCTCTCCAGTGCCTCCACCGCGAGGTCGACGTGCACATCGGGGGGAGCGGTGACGACCACGCACCGTGTGGCCGGGTCCGCCAGCAGCTGGGACCAGCTGTCGTAGACCCGGGGCACGCCGTGCTTCTCGGCGAACGCCTCCGCCCGGCCGCGGTCACGATCCGAGACGCCCGCGATCGCGATCCCCGGCGTGGCCGCGATGGCGGCTGCGTGGCGGTTGGCGATCTGGCCCGTTCCCACCAGCGCCAGGCGAAGCTCGGCGTCCATACCCTGATCTCCCACGCCCGACAACGTAGCAGTCCCCGTCTGCTGCCAGCCCGCCGAGTAGCCGGGGGCCGAGCATGGTTGCGATGCAGCGTTCGGCTCCCCTCTTCTTCTTGAGTGGCGCGGCGGGCACCGGCAAGTCGACTCTGATCCCGCACCTGGCCCGGCTGGCCCAGGGGGTCGTGGTCCTGGACATGGACGACCTGCTGGACGAGGGACGTGTGCTGGGTATACCCATCGCGACGCCCGTCGCCGCCTCCATCTGGCCCGCCTACAACCGCCTCTGGCACCGCCTGACGGTGGCCGTCCGGCGCTCGGGGGTTCCGGTCCTCCTGCTGGCGCCCCCGCCGCCCGATGACGGTCCGCTCGAGGTCTGGGCCCGAGACCCCGGCCTCCACCCGGCACTCCTGGACTGCGCTCCCGGGGAGCAGAGGCGACGGCTGCGGGCCCGGGGATGGTCCCCAGCTCGACATTGAAGGCGCCTTGCTCGACGCGGAGCAGGCGCGCCGGGCGATCCGGCCGTCTTCCGATCCGATGTCGGTGGCTCCGAGCGCGCGGCTCGGGAGGTGATGGACTGGGTGGCGCAACGGATCGGGTGAGCCGGCGGGTTACCTGGGCATGACCACCCAGCGAAGGTTCAGGTTCGGCGTGATGGCGGAAGGGATCACCGAGCGGAAGCAGCTTTTGGACGCGGCGCGCGAGGCGGAGGCGTCCGCCTACGACACGTTCCTCCTCCGCGACCACTTCATCGCCGAGCCGTTCGGCAACCAGCTGGGACCGTTCTCAGCGCTCGCAACCGTGGCCGCGATCACCACGCGGCTACGCATCGGCACTCTGGTCATTTGCAATGACTACCGGCACCCGGTGCTCCTGGCGAGGAGGCGGCCACGCTCGATGTGCTGAGCGAAGGGCGCTTCGAGCTGGGCCTGGCTTCCGCTTCTCGCAGCTTGAGTACGAGGCGGCCGGGATCCCGTTCGAGCGTCCGGGCGTGCGCATCGGGCGCCTGCGGGAGTCCATCGCCTGCCTGAAGGCGCTGTTCTCCGACGGTGAGGCGGCCTACCAGGGGCGGTACTACCAGCTCGGCCTGGACGGGTTTCCGAAGCGGGTGCAGCGCCTGCACGCCACTCATGCTGGCCGGTGCGCTGCCCCGGATGCTGCGGCTGGTCGCGCGCGAGGCCGACATCGCCCAACTGCAGACGGTCGACCTGACCGGCGGCCGCCAGGTCCATCCCGGCACCTCGCGCCTGGCCGAGGCGGAGAAGTCACGGCTGGACCTGGTGCGCGAGGCGGCGGGTGAACGCTGGCCCGATCTCGAGCTCGGCAAGATGCTGGGGGTGGTGAGCAGCGACCATCCCGAGCGGGGCGGCCGACCTGGCCCGCTCGGCGCGGCTGGTCCGGGGTGACACCGGAGCAGGTGTTGGAGATGCCCTCGGTCGTGATCGGCACCGAGACCTCGATCTCGGAGCTGCTGCTCGACCGGCGCGAGCGGTACGGGTTCTCCTACTACGTCGTGGGGCGAGCCTCGATGCCCGCGCTCGCCCCGGTCGTCGCCCGGCTCAGCGGGCGCTGAACCCCTGATGGGGCGATCGCCTCCAGGTGACGGCGCGAGGTGAGGGGGCCGAACGCGGAGATGGTGACCACCACCACCAGGATCAGGAACCAGATGAACCCATAGGTGGGCAGCGGCAGGCCGTGGGGCAGGAAGAAGTGGGCGATGATGAGTAGGAAGATGGTGGTCGAGATGCGGCTCAACGAATACGTGGTGCCGGCCGCCATCGAGCGCACGCGGGTGGGAAAGATCTCTGCCTGGTAGGTGTGCTGGAAGTTCGAGAAGTTCCAGAGGATGAAGGCGACGAAGAAGCCGAGGACGACCGTCGCGGCCACGTTCGGCACCAGCACGAAGATGGTGCCCACCACCCCCGCCAGTACCGCGGTGACGACGATGCCCCATTTCCGCTCGACCCGGTCGATGATGAAGATGTTGGAGATGCTTCCGACCAGGAAGCCGGAGTAGATGATCATCGAGAAAGCCAGGGTGTGGACGAGGCTGATCCCCTTGGCGAGCAGGAAGGTGGGCGCGAGCGCCGTGAAGCCGTAGAAGACCCCGGACTGGAAGAACTGGAAACCCAGCATCATGATCGTGCGGGGCCGGAGGTCCGAGGCCCAAAGGTCGCGCCAGCGCGCGGGGGACCCTTCGACGCGGACCGACGACTCAACCCGCGGCAGCTCCTGCAGGTTGTGCTCCCGCATCGCGTCCTGTTCCATCTTCGCGATGCCCGCCTCGGCCTCGTCATGCTTGCCACGGATCTCGAACCAGCGGGGGGACTCGGGAAGGCTGAGGCGGAGCACCCACACGATCAGCGCCAGGATCCCCATGATCCAGAAGACCGCGCGCCACGCCCAGTTGACGGGCATCCAGGCCGAGAACGCGAAGGCGAGGATTGCGGTGAATGGCGCGGCGATCACGGCCAGCGTGTAGACGAAGGCGAGGCGCCGGCCCCGCTGGGGGCCGGGAAAGACCTCGGTGGTGTAGGTGTCGACGAGCGGAAACTCGCCACCCACCCCGATGCCGCCGATGAAGATGAAGAGGGCGATCAGGTAGGGATTGCTCCAGAAGGCCGCCACGATCATCGCGATCCCGAAGATCAGGAGGTCGAAGGCGAACACGGTGCGCCGGCCCAGCCGGTCCGACAGGTAGCCGAGGCCGATGCTGCCGACGAACTCACCGGCGAAGAACGCGGACGGAACCACCGTCGTGGCCAGGGTTGGCGAGAAGTGCAGCGCCACCGCGACCAGGGCCAGGAGCGTCCCGTTGCCGAGCAGCATCATGGTCTCGACGAACTCTCCCGCCGCGACCGTCAGCAGGAACCGGCGGTGGAAGCCGCTGAACGGCAGCCGCTCCAGCCGGTCGGCGACGCTGTGGTGACCCGTAGCCGTGTTCGTGCCTTGTGGCGCCGGCGTGTCCGTCATCGCGCGCTCCCCCAAAAGTTCCCTCGATCAGCCTTGTCCCCGCACCATAACAGCCCGCCCCACGCACTCGCCGTTTGCGAGCAGATGGGGCTTATTGAACCCGCGGAAGGCCCCATCTCCTGCACAGACGGCAGCTCGGGCGGCGGTCAGGCGAGCCTGAGCGTGCCCTCGGCCAGTCCCTGGAACTCCGCCAGCCGCTGCGTTTCCACCGCCACCTCCTCACGGTCTGATGTCGTGAGGTGGCGAAGCGGCTCCATCCGCACCTCGAGGTTGCGCAGACCCCACCGGGCCCGCCACAGACCCACCGGCTCCCCGTCGAGCAGCACCAGGCCGGGACCTCCGGACGGCCGCCACAGCCGGCGCCGGGCGTCGAAGTCCGGCAGCAGCGTGGAGCGGTCCCGCTGCTGCAGGAAGGGATCTCCTCCGGGCAGCAACCGCACACCCCGCATCGGTGGCGGGTTGCGGAGCATGGGGATGCTCTCGTCGAGCACCCACGCCGGGCCGGCCAGGTTCACCTCCACCAGTTCCGCCGCCAGCCGGTTCCAGCGCCGGATGGCGTCGCCGACTCCGGTCCCGGCCCAGGCCGCGAACGCTTGCGGGGTGGAGGGCCCGAAGCAGCGCAGGAACCGCCGGACCAGCTCCACGCGGGCCGCGTCCAGGTGCCCTCCCGGCACCTCGGCCAGGCCCTGCGTTCGCAGTTGATAGCGCTCCGGTTCACCCCCGTCGGCGATCGCACCCGCCGCCGTCGCCCCCATTCGGAACAGCGATTCCGGGACGTGGTTGGACCGGCAGGCGCCACACCAGGGCTCCAGCGCGACCGGGAGCCGGCCGTGCAGGGACTCGCTGAGCTCCTCCTTGGTCACTCGCGTCTGGCGAAGGACCTCGGTCATGGCCGCCGCCACCATGGCCAGCGCCGCCGCCGCCGAAACCCCGGCCCCGTCCACCGCCTCCTGGTCCGGACCCAGCACCGCACGCAACGCGTCCTCGCGGTCGGGCAGGGCCCCGAGGCCGAAGATGAGGACGTCCGGGCCTTCGACGATATGCGGCATCCGGCGCGGCCCCCAGATCGAGTACAGGGCACCGTTGCGCAGGCCGGTCGCGACGGCGAGACGGTCGAGGCGGTGCAGGCGCGCGTGCAAGGCGAGGTTTGCGGACCCCGCAGGGGCATCCGGCATCCCACAGGCGCCGATCACGTCGCGCAGCAGGCTCAACGACCGGCGGGTGTCCAGCCCCTGAGCGGCGACCCGGAAGGCGATCGCGCGCGCCGGGTGCACGTGCGGCGGTGTGGCTTTGACCGAGGTGTCCCGCACCTCAGCGTCGCGCGATGTGTACTGCACGGACGCTATGTCCGCCCCATCCTCAAAGCGCGCACGCGAAACCGGCGGACCACTCGACGCTCCACCGCCAGAGAATACGGACGCGAGGTGGAAGGCTGGCCTCCGCAACTCGGGCGTGCCTCCGGCCGCACTCCTACGCTGGGGGCGACCCATCCCGGACCCGTACGAGGAGAAGAACGCATGGCACGTCCGACCCCGCCCGATCCGTACGAGTTTCTCCCTCAGCTACCGAGTTTCACACTCAGCAGCACCGACATCCGGGACGGCGAGGTCTTGCCGGTCCCCCACCGCTCGGGGGTGATGGGCGCCGGAGGTGAGGACCGGTCCCCGCAGCTGAGCTGGTCCGGGTTCCCGGAACAGACCCGGAGCTTCGCGGTCACCTGCTATGACCCGGATGCCCCGACTGCGAGCGGCTTCTGGCATTGGGCCGTCTGCGAGCTCCCGGTCTCCAGCACCGAGCTGGCGGCCGGCGCCACCCCGACCGCCCCCGCGGTGGTGCTCAAGAACGACGCCGGTGCGGCCGGATACGTCGGCGCCGCGCCCCCTGCCGGCCACGGTCCGCACCGATACTTCTTCGTCGTCACCGCGGTGGATGTCGCGTCGCTTGGCCTCACCGAGACGGCGTCCCCCGCGTACCTCGGCTTCAACCTCTTCATGCACGGCATCGCCCGCGCCCGGCTGGTCGCGACGTACGAGCAGACGTGAGGAGACATTGCCGGCGATGCAACCGCATCCCGGCCGCGGGGGGGTTACATCGCCGGCGATGTAACCCCATCCGGGCTAGCCGAGCGCGGTGTCGAGCGGGACCAGGCGCCGGCGGTCGACGTCGACCAGCCCCCGATCGGTCAGCTTGAGCGCGGGGATCACCGACAGGGCCAGGAAGCTGAGCGCCATGAAGGGAGCCTGCAAGGTCACGCCCCGGTCCCGGAGCAGATCCTGAAGGTGGGAGAGCGCCTTCGCCACCTCCGCCGCCGGCCGGTCGCTCATCAAACCCGCCACCGGGAGCGCGAGCTCGCCGAGCACGCGGCCCGCCTCCGCCACCACGATCCCGCCGCCCAACTCCGCCAGGCGCCGCGCGCAGCAGGCCATGTCCTCGTCGTCGACCCCCACCACGATCAGGTTGTGCGCGTCGTGGGCCACGGTCGATGCATAGGCGCCCCGGCGGAGCCCGGTGCCGGTCACGAACCCGACCCCGACCCGGCCGGTCGCGTGGTGACGCTCGAGGACCGCCATCTTGGCCAGGTCCCGGGCGGGATCGGCCACTGCCCGACCCTCGTGCACCGTCGGCTCCATCCGCTCCTCCGTGGTCAAGAGCTGACCGGGGACGGCGCCGATCACGCGGAGGCGGCCGGTGGGCGCAGGCACCGAAAACGCGGAGGGTGGCACCGGTCCCAGATGGACAGTCCGCCGCACCCATTCCGGGACCTCGACGCTCGGGTACACCGGCTCCATTCCCTGGCTGAGGACCTGCAGAGGCCGGAAGTCGCGCAGGTTCTCCAGCACCACCAGGTCGGCCCAGCAACCGGGAGCGATCGCACCCCGGTCGGTCAACCCATGGCACTGTGCCGGGTGCGAGGTAGCCATCAGGAGGGCGTCCTCGGGCCGGATGCCGTGCTCCACCGCCAGGCGCAGCATCTGGTCCAGGTGTCCCTCCGCGAGCAGGAAGTCGGGCTCCCGGTCATCGGTGCAAAACGCGCAGCGATCGGGCCCGAACTGACGCACCATCGGGAGCAGGTCCACGAGGTTCCGTGCGTTGGAGGCCTCCCGCAGCAGCACCCACATGCCGAGCCGCCGTTTCTCCAGCGCCTCGGCGGCGGTGGTCGACTCGTGGTCCGAGCCGATGCCGGCCGCGACGTAGGCGCAGAGATCCATGCCGGTGAGACGGGGGGCGTGCCCATCGACGTGGTGCGTGAGGCCGGAGCGCAGCTTGGCCAGCTCGACCGGGTCGCCGCCCACCACGCCGGCGTAGTTCATCATCTCCGCCACGCCCAGGACCCGGCGCCGGCGCAGCAGCGCCGACAGGTCGCCCTCGGTGAAGGGCCGCCGTGGAGACTCGAAGTCGGAGGCCGGGACCGAGGAGGGCGCCATCACGTAGACCGCCAGCGGCAGGTCCCGGCACTGATCGAGCAGCCAGTGGACCCCGTCGGTGGCGAGCACGTTAGCGATCTCGTGGGGGTCGACCACGACCGCCGTGGTTCCGCGCGGGACGACGGTCCGCGCGAACTGGTCGACCAGCAGCTTGGACGACTCCAGGTGCATGTGCGCGTCGATGAACCCGGGGACCAGGTGGTGCCCGTCCAGGTCCAGCCGCCGCTCGCCCTGATAACCCTCCCCGACGCCGACCGCGTGGCCGTCGGTGACCGCGACGTCCACCTGGAGCCACTCCCGCGTGAACACATTGAACACGCGGCCGCCCGCTGATCACGAGGTCCGCCGGAACCTCCCCACGGGCGACCTGGAGCCAACGCGCGTCGATGCGGTCATTCTCCGCTTTCGCGCGAAAGCAGACCCGATGGCGACGTGCGTGGCGACCACGGTACCGAAAGCGGCGCTGCCGAGCGCCTCCCCCATGTGCTGGTGATAGGGGACCCCGCTGAACAGGTGGTGGCTGCGAGTGGGGACCAGGTCGCCTCCTTCCCACTCGGCCCGCTGCAGATCTAGGTACGCGTCCTGCTTGCGTAGCTCGAGATCCTCCAGCAGCCGTGAGAACCCCATGCCCATCGCGTGCTGTGCCGCGAGCGTGATGAAGATGAACCTCACTCCCTGCTCGGCGAGCTCCTCGAAGGTCATCGGGTCGGCTCGTTGAACCACTTGAAGGAGGAGGAGATGTTGTACGCGAAGCGGGCGTCCGGGAATCGCTTGCGAATCTCCTGGTGAAGGGCTTCGGTGGCGCCCCGCTGCGCGGTAGGGAACTCGCACCAGACCAGGTCCTCGGCACCCCGGAGTCGAGGTAACGCAGCGCCCGGTCGATCACCAGCTCAAGCCCCCGCTTTGACTCCGGCGCGTCGACCGCGGACACACCGTCGGTGCGGGCGATGACCACGAAGTCCGGGTTTCCCATGTCATCGGCGACCGCTCGCAGCATGCCCAGTTTGGCCACATACTCCCCGACCGGCACCAGCGCTTTCCCGGCGATGTGCCCGCAGCGCTTGGGCATGACCTGATCCTCGATGTGGGCACCGGCCAGGGCGGCCTGGACGTAGACCTCGGCCGTGCGCTGCACGTTGAAGGCGTTCCCGCACCCGACGTCCATGTCGGCGACCACGGGCGGAATTTCTAGGTGCCGGGTCAGCTCCCCTTGCTCGGGATCGCCGAGCGCCATCGTGAGCTGGAACTTGCGGAGCGCGGACAGAGCCCGCCGGGGCCCCTTCCGCGATCTCGGTCGACGAATACAGATCCATGTCGGTGGTGCCGAGATGGCCGATGGCGAATGAGTAGCCGCTGAAGTAGACCGCGTCCATGCCGTGGTACATGAGCAGCTCGGATCCGTGTGGGTCGTAGATCCCGGGCGCGAACACCTAGTAGGGCTGCTCGGCAAGCTTCTGCCGGAACACGGAGGAAGGACGCCGGCTCCGCGAGGCCGGGACGCGGAAGCCTTCAGGAAGGAGCGGCGAGGGGACGAGCTGCATGGCGTGCACCTCCAGTGCGTCTGGTCAGGCGGCCGACGGCATGCCGGCCATCCAGTTCCATCGGATTTACCGATCGATGTAGCGCAGACTAACAGCACATCCTATTGAGATACTATGGACGATCGATCGAATTATCCGATATGCGGTCCCATCACGGGCCGCCCGAACGCGG
>CAWBPD010000030.1:0-234526 GCA_963790575.1 Candidatus Dormiibacterota bacterium | reverse complement strand
GGGGCCGAAGCGAGTCAGGTCGGCGGCCCCGCGCCAGAGACGCACCGGCTCCGCGCCCCACCGTCGGAGCACGACGGCCGAGGCGTCGGCGGTGACCAGGTTGAGGTCGGCGCGGCGGTGGGCACGGCGGATGGCAGCCTCGATGAACCACGCGATGGGCCCCAGGTGATAGAAGCGCGCGTAGTTGACCACGTGCGTGTGGTACGAGCACACCAGCGGGATGTGACGCGAGCGCGCGTAGGCGACCCCGGCCAGACCCAGGATCACCGGGTTCACGACGTGCACGAGGTCGGCTGGGAAGGCGTCCAGGCGGCGGCGGAGGCCGAGCGTGGTCGGGAATCCCCATGGCTGGCCGCCGTAGATGGGCCCGAGCCGGAAGCTGGGCGCCTCGAGCACCGGGACGCCGTGGAGCGGGTTGGGGTCGGGCGGCCCCTCGGGGGTCACGACCAGTACCTGATGCCCGTGTGCACGCAGCACTCGCAGCGTCTCTTCCAGCCGCGTGACGACACCGTTCAGGGAGGGACGCCACACCTCGGTGAACCAGAGGAGCCGCATGAGAGGTTCAGCCGCTCCCCCGACCGGGGTCGTCCTCCTGCACCCGGGCGGCCACCTCCGCGGCCGCGGCCAGGGGATCGTCCCTCGGTGCCACCTTGCGGCGGCGGGGCGCGCCCGGCTCCGGGCGGCCCGGCTCCAGCAGGTCGGAGCGGCGAAACTCCCGCCAGGCGGCCAGGACCAAAGCCTGGATGAGACCGGCGGCGGGGGCCCCGAACAGGGCGCCCCAGATCCCGAACAGGTCGGTGCCCACGATCAGTGCCATCAGAGACACGGCGGGGTGGATGCCCACCGCCTTGCCCATGATCCGGGGGCCGACCAGCTCGCCCTCGATGAAGTGCAGCGCGACGAACCCGGCCAGCGCGATCACCGCCTTCGCGACGCCCACCGTGCTCAGGGCCAGCAGCACGCAGATCGCGCCCGAGATGAAGACCCCGAAGATGGGGATGAACTCCATGAAGAACGCGATCACGCCGAGCAGGATCGCGTACGGCACCCTCAGCACGAACATCAGGATGGTGACCAGGACGCCCACCAGCAGCGCCAGCGTCAGGGTGCCCCGGATGTACCCGCCGAGGATCTGGTTGAACATGGTGATGAAGCCGGACACCCGGCGCCCCCACCCCACCCCGGCGCCGGCGTTGCGGAGCCCGCGCCCGATGCGGGGGCCATTGGCGGCCAGGTAGACGCTGAGGATCAGGGCGATGACGGCGTCGACCACCCCACCCCCGACGGCGGTCACGATCGAAAACGCACCGCCCGCGATCGCGCTGCCGGCGCTGCGCGCGTCGTTGAGGAGCGTGTTGCGCGCCGCCACCAGTTGCTCGTTCCGGACTCCGAGCGGCCTGAGCAGGCCCATCAGCCTGGGTGCCAGCCGCTGGGCCTGGTTGATGTAGTCCGGGAGGTGCTCGACCAGCTGAGCGATCTGCGTGATCGCGGTGTAGCCCACCACACCCAGCATGGCGCCGATGATGAGGAACCCGATCAGGTACGCGATGAGGATCGCGATGCCGCGGGGGAGAAAGGGCAGATAGCGCACCAACAGACCGACCAGCGGTGTGATCGCGTAGGCGATCACCGCCGCCAGCACGAGAACGATCACCTCGTGGATCACCCGCCCCAGCGCCATGCCGACGACGTACAGCACCGCGAACCAGGCCAGGATCAGAATCGGGGTCAGGACGGCCCGAACCCAGGTCCACTGGCGCTCGGTCAGCATCGATCAGAAGGGTACCGGCTCACTACCAGGAAAAGCCTCAATCCTGGTCGCGGTTGGCGTCTCTCGCGTTGCGGAGCGTCTCACGCACGGTCCGGTTGCGCAGCAGCATCCGTGTCAACCCGGTCGCCGTGCGGCCGGCGGCGTGGCCGGCCGCCTCCGCCAGATCGCGCTTCCGCCGGGCCGGCGGCTTGGGTCGCGGGACCGGCCGCGGGGCGGGCTGACTCGCCTCCGGACGGGACTGATCCTGATCTGGCATGGACCCTACGATAAAAACATGCGCGCGGCGCCGCCGCCGGGCCCTTCCTTGCCCCGCTCCCTCCAGACCCTGCTGTGGCTGGCGTGGCCGGTCGCGTATCCGGCGTCGGTGCGGCACCGGTACGGAGCGCCCTTCACCCTCCGGCTCTTCCAGAGCGCCGGGTATGCGTTCGTGGACGCGCCCGAGGACGTCGCCCGCGTGTTCGCGCTGCCGGTGGAGACGGCGACCGCCGCCGAGGAGAACGAGGTCCTGGCCCCCCTCCTCGGCGAGCGCTCGGTGCTGCTGGTGGACGGTCCCGAGCATCTCCATCTGCGGCGGCTCCTGGGCCATTTCCTGCACGGGCAGGCGATGCGGCGCCATGAGGCCGCGATCGTCGACATCGTCGATCGCGAGGTGGCGGGATGGCCCCGCGGGGTGCCGATGCGGCTGCTGCCGCGGATGCGTTCGGTCACGCTCGAGACCATCCTGCGGATCGTCTTTGGAGTTGAGCGGGGGCCCCGCGGCGACCGGCTGCGGGAGTCGATCCAGGAGTTCCTCACCACCGGGGCGACCTGGATGGTGTTCGAGGCGCTGCGCCGGGACCTCGGGCCCCGGAGTCCGTGGGGCCGGTTCCTGCGCCTGCGACGGCAGATCGACCACCTGCTGGAAGAGGAGATGGCTCGCAGGCGCGCGCGTCTCGACGAGCCGGGCGACGGAACCGTGATCGGGGAGCTGATCCGTGAGGGAAGCCTGGCCGACGACGTGATCCGCGACCAGCTGCTGACGCTGCTCATCGCCGGCCTGGAGACGACCGCCACCGAGCTCAGCTGGGCCTGGTGCCTCCTGATGCGGCACCCGATCGCCCGCTCGCTGGCCCGTCAGGATGCCGAGTGGCGTCAGGCGGTGATCCGCGAGACGCTGCGGGTGCGGCCGGCGTTTCGGCTCGCCTCACGCCGGCTGCATCGCACGGTCGAGGTCGGCGGCCGTGAGGTGCCCGCGGATTGGACCCTGGCCGCGCTGATCCCGGCTGCCGGGATGCGTCCCGACCGCTACCCGTTCCCGGAGTCGTTCGACCCTGCGCGCTGGCTCGGGGTGCGCCCCGACCCCCACAGTTGGATCCCCTTCGGCGGTGGGCTCCGCCACTGTCTGGGCGCCGCCCTGGCGCAGTTCGAGATGGAGGTCGTGCTGCGGGAGGTGCTGGCGCGCGTGGACCTGGAGCCCGACCGGCCGGCGATGGAGCCGATCCGCCTGCACGCGGTGGTGATGGTGCCGGGGCGGGGCGCGACGGCGGTGGTGCGGGACCGGGCATGAAACCCCGCTTTGACGCGAACAGGGGGCTATGGGAGGGCCCATAAGGCCACTCTCACGGGAAGGCGGTGGTATGCGCCGTGTCGAAGTCGCGCCGGAGAGGCTCGAGCGGTGGCTGCGGGGGTGGGAGGAGCGGCACCGGCGCCGGTCGGCATTGGTTACACCGGATACGGTCACCTTGGGCGGCGAGGATGGGGCCCGCGCGCGGTGCCGGGTGCCGTTTCCGCCGCTTCGAGAAGAGGGAGGTGACGTGGTCGCGGTGCTGGTCGCACACGCCCTGCGGGAGCGGACGGTGGCGGTACTGCTCTGCCGGCGGGGCGGGCACGCGGTGGGGGTGTTCTGTGGGACCCGGCTGGTGGCGTCCAAGGTCGGCTCTCGTCCGGTGCACGGGCGCAGCGCCGCCGGCGGGTGGTCGCAGCGGCGGTTCGAGCGACGCCGCCGCAACCAGGCACGGGATGCGTGGGGGGCGGCGGCGGGGGAGATGGTGCGGGTCCTGGAGCCCTGGCTCGAGCGGCTGGACGCGGTGGTGGTCGGTGGCGACCGCGAAGCCCTGTCCGTGCTCGCCCGCGACCCACGCTTGGCGCCGATTCTGGCACGGGCTGAGGCGCGGCGCCTGGACGCGCTCCCGACTCCGCGCCGGCGGGTGCTGGAGCAGGCGCCGCGCCACTTTCGGGCGGTGGTGATCGAACTCCGCGAGGCGGACGGCGCGGTGCCCGCGTGAGGTTGCATCGCCGGCATTGGCACGCTATGGCCTTCCGGGTCAGGGCCAGATCAGCGTTTTGCCGTGATAGAGGGAGGCGGTGAGCGCGGTGTCCTCCCAGGTGCTGCGGGCGGGCACCGTCTTCACGATCTGGTACTGCCGGAGGGCCTGGCCCTCGGGCTGCCACTCGCTCGCGCTCTCCACGCCGACCCCCTGGCCAGGCAGCGTGTGGTCCCGGGCCAGCTTCGACTCCAGGGCCCACACCGCGGCTTCGTGGGAGACGTCGTAGGTCGCCCCCGACTCGCGCGCGTACCCGGCTTCGATCTCGATGCAGGCGCGGGCATGGTTGACGCAATAGTCGAACGCGTGCAGGTCGGCGCGCAGGAACGCGGCCGCCGCGGAGCGATGCGCTCCCAGGAAGGCGCGGTTGAAGACTTCCACGTTGAAGGTCCCTTTGACCCCCAGCTGGGCGGGCGTGAACTCATTGAAGCGCTGATGCTCGGCGCGCAGGATGAGCGGCTCGTTGGACTGGTAGGCCTGGAGCCCGTCCACGTGGCCCTGGATGAGCTGATTGGGGTCGTAGTTGGTGGTGTCGACCAAGTCGATCTTGGACGGCTGCGCCCCCGCCTCCCGGAGCATCTCGAGAATGCTGACCGGCACCGTGAAGTGGTAGCCGAACGTCCCGCCTTCGAGTTGGGCGAGACGGGTGACGGACGGGCGGGTGAGGATCGCGTAGTCGGAGACGGCCCCGAACGTGGCGACGCCCACCACGTTGGCGCCGTTCGCCACCGCCTCCAGGTCGTCGGCGGCGGAACCGATGCTGGAGACCGTGGCCCGCCCCGCTGAGACCAGCTCGGTGGACTGGGGAGAGTTGGTCACGAATCGCACCGTCAGGCAGAGGCTCTGGAAGTAGCCCAGCTTCTCGGCCACGAACGCGTCCAGGATGCCGGCCGACGCGTCGTAGCCGAAGGGGGACGCGTAGGTGATGGTGCCGGCGGCGCGGTTCTTCGCGCACTCCTGGTGGGAGATGACCGCGGTGGCGGAGTGGCCGCCGGAGGAGGCCGCGCTTCCACAGGCGGACAGCACCAGCAGCGCGGCGCAGAGCAGGGCTGCCACGCCGGCCGCGCCTCGTCGCGGTGACATTGATCGGATCACCCGCGCACGTCCCCGTACCAGACCGCGAGGGCCCGTCCCGCGGCCACCACCACCAGGGTGAGCCCGATCCCGAGCAGGCCGAGGACGAAGACCGATGCGTAGACGACGGGCAGGTTGGATTGTGAGGCGGCGGTCTGGATCAGGGAGCCGAGGCCCGCCGCCTGACCCGCGGCCGAGAACTCAGCCACCACGGCGCCGATCAGCGAAAGCGGCAGGCAGATGCGGGCTCCCGCGACCAGGAACGGCACGCTGCCCGGGATCCGGAGGTGGAGCAGGATCTCGAGTCGCGACGCGTGGAGGGTGGCGAGGACGTCCTCCGCTCCCGGATCCACCGCCTTCAGCCCGGCGATGGAGTTGATCAGAAACGGGAAGAACACGACCACCGCGGTCACGATGTACCGAGGCAGCATTCCGAAGCCGAACGCGACCACCAGCCCGGGGGCGATGGCGACGATCGGGGTCACGTTGAGGACCACCGCCAGCGGCATCAGCGCCCGCTCCGCGAGGGGCAACCGCGTGATCGCCAGTGCACACAGGAATCCGAGCGCCATCCCGCACGCGGCGCCCACGACCGCCTCCTGGAGCGTGACCAGCAGGTTCCTCACGTAGAGCCCGGGATCGCCGGCCAGCGCGCCCGCGATCTGCGGCAGCGTGGGGAGGACGAAGCGGTTGGCCATCGCGTACAGCTGCCAGGCGGCGGCCAGAAGGCAGAACGCCACCAAGGGTGGCGCCCAGACTCGGGGACTGAGCCGGCGCGAGAGCGAGGCCGGGGAGAGCGGGCCGTCGCCGAATTCCGCGGTCCGCCATCTGGTCGCAGGCCGGCTCATTGCGGGACCGCCTCCCCCAGGTCCCCGCGCCCCTCGCGTGCGCGTCGCAGCTCGGCGCGCAGCCGGTCCTCGAGCTGGTGGAAGGCGGCGGTGGACGCGACCCCTTCCGCTCGCGGGCGGGGCAGGTCGATCGGGACCACGGCCTGGATGGTTCCCGGCGCGCCAGACATTACGTACACGGTGTCCGAGAGGGTGACGGCCTCCGGGATCGAGTGGGTCACGAACAGGACGGTTTTTTGATTCGCCTCCCAGACGCGCAGCAGGTGCCGTCCGTGCTCCTCCCGCGAGAGCTCGTCGAGCGCCGAGAACGGCTCGTCCATGAGCAGGATGGAGGGATCGAAGACCAGCGCCCGGGCCAGCGCGGCGCGCTGCTGCATCCCTCCCGAGAGCTGGCGCGGGCGGAGGTCTCGGGCCGAGGCCAGCCCCAGCGACTCCAGCGTCTCGCGGGCACGGTCGTCGCCCGCGCGGCCGGCACCCCGTGAGGGCCGATCAGCGCGGACGTTGACCTGGAGCGGCAGGCGGACGTTGTCGAGCACCGACCTCCAAGGAAGGAGCGCGGGACGCTGTGGGACGAAGCCGATGTGCTTGGCGGCGGCCGCCGCGCCCGGGGTCTCGCCGAAGATCGAGACCGCGCCCGCGTCCGGCGCCAGCAGCCCGGCGACGATGCGCAGCAGCGTCGATTTGCCGCATCCCGAGAGCCCGATGATGGAGACGAACCGGCCCCGGAGGACGCGCATGGAAACGCGGTCGATGGCCGGAATCAGCCGGCGGGGGGCCGCGAAGGTCTTGGAGACCCCGCGCAGTTCGACATGGTCGGAGTCCCCGAGGGCGGTCGCCCCCTCTGCTGCCCGGCCGGGAGCGGAGAGGGCTGGGGTCACAGCGCAGGGCGTCAACCGCACCTATGTCCTCGCTATTCCCGGGTTTCTGGGTAGACTTTGGATTAAGTGATCACTGAATCCAAATCCACGTACGAGCGCCTGGCGGAGACGTTCGGAGCCCTCGCCGATCCGACCCGAGCGCGCATCGTCCACCTGCTGCTGGAGCAGGAGCGGTGCACCGAGGAGCTGGCCGGGATGGTCCAGGTCAGCGAGCCGGCGGTCTCCCAGCACCTGCGCCTGCTCCGGCGGCTGGGACTGGTGGGCTCGCGGCGGGAGGGCAGGTACGTCTACTACCGGCTCGACGACGACCACGTGGCGAGCCTGGTGCGGACCTCGCTGGCACACCTGGCCGAGGGGCGGGGCGATGGCTGAGCACACGCACCAGCCCCTCGCGGACACGCACCCGCACACGCACGCGCTCGCGCCGGACGCGGACCGGCATCGCTTGGTCTTCGCGCTCGGGTTGATCGTCGCCTTCATGCTCTTCGAGGTGGGGCTGGGGGTGGTCGCGAACTCGCTCGCGCTGCTCTCCGACGCCGGCCACATGCTGACCGACGCGCTCGCCCTGGTGATGGCGCTGGTGGTGATGCGGCTGGTGGTGCGCAGGCCCGGGGGCGCCTGGACCTACGGGCTGCGGCGGACCGAGATCCTCTCCGGGCTCGCCAACGGGATCATTCTGTTCGCGATCGCGGCGGTGGTCGCCGTGGAGGGAGTCCAGCGCCTGGTCTCCCCGCCAGTCGTGCAGGCGCGTCTGGTGCTGCCGGTGGCGCTGGCCGGGATCGGCGTCAACCTGCTCGCGACCTGGCAGCTGGCGCGGGCGCGGCGGCAGTCGCTCAACATCCGTGGCAGCCTGCAGCACCTGCTGACCGACCTCTACGGGTTCGCGGGCACGGCGCTGGCGGCGGTGGTGATCCTCTGGACCGGCTTCATGCGAGCCGACGCCCTCGCCTCGCTGTTGGTGGCGGGGATCATGCTCTGGACGGGCTGGAGGCTGGTCCGGGAGGCGGGCGCGGTCCTCCTCGAGGCGGCTCCCAGCGACCTCGACGCCGATCAGGTGGCGACCGCGATCCAGGCGCACCCCCGGGTCGTCAACCTCCACGACTTCCACCTCTGGGAGATCACGTCCGGGATGCCGGCGCTCTCGGCCCATGTGCTGGTGGCGCCCGGCGAGGACTGCCACGAGGTGCGGCGCCAGCTCGAGCACACGCTGCAGCAGGAGTTTGGAGTCGACCACACCACCCTGCAGGTCGACCACGCCGGCGGCCCGGGGCAGCTGATCACCCCCAGCCACCGCTCGCCCCACCCCCAATAACTCCCGTTTTCGCACGGCGGGGGTATCCACTTCAGCGGAGTTGTGCGCCCGGGGGTCCGGAGTGCCGGCGATCGGGGTCCGGCGCGGCCTCTGGATGCCCCGAATGCCGGCAGTCGGCGCTCGCGGCGGCTCAGTACCGACCTGGAGGTGCTCGAAGCTTCGACATGATTCGTGGATCGGGATCTGTGGGCAAGAAGGGTCTCATTCGAGGTGCGGAAGCGCTCGTCTGCGGCAGACGGCACCACCCCGCCGTTTACTCCGGTTCCGTGTAGACCCCGCTCGCACGGAACGGCCCCACACCGGCGAGATGCCGGGGAGCAAGGCGTCGCCGGCCGCCACCACGCGGATCGCCTGCAGCAGCTCCGCCGGCTCAGCGTCCTTGAGCAGGAAGCCGCTGACCCCCGAGCGGATGGCGTCGAAGATGTACTCGTCGGTCTCGTAGGTGGTGAGCACCAGGACGTGGCAAGAGGCGAGGGAATCGTCCGCCACGATCCGGCGCGTCGCTTCCAGTCCGTCCATGACCGGCATCCGGATGTCCATCAGGACCACGTCGGGCCGGAGCTCGCGAGCCAGGGCCACCGCCGCCTCGCCCTCCGCGGCTTCACCCACCAGGTCGAGGTCGGCGGCACTCTCGATGCCTGGTCACCCACGACCTCGAACTGGCCGGGAAGACCGACCGCATCGTCCGCCTCGCCGACGGCCAGGTGGTGGCGGATCAGGCCACGGGTTAGAGCGATGGCCGGGACGCGCACGACCAGAACCGATGTCTCGGGCGTTTTCACCGAGTAGACGGGGCTCGCGCCCGTCAGCATGGTCTGCCTGATCAAGGAGGATGGAGATGAGATTCCGCGTCTTCGTGGTCGCCGCCGCGCTTGCCGTCGCGGCGCTCGGTCTGGTCGCGGTCGCGCCGAAGACCGCGTCGGCGGCGAGCGAGGCGCCGGCGCACAGCGCCATCTCAGCGCACAGCGACGAGATCTGCACTTGGGCGTACCCAACGCGCGCTCGGGGTGTTGGTACGCTCCCTGATCGGGCTACTTCACCGCGATGATATCGGTGGTGCGAATGTCGGGGTCTCGGGCCAGCAGTTCGGCTCCGACCTCGCCGAGCGCGGCGGGGATCTTCCCGTTCAGGTGGGCCTGACGACCTTCCTCGCTGGTAAAGGTGTCGAAGATGCCGTAGGTGGTATCGGAGAGCTTGAACGCGTACCAGGTCACCGTCCCTGACTCCGCCGCGGCCAGCTCGCGGCCCCGTCGCAGGAAAGCGGCCAGCTCCGCTCCCTTGCCGGGCTTGGCCTCCAGCAGCGCCAGCAGTCCTCGATCAACAGCCATGGTGGTCTTCCTCGTTCAATAACCGGCGGCAGATGGGTTCCTCCCCGCGGCCCTAGCAAAGTATGTCGCGACGCCGGAAGTGCCACCACGCCGCCCCCAGGAAGAGCGCCGAGTAGGCCGCCTGGAGCGCGACCAGGTGCGGCACCGCGCCGAGCGTGGCCGGCGAGGTGAAGGCGCCGGTCCAGAGGGTTGCGGTGGCGTCTGTCATCGGCAGCCAGGGACCGAGCGCGGCGAGCACCGGGATGTTGGCAAGTGCCCGCGAGGCGATCCCGAGCCCGACGGCGCCGCCCGCCGCCGCGAACGCGCTGCGCGTCAGGGTGGAGAGGAGAATCCCGAACGCGAACGTGCTTGCCAGGCTGCAGGCGACGATGGCGGCGGCGACCGACAGCAGCCCGAGCGCCACCGCCGGCGTGAACGTCGCACCCGCCACCCAGAACGGCGTCGTCCCCTCCAGGTCGATCACGGTCAGTGGGCGCCAACCGAACGCCCCCACCCCGGCCAGCAGGGCGGCGGCCACACAGATCAGCACCGCCACACCGGCGTACGCCGCCGCCACCGCCGCTTTCGCCAGCAGCAGCCGGGAGCGTGAGATCGGGCGCGCGCACAGATAGCGCAAGCTGCCCCAGGCCGCCTCCCCGGCCACCGACTGGCCCGCGAAGATCGCGACCGCAAGCGGAAGCAAGAACAGGACCATCGCGTTGAGAGCGACGAGCGGCATCGTGAGCCCGGACTGGTCGGTGACGACGGAACCGATGTCCCCCACCCGCTCCGGCAGCGCCGGCTCAGTCAGTCCGATCACCGCCGTAAGCACCACCGGGACGCCCGCCATCAGCGCGAGCACGGCCCAGCCCAGGGGCCGCCGGATCTGCTTCACCCATTCGACCGCGATCACGTCAGCACGTCCTGGCGCCGGAACCACCACCAGGCGAGCCCCAGGAAGACCATCGTGTACACGGCCTGGAGCGCCAGGAACGGGAGCATCCCGGTGGAGTCCGGCTGCGTCAGGAACAGGTGCAGCCAGAGGTCGACGTCGTTGTTCGGCGCGTAGGCGTTGAGCACGGCGACGCCGGGCAGGTAGTCCGCGTTGAAGACGCGCGAGACGATCGTGAGGCCGGTGCCGCCCGCCACCGCCACCAGCGCGTGGTTGGTGATCGTCGAGAGGAAGAACGCGAAGGAGAAGATGCTCGCCATGCCGGCCGCCACGAACGCCGTCCCCAGCCCCAGGCGGACCAGCGCCGTCCCCGCCCCGAAGACCGCGGGCGGCCCCTGGATCAATCCGGCCGCGCCGTCGGTGACCGCGAGCGGGCGCCAGCCGTAGCCGACCACCCCCGCGATCAACGCCGTCAGCGGCACCACGATGACCGCCGCCAGGGCCAGCAGCGCGGCGACCAGGGCCTTGGCGCCCAGAAAGCGGTAACGCGACGCGCCGCTCGCAAGGGCCTGCCGGAGGCTGCCCCACCCGGCCTCGCCCGCCACCGCCTCGCCGGCGAAGATGGCCACCGCGAGCGGAAGAAAGAACTTCATGGTGCTGGAAAGGGCGATAAGCGGCACCGTGAACCCCGACGACTGGGGGACCGGAGCAGGGGGACATCTCCGACCGGCTCCGCGCGGCCGCCACCCGTGACCTCGAGCACGACCATGAGCCCGACCCCGAACGCAGCCAGGGCCGCGAGGGTCACCAGGGTCCGCGGTCGGAGCAGCTGTTTCCGCAGCTCGACCCCGATCACGAAGGCCGCTTCCCGCGCGAGCCGTCGCCGTCCAGCAGCTCGGCGTAGACCTCGTCCAGGGTTCGCCCCCAACTGAACGAATCGGTGCGCACATCGGCCCGGTCGAGCGCGGTCATTACCTCCGCCGGGCGCAGCCGGTCGCCGGTGACGTGCAGCCCGCCGTCTCGCTGGGTCACCGTTCCCGCGTTCGGAATGCCTTCCAGTACCGCCCGCGCGCAGGCCTCGTCCTCGACGCGCAGGAACAGGGACCGCGCCGGCCCGATCAGTTCGGCGACGGTGCCCGTGGCCAGCAGCCGGCCGCCCTGCATGACCGCCACGTGCGTGCACACTCGTTCGACGTCGGCCAGATGGTGGCTGGAGAGGAGCACCGTGGCGCCTCGGGCCGCGGCATCGGCGATGACCCCGCTCAGCAGCCGCATCTGAGTTGGATCGAGCCCGGTCGCCGGCTCGTCGAGCACGAGCAGGTCGGGGTCGCCGACGAGCGCCGCGCCCAAGCCCAGGCGATAGCGCATCCCGTGCGAGTACATCGAGTAGGGGCGATCGATGGCCGCGCTCAGCCCCGCGGTCAGGAGCGCCTGGTCCAGCCCGGTCGCGGGGCGTCCCGCGACCCGCGCCGCCAGCCGCAGGTTCTGGCGTCCCGTGAGGTGGGGGACAAACCCGGGGCCGTCGACCAACGACCCGACCCGGCCCAAGGTCTTGACGCCGGGACCGACCCGCTCGCCGAACAGCCGCACCCTGCCCGCGGACGGCCGCACCAGCCCGAGCAGCACCCGCAGGGCGATCGATTTGCCGGCGCCGTTGGGACCCACCAACGCCATCACCTGGCCACGCTCGACGTCGAGGTCGAAGCCGTCCAGCGCCACCACGGGGCCCAGGCGTTTGACCACGCCTTGCATCTCGACGACCGGCTTGCGCAGCACGGCCAGGTCAGGGCGCGCAACCGGTGCCGGCTGCGCCTGGCGACGGAGCGCCCCGGGGAGCTGGCTACCCACCATCGGCGTCGCCCCCGTTCTGGTTCTCGCGCTCTCCCGGTGGCGTGATCGCGGCGAGGCCGGCGGTCTGGTTCGCCGGCGGAGCCGTCGCCTGCACCGGGGCACCGGCGGCGCCGAACGTCATCGCCACGCCGCCGGCGCCGGCCCCCGGCACGATCTCCTCGAGTCCGACCACGCGCTCCTGCCGGGTCAGAAAGACGTGAGCGGGGATCTCGGGCAGCCCGGAGACGCCGTCACCTTCGAGAGCGGTCAGCTCCGCCTGGAGCGCCATCGTGTAGGCGCCGCGGGCGGGGCCCGAGGTGCCGTGGAGCGCCCGCGCCAGGTCCACCCTGACGTCCACCCGCTGGACCGCCTCGCCACCCAGCGCGGCGGGACTCGAGCGCACCGTGGCGACCGCACCCCACAGCAGTTCGCGCAGCGCCAGGTCGGGGTCCACGGCCTCCGCCTGGGCGGCGACCCGCGGGAAGTTGCGGGCCAGCGCGGGCGGGCTCGCGAAGTCGATCGCGAGCCAGCGCCGGCCGGCGGGAAGGAACCCGGCCGCCGCCGGGACGCGGACATAGACGACCTGCGGCGTGAAGACGGCGTCCGCCGTCCGGTGGGGTACGGCGCTCCTCAGCGTCAACTGGCCGCGCCGGGCGCCGAAATCGAAGGTGCCGGCGCCCGTCACCGGGGCCGCTTCCGGCCCCAGCAAGGTCCCGCCGGTCAGCCGCACCCGAAAGGCCGCCGGGCGCCCGAGCGTTTGCTGGACCGCCCGCAACAGGCTCGCCAGCGCCGGCGACGAGGTGGCCTCGGCGCTGCTCGCCGGGGAGGGGCCGGCGGATCCGCAGGCCGCGACCAAGGACAGGGTGGCGAGCAGCGGCAGGAGGCGGTGGGCGCGAAGCATCGACACTGGGGCCTACCCGGCGGCGTTACGGCGGCGCCGCGTTCTTCGACGGGGACGTAGTCCAGGTCAGAGGCGAAGGCGCGGGTTCCGGTCAGTTCCGTCCCCCGTCCCCAGCAGGTTTTCGTCTCTGGACCTCCAGGGTCAGTGTCGTGGGCCGGCGGCCGCGCTAGCGGCGGGGGCGACGACAGCGACCACCTGGAGTTCAGCCGCCGGCCGGCCACCCGTCGAGCAGCAGGCGGAGCGCACGCTCGAACTGCTCGTCCGCGTGCCGCTCATCGAGCAGCGAACCCTGCACGGCCGCCGCTTCCGGGTCACCGGCCAGGGAAGCGAGGTGGGGGTAGCGTCCGGAGCGGAGAATCTCTTCCCCGTACGCCTGGCCGGCGGCGGCGGCCTCGGGCGGGATCGCCCGCCGCATCCGGAGTTCGCCGACGCGCAGCGCGTGGCCGGTGACGAAGTCGTCGACGACGGCGAGCAGGTCGAACTTCGAGACCGTGCTGAGGGGCGCGCCCTCCAGCACCTGCAGCGACTGATCCATGTGAGCCAGCGCCTGGGGGGCGATCGGGGTGGCGGGGGTCGCGTTCTCGCCGTGCAGAGCCGCCAGGGCCCACGGGTGCCGCAGAAAGACCTCGCGAGTGCGTCGGGCGAGGACCGCCAGCCCCTCTCGCCAGCCCGGAGGAAGCTCCCTCGGCGCGACCAGCGTCTCTCCCAGCAGCGCGTCATCCATCAGGGCCACCAGGTCGTCCTTGCCGTCCAGGTAGTGGTAGAGGCTCATCGGCGACGCGCCCAGCTCCGCCGCCACCCGCCGCATCGAGACCGCCTCGAACCCCTCGCCGTCGGCGATGCGGACCGCCACCTCGGCGATCTGCTCGCGGGAATAGCGGGGACGGCGGCTGCCCGGCTCCGGCCGGGCCCAGATCGGTACCGCCCTTGACATCTCGTACAGCGTACGGCTAAAATTGTCTATACGACGTACGGGAGGGCCGTACGATGTATATCCAAGGAGTTTAACAATGAGTGTTCGTACGCTGCACAGGACCCTGGTGGACGCGGTCGCCCACCGCACCGGGCTGACCGGGAAGTCGCTGCCAAACCGGTCGCTCCACAACCGGTCGCCCCGGTTCCAGAACCCCGGCCCGCGCCTCAACACGTACTCGGCGAGTGCGGCCGCCGCCGCGCATCAGCCCTCGCGCCGCCGGGTGCTGATCGGTTGGCAGGCTCGTATCGAGGCGTGGCTGCGGGGCGTGCGTTCATGAAGGCCGCCGTCCTCCACGCCTTCGGCCAGACACCGCGCTACCAGGAGTTCCCGGACCCCGTCCCGGAGCCGCAGGACGCCGAGGTCGAGGTGCGCGCGGTCGCGATCGAGAACGTCGACCGCGCCGTCGCCGCCGGCAGCCACTACGCGGCCCGGCAACAGGTCCCCGTCTTTCCCGCCATCCTTCGCCACAACGGCATCGGCACTCGCCGGGATGACGGCGCCTTGATCGGGTTTGGGGGCATACGACCGCCCTACGGTGCGCTGGCCGCGCGGGTGGTGGTTCCGCGCGCGTACGGAGTCCCGATCCCGGAAGCTGTCGACCCAGCGCTCGCCGCCGCCGTCCCCGCTACCGCGCTTGCCTCCTACCTGCCCCTGCGCTTCGGCGCCCGGCTCCAGGCGGGAGAGGCGGTTCTGGTGCAGGGGGCAACCGGGTTCGCCGGGCGCCTCGCGGTCCAGGTGGCGAGGCTCCTGGGCGCTGGCCGGTTGGTAGGGAGCGGCCGTGACGCCACTTCCCTGGCCACGTTGACCGAACTGGGCGCCGACGCGGTGGTCGACTTGACGAAGTCCGACGACGAGGTGGTCGCCGCCTTCCGCCGGGAGGCGGGGGAGAGGGGGTACGGAATCGTGCTCGATGCCCTCTGGGGGCGTCCCACGGAGTTGTTGCTCCAGGCGCTCACACCGGACCGCCTGGCCTTCGCTCCCCGCACCACCACCCGCCTGGTCCAGATCGGGACCGGCGCCGGGCCCACCATAGCCCTTCATGCCGACGCGCTCCGCATGTCCGGACTGCGGCTGCAGGGCGCGGGCGAGGGGCTCGACGCCGAGGGTGTCGTCGAGGCCACCGCCCAGGTCTGGCGGTGGATCCAGGAGGGAGAGCTGCGGGCTGAGGTCGAGTGCGTCGCGCTGCGCGACATCGAGCGCGCCTGGCACCGGACCGACCTGCACGGCCGGCGCCAGGTCGTGACCGACTTCTCCTGATGGTGGCGGTCGGCGATTGGTGGTCGGCTCGACGCGCGCCCTACCAGCTGCCGATCGTCAGCTTGTTGGCGCCCCCCAGGAATGTGATGTCGTAGCGATCCGGCGACTCCTCATAGCCCGGCGTCTGCCATCCGGTCTGGTCGGCCGCCGAGAGCCTCAGGTCGTCGACCGCCAGCCGCGCCGCCCCGCCGCGCACCGCCACCCGCACGGGAACTCCGAGCGGGCGCTCGAACGTGATGTCGTTGACGCCGCCCGACACGGCCACGGCCACCGTGCCCAGGGGAGCCGGCAGCGTGGCCTTCACCCGGTCGCCGCCGCGCAGGGTGAGGCTGGACAGGCGAAGGTCCTGGAGCTTCAGCCGCAGCCGGTACGACCCACCCCGGAGCGCCAGGTCCCAGGCAACGCTTTCGTTGAGGCGGATGACCCCCGGGCCCGCCCACCCGAAATACATCGAGAGACGGCGCTGCCGGAGGGTGATGGTGGCGCCGTCCTGCTCGATCCTCGGCTGCTGCCCGTCGAACGTGGACCGGATCAGCTCGTCACCCATGGCACCCGAGGTGATGACGACGTCGAAGAGGCCTGCCGTGATCTCCAGCCGGGCCGCGGCGAGCGCGGCGTGAACCACCGCGCTGAGGCCCGCGTCGGTCGGGGCCGCGTGCTTGGGCCGCAGGCGCTGCAGCTCGGTCGCGATCGCGGGATGGAGCCGGGAGATGAAGTCGGTGATGAGGCGCAGATCGGCCTCGGACATGCCGGCCGTGAGCTCGGCCAGCGCTCCGGCCACCGGGTCGAGCAGGCGGGCCATGTCACGTTGCCGGGCCGGGTCCAGGCGGATGATGAGGCGGCGGCGATCGTCGGGGTCGCGGTCGCGCTTGATGAACCCCCCGCGCTCGAGCCGGTCGAGGACACCGGTCACCGCGCCCGGCGTCAGCTGCGCCAGCTCCGCCAGCTGCCCCGCCGTCACCGGCTCGTTGGCGCTGATCAGCTCCAGGCAGAGCAGGTCGGTCACGCCGACGCCCACCGCGTCCGCCGTCCGCTGGTGGCTCTGCGCCAGTCGCGAGCCCAGTAGGTGCGCCTCGGCGAGCAGGCTTTGCAAGATCTCGTCGCGTTCGCCCGGAAGATCTGGTTGCATTCTGAACATTTCAGATACTAAACTGTTTTCGCTGGCCAGGACGAATGGCACCGTCCCAAAGTGGCCGGCGGAATCCCCCATAACGGCCGGGACGAGGGCCCGCTCGAGGCGTGCAAAGCACCGACGCGGCAGTGGCCCGGCCACCTGAACCGAGGAGGTGACATGGCGACTGCACACGGGCGCGATCCGATGATCCGGATTCGCGGCCTGCGTAAGCGGTATGGGAAGCAGCAGGTGCTGGACGGGCTCGACCTGGAGGTGGGGAAGGGCTCGGTTTTCGCGCTGCTCGGGCCCAACGGCGCCGGCAAGACCACCACCGTACACATCCTGTCCACGCTGATCCATGCCGATGCCGGCGAGGTGACGATCGCGGGGAACGACCTGGCGCGGCATCCGGGCCGGGTACGGGCGGCGATCGGTGTGACCGGGCAGTTCTCGGCCGTCGACCTGGTGCTCAACGGCGAGGAGAACCTGCTCCTGATGGCGGACCTGCACCACTTGCCGCGGCGCGAGGGCCGGCGGATCGCGTCCGATCTCCTCCGGCGCTTCGACCTCGAGGAGGCCCGGCGCAAGCTCGCGATCCGCTACTCGGGAGGGATGCGGCGCCGCCTCGACCTCGCCATGAGCCTGGTCAACAAGCCGCGGGTGATCTTCCTCGACGAGCCCACCACCGGACTCGACCCCAACGGCAGGCGGGCGATGTGGAACCTGATCCGGGCGCTGGCCCAGGACGGCGTCACCATCTTTCTGACCACCCAGTACCTCGACGAAGCGGACGAGCTGGCCGACCACATCGCGGTCCTCGACCGTGGCCGTCTGGTCGCCGAGGGGACGCCGGCCGAGCTCAAGGCGCTGGTGCCCGGAGGCCATGTGTCGCTGCGCTTCCCCGACCCCCCCTCGCTGGGAGCCGCGGCCTCGATGCCCGACGTGGTGTCGAGGGACGAGCAGGCGCTGGAGCTCCAGGTCCGCAGCGACGGCAGCGTCCGCTCGGTCCGGCAGATCCTCGACTGGCTGGACCTGCACGAGGTGCCGGTGCTGGACCTCTCGATCCATACGCCGGATCTCGACGACGTGTTCTTCACCCTCACCGGCGCGGCGCCGGGGGGCGTGAAGGGGCCGGCGCAGATCCTGCAGGAGACACGCTCATGACGGCCGTGATCAACGGCTTCCGCGACGCGGCCACCATGACGCGCCGCGAGCTCACCCATTCGCTGCGCAGCCCCGGGACAGCCCTGATCGGGCTCATCACCCCGGTCTTCCTGCTCTTCATGTTCGTCTACGTCTTCGGCGGCTCGCTCACCGTCGGCACCGCCTACGTGGACTACGTCGCGCCCGGGATCCTCATGATCACGGCCACCTACGGCTGTTCCATGACCGCGGTCCGCATCGCCGCCGACATGAAGGAGGGGGTGATCGACCGCTTCCGCACCATGGCGATCGCGCGGGGTTCGGTGCTCACCGGACAGGTGATGGGGAGCTTGATCCGCACCTCGGTCGAGTGCGTCGTGCTGCTCGGCATCCTGCTGCTGATGGGCTTCCGCCCCGCGGTGCATCCCCTCGCCTGGGTGGCGGCGGCGGGGCTGCTGATTCTCGTCATCCTCGCCATCACCTGGGTCACGGTCGCGGGCGCGCTGCTGGCCAAGTCGCCCGAGGGTGCCAGCTACTCCACCATCCTGGTCGTCCTCCTCCCCTTCGTCTCCAGCGCCTTCGCGCGCACCGAGTCGATGCCCGGCTGGCTGCGCTGGTTCGCGGACAACCAGCCGTTCACGCCGATCATCAACACGCTGCGGGCCCTGTTCACCGGTACGCCGGTCGGCCACGCCTGGATCACCGGAGTGGTCTGGTGCGCCGGCTTCGCGGTCCTCGGGTACCTGGGCGCCAAACTCCTCTTCGCCCGCGACCGCGTCCGCTCCTGAACGCCGCTTCAGGGCCCCGTTTCGCACGGAACGGGGCCCATCCGCACAGCCTTGACGTCCCTTCCGTGCGAAACGGCTGTTCCCGAGGGAGTCAGGAGAGGGCAGCCAGCGCGCTCTCCAACCCGCGGTGGAACGTGGGGTAGGCGTAGATCAGGTGCCGGAGCTGCTCGGTGGGGACCTGGGCGGTGATGGCGAGGACCAGGATCGACAGCACCTCGCCGCCCACCGGGCCCATCGAGGTGGCGCCGACCAGCACTCCACGGTCCCGGTCCTCGATCAGCTTCAGCAGGCCATCGTTCCCGGGGCCGTGGATCCAGCCGCGCGTGGAGGAGGAGGTGGGGCTGGTACCGACCCGGATTCGGAGCCCCTGGTCTCGCGCTTGCTTCTCGGTCAGCCCGGTGGAGCCGATCTCGGGGTCGGTGAAGGTGACGCGCGGGAGCGCCCGGTAGTCGGCGGCGGGCCACTCGCGGCCCTGAATGTCGGCCAGCGCGATCGCCGCCTGGTACATCGAGAGGTGGGTGAAGGCCCCCTTTCCGCACACGTCGCCGACCCCCCAGAGGCGTTCGGCTCCCTCTACCCGCATCCGATCGGTGACCGGGAGATAGCGGGCCTTGGGGTCGAGACCCACCGTCTCCAGCCCGATATCGTTCAGGTTGGAGCGGCGTCCGACCGAGACCAGCAGCTTTTCGGAGGTCACCCGCTCACCACCCTCCAGCTGCACGGTGATCCCCTGGTCGTTTTGTGAGACGGCGATCGCCCGCGCGCCGGTCCGGACCACCAGGCCGTCGCGCTCCAGCATCTCGGTCAGCGCCTGTGACGCCTCCGGCTCCTCGAAGCTCACGATCCTGTCAAGCGCCTCGATGACCGTGACCCGGGCGCCGAACCGGGCCATGCCCTGCGCCATCTCCATCCCGATCGCACCACCCCCCAAGACGGTCAGCGAGGCGGGCAGGGTCTCGGCCTGCAGGAGCTCGCGGTTGGTCCAGTAGGGCACCTCGGCCAGACCCGGGATGGGGGGGACGGCGGGGGAGGTCCCGGGGTTGAGCACGACCGCCCGGCGCGCCTCCAGCTCGCGGTCCCCGACCACCACGCGGCCGGCCCCGTCCAGCCGGCCGTGGCCCCGGACCAGGATCCCGCCCTTGTCGGTGAAGCGATCGGCGGCGACCTTATCGTTCCAGTTGTCGGTGGCCTCGGCTCGGATGCGGTGCGCGACCTTGCCCCAATCCGGCGTCTCCGAGGCGGTGCCGGAGAGGCTTTCGATCCGCCGTCCCTCGGCCAGAAGGTCGGCGGCGCGGACGATCATCTTGCTCGGGATGCAGCCGAAGTAGGGGCATTCGCCCCCGACCAGCCGCTCCTCCACGCCGGCCACCTTCCAGCCCGCTTCCGCCAGGCGACCCGCAAGGTCCTCGCCGCCCGGGCCCATCCCGACCACCACCGCGTCGACCAGCTCTGCCATCGGAACCACCTCCTCCGTCGGTCCGGCGAAGTCCCTATCGTGACAGGGAGGGCGATTGCCAGGTAGGAGGTCGACGATGGGTCTTCGTCGTCGACGGGGATGGGGTCCTGACGAGCGGGACGCGACGCGCACTCGACACCGCGCCGCCTGGCGCCGCCTGCCTGCCGGCGGCGCGCCCGGCACGCCGCACCTTTCTCTGCACCGGTCGCCTCCGTCGCTGAGCGCGGAGAGGACGTACACCGAGCCGGCGCTGGATGATCCGAGCCGGTGGATCCGCGTCAGCCCCGCACGCGGCGAAGCTGCGCGGAACGGCGCCAGGCCCCAGGTCCACCGGTTAGCGCCCTCACATCGGCGCATACGTCAGTGGACTACTATCAGAAGATGCGATCTCGATGGTGGTGGGGCAGCCACGGTCGAGGTTGCTCCGCACGCGGCGGGCTGGTCCCCGGACCTACTTTTGGGGTCCAGGACTTCCCCTTCGGAGGCCGCCCTCGCTACCATCAGAAGCAGGGGTCATTCATGGTGGATTCAGATTTCCGTTTGTCACCTCGTTTCGGACTCGAGACGCCGGAAACGGAACGGATCTTCGTCCCGGCTCCCGAGCCACTCACAGTGCCGCAGCCGCAACCCGTGACCGAACCGCTGACACCCCGATGAAGGAGCAGCGCGACCCGGTCGTCGGCTGGCGCTTGTGGCGGGTCCGTGGGGCACAGCTCGAGTCCTGGGCCGCGAGCTGCGGCTGGGAGCCGGGCACCAACGAGGCCCGTTGCCTGGCGCCCATCCGCCGGTGCCAGCACCCGCCGGGCCGGGGCTGCCGGTGTGGGTTCTGGGCTCTCTTCAGCCCGCTGCGTTGCTTCGAACGCGCCCGTGCCGAACGGGCCGAGCGCTCCTCGGTCCTGGGCCTGGTGCGCGGCTGGGGAGAGGTCGCGCTGCACGGCGAGGAGGGATTCCGCGCCGAGCGGGCGGCGGTCATCTGCCTCTTCACCGACTGGGCTTGGGACGCTCCGGTGATGCCGCAGCCGGACCGTGGGCCGTCGCGCCTGTGGTGGGGACTGATGGCGGCTTTGCGCTACGTCCCCCGCCCGGTGGCTGCCGATCCCTGGCGCAAGCACGCGCTGGAGGACGCGGCGGCTCATTACGGGGTACCGCTGGTCTCGCTCAAAGACGCCCTGCAGATCGGGCTCCTCGACGAGCTCGGGGTCGACGCGGGCATGCGGCGCGAGGCCCAGGCCTGGGTCGATCAGGTCGGTCACGGCCGCATGTGGGGCTCGGACTAAGGGGACATTGTCGGCATTGCAACGCCATCCGCCCCCGCATGACGTTGCAACGCCGGCAATGTAACCCCACCGCACACTTAACAGGGGGTATTGGCCGGAGCCGTCACCACCACTACGGTTCCGGTCATGCGATGGAGTACTTTCGGACGGTCCTTGGTGGCGGGTGGCCTAGTCCTCGGTCTGGTCGGATGTGCGCCGCGAGGACCTCAGGCCGCGGGTGAGGCACCCGGGCCGCCAGGCCCTCCCGTACGCCCGACCGTGTCCCTGCTCGAGCAGACCGGCGACCTTCCGATCGTTCGATTCGTGGCCGGGGCCCGGCGGACGCTGGACTGCGAGATCTATGAGGTCACGTCTCAGCCCCTGGCCGACGCCCTCGGCGCGGCGGCGCAGCGCGGGGTGCGCGTGCGCGTGATCCTGGAGCCACGTGCCTGGTCGACGGCCCTGGTGCAACGTGAGGCCGGTGTCGACGTGCTGCCCACTCCGCGCGTCGACCTGGACCACACCAAGAGCTGCGTCCGGGATGCCGGCACGCCGGCAGCCGCGGTGCTGGTGGGGACGGCGAACTGGAGCGGTGCTGCCAGTTCGACCGACGCGGATCTGGTGATGACGCTGCCCGGCACCGACACCGCCGCCCGGCAGGTGTCGTCGGTCATCGAGGCCGACATGGAGAAAAGGCCGATCCCTGCGCAGGACCTTCCCGCCCTGCTGGGCGCGGACGAGGCGGTGGTGAGCCCGTACGACTCGCGCGCGCTGCTGTCGGCGCTGGTCCAGACATCGGGGACGCGCCTGCTCGCGACCTCGGAGGAGCTCCGCGACCCGGGGCTGGTGGGGTTGCTCGAGCAGGCGGCCAGGCGGGAGGCGGTCGCGGTGGCGGCGCCGCCCAGCGAAGCGACGCCGGTGGGGACCGTCCGCTGCTGGAGCCCGCTCTACATCCACGCCAAGGTCTTCGTGCTCTGGCAGGGTTCGGTTCCCGCGCTCGCCTTCCTGGGCTCGGAGAACATCTCCACTCAGAGCCTGGACGGAAACCGTGAGATCGGGGTCATCGTCGGACCGCCGCTGGCCGGCGCGATAGCCAACGCGATCGCCCCCGCGCTGCAGTGCCCGGGATGGACCGTGGTCTGACGGTGCGCAGTAGCGGAGAGCGCCGTCGGGCGTTTCCGGCGGTGCTCCTAGACTCGGCGCTGATGGTTCTCTACCACTGGGCCCGCTGCAGCACCTGCCGCCAGGCGCGGCGGCACCTGACGGAGCGGTCGCTGCAGGTAGAGGAGCGTGACGTTTTCGCCGATCCGCTCACCGAGTCCGAGCTGGAAGACCTGGCCCGCCGTGCGGGCGGGCTGAAGGCGCTCGCGTCGACCGCCTCTTCGTCGTTCCGCGCGCGGGGACTTCCGCTCGACCGCTGGAGTGAGGGGGAACTCCGTACGGCGATGCTCGAGGACCCCCACCTTCTCAAGCGTCCGATTCTGCGGCGCGACGACGGCACACTCTTGATCGGATTGCCCACCATCGTCCAGGGAGTGGCGGCGTGAACGCCCGTCCGCTCCCCGAGGTCCGTCCGGCGCGGCCCGCCGACGCGGTCGCGATCGCGGCCATCTACTCAGCGGGGCTGGGGGCCGGGTACCTGAGCGCGGCCGAGGCAGCGGCGAACCTGCGGGACCGTACGGCGCGTGCCGCCTGGTTCGCCGCCGACGCGGATGGACGTGTGGTGGCAGCCGCCAACGCGCTCTGGCTGCCCCGCCACGAGTTGCGTCACTCCGCACCCCCTGGCTTCGAGCAGGTGGCCGCCGACCTGCTGCGGCTGGCCCCGCGCGCGCGTCGCTTCGGGCTCCTCGAGAACGTCGCGGTGGTGCCCGCCTACCGCCGCCAGGGCTTCGCCGCCGCCCTCACCGAGGCGCGGCTGGAGTGGCTGCGCGACCAGGAGGTCGAGTTCGTGTACACCTTCGCATGGCACACGCCGGAGGGCATTCCGGCGGGGCCCACACTGGAGCGGGCCGGGTTCCGCGCCATCGGGGAGCTGCCTGACTTCTATCTCGAGGACGGCCTGCGGAACGGCTACACCTGTCCCTGGCATGGGGCTCGTTGCCGCTGCTCCGCACTCCTGTGCGTGCGCGAGCTGCAGCCCCTGCGGCTCCTGACAGTTGGAGCGTCGAGATGACGGGACCGCTGACCGGCATCCGAGTCCTTGAGGTCGGGCAATTCATGGCCGCACCCTTCTGCACGATGCAGCTTGCCGACCTCGGCGCCGACGTGGTGAAGGTCGAGTCTCCGCGGGGCGGCGACTCGGTGCGCGGCACCGGACCTTTCGTCGGGGGTGAGAGCTCGCCCTTTCTGCGGCTCAACCGCAACAAGCGCTCCCTCGCCCTCGACCTCAAGACGCCCCGCGGTGCCGAGGTCTTGTGGCGGCTCGTCGAGCGAGCTGACATCCTGGTCGAGAACCTGCGTCCGGGGACCTTCGCGCGCCTCGGCTTCCCGTGGGAAGAGCTTCACCGCCGCAATCCCCGCCTCATCTCGGTGGTGGCGAGTGGGTGGGGTCAGGATGGCCCCCTCGCACAGCTGGCCGGACTCGACATCATGGCGCAGGCGCGTGGCGGCCTGATGAGCATTACCGGCGAGCCGGGCGGGAACCCGGTCAAGGTCGGCGTGCCGATGTGCGATCTGGTCTGTGCCCTGTACGGTGCGCTCGGCGCGGTCAGCGCCTTGCACGCACGCGACCGGACCGGGGAGGGGCAGCGGATCGACGTCAGCCTGTTCGAGGCCGGGGTCAGTTTCTCGGTCTGGGAGGCGGGCAGCTACTTCGCGACCGGCGAGATCCCCCATGCCCACGGCTCGGCACACCAGGCCAACGCGCCCTATCAGGCGGTTCGCACCCAAGATGGCTGGGTCACGATCGGGGCCGCCACCGAGCGCAACTGGAACGCCTTCTGCGACGCGCTCGAGCTCTCGTCCTTGCTTGAGGACGACCGCTATCGCACCACCAACTCGCGCCTGACCAACCGCGATTCGCTGATCGCCGCCATCGAGCGGCGCACCACCCAGGCCACCACCGCGCACTGGACGGAGGTCCTGGAGGCGGCCGGCGTCCCCTGCGCTCCGATCCAGAACTACGCTCAGGTGTATTCGGATCCGCACTTGCTCGCCCGCGAGTACTTCTGGGACGCGCCCCACCCGCGCGACGCGAGCGAGCGGGTCCGGCAGTTGGGCTCGCCGATGCGACTCTCGGGGACGCCGGCGCGCCGAGACACCGCCGGCCCGCTCCTCGGCGAGCACTCGGCAGCTGTTTTGAGCGAGGCCGGCCTCAGCGCGCAGGAGATCGAAGGCCTGTTCGCGGACGGCATCGCGCAGACCCCGCAGGAGGACGTTGCAGCACGATGACCAGCCCTGGGACTTCGATCGAGACCGCGCCCGGCACTACCGACGAGCTTCTGACGCGTCGCCAGGGGCCTGTCCGGTGGGTCGTGTTCAACCGCCCGCAGGCGCGCAACGCGATGACCTGGAACATGTATGACCGCCTGGTCGAGATCTGCCGCGAAGTCAACGAAGATCCCTCGGTGCGCGCGGTGATCCTGACTGGCGCCTCGGGTCGGGGGCCGGCCTTCGTGGCCGGGACCGACATCGCCCAGTTCCGCTCCTTCAAGACCGCCGAGGACGCACTCAACTACGAGGAGCACGGAGCCAACGTGATGCGGACGTTGGAGGAGGTCCGGGTGCCGACGATCGCCGCCATCGCCGGACCCTGCACGGGCGGAGGCGCGATGCTCGCCGCCTGCTGCGACCTCCGGATCGGCGCACCCTCGGCCCGCTTCGGATTCCCCATCGCGCGCACGCTCGGGAACTGTCTCTCGCTCGTGAACTACGCCCGGATCGTCAACCTGATCGGGGCGGCCCACGCGAAGGACCTGATCTTCCGCGCCCGCCTGGTCGGGGCCCAGAAGATGCTGCAGCTGGGATTGCTCACGGAGCTGGTGCCTGACGAGGAGTCGCTCCTGCCGCGGGCCCAGGAGTGGGGGGAGGAGATCGCGGAGCTGGCACCACTCACGCTGCAGACGACCAAAGAGGCACTGCTGCGGATCCGCGACAGTCAGGTGCCAGAGGGCTCGGACGCCGATCTGATCCTGCGCTGCTACCTCTCGAACGACTTCCGGGAGGGGATGGAGGCGTTCCTGGCCAAGCGCAAGCCGAACTGGCGAGGGGAATAGCGCATACGTCGGGCGGGCTCAGGGCCTACCCGCGGTCCGCGCCGCCAGCACCCGGCCGCACCGGCGCCCGACTGTCGGTCGCGATCTGGTCACTCGCCGGCGAGGCGGCGCTCGACCAGCCTGATTCGGGTGATGGACGAACACGGCAAGTGGGCAAGGAGGCCAGAGCCGCGTCAGTCTGGGGGGTCGGAGGTCGTTGAACCGGTCCCCGGGGCCGCCCGGCCACGACGGTTGCAGGCCCGTGTGTGCAGGACCGGCGGCAACCAGGGGGTAGCCAGCGTCCCGGCGCCGCCGGTGACCCGCTCGGGTGCCCCGCTGGACCAGATGGCGACAGCCGATCGAGCGGTTCGTGGCGACCGCGATGGACGCCGGACTGCGATGTCTATGTGGTCGTCCCGGGCCGGGCGCGACACGCTCGGCGCCGCCGCTGGGCGCGGGGCGCCGGTAGCGGGATCTAGGAGCCCAGAGCGTGGTCGACGGCCCTGGTCCAGCGCAAGGCGCGCGACGGCGCGCTGCCCACGACCCTGCGCCCGGGGCAGATGGTGGTCAGTCCTACGACTCCCGCGCGCTGCAGTCGGCGCCGGTCCAGACGCCCGGCACACGCACGCTTCACATTCACGCGAGGGTCTTCGTGCTCTGACAGGGTCCGATCCCGCGCTCGCCGTCGTGCGCTGCGATAACATCCCTCGCCTGTCGTCCAGTGTCCAGGGTGGGTACGGCTGGCTGAGAATGGTTACTCGCCAATGATCGCGAGCCTGGTTCCCGAGCACGTCTTCACGGCCGAGGGGCGGGTAGGCGGCCCGTCCCGTGCGCTGTTCCCCGAGGAGCTGCCACTGGTCGCACACGCGGTCGAGCGCCGGCGGCGCGAGTTCGCGGAAGGGCGAGACTGCGCCCACCGAGCGCTGGCCTGCCTGGGCTGGGCGCGCTTCCCGGTGCTGAGCGGAGCCAGTCGCGAGCCTCTGTGGCCTCCGGGGGTCATCGGCAGTATCACCCACTGTGAGGGCTACGTGGCCGCCGCCGCCGGGCGCGTGGCCGAGCTGGGCCAGATTCGCGGACTCGGCATCGACGCCGAGGTGCGCGCGCCGTTGTCTCCGGAGGTCAGCCGGCTGGTCCTGACCGAAAGAGAGCGGGGCCGGATCAACGCGGCCGGGGACGCTACCCTCGCGACTGCTGTCTTCAGCGCAAAAGAGGCGTTGTACAAATGCTGGTTCCCGCTTACCGGCCAGCGGCTCGACTACCAGGAAGCCGAGATAGATCTCGACCCCAGCGGAGGGTGCTTCACAGTACGCCTCCATCCTTTAGCGGCCCACGCGCCGGAGATGCGGCGGCTGGTCCTGGGCGGAAACCTGGCCCTCAGCGCGGTGCACGTCTTCACCGTTGCGACCGCGAGGGTCCTTGGTCACTCGGGACTGGAGCCCAGAGGGGGGCGCCAACGCTGATGGCACTGCCAGCCGCCCTGGTGTGAAGCTACGTCAGCGGAAGTGTGCGGAATCGCAGGATGTGTGCTCGAACGTTCGGCGAGGCCCGAGGCGGCCCGCCTGGCTGCGATGCGCGATGCCCTGACCCATCGTGGTCCGGACGACGCCGGCATTGAGATCATCGGTAACGTCGGCCTTGTCCATACCCGCCTCTCGATCATCGACCTGAGCGCCTCCGGGCATCAGCCGATGACCCGTCCGGGAAGCGACTGGTGGCTCCTCTACAACGGCGAGATCTACAACCACCTCGATTTGCGGGACGAGCTCACTGAGGCCACATTCCTTGGCGAAAGCGACACCGAGACGCTGCTGTGGTCGCTCGAGCGTTGGGGCATCGAGGTCCTGTCCCGGCTGACCGGTCAGTTCGCGTTCGCGGCCCTGGATCTTCGCGGCGACCGTCTACTTCTCGTCCGTGATCGCTGGGGCATCAAGCCTCTCTACATCGCGCGCTTCGACGGCGGCGTTTGGTTCGCGTCCGAGCCTCAGGCGTTGATCGCCGCTGGAGCGCAAGTCACGCCGGTCGAGAGTGCCTGGAACAGCGTCGCCACCGGGTCCTACCTCGGGGGCGAATCGACGCTGCTGGGGGGCATAACACGTCTGCCCGTAGGAACGGTGGCCGAGATCTCGCTGGCGGATGGCGAGATGGTGACGCGTCGATGGCACGATCCGTCGCAACACGTCGACCGGACGCGGGCGGCGACCCTCGAACACATGCCGCGGGCGAGGCTCACCGATGAAGTGGAGCGTGTTCTACGCCACGCGGTGCACCGCTCACTCCTCTCCGACGCCACCGTCGGCACGCTGTGCTCAGGAGGACTGGACTCGAGCCTGATCACCGCGTTCGCGGTCGAGCACATGCCGGACATCGTGGCCTTCGGTGCGGGCCATCGTGCCGATGGGCGGGCCGACGAGGGCGCTGCGGCCAGACGCGTGGCGAAAGCGCTCGGGATCGACGCCGAAATCGTCGAAGTGACACCGCAGGACTTTCGCCGGCTCTTCGTGGCGGCGACCGTGCACTCAGGAGGTCCGATCCCCAACGCCAGTGCGGTCACGGTGGCGCAACTCGCGGAGCGGGCCAAGCAATGTGGCGTCAAGGTGCTCTTGACCGGAGAGGGGTCCGACGAGCTGTTCGGGGGCTATGAGGGGATGCACGCCGCCGAGTTTGCCGCCTTTCTGCCCCGGCACTATGGCCTCGTGCGCCTCGTCGAGCCGATGCTCCTGACGAACCCGCGGAAGGCGCTGAACCCACAATGGGTGCTCAGCCGTCTGTGGACGACGACGCTGCGCGCGATCCACCCCCGGTCCGTTAGTTCGGGTTGGCAGGGCCAGCTGAACGCAGACACGCGGAGTATGGCGCTTGCCGACGCAGTGGCCGCTTATGCACACCACACTGGAGAGCGCCGGCAACTGGAGGCCGACCTTCTTCAGCGTCTTGACTACTCGTTGTGCTGGCTGCTGAATCGCATGGACATGAACGTGATGCAGATGTCGGTCGAGGCTCGCGTCCCCTTCCTCGAGCCCGAGGTCGCCGCCCTCGTGCTCAATCTGCCGCTGGAAGCACGGGTCGGCCCTTGGTCGAAAGGCATCCTGCGTGATGTCGCCCGCCGCGTGCTGCCTTGGTCGGTGGCCCACCGCCCCAAGATCTACGGCATGGCCTTCAACGCGGCGGCCTGGGTGGAGGAGGGGGCCGACCCCGCCTTCCTGCGCGACGGCATGCTGCGCGACACGCTTGGCATCCCTCGCGACGGCTTTGACGAGGTACTGCGTTCCAGTGACGAATCGCTCCGCCTGCGCCTGTGGTCGGCGGAGGTGTGGTGCCGGTCACTGTTCGGGGGCCAGTCCGTCGGTCACATCGAGCAGGACCTGTGGGTAGACGAGCCCGCCAGCAGCTATGCGCGAGAGTCCCCCCGCTCTCGCCGGGTGCTCAACCCGGTGACGGGCTAATCCGCTCTGGCCACCTCGTCGCCTGGCCCGGTCGCTCCCAGGGCGCCTGATGCCGCGGCCCAGCTGCCACTTTCTCGACTCGGCGCTGATGGTCCTATACCACTGGGCCCGGTGCGGGCACTTGCCGTGAAGCGCGGTGCCGGCCGTTGGACCGGGCGACCTAGCTCGAAGAGCGGGGCTTCTTCGGCGGCCTCTCGGGGCCTTTCTCGCGCGCTGCCTCCCTGTTGAGCGGTAGGAGCAGGAGGACCCGTGGTCGGCCACGCTCCAGGACCTGTATCTGCTGGAGCGACCGATCCTACGTTGCGACCACGGCACACAGCTCGTCGGGCTGCCGGCGATCACGCGGGGGGTAGCGGCATGACTTTGGCGAGCTGCCCGCGGTCCGGCCCGGCGTGGCCGCAGGACGCACCGACCATCCCCGGCGATCTACTCCGAGACGCACTCGGTGAGGGACACCTGCGCTTGGGGAAGCGTGGGCCGCCCTTGGAGACCGCGGCGGCCATGCGGGCTGGTTCGTGACGGAGGCCGACGACCGGGTCGTGGCCCCCTGGTCGCCTGACGCACGCTAGCCGGTGCCGTCGCGGATACGGAGCAGGCGCTATCGGTGACGGGGCCTGGCCTGGGGCGTGTGCAATCCGCTCCTCGGCGCTCCGGGCGATCTCGCCTTCGTCCTAAGGCGCCTGTTGACTTTGGACTGCCCATGCAGGGATGGGGCATCTTGGCCCTCCCCGCAATCACGCCCATCTTTCAGAGGCTGGGTTGGACGCGGGAAGCCGGGTCGAGTACTGCAATTACCACTTCACCCTGCTCGGCGTCACGATCGAATAAGTCACGGGCCAGACCTCCTACCACTACGTGCGCGATCGTGTCTATCAGCCAGCAGGGGTGACCGCGACAGGGACCAACGGCCGGACCACCGGGCGCCAGTGCTCGCCGTTCAATCACCAGCGGCCGTCAGGCAACTTCGCGGGCTGGTTGACGGGGCGCGGCTAGTTGCTAGTCATCGAGCGGCGCAGCGACCAATGCCTGGAGTCGCAGCGGGGCCCGAAGGCAGCTTCGGAGCTATCCTCACCGGGGATGGTCTGGGCCGTCGTGATCGCGTTCGTGGCCGGCTGCTTCGTCGGCGCCGCGTTGGGCGTCCTAGCCCTGGCGCTGGTCCAGGCCGGCTCGCGCCGCCCACCCTCGCGCTGACCAGGCCCGCAGGTTGGATCCCGATTGTCCCGGGGCCTTCGGGACCAACGTCTCATGGTTCCCGAGGGGACCTCTCCTTAGCATCGAACCCGCGATGGCGATGAGCCTCCCCCAGCCCGATCGAGATCGTCCGCTTACCTCCAGCACCGCCCCACAAGCGGATGCTCCGATCGTCAGCACCCAGCCGTCGGATCCCGCCACTCAGGCGGGCGCCGGCCTGGTCGCGGTGCACGCGCAGTCCCCGGCCAAGCGGACCTTCGACGTGGTCGTCGCGTTGATCCTTCTTGTCCTCGTCGCACCGATCATCGCGGTGCTGGCGCTGATGATTGTGATCGACTCTCGCGGCGGCCCCTTCTTCATCCAGACTCGGGTCGGGCACGGAGGCCGCGAGTTCCGTTTCATCAAGCTCCGTACGATGGTCCGGGATGCCGAAGCGCGCCTCTGCGATCTGACGGCGCTCAACGAGGTGCAGGGAGCCCATTTCAAGATTAGGCACGACCCCCGGATGACCCGTGTGGGGGGTTTTCTCCGCCGCTCCAGCCTGGACGAGCTGCCGCAGCTCTGGAACGTGATACGCGGCGACATGAGCTTGGTCGGGCCACGCCCGCCGCTGCCGCGCGAGGTCGCCACCTACAGCCCTGAGCAGGTGAGGCGACTGTCGGTAAAGCCGGGCATGACAGGGTTGTGGCAGGTCAGCGGCCGCTCCGACCTCAACTTCGAGGACGCGGTGGCGCTCGACCTAAGGTACATCGACACTTGGAGCATGGCGCTCGACCTAAGCCTGATCGTGCGAACGCTGCTCGTGGTCGTCCGGCCACGCGGCGCGTACTGAAATCGACACCTGACCTTCATTGCTGAGCGGGGGAGGTGATGGCGGCCCACCCATTCGATGCGGCGCCCAACTCTGA
The DNA here is from genome assembly GCA_963790575.1 of Candidatus Dormiibacterota bacterium. Classification (GTDB taxonomy): domain Bacteria; phylum Chloroflexota; class Dormibacteria; order Dormibacterales; family Dormibacteraceae; genus CAVTSA01. Next base: position 203,685 of record CAWBPD010000030.1, on the reverse strand, counting down.
GGAGTGCGGTGAAGCCGCACGAGGTCGGTGTGGGAACTGTTGTTCGAGGTCCCAGTCAGACGTCTGCCTCCTCGGGCCGAATGCCCAGGGAGACGCCCTATTGTCGCAACATCGAAGGGGCTGACGCCCCTACGCCGTCCGCCGGTCCGACGCTTATGGCTCCCTCCGGACGCGCACCACGCGGGCGTCCGCCGTCCGGCGGTCAACCCCGTTGAGGAGGGCGAGTGCCGGCCATGCGTGTCCGACCTCAGCCGCGAATCCGGTCAGGCGAGCGCGTTGAAGGTGCCACTCAACGCGTGCTCACCGACGGTCGGAGCCGTGGCCTGGCCAGCCTGGGGTCACCTCTAGCGCAACCGCACAGCCGCCGGCTTGGCCGCAGGCGAGGCATACCAGGACTTGCTCAACGAGTTGTCCCGCGAACCGCTGCCGTAAGATGCAGCACGGCAACTGCGAGAGCCCGAGATTGGCGCGTGGGCGTGCTGCCAGGTGCCTCCCGGCGCGCGCACGATCGCCCGCCTGCAGTACCTGCAGACCGCCGCCTCGCCCGCGAGGCGGATCGCGACCTCGCCAAAATCGAACATCGCGCCAACCTTGCCCATTGCTCGCTCATCATGTGGGGTCCTGGCCGCCTCCACAATGGGCTCTTCCGGCGCATCGCCGGGACACTCGCCCCGCTCCATCTGGCCGCCTCGACCCTTCATCGCCCAACCCCAGTCCTCGCCGCACCGCACGCATCCCGCGCCAGACTTCGACCGTTCAGCTGGCCAGGCTGGTATCCGGCTCCGAGGGCGTCCCAAGGGTGGACCCCACCCACTTCGGCGGCAACCGTGCGGTTCAGAACGACGCGGGCCTACGGTCGGGAGGTGCGTGACATCTACCTGACCGATCACATCGAGAAGGCGGCGACCCCTGCTCAACAAAGCGATCGCCCGCCACCAGCACGATTCGGTTAGCCACATCAGGTCCCTGAGGACGCACCTTGAAACGCTGGCGTTCGGAGATTCTGAACCACCACCGGACTCACCGAGGGCCTCAGGAAGGTCTGCGTGAAGAAGGTCAAGCGCTGTGACCACGGGTTCAGAACTTTCAGAACGACCGCGTACGCGTGCTTCTCGACAGGGGTCTGTTCACATCAAGTCGAGCTAACGACCCGCCCGGTGCGTGAAGTTCACGCGCCTCGTCCGCGCTGAGCATCGCTTCGGGTTTAGCCGAACACCGCTTGGTCACCGACAGTGCGGTTCCAAGTGAGGTACGGTGCGGACCGGGCTGCGGCGGTACCGAGCGCTGCGTAGCGTTGGGGGGGCGAGTTGTGACACCGGACGTTCTTCCTGGACCCAAGGCCTAACTCTGCCCGCTGGGCCGGGGTAGCATGAGCATCCTGTCAATGGCAGCCCGAAGGTCATTTACATCGATCTGGAATGGCGCGTCCCGGCGTCTGGGCTTGGAGATGCCGAAGATTTCCTGATGGTCGAATCCCCACGAATGACACATCAGGGCGAAGGGACTCACCAAGTGCTCTTCTCCGCATGGGCGCAGTTCCAGCACGCTCAGGTCTTGGTCATGGGCATAGATGATGTTTGTAAGTCCGGCTCCATGGATACCGATCAAATAGCGGCATTCGTGGAAAAGCTGCGCCTGTTCGCGAAGCGACATGCCGTCGGTGTCCACGATCTCGAAGTTCCGATCACGCAGGAGAGGCTCGATTTCGTCGTAATTGGTGAGGGTCCTGCCCCGCGCCCCCGACCGGGTAAGGAAGATCCGTCGCTGTGCGCTTGCCTGCGACCGACCATCGTCGAGATCCAGCAGAGCCAGGATCTCTCCGGGAGACTCCAGGAACTTAGTTCCAGCCGCGGCGCGGCTCAGCAGGTCGGGTTCCGGCGAGGTCGAGCGGTCCATAAGTTGGAACTGCTTGGCCGAGCAAAACGTTATGCACTTGCTTCGGATGTATTGTCCGCGAGGCGATATGAACTTCCATCTAGACAACCGCTTCGACCGCATTGCCTCCTGGAAATACGGGCTATCGAACAGTCCGTCGGGAACCACCACTGGAAGGGCCGGGTCGACGTTCGCCTCTTCCAAGAGCAGCATCTTGGGCAGGAAGTCGCGGTAGAAGTGAAAGTAGTTATAAGACCAGGCGATGGCCAGCGAGACAACCGCCTCGAGGTCCGTGCGATACCCCCCAAGAACCCTGGCTTTGAAATAGTTCACCACAGACGGAACCCCGAAGGTGTCTTTGAGAATGGGATCTCGCGCCGCGTAAGCGTTACTGACGGAGGTCTCGATTAGCACCCCATAGTCGGCGATGGCGAATCCGATTCTTGGCTCGAGCAGCGAGCTCCGCTGGAGCTGGCACAGGTAGGGTTTCAGCGGAAGTGCCGATGTCCGGCGGGGCGCGGCGTCCGGCGATGTCCAAAGCACGAAACTCGATTCCAACCAGGTGGACGACTGGAGTGCTGAAAGCCCGTCCCACGCAGTAAGTCGCGCCTTGTTCCGCAGCCGACGAAGCCGGCGATGCATGATCGGCCCGATTCGCTGGATGTCCATAAGATCACTGACTATAGCCGGCGCTGGCGCCGGCCCCCCGGCTTCCCGCGCGAGCAAGCTGGCAAGTCGGCAGCGTTCCGACCGACAAAGTATTGATCGTTGATTACCTAACCCGTCGCTCACGGAGCACACATCATCGAGACCGGAACCGAGTCCTGGCGACTCCGCCAGAGCCTCCGTCGCGCCGGAAGGGGTCGGAAGTCATGAGTCTCCGAAAAGCGGACGCGCTGAGACCGCAGGAGGCCCCGAACGGCCTCCCCGAGTGCTATGACCGGCCATCTCATGTCAGCCCGCCGCCGGGAGTCCAGAAGGCCGCGCACCCCTGGCCGAGGACCGCTCACGCGGGCCCCCTCGGGAGTGTTCACAAGTCCACAGGTTGTCCACCCCCCCCGCGCCCCCCCCACTTACGACGACGGCGTACCCTTACAAACCCGGGGGGTGGGCTCCATTCGGAGTATCACGGTGGCCCGTTCCAGGGGATGTTCTTGAGCGTGGTCGAGGTAGGGAGTGATGCCCGCGCGATAGCTCTCGGTGAGGTCGGTGGCGACGACCGTGATGGCGTGCAGAAACCGTGCGGCGGCCGTTGGTGCACCAGCGGGAGATGTCATCCGCTGAGTTGCCTTCCACCAGATCGACAATCTTGCAGCGATCGAGATCAACCACGCTGGTCACGTACTGGGTCGCGAGCTTGCCATTGGCGGAAACGAACTTGGTCTCGTCCAGCCCCGCTGCGCGCACCCGGCCGACACGGCCCGCCGACACCGCGAGGCGTCGCGGAGCGAGCCGGCCCAGTATCATTAATCAAGCTATGACGGTTGGCTCGTCATTGCCGATGTTGCGCGAGGTATCCCGCCGGAGCTTTCTCAGCGGGGCTGCCGCGATCGCGGCCGGCACCGCCTCGAGCGGTTTGTTAGCGGCCTGCGGCCGCACGCCGAACCGCGGGTCCAATCGAGACCAGCTGAAGTCGGCGAACGTGCTGGACTACGGCGCAGACCGGACCGGGATGACAGACAGCACCTCCTCCTTCCAGTCGGCGCTCGACGCGGCCGCGGGGAACGCCATCGTCCATGTGCCGAGCGGAACCTACTTGATATCCTCCAGGCCGGTGACAATCCCTTCTAACTCGACATTGGAGATGTCGACGCAGGCATACATCAAGCGGTCCTTCTCGGGCGCCAGCACCTTCCTCGCCGGGGGCTGGAACACGTCAGATGCCGTCAGGAACGTCACCATCATCGGGGGCAACTTCGGCGTCACGTCCAACAACCCGGTCGGTCAGCACATCGCCGGCTTCGGGGTGACTAACCTGCACATTCGCGGCGTCCGTATTGGCACCACTCCGTACGGCGCCTGGATGACATGGTTCCGCGACGTACATCACATGGTGATGTCCCATTGCATCCTGGATAACCCGCTCGACACTGTGAACCTCAACGACGGGCTGCACATCGAGAGCGGCAGCGACATCTCAATTACGAACTGCTATTTCGCGACCGGGGATGATGCCATCGCACTTGGGTCAGCGGGGACTGCTTCAGGCGACCTCCACGACGTGACTATTAGCAACTGCAAGTGCTGGTCACGAATGTCGCGGGCACTCTCGATCGCTATGATTGCCGACCAGAATGTCTATGGGATTGAGGTGGACAACCTGATCGGGACCAGCGGTCTTGCTCAGTCCTTGCAGGTTCAGAATTACTACGACTCTTCGCGGGCACGGTTGCACGATATCCACCTAAGTAACTGTCGCTTTAACAGCCCGTCGACGTCCACCTTCGCGGGGGTAGTCCAAGCGGCAACGAGAGTGTCCCTGGACCAGGTGGACTTTCCAGAGCAGTCGCTGGGGATTGGGAACGCGACAGATATAACGCTTACCGGATGCCGCGCCAACTATCACTCTGCCGCAAGCCACGTCCTTGATATTCGGAACTGCACCGGACTCGACATGTCGGGCGGCGTCTACGATGGCCAGGGAGTGAGCGCGGTTGTTGCCTACTTCGAGAACTGTACCCATGGCTCCCTCCTCGACGTCGTGGCCCGTAACTCTACGGCAGTCGGCGGTACCAACGTGGACCTGGTGAATTCGAGCGGCTTTCGCCTCAAGGGATGTGATTTCTCGAATGACACGCTCGGCGGCGCTGCAGTGAGTGAGGCGGGAACCAGCGACGATAATGTCGTGTGGTAGAGGGCCGTGACCCGCACAAGCTCGCGCGCTCGCACGCAGTCAAAGTTCGGATCCCGTATGCAGGCCTCGTCTCTACCTCAATACCTCATTGCCCGCACCGCGCGGTGCCGGAAGTGGGCGCTCACGCATGGACGCTCGTGGCGGCCGAGCCGCGCTGACTCGGGCCGAGTCACGCGTGGGCTCACGAGCGAACCAGAACATTGGCACGAGAGGGGCCACCGTAAAGATCAGTCCACTGAAGACCTCGACCGGCGAGTCCCGCACCAAGAGGAATATGGCCGGCAGGCACGTCAGGTACAGGATCTGTGCAAATAGTGCATGGCTGTGGAGCTGAAAGTAAGACCATAGGGTCCTAAGCATGAGTCCAAAAACGGCCATCCCGACGAGGACGGTTAGAACGCCACTATCCATGTACAATATCCCGACGACAGTTGGGAGTAGATCATTCCGAGTACCGTAGTATTCGGACGGGAAGAGAGAGACGGTAAGCGCGTCGCTGCGCTCCAGCGGTTTGGCAGGCCACACAACTCGCGGCACTGCTCGAGTGCCAATGTCGATAAGCGTGGCACCGGGCGAGAACGGTATTGCGGATGGAACAGCCTGCAGCTCGACGGCCAGGATGTCGAACTCCGAACCATCTAGGCCTGTGATCCAATACTGCGCTGAGGTAAGAGGATTCACCGCGCTTAGTAGGCTCGACTGTGTGTCTTGTTGGACGGTGGCGTTGCGATTCTGTGTCATGTAACCACCTACGGTCAAGAACACATAGGCAAATACGACAATGGCGAACCAACGGGGGCGCCGACGGCGAACAATGTAGGGCAGCGCGAGGACTGGAAGAGCCAAGACCAACACGACGGTTCGGTTGCCTTGCGGAAGAGCGGTTCCGACTATCACTGCGGCTGGGATGGCTGACAAGACAAGGAGTTGCGCGCGGCGGCGGCGCTTGCCTGTGAGCGCCAGCGCCAGAAGAACAAGGCACGCGGGAACCCCGAGGGTGGGGCCGGCGTAGAGATAGCCGGTAGAAGACCCGTAAACGCTGGACGCCGCGTGGCTCCGGCCGGCACCAAGCAGAGCCAAAACCGAGGTTCCACCTGAGGTCACAATGAACGCTGCGAACAGCACTATCGCGCAGATGGTTAGGACAACTGCGAAACGAACCAGGCGGCCGGGGGCTATCGTAGAGGAGGGTAATGGCAGGGTTGAGGAGAGCTTCTTTCCCAACGGCAGGAGGTAACCGAATTCCAAGGCCACGATACCAGCCAGAACCAGCAGCAGCGTTGAAGTGAAGGTCGGCTGCACGTTGTACGTACTGCCTACAATCAGATCAGCTGCTGGACGCACGACGAAGAAGTAGGCGAGAACTGCATTCACTACGGCGATCGGCTCGAACAGATCGAACTGGCTATGGATGATCCTATAGGCTACCGGCGCGGCGAGAACGAGTGCAATGACGCCAATGAGAACGGGTTCCACGGTTGAGAGACCAAGGCATCCCACGAGCCCGCCAAATGCAGCTGCCGCCATCAATGTTATCGCGGCGAACAGACGGGCGGTGCTTGAGCGCGCCCCTTCTGTTAGACGCTGCAGTTGCGGCCAACGTAAAGGCTGTGTCTGTTGAGGTCGGCAAGATGTGGAAGGTAGCCGATCCTCTCTTGAGATTTGGTCTGACGAAAGGACTTTTACACGGTCAGCCCAAGAGCGATGCCAAGCCCGTATGTCGCGCGCCCACAGCGCAGCGAGTCGAGTAGGCGTTAACTTCGTGATGAAGTGCACCGAGCCAAGTAAGCAGATGAATGACATGGAGGCTGCGAGGATCATGGCAGTAGCAGCGCCGGCCATCCCGAAGCGAGGAGTCAGTATTGCAAGAAGCACCCCAAGCGCGGTGAGCTCTACAGTCTGGCCGATGCTCGCAGTGAATGGCCTCCCCGATCCGCTGATCACGCTGCCAAGCATGATGTTCCACCCACGGATGAGGTACCCGAGCGCGAGGAGAGCGGTGAGTGCGCGCGCACTCTTGAAGGCAGAACCGTATACGTATGGCACCGCGAAGGGGATGAGTAGGAGGAGTACAGGGCCGGCGACGCACGTAATGAGGCCGCCCACGAGCAAGAACCTGGACACGGCGACGGGCAACGTCGCAGATCTCTGACGAGCAAACACGGGGTAAAGAACGAAGCTCGCCGCGATCGGGAACGTTGATGCCACCATCCCTGCCGAGCTTGCGACGGCGTATGTCCCCAACGCCGCAGTAGAAACGACCACTGACAGAACGATCAAATCCAGGCGCTGCTGGACGACGGTGAGCGCGATGGTGCCAGCCTGCTGCCTCATCCCGAACCATAGCAGCGGTCGACCCAGCCGTGGGTTCGGCCTCCAGGTCAAGTCCCGTCTCCCGACCAAGCTCACCAAGCACAGTCCGCCGGTGATGGCCCAGGATGCCAGTGCCGCAGCTAAGGCCGAGTGAACAGTAAGGTGATGCGAGAACCAGAGGACTGCGAGCAGAGCCGTAGATACGACGTTGGTGCAGAGAAATGTGAGATTGAACCAGCCCATCGCCAGTCTGCCTTGCAGGTAGCCTTGGATGTAGCGCGTGAGCAGAGACAGAGGCACAACCCAGAGGTAGAACCTGGTCTCCGACAGTAGTTGTGGGTTCCCGGCTAGGACAATCCGGAGGATGCTCCAGCCAATTAGGACAAGGCCCAGTGTCTGTGGCACTCCGATTGCGAAACAAGTTGCCAGGACCGTGGACCGTCTCGATTTATCCGTCGCGGTGTAGTAGGCGACAGATTCGGAGAGGCCCAGGCCGCCCACCGCTGCGATCAACGTCGGCCAAAGCATCGTGACCGTAAGCTCGCCGCGCCCCTGCGGCCCAAGTGCACGAGCTTGGATGATCCCACTGCCAAGGTTGACGGTCAGGGCCACGACGTTGGTCAGCACGGTAAGGGATAGAAAGCCAGTGATTGCCGAACGGCTCTGGATGGCTGCAGAGCCCGAGCGCCAGAGGGCCTTTGGAAGCGTGGTGATCCGTCCCTTCACCGGTGATCTCGTGCCGTGGTCGGGCGGAACACGCGCGAACGGTCATCGGAGTGTTGACGCTGAGGGTCAGAGGAAGGAGTGACAAGGATACCTTCCGGTTGGCAGCCGCACTCGGCCAGCCGGGACTTGACCGCGCACCGGTCCCGTCCGGCGTGAAACTTGAGAGCTAGTGGGGGCTGCGCCTTAAGAACCCAATGCACGCCTTGAAGCGGGTGGACCTTCGTGCCCTGGATGCCCATCTTGACGCCGTAAAACCCAGCTTCACACTCCGACAGGCCACCCCAGACCGGGCCGATGCACGCGAAGGTGGTGGCCGACACGTACGCCGTTGTTCCGCTCAGTAGGTTTGCCATGGCGCGCTCGAGGGCAGCCTTCATGAGCTCGACGTTGTTCGGTTCACCGAGTCCCGCAGCTCCCCACCCCGGCGTGGTCCCATCTGACTGACTCGGCTGGGTCTTGTGAAGGCATGCGACCGTCGAGGCCACAGGTTGGAACTCCGGCGCGCCGAGCCCCGTCTGTCCGGGCCCAACCGTTGCCGGCAGCGCGCAGGAGCGAAGACACTGTGTATCCGAGCAAGACAGCCGGTTCTCGTACCAAACCTTGACGATCCTTCAGGCCCAATGGCTTCGCCAGGCCTTTCCGCGACCGCCTGGTTCAAGGCAGGAGTGGCCGCAAACTTCCGGAGACGTTCAGACACCTGGTCCACTGCGTTCCACTCGGGTCGACTCAGGCGAATGGAGGAAGTCGCGACTTCCTTGAGGCGCCCCTTCGTCGCCTGCGACACACGAGTGCCCCTCCCCATAGGGCCGGACCTCATGCTTGACAGGCTCGACGAGCTCTCGTTCGCGCCCGGGAGGTTCATCGAGGACACGCGGGCGGCTGGCGGTGGCGACAGTCGGCGGCAAGGCTGTCGACGCTCTGCTTCGCAGGGCCGCATGGTGCGCGCGAGCCGCCTCACAGGCCTCGATCACGACGTCGCAGTACTTGTCGACACCGAAACGCTCGACTGCGGACCTTCGAGCGCACACCGACATCGCCGCTCGACGGCGTTCGTCGGTGAGGAGCACCATGGTGGCCTCGGCGATTGCCGCCGGGTCCAAGGGAGGTACCAGGAAGCCGGTTCGCCCGGCATCGATAACTTCCGGTACTGCCCCAACTTGAGTCGCAATCACCGGCACGCCGCAGGAAAAGGCTTCCATGGCCGTGGTGGTCGTGCCCTCTGAGCGCGGAGGCGAGGTAATCAGCTTGACGTTCATTGCGGGGTAGTACTGCTCGGGGTCTGGGACTGCATCAGTGAAGATAATTCGCTCTGGCGGCAGAGTGCTCTCAGCGATCTGCGCCTTGAGGCGGGCGAGATAGCGTCGGTGAGATGCATAGCTGGCGCCCACCACCAAGAACCAGACGTTGTCGACCCTAGAGTGGATTCGTATCGCGGCATCAATGAAGTACTCGATCCCCTTCTGCGGATTTACGTTGGACACGGTTCCAACCACATAAGCATCGGATGGAATGCCGAGAGAGCGCCTCGTCCGGAGACCGCGCTCGGGGCTGGGAGAAAAGAGTGTCGTGTCGACGGGGGGAAAGTAGGTGAGGGAGGGCTGTGAGAAGCGGTCCGCATCGTGAAGCTCAGCCAGGGCCTGGCCGTCAAAGAGGAAGGCATCGGCAAGTGGGCGAGCGATGGATGTCGCGACGTGCCGAGCTACGGGTGGCAGGTTGGTGTCGACGATTTGCCACACGACGGGCTTGCCCGCCAGCCGGGCGGCCAACCCACCGTGAGGGTTGACGAGTCCAATGACTCTGACCAGGTCGGCATCGAGCCGCCTGATCAGCTGTCGAATCCGCAGTACCTCTGGGCAAACCGTCAGGGCCAGACCCAGGTGTAGCCGCGGATCCCGCTTTGCACGGAAGCGGTGCAGCGGGAGTTGCACGACATCCAGTCCCGCCGCACGCAGACGCTCCGCGCCGCTGCCGGCCTCCTCCGGGAGGACGGTGATGGAGTCCCATCCACGGCGAGCGAGCAGAGCCGCGGAACGCAAGACTTCGTTGTGTTGCCCTCCGAAGACCGGGTAGTGGATGACGTTGAGAACCTTCACGGGCTATCCACCCTGACCTCGTTGCTGCCCGCGGACGGCGCGCGCGTATGACGCTCTCCGTGTTCCGCGCCGACATGCCTGGTGCACGCTGCCCAATGAGCCGAGGCTGCGGCGCGCCAGCAGTCGATGACCGTGGAGTACCGAATACTCACTGAGCCCTCCCACCAGCGTTTTCCTTCGGACGCTTCGTGGCTTTGGCGATTACGAGGAATCGGAAGGCGGACAACCAATCCACGCTGTTGACGATCCGCTCGTAAAGGAGCCCCAGCAAGAAAGCGAGCCGGCTGAACATGAGGTACGTCGGATTCGTTTCCACCAGCATCAGTTCGCAGCTCTCGAATCCGGCCTTGTGCAGGAGCCTTCTAATCCGCCCCGGGGTATTCGCGCGATAGTACGTCGGCCAGGGGTCGTGTCCTTTCGGGCCGGCGCCGATCACCCGCAGCAGCCAGACGTGGAACGAGTGCGGCGTGGCTGCGGCAGCGAGCGTCACATAGTGCCGAAGGTTCGTAGTCCGGAGCCAGTAGCTACATCCCGGCTTGAGCACCCGATTGATCTCGCGGAGCAAGGCCTCCGGCTGCTCGACATGTTCCATTGTCCAGTCGGAGTACACGGCGTCGAAAACATTGTCATCGTAGGGAATGTGGACGCCGTCCGTGACGCGCGCCTCATCGAGGTCCGGGTTGTTGAGGACCGCTGCGTCGAGGTCCACGCCTGCGAGGTGGCCGACGGATTCCCGTACCTGTCTGCAGGTCGCAACTGAGATTGGGCCAGCGCCGAGGTTCAACACGCGAGCCGCTGGATCGAGTGAACCCAGAAGCCAGTCGTAAAAGAGTGCGTTCCCATCGCGGAACGGCGTGCCATCCGGTTGAAGGGGATAGAAGTGGCCGAGCAACCACTCGGCGTCGAACGCATGCACCGTCGCCACTCCTACCTACCTCACTCTGCGGGGTTGCTGCCTGGCCATGCGTGGTGTGTCCATAGGCGATGACGAGGGAGAAGCCCGGTCAGCACCGCGTTCATCCGCTCTGCCGTCGCTCCGGGCTGAAGTTCTCGACGTGCATATGCGAGACCCCTCTCACCCAGGGCGTCGCGTAGACGCGGCTGTGCTGCCAGCTGTCGGAGCGCTTCGAGCAGAGCGTCTGGTTGGTCTGGCTCCACGAGGATGCCCGCACCGGATGCAGAGATCTCTCGACCAGCACCGCTGTCGGCGGATGCGGCCGCCACCACCGGCCTGCCCGCTGCAAAGTAACTGGTCAGCTTGGAGGGGAGCGACATATCCCGTACCTCTCTGAGCTGATTCAGGAGCAGCACGTCGGCGGCGGCGAGGACGTCGGGCAACTCCTCGGACGGCACGAGAGGGGCGAACCTTACGTTGCTTGCCGGAAGCTGCCTGGCGAGACCCTCGAGGTGTCTCCGCTGGTTGCCATCCCCCTGCAGGACAAAGCGAATTCGTTCATCCTCGCGGGCTTGGGCGGCTGCCCGGAGAACGTTCTCCAGCCCCTGCTTAGCCCCCATGTTGCCTGAGTGGAGAACCACGAACTCGTCTGCATTCCACCCCAACTGTTTCCGAACCTCGAGCGCCGTTCGGGTTGGTGGTGGCATCCGGACCGGATTGCGCACAACGTGTACGCGCTCGGAGGAAACTCCGCCGGCGACGAGGTAGGGTCGGAAACCCTCGCCGATCACGACTACCGCCGCGGCGTGCCTGGCGCAGAGAAGTTCCGCACTCGCCACCGGCTTGGCTACCCACTCAGCGTGTCGGATCCGACTCTGCCGCAACGCAGGGCCCATCAGGTCGTGGAACATGACCACATAGGGCACACGCCAGCGAGCGCCGGCGAGCGCGGCGAGTACAGCCCCGCCCAGGCTGGGGGTGGCGCCAAGTACGACATCGAACCCTCGGTCTCGCAGCGTGCCCGGCAAGCAGGAAAGGAGCCAGCTGAGCTCATAGGCGGCTCGCAGCGAGACCGATTGGCGCGGTGGTACGAAATGCCGGCGACGGATCACGTGCACGGAGTCGCGGTCCTCCGTCCGAGGCGCGTGCGTCGGCTTCCATGCCGGGTAGTGAGGAATGCCCGTGACGACGCTCACGTCCCAGCCTCGGTTGCCAAGGGCTTCGGCAAGACCTGTGGTCTGAACTGCGATGCCAGTCGGCTCGGGGGCATAGTTGATCCCGAGGATGAGCAGGCGTGGACTCTTCATCGCGGCGTCCGCCAGGCGAAACTCATCGACGCCAAATAGAAACGTCTTCACCAGACTCCGGACCTTTGGAGCCATTGGCGGCTGCCACCTCGCGGTGGCCATTGGAGCCACTAGAGCCATTTGAGGCTGCCACGTGGACGTCGCGATAGGAGCTGTAGGCCGGGTACCGATACTTCGCGGCCTTGGGCCACAGCTTGTTGACGACAACTCCAAGTACTGGAGCGCCCACGTTATCGAGTTGGCTCTTGGCGCGGATGAGCGACCGAAAATCTGTGCGCCCCTCCTCTATGACGAGTAGTGTTGCGTCGGCTTGCGCCGCCAGCAACGCCGGATCCGTGACCGCGTTGAGCGACGGGGTGTCCAGCACCACGTAGTCGAACCGGGGCGCCAGCTCGTCAAGGAGCGCCTTCATACGGGCCGAGCCCAGCACCTCGGACGGATTCGGTGGGCTGGCCCCTGCGGCCAGAACCCAAAGACCTGGTACTTCCGGCACCGCACCAATCAGTTCCTTGTCCGGTCCTTCGTTCAAGATCAACTCGGCCAAGCCGTGCTTGCTCGCGATCCCGAAGAGCCTGTGGATGCACGGCCGGCGGAAGTTAGCATCCAGCAGCAGCGTGGTATGCCCGGCCAAAGCGAGGACGATCGCGAGGTTGGCTGCCGTCCGTGACTTGCCCTCCCCTGGGGCGGGAGACGTGACAACGATGCTCTTCACCGGCCGGTCCACAGATGCAAATTGGAGGTTGGTGCGCAGCGAACGATACGATTCAGATGCGGAGGGCGATCCACTCAGTACGACGAGCTCGCCCGTCCGTGTCTTGCTTGGGGACACATATGGGATGTGCCCCAGTGGCATCAATCCGGTACGCCGCTCCAACTCCTCGTCATCCTTCACGCTGTGGTCAACGCGGTTAATGACAAATACGAACACAACGCCCAGGGCAAGTCCTCCCGCAGCGGCCAATAGGACAATTAGCCGCACGTTAGGTGACGCGGGGCTGTTCGGCACGCTGGCCGGCGAGACGACGATCACGCTGTCCGACGCGAGTGCGGCCTGGGACTGTAACTGTTCAAGGTTAGACTGCGCAGTCTGGAGCTCCGTACTGTCCGTTGTCAGTTGTTGCTGCAGTACACTAAGAGTCGACTGGTTCTGCGGACTCACGGTGACAAGGCCGCTGATCTGCTGTTGATCTGCTGTGACCCTCCCCTGCAGACTATTGACCTGTTCCTGGGCACTCCGTATCTGTGGGCCCAGACGCTGTTGAGCCTGCTCGCTCTGCCACGTCGAGAAGTCATTGACCAGCGTGTTGTCGATCATGCTCGCCCGGTGAGCATTCGTGTCGGTCACTGTCACCACCAGCACGGTGGTGGTCGTCTGCGGTGTAACTTTTATCTCGGAGCCCAGCGTGTGTGTACTCCATCCGAGCTTCAGTTCAGAGTTGACTCTGCTTAAGAACACCGGCTGAGTCATGAGATCCGCGTACGTCGCGGCGATCTGATCGCTGGTGCTGGTCACGCCGGTGGCCGCTTGGCCGGGGTCTAAAGGTTGAGCCGCCTTGACGAGAACAGTTGCGCTGGCTTGGTAGACGCGGGGGACTTTCGTGCTGACCGCACCTGCGACTCCTGCCGCTAGCAACGGGCAAAGCAGTAGCAGCCACGCCCACCGCCTAGTGAGCCGAGCGAACTCCGCGAGATTCATATTAGTTGCGGCCTGCCCGTCAGTGCAAACCTGCCCGGACGGCGACCCGTGCAGGCGCTGCTGCCGCCTCGTCGGCCGGCTCCTGAGCAAAACTCTTCCGTACCTGCTCCTCGATCCACTCGTACGTCCTTGCCAGTCCATCCTCGAGACTGATCTGGGGCTCCCACCCCAGAACCTGACGCAGCCTGGAATTATCCGAGTTGCGGCCCCGCACGCCCATCGGGCCTTCTACGTGCTTTACGGCGATCTCCACACCGGCAATGTCGGCCACGATCCGAACCAACTCGTTGATGGTCACTGTTCGATCCGAGCCAAGATTCAGAGGTTGGGACCAATCGGAGCGCATCAGGCGGCGCAGACCGTGGACACAGTCATCGATGTAGCAGAAAGATCGGGTCTGCTCCCCGTCGCCCCAGATCTCCACCTCGGGGTTCCCGCTCAATTTCGCGATCGCCACCTTGCGACTGACTGCCGCCGGCGCCTTTTCGCGACCACCGCGCCACGTTCCGAGCGGACCGAAGATGTTGTGGAAGCGAGCGACCCTGGTCTCCAGACCGAACTCGTCGCGGTAATGCCAGCACAGCCGTTCCGTCAGCAGCTTTTCCCATCCGTACGCATCCTGCGGATCGGCGGGGTACGCGTCCTCCTCTTTGAGAGGTGGTGCGTCGGTCTCCCGTTGTCGGTACTCCGGATATGCGCACGCAGACGAGGTGAAGAGGTACCGCCGTACGCCAGCCATGCGGGCCGCTTCGATCGTGTGGAGGTTTATCAGCAGGTTGTCCCGAAGGATCGTCGCATGGTGCGCCGAGATGTAACCCATCCCGCCCATGTCAGCGGCAAGGGCGAACACCTGGTCCACACCGTCAACGGATCGCTGAGCTGACGAGGTTTCGCGCAGATCCAGGCACAGAAATTCATCGGCTTGCGTCTGCCCGAACTGTGGCTGCTTCACGTCGACGCCGCGAACCCAGTGGCCGTCTCTCTTCAGATCGGTCACGAGATGGTGGCCGATGAAGCCGCCGGCGCCGGTGACCAGTATCTTCATTGGACCGCACCGGGCGACGGGTCGTCGTGAAGGGAAGAGAGGCGGAGCTGCGCCCTGGTCTTGGTGGCCGGTGCAATCCGATCCGATCGTCCTCGCGAATACGCCCTCCGAAGCGTGCAGCGTGCGGACCGCGGGTCTGTAAACAACCTGAACAACCTCCTGTCCCAAACCCGCTCAGAGAGTGATTCATCAAGTCGCTCGGGAACCGCGCTTGGTCTCCTCGTGGGGGATGTGTATGCTTGCTCGTCCGGCAAGGCGAGGCCAGACAAATCCCACGCCTGGACGAGCAGCGGGCGCGACGGGCCGACGACGTCCCCTGCTCGGGTGCACACCGTCAGGTGGCGGTACCCCGTGCCGAGCCCCCTCGTCTCGTCCGACCCAGCACCGTCGGCGAACAGGTCCCCGGTAGCAGAGAGCAGGTACTCCGGTCGCACGCGGGGATGGAGGCTCAATGCCATTGCAAGGTCGATGCTAAGGACGAGGGGGTTGCCTGACCAGAGGCGGTTGTCCCGAGGGCGTCTAGGACATTCCGTGCCCCGTCCGAGATTCGACTGCGCCGAGCGGTCCGATACTCCTACGGCCCAATCGCGAACAAGCGGTGAGGACTCTCGGCGATGGATTGCGTGCCGTTGGCCACAAACATGGGGCCACCTGACGGGGAAGTGGGCCGGCAACTAGGGACCACCTCGACGGGCATATCTGGGGAATTCCGCCTGCACCTTCGCCTCATTACGAGGGAGGTGCGACTATTCCGAGAGGTGTCGCCAGTGGAGATTCGCGAGGTGCTTGGGGCCGCAGAGCCGGTAAGTCGCCCGCGACCGGGTGGCCGATCACTAGCGGCGGCTGGGGGCTGGGGCCGCTCGCCGGCCCGGGAGGACAATCTGTCCCGAGCGCGTGACAGTTCAATGACCGTCCTTGCAGAGGCTGGCCCCGGCTTCCTGCCCCCGCCGCGCGATGGTGCAATCGCAGGCGTTGATGTAGGCCTCCGAAGGGCTGGCGAACCACGAGATCTCGCGCCGCCGCAAGGTCGACTCTGACCTCTTCGGCGGCTGCGGCATCGGTTCATCCGCGAAGCGGTTGGAGGTGCTGCGCGTGATGGGTGACCGCACCGGACACCAAGCACCCATCGGACGCGGATGCGCCGCGGTTACTTCCACATCAGCACTGACGCGGTGGCTCAGATTTGGCACCCGCCGTAGCCCGACGGCTTCACCGGTGCACCGGCCACGCCCGAGATCGCGCGCCGGTAGGTGGTCTCGGTGGTCTGGTCGAAGTTAGACGTGAACGAGGGTGAATCGCTACACCCTCCGTGATGGAGTCCTCCCAGCGCGCCGATCACCGAGGCGTGACCGGGACGGCCGCCCACCAGCCAAGGGGAGCCGCTGACGCCCGGCACGTAGCCGTAACAGTTCAGGGCCGGATAGCCCTGAAAGCGGTACATGGAATTGGTGCATGTGATCGGCCTGTCTCGCCGGCCGATGGGGTAGCCGGTGATCGTCACCTCACCCCGGATTGGCGGGTTCACCTGGAGCTGATTCCCGCCGACCACAGCTTGCAGGCTACGCAGGTGGCCATTCCACTCCTGGTCGGCGACCCGCAGGAAGGCGTAGTCGAACTTCTGCTCGTCGGCGTTGTCTTGACCCCATCCGGGCGCACTGAACGCGGCCGTCACCCGCCATACCCCGTACGGGGTGCTGCCGTCCACATAGCCGGGTGCGAACTGGATCGCGCTGGTGACGCCGGCGACGCAGTGCGCCGCGGTCAGGATCACATCGCCGTTTGGGCTGTTGACCACGCTGGCGGTGCAGGTGTGGTTCTGCTTCAGCCCGCTGATGAAGATCGCGCCCACGGTGGGGGTGCCGTCGTAGGTGTGCGCGGTCGGCGTGCCGGGCGGCTGGCTCGGCTCCGACAGGCGCGACTCCAAGCGCCCCCGCAGGTGGAGCGCGCGGCTCACAAGCAGGCCGGAGACCACCAGGGCCACGATCATCATCGCGGCCGCGAAGAGGAGGGGGAGCCGGGACATCATCCACCACGATCGTCCCACGACCACGATCGTCCCACGACCGCGTCTGGCGAAACACAAGGCAATTCGTCCCGGGCCCGCCCCTGCAATTTGTCCCGGGCCGCGTGGTATCAGCGGCGGACGATGAGCCTCGCGATCACCGCCTCCAGGCGTCACCGAGCCGCGGTGTCGGATGAGCTGGACCGGGGGAAGACCTCGCGCTGCCTCACCGCTTGGGGCGGCCGTACTCTACCGGCCCAGCGGTGCGCGATCTCGTGAGCGCCGCGGGACACTTCAAGCACGTCGAGTCCGGCCGTGCTGGGTTTGTCCCTGGGACGGCCCAGCGGTGTCGCTCCACCGGCGACTGGAGGGGGATCCCAGCTCGGCTGCGATCAGCCGAGGCGTCCGGCCATGGCAACATCCCGCCTGAAGTTTCGACGCTGCCTGGCCATCAGGTCACCGAGCTGAGCGGCGACCCTGGATCCGAAGCGGTCGAGTCCGGCCTCGGCGACCGCGAACGCCCGTGCTCGTATGCCGAGGCGGCGCCGCAGGCGGGGATCCTCGAGGAGACGGCGGACGGCGCGGTGCATCGCCGCGGCGTCGCCGGGAGGTACGACGAGGCCGGTGTCGCCATCGCGCACGAGGTCGTCGAGGCCGCGGGTGCCGCTGACGACGACCGGCTTCGCCATTGCCATCGCCTCCAAGATCGAGGCGATCCCGGCCGGAAAATCGGTCTCAACGATCGGTACCGCCACGATCGTTGCGTCGGCGTAGCGGAGGCGGAGCCGGCTCGGGGGCGCGAAGCTCACCTCGGCGGTAGGTGGCCAGCGCTCGGGGAGCCGGGCATGCGCGGTGGGAGAGTAGGTGCTACCGATGGAGACCACGAGCCGAGCCGGCAAGCCCTGCATGGCATCGACGAAGGTCGCATAGTCGCGATGCTCGATGCCCGCGCTGCCGACGATGGGGCGCATGCCGGCGGCGCGCTCGGCACATGGCTCCCAGAAGTCAGTGTCGATCCCGTGGGGGAGGACGAAGACTCGCTCGGGATCGACTCCGAGCTGGACCGCGCCCTCGCGCTGCCGCTCCGAGTGGACCAGGATGCGGTCGATGCCCGCCGCTGCGCCCAGGTGCCGAAACAGAGCCCGCTTCTTCGGGGAGTCGAGGTGATGACCGATCACTATGTGCGGCACCCGCAGCCTTCGCGTACGGAGGGCGTACCCGAGCGGGATGCCCAGGTGTTCCCCGTCGCTCAGCACCGCGGGGGCATCGTCCAGCCGCCGAAGCGCGGTCCGCGCGTGCATGGCCGCGAACAGGGGTGAGTGGGGGTGGCGGGCTACCCCGGGCGGCAGGTGCGACCAGTCGAGCAGGCGGAGGCCGTGCTCCTGCTCCAAGAGGAGGAATTCGGGCCGGGGTCGGGTGCCATCGGCGACCTCGCGGCGAAGAGTTTCGTCCGCCATCGCCGAGACCAGCATCAGTGGGCTCGCGGGTGACATCACGCCGGCTTCGGGGGGACCTCGCTTACCGCCTAACCAACCCGCGGGACACGAGAACGCACGAGAACGCACGTTGCGCCCGTCCCCCTGATGTTCAACCACCGGCCCGAGAGGTGCCGCCTTACGACCGGGAGGTGCTGCCGCCGCAGACCTGAGCTGACCGCCATCGCGAATTACGCTAGGTACACAGCCCGCCCGCGGCCATGAGGCGTTCGTCCTCAACGCCTCCGGGACATTCCGGCGGCGGAGGAGGCGGAACTTGACCTTCAGGATGAGTGCCAGCTCGAGCACGATGCCGGATACGGCCACCGCGACGAGATAGCCGAGCAGCATGCTGGGGCAGAACTGCCGGCGCCCGGAGCCGCAGCGTGAACGACCCTATAGCTCGATCAGGCCCTTGCGGACCGCGTAGAGGACGGCCTGAGAGCGGTCATAGATCTCGAGCTTCTCGTACATGTTGCTGACGTGGTTGCGGACCGTCTTCTCCGAGATCTTCAGCTTGTACGCGATCTGCTTGTTGGCGAGCCCGGTGGCGAGCAGCTTCAGGATCTCGAGCTCGCGCGTCGAATTCTGGAGCAGCTGGATCTCGTCCTAAAGCGTGGTTTGCACCGGACTTTCGCGACCGGGCTGGGACATGTGCCCCATGGCCGCCCGGAACCCGGGCTGTCAGCATGGTCCGGTGCCCATCCTGACCTTCCGCCGTGGGGCGCCGGGGCCACGATCACCGGATCCCTCGGCCCAGGAACGCGAGCTGGCGTACCTCGTCCTGGTCCGTGGCCTGGCGGCGGCCAACGTGGTCCTTGGCCTGGCTGTGCTTGTGCTCTGCCACCAGGAAAGCGGATGGAGGGCGGCGGTGTTGCTGCTCTGTGGGGGCCTGCTGTGCGCGATCGGCGGCTGGCTGGCGGGCGTCAACTGGCTCCGGCGCCACTGGCGGTCACGCATGCAGCAGCAAATGGACCTGTGGAGGGGCGTGGTCGACACGGTGACGGGATGGGAGGAAGCGGTCGACATCTCGCCGGACGCCGCGCTGAAGCTGAAGCACCGCCTCGACCGGCTGGTGTCACGGTTCTGAGCGCGCGTCTCTCGCCTCCGAGGCGGGCGGGCCGGCCCTACGATGCGGCCGCTTCGGCCTCCGGTTGTGAGGGTCGACCGCCTATCGGCACGCAGCCGCTGCGGGACGTCCCGGCGCTTGGATTTACCAACCAGGAGAGAGACGCGGATCAGGTGTCCCGCACCGCCGGGAGGCCACCTCGGGCGGCGGGTTTCGGACACTGCGATCGCGTCCTACTGCAGGAGATGCGCGAGATGCCGTCCCATCCGTTGAGCAGCGATTCCGAGCGATTCCGTTGCGTACGGGTCGGTTTCGAAGTCCTCCAGCGCCCAAGGTGCGTGCTCGCGCCAGGATCCACAGCCGAAGTTCTCGCCAGTACTCCCGCGGCCTCACGGTCCGGGTGAGCATGTCGAGGACACGTTCGGCGACCGCGGTCGCCATCACCCGCTCGCCGGAGAGGACGGCGAGGATGCTGGTGACGATGGCGTCCGGCTCGGAGTCCTTGAGCACGTACCCCGAAGCGCCCGACTTGGGTGCCTGGATGAAGTGACTGTCGGCATCGAAGGTGGTGAGGATCAGCACCTTGACATGGGATACTCGCGAGTGATGCGGGAGGTCGCCTCGACGCCATCGAGCATCGGCATCTTGATGTCCATCAGGACGATGTTCGGGTGCACCTTGGCCACGAGGTCGAGCGCTTCCTGGCCGTTGGCCGCCTGGCCCACCACCTCGACACGCTGGTCAAGCTCGAGCAGGCGCGCCAGGCCGGAGCGGAACAGGGTCTGATCGTCCGCGATCACGACGCGGGGAGGGGCTTCGGTGGTGACCCTCATCGGCGTGCCTCCAGGGGCAGTGAAACTTTGACCGCGGTTCCGCGGTCGGGAAAACTGTCGATGCGGAGGTCGCAGCCGGCGAGCACCGCGTACTCCTGCATGCCGGTGATGCCATAGCCCTGCCCGTCGGGCAGGCCTTGCAGCCCCCGACCGTCGTCCTGGATGGTCAGCACGGCATCATTGCCGACGCGCGCGAGCGTGATCTCGACCGACCGGGCGCAACTGTGACGACGAACGTTCTGGAGGGCCTCCTCCACGATGCGAAGGAGGTGGTGCGCGGTCCGCCCCACCATCCGGCGCGGCCAGCGCTCATCGGCCACCAGCGTGACCGGGATCCCGGACTGGCGTTCGAAGCGCTCCAGCACCTCGTAGACCATGTCCGCGAACCCGGTGATGTGGGTGGGTTCGTCACGCAGGCCGCTGAGCAGCCGGCGCAGCCCGTGCAGGACCTCGCGCGTCGAATTCTGGAGCAGCTGGATCTCGTCCTGGAGCGTGGTCCCATCTCCACGCTTCAGGTACTCCATCTCCAGCAGCATGGCCGAGAGAGCGGTGCCCACGGAGTCGTGAAGCTCGCGCGCCAGCCAGCGCCGTGTCTCAGGGTCGCTCGGTATCCCCGCCGGACCCGCCTGATCGGCCTCGGGGTCAGGCCGGAAAGCCCCGGGCATCCAGATGATGGAGCTCTGCTCCTCCTCCGACGGTGGCTCGTTTGAGATCGGTCTGTCGGGGCTCATCCCCGACCCCCTTCGGGAAGAAGAGCCCGGACGCGATCCCGGCCCGGGGAAGTCCCCCGATGCACGGCTGCCGGCCAGATCTGCGTGGGCGAACGCAAAGGCCGAGTCGGGGGAATGGGGGCCGGCGAGGAACCCCCGGCAAGGATGTCGACGGTCGAAGGGGTTGCGGGCAAGTCTAGTTGCTCAACCGCACTGGAAGGCCGACACCGACGGGTCCGGCAGCCACACACGCGTTGCCGTGGGGCCGGGGCGGGCATCGGAGCCCCCGGCACCACTGCTCCGAGCTGCCTTGCGCCCCTCTGCGCGACGGCCGCCCGAGCACCTACAGCGGGTGCCCCCACAGAGGCTGCCCCCACAGAGGCTGCAAGGCTTCTGGCGGGCTGGTCGAGTGGGCCGCCGCTCGAGAACCCCGAGGCGGTCGCGGCCCCCTGGCGCTTCCGCCATCGACCGCTGATCCGCCGCGTGCTGGGGCGGACCGATTGGATTCGCATGATCTGACTTGGTTACCTCACATCGAAAGTCGTCGAGAGTGGACGACACGGACGGCATGACGACTTAGGAGGGCGTCAGCCAGGCCGTTCGATGCGAGAGGTCAGATAGGTGCCGATGGAGGGGGACGGCCCTTCTATCGAGCACGAGCCGGCAACCCGCGAAGGGAGTGCAACGGACGAAAGCACGGCGCCAGGGGAGGCACTGCCTCCGCTCTGGCCGCATCGGCTGCCGAAGTCCCTGGGTCCCAATGATGACCCTGCCGGCCCTGGCTGCGTCAAGGTCGAGGGCGGCGGCAAACCGCCGGCGGGAACGTGCGCCGCTCCCCAGCTGCCGGCCGTCGAGGTGCTGCCCGAGCCGGCAGGGGGCGGCACGCCCCAGACGACAAGCAGGGCCGCGGGCAGCGAGAGGCTGCCCCAAGGGGGTGAGGAGAACGACATAGAAGCGTTGGCCAATCCCGCGGAATCGACCCGATCGCCTGCTCGGAGGGAGCCAGCCTGCGCAGGCGAGGTCGCACACGAACTCATCCGCGGTCCCGTCTGCGCGGTCACCTGCGGCGCGGTGCCGGGTGACGGCGCTGGAGCGACCGACGATCCCCCAGGCGTCACGCCCGACGTCGTCTGCTCCGCCGGCGAGGCGGTTCCGCCACCGCTCGAGGCGTCCGGGGAGCCGGTGGACAGAGCACTCTGCGTGCCCGCCCCGGTTACGGCACCGCTCGAGGCGTCCGGGGAGCCGGTGGACTGAGCAGTCTGGGTGCCGGCAGCCCCACTGCCGCCACCGCTCGAGGCGTCCGGGGACCCGGTGGCCTGAGCACTCTGGGTGCCCGCCCCGCTGACGGCACCGCTGGAGGCGTCCGGGGAGCCGGTTGCCTGAGCACTCTGGGTGCCGGCAGCCCCACTGCCGCCACCGGTCGAGGCGTCCGGGGAGCCGGTCGCCTGAGCACTCTGCGTGCCGGCAGCGCCACTGCCGCCACCGGTCGAGGCGTCCGGAGAGCCGGGGGCCTGAGTACTCTGCGTGCCGGCAGCTCCACTGCCGCCACCGGTCGAGGCGTCCGGAGCGCCGGTGGCCTGAGTACTCTGTGTGGCCGCAGGCGCAGTCGAGCTCCCGCTCGCCGCGGACGACTCCGTGGAGTCCACAGCCTGCACCACCGGAACAGCCGCGCCCTCAAGAGCGGGCGCGGTGGCGGCGGAGATTGCCGTGGGAGATCCTGAGGCCGGAGCATCACCAACAGAGGAGATGTCCTCCGCATGTGCTGTCGTGTGCAGCAGCGTCGCCACGCCGACCGCCAAGGCTGCCACCGCAGCCAGGATCAGTACGGCACGCACCACCGCCACACGGGGGCGATGTACCAGGGGTACCCACCTCATAGGAACGTAACCGACACCAGCAAAATCACCCAGGATGAGCATCAACCACCCTGATGAGGCGGATAAATAGGACAAATGTCCTGGTCACCCTGGGGCATAGGCAAGGCGAAACGCACACGGTGGGCGGTTGGCGCCGTCGGCCTCGCCCGCGCGGGCTCCTTGGCCCTTTGCGGCGTCAGCCCCCAGGGGTCACCGGAGCAGGTGCAGGGCATGGAACGTGATCCCGAGGATGAGCGCGAGCGCGAGCACAATGCCAGCCACGGCTACCGCGACGAGATAGCCGAGCAGCGTCGCGGGGCGCCAGCCAAGTAGCGCAGCAAGGAACTCCTTGAGCAGGCGCAGGCACCGCCCCATGAGACGTCGCTCATGCACCTTCAGGCGGCGCTCCAGCATTCTCGCTTCCTGTTCGTCGGTAGACCGCGGATTTGCCGGCGGAACGCGCATAGAGGAGGCCGGCCGGACCCGCTCTACGGCTCGACGAGGCCCTTGCGGACCGCGTAGAGAACGGCCTGAGAGCGGTCATAGATCTCGAGCTTCTCGTACATGTTGCTGACGTGGTTGCGGACCGTCTTCTCCGAGATCTTCAGCTTGTACGCGATCTGCTTGTTGGCGAGCCCGGTGGCGAGCAGCTTCAGGATCTCGAGCTCGCGCGGCGTTAAACCGTCGTAGAACTCCTTCGGCGTCACGGTCCCGGTGAGCATGTCGAGGACACGTTCGGCGACCGCGGTCGCCATCACCCGCTCGCCGGAGAGGACGGCGAGGATGCTGGTGACGATGGCGTCCGGCTCGGAGTCCTTGAGCACGTACCCGGAAGCGCCCGACTTGAGTGCCTGGATGAAGTGACTGTCGGCATCGAAGGTGGTGAGGATCAGCACCTTGACATCGGGATACTCGCGAGTGATGCGGGAGGTCGCCTCGACGCCATCGAGCATCGGCATCTTGATGTCCATCAGGACGATGTTCGGGTGCACCTTGGCCACGAGGTCGAGCGCTTCCTGGCCGTTGGCCGCCTGGCCCACCACCTCGACACGCTGGTCAAGCTCGAGCAGGCGCGCCAGGCCGGAGCGGAACAGGGTCTGATCGTCCGCGATCACGACGCGGGGAGGGGCTTCGGTGGTGACCCTCATCGGCGTGCCTCCAGGGGCAGTGAAACTTTGACCGCGGTTCCGCGGTCGGGAAAACTGTCGATGCGGAGGTCGCAGCCGGCGAGCACCGCGTACTCCTGCATGCCGGTGATGCCATAGCCCTGCCCGTCGGGCAGGCCTTGCAGCCCCCGACCGTCGTCCTGGATGGTCAGCACGGCATCATTGCCGACGCGCGCGAGCGTGATCTCGACCGACCGGGCGCAACTGTGACGACGAACGTTCTGGAGGGCCTCCTCCACGATGCGAAGGAGGTGGTGCGCGGTCCGCCCCACCATCCGGCGCGGCCAGCGCTCATCGGCCACCAGCGTGACCGGGATCCCGGACTGGCGTTCGAAGCGCTCCAGCACCTCGTAGACCATGTCCGCGAACCCGGTGATGTGGGTGGGTTCGTCACGCAGGCCGCTGAGCAGCCGGCGCAGCCCGTGCAGGACCTCGCGCGTCGAATTCTGGAGCAGCTGGATCTCGTCCTGGAGCGTGGTCCCATCTCCACGCTTCAGGTACTCCATCTCCAGCAGCATGGCCGAGAGAGCGGTGCCCACGGAGTCGTGAAGCTCGCGCGCCAGCCAGCGCCGTGTCTCAGGGTCGCTCGGTATCCCCGCCGGACCCGCCTGATCGGCCTCGGGGTCAGGCCGGAAAGCCCTGGGCATCGGGAGGACGCAGGCCGATGGGTTCTCTGGGGGTGGCTCCGAAAAACCAAGCTCTGGGACGATAACGCTCACTACGAGGATCATTATCCTCCAAAAACCGGCGACTCCGCACGCAATTTCGGCAGGGCCGGGACAAATGGCCCGGAATCCCGATCATCCCAAGCTGCCAGCATCCATCTCGCGCCTGTACTTACCCCTCAGCGACTGGGCAGGCGTTGCCGCCCGGTGCCCAGGCGCAGCCCCCGGGAGCTGGGTGTGCCTCCTCCTGGTCTCCGCTGGTGGCCGGAACCGACCTCTTCCTCTTCCTTGACCTTGAGGTACTCGTCCTTGCTCGTCGGGCTGAGGCCCCGGAAGGCGGTACTCGTGCTCAGTGGCGGCCCGCGCCGCGCCATCGGCGGCTGCCTGGCCGGTGTCGCCTGGCTCCGCCTCGTCTGGCGCTCGCGCACGGAGTGGCAGCTTCGCCCGTGGGCCGGCGTGGTCGACGCGGTAACCGGCTGGCAGGAAGAGGTGGGGATCTCTCCGGAGGCGGCGATGAACCTGCAGCACTGGCGACCGGGCCTGTGTCCTTCGCCCGGTGCTTGGTTTTGCGAACTAGGAATAACGTCCTGTCAACCAGGGACTCCCGAACTTCCGCCCAAGAGATTCGAAAACCAGCACTGTGGGCTGCCTCGATGGGATCCTCGCGTAGGCGCCGCAGGAACTCGGGGTCGGTCCCGGCGCGGTTCGCGATCGCGCTGATGTCCTTTTCGATCGGTCTACCTGGCTGTCGCTCTTGCATGTCGGTCTCCTTGTGATGGTGCGGACGGATTGTCGAGGTACGCCAACGCCGGCCAGCAGTCCCAGGGCCCGGGGTCGGCACAGACGGCGTGGTCCAAGAGGTGCTGGAGGGCTGCACGGACGACCTCGACTACGCCCAGATCGAGGTCAGGATCGCGGCCGATGTCTCAGGCGATGTGCATCTCATCGAGGCCTTCGAACGCGGTGAGGATGTCTACCAGACGGTCGCGCAAAGGCTCGGGGTCTCGCGCAAGGAGGGGAAGACGATCGTGCTGGGGGCTATTTGTGGGCTTGGCGGGGACCGCTGCGGACAGCTTCAAGCTGGCGCTGGATCGGGTCTTCGATCGCCGCGCGCAGGCGCCTCCTTTCATCCCTGTGCTGGCTGTCCACGACGAGCTCGACCTGGAGTGCGCTGAGCAGGATGCCCAGCAGGTCGCGGCCTGGCTCGAAAGCTGCATGCGCGAGGCAGGCGGCCAGGTGCTGGGGCGGGTGCCTATCGGCGTCGAGGTGGAGATCGGCGAGAGCTGGGCGGAAGACGATGAGTGAGGCGATCCCAGGATCCGATGCCGACGAGAGTATCCGCGACGCTGAGGCAGTGAAGCGCTCCCTGCGTGTGCTCGGCGGCGGGAAGTCGTTCGAGCCCGGCCATGAGGAGATGATCGTCTGGTTGGAGGACCTACGGCGGCTCGGCTGGGTAAGTGAACAGACCGCGCTCTCCGCTACCCGTCGTCGGCGCCCCAAGTGGTCAGAACCATCGCACCTCGTCGGGTACGCGGTTCTCGCGGCCGGCGCCAAGTCGGAGCCGGGACTGCGAGGCACCTTTCGCCGCCGCGTCTTCACGGTGACTGACGACGATGATCTGCCCGGCGATGCCGTCGATCCATTGACCGTTGCTCCCAACGTCGCGGGAGACCGCATCTCGTTCGGCCAGGGAGGTCGACGCGATCGCCGAAAGTGGGAGCCGCCTCGGGCGTCGTCGTCGAGATGCCGGAAGCGAGGAGGCCGTCTCCACGACGCCGCCGGAGGTGGTGTCGGTGAACGACCGCGTGGCCCAGGCGAGGCTCCTCGGTTACCTCACCACCAAGCAGAGCGAGCGCTGGCTGTGTTGGCGATACCTCGATGAGGAGGTTCGTCGTCGCGGGTTCGGGGTGGTGATCAGCACTCGCCGGCGCTACGCGGACGTGATCGTCGTGGCAGGCGAGCGAGTGCAGCTCGACGAGGAGAGTAAACGCGAAACGGTGGAACTCGGCCGCCGGTATTTCAAGAGGGCTCGCCTCTTCGGCTGGCGGCGCTCCGGAACCTATGGACCGGGCGGCGTGGGCCCGGTCTTGATTGGTGACGCCGCCGAGGTAGCCACAGCGTTCCTTCGACTCTATGTCCGGCAACCCGCTTGACGATCAGGCAGCAATTGGATGCGATGGTGGCGACGCGGAGGGTTGACCTGCTCCGATCCCTAGATATCGGGCTCGTCAAATCAGAGCGTGATGAGGCCCGAAGCCAGGTAGTGGTCGGCTCCGTGCCGACGCTGAGCCGACCGGCGCGGCTGCGGCGCTTGGGGGCCGGAATTCCGCACCCTGGTCGTCGACGAGAGCCATCACGCGACGGGCAACTTCTATCGCGGATTCTGCGCAGCTGGGAGCGTCCGCACCGGCCGCTCGGCGCCTATGAGGGGACGACTCGCCAGGTTGGGTGGCCAGTGACGGGCCCGCAATCGTGAGCCGAGTCTGGTGATGGCCAGCCATCGTCGAGCCGAGCAATGGTTCACGTGAGCGGGGCCGCGACGTGTACGTAAGCGAGCCCCCGGGTTCTCGCCGTGATCGCAACGGGTTCTCGCCGTGGTCGCAACACCACCTGATTAGGAGTTGCGGATCTTCCTGGTCTCGACCTGCCAGTGCTGGTAATCGGCGACGGGCCGGAACCCGAGGTCGTGATTGATGGCCAGCATCCACCGGTTGGTCGTCGCGTTGCTGGTCGACACCTCGCGCGCCTCCGGCACCTCCCTCAGGAGGCGGTCCAGGTTGGTGGCCTTCAGTAGGCGACCGAGGCCGTGGCCGCGGTGGTCGCGGGCGACCGCTGTGCCCCATTGTTCGACCGCGTGCGGCTTCGAGGGATGCCAGGAGAGCCGGGTGAAGCCGACAAGTCGTGTGGTCATCTCGTGCTGCGGGTAAACGGACCAGACCAGACCTCGAACGCGGAGACGTACACCTACACCAGCTCGGTGGGGGCCGCGCCGTCGGCACCCGCCGGTTACCGGACGCTGCAAATCGACGGGCCGACGCCGGACGAGTTGGTCAACGAGGTGGCGCCTCTGATGGAGCTGATGAACGACGCGCCCCGTGGCGACCTGAGGGAGGAGGACTACCGCGAGCGGCCCGACCAGATGATCCAGTGGGAGCAAGCACTCGACGCCGCGGGCCACACCCTCCCCGTTGCTCACCGTCAACGGCACCTGCCCCTCCGCGTTCGGCGGCGTGCTATGGTCGTCGACGCTGCAAGGGCGGCATGAGGCCGGGCCTGAGCCCGCGATCGGGAGGAGATCCTGTTCCGCCGGGATGTCCTGGACATGATCCCGCGCCGATTACCTCTGCGGCCTCGGGGCGCTGTGGGTGAAGCTGGAGATCGATCTCGACCAGGTGCGCTGGCGCCGGCCACGACTCGTACGTCTCCGACATCGCGTTGCTCGGGACGTGCCGTTCAGCTCCAATCCGGACCGGGTAGAGACTGCGTCTGTCGATTGCCGATCGCTATAGGGACCGCGCCCCGGCGCTCGAGTCGTGCAGACCGACCACGGCGCTGACGGCGTCGTCGACCAGCTCATCAAGCGGCGGCCACGGGAATCGGCGTCTTGCCATCCGAAGCGAGACGAGGCCATGCTCTGCGGCCCAGACGAGCGTCGCAAGTCGGAATGGGTCGCGGTCCCGCTCGGCCTGTCCGGCTTCCTGGCAAGCCTTGATCGCTTCCACCAGCGCGTCAAATGCTGCGCGTCCCGGCGCCTGCTCGAAGTCGAAGGCCACGTTCGGGCCCAGATCGGCCATGAACATGATGCGGTAGTAGGCCGGCGCGCGCATCGCGAAGCGGCAATAGGTTCGACAACGGGCCAGCAGGATCTCGGCAGGATCGTGGAGGGCCTGCTCGCTTGCCCATTGCTCGGCACCGAGCTGTGCGAAGTGACGCTCCGCCACCGCCAGCGCCAGATGGTCGACGTCCGGGAAGTGCGCGTACACCGAGGTCGCGGCGATGCCGATCCTTCTGGCTACACCCCGGAGGGTGAGCTGCTCGGTGTCGCCGGATTCTGCCAGTAAGGCGTCTGCGGCGGCGATGATCTCCTCTCGCAATCGCTTACCTTGCCCGCGCGGGTTGCGGCGCCGTGCTGGCTTCGGTGTGATCGTCTCGGTCATCGGCTCACCTGCGTGATTCGGATACTTGACAGGCTAGCAAAACGGCGTTAGGCTACGCCGTAGTGTTGTTAGAACCACGAGGGTCATCATGCACCGAGCCATTAAGTGCCTAGTCGCCGGTCTCGTCGTGCTCGGGGCCCTCGTCCTGGCGGTGGGGGGGCCCACCACGGCACCACCGCTGCAATCCCAGGTGGCGGCGTACCTCACCGATCGGAACCTGGCGCTGGCTGCCGTGTTGGTGCTGCTGCTCCTGGCGGCCTCGGTTCGGTCACTTGCGATCGCCGTCCTTATCACGGCGCTGATGCATGCCTTGGACGCCGGGTTCGATGTCTACTTTCGGAACCCCGCGGGTGTGATCGGCTCTCTCGTCTTCGCTCTCCTGTTCCTTGCGGTGGCGGCGTGGCTCTTTCGCCAACCGGACCGGCGGCTCTTCGCGCCTGCGGTCCGCGATTCGGGCTAGGATTCCGGTGCTCAGGGGTGGCCAGTCGTGGCTGGCGGAATTGCCGCATCGTCCTACGCGATGGCCCCGGCGATGAAGGAACGCTCGCGTCGGGGGCTTGCTGCAGACGGTGGGCGCGCCGGAGTGGTAGGCCGTCCTCTCGTACCGGACCCGCTGGCGTAGGTGGGCATATCCGATCGGGCTTGAGGGAGCATGGCACCACGCGTGGCGGTGGGCGTTGATCAAAGCTGACAGCCGCGGGCCAGAACTCGAGCCGTGAGAAGGATGGTGAAGCATGCCGCGGTGATCGTGGCCAGCTTCTCGAACACGCCGCCGCTCCCGTGTGCAACCAAGGCACCGAAGCCGGCTAGGAAGCCCATCATCAGGACCGCTGTGACAACGGCGTAGATCGCCCAGCCTCGCCACGAGGGCTCATGGTGGAGCCGAAAGGCGATCACGAACAGCCCAACCACGGTCGCGATCAGGCTCACGTACGACACGATGTCATGTCGTGGGCCCGCATGGAAGATCCCAGTGAGAACCAGCGCCACCCCGGTGATGAGCTTCAACGTGGGGAAGGCGGCCGAGCCCCGGCCCGGTACCAGAGCTGCCCGCCAGCCCACCGCGGAGAGCATCGTGAGGACGCCGTACACAATGAAATTGGAGATCTGAACCCATGCCGGAGGGCCTAGCGCGAGGGCGCTGATGGGTTCGGTGAGCCCGTTGTAACCGGGACGCAGGGCGCCGTCGACGAGGTAGGTCAGAGGGAACACAACCGCCCCGATCAGCCCGCCGCCGAGCAGGATACGGTGGGCAGTCGAGTTCACCACGACCAGCGTGGGAGCCGCTGTCCGGTGTTGAGATGGATCCGTTGGGTGGCCGTCAAGCTGATCTCGACGCCCGGGCGGGGGGTTCTCGGTCATCTCTGTGCGGCCTGGCCGTTGTACGTCGGCGTGGCCGGTAGGTACTCGGGGGGGAGCCCGAGTACCGATCCGATACTGAGGAGCACACCTCGCGCCACGAAGGTGGCCACGCGATCACGTCCGGCGCCAGTGAGATCGACGATAGTGTCGATGCTCTCCATGACCCCGCGGCGAACCTTCTCGCGGATCTCCGGATCGGCGGCGGCGGCGAATCCCTGCAGCTGGCACCGCATGAGGTCCTGGTCGGGCAGAAGCGCCCGCCAGCGCGCGGCCAGCCGGCACAGCGCTCTCTCTTCGTCGGTTTCGGTCGCCAGCTCTGCCCGCGTCGCCGACGGGTCGTGTGGTGAAGGCCGGGCCGCCTCGAAGAAGGCGGCGCGAATGCGCTCGCGGACTTGATCCTGACAGGCGAGGAACAGTGTTTTCTTGTCGCTGAAGAGCGCATAGAGGTAGGGCTGAGAGACGCCAACCCGCTCGGCGATGGCCGTCGTGCGGGCGGCGTGGTAGCCGTACACGGCGAATTCGTGGATCGCCGCGTCAAGCACCTGTTGACGCCGCTCACCGGAGGAGTGCCCACGCTGGCGATGGGTCTCGACGGCCACCTCTTCCGTATATTATTGATAGACCGCTCAATAACTCAAGGGGCGGCCGGTAGGCGGCGGGACGAGGGGTAGCCACCCCGGTCGCTGCGCCTCGAAGGAGGCGATCGCCTTCTCCTCGAGCAGCGTGCGCGAGATGCCGTCCCATCCGTTGAGCAGCGACTCGCGCACGAACGGATCGATCTGGAAGCGCTCGTCGAACCCGCCCGCATGCACTGTCTGGTGCTCCAGGTCCACGGTCAGGACCGACGAGGGGTCCTCGAGCGCGAGGTCCAGCAGGCGCCGCACGGACTCCTCTGGGAGCTGCACCGGGAGCAGCCCGATCCGGTGGCAGTTGTTGCGGAAGATGTCGGCGAAGCTGGGGGCGATGACGGCACGGAACCCGGCGTCCTCGAGTGCCCACGGTGCGTGCTCGCGCGACGACCCGCAGCCGAAGTTCTCGCCCGCGATAAGAAACCGCGCGCCCTGATACTGGGGGCGGTTGAGCACGAAGTCCGGATCCGCCCGCTTCCAGTCATAGAAGAGGAAGGGGCCGAACCCTGTCCGTTCGATCCGTTTCAGGAACTGCTTGGGGATGATCTGGTCGGTGTCGACGTTGGTGCGGTCCAGCGGTGCCATCCGGCCCACCTCGCGGCGAAACGGCTGCATGGTTCTGCTCCTTGGTCTTGCTGCTGAGACTGGTCAGGCCGGGACCGGCTCGTCCATGCGCAGGGCGCGGACGTCGGTCAGGTGCCCGGTGAGGGCGGCCGCGGCGGCCATCGGCGGCGACAGCAGGTGCGTCCGCCCGCCGCTGCCCTGACGCCCCTCGAAGTTGCGGTTGGAGGTGGAGGCACACCGCTCGCCCGGCTGCAGGATGTCGGGATTCATGCCCAGGCACATGGAGCAGCCCGCGTCCCGCCACTCGAACCCCGCCTCCTGGAAGACGCGATCCAGACCCAGCGCCTCGGCCTCCAGTTTGACCGTGGCGGAGCCGGGGACGACCATGGCGCGCACCGACGGGTGGACATGCCGCCCGCGGACGACGGCGGCCGCCGCCTGCAGGTCGCTGAGCCGGGCGTTGGTGCAGGAGCCGATGAAGACGCGGTCCACGGCGATGTCCTGGAGTGCGGTGCCCGGCCGCAGGTCCATGTACCGGAGCGCGCGCTCTTCGTTCTCGCTGCGCGGATCCGGGACCCTGCCCGTGATGCCGAGCGCCTGGCCCGGGTTGGTACCCCAGGTCACGCCCGGCTCGACCGTGGAGGCGTCGACCCGTATCTCGTGGTGGAAGACGGCGTCAGGGTCGCTGGGCAGTGCCTCCCAGGTTGCGAGCGCCTGCTCCCAGAGCGCGGCCCGGGGTGCGTGCGGGCGGCCCTCCAGCCACCGGTAGGTCTTCTCGTCGGGTGCCACCATGCCCACGCGCGCGCCCCACTCGATCGACATGTTGCAAATGGTCATCCGGCCTTCCATGCCCAGGTTCTGGACCGTGGAGCCGCGGTACTCGACGGCGCTCCCCTGACCGCCCGCCACGCCTTCCTGCGCGATCAGATGCAGGATGACGTCCTTGGCCACCACCCCGAGCGGGAGTTCGCCCTCGATCGTGACCGCGAGGTCGTCGGGCCGCGCCTGGGGCAGGGTCTGGGTGGCCAGGACGTGCTCCACCTCGGAGGTGCCGATGCCGAACGCGAGCGCCCCGAACGCGCCGTGCGTGGAGGTGTGTGAGTCGCCGCAGACGATGACCAGGCCGGGCTGGGTGGCCCCCAGCTCGGGACCGATCACGTGGACGATCCCCTGGTGGCGGCTGCCCAGCGCATAGAGACGGATCCCCGCCCAGCGGCAGTTCTCGATCAGGGCCTCCAGCTGCTGACGCCCGACCTCGTCCGCCGCCGCCATCCCGCCCCGGGTCGGCGTGTTGTGGTCCATCGTGGCCAGCGTCAAGTCGGGCCGGCGCACCGTGCGGCCGGCCAGCCGGAGGCCCTCGAACGCCTGCGGAGTGGTGACCTCGTGGATCAGGTGGAGGTCGACGTAGAGGAGGTCCGGCTCACCTGGCGCCTGCCGGACCACGTGCGCATCCCAGATCTTCTGTGCGAGCGTGCGGGGCATGGCCATTCAGGATACCAACCTGGTATCCCAACTCGCCAGAGAGGGCAGGCCCTAGAGGGCGGTTTCTCCGCAACCCCGCGCTACCACGGGCCCGGGAAGGCCGGTTTGCAGAGAAAGGGACCGATCGACGCCTGGGGAGCCGGGCGGGCGGAGACGCGTGCGAGGTACGCTGCCGCGCGATGAGCGATCTCGCATTCGATCAACTTGCGGCGATCAACGAGCACTCGGCAGGTGTGGGCGCGTTGGCACGGGGTCACTTCCCGGACGCCGTGCCCGGGTGCCCGGAGTGGACCGTGGCCGACCTGGTGGCGCACCTGACCGAGGTGCAGTGGTTCTGGGCGACCATCGTCGAGGGCCGGCTGCTCGAGCCGCCCGACGAGGACCAGCGGCCGCCGCGTGCCGCCGAGGAGGAGCTCATCTCCGCGCTGACCGAGCAGACCGCCCACCTGGTGGGAGCTCTGCGTGAGGCAGACCCCAGAACCCCGGTCTGGACCTGGGCGACACAGCAGGACGTCGCGTTCGTGATTCGGCACCAGGTTCAGGAGGCGGCCGTCCACCACTGGGATGCGGGCAGCGCCACCGGCCGCACGATCGCGATCGAGAGACCGGTGGCGGTGGACGCGATCGAGGAGTTCCTTACCTTCTCCGTCTCCAGCGACGCCGATCCCGCCGATCCGGCGCGGCCGGAGCTCGCCGGCCGGTTCGCGCTCCGCTGCACCGATGGCCCCGAGGCCTGGACGCTGAGCGATGGCGCGGCACCGGGGACGCTGCGCTTCCAGCGCGGCGCGGCGCCCGGCATGCCCGGGGTGGAGGGCACCGCGTCCGACCTCCTGCTCTGGCTCTACCGCCGCGTAGACCTCGACACGAGCAGCATCCCTGAAGAGCTCGTGGGCCGGTTCGTCGCCCTCACCTTCACCAGCTGAGCGGCGTCAGAGAACCTGGTTGCGCAACCGGGGGCGCGCGACCGCCGCGCATTCGGCCTCCTCGAACGAACTCACCGCGGACGCGAGCTCAGCACGGGCGCTCCGGGGCAGTCCCTGGCACTGTCAGTGGCCGCTCGGCTACACTGAAGGTCACCGTGCTTCGCTCGCAGCTTCTCGCCCTCGAGCTCGTACTTATCGGCCTTCCCAGGGCGGGGGCGCGCGCGGCCGGATAGAACCAACCGGAACGCAAGCAATAAGGCCCCCGCCTCAGGCGGGGGCCTTTCTTTTATCTGAGGCGACTCGGCAGAGGAGGCGACGTGAACGGCGCGAACATCATTCTGGAGGCCCTGGAACGGGAGGGGGCCGACATCATCTTCGGCTATCCCGGAGGGGCGAACCTGCCCATCTACCAGGAGCTGCCCAAGCACCCCCGGCTGCGCCACGTCCTGGTGCGCCACGAGCAGGGTGGGGCCCACATGGCGGACGGCTACGCCCGCGCCACCGGTAAGCCCGCGGTCGTCTTCGCGACCAGCGGCCCGGGTGCCCTCAACCTGGTGACCGGACTCGCCACCGCCTTCATGGATTCCGTGCCCATGGTCGCCATCACCGGCCAGGTCGCCTCCAAGATGGTCGGGCGGGACGCCTTCCAGGAGTCGGACGTGGTGGGCTGCACCCAACCAGTGACCAAGCACAACTACCTGGTGCGCGACATCCACGAGATCCCCCATGTCATCAAGGAGGCGTACTACATCGCCACCACCGGCCGGCCGGGCCCGGTCCTGATCGACATCTGCAAGGACGTGCAGCAGGCGAGCTGGGATGACCCTGCGTGGCCTCAGACCGTGGATCTCCCGGGGTACCGGCCCGAGCGACAACCGGTGGCAGCCGAAACGCTGGAGGCAGCCGCCGAGGCGCTGACCAGGGCCAAGCGCCCGGTCATACTGGCCGGACACGGCGTGCTTCTGAGCGGCGCTGAAAAGGAACTCCGCGAGCTGGCTGAAACGGCGCTGGTCCCGACCGGAACCACCCTCCTGGGCATCGGCGCCTTCCCCGTCCAGCACCCGCTGTCGCTGCACATGACCGGCTTCATGGGTACCGGCTGGAACCTCAAGGCGGTCCAGAACGCCGACGTCCTGCTCTGCGTCGGGATGCGCGTCGACGACCGGGTGACCGCGGACCTCGCAACCTGGGCGCCGCGCGTCGAGACCTTCATCCACATCGACATCGATCGCTCCGAGATGGGGAAGAACGTGCGCCCCCACCTCGAGATCGTGTCCGACGCCAAGGAGGCCCTGGCAGCACTCGCCGACCGGGTGCCGGCGCCGCCCGATCACCGGACCTCCTGGCTGACGCAGATCGAGCGCTGGCGGGAGGAGCACCCGCTGAAGTACGTCCGGTCCAACGGGCACCTCCAGCCGCAGGACGTGATGCTGGAGATGTACCGCCGCTGCGACGAGCGCTCGATCGTGGTCGCCGACGTGGGACAGAACCAGATCTGGGCCGCGCTCTGGTGGAACTACAAGACGCCCGGCCTGTTCCTCAACTCAGGTGGCGCTGGCACCATGGGCTTCGCGCTCCCGGCCGGGATCGGCGCCCAGTTCGGACGCCCGGACCACGCGGTCTGGGTGGTGGCCGGCGAGGGCGGATTCGTGATGACCGCCCAGGAGCTCTCGGTGGCGGTCGAGCACAAGCTGCCGATCAAGATCGTGATCCTCGACAACCGGAGCCTGGGCATGGTGCGTCAGTTCCAGGATGACTTCTACGGTGGCGTCCGTTCGGAGTCGGCTCTGGAGCACATGCCAGATTTCGTGAAGCTCGCCGACGCCTACGGCCTCCCCGGCTATCACGTCCGCTCGCTCGACGACGTGCCGATGGCGTTCGACGCGGCGCAGGCGTGGGACGGGCCCTTCCTGCTGCACTTCTCGATCGACCCGGACGCCAACGTGTATCCGATCGTCCCGCTGGGTGCGGGACTCACCGAATTCCAGGAGCTTCCCGATGCCTACGCCTGAGGCCACGCTGATAGTGCCCGCCGCCCCCGTCCCGGGTGACCCCACCTCGCCGGTCCGAGTGCTCTCGGTGGAGGTCGTGGACAAGCCGGGCGTGCTCTTCCGCGTCTGCGGCATGGTCCAGCGCCGCGGCTTCAACATCGAGGGCCTTTCGGTGGGGCGTGCCGAGACCCCGGGGCGCTCCCGCATGACGCTCACCGTCCACGCCGGCCACGCCGAGGTGGACCAGGTCGAGAAGCAGCTGAGCCGGCTGATCGAGGTGATCTCGATCGAGGATCTGACCGAGCACGACCACCTGAGCCGGGAGCTGGCGCTGTTCCGGCTCGCGGTGACCGGTGAGGTGCGGCGCCGTGCCATCGAGGCGGCCGCCCGCGCCGGTGCCAGCGTGGTCAACGTCACCCCCGAGGAGATCGTGGTCGAGGTGGCGGGGGATCCCACTGTGATCGAGGGCCTGCGGACCGCGCTGGCCGAATACGGCATCGCCGAGCTGGCGCGTTCAGGGCCGATCGCGATCCGGACCCGGCAGCACGGGTAGATGACAGGCGGGGCGCGCCTCGGGCGCGGCGCGTAGGATCGCCGGTCGGTCCCTAACGCCCATTGACAGGAGCACCCTATCGATGCCAGAAGCTGTCATCGTCGCCGCCGGCCGCACACCGATCGGAAGAGCCTTCAAGGGCTCGCTGGTCGACTGGCGCGCCGACGACCTCGCCGCGTACGTGACCGCTGAGGTCCTGAAGCAGATACCGCAGCTGCAGCCGAGCCAGATCGAGGACCTGATCTGTGGCTGCGGGCTGCCCGGCGGTGAGCAGGGCTTCAACCTCGGCCGCGTGGTCTCCGTCCTCGCGCACCTCGACACACCTGGGTGCACCGTGACCCGGTACTGCTCGTCGTCGCTCCAGACCACCCGCATGGCGGCGCACGCGATCCGGGCCGGCGAGGGCGACACCTTCCTGTCCGTGGGCGTGGAGTGTGTGTCCCGGTTCGGGAACGGCTCGTCCGACATCCCCACCAACCAGAATCCGCGTCTCAAGACCGACAACCCCGAGGGCTACCCCGACATCTACATCCAGATGGGGGACACCGCCGAGAACGTCGCCGAGCGGGAGGGCATCACCAGAGAGGAGATGGACCGCTACGCGGTGAAGAGCCAGACGGCCGCGGTCAAGGCGCGCGACGACGGTTTCTTCGACCGGGAGATCATCCCGGTGCCACTCGGTGACGGCCGCATGTTCACCAAAGACGACGGCCCGCGTCCGGGGACCAACATGGAGAAGCTGGCCACCCTGGAGCCGGCCTTCCGGCCCGGTGGGAGCGTCACCGCCGGCAACTCCTGCCCGCTCAACGACGGGGCTGCGGCGGTGGTGGTGATGTCCGACACCAAGGCTCGAGAGCTCGGCATCCAGCCCCTCGCCCGGATCATCGCCACCGGCGTCTCCGCCCTGGAGCCCGAGTTGATGGGCCTGGGCCCCATCGATGCGTCCCGGCAGGCGCTGACTCGCGCCGGGATGACGATCGACGACATCGACGTGGTAGAGCTCAACGAGGCCTTCGCGGCTCAGGTCATCCCCTCCGCGCGCGCCATCGGCGTCGACCCCTACAGCGAGAAGTTGAATCCGCACGGCGGGGCGATCGCGCTCGGCCACCCGTTCGGCATGACCG
This sequence comes from Candidatus Dormiibacterota bacterium, assembly GCA_963790575.1. GTDB lineage: Bacteria > Chloroflexota > Dormibacteria > Dormibacterales > Dormibacteraceae > CAVTSA01. The sequence continues at coordinate 166,320 of CAWBPD010000030.1, read as the reverse complement.
GCGCCCGCATCCTTTGCACGCTGCTCAACGACCTGCGCTCCCTCGATAAGACCCACGGCCTCGAGACCATGTGCGTCGGTGGGGGCCAGGGGATGGCGATGATCGTGGAGCGCCTCGCCTAGCGCACACTTCCGGACCGGCGCCAGCCTCTGGACGGGGGAGAGTTCGAGCAGCGCTAGAGGCTGGTCGCGCCCGGCACACAGGGAGCAAGCCTCGCTCGGCGAGGACGTGAGCTAGCCCGTGTCGAGGACCGCCTCCACTGGCGGGACAAGGGGTCAGCCGCGGGGTGTCAGCGTGCGGTGCTGCGCGCCGGCTGCGCCGCCGCGTGGAGTGCTTGATCCAGGTCCTCCAGGAGGTCGTCAATATGCTCGATGCCAACCGATAGGCGAATCATCTCGGGTGAGATCCCGACCTGTTTGTGCTCCGTTGGCGTGAGCTGCCGATGCGTGGTCGATGCCGGATGGGCAACCAGGGATTTTGCGTCGCCAAGATTGACGAGCCTTTTGAACAGCTTCACCGAGTCAAAGAACCGGATCCCCGCCTCGTAGCCACCTCGTACCCCGAAGGTGAGCATCGAGGTCGCGTGACCGTCCAGGTATTTCTGCGCTAGCCGGTACTGGGGATCGTCTGGGAATCCCGAGAACGAGACCCACGCCACCCGCGAGTCGCGCGCCAGATAGTCGGCTACCGCGCGCGCGTTCTGCTCGTGCCGTTCCAGGCGCAGCGACAGCGTTTCCAGCCCCTGGATGAGCAGGAAGGAATTGAAGGGTGAGAGGGTGGCGCCGAGGTTCCGCAGGCAGACGGTGCGGAATCGCGTTGCGAACGGGTGCTGGGGGAAGTCGCGGGCGTAGACCACGCCGTGGAAGGCGGGCTCGGGCCGGGTCATGCCCGGGAAGCGGTCCGGGGCGTCCAACCACGGGAAGCCGCCCCCATCCACGATTGCGCCACCGATGGTGGTCCCATGGCCGCCGATGAACTTGGTCAGGGAGTGAACAACGATATCGGCTCCCCAGCGCAGCGGCTTGAGGTAAACCGGCGTCGGGACCGTGTTGTCGACGATCAGCGGCACCCCGGCGGCGTGCGCGGCGTCCGCCACCCTCTCCAGGTCAACGATGTTCCCGGCCGGGTTGCCGACGGTCTCACAGTAGACGGCGCGGGTCCTCGAATCGATCAAGGAGCGCAGAGACTCGGGGTGGTCGTCGCGGCCGAAGCGGACCTCGATGCCCTGCTTGGGCAGCACGTGGGCGAGCCAGGTGTAGGTCGCCCCGTACAGCTGAGGCGCACAGACCAGGTTGTCTCCCGCCATCGTCGCCACCGTCGTCAGCGCCCCGCTGACGGCCGCCATGCCTGAGCTGCAGGTGACGGCGGCCGTGCCGCGCTCGAGCTCGGCGAGCCGCGCCTCAAGGACCGAGTTGGTGGGGTTGTTGATCCGGTTGTAATGGAACCCCGGCTCTTCCAGGTCGAAGATGGCGCCCGCCTGTGCTGCGGACTCGAACTCGTGGGACACCGTCTGGTAGATCGGCACCGCCACCGCGCGGGTGCCGTCGGCGTGATACCCGCCGTGGATCGCGATCGTCTCGTCCCGCATCAATCTGGTCCTCCCGGAGCGCCTGCGTCAGACGGCCAGCGAAGCGTCGGCGAGCGTCTCCATGGAAACCCGGCGGCGCACCTCACCGAGCCAGTTCGTATAGAGCGTATTCGCCCAGGTCGCCCAGCGTCCGTCCAGGTGGCGCAAGACCTCCTCGAAGGGGAAGCCGCGCATGGCCAGCTCGTCGCGAGGACCGGTCAGGGCGGCGGTGGCGAAACGCTCCACCGCGGTCCGGGCGGCACCGCTCAGGTAGTGCTCGGGGAGCGGGGGGAAGGCGTCCCGCTCGCCGCGCAGGTAACGGCGGACGTCACGGCGGTATTCGCGCAGCAGACTGTCCGGCCCGTATTCCGGGTGTCCCTGCACCAGCACCACGAGGCAGTCCCTCCGGATGGCGGTCGCGACCGTCCAGCGTGAGCCGTCCACCAGCAACGGCTGGTAGCCCTGGCGGCGAAGCCGATCCAGCGGTACCTCATTGCACCGCGAGTGTGGGAAGCTGACCACGTCGGGGAGGCCCTTTCCCAGCACGTGCGAGCGGTCCACCCGGTCGGGCAGCAGCCCCCAGCACTTGCGGTCCAGACGGTCCCGCTCCAGGCCATCGAAATAACGGGCCGCGATGTGGGCGGCAAGGCAGGAGCAGAGGAGCGAGGAGGTGTGGTCGGCCGCCCACGAGAAGAGCTCGACGAGCGGCTCCCAGAGGGGCTCCTCGGCCACCGACGGGGCGACCGGCTCGGTACCGGTGACGACGATCGCATCGGGACGGGTGGTGTAGATACCGCGCAGTGCGCGGTAGGAGGCCGCCGGCCCGCGAAGCACCGAGGCAGCTCGGGGCACCGACTCGATGAGGTACCGATCGACCTGGAGCGGCCCGCTCACCGCGGCTCGCTTCAGGAGGCCCAAGAACTGCCGCTCGGTGTCGGTGAAGGCGGCGTCCGGCATGTTGTTGACAAAGGCGATTCGAAGCGTGTGGGCTGAGGTTCGGCTAGGCAAGGAGTCGCTCCACACAGGCTTGTGCGTCGAGCACCGCACGAAGGCGGGTGTTGGGCGAAGGTAGGTAGTGCGTGAAGTACCGGACACCCTCGGTCAAGACACCGAGCAGGGACAGGCTGCGCTGCTCCGACCCGGCGCGGTCGAAGGGGTGGAAGGACTCTGAAAGACCGACGCTGCCGACCGGCCGGGAGCCGTAATGAAGCTCGGTCAGACGGCCTCTTGCGACCAGCGCACGAAGAAGCGGCGACGCGGAGTCCATCAGCCTCGGCATGTCGAGGTGTCCGCGCACCACTGAGCTCACCGTCTCCACGTAGGGCTCCTGCAATCGGGTGGAGGTGAGGACGAAGCCCCCGTCCGGCGTCGCGCAGAGCTCCGGCGAAGGCCCGAGCGGCGTGCGGACCACACCGGCGTCCATGAGCGCCAGCAACTGCTCGGCCCGATGGGCCGGAGGACCGGCCTCGATCGCGTTGATGCCGCTGTGCAGGTGGGACTGGAACTCGACGTAGGAGTCGGCCGTCAGCCGTCCAAACTCGAGCACGCCCCGCAGCTGATCCCGCAGCACGCGCGTCATCTCGAGCGCTGCCTTGACCGGGCTCCCCCCTTTCTGGCGCGCCTGGCAGAGATCCTCCCGGATACGGTCGTAGACATGGCTCTCGTAGGTGGCGCTGGAGGGGTAGGAAGCGTGGGAGGTGTGGGCTTGAGGTAAGAAGCGCTCGGTGGGGTCGAAGCGTCCATACCGGCGCTCCAGGGTCTTCAGCTCCCGGCCAAGGTCCCCGGCGGCCTGAGCCGATCGCATCAAGGAGGCGATGCCTTCCCGCTCCCGGTCGCCGCCGTTCAGCGTCGCCGCGTGCAGGTGGTAGCGGCAGCGCATCTCCTCGTAGAGCCCGGGCATCACCTGGGCCCGGAAATCCACCTTCTGGTCCTGGTCCGGGCCGCGCAGCGAGCGGAACCACTGGGGTGTGCAGACGATCAAGGGATAGCGGTCTTCGGGATCGATGGAAGTCGCCGACTTGGCCGCGTAAGGCAGACCGGAGCGGGAGAAGAGGTGGATGAGGGCCTCGTTCCCGCTGTGCCGGTAACGCTGTCTGCCCCCGAGCTCCTCGAACGAGCCACCCCGGCCGATCGTCATCGCGGCGAGCAGGTCGTAGGCGACCAGGCCCATGCCGGCGACTGCGATGGTGGCTCCCGAGGGGACCTCGTGGGCGAAGCGCTCGGCCGGGTAGGGCGGTTGCAGACTGCGCAGCGCCCCGCCGCATTGCCTCTCGTTCTCGGTGTGTCCCGAGGTGATCACGACATGGTCGACGGTGAACGGTTCCCCCTCCTCGAGGTGGACGCGCTCGCGGCCCGAGGGCAGGGGCTCGATGTCTATCGCTCGGGTCGCGTGGCGGACGATCTCCAGGCCGGGCGGAGCGCAGGCGACCAGCGTTGCGTAGAACCAGCGCAGGTACTCCCCCATCAACCGGCGCGGGAGATAGTCGGCCGGGGTGATGGGACGTCCATTCGGGTCCCGCCGGCACTCGTGTCCGACCCACCGGTAGCCGCTGCTGACCGCCCATTGGTAGAGGCCCACCCCGTATGGCGGGTCCTGGTCCGGCTCAGGCGCCGCGTAGAGCGCGAGCAGCCCACACGCGTTGTTCAGGATCAGGTAGTCAGATCGCGTGTCGCGGTAGGTGCCGCCGCCAGGCTCCCCCGGCTCGACCACGTGTACGCGGGTCGCAACGCCGGTGCGCCTGACATGGCTCACCGTGCGCTCGAGCAGCGACAACCCCCAGGGTCCGAGGCCGACGATCGCGAACCGAATCATCTCCGCCGTCCACGTTCGCGCGCGAGCGGGTCAAACGCCATCGGCTTTCGCGGCTCCCGGGTGGGGCAGCAGTCCCGGGACAAACGGGACTAGGCACCGATCACGTCTCTTAACGCGCGAACCCGCGGGCGAGCCCGTCGCGGAGCGCCGCCGCTGTGGCTGCCACGTTGGGCTCCAGCAGCATGCTCAGATGGTCGCCCGGTACCCAGGACTGGGCCAGGGGCCCCCGATGCAGCCGGCGCCAGCCCAGGAGCGGGGGGTGGTACGGCAGCGTCGGCGTCGACCCGGTCGAGGTCAGAATCAGGAGCGGTGCCGAGATTCCGCGCGGCCGGTACCGCATCTGGATCGTGTTGACCCCCTCCACGTCGAGTTCGTCCTGGTTGAGGCGAACGGGCGGCGGCTTGCCGGCAGTTCGGCCGCTCAGAACGCGACCGGCCATCGCGGTAACCTCACGGCTCCGCCGGCGCCGCCAGCGTTGATCCCGGAGTCGAGCGGGGGCCCGCAAAACCTTCAGCAACATGTTGAGCCGGAAGAGCGCGGGGGTTAGGGTGTCGAGCAGCACGACGAGCGCGAGCGAGCGCCCCGCCTGCTCTAGCTGCCGCCCCACCTCGTAGGCCAGGATTCCGCCGAAGGAGTGTCCGCCCAGCGTCACCGGGCCTTCGGGCTGCCGCTCCACAATCAGGGGCACCAGCTCGGCTGCGATGTCCTCGACCCGCTGGGATCGGTCGAACTCCCGTGTGGGGCGGCCTTGCGTCAGTCCCCAGAGCCGGTGGCCCGGGAGCAGCGGCGCCAGGCGGCGCATCGAGGGCAGCGTGATGACGTCGGTATAGAGCAGAAAGAGTGGACTCCCCGTCGGGTCTCCCGCCTCCACCACCACCGGCTCCCCCAGGTCGGCCGCCGCCTCTTGAACCGCCGCGGCGAGCCCAGCGATCGTGGGGTCGGTCAGGAAGCGGCCTACCGAAGGGCGGACTCCGGTCGCCGCGGCCACCTCGCCGAGCATGCGCACGGCGAGAAGGGAATGGCCGCCCAGGTCGAAGAAGTCGTCGCCGGGCCCGAACCGGCCGGTGCCCAGCAGCCGGGACCAGAGATCCATCAGCTCGAGCTCGAGCCGCGTCGCTGGAGCCGTGGCGGACGCCGGAGCTCGGGCACCTTCGGCGGCCGGCTCGGGGAGCGCTGAGCGGTCGATCTTTCCGTTCGGCGTCGTCGGCAGGCGCTCCAGCACGATGTACGACGCGGGCACCATGTACTCCGGCAAGCAGCCCCGAAGTGCTGCCCGCAGCTCCTGAGCTGGCGGCATTTGCGTACCCACGAGGTACGCCACCAGCCGCCGGTGCTCCGCCTCCCCACGCGCCACCACCACCGCTCGCTCCACCCCCGGCTGCGACGCGAGCTGGTGCTCGATCTCCCCCGGCTCGATACGGAATCCGCGTACCTTCACCTGGTCGTCGATGCGGCCCAGAAGGCGCAGGCGACCATCCTCCTCTCGACGCACCAGGTCCCCTGTCCGGTAGAGCCGCTGGCCCGTCCCCAACGGGTCCACGATGAAGCGCTCCGCCGTCAGCTCCGGACGTCCCAGATAGCCCAGCGCCAGGCCCGCGCCTCCGATCAGAAGTTCGCCCTCCACCCCCGGCGGCACCGCTCCTTGCTGTTCGTCTGCGATCACCAGCCGCGTGTTCCGCACCGGGTCGCCGAGGTAACGAGCATCCTCCGCCGTCCTCACCCGTCCGCAGGTCGCCCAGATCGTCGTCTCCGTCGATCCGTAGCAGTTCCACAGCGACCCGCACCGCTCCAGCAGCCGGCTCACGACCTCCTCCGGCATCGGCTCGCCGCCGTAGAGCGCCTTCAAACGGGAGTCGCCCTCCCAGCCGCCGCGCATCAGAAAGTCCCAGATGGACGGGGTGGCCGACATCACGGTCGCCCTGGAGGTGCGCAGCAACTCCGCCAGCAGCCCCGCCTCGAGCACGGTTTCCCGGCTGGCGAGCACAACCCGAGCGCCGGTTACCAGCGGCAGAAGCATCTGCACGGCGTGCGGCCCGAAGGAGACGGTGGTCGTCGCCAGAAGGATGTCCGTCTCATCGAAGCCGGGGGCGTGCTGTACGGATCGGAGCAAGTTGACCAGGGAGCGGTGGCCGACTTGCACGCCCTTCGGACGCCCGGTCGACCCCGAGGTGTACAGGACGTAGACGCAGTCGTCGCTCATGACCCCCGCGTCGGGGTCCTCCGCGGAGGCCGACAGGATCGCCTCACGGTCACCGTCGATGCAGACCTCGCCCATGGCAGGCCACCGCGCGACGCTGCGGAGTGCCTGGGTCGTCACCAGAGCGGACAGGCCCGCGTCGCTCGCCATGTATTCCAGGCGCTCAGGCGGGTAGGCGGGGTCGAGAGGCACGTACCCGGCGCCGGACTTCATCACGGCGAGGAGGGCTATCGGTAGGTCGACCGTCCTGGACAGGCACACACCGACAAGGGCACCGCGGCCCACCCCCAGTGACCGCAGGTGGTTGGCGAGCCGGTTAGAGCGGCTCTCGACCTCGGCATAGGTGACGCTCTCGTTTCCCGACCTGATCGCGGTGCGGTCGGGCACGCGGCGCACCTGCTCCGCCACCAGGTCATGGACCGGGCGCGCCTCCGGCGCGCCGATCCCCGCGCCCCACCTGCGGTGCCCCAACCGATCCGGGGCCAGGCTCATGCGCGTGAGTCTCCGACCAGGTTCATCGCCACGGCCCTACCGTATGCGTGACCCGGCTCCTCTCCAATGGGCTGCAACGGGACCGAGGATGACCGGTGTCCCGGGGCCTTGGGTCACCGTTTCCTCGCGCAACCAGCCGGTCGATCACGGCGACAGAGAGACGCCGGCGGCCTGCGCCGAGGCCTCCACGGTGCTGCCGAGCAGTGCCGCAGCACCGTCGACGCGCCAGAGGGGTCCGGCGCTTTCGCGCCGGCGCCTGGCTTCGTGCGTCATGACGTGCACGTACGCGATCCTGAGGAGCGATCGTGGATGCGGCCGCAGGGAGCGCCTCAGCAGGTCCCCGAGCACGTGGTCTGCCTCGCAGCGGCGCCCCGTCTCGAGGTCGCGAAGCATGGAGGCCGTGAAGGACCAGCCTCGCCGGCGGAGCAGCGCTCGTGACTCGGCCATCGAGTCAGGGCGCGGCTCGAACCCCTGCGCGGCGGCGATTTCCGCCGCCTCGTCGAGAACCTCAAGTGCGAGGTCGCTACCCCCTGCCGCCTCGATGTCGCCGATGGAGCCGCGCAGCAGACAGGTGATCGCCGCGACCGAGGCGATGAACACCCACTTCTCCCACATCTCTTGCACGATCCGCGTGCTCGGGCTGGTGTCGAATCCGGCCGCTTGGAATTCGCCGGCGATCGATCGAGCCCGCGGGGTTACGCCGCCTCCCAGCTCGCCGATGCCGACGAGATCTCGATTGTTGAGGTGGATGATGCGGCCCCTATCGTCGACCGTGGCCGACATGCGGCAGTGGCCTCCCAGCACGCGATCGGGTCCGAATCGGTCGCTGAGCGCATCGAGGTGTCGCACCCCGTTGAGCAGCGGCAGGATGGTGGTCGAACCACCCACCGCGGGCTCGATCGACGCCAGGGCGTCCGGCAGGTCATACGCCTTGCAGGCGAGGAGGACCAGATCGTAGGGTCCTGTGATCTCGGACGCGGTGAGCGTCGCGGGGTCGTCGAGATCGATGTCGCCGCGCGGGCTCCGGATGTGCAGCCCGCCGGTGCGAAGCTCCTGCTGGCGGCGGGGGCGGACGAGAAACGTCACGTCCCGGCCTGCGGCCAAGAGATGGCCTCCGAAGTAACCCCCGACGGCGCCGGCCCCTACGACCAGTGTTCGGAGCTGGCTCACAGAAGAACCTCGGTCAGGCCGCGAGTCAGCGCTCGCTCCGGCAGGTCCGCCTCCTCGAACCGGTCCACATGCACCAATCTGCCATTGACGGTAGGCTCGGCCCACGCGGCGGGGAATAGGCAAGGGGCGAGTGCCACGAGACGCCAGTCCCACCCGGGCCGTGGGAATTCCGCCTAGGCCAGGCCGCTCAGGCTCAATCACTCAGAGCGCAGCCGGCTCTAACGCCCCGCAGGTGCCGGTCCTCCAGGTGACGATCGCCAACCTCGCTGCTTTTCGACCCCAGACATCCCGAGTCAGGAGGCGATAGCGATAGCTCCACTCGCTGGGATCCGTGCTGCAGGGCCGCCCGTGCGGGCGGTTCCCTACCGCGACCGCGCCGACCGGGTCCCGGGACAATCGGGTGCCCAGGATGGGATTAAAGTCACTTTTCCATCGCCGGCTGCGTGCGGATACTGGCTTTCATGCCGGCGACCAGCTCTGGGAGCATCGTCGACGAGGTCGAACTAGCCGCCGCCCGCCTCCAGGGAGTGGCGCTGCCCACGCCTCTCCAGCGTTCGGACCGCCTCTCCACGCGATATGCCGCCGATGTCTACCTGAAGCGCGAGGATCTCCAGCCGGTCCGCTCCTTTAAGCTGCGGGGCGCCTTCAACAAGGTCGTCTCACTCGGCTCGGCCGCTTCCGAGCACGGGGTCGTGTGTGCCAGCTCCGGCAACCACGCCCAGGGCGTCGCCTTCGCCAGTTCCCTGCTTGAGATCGCCGCGACCATCTTCATGCCCACCTGCACTCCCGAGCAGAAGGTGGGGCGCGTCATCCATTTCGGGGGCGATGGGGTCGCGATCCGGCTGGTCGGCGAGACCTTCGACGAAGCGCGGGACGCGGCCGCCACGCACGCCGCCGAGTCCGGTGCCCTCGTGGTCCCTCCATTCGACGATCTGATGACGATCGCTGGTCAGGGGACGATCGCGAGAGAGATCCTGCATGACTTGATCGGCGGTCCCGACCTGGTTTTGGCCGCGGTGGGCGGCGGCGGCCTGGTGGCGGGCATCGCCGGATATCTCGGATTCCGCCGGCCGCGAACCAGCGTTGTCGGGGCGGAGCCGGCCGGCGCGGCGTCGATGACGGAGGCGCTGCGCCGAGGCCACCCGGTCAAGCTGCCACGAATCGACCACTTTGTGGACGGCGCCGCGGTGCAGGAGGTCGGGCACCTTACGTACGACATCGTCCGCAGCGCGGTCGACCGGATCCTGGTGGTGCCCGAAGGCCAGATCTGCAGTGCGCTCCTCGAGCTGTACCAGGAGGACGGGATCATCGCCGAGCCGGCGGGTGCTCTGCCAGTCGCCGCCCTCGACCACCTGGGGCCGTGCGTCCGCGGCAAGCGCGTGGTCTGCGTGCTGAGCGGCGGCAACAACGATGTCCACCGCTACCCGGAGATCCTGGAGCGGGCCCTCGCCTTCGAATACGGAAAGAGAAAGACCGCGCCGTCCGGGCAGGGGCTGGTGATTCCCTGACCGTTACTGAAAGACCCCGTCGCACAGAGTTGCGGCGCTGGGTCACTGGCCTCGGCCGTTGCCGCCGGGGGGCGCCGCGAGTTGCAGCGCAGTGGCAACCACGCCGCACCCTTGCGAGCCAGACTGGTGGGCACCGGTGGGCCAAGGAGGCAGGCATCGTGGAGCAGGCGTGCGTGGACACGACGGTAAAAGTTCACAGAACGGAAAGGTTCGCGCGGCATGCTTGATGCATGCCGAGTCCGCACACCCCCGGGAGCCGTGATCGCGCGCTGGCGCGGCTGCGCCGACTGACCATCGGCTCGGTCCTGGGCTCTGTTGTCGCCCTGGGCGCGTTTGCCACCGCGGCCGCCCTCAGCTATTCCGGCAAGGCGACCGCGAACGTTCCCTCCGCCGCCACCACGACGCCGGCGACCTCCGCCCCGGCGACCTCCGCCCCGACGTCGACGGCTCAGACCCCTAGCAGCACACCCACGCCGGTTCCCACGCAGGCGCCCTCCTCGAGCTCTCCGCGCGCCACCACCGGGGGCAGCTGACCGTGATCGGGACCCGTTCCTGGACGGCGCTCGGGATGCGGGTCGAGGTGCTGACACAGGACCCGGCCGGACTTCCTGCCGCCTGCGCGGCCGTCGAGCGCGTCCTCACCGAGATCGACGCCGCGCTGAGCCGGTTCCGAGGCGACAGCGAGCTCGCGCGCGTCAACCAGAACGCCGGACGGCGGGTGCGGGTGAGTCCGCTCTTGGGGGGCACCTTGATGGCGGCGCTGCGCGGCGCCCGCCGCACGGCCGGCGCCGTGGACCCGACGATCGGCGGGGCCCTGCGCCGGCTCGGGTACGACCGCGACTTCCAGCTGCTCGCGCCCCGCGGCCCGATCGTGCTCCGGGTGGAGCGGGTTCCCGGCTGGCAGGCGATCGAATTCGACCCGCTGGCGCTGACGCTGAAGGTGCCCGCCGGTGTGGAGCTCGATCTGAGCTGCACTGGCAAGGCGTTGGCGGTGGACCTGGCGGCGGAGGCGGCGCACGCCGCGGCAGGGTCCGGCGTCCTGGTCGGGATCGGTGGGGACTTGCGCTGCGCCGGTCCGACCCCGGATGAAGGCTGGCACGTGCTTGCCTGCGAGGACAGCCGGGAAGGTCCCACCGGCCCCGGCCAGACCGTCGCGGTGTGGGGGGGTGCGGTGGCCACCTCGTCGATCACGGTCCGCCGCTGGCGCCGGGGCGACGAGATCCTGCATCACCTCGTCGACCCCGCCACCGGGCGTCCGGCCCAAGGTCCCCTGCGGACGGCGACCGTGGCCGGCTCCACGTGCGTCGACGCCAACCTGGTCGCGACCTGGGCTCTGATCCGGGGCGACGAGGTCATGGCGTGGCTCCGCGGCCACTCGGTGCCGGCCCGGCTCGTCCGCCATGACGGCAGCTTCCTGTACCTCGGCGGGTGGCCGCTCCCGGTGCCGCCGCCGCAGGCGATGGAAGGCCGGGTCGCGTGACCGGCTCACATCTGCTCTGGTTCACGACGCGGGGGGCGGGTGCCCTCTCGCTGTTGCTGCTGTCTCTTGTGGTGGCGCTCGGATTGCTGGGCGCGGTGAGCGGACAGAATCCGCGCTGGCCACGGTTCCTGACCACGACCCTGCACCGCAATCTGGCGCTGCTCGCCCTCGCCTTCCTGGCCATTCACGTCGTCACCGCCGTGCTCGACCCCTTCACGGCACTCGGTTGGGGTGCCGCGGTGATCCCCTGGGCCTCCTCCTACCGGCCTATCTGGGTGGCGACCGGCGTGATCTCGCTCTACCTCGGCGCGGCCGTGATGGTGACCAGCCTGCTCCGGCGCTGGCTGAGCTACCGGGCCTGGCGATTCGTGCACTGGGCGGCCTACGCGGTCTGGCCGCTGGCTCTGATCCACAGCCTGGGGGCTGGGAGCGACACCCGCTTTCTGTGGATGGACACCGTCTACGTCGCGTGCTGCGCGCCGGTCGCGGTCTTCTTCGTGATCCGGCTCGCGCGGCGGAAGGCGAACGCGCCGGACCCGTTGCCGGAGTACCCCGGCGGTCCCCCGCCCTGGACTCGACTCGACGCGGGGCCGCGCTCACGATGACCTTGCTCAACTCCGGCCCCGACCGTCACCTGGGACCAGAGCGCTGGTACGACCATCAGCGCCGCCTCGGCCCGGTGCCCACCGCGGCCGGCTTGATCACGGTGTTGGAGCACTCCGGGCTCCGTGGCCGGGGTGGCGCGGCGTTCCCGGTCGGGCGGAAGTGGCGTTCGGTGGCGGAGCGCCGGCGCGGACCGGCGGTGGTGCTCGCCAACGGCGCCGAGGGCGAGCCACTCAGCCTCAAGGACCGGACGCTGCTCGCGGCGCGGCCGCACCTGGTGATCGACGGAGCCCTGTTGGCGGCGCTGGCGGTCGGCGCCGATCGGATCGTGCTCTACGTCGGTGAGGAGCACGACTCGGCCGGTCGGGCGGTGCAGCAGGCGGTCGCCGAGCGCGGGCTGGGGCAGCGCTCCCGGCCGGTGGTAGAACTGGTGGCCGCTCCCCGGGGCTATGTCTCGGGGGAGGAGACGGCAGCCGTGCACTACCTCAACGAGGGCGTGGCGCTCCCCACCATGAGTCCGCCGCGTCCCTTCGAGCGCGGGGTCGACGGCCTGCCGACGCTGGTCCAGAACGTGGAGACGCTGGCGGCGGTAGCACTCCTCGCCCGCGGCACGCTGCCGAACACGATGCTGGTCACCGTCAGCGGCGGGGTGGCGCGGCCGGGGGTGCGGGAGGTCCGGACCGGCGCCGTGCTGGCTGAGATCGTCGCCGAGGCGGGTGGGCTCACTCAGCCGGTGCAGGCAGCCTTGCTGGGCGGGGCGGCGGGCAGCTTCGTACCTGCCTCGCGGGCGCAGTCGATGCCGCTCGAACCGGGGACGACGAATTTCGGAGCCGGGGTGGTGGCCCTGCTGCCCAGCAGCCACTGCGGCGTAGCGGCGACGGCCGAGATGCTGACCTCGCTGGCAGCCTTTTCCGCCGGTCAGTGCGGTCCCTGCCGGGCGGGCCTGCCGGCGATCGCCGGCGCCGCCGGCCGCCTGGCCGCGGGTCGCGGTGACGGCCGCGAGGTCGCCCGCCTCCGGCGCTGGGCGGGCATGGTCGAGGGCCGAGGCGCCTGCCACCACCCAGACGGCGCCGCCCTCCTCGTGCGCTCGGCGATCGACACCTTTGCCGCCGATTTCAAGTCGCACGACCATGGCTACGGCTGCCTGGTCCGGGTGCCGCGCCGGAGGATCGCCTGAGATGGCCCGGCTGCGTGTCGACTGGACCCGCTGCGACGGCCACGGGCTCTGCGCGGAGCTCCTGCCCGAGGCGATCGGGGTCGACGATTGGGGGTATCCCATCCTCCGCGAACGCGACCTTCCGCGCGCTCTGATGCCGTCCGCCCGCCGCGCGGTCGCGAGCTGCCCCCTCCGCGCCATCGCCCTGGTCGCCTCCCAGCCCGCGCCGGTCCACGACCCGCCCGGCCCCCGCCCTCCGCGCCGCACCTGATCGGTTCCGACCCCGAGCCTTACCGGCCCGAGCGTCAACATTCTTCCCCGAACCGCGTCTTATGGGTAACGCCTGGAATCCATTGGATGCGAACAGGAGGTGACGCGTGGAGGAACTGACCGCAGAGCAGATGACGTCCGGCTGGCATCCGGTCGACGTGCGGCTCTCTCCCGACGCGGCGTCGGTCGCCTGGGTGGCGCAGCCCTACGGCAAGGAGGGAGAGCACCTGGAGAGCGGGATCTGGGTGGCCTCCGGCGATGGCGCGCGACCAGGACGGCGCTGGACGTGGGGCGGGGAGGACCGTCAACCGCGATGGTCGCCGGATGGGCTGCGGCTGGCCTTTCTGTCCGACCGCGCCGAACGGGGGACGGCCGGACTGTATGTCATGAGCGTCGACGGTGGGGAGGCCAGGCCGCTCGTCGTCCGCAAGCGGGCGGTGGCCGGTTTCGCCTGGTCGCCGGACGGTCGCCGGATCGCCTTCTTGGCACCCGATGAGCGGACGGACGAAGACGACCGGCGGGAGCGCGAGCGTGATGACGCCGAGGTCTACGGGGAGCGCTGGCCTTATCAGCGCCTGAGCGTGGTCGACGTCAGGACGGGCGAGACCACGGGACCGATCACGGCCGACGTCCATGTCTCCGAGGTCGTCTGGTCGCCCGACGGGGAGTGGCTCGGTTGCGTCGTTCGTCCCAATCCAGAGCTGGATGGAGGCGTCGACGCTCGCATCGTGGTGATGCGGCCGGATGGAGGCGAGCCGCGCACCGTGTGCCGCGGTGACCCCAGGGGCCTCACCTGGCCGCTCCCCGACCGGCTGGTGTTCACCGGCGGGCACGAGCCGGATCTCTTCACCTCGGGTGCCACGGTGTGGTCCACGACGCCTGGGGGTGCCGGCCCACTCGTGATCGGGACCACGCGTGAGGAGGCCCGCTGCTCGTTCAGCCTCGATTGCGCGTCGGCAGCCACCGCCGTCGCCGTCCAGGTGGCCGAGGGCCTCACGACGCGCGTGGAGTGCCGGGATCCCGCCGGGGGCGAACGCGCCGGCGTCCTCCACCAGTCACAGACCGCGCTCGACGCCTGCCACGTCGCGGGTGAGCAGTTGGCATTGATCGAGGCCAGGTGCGACCGGCCGGCGGAGGTGTACGCGGGCTCACCCGGGAATCTGCACCGGCTCAGCGACCACGGCGCCAATCTCGAGGGCGTTCGATTCGGTGCCGCCGAGGAGTTCGGGTGGACCGCTCCCGACGGCGTCGCGCTGGACGGCGTGTTGATCCGGCCGGCCGGCGCCGGCGCGGAGCCGCTGCCGGCCGTCGTCGTTCCCCACGGGGGACCGTATGGAAGAAGCGTGCTCGGGTTGGAGCTGGGATGGCACGCGTGGGGCACCTGGCTCGCCGGCGCGGGATATGTCGCACTCCTCCCCAACTACCGGGGCGGTCTGGGTCACGGGCACGACTTCGCGCGGGCGGCGGCAGGCGGCGTCGGTGGGGTCGAGCTGTCGGATGTGCTCTCGATGGCGGACGCGGCCGCCGAGCGCGGGATCATCGATCCGCGGCGCCTCGGCATCGGGGGTTGGAGCCAGGGTGGATTCCTCGCCGCCGCGGCGGTGACCCAGACCGACCGGTTCAAGGCGGCCATCGTGGGTGCGGGCCCGGTGGAGTGGGACATGATGAGCGTAACCAGCGACATGGGGCGCTTCGAGGCGGAGCTCGCGGGTGGCCCTCCCTGGCAGGAGGGACCAAAGCGCGAGGGCGCCGAGCGCTCGCCGCTGCGGGCGGCGGGCAGGGTTACGACGCCGACCCTCATCCTCCACGGCGAGCAGGATGAGCGGGTGCCCATCTCCCAGGCGATCGCGTTTTCGCGCGCACTCCGAGCGAATGGCGTTCCCGTCCAGCTGGTCACGTATCCGCGGGAACCGCACGGCATCCGCGAGTTGAATCACCAGCGCGACGTCCTCGCCCGCGTTCGAGCCTGGTGCGACCGCTGGGTCAAATCGGAGTGACGCAGCCCCCGGGCGCGGCGGTAGTCGCTAGCCCGCGGGCCAGGAGACGCCCATGGAGGCGCCGCCCAGGGGCGAGTCGTCGATCCGCCAACGGCCGCCGGTGGCGCGGACGATCGCGTCCGCGATGGCGAGCCCCAGGCCGGCGCCCGGAGCGTCGTCGGTCGCTCGATGAAAACGGTCGAAGATCTGCTCGCGCTGATCGGCTGGAATGCCAGGCCCTGAGTCATCCACCGCGAGCGCGCAGCGCCGGCCGTCGGAGGTGACCCGAACCCACACCAGCCCGCCCTCCGGCGCGTACTTGCAGGCGTTGTCGAGGAGCACCCCGAGCAGCCGGTCCAGCCACTCGGGTGTCGCCGTGAGCACCACCGGGCGGTCAGGGCGGACGTAGTCCAGCGTCAGCTTTCTGGTCTCGGCGCGGACCCCGAATCGGTCCACCGCTTCCCCCGCCAGGATGCCCAGGTCGACCGGGGCTGGACGGCGGGGCTGCTCGGTGGAGTCGAAACGCGCGAGCCAGAGCAGATCCTCGATGAGGCGGCGCATGCGCTCGCTCTCCCGGTGGACGTTGCCGAACGCTCGCCGGTACCACTCGGGCGCGCGCTCGCCGTGGAGTGCGAGCGAGGTGTTGGCTTCGATCACCGAGAGCGGGGTGCGCAGCTCGTGCGAGGCGTCGGCCGTGAACGCGAGCTGGCGGCGGCGAACCGCCTCGATGGGTGCCGCCACCCGGTGTCCGATCGCGAGCGCGCCCAGAAAGACGAGCAGGAGCAGGAGCGGTCCCACCAACGCCTCGGCGATGATCAGGGTGAGCCGGGTGTCGTTGACCTGCTCCATCGACTGCGCAACCACGACGTGGGCATCGCCGGCCTGTTGCCCGACCGCCCGCATCGTGGTGCCGTCGACGTGGATCGTCTGCGGGCCGACCAGGTGCCGATCCTCTGCCGACAGATGGGCCTGTGGCTGGTCGCAGTGCACGTCGCCCGAGGGGTAGATGGTGAAGATCAGCTGGGGTGGTCCGTAGGGGTGGTCACCGGGCGGCGGGTTGGGAGCGCCGTAACCGCCCTGGGGTCCATCAGGGTTCTGGTGCCGGCTCACGTCACGGAGGGTGTCGGTGATCGCGCTGTCCACCTGTCCGGTCAGGACGTTGTCCACGATCACCACGACCGAGGCCGCCACCACCACGTACAGCACAGCCACGATCGCGGCCGTGACGAGGGCCACGCGGATCGATCGGCTCGCGACCCGCGACAGGCCGTTCATGCCGGCTCCAGCCGGTAGCCGGAGCCCCGCACGGTCACGATGCGCACGCCCGCGTCCCCCAGCTTGGCGCGGATCCGGCTGATCTGGACGTCGATGGTGTTGGAGCCGAGCGGGGCGGTCTCGTCCTGCCACGCGTGCTCGGCGATGGTCTGGCGCGTGACCAGTCCTGGAGCGCGGCGCAGCAGCACTTCCAGGATCAGGTACTCGGTAGCGGTGAGGTTCAGCGGTTGCCCCTCCCGGCGGACCTCGCGCCGTACCGGGTCCAGCTCCAGGGCGCCGCGGCGGAGGACCGGCGCGTCGAGGGCACGCGGGCGGCGCTGCAGGGCGCGCACGCGAGCCACCAGCTCCCCGAAGTCGAACGGTTTGACGAGGTAGTCGTCGGCGCCCCCGTCGAGGCCCTGGATGCGGTCTCGGACGGTGTCGCGGGCGGTGAGCATGATGATCGCGGTCTGCTTGTCCTGCCGGCGCGCCCAGGAGACCACCTCGAGGCCGCTGACGCGCGGCATCCGCCAGTCCACGATGGCGACGTCGTAGCCGTAGAAACGGAGCTGGTGGATCGCCTCCTCGCCGTCGGCCGCCGCGTCGACCTGATACCCGAAATCCTGCAGGCCTTCGACCAGCACCGAACGCAGGGCAGGGTCGTCTTCGGCGACGAGAATCCGCATCGACTCACGATCGTCGCACCCCGAACCTTGCGATCGCGTGACGCGTCCCCCGGAAGGCCCCGTTTCGCACGGAAGTCCCAAATGCGGCAGCCGATAACCGCCGTTCCGCGCGAAACGGCGGTCATGACGCGGCGGCGGCGAGGAAGGCCTGCGTGGAGGCGGGCGGGTGAGGGGGGTCAGCCGCCGAGCCGGGCCAGTTCCTCCTCCACCAGGTCGATCAGCTCGCGCATCCCCTCGGCGTCGAAGACCAGCCCGGCGCCCGCCGCCTGATAGAGCTCGGGAAGGGGACGCGTGTTGCCGAGCGCCAGCATCGTGCGGTACTGAGCCAGCGCCCCGGCCGGGTCCCGGAGGCTGTTGCGCCAGATCTGGAGCGCACCCAGCTGGGCCAGCCCGTATTCGATGTAGTAGAAGGGCAGCTCGAAGATGTGCAGCTGCCGGTACCACCGCGCGACCCGCTGGGTGCGGAGCCCGGAGAAGTCGACCAGCGGCTCGAATCGCTCACGCAGCCTGAGCCACTGCCGGTCGCGCGCGTCGCGATCGTGCCCCGCCGGATCGGTGTACAGCCAGTGCTGGAAGGCGTCCACGGAGGCGATGTGGCAGAGCAGCGCCAGCGTGTCCTCCAGGTTCTCCGCCCGCGCCCGCGAGACGTCCTGATCGGCCTCGTAGAAACCGCCCCGGGATCGGGCCAGGCCGGGTCCGCCCAGCAACTCCATCGACATCGAGGCGACCTCGGCGATCTCCATCGGGTACTCGTTCTGCCACACGTAGGGGAGGCGTTCGGCGGCGAATGAGTGGAAGGCGTGGCCGGATTCGTGGAGCAGCGTGAAGACGTCCTTCTGCGTGCCGGCGGCATTCATGAAGATGAAGTTGCGGCCGCGGTGGGGGAGGGGCGCGCAGTAGCCGCCGGGTGCCTTCCCGGGGCGGCTGTCGAGGTCGAGCAGATGCTCCTCGTCGAGCAGGCGGAATTCCGCTCCCAACGCCGGATCCACGTGATGGAAGATCGATCCGACGCCCGCGATCAACCCGGACGCCTCCCGGAAGGGGTGAAGGGGAGGCCGTCCCTGCGGATCGACGGTCAGGTCCCACGGACGCAGCCGGTCGACGCCGAGCGCCGCCTGCCGCCGGCGCAACGAACGCTCCCGCGCGGGGACCACCACCTCCTCCACCGCCTGGTGCCACCGCAGGCAGTCGTCGGGCGTGTAGTCGAAGCGGCTGAACGCCCGGTGCTGGTAATCGCGGAAGTTGTCGAAGCCGGCATTGCGGGCGATCTGCTGCCGCGTCCGTTGCAGGCGGTCGAAGATCGCGCACAGCTCGTCGCGCGCGTCGATGTAGGGCTGGGTGGCCGCCCGGTAGGCGCGCTCCCGCACCGCCGGGTCCGGTTCCTGCTGCCGAGCCTCCACCTGCGGCACCGGGAGCCGCTTTCCGTCCCAGTCGGCGAGCATCTGCCCGGTCACGCGCTCGTACGCGGCGACGTCCCTGGCCTCCTCCCCCTGGAGCGGCACGTTGGCCTCGCGGAACAGTGAGATCCGGTTGCGGAACTTCCGGATCGTGACCTCGAGGCCCTCCGGGACGGTTCCGTGCTCGACCAGCCGGCGCGCCAGCCGCACCTGCTGCTCGTCGGCCAGGGGCAGGATGTCGGAGGACCACCGCAGGTGGGCTTCCTCCTTCTCCCGCGAACCGGTGTCGGTCGTGTAGGCGACCTCGGCCAGCACCGACGCCTCGCCGATCAGCTTCTCCAGCTCGGACCAGTCGCGCAGCCAGCCCTCCAGATCGTCCAGAGGCCGTTCCGCAAGCTCGTCGAAGTAGGGGGCGATGGCGGACCAGTCGCCGGCCTGGAAGGCGGTCGGGGAGGAGGGGAGCGCAGCCATTCTCCGGCAGGGTACTCGGGTCGAGGGCGCGGTCAGGTCAGAGTAGTGGCGTGGCGGCGGCTCACCAGGAGGATGCCGGCGCAGAGGGCCAGCGAGCAGACCGCGACCGCGACCAAGACCCAGAAGATGTGGCCGACCCCCTGCTGGATGGCGGCGGGGGCGGCGTCGCCCTCGATCAGAATCCCCATCAGTCCCACTCCCAGGGCGCCGCCCACGGTTCGCGACAGCTGGTTGAACGCGGTCGCCGCACCCCGCCGCCGGTGCGGCACCCAACTCTGGATCACGATCAGCACCGGCGTCGAGAGCAAGCCCATCCCCAGTCCCATCACGGCGGCCGTGATCCCCGCCACCAGCGCGCTGTGGGGAAGCAGAGCGAGGCCGCCCGTCCCCACCACCAGCACCACGGACCCGGCCAGGAGCAGCCGCTCGTACCCGGCCCGCAGCAGCAGGCGGCCCGCGGTCACCGAGCCCACCGGCCAGCCGAGGGACATCGGGGCCACCGCGGCACCGGCCATGAAGGGAGTCCCGTGCAGGCCATCCTGGACCAGGAGCGGGACGTAGGCGGTGACGCCGAACATGAGCGTCCCGGCCAGGATCGACGCGGCCAGCGCCGGCCCCACCACGCGGCTGCGGAGCAGGTCGAGCGGCACCACCGGGACCCGGACGCTGCGCTCGAAGAGGAAGAAGAGGGCGAGGACCACGGCTCCGCCCACGACCACCGGCCAGTTGATGCCCGCGTTCGCGGAGCCCGCTCCGAACCCGACCAGGAGCCCGGCGATTCCCACCGTGAGGAACAGGGCGCCGAGCAGGTCCAGGTGCCGATCCCCGATCTCCGGCCGCCGCGGCTCCCGGTAGGTCCAGATCAGGCCCGCCGCCACCAGACCGATGGGCAGGTTGATGTCGAAGATCCAGCGCCAGCCGATGGTGGAGACGAAGAGCGCGCCCAAGATCGGCCCGGCCACGGACGCGACCGCCCAGACCGCGCTGAAGAAGCCCTGCAGGCGGGCCCGCTGCGCGATCGGGAAGGTGTCGCCGACGATGGTGAAGACGACGGGCTGGACGCAGCCGGCGCCGACCCCCTGCAGAAGGCGGAAGGCGACCAGGAACGGCATGGTGGGGGCGAAGCCGGAGAGCACGGAACCGCCGACGAACAGACCCAGGCCGCAGAGGAGGATGGTGCGCCGCCCCACGATGTCGGCGAGCCGGCCCCAGATCGGCACCGAGGTGGTGCTGGTCAGGAGGTAGCCGGTGAAGACCCAGGAATAGAGGGAGAAGCCGCCCAGGTCGCGGACGATGGTGGGCAGCGCGGTGCCGACCACGGTCGAGTCCATGGCCGCCACCAGCAAGGACAGCATGAGGGCCGCCATCAGCAGCACGAGCGCGGGCGTCCAGGGCAGCCGGTCGACGGAATGCTCGGGTTCCGGCGCGCCCTTGGCGCTCACCGTCCCTCCCACATGGCCCGACTCTACCCGGGACGCACCGCGCCCGCGTCATGCACGATTGCCGGCACTCGGGCCTCGCAGAGGTGCACGCAGACCCCCGATTGCCGGCACTCGGGCTATCTCCACAGCCCACTCAGAGGACGACCACGGCCCGGGTCAGCTCGCCCCGTTGGAGCGCCTCGTAGGCCTGGTTGATCTCGTCGAGGCGGAACCGGTGTGAGAGCAGCTGGTCGAGCGGCAGCCGCCCGTGCCGGTAGAGGTCGAAGAGGCGGGGGAAGTCGAGCCCCGGCCGCGTGGACCCGTAGATCGAGCCGCGGAGCTGCTTCTCCTGGTCCACCAGCTCCAGCAGGGGAAGCTCGACCCGTGCTCCGGGCTTCGCGATCCCGACCGCGGCCGCGATCCCACCCGCGCGCAGCGATCGCACCGCCTGTGCCACCAGATCGGGGAGGCCGATGGCTTCGACCGCGAACTCGACGCCGCCCCCGGTCATCCTCCGCACCGTACGGGCCAGATCCTCCTCGCCGGTGTTGACCACGTCGGTGGCCCCGAACTGCTTCGCCGTCTCCAGTTTGGCCGAGTTGAGATCGGCGGCGATGATCTGCGCGGCGCCGCAGAGCCGGGCGCCCATGATCGCGCAGAGCCCAACCCCTCCCGCACCCACCACCAGCACGGAGGACCCGGGCTGGACCTTGAGCGTGTTGGTGGTGACGCCCACGCCGGTCATGACCGAGCAGCCGCAGACGGCCGCGATCTCCAGCGGTACGTCGTCGGGAACCCGCACCACCCCCTCCTGGGGCAGCACCGTCTCCTCGGCGAAGCAGGAGACGCCCAGGAAATGGTGCAGCTCCTCCCCGTGCCAGGAGAGGCGGCAGGTGCCGTCGGCGAGCGTCCCCCGGATCCGGAGCTGGGCACCCTCGGGACAGAGGTGGGGGCGGCCGCTGGAGCAGTAGGCGCAGTGCCCGCAGCTGGTCCGCCAGAGCATCACCACCCGATCTCCCGCTGCCACGCCGGTGACACCCGGACCCACCTCGGTCACGGTGCCCGCCCCTTCGTGCCCCAGCACCACCGGCAGCGGGTGCGGGAGGGCGCCCTGCATGTAGTGGAGGTCGGAATGGCAGACGCCGGCCGCCGTCACCTTGACCCGAACCTCTCCCGGCCCCGGGTCCGCGAGCTCCACCTCGTCGACCTGGAGGGGCTGCCCGGGTTCGGTGAGCACGGCGGCGCGGATCATGGGGATAGGGTAGGTCCGTTCAGAAGGCCATCCCGGACGGTCGGGAGCGGTGCCCTACACTCCGGGAAGCCATGCAACAGGGTCGGGGCTGGAGAGCGGTCGCGATCGTGGGCGGGACCATCGTGTTGCTGCTCGCCGTCGCGTTCGCCAGCCGACCGGTCCAGCTGGCGTCGGGTGCCGGCGGGAGCGATACGTCGGTCACGCACGTCCTCGGCGACGTCGGCCTCTACCTCTTGCTGGTGCTCCTCGCGGTCATGGTCGGGGTCACCATCTGGGCGCTGTGGCCAGACCATCTGCGCTGGCAGGCACCGGTGAAACGGCCCTGGTGGGAACGCCTCATCCCGTACGTCGCGCTGCTGGTCATGTTCGGGCTGGCGATGTTCTTGCTCCGCAACCCCCGGGTTCTCCACCGTCTTCAGCAGTCGTCCCTGGGCCAGCTTCTGAGCGGGCTGCAGAGAGGACGCCAGACGGGCAGGCTCGCAACCACCTCCACCAGCGGGGGTGGGCCGGACTGGACCGCGCTCGCGATCGTGGCGGTGATCGTGGGGGCGGTGGCGGCCCTGTTGATCTGGCGCTGGCAGGTGGCGCGGCGCCGCCGCCGGACGCCGCGGGAACTGGCGCAGGACCTGGAGGAGGTGCTGGACGCGGGGCTGGCCCGCCTGGCGCCCGAGGCGGAGGGTCCCCTCGACGCGCGGGAGGCGGTGATCGCGGCCTGGGCAGGGTTCGAACGGGTGCTGGCCCGGGGTGGCGTGCCGGTTCGGGCGGGGGAGGCGCCGCACGAGTACCTGACCCGCGCCCTGGGCGAGCTGTCGCTCACGCTGGACGCCGCCGCCCTGCGTTCCTTCACCGATCTCTTCGAGTGGGCGCGCTACTCCACCAACCCGGTCACCGAAGCGATGCGGGACCAGGCAGTGGCGACGCTCCAGGCGGTGCGGGACAGCGTCCATCGCGAAACGATGACTGACCTGCGGGCCGTGCCGGCATGATGGATCCGGGGCCCACTCGCGTCCGGCGCCGGGGGCTCGACGCGGGCGGTGGCGCCGCGGTATGGGCGGGTCTGGTCACCGCGGGCGCTGTCGTCCTCTCGGTGTTCGCGCCCCAGGACGCTTCGGTGGCGGTGGTGGTGTGGGCGATCCTGATCGGTGTGATCGCTCTTGGCTACGCGGCCGCCGTCATGCTTCGGCACGTCCCACTCCAGGAGGTCCCCCGCCGGGAGGTGGAGCTGCCACGGCTCCGCCGCTACCGGCCGGAGCGCGACGCCGCGCCCGGGCTTCGGGAGCTCGAACGGATGGTGATGTTCGGGCAGGCTTCCGCCTACGACTTCGAGTCGCGGCTGCGTCCGTGCCTGGTCGCGATCGCCGAGCAGCGCCTGGCCACCTACGGTCTGACGCTGCAGTCGGCGCCCGAGCGCCTCAAGTCCCGTCTCGGCGCCGACGCCTGGGAGCTGGTCCGGCCCGACTACCGGTCGGTCGGCGACCGCCGGCGCTACGGCGTCAAGTGGGCCCAGCTGGTGCGGGCGGTCGAGGGCCTGAATGCCCTCTGAGACCACGCGGCAGGTCCCGGTGGCGCTGGAGGAAGTGCGCCGGCTGGCCAACGCCATCCTGGACCAGGTGGAGCGGGTCGTGGTCGGCAAGCGCCCGACGCTGGAACTGGTGCTGCTCGGCATCCTCTCCGATGGCCACGTGCTGCTGGAGGACAACCCGGGCCTGGCCAAGACCCTGCTCGCCCGGAGCTTCGCCCAGGTGCTGCGGCTCGAGTTCACCCGCATTCAGTTCACGCCTGATTTGATGCCGTCCGACATCACGGGGTCGGCGATCTTCGACCCCCGCCGCCTCGACTTCGAGTTCCGCCCTGGCCCCATCTTCGGCAATCTGCTCCTCGCGGACGAGATCAACCGGGCCCCTGCCAAGACGCAGGCCGCGCTGCTGGAGGCGATGCAGGAGCACCAGGTGACGGTCGACGGGACGGCCCGCCCGCTGCCCCAGCCCTTCACCGTGCTGGCGACCCAGAACCCGATCGAATACGAAGGGACCTACCCCCTTCCGGAGGCCCAGCTGGACCGCTTCCTCCTGCGCACCGGCATCGGCTACCCGACGCAGGAGGAGGAGGTCGAGGTCCTGAACCGCCGGGTGGCGCGGGGCGCCGACGACCTCACGCTCAGACCCCAGGCGTCGGGGGAGGACCTGCTCCGCATGCGGCAGGCCATCGAGTCCGTCGAGATCGATCCCGACGTGGCTCGCTACATCGTGCAGGTGGTGGCGGCGACCCGAGCCAGTGGGCGGGTCCAGGTGGGGGCCAGCCCGCGCGGTTCGCTGGCTCTGCTCAAGCTGAGCCGCTCCCGCGCGGCGTTGGAGGGCCGCACCTACGTCGTCCCCGAGGACGTGAAGGCACTCGCGGTGCCGGCCCTCGCGCACCGGTTGAGCTTGCGGCCGGAGCTCTGGGTGCAGCGGATCTCGGGCGAGACCGTGGTCGCCGAGTGCCTGGACCAGGTGCCGGTGCCGCGAGCGCGATGAGCTCGGTGGAGGTCCGGGTCGGGCCTCCTCAGCGCGTGGTCACGCAGCGCTCCCCGCGTCTGGCCGCCTACCTGCTGCTCGGTGGTGGCTGCCTGCTCGCCGCCCTCGCCATGCGCCGCCCGGAGCCGGTGGTGTTGGGCGTCCCCCTGCTGCTGGCGGTGGCCCTGGGGCTGGCCGGCTCGGCGCCTCCCGGCCTGAGCGCCACCGGGGCGTTCGACCGCGACCGGGCCCTGGAGGGCGAGGAGGTGGAGCTGCTGGTCACGGTGGTCGCGGAGCGCGCGGTGTCGATGCTCGAGGTCGCGGTCAGGCCGCCTCGAAACCTGGAGGTGCTGGAGACCCCCGAGGGTCTGGGACGGCGGCTGGGCGCCGGTGAGAGCCGCGAGTTTCGCTGGCGGTTGCGCTGCCGGACCTGGTCCGGGTACCTCACCACCGCCGTCACGGTCGCCTCGCGTGACGCGCTCGGGTTCTTCGAGCACCGACTGGAGCCCGCCCTGGAGTTCCCCATCCGCGTCTACCCACGCCCGGACGAGGTGCAGCAGGTGGTGACGGCGATCGACACCGGGCTCTTGGCCGGCAATGAGCGCTCCCGCCAGCGGGGTGACGGCATCGAGTTCGCCGACGTGCGCCAGTACCAGCCGGGCGACCTGGTCCGCCGTATCAACTGGCGGGCGACCGCGCGGCTCGGCGAGCCCTACGTCAACGAGATGCACCCCGAGCGCAACACCGAGGTGGTGCTCTTCCTGGACGCCTTCACCCACCTGGCGCGGGGAGGGGACACCGCGCTCGACCTGACGGTGCGGGGAGCGCTGGCCCTGGCGCGGACGTACCTGCGCCGGCGCGACCGGGTGGGACTCATCGTGTTCGGCGGCACCCTGCGTTGGCTGCGCCCCGAGGGAGGGGACCGTCAGCTCTATCGCATCCTCGACGCGCTGATCGACACCCAGGTCGTGCTCAGCCACGCCTGGAAGGGAATCGACATCCTGCCGCCGCGCACGCTGCCGCCCCGCTCGCTGGTGATCGCGATCTCGCCGCTGCTCGACGATCGGACCACGCGAGCCCTGCTCGACCTGCGCGCGCGGCGCCACGACCTGGCCGTGATTGAGATCTCTCCGCTGCCCTTCGCGGAACCGGGTCCGAGCCCCGAGCAGAAGCTCGCCTACCGCGTCTGGTCGATGGACCGGGACGTGGTGGTGGCCCGGCTCCAGGCGGCGGGGGCGGCGGTGGCCCGCTGGGACCTCGGGGAGCCGTTGGGGGGACCGCTGGCGGTGCAGGCGATGCAGCGGGCCCGGATGCGGGCGGCCGGACGGTGAGACGGCGCCTCCCGGCTCGCCTCCGCACTCCGCTCCTGGTCGCCGCGGGGTTGCTGCTGGCGGCGGCCGCCCTGACGCTCGCGTTCGCCCACGCCGGCGGGTTTCGGGGCGTCATCCTGGCGATCGGCGTCCTCGGACTGCTCTCTTACCTCGCCGGTGCCTCGCGCGTGATCCCCGAGCTCCTGAACGCGGCGATCGGGCTCATCCTGGCGGCGCTGGTGGCGGCGATCCCCTTCTCACCAGGCCCGGTGAGCCCGCTGGTCCTGGTCGAAGCCGCCTGCCTTTACGGGGCCGCCGAGCTGGGCTGGCTGGCGGCCGCCCCGCCGCGGGTGCTGACGCTCGTCACCCTGCTCCCGCGCGGGGCGGTGATCCTGGGCGGTCTCGCGGTCGGCTATCTGGCGCTGTTCGGGCTCGCGCTGCCCTACGCCGGCGGCCCGCTGCTCACCGTGCTGGGCGCAGCCGCGGCGGTCGTGGTCTTCTTCCTGCTGCGCGGACGACAGCCGCGCACGCCGCGGCGGGCCCGCGGGCGCTGAGCTACTTCCCGATCAGGACCTCGGTCGCCTTCACGATCACGGTCACCCGGTCCCCCTCCTTGAGCCCGAGCGCCGTCGCCGAGCCGGCGGTGATCGCCGCCACCACGTCACCGGCCTCGATCTTCACCTGGACCTCCGCCATCACGGTGCCGAGCTTGACCGAGGTGACAATGGCAGGGATCTGGTTGCGCGCGGAGAGTTCCATCGCACGATGATGGACCACCAGGCCAGATCGGTGGTCGCGGCGGTAGTCGAACGTTGACTACCGCGCTATGCTGACCCGGTGGAGACGGAAGCGCAAGGAACGCAGCCGATGCCGCCGGACGCAGGGCAGGCCTCGGAGACGGTGCGGGATATCATGCGGGGCCGGCCCAAGACACTCCCTTCGAAGGCATCCATGTCGGACCTGCGCGGGTTCTTCGCCGACCCGCACGTGGTCACCGCGCTGGTCGTCGACGAGCAGGGGGCGCTGGTCGGCGTCGTGGAGCGCGCCGATGTGGCCGGGAGCGCGCTTTCGGACCAGGCAGCCATCGAGGGGGTGGTCCGGCGCCCCCTTGACGCGATCGACGTGCGGGCGCCGGCCTCCGAGGTCTGGAAGCACGACGATCTGATCCGTTCCGGGCGGCTGGTCGTCCTCGAACCCGACGGGAAGACGCTGGCCGGCCTCGTCTGCGCCAGACCGGACGGCGGGTTCTGCCGCTAGACCCTCGGCGGTGATCTCCGCGCGGGTGCACACCCGACCCGGTATTCCCCATCGAGACCACGCAGGTGCTATTACTGGAGCGCTCGGGGTACTCGGCACCCGAGGACGCGGCCCTGGACCGAGGGGAGGGCGTGAGGACTGATGGCGAAACTGAAGTGGTGGGCGCTCGCCGCCTGCGGTCTGCTGCTCCTGGCCGCCTGCGGTGGCACGTCGGCCAGGCAGCCGAGCCCAACCGCGAAGGCGGACAACGGCACCGCGACCGTGCTCTACGCAGCTTCCCTGGAGGACCTGATGACGAACCGGGTCGGCCCCAGGTTCCAGAACGCGACCGGCGACACCTTCCAGGGCCAGGGCGCCAACTCCGGCACCATCGCGAACGGAATCGCCTCCAAGACCATGACCGGCGACGTCTTCATCAGCGCCGCCGCCAGCGCCAACGCGCCGCTTCAGGGTGCCGCCAACAGCAACCTCGTGACCTGGTACGTCACGTTCGCCAGCACCAAGCTGCTGATCGCCTACAACCCCAACAGCCAGTTCGCCAAGGACTTCAACTCCAAGCCCTGGTACCAGGTGCTGCAGGAGCCGGGCATCAAGGTCGGGCGCACCGACCCCACCACCGACCCCAAGGGGAAGCTGACGGTCGCGGCGCTGCAGACCGCCCAGAGCGCGTACAACCTGCCCGCCGGCTTCGCCTCCAGCGTGGAGAGCCAGACCCAGGTGTTCCCAGAGGCGGCGCTGGTCGGCGACCTGCAGTCGGGTCAGCTGGATGCCGGGTTCTTCTACTCGGTGGAGGCCTCCGCGGCGAGCATCTCGAGCACCGTCACGTTGGGCCAGGCGGAGCAGACCGCCCCCTACACCATCACGCTGCTCAACAACGCCTCCAACCAGCGGGCGGGGACGGACTTCATCGCCTACCTGCTCGGCAAGGACGGCGTGAAGCAGATGAAGTCGGTCGGGCTGACCATCCTTCCTTACCAGGTGACCGGGACCCGCGACGACATCCCGAAGAAGATCCAGTCGCTCCTGCCCCGCCCCTGACGCCCCCCCTGACCGAGTGCCGGCACTGAGAGCGAGAGACGCCATCGACCACGCCCGAATGGCGGCACTCGGGGAGCCTGCGGGGCGATGAGTCGCGTGTTGCGGGCGCCCCACCCGGTCTGGGTGCTGTGGCCGCTGGGCGGATTGCTGGCGGCCTACCTGCTGGTGCCGATCGGCTACTTCTTCCTGCGCCTGGTCACCTCCCCGCGGGCCCAGCTCAACGTGCCCGGGCTGTGGGCCGCGATCGCTACCTCCCTGGAGACGGCGACTGTCTCCATGCTCCTGATCGCGGTGCTGGGGGTGCCGCTCGCCTTCCTCCTCGCCCGCTGGCGCCGGTCGGCCGTGCTCGGCTTCCTGATCCAGCTCCCGCTGGCGCTGCCGCCGCTGGCCGCCGGCATCCTCCTCATCTACGTGATCGGCGACTACACGATCCCGGGCCGCATCTTCCACGGCACCCTGGTGCAGACGCCGGTCGGGATCGTGCTCGCGCAGACCTTCGTCTCGGCGCCCTTCGGCATCGTCTCCGCGCGGTCCGCGTTCCTGGCCGTGGATCCCGCGCTCGACGACGTCGCCGCGACGCTCGGGCACGGCGCGCTGAGCCGGTTCTGGCACGTGTGGCTGCGCGGCGCCGCGGGCGGGATCGGGGCCGGCCTCACGCTCTCCTGGCTGCGCGCCTTCGGCGAGTACGGGGCGACCAGCCTGGTCGCCTACTTTCCGCACACGCTGCCAGTGTTCATCGACGTCCAGTTCGCGAGCACCGGTCTTCCGACCACGGTCTCGGCGGTGGCGGCGTCGCTGCTGGTTCCGTTCGTCCTCATCTCGCTGGCGGCTCTGATCCCGCGTATCCCGTTGCGCCGGCCCACGGCGCGGCCCCCGCTCCCCAGACGGCCCGCGCCGGCACCGGGGCCCCGTGTCACCTTCTCCCTCGACGCCTCTCGGGGGTCGTTTCATCTCCAGGAGACGCTCCGACACGGCGATCGGCGGTTGGCGGTCCTGGGGCCGTCAGGGGCGGGCAAGTCGTTCACCCTCCGCTTGATCGCCGGACTCCATCGGGACGCACACTCGGTGGTCCGTTTCGACGGTCAGGACGTGTCTTCGCTGCCGGCCGAGGCGCGCCGCGTCGGGTATGTTCCCCAGGATTCCGCGCTGCTCCCGGGCCGGACCGTCTGGCGACAGGTTCTGTTCGGGGTGGGAGCGGACCCGGCCCTCGCCGCGCACTGGCTGCAGGTGCTGGGGCTGGCGGGACTGGAAGATCGCCGCCCGGAGCAGCTCTCGGGCGGGCAGCGGCGGCGGGTCGCGATCGCCCGGGCGTTGGCCGTCGCTCCCACGCTCCTGCTGCTCGACGAACCCTTCACCGGGCTGGATGCTCCCGTACGGGCCCAGCTGCGACGGGAGTTGAGGGCCTTGCAGCGTGCGACCGAGGTGTCGACGATCCTGGTCACCCACGACGCCGAGGAGGCGGCGAGCCTGGCCGACGCAGTACTCGTGATCGACCAGGGCCGGGTCGTCCAGTCGGGTCCTCAGCCGGAGGTCTACGCGCACCCGGCCTCTCCTCTGGTGGCGCGACTCCTGGGCATCCAGAATGTGTTCACGGGTGAGGTCGTGGAGTCCGGACGGATCTGCTCGCGGGGAGTGGTGCTCCCGCCCCTCGATGGCACGCCGGCTCCCGGCACGGGGGTGACCTGGACCATCCGGCCGGAGGCGGTCCGGATCTCCCCGGACGGCCTCGCCGCCCGGGTCGCCGACCGTATCGACCTGGGTGGGGTGAGCGAGCTGGAGCTGGACCTCGGCGGCCTCTGCTGCTTCGCCCGTGTCGCCGGGCCCGAGGCGCTCCCGATCGGCGAGCGCTGCGGGGTCCAGCTCGACCCCGCTGCGATCACGGTGTGGCCGCGAGAGACCGTGTCGACCGCTTCCTCCGACGGAAAGAGCCTGCAGAGCGTGGAGGAGGCCCGAGTGGACGCCGGCAGCGCGTCCAGCTAGTACCCGTGGTGACTAGCTGCTTCTCCTCCCTCACGCCCCCTCCCCAAGGGCGAGCAGCGTGTCGGAGGGCCGTCGGTGCGGCCCTCCGTCCTCCGCTTCCCCTGGTCCACTGACTATGGTTGCGCCGTGGTAGAAGGTCGAGTCACGGTGCGCCACGCGCCGCCGACGACTGGCGAGTGGGCCGTGCTCGGGCTCCTGGTGGAGGGTCCCGCGCACGGATTCGCCCTCGCCAAGCAGCTGCAACCGGACGGTTCGCTGGGCCGGGTCTGGTCGCTGCGGACACCGCTCGTGTACCGGGCGATCCAGAACCTGACCCAGAAGGGGCTGGTCGAGGTCCAGGGCGAGGAGCGCAGCGACGTCGGACCTCAGCGGCGCCTGGTCGCCATCACCGAGCGGGGGAGGGCGCTGGTTGAGGACTGGCTGCGGCAGCCGGTTGCGCACACCCGCGATGTGCGCTCGGCGCTGATGCTGAAGCTCGCGTTGGCCGACCACCTGGGGCGCGACGCCCGGCCTCTGCTGGAGGCCCAGCGCGAACGCCTGCAGCCTCAGCTGGAGGGTCTTGAACAGCGCCTGCACGCGGCGGAGGGGTTCGACCGGGTGCTGATCCTGTGGCGGGTGGAGGCGGTGCGCTCGGTGCTCCGCTTCCTCGACGAGGTGCCTTCCTAGCCGCGGCCGGCGCGGTCCTCGAGGATCCGCTCGAGCGTTGTCTCGACGCGGCGTTGGACGGTCTGGTCCCGTTTCGCCTCCGCCACCCAGCGCAGCAGAAGGCCCGTTGGTGCACCATCGGGTGCTAACCGGGGCAGCAGAAGGCCCGTTGGTGCACCATCGGGTGCACGTCAGACGGCCGCTGAAACCTCGCTCGACGTCGGCGGTTCAGCGCCCGCCCGGGTGCAGGTGAGCGCGGAGACCAGAGCCGCGAATCCGAGCGCATCGGTGAGCGCCTCCGCATCGAGTCCGAGCAGCGCCTGGCGGTGGAGCCGGCGGTGCGAGGCCAGCCACGCCAGCAGGCCGCTCGTGAACGCGTCGCCGGCACCCACGGTGTCGACGACCGGCACCGGGTGCACCGGCGCAGCGGCCGCCGCCGTCTGGGTGCTGGCCCAGCTGCCGCCCGGGCCGCGTGTGACCACCACCAGGGCCGCGCCCAGCCGGAGCCAGCGGCCGGCGACCGCCTGGACCGGCTCACCCGGATAGATCCAGTCGGCGTCGAGGTCGCTGACCTTCACCAGGTCGGCGTGCGCGACCAGGCGCTCCAGCAGTGGACGGTAGACATCGCGTGGGGGCCCCAGCGAGGGCCGGACATTGGGGTCGAGCGTGATCAGACGCCGGCCGGCTTCTCGCTCCAGGAGCGCGCGCAGCGCGGTGCCACCAGGCTCCAGCACCAGCGAGAAAGATCCGAAGTGCAGGGCTTCGACATCCGGCAGCAAGGGCGGCAGATCCTGGAGCTGAAGCAGGCGGTCGGCGCTGCCCTCGGCATAGAAGGAATAGGTCTCGCCGCCGCCGGGCCGGGGCAGGATGAAGGCGAGCGTGGTGGGCTCCGGGCCGCGCACGCAGAGGGAGGTGTCGACGCCGTTCTCGGTCAAGCGCCGGACCAGGGCCGCGCCGAAGGGGTCGGTGGAGATACGTCCCAGGAACCCGGCCGCCGTACCCAGACGGCCCAGTCCTACCGCGACGTTGTAGGGCGACCCCCCGGGCCGGGGTAGGAAGGCCTCACCGGCCGGCGTCATGTCGATCAGCGCCTCACCACAGACCGCGATCACGTTCGAGACAGGATCGCACGTACTCTTGCCCCGGGATGCCCGAGATCGAGAGCCGGCGCGGGGACATCACCAGGCTGGAAGTGGACGCGATCGTCAACGCGGCCAACGAGTCGCTGCTGGGTGGAGGCGGCGTCGATGGGGCGATCCACCGCGCCGCCGGCTCCGAGCTCCTGCACGCCTGCCGCGGCCTCGGTGGGTGCCCGACCGGGGAGGCGCGGACGACGCCCGGGTTCCGGCTGCCGGCCCGGTGGGTCATTCATACCGTGGGCCCGGTCTGGCGAGGTGGCGGTGAGGGCGAAGAGGAGCTCCTGGCGTCGTGTTACCGGCGGAGCCTGGCCGAGGCGGATCGGGTGGGCGCGCGCACGGTCGCGTTCCCGGCCATCTCCACCGGGGTCTACGGATTTCCGCGCCAGCGCGCCGCCGAGATCGCGGTGAGCACGCTGCGCGGGACCCCCACCAAAGTGGAGCGTGTGACGCTGGTCGCCTTCGACGGGGCGACGGCGAGCTTGTACGCGACGCTGCTGGAAGGGCGGGCGAGGTAACCAGCGGTGCGGCGAGAGAGATGGGGACCGGCGGCGCCGGTGCTGGCGGCGGTCCTGGGCGCCTTGATGGTGGCCTGCGGCGCCGCCTCGCAGGCGAGCCACCGGCCATCTCATCCTCATCGGTCCCGGGCGGTGACGGTGCAGGGTTCCCTGGTCCAGGTGAACGCGACCACGCTCACCGTGCAGGAGTCGGTCGCCGGGGGCACCGTGCGGGTCACGTTCGCGCCCATGGCGACGCCCATCTACGCCGTCACCACCGTCACCACCGCCGCCATCGAACCCGGTTCCTGCGTCGCGGCGCGGGGCGAGCGGGACGCGAACGGCACCGTGGTGGCGAGCGCCGTGATGGTGACGATCAGCGTGGACGACACCTGCCCCACGGGTTCCGAACCTCCGCCGCCGCCCCCCGCCGACCCGAGCCCGTCGGGGTCCGCTGCGCCTCCGTCGCCGGCGGTGTCCCACTCCCCGCTCCCGGGTCCCGTGCTGCTCAGCGGCCAGGTGCTCAGCCTGGGCGGAGGGGCGATCGCGATCGAGGGGCCGCAGGGTGACCCAGAGGTGATCCTGCTGCCACCCGGCGTCCGGATCCTCTTCTTCCAACCCAGCGGCCAGTCCGCCCTCGTCATTCCCAGCTGCGTGGTTGCGCAGGGCACCCGGACCCCGCATGCGATCGCCGCCCGCAAGATCGTCGACTGGCCGCCCGGCACCGAGTGCTGAGGCGGCACTCGAATCCCGCTTTCACGTGAAAGGGGCCCCATGGCGCGCTCCATAGGGCCACTCTCACGCGAAAGTGGAACTCTTGTGGTCAGCGCTTGACCAGGCTCCAGGTGCGGATCTGGAAGGGAGCGAAGGCGGTCTCCACCTCGCCGGTGCGATCCTCCAGCAGGGTGAGGTCCCCATCCAGCGTCCAGCCCTCGGGCAGGCTCGCTTGGACCGTACCGCGGGCCCCCTGCGGCTCGTAGCAGCGCAGCGCGAGCCCGCCGCCATCCTCGAGCGGCTTCAGGGCTCCCAGCGCCACCGGCAGACCCTCCAGGGTCAGGGGCTGCCAGGTGCGGGCCTCCGCCGCGCCGCAGACGCGGGTCAGCAGCGGCGTGTTCAGATCCTCCGCCTCGCGCAGGACGCCGCCCTCTAGCCAGGTCCCCAGATGGGGGCAGACCGCGTACACGAACGACTGCTCACCCTCGTCGGCCAGCGTGTCGGGGTAGACCGGCGAGCGCAGGAGGCTGAGCCCGATCTCGGAGCCGACCACATCGTGCCCGTACTTGCCGTCGTTGAGCAGCGCCACCCCGTAGTCCGGCTCGGAGAGGTCGACGAAGCGATGGCCGGCGACCTCGAACCGGGCCGCGTCCCAGGAGGTGTTCTGGTGTGTCGGCCGCTGCTCGACCCCAAAGGCGGTCTCGAAGGAGGCGTAGGGCGCGCGGACGGCGAACGGGAAGCGAGCTTTGAGCAGATATCGCCGGTCGTGCCAATCCAGAGTGGTCGCGATGTCGAGGCGGTCGCCGTTGGACCACAGCCGGTACTCCTGCGTGATGGTGGAGTGCCGGAAGCGGCGCACGATCCGGAGCGCCGCCCGGTGGGGGCCGCGCTCGGTGACGCCGATCGACTCCAGACGCGTGATCTGCTCCGCCTGGTCCCGGAAGCCGGAATCCACGTCCCAGGCATCCCAGGCGCGAGGCTTGTCCACATAGGCCCAGAGCTGGTTGCCGGGGCCGGCCAGGACCTCCCGCCCCGCCGCCTTGTCGTAGATGGAGCGAAGGGTGCCGTCGTCCGCCAGCTCCACGCGTAGACGCCGGTTCTCCAGGTGGCGGTCGCCCACCTTGAGACCGGGGACCGGCGCCGCCTCGACCGCGACCCGGGTGCCGAGGGCGGGGATGGCGTCGTCGGTGGCGAGCACGTACCCGCTCTCGGTGGGCTGGGCGCCGAGGAGGTCCCGGTCCAGCAGGGCGCGGAGCGGCCGGTCGCGGAGCTCGGTGTTGACCAAAAGCAGCGCGTCGGAGCCGTCGGCCCGGGCGCCGCTCACCTCGAGCAGACTCTCGACCGCCTCACGCTGTGCGGTCCGGGCCGCGCTCACGACGTCGCCCAGCTGCTCCTCCGCATCCCCGTACACCTCGTCGATGGAGGAGCCGGGGAGGACGTCGTGAAATTCGTTGAACAGCAGCGTCCGCCACACCGACTCCAGGCTGGCCGGCATCTCACCGCCGCTCAGGGCGACCAGTGAACGGGTCGACCTCGGCTGCCACCAGCCCGCGCTCGCCCTGCCGGTGCAGCCGCTTGGTGCGTCCCTGGGTGGTCAACGTGCCTCGGTGGAGTTCGAGGTAGAGGTTTCCCATCCAGACCGGCAGCGGGTGCTCGGCGGCGCTGGCGTGGAAGCGCGTGAACAGCTCGTCCACGCGGCCCCACCGGGTGGTGGGCACTACCGGCAGCAGCTCGGACGCCCTGACCAGGTCGATCATCTCCTGGGTGGTGCCACCGCCTCCGTCACCGAACCCGAGGGGCATCATCGACTCGGAGTGGAGGTGCTTGCCCCGATAGTTGCGCCAGGTGGCGATCATGGAGGCCGGCGTGGCCTGGCCGTTGTAGCCGTTGTTCGGGTTGTCGAGCGTGTGGACGAGGACCCGGGTGCCGTCGATGCCCTCCCACCAGAAGAGGTCGTAGGGGAACTTGTTGGTCTCCGACCAGTTGACCTTGATGGTGAAGAAGCTGTCCATGCCGCCGAGCCGCAGAAGCTGCGGCAGGGCGCCGCTGAACCCGAAGCAGTCGGGAACCCAGGCCACCGTGTGCCGGTGGCCGAAGTGGCGCTCGAAGTAGCGCTGACCGTAGAGCATCTGCCGGCTCAGCGATTCGCCGCTCGGGATCGAGCAGTCCGGCTCCAGCCACATGCCGCCGACGCCCTCCCAGCGACCGGTCGCCACCTGCTCTCGGATCCGATTCCAGAGCTCGGGGTCGTCATGGTCGATGAAGTCGTAGTACTGGGCACTCGACTGGTCGAAGTAGAACTGGGGGTTGCGGCGAAGCAGCGCCAGCATGGTGGAGGAGGTGCGGCGAGCCTTGCGGCGGGTCTCGGCGAGGGGCCAGAGCCAGGCCAGGTCCAGGTGGGCGTGCCCGGTCAACAGCAGAGCACCCCGCTTGGGGTAGCGCTCGCGAAGTCCCGCCAGGTCCCGCTCCAGGATGGCCAGAGCCTTCTTCACCGACTCCCGCTGCGTGGCGTCGAGCGGGGCGGCGGGAGGTTCCGCCTCCAGCTCCGGCGGCAGCTCCCAGACCGCCTGCATCTGCCGGGTGTTCTTGATGCGCTGGAGGTAGGGGAAGGTGGCGCTCGGCCAGTCGAGATGGGTGAGCGCTTCCTCGACGGCGGCGAGCAGCGGGTCCGCCACCTCCGGCTCCAGCTCGGTGCAGACGTCGGCGATCGCGTCGAACAGCGTCAGCAGACGCGGCAGATCGGGCTCCTCCAGGACCAGTGCGGCGTACTCGAAAGCGGGGTGCCGCACCGGCTGACCGAACGGGAGCCGCGCCGTCACCTCCGCGCTCAGGGCCGCCGTCCGCCCCAGGAGCGGATGGCGCCGGTGGTTGGGGTCGTGCCCGAATCCCTCCTCCTCGCCGTTCTCGAAGCGGAGCCGGACCAGTCCCTCGCCACCGAGGTGGAGGGCGAGGCGGGTCGTGCTCCAGAGGCCAGGCTGGCGGGACCTCGAGGTGCGGGTTGGCGAACGTGTGCACCCCGTGACGGTCGGGCCAGGCCTCGCCGGGCCGGATGGGCGCCCCGTCGAGGATCCAGCCCTCGGCCAGGGGCAGCGTCTCCGCGTCGTGCCAGCAGGAGAGCTCGTCGAGCCGCACCTGCAGCCGCTGGAGTCGCTGCTCGATGGTGAGGTAACCGGGGGCGTTGTTGATCATGCGTGCGTTCTCCGCGGGAGTGAGGAGTGGCGGGTGGTGGAAGACCGCTTCGGGGGTCTGGATGCGGCTGAGGCCACGAGTCAACGACCCAAACGCCGGAGAGCGAGGGTTGCCCGGCATCACCAGCCGGACACGAGCGTGGCGAGCATGTCCCCGATCATGCGCAGGTCATCCGGGCCGGTGCCGGATCTGACGCGCCGTTGCGGCCGTTTCTCTACACACGGGGCCTACGCACACCGTTTTAGGGCCGGTTTGCGGAGAAAGGGCCGCTTAACGCATGGACGGAGGAGGAAGGGATGGCGCGGCGACAGGTGGTTGGGGGGCCGCGGCGCATGAGACCGCCGAGGGCGTCCACCGGCCGCTGCTGGCGACCGCGGTCGCGCTCAGCCAAGAGGACCAGCCGGCCCCGTGCTGACCAGCATCTATTTCGGTGGCGCGGTCCTGGCGGCGGCCACGCTGAGCTTCCTCGGACTCGGGAGCCAGCCGCCGGAGGCCGACTGGGGAGCATGCTCAACGAGGCGCGCGGGTTCATGACCCTGGATCCCTGGATGGCCATCTTCCCGGGTGCCGCGATCGTGCTCCCGGTGTTGGGCTTCAACCTGCTCGGCGACGGACTGCGTGACTGGCTGGACCCCAAAGAGCGATGACAGCTCCCCCCTCTCAAAGGTGATCGCGGTGGATCGACGTCGGTACGTGCCACCAGGTGGCCTGAGAGCAACGCAGTGCGGCGGAAACACGATCGGAGCGATCTTGCGCGAGGCCGAACCCCGAGACGACGGATACCGGCACATCGACACTCCGGCCCTGATCGCGAAGTTGCAGGATCTGCACGTAAATACATACGTCTTCGGGATCTGGGATTCGCCGACCGACTGGGAGGACCTGTGTGACGGCTTCATCGCGGCCGCCGAGGAGGCCGGGATCTACGTGTGGGTGTATGTCGTGCCACCCACGGAGACCTGCACCTCCGGCCGCGGCTCGAGGCCCTTCGGGACCGACTATCTGGCATGGGCACGGGCAATTGCTGCGCTGTCCTTGCAGCACCCCAACCTCACCGCCTGGGCGATCGACGATTTCGAGTTCAATCAGGCTTTCTTCACGGTCGAGTACGTGCGTCAGGTCCGGAAATCGGCTCGCGCGGTGAATCCGAAGCTGGCCTTTTTCCTCTGCACCTACCTCCGTGCTGCGACCGATCACGAGTTCCTTGATAAGTACGGCCCATTCCTGGACGGCTTGCTGTATCCGTTCCTGGATGGGCACAACATGAACACGCAGGTGGCGGCCAGCGTCGACGCGTGTCTGGATGCGATCATCGATCAGGCAAAGCCTCGAGAGTTGAGCCTCGTCTTACTGGTCTACTCGGGGCGATTTCTGGACGCGGCGCTGTCTCCGACCGAGGACTACGTGTCGGAGGTTCTTGGGAGAAGTCTCCGCTACCTCGCCGACGGCTCCATTCAGGGGGTTACGGCCTACGGCGTCCAGCTCGATGACGCGCCCACTGTGGCGTCGGAGAACCAGGCGATGTACGGGCGGGGCCGCCTCAGCCTGGCCGTGCCCGGTGTCTCCACGGTACGGGGAGCGTGCGCCGAGGCCTCGCAACAGGTCACGGTCGACCCGACCGCGAAGAGGCAGGAGCTGTCCTTCTGGCACAGCGACGTGTTCGCCGGGCGGAGAGGCACCGGCGAGCACGTGAAGCAGATTCTCATCGACGATGAGGTCGTCTGGTCGAGCCCGGTCGCCGGTCACCCGCGCCGTCAGTGGCTGCAGGGCCACCCGTTGCAGGGCCCGATCGACCTCACGGCCCACCTCCGAGGCAAGCTGTCGGCCCGTCTGACGTTGCGTCTCGTCGATCCGGAGGGAACGGTGGACTTCCCGGTCGACGTGGGGTTCGATCATCTCGAATCGATCGGGTTCGCCCTCGAGAACGGAGACTTCGAAGTCGAGACCGGCTGGGATCTGCGGGGGAGTGGGGGAGCGGTGGCGAAGGTTGACCTGTTCGTGCCGGACCGCCCCATGCGCATCTTCCGGGCTGTCTCAGACCGCTATGCCCAGATCGCTGCGCACGTGGCGCCCGGCACTGCATGACTGGAGACGGCGGAGCACGCATGAGTCCAGCGGCTTCGAGCCGCCCGGGTGGGCGACGTGGGTCTGGTCGGAAACCCGTTCGAGCCCTTCAATCAGCTCGGGGTCGGGATCCGTTCGGAGAGCCCGTTCTCGATCACCATCCCGATGGGCTACTGCAACAGGAGCCATGGGTACCTTCCGCTGCCCGACGATCTGGACCGCATCGCCGGGATCGCCCTGGACGACCTGCTCGACCAGGACCGGTTCCGCTGGGCCTACGGGATCACGAACACGAACATCGAGCGGGGGAGGCGGCGCGCCTGGTCGACGCCTCGGTGGGGGCCCTGCGCGAGGTGCGGTAAGCGGCCGTTTCTACGCACCCCGTCCCTCTAGGCCGGTGGTTGAAGCAACGGGGTGTCCAGAGATGTGCGTTTCGGTCACCAGCGCTCCCGGTAGGCGCGCAGCATGCCCTCGGCCCGTTGCCGGGCCGGGAAGTTCGCCGTCCTTCGGAAGCGGACCAGCCAGTCGTCGACGTCTCCTTCCACGGCGATTACCAACTCGGCCTGAGTCTCGAAGAGCTCCAGGTCCAGGTCGCCCAGCGGGTCGTCTTGGTGGTCCCTAGAAGCGGATCTTGACGACATCACCGTCGACGACCACCTCGTAGGTGCGGACGCTGATCTCGGGCCGGGCGAGGCAGCGTCCGGTCGGCACGTGATACTCCAGCCCGTGCCAGGGACAGGTGACGATCTCGCCGTCGTGGACCCAGACCGGTCGCCAGTCCGACTCGGCGCTGGCCATCATGGTGCCCGTCATCTGTCTGGTCTCGCAGAGGGGCCCGGTCTGGTGGGGGCAGAGATTGGGAAGGGCGTAGAGCCGGCCGCGGATGTTGAAGACGCCGATCTGCCGAAGACCGGCCCGGACCACGACGTGACAGCCGGGCGGGAAGTCGTGCAGCTTGCCCACCTCGTGCTCGGTGTGGACGCGACGCGGGGTGTCAGGACCCGGCATGCGCGGACGCCACCGCCCGGCGTCTGCCCGCGCCGTCGATTCGAAAGAGGTCGAGCGCGTTCCCCCCGAAGATCTTGCGACGGACGTCCGGGGCCAGCGGGATCTGGAAGAGCTTGGATGGGTGGTCGAAGTCGTGGTGCGGCCAGTCGGAGGCGAACATCGTGCTGTTCTCGCCGTGGTAGAGATCGATCATCGCTGCCACCTCCGACAGGTCTTCCGGCTCCTCGATCGGCTGGGTCGCGTACCAGAAGCGCGTCTTCAGGTAGTGGCTGGGACGCTCGGTCAGGAAAGGAACCTCCCGGCGCTTCTCCACATACTCCTTGTCGAGCCTGTGCATCACGAACGGGATCCAGGAGATCCCGGCTTCGAAGACCCCGACCCGCAGCGCCGGGAAGCGCACGGGGAGGCCGGTCGTGATCATGTGGATGAGGTTCGCGATGATCGAGAAGGGGTGGCTGACGGCGTGACGGCCCAGCGAGGTGTCGAAACCGTGGTTGTTGAACGGAAAGACGGGGTGCGTCAGGTTCACGCTGTGGAGCAGGACCGGGAGGTCGTTCTCCTGAGCGGCTCGGTAGATCGGATCGTAGCGGCGATGGCCCCAGAGCGGGTCGACGCCGGCACAGGCGAGGTAAATCCCTGCCACCCCCGACTGGCGGCCCCGGCGGCAGATCTCAGAGGCCGCCACCTCAGGGTCTTGCGGCCAGGCCACCAGGGCTCCGAATAAGCCCTGGTCCGGTGCGACCCAGCG
Organism: Candidatus Dormiibacterota bacterium; assembly: GCA_963790575.1. GTDB lineage: Bacteria > Chloroflexota > Dormibacteria > Dormibacterales > Dormibacteraceae > CAVTSA01. Next base: position 126,530 of record CAWBPD010000030.1, on the reverse strand, counting down.
GTCGAGCAGCCAGGCGTTGTAGGCGCGGGCGACCGCGCCGGCGTAGTCGGCCTGGGTCAGCACGGGCAGGGACAGAAGCTGATCCGGGAACAGAATGGCGACGTCCACCCCGATCTCGTCCAGGTGCTTCCGCAGCTCCGGCGGCTCGGTTTCCATACGGGCAGTCTCCTGCCCGGTCGGGAACACCGCCTCGAACCCCGAGCTGAGCGACAGGAACCCGTCGTTGTACCGTTCGGGCCGGTCCTTTATGGCCTCCAACGCGACCCGCCAGGGCATGTCGCAGTACGGGATGAGAGCGCGAGGGGTCTCATGGATGTGAACGTCGGTATCGACGATCAACAGGTCCCTGAGGCGCCCACGCGGGGTCGTCATCCCTTGAGAGCACCCGCCGCGATGCCCTGCAGGAACCACCGCTGGAACACGAGGAACAGCACCAGCATCGGCGCCAGACTGAGCACGATCCCGGCGGTCTCGCTGCCCAGATTCGTGCTGAACTGCCCGTTGGTGGTCGCGATTCCGACGGTGATGGTCCTCATCGAATCCGTCTGGGCGATGAGCAGGGGCCACAGGAAGTTGTTCCAGCTCGCGACAAACGTGAAGATGGCCAGCACGGCCGCCGGCTGCAGGCACAGTGGCGCGACGATGTTGAGGAAGATTCGAGGGGTCGAGGCGCCGTCAATACGCGCCGACTCAAGAAGAGCGTCGGGGACCCCCCGGATGAACTGTCGCAACAGGTACACACCGATTGGGCCCGACAGAAGGGGCAGGATGAGTCCAGGATACGTATTCACCAGGCCGTACTGAGCGACCAGCAAGTAGGTGGGCACCAGTGTGATGGAGAACGGAAGCATCATCGTACTGATCAGCACGAGAAACATGATCTCTCGGCCGCGAAAACGGATCTTCGCAAAGGCGAAGCCGGCCATCAGGTCGATGACCACGGTCAAGAGGGTCACGGATCCGCTCACGATAAGGCTGTTCAAGATCCACCGTGGGAATGAGGACGTTGACAAGAGAGCATTATAATTGGAGAGCGTCCAGGCCCGCAGCGAGAGGGCGGCGTTTCCGTACACGCTGAGGTCGCGAAATGAGGAGAGCACGATAAACAGTATCGGCCCCGCACAGATGATGCAAACGATGGTCGCGCAGAGATGGAGGGGAGCCTGTCGCAGTGCCCTATTCATGGGCCGTCCCCTCGACGCGGAGCCCCCGGATATACGCGATCGACATGGCCAGCGTGATCAGAAGAATCAACACTCCCATGGCTGCGGCATAACCCACCGAACCGGATCCGAACACGTTCTGGTAGACGTACCACATGACCGTGTAGGTGGCGGTGCCGGGACCGCCCTGAGTCAATACGTAGACCACGTCGAACACCTGGATCGACCAAACGGTGACCAGCACCAGCACCAGTTGAATGACCGGTCGGAGGAGTGGCAGCTTGACCCACCAGAAGATGTCCCAGGCATTGGCGCCGTCGATCGCTGCTGCCTCGGAAAGCGTCGGAGGTATCTCGTTGATGGCAGCGACAAAGATGATGGACAGAAATCCGAGAGAGCTCCAGACGCTGATCAAGGCGATGAACACCAGCGCGAACGCGCCGCTGTTCAGCCAGGGGATGTGGAGCCGGAGGAGCACGTTGAAGAGGTGATAGACAGGCCCTTCGCTGGGATCGATCATGATCTGCCAGACCAGGCCGGTGGCGACAATGGACAGGAGGGAGGGCATGTAGATGATGGTGCGGTAGACCCTGAGCCCCGAAAGAGTGCTGGTGAGGAGGACCGCAATCGCCAGCGGCACGGTGATGGAGAGGGGCAGAGCAACCAGCATGTAAAGGCCCGTATGTTCGAGCGTCTGCCAGAACAGGGAATCCTGCATCAGCGTTCCGAAGTTCTGCAGCCCAACGAACGTGAAGCCACGCAGAAGGTTCCCGTCTTCGAAGATCAGGATGAACGTGTAGCCGAAGGGGATGATGACGAACGCGGCGAACAACAGACCCTTCGGCCCCAAGAAGAGGAGGGCGTTGAGGCCCTCCAGCGTCCTGGGTCGACGGGTTCGTAGCTTCCCCGGTGCGTGCGAGACGACAGTCCCCGCGCGTCCGACGAATCTACTTGACTCCCGCATTCCTGGCCATGATCTGGATCTGGCTCGAGGCTGCTTGCAGCATGGAGTCGAGGCTGACGCCGCCGAGCAGGAAGTTGTTGATCTCCCCGATCAGATATTCGTCCGGACTGTAGGGGAGCACGCGGGTGAGCCGGATGTCGTTCGACTGCTTCTGAGCGTCGTCCAGGAACGTCGCCAGCCTCGGATCGACGGCGCCTTGATAGAGATTGGCACCCAGGCTCTTGACCGGGAACAGCAACGTCGAGCGCAGGTAGGACTTGACGTTGGCGTCCTCGACCAGGAACTTGATGTATTCGAAGGCTTGGTTCGGATACCTGGTCTTCTTGGCCACGCAAAGAAAGCCGACACCGCCCACGATGTATCGGCCTGCCGGACCGGAGGGTAGGTTGAGGACCTGCAGTTGCGCGCTCGGGTACGACTGCATGGTCTGCGGCGAGATTGGTGAGGTCCACGCCATACCGACCTTTCCTGCCGGCAGAAGCGCCGCCCAGGCATTGGGATCGGTATAGAGGTTCATCGGCGTCGTCGCGCCGGAATCGACCATCTCCTTCATGACGTTGAGCGCGGCGCGTCCGGCCGAATTGTTGAATCCGATGTCCTTCTTGTCTTTCGAGATGTAGTCGGTCCCGTACGCCCAGAAGTAATTGTAAAGGTAGTTGACTGAAATGGTCCAGTCCCCGGGCCACGCCATCCCGTAGGTGGCGATTCGAGACTTGTCGAAACCAGGCTGTCCGAGCTGACGGCCGCTCTCGTCGAAAGTCAGCTGCTTGGCGAACGGAGCCATCTCCGCGTAGGTTGTGGGTACCTTGGGGCTACCCGCCTTCTTCCAGATGTCCTGGTTGATCGCCAGGGTGAAGTGACTCGTATAGTAGGGGACTCCATAGTAGTTGCCCTTGGGATCCTTCGCAGAGTTGAGCACATTGCTCGGGATGCCCTTGAGGTAGCTCCCCAGCGTTGAGTCATTCGAGCTCACTGTGTCAAGGGCACCTGCCGTACCGAATTGGTTGACCCAAGGGAGAATTTGATAAGACACGTCAGGCGGCGAAGAACTGCTGAAAGCCGCAGTGTACTTCGTCGAAGCATCCGCCCAGGGCACCGTGAGGTGGTTGATGGTTATCTTCGGGTGAGCCTTCTTGTACTTTGCGTTCAGCTGACTGTAGAACGCGTTCTCCTGGTCCACCGTCGGTTCCCCCGGTGGCTTCCAGAAGGTCAGGGTGGCCGGCCCCTGGGTGGCCGCGGGTGAGGCCGAGCCACAGGCTGCCACCACTCCGGCCGCCGCCACCGCACCCAGGAACGCCCTGCGATCCATCCGCCGGTCGCCGGCGAAGGCCTTCTGGTCGGACATCTTTTGCCTCCTGCCCTCTGCGGGCACTGTTCAACGCTCTCCCATCCACGCCTATAGTTCAGGATCCTGAACCGGCGTTCGAGGAGTATAGAAATGCCCCCGACGGGTGTCAAGCTTCCCGCTCGGTCGGCAGGCTCGTCGAGGAAGATCCAGGGTCGAACCCTGAGCAGTGGTGCCACACCTCCATCGACGGTGGGCCACGCCCGGCGCCGGAGTCCGTTCAGCCGGTTCCTCTAAGGTGGATCACCGGAGGTCCGCCGTCTCCCACCTGCCGTGGTACCCCAGCTGGCGGGAGATGTCTTGCGCGGCGTCTTTCATCTGAGCACCCAATTGGGCCAGCCCGTCCGCGGGCAGATCACGCTTCAAGCCGATGACGCCGATGGACGCGATGACCTGATCTCCGTCTGCCCCGCGCACAGGAGCTGCCACGCAATACACGCCAGGCACGTCTTCCTCATCGTCGACCGCGAACCCCAGCTCACGAACCCTCTGCAGCTGAGACTTGAATTCGAAGGGCAATGCCGCCGCGCTCGCCGTGCCTCGTCGAAATGTCACGCGCACGATTTCGTCTAGGCGGTCGTCGTCCAGATAAGCTGCGATCGCCTTTCCAACGGCAGTCAGATTGACTGAGGCTCGCTTACCCACGTAGGTGTCGAATTTGACAAACCCGGCGCCATCCACCCGATCCACATAGACAACGTCGTTACCGTCAAGCATGGCGAGGTGTGAAGTAAGGCCCGTTGCTTGACTCAGACGGCGCAGATGTGCATTGGCCACCTGTCGTATCTCGGAGTTGTTGATCAGTCTGTACGCGATCTCAAAGACCTTCAATCCGAGGCGGTACTGGCCCCCCTCGCGATGCACGAATCCACGCGATCGGAGTGCCTCCAGGGCAACATAGGTGCTGCTCTTCGGTAGACCGAGAGCTCCTGCCACCTCGGTGATTCGGAGACCCTCTGACTTCGTGCTCAGCAGCTCCAGGATGCTGAGTGCCTTCTCGACCGCCGGAGATCGAGGAGCGGCACCGTCCCCAGCGGACGGCCGCCCGGCTCGAGCTGAATCCTCTTCGCCGGGTCTGGCGCGGCGGCTTCGCGATGGAGTGGGCTCCGGGTTCAGCATTCTGAACCGAGCATACACGCACGAGGGCCGGTGCCCCAGAGTGTGACTGAGGCGACGCGGGGCTCGGGCCCACCACCTGGGCCGGCCGACGGGTCGCCATCGCGGACGGCGCGGGCCGCTCCTCACTGCGCAGAAGGGCTTGACGAGGTGGTGGCGGCCCGTCCATAATCCCGGACCATGGTTCAGTATCCGGAACGTGGGCGGAGTCCGGCGAGGCGCCGCTTCAGCGCCACTCCGGTGCCCGGACTATCTTTGACGTAGCCATGGGGGGCCGACCAGGGCGATGGCCAGATGACGAAACCAATAAGGGGGTTGATTCCCCCACTTGTCACTCCATTGAAGGAAGGACAGATCGATGTCCGGAGCCTCGAGCGACTCGTCGACCACCTTTCACCCTACGTCGACGGGTACCTGGTCGGTGGGAGCGTCGGGGAGTCCTCGAGCCTCTCCTTAAGTGAACGAATCCAGGTGCTTGAGGTCGTTGCCGCACGAAAGCCGGACGGCCACGTTCTTGCAGTGGTAGTCTCCGACAATGCTCTTCCCCACTGCCAGGCGCTTGCCGAGGCAGCTCGGGCGGCCGGCGCAGACCTGGCTGTGTTCTTGGCTCCTTCCTACTACGCGATCTCTCAGTCGATGCTCCGCGAATTCGCCGGCGGCATCGCGTCTTGCACGAGTTTGCCCCTCTGCCTCTACGACAATCCGCAGGTGAGCGGGTTGGAGCTGTCGGTGCCCGACATGCTGGCTCTGCACGAAGCAGTGCCCGCTGTGACGTACGTGAAGGTGACGGACCCGCGTCCCGAGAAGGTGCTTACGCTGAGACGCGAGTCAAGACTCCGGGTGTTCGCCGGCGAGGACGCGGTGCTCTGGCACATGCTCGCAAGAGGTGCTGACGGCGCCATGGTCGGCCTGTCGATGATCTATCCAGAGGCGACGGCTCGCCTATGGGCCCATTTCAGGAGGGCAACAGTGACGCGGCGATGGCGACCTATCGAGAGTTGATGCCCTTCGTCCACCTGGCGTTAGTTTAGTTACTTCCTCCGGAAGAACGACTCTCGGCCTGAGCGCGGCTGAACACGTTGTTGAGCGCGGGGGTCGAATCGTCTCGTTCCATGGTGAGGAGCGAGGATCGGCTACGGGTACGCCGGCTGGCGCGGCTACGTGGATCCCGCGGGGGCTCCGTGGTCAGGCGCTGGGAGCAGGCGGCGCCTTGACCGGGAGCCGAGCCAGGGTGTCGAAGTCGTAGGCGAGGGCTGACCACCCAGCCCAGATCTTCGCGCCTTGGTCGCCTTTCAACCGGGAGCGTCCGGCACCGTACTCGCGTTTGAGGTGAGCGATGCGGCCTTCACAGCCGACGCGATAACCAGCCAGGCGCTTGCGGGTCCGACGCGATCCTCGGTTCCCCCGGCTGCCGGCGATGAAGACTGTGCTGCCGACCGGTTCCATGGCGGCGGTGGTCGCCTTTCTCGTGTACCCCTGATCGAACGCAGCCTCCACCGGCCTCAGCTCCAGCGCCGTCAACTCGGCTACCGTTTGCGGCAGCAGCACGTTCTCGTGCGGGTTGCCGACTGCCACCTGCGGCGGCAGCAGCAGACCGCGGGCACCGCGGCGAGTGTTGGGAGTGAGCTCGGTGTACTGTACGATCTCGCCGAACTCATTCGGCTTGGCCTTCTTGCCCTTCCGAATGGGTCTTGCCGCGGGGTCGAAGAGGGAGACCAGGCGGTCGCTGATCGGCTCCCCGGCAAAGCGCTGGCGGATCTGCTCCACCACCTTTGCGCTGAGCCCGATCATCTCCTCCAACTCGCTGATCGCCCGCTGCTCCCGCCGCCGCAGGCGCTGGCCACGGGTCGCCTCCTTGACCTCTACGAGCAGGCGCCGGGCCTGGCCCACGGAGGCCCGGGCCAACCCAGCCACCTCCTCCGTCAGCCGCTGCACCTCCTGCTTGGCCTCTCCCGTCCGCCCTCTCAGGCTGCGGTTGAGACCACGCACCCGACGAGCCGCTGCCCGGCTCCGGTCGCGAACCCGCCTGGTCAGGCCGGGGATCATCGCTCGCAGCTTGCGTCCGCGGTCGGCGAGCACGCGCACGGCGTCGGCGGCGAGCCCGCAGTCGGTCGGGTAACGAACGTCCGACTCCTGCACCGTGGAGTCGCAGCGCATCGCACGCACCTTGAAGCCGCGCTCGCTGATCGCCAGGCTCACCACCGATCGCGTCAGGTCCTCGACCAGCTCTGTCCCCAGCCGTCGCGTCAGCTTGCGGATGGTGTACTCGTCGGGGACCTCGTTCATGATCGAGATGCGGCAGAAGCGCCGTAGCTGGAAGGAGTCCGCGCTTGGCCGACTAGCCGCTCGTAGCCCCAACCGTGACGCTGCTTGAGCAGCATCATCCGCAGGTAGGTGGCCATGGCGATGCTGGGCCGGCCGACCTGAGGTTGTCCCGTCCCCAGTGCTGCTCGAAGCGTCGCAGTATCTCCGAGTCGTCCAACGCCTCGTCCAGCCGAGCCAGTCTGAGGGCAAGTCCTGCAGGAGCTGCGACAACACAACCTCCCAGAGCGTCTCGACCTGGCCGGCGTGCTTGGTCAGCTCCTGAAGGCATTCTGTCATCAGCTCTCGTGACAGGTCAAGCGCTACCATGGAAGGTCGTGACCCAGAGCGGCGATCGCTTGCAGCAACTCCGGCAGCGTCAGCGCGATCTGGCTCGGCAGCTGGTCTATCTCGGCTTTCTGCAGAAGGGAAGCCTTGTCCGCCGTCACACCCACTGCGGGGCACCCGGCTACGCTGCCAGCCGACCCCTCGCAACTGCATGAGCCCTACTGGCAATAGAGTCGCTATAGCTACGGTCGCACCATCACTCGTCGCATCAGCGACACAGAACGCTATCTACCAGCAGGCCGTCGACAAACATCATCGCCTCAGCAGATCATCTCCGAGATCTAGCAAATCAGCGAGGAAACACAGAGCTACTCACCCAACAAGCTATTGCAACCCAAAGCTATATAACACCTGACAACTCAGCGAATTACGCGCGACTCCGCGCGACATCTCAATAGTATTTTCATATCTATAGTTAGTTAGGGGACCGAGACTACGTGCAGATACTGAAGTTCGCGCTCCATCGCCAGGGGGTTATCGATTCACCGGAGGTGAGGCTGCCCTTGCTGCCCATCGACCGGATGCGCCAGAGCGAGGTGTTGCACGGGCTTGGGGAGTCGCTCGGTCTGGCGAGAGCGTAGGGTCCGACGACTCGCCGGCGAGTGGGGGTGACCGAGGGGGGAAGGATGCCGGACACGGTCAGGATTGCAAACGGCGACGTGGCATGCACCGTTCACGTGGACGAGCTGGCCGGGGAGATCACCGACCTGGGGTCGGAGGCACGCTGGACCTTCCAGGCCGGCGCGACTCTCCGCACGGATGGTGCTCAAGTCGGGCAAGTCCACGCCGAGGGGGCGCGTATCACAGCTCAGGTTCGGAGGAGGGAGAACACGTACGCGATCGGCATTGCCGTAAGTGAGAGTCGTCCAGCCATAACCTTTGACCTCACGCCCGTGCACGAGGTGGCCCGGGCGTCGGCCCTGCGGTTTCCGGGGCCGCTGCACCCGGTCGGGTCGATGGTATCCGAGGCTGCGCTTCCCGTGAAGTTGACCAACGGCGTGATTCACCGTCCGGCCTGGGATGAGAGCTGGCACACAGCCATGACGGTGACGGGGAGGGGCGGGCTGAGCATGCCGTTCTGGGGCCTCGCGGTCGGATCGGCCGGCATGCTTTGCATCGCAGAGACGCCGGACGACCTGGACGTCTACATAGACAAGCGACCGGGCTGTACGCTCACGATCGATCCCGTTTGGAACCCTTCCCTGGGGAAGCTGCGCTATCGGCGCATCTGGCTGTCGCTGCTGCCAGGGGGTGATCACGTGACGATCGGGAAAGCGTACCGCGCATACGTTCGGAGGAAGGGGCGGTTCAAAACCCTGGTCGAGAAGATCGCCGAGCGACCGGAGGTTGCTCAGCTCATCGGGGGACCGTACTTCTTCACCGGATACCTCCCCTTCTCGGAGCGCAAGTTCCGCCAGGTCCTGACCGGATTGCGTGAGATGGGATACAGAGGTGGTCTGATCGGGCCCGTCGACCTCATCAACTCGGGGGCAGGGCCCTGGCTGAACGACTACCAGCGATTCATCCAGGAGCCCGGGTTTGCGACAGTCGCTCGCGACCATGGGTTCCTGGCGTTCTCGTGGCTGCTCCTGGAGGGCATCCTGGAGCACGACGGCATGCCAGATCGCAGCTGGCTGGCGAAAACAGAACAGGGAGAGCCGCTAGGTTCGGAATTCTGAACGGGACCCACCTGAGGGCGTTTTGATCCTCTGAATGAGACACACCTTCCGACTCTCGTGATACTCGACATTTTAAGGTGTTCGATGGACGTGGAGTTAGGGGAAGTGGAGATGCGAAAGGTGGATCTCTTCGAGGCTATACGGCGCGAACACGTGGTGCGCGAGGTATATCAGGCGAGTGGCTCGGGAGCATCGGGTGAGTCGCAGGACGGTGCGCCAGGCATAGCTCTCGCCAATGTCGTCGGAGCGCCGGGTGCCGGTACGCGGAGCGCTCGTGCTGAGTCCGGTCAAGACCTTCATCGAACAGGTGCTGGTGGTCGATATTAACCTAGGGGTAACAGTCAAGCAGAGGCACACAGCGCATCGTATCTAAGAGCGGGTGCGGGGGTAGCTGGAGATCGAGTTGTCGTAGTCTATCGTGCGCAAGTACGTAAGCTAGCGCAAGCGCGAGTTGTTTGAATCGAAAGAGGTGACAGTTACCCAGATCAAAGAGTCGAAAGCAGAAGCAGAAGTAGACTTCTTCGAAGCAGTCATCGACATACAGAGAGAGCAGAACAAAGTGACGTTCTTACAGATGCGAGCGTGTTACTCTAATCTAATTACGTTCTTTATAGCGAAGTTGACCCAGCAGGCGTTCTTAAGTCGATGGTGCTCGCCCTGTCCCACTTTGGAGGTGTCTTCGGGCTGGTGCGCATGGACAAACACTCGCTAGCGGTGGAGAAGGTCTTGCGCGTCGTACCGCATCGAGCGAGATCGCTTCGCGGAGCTGCGCTCGAATATCTGTTCGAGAGCGGTTCTGCCGGGTAGGTATCGAGGGGGCTCACGAGAAGGGCGGCTCGAGAGCGGACAGAGTCACTTCCGCGGAACCACTTAGTGTCGGTGTCGTCCTGCGCCAGTCTCGCTGAGCTGAGCAGCCTATCACTCGACTCCTGTGCCCGCGATGACGCCCGAGTCCCGGCCAGAGGAGGAGATCAAGCAGGTGATGTAAGAGCTAGAAGCGGTTATCTTGCGGCCGCTGCCGTTGGAGCCCTTCTGCACGGTAGAGTACTTGTACCAGTTCGCGTCGACGAGAAGTCAAGGGTGTCGGTCGAACGGGTGCGCTACTCGGTGCCCTCGCGCTTCGCCGGCGTCTGGTGCGCGTGGAGCTGAGCTCCTATCTCGTGCTCGTCTTCGGCGGCGCGAGCAGATCGCGCGCTGGGAGCGCTGCTGGGAGGCGGGCAGTGAGCGCCTCGACCTCGACCACTACCTGGGGTGCTCAAGCACAAGCCTCAGGCGTTCCTGCGCAGCCTGCCGCTGCGCCAGGCGCAGGAGTCAGGACGCTGGCCTGGAGCCTACACGACTCTCTTCTACACGCTGAAAGAGCGCCTTGGCGAGTCGCCGTCGCCCATCAGATGGTGGACGTGCTCCTGCTTCATCGCCGCTATCCGGCCGAGGTCGTCCACCAGGCGGTCGGCGGTGCCCTGGCCGCCGGCGCCATCTACAGCCGGGCGGTCGCGGTCCTGGTCCGTCGCGCCATGGAAGGCGAGCAGCATCTGACAGTGCTCTATCTCGCGAGTTGGACGCTTACTAGCGTCCGGCGCCGAGCCTCGATCCTTACGACCAACTCCTGGGAGTACAAGGATGAAGAACCAGCTCCACGCGCGGTTGACGCACTCGTCGCCGCAAGACTAAGAGCTCCGTCTGCCCATCGTCGGCACCCGTTTTGCCGAGCTCGCCGACCAGGCGGCCGTGATGGCACACCGCACCGCGACTACCTGGCACACCTGCTGTAGCTGGAGCTCGACGCCCGCGCTGAGCGGCGAGCCCAGCGTCGGCTCCTCGATGCCCACTTCCCTCACCGCAAGCGTCTGGAGGACTTCCAGTTCGAGGAGTCGGCGGTCAACGCCGCCGAGCTGCATCAGCTGGCCAAAGGCGAGTACGTCGAACACAGCGAGAACGTCGTCCTGATCGGCGACAGCGGCAGGCAAGAGCCATCTGGCGACCGCCCTCGGCATCGTCGCCTGTTACCAGGGACGCCGGGTTCGCTTCACCACCGTGGCCGCCCTGGTCAACGAACTGCAGGAGGCTCAGTACGAGCACTAACTCTCACGCGTCGTCCGTCGCTACGCCGAGATCGAGCTCCTGGTGCTTGATGAACTGGGCTACGTCCAGACCTCGGAGACCGGTGCCGAGCTGCTCTTCCAGGTCCTCGCCGAGCGCAACGAGGTGGCCAGCATCATCGTCACCATCAACCTGCCCTTCGGCGAGTGGACACGCGTCTTCGCTGACGCCCGCCTTTGCAAGGCGGCGGTCGACCGGCTCACCTTCGGAGCCCATATCATCGAGACTGGGAGCGAGTCCTGGCGACTCCGCCAGAGCCTGCGCCGGGCCGGAAGGGCCCGAAGTCATGAGTCCTGGATCGAACCCCGATCCCCGTCGCGTTACGATGCCGTTACGATAGCCTGCCCTCTCTGCCAGCGCCTCTTCCCGCCCTCCGGACGTCAGAAGTACTGCTCCGACGCCTGCCGAGTCGCCACTTACCGGCGACGGCGTCAGGCCGCACCGCCGCGCTCAGCGTCCCCGCCAGACGGCCACGCAAACCGCTCACCGTCTACGAGTGCGACCGCTGCGGACTGCGGGCCGTGGGCGAATAGCGCTGCCCTGACTGCTCCACCTTCATGCGCAGGCTCGGCCTGTGCGGCGAATGCCCCCACTGCGGCGAGCCTGTCGCCGTCCCCTAACTGCTCTGGCAGGAGGTGATCTGGTGAGCCTGGCCGCCGAAAGTGAACGCCATAGGTGGGGGTTGCATCGCCTCTCTGAGCATCCTCTGGGCCGCCTCGCGTGCCAGCCGCCCACGGAGAGCCGGAGCCGCTGCCGTTCTCCTCAGAAGGCCGCGCACCCCCGCGCTGTGAGCCGCTCTCAGCGGTACCTGAGGCACCCCGCAGTAGTTCTCCACGAGCCCACAGGTTGTTAAACCCCTCCCCCAGATCTCCTCCCCGTTTACGACTACGACGTAGTGTGAAGAACCGTCGGGGGTGAGTCCCATTCGGAGTATCGCGGTGAGCCCGTTCCGGCGTCCCGTTCCCATCCCGCGGAAGGCTGGTTCAATCAAAACTTCGAGTTCTGGCTCGGGTGCTCGCGCGTCCTGCGCGACAAGCAGCGCCTTCTGCGAGATCGGATGCAGGCGTACGACGCTTTCCACTTCGACACCACGACTGCGAAGCCGCTCTTTGAGTGCTGGGACGACCGTCATCCCATGACGCGAGGAGGGGATCGGGAGTCGCGAAGAGAGAGGTTGCTGGAGGTGGCGTCATGGGGCAAGGTGATCGGATCCGAGGGAGGTTGCGATTGGGCCTTCGACGTTTACGACTTCTGTTCCAGCAACCCCAGGCGGGACCTCGAGACCGGCATCCCAATGCCGTCGTTCCACGTCCCGCTCCTCGGGCTGATCTACCACGAGGCGGTCGTGTCGTACTGCTGGGAATACGACCCATACAATCCCAGCTACTTCGGCGGGGATTGGTCACGACAGAAGCTTCTCTATGACGTGATGGCAGGCAATCCTCCGACCATCTCACCGGTCATGGGGTACTTCCCCGTCATCCGGCGGCCGGCTCCACCGGTCGAGTCACGCTGGGTGACCTGGGAGGATCGGGTGACGCAGCGCCTGCTGCGGGAGGCCCTTCCGGTGGCCGACCTGCACCAGCGCACAGCCCACCTGGAGATGATCGATCACACCTTCCTGGATGACGCTCGCACCGTGACCAGGACGGCCTACCGGGATGGGACTGAGGTCATCGTCAATTTCGGGCGCCAGACGTTCGATTTGAGCCGGGACCACGCCCTGGCGGCCCAATCGTATGAGGTGCGATAGTGCAGATCCGGACTCGGAAGGAGACCGAGTTGATGGATCTCCCGCGAAGGGAGATCACCGTCGACGCACCACACCCGGTTGGACCGCTGGAGACGTGGCGGCATACGGTCGGCATAGGAGGGGTCAACTCGGATCCGCTGCCTTCGCCGGTGACCGACCAGATCCGGTTGCTGCGCCCTCGTCTGGTGCGGATCTTCATCCAGGAGTTCTTCGGGCTGAGACCTCCCCCAGAGGCATCGGACTGGACAAAGCTCGATGCCTACATGACCTCCGTCGGGGACCTGGGCGGCCATGTGGTCGCCGCCCTGACGATGAAGCCGCCGGCGCTCTTTCCCGTGGTGGACGACAAGGTCTGGCGCCCGACCGAGATGGGTCGGTGGCAGGATCTGGTGCGTGCGGTCGTGCAGCGGTATTCGGTCGAGAGGCGCCTGGTATCGCACTGGGAGGTGGGGAACGAGACCAACATCGGGGAGCGGGGCGGATCGCCCTTCCTGATTCAGGACCCGGCTGAGTACTGGGAGTTCTACTCGGCGACCACCGAGGCGATCCTGAGCGTCCGGCGGGACCTTCAGGTGGGAGGCCCTGCCCTGGCAGGCGACCCCAGCCAGGAGCCTCTACCGGGCTTTGTCGAGCTCTGTCGCCGGCGGCGAACACGGCTGGACTTCGTCTCCTGGCACCTGTACGACGGCGACCCGCTCCGCCAGGGCGGTGCCATCGACGAGGCCAACCGGCTGATCGCAGGGCTCGACCCACGGCCGGAGCTGATGGTCACGGAGTGGAACAAGGCGTTTCCGCCGGTGTCCGTGGAGGACCTGGCCCATGATCCGGGAAGCGCCGCACAGGTGGCGGCGGTCATCGTCGCCATGTTGGACAAGGGCCTCCACTGGTCCTTCTACTACCACGTCTCTGATCTGGTCTGCGACCCTTCTGAGTTTCGAACCTTCTTTTCCGATGCCGGCATCCGAGGGATGACCGAGCACTGGAACGAAATGCCCCACCGGATGGGGTTGATCGGGCTGGATGGGAGACCCCGGCCGTCGTACTACCTGCTGCAGATGCTGGCGAAGCTTGGCAGCGAGAGAGTGGTGGTGTCAGGCGCCGGGGACGTTGCCGCGATCGCCGGTCGCGAGCAGGAGGGTTGCTCTCTGCTCCTGGCCAACTGGCAGCTGGGCCACCCGAGTGTGGTGGCGTCGATCAGGTTCGCCGCCGCGGGCGAAGGACCTCGTGTTCTGCGGGCCCTCCGTATTGACGACCACTTGAAGGACCGGCTGTCGCACCAGGGTGAGCTGATGCCCCTGGAGGAACGGAGGGTGATAGTGGACGGCGACTTCCGCTGTCAGATGCTGCTCCCCTCCAACTCCGTGATGCTTGTGTCACTGCGCGAGGTGCGGTGAGCGGCCGTTTCTGCACAAACCGTCCCTACGCGGGGCGTTGTCAGCGCCGTTTTAGGGCCGGATTGCGGAGAAAGCTCCGTCAGGCCCACATACCATGTGGCTTCTGACCCCCGAGCCCGCGCGCCAGGAACACGCAGGCCACCACTCGCGCCGTGGGACAATTCCTCGCGGCGCATTCAGCCCTTTCTCTACTGACAGGCCCTACGCACGCCGTTTTAGGGCCGGATGCGCAGAAAGGGACACCACGCGGGGAGGAGGAGACCAGATGGCGCGACAAGTGGCAGAGCCGGCTTTCCGGGGCCGGGTCGGGATTGGGCGACGCGACATCACACCCCCGGTCGGGATCTACGCACGAAACTGGGGAGCCGCGCTGCACGACACCGCCGAGGGGATCCACCGCCCGTTGCTCGCGACCGCGCTCGCACTGAGCCAGGGGGAGGAACCGCCGCTCGTGCTGCTCGGCCTGGACCTCGGCTGGTGGCGATCGGCCGCGGACGAACGCGCCCTGGTCGGCGCCGTCACCGATGCCATCGGACTCTCTCCCGACCGGCTCATCGTGGCGATGTCGCACACGCACTCCGGACCCTCACTGTCGTCTGAGGATCCCGACAAGCCCGGCGGTTCGCTGATCGCGGGCTACGTGGGGCGCCTGCAGGGGGCGGCGGCGGCCGCCTGCACGGAGGCGATCGACTCGCGCGTTCCGGCCGTCATCACCTGGGCCACCGGCACGTGTGAACTGGCGTGCGACCGTGACTTCTTCGACGGCTCCCAGCACGTCTGCGGGTTCAATCCCGATGGCCGCCCGGGCACCACGCTGCTGGTGGGTCGCGTCATCGACGCGGGGGGCGCGCTGCTGGCGACCGTGCTCAACTACGCCTGCCACCCGACCACGCTGGGACCCCTCAACCGGCAGCTGTCGCCGGATTTCGTCGGTGCCGCGCGCGAGGTGGTGGAGGGGGCCGTCGGCGCCCCGTGTCTTTTCCTGCAAGGGGCTTCGGGCGAGCTGGGACCGCGCGAGAGCTATTCCGGAGATGTCGCCGTCGCCGACCGCAACGGACGCACTTTGGGTTGGTCCGCGCTGGCGGCGCTCTCCAACTTGCTACCGCCGGCAACTGCGCTCAGGTACGAGGGACCGCTGGAGTCAGGCGCCACGCTCGCGATCTGGCAGCGCGAAGCTGCGCAAGCCTCGAGCACGCTCCAATCGTCGTCGCCGGCGGTCGAGCTACCGCTCAAAGACCGGGCCACGATCGATCGCATAACCGCCGGCTGGCGGACTTTGGACGGCCGCGTCCGGCTTGAGCGCGAACATCGCCGCGCTCTCTTGCTGGCATCCCTTCCGGGGCAGAGTGCGGCGGTCGCGCTCCGGATCTGGCGCATCGGTGACGCTTTCCTGGTCGCGCAGCCGGATGAGGCCTACTCCCTCTTTCAGCGCGAGGTGCGCGCCGCGGTCGAGGGCAACCCGGTCCTGGTCCTCAACCTGGCCGGCGGACCCAGCCATGGCTACCTGCCGCCGGCCGGTGCTTACGACCATGAGGCGGATCTCTATCAGGTCTGGCAGACACCGTTCGGGCGCGGCGCTCTCGACCTCCTGACAGAGGCGGCGACACGCGCTGTGCGCGCCGCCGCGGCGCAGCGCTGAGCAGCCCCGGCGGGATCAGCCCGCGACCGAGGCCGTCCGGCCCGCGAGGACACGGTCGAAGACGCGCAGCCAGTTGCCGTGGAGGATCGCAGCCACGTCTGTTTCCGAGTACCCCCGCGCCCGCAGGAAACCGTCGACCCGCTGGACGTCGCCCACCGTGTCCAGGTCGGCCGGACTCTGCTCCCGTCCGAACCCCCCGTCGAGGTCGGTTCCGATGGCCGCATGCCGCGAGTCGCCGGCCAGCTGACAGACGTGGTCAATGTGGTCGCAGATGCGTTCCAGCCCCAGCTCCCGGTTGCTGGAATGCCCCCGCACCCATCCCGGCTGCAGCATCCACGCGTCCAGGGCCGAACCGACAACGGCGTCCCGCTCGATCAAGGCTCGCAGCTGGTCGTCGTCCAGCTGGCGCTGATGCGACACCAGAGCGCGGCAGTTGTTGTGGCTCGCGATGACGGCTCCCGCGAAGAGGTCCAGCGCCTCCCAGAACGCGCGGTCCGAGAGGTGCGTCACGTCGAGGCCGATGCCGAGGGCGTCCATCTCGCCAAGCAGCTCCCGGCCCATCGCGGTGAGACCGGTCTCGACACCGGTGCCGCCCGCGTAGCGCCCAGGCCCGAAGTGAGCAGGTCCGATCAGGCGCACTCCGACGCTGTGCCACTCTCCCAGGTCGCCCGGCGAGAGGACGGGGTCCGCGCTCTCCATGCTCAGCACAAAGCCGATGAGCGGCGGCTCGGACGTTGCACCCCCCTGCTCCCAACCGTTCCAGGCCGTGATCAGATCGGACAGTGCCTGAGGCTGCGTGATCACGCGCACCAGGCCCAGCTTCTCGAGCGCCCGGTAGTACTCCAGCTGCCCCTGTGCGGAGCCGTGTGCCTGGGCGGCCGAGCGGTAATCCACTCCCGCGACCGGGGTGCCGGTCGAACGCGCGACGGTCGTGGCGACGCAGAGGGCGACTCGTCCCCGCCTGAGTTCGGGCAGCGAGACGGTCCCCAAAGCCCGACCCTTCCCGGCCGTGCCGGCCTCCTGCGTGCGAATCGTCGCGACTTCCTGGGTCAGATCCCGATCCCACCCGAGCGCGTTCCACCCCAGGTCGAGATGTGCATCCACCAGCAGCATGTTGCCTCCCTCCCCGTCCTACGGCCGTCCGGTGTCGTTCGACTTGGCCCAGGCGATGTGCTCCTCCATCGCTTTGCGCGCGGTCGGAGCATCCCCCGCCATGATCGCCGCTGCCACCGCCTGGTGCTGGGCTGCCACCGTCGGCAGAGTCTGCCGCTGAAGGCGAATACCGCCCAGGCTCCACTGCCGGCGTGTCAGAGCGAAGAGGCTCTCCAGGAGCGCCCGTAGCGGCACGTTGCCGGCCGCCTGGGCGACCGCCTCATGAAACGCGCGATCGAGGGCCAGGAAACGCTCTGCCTCGACGCGCCGCCCGCTCAGCTCTCCCAGCTCGCCGGCGATCTCCTGAATCCGGGCCGCCTGCTCGCGCGATGAGCTGAGCGCGCTCAAGGCCGCCGCGCCGCCTTCCACGATGCCGCGGGTGTCGTACAGCTGCACCAGGAGGTCCGGCGGGGGAGCGGTGTGCTGGAAGGCCTGGGAGACGAGGGGTGAGAAGAGGTCCCACTCGCTCCAGGGCCTGACCACCGCCCGGCGCCCCTGCTGCGCGGCGATCACGTTGATCGAACCGAGCATCCGCAGGGACTCGCGGGCCACCACGCGGCTGATGGAGAAGCGTTCGACCATCTCACCTTCCGAAGCGAAAGGCGCGCCCTGGGCGTAGACGCCGGACACGATATCGGCCAGCAGCTCCACGATCAACTGATCGCTCAGGCGCTCCCGCTTGAGTCGCCCGGATCGGCTCGCCCGTCCGTTGGCGTCGCGTATGTCCTGGGCCGGCTCCAGTTGCATCGCGGGCGCATTCTAGCAGTCCATAGCTGCTAGGCAGCCAGGTCCTCGCCCGGGGCGGCGTGCCCCGGCAGCGACAGCAATTCGATGCTTGGCAACATAGCAGCCACGCTGTTACGATCCGACCGCTCACCACGGCGCGCACGGCGGCTGACCGGCTCTGCGTCCGGGGGACGGAGAGGCTCGAGAACAGGAGGCGTAGCTGACATGAGGCGCAAGGGCGGCAACACGGTAGGACCGTGGGGGCGGCGGATCAACCGTCGCGAGGCGCTACAAGCCGGCGCCTTTGGAGGTCTGGCACTGGCCGCGCCCTGGGGAGTACGCCGGACGTACGGCGGCGACGTGTTCGGGGCCAAGCCGAAGCGCGGTGGCAGTCTGACGTGGGCCATCCCCGAGGACCCGGTGAACCTGGTGCCGTTGGGCATGACCAACACCAGCAACTACTGGGTGACCTCGCTGGCCTACGAGTCCCTGGCCAGGTACGACCAGAACATGAACATCCAGCCGGCGCTGGCCGCGTCATGGGAGACCCCGGACGATCTGACCTACATCTTCCATCTGCGCAAGGGTGTCAAGTTCCACAGCGGCAAGCCTTTCGGTTCCGACGACGTCGTGTATTCGCTCGCGATGCAGAAGAACCCGCCGGCGCCGGGCAGCGTGAGCGCCTACTACCCCAAGATCGCCAACGTCGAGGCGGTCGACCAGTACACGGTGAAGCTGTCGCTCAGCCAGCCGGATACCACCGTGGTCGGCTACTTCGCCTGGAACGTCTACTCGCACATCATCCCCAACGGCCTGTACGAGCGCATCGATCCCAGGACGCACGAGGACGGTACCGGGCCCTTCAAGGTCACGGAATATGTGCCCAACGACCACACCACGCTGGTGCGCAACACCGAGTACTGGGACTCCTCGCGCCCCTACCTCGACAACCTGACTCTGAAGGTCCTGTCCGACGAGCAGACCACCATCGCCGCACTCCAGTCGGGGGCCATCGATGGCTCCAACAACATCACCTCCGATGGCGCCCGTTCGGTCGCGGGGTTCAAGGCACTCAAGGTGCTGAAGGGCCTCAGCGCCGGGTTCGCCGAGATGGAGATCACCGTCAAGGGGGACGGCAAGCCCTGGGACGACGTCCGCGTGCGGCAGGCGGTCAACAAGGCGATCAATCGTCAGGACATCATCAACAAGGTCTACGGCGGCGACGCGGTCTACACGAGCAAGATTCCGGCCGGGTACGGGAGCTGGGCGATCGCACCCGCGGAGCTCAAGTCCAAGTGGGAGAAGTACGACCTCGCCGGCGCCAAGAGGCTGATGGGGCAGGCCGGGCATGCGCAGGGCTTCCCGGTCCAGCTGCAATCGATTTCGTCGCCCGCCTCATACACCCAGACGGCGCAGGTCATCAAGGCTCAGCTGGCGAAGATCAACATCGACGTCACGGTCGTGCCTCAGGAGATCGCCACCTTCGGCGCCAACAACGCGAAGGGCAACTTCGAGTGGCAGTCCACCGGCCGGGGCTTCCGCGGGGACCCGAGCGAGTTCTTCACCGACTTCGATCCGGCGGGCTCGATCTACAAGGCCTGGTACGGCACCAGCGGCGGGTACGACAGCTCGCGGCTGATGGACCTGCGCGGCCAGGCGATGACCACCACCAACACCGCCAAGCGCAGGCAGGTCTACACGAAGATGCAGGAGATCGTGCTCACGGAATGGCCGGTGATGCCCCTCGTCAACCCGATGAACTTCTACGTCGTCCGCGACCGCGTGCAGGACATGAAGGTGGGGTACGACACCCTCCTGCGAGGGCTGATCACGGCCTGGGTCAACAACGGCTAGCGCCTGGAGAGCTCTATAGTGCTGCAGGGAGCGGGCCGGCGGGTACTGCTCGTCATCCCCACGCTGTTCGGCATGTCGGTGCTCGTCTTCGGGATGGTCCGGCTGCTGCCGGGTGACGTGGTGACGGCGATGCTGAGCGGTGACGTCGGTGTGAGCGCGGCCAAGCGGGAGGCGATCCGCCGGTCCCTCGGGCTTGACGCGCCCCTGCCGGTCCAGTACTGGAATCTGGTCAAGGGCCTGGTCACCGGCAACCTCGGGAACTCGCTGGTGAGCGGGCGCCCGGTGTCGGAGATCCTGCTCAGCGCCCTCCCAATCACGTTCGAGCTGGCCCTGCTCGCCGGCCTGCTGGCGGTCGCGGTCGGCATCCCGCTGGGAGTCGTCTCGGCGGTCCGTCCCAATACCGTCACCGACTTCGTGGCGCGTATCGCCGGGATCGCCGGCGTTGCGGTGCCCAACTTCTGGCTGGCGACGCTGATCCTGCTCGGGACCTCGCTGATCGTGCACTGGATCCCGCCCGTGCTCTGGACCCCCGTGTTCAAGAATCCGCTCCAGAACCTCGACGAGGTCTTCATCCCGGCGATCGCGATCTCCCTCTACCCGATGGCGATCGTGATGCGCATGACGCGGACCAGCATGCGCGAGGTGCTTCACGAGGACTTCGTGCGCACGGCCTGGGCCAAAGGCGCCCGCCGCCGCCGCGTCATCTTCAGACACGCGTTGCGCAACGCGCTGATCCCAGTCCTCACGGTGATCGGGTTCGAGGTTGGAAGCCTTCTCAGCGGCGCCACCGTGATCGAGGTGATGTTCGGCCTGCCTGGCATGGGCTACACCCTGCTGCAGGCTGTCTACACCCGGGACTACCCCGTGATCGAGGTGACCGCCATCATCGTCGCCTTCATCTTCGTGCTCGTGAACCTGCTCGTCGACCTCGCCTACGGATTCATCGACCCGCGGATGCACGAGCCATGAGCCAGCTGGAATCGGTCGTTGAAGCAGCGCAGATACCGGCGGAGCTGCCGGTCGCGGGCGCAGGCTGGCGACGGGGCAAGATCACACCGATCGGACTCGTCGGCGCCGTCATCATCGGTCTCAACATGCTCGCCGCGCTGCTTGGTCCTCTTTTGTGGCGGACCGACCCCAATGGTCAAGCCTATGACCGTCTGCTCGGGCCCAATCGGGAGAACCCGCTGGGAACCGACGACCTGGGCCGGGACACGCTGGCGAGGCTGCTCCATGGTGCCCAGGTGTCCATGGAGGTGGGCCTGATCGCCGTCGGCATCGCGCTCATCGCGGGGACCACGATGGGACTCGCGGCAGCCTGGTGGCGGGGCGCGCTGGACGCCGTCCTGATGCGGATCGTCGACATCCTGTTCGCGATTCCCTGGCTTGTGCTCGCCATCCTGATTGCGGGCCTGCTGGGCCCGGGCCGGATCAGCGCCATGATCGCGGTCGGCGTGGTCTACTCGCCGGCCTTCGCCCGGGTCGTCCGCGGCAGCGCGCTGTCGGTGCTGGGCCTGCCGTTCGTGGAGGCGTCGCGCGCGCTCGGCTCGTCGGGCCGGCACGTGATCCGCCGGCACCTCCTGCCCAACGTGCTCGCCCCACTGATCGTGCTGACCAGCGTGTACTTCGGCGGAGCGGTGCTGGCGGCGGCGACACTCAGCTTCCTCGGTCTCGGGATCCAGCCTCCCGAAGCCGACTGGGGCAGCATGCTCAACGAGGCTCGCGGATTCATGGTCCTCGATCCCTGGATGGCCATCTTCCCGGGAGCGGCGATCGTGGCCGTGGTGCTGGGCTTCAACCTGCTCGGCGACGGTCTTCGCGATTGGCTGGACCCCAAAGAGCGATGACGGGTGCGGAGGTGACGAGATGGGGTTGATCGGATACGTCAGCGACGAGCGCTACCTCGCGCTGGCGGACGTGGCGGTCGAGCTGGTGGATGGCCCGACCCGGGTGCAGCTGCGGTCCAGCGCGAGCGGCGCTCTGGTGGCTGACATCACGCCCGGGACCTACCAGGTCACGCTGGCCGCGCCCGGGTACGGGACCAAACGCGTGGAGGCCCGGCTGGGTGAGTCGCCGCACCAGTTCCGGCTGCTTTCCGACACCCTCCTCGGCTACGTCTGGCCCAAGTGGGCTCGCGCCGGTGAGCCCGGGGAGCCGCGCATGCACAGCCCCGAGGCATACCGGCTCGGCCTCTGGCGGTACGGAGCCGAGGCCACCGAGGAGCGCCTGATCGGCTGGTGGGATGAGCACGGGCCTCGGGCCATGGTCCAGGTCACCCCCGACGGCGACTACACCCAGGTGGGGGTGGGGTGGAACCGGCTGGGCTACGCCAACCCCGGGTACCGACCGGCGGTGCCGGCCCCCGAGCGTTCCGGCCTCTACTACTTCCACGCGGAGACCGAATCCGGCCGCTGGTTCGCCTTCCCCTGGGTGGTTGCGCCCGCCCGCCCCTCCGCGCGGGTCGCGGTGCTCGCGGCCACCAACACCTGGAACGCCTACAACCGGTTCGGAGGGCGCAGCAACTACGTCAACGCGGCCGGACTCCCCGAGATCCCGACCGTCGTCGCCCGTCACGACCTCCCGCGCTACCTTGACGGGACCTTCAGCGAGCACGCCGCGCCGGACGATGCCTACCCCCCGCTCTCGTTCGAGCGTCCCGAGCCGGAGAACCAGGTCCGCCGGGGCGAGCGACCCACCGATCCGATCCGGGGCCGCATGACCTGTGCCATGGCCCCGGCCGAGTGGCGCTTCCTGGCCTGGCTGGAGCGCGAGGGGATCGGCTACGACCTCTACGCCGAAGCCCAGCTGCACGACGGCACCTTGAACCCGGCCGACTACCCGGTCGTGATCCTCAACACCCACCCGGAGTACTGGTCACGCGTGATGATGGACAGGCTCCAGACATGGCTCGAAGAGGACGGGGGCCACCTCCTGTATCTGGGCGGGAATGGGCTCGACTGCGAGGTCGAGTTCGTCGATCGCGATCGCCTCCGCTTCCTGACCGAGGACCCCGAGCCGGACGGTCCGCACGACTCACGCATGCACCGGACCTTCCGCTCGCCGGCCTCTTTCCTCGGCGTCACCTTCACGGAGGCCGGGGCCATGACCTCAGCTCCATACGAGGTCATCGACCCCGGCCACTGGGTCTTCGGGGGCACCGGGCTCGTGCCCGGGCAGCAGTTCGGCGCGGCGAGCCTGCATGAGCGGTGCCCGGGCGGGGCGTCGGGGCACGAGACGGACAAGATGAACCAGAGCACGCCGGCCGGCACGCACCTGCTGGCCAAGGGGTGCAACGTCGACGGAGGAGGTGCTGAGATGGTGATCCGGGAGACCGCGAGCGGCGGCTGCGTGTTCTCGGTCGGCTCCATCACCTGGTCTTCCAGCATCCTCGTCGACCCGGTGGTGGGGAGGGTCACGCGGAACGTGCTGGATCGTTTCCTGGAGGCTCCCCTCGCCGCCGGGGCGGCGGGCCGTTGATGCGGTCTGAGGTCACGGTGCGCGACGCCCTGGCGTCGGATGCACCGGCGGTCGCGGAGCTGCTGACGGAGCTCGGAGCCCAGGGCGTAGACGCCGAGGAAGCGGCCCGGCGCCTGGAGCGAGGCGTGGAGCGCGTTCTGCTCGCGTTCGTCGGCGCACGGCCCGCGGGCCTCGTGGCCTTGATGCGATCGCTCTACCTCGGCCACGCGAAACCCGCGTTGCACGTGACGGCGATGGTGGTGGCACCCGGCTTTCGGCGTGCCGGTGCCGGCCGGCGGCTGATGGGTGAGGCCGCCAGGGTGGCTCGGGAGTCGGGCTGTGACGGGGTCGAGTTGACGAGCGCGCTCACGCCCGAGCGCGAGGCTGCCCACGCCTTCTACGCGGCCCTCGGATACGAGCGGACCTCCTACCGCTACTGGCTCCCAGTGGTGGAGGGAGACGCCGGCGACAGCAAAGTCCGCAGCCTGGCTGCTATGTAGCTAGGATGGCACGAGAGCCCGGGAGCAGCCGCACGGCGCCTTGGTCGGATCACCGGTGAAGGGAGGTAGCAGGATGAGAGCGCGATCGCAGGAGCCGCGGGCCGGGTGCCGAGGATGATCCCGCACCCGGCGCCCTCCAACGCCCTGGCCGAGCGTGCCGAGCGCTTCATCCCGGGAGGGGTCAACAGCGGGCAGCGGCAAGTCCCGGGGTTGGAAGGGCTTGTCTTCACGCGGACAAGCGGCGGCACGGTGACCGACGCGGACGGGCGAACCTACCTCGACTTCCACGCCGCTTTCGGACCGCCGCTGCTCGGCCACTGCGATCCCGACGTCGACCGGTCGGTGGCCGAGGTGGGCTCCCGGCTGGACAACCCCGGCCTGGGCGTCACGGACGTCGAGATCGAGCTGGCCGACAAGCTCTGTGAACTGGTGCCTTCGCTCGAGCGGGTGCTGCTGACCATGACCGGCAGCGAGGCGACCTTCCATGCGCTCCGCCTCGCTCGCACCGTCACCGGGCGGCGGTACGTGATCAAGTTCCAGGGCTGCTACCACGGCTGGCACGACTCGGTGGCGATGAACGTCATCTCGCGGCCCGAGCGCGTCGGCACCAAGGACGTGCTCTCCGGCGGCATCCTGCCCGAGGTCGTGGACGCCACCCTCGTGCTTCCGTTCAACGACGCCTCCGCGGTGGAGCAGGTGCTCGAGGCCCATCCGGATCAGGTGGCGGCCATCATCCTGGAGCCGATCCCTCACAACGTGGGGGCGCTGCTGCCGCAGCCAGGCTTCCTGAAACGCCTCCGCGAGCTCGCCACCCGGCACGGCGCGGTGCTCATCTTCGACGAGGTCATCACCGGGTTCCGGCATGGACTGGGCGGCTACCAGGAGATCGCGGGCGTGACTCCCGACCTGACGACGCTGGGCAAGGCCATGGCCAACGGCTGGCCCATCTCCGCGGTCGGCGGGCGTGCCGACCTGATGGACCAGTTCAGCACCACCCCGGGCCGGCCTGCGTGGTTCGCGGGTACCTTCAACGGGCATCCCGCGATGGTGGCCGCGGCCCTCGCCACGATCCGCAAGCTGCAGCGCGAGCCGGTGCATGAGTACCTGTTCCGGCTCGGCGACCTCGCGCGGCGCGGCCTCACCGAGGTCTTCGACCGGCTCGACGTGCCGGCGGTGGTCAGCGGCTACGGCTCGGTGTTCGTGACCTACTTCCTGCAGGAGCCACCGGTCTCCTACGACGACCTGCTCGCCAACGACGCCGACCTCTTCTGCGCGTACCGGCGAGAACAGCTGCAGGAAGGCGTCCTCGAGCTGCCGCTGAACCTGAAGCGGAGCCACTTTTCCTACGCGCACACGGAGGCGGACGTGGAGCGGCTGGTGACGGCCACCGAGCGGGCGGTGCGCACCGTCCTGCGGCGCCGAGAGCAGGCCTGAGCGCGGTGAAGATCCTCGGGGTCGAGACGATCCCCGTGCGCGTCCCGATCGACCCCGGCCTGGCCGTGATCGGCGCTCGTGGGGGCCACACCGAGTCTCCTTTCCTCTTCGTTCGCATCGCCACCGACGAGGGCCTGAGTGGGCTTGGCGAGGTCTCGTGCACGCCGGGCTGGAGTGGGGAGGACCAGGTCACCGCGGCGCACCTGATCCACTCTTTCCTGGAGCCCCTGCTGGTGGGGCAGGACCCTCTGGAGGTTGCCCGGCTGAGCACGGCGATGGAGCGGCGGGTCGCGAACAACCCGTTCACGCGCGCGGGCCTGGAGATGGCGCTCTGGGACCTGGCCGGCAAGGTGGCGGGACTCCCCCTTTACCGGCTTTGGGGTGGGGCTCAGCGCGACGCCGTGCCGACCAAGTTCTCCGTCTCCGGCCGTCCTCCCGAGCGGGCCGCCGAGATCGCCGCCTGGGCGGTCAGCCGGGGCTACACCGCGATGAAGGTGAAGGTGGGCGGCGACCTCGCCACCGACCTGGCCCGGGTCGCCGCGGTGCGCGCCGCGATCGGTCCCGACGTGCGCCTTGGCGTCGACGCCAACGGCGGCTGGTCGCCCTGGGTGGCGCTGGAGGCGGTGCGCCGCCTTCAGGAATACGACGTCTTCTTCGTGGAGCAACCCGTGGCGCCCGACGACGTCGCGCAGCTGGCCTCGGTGCGGCGGCACAGCCCGGTGCCGATCCTGGCCGACGAGAGCGTGAACACGGTCTTCGACGCGATGGCGGTGGCCCGAGCCGGCGCCGCCGATGCGTTCTCCATCTACGTCGGGAGCGGCGGCGGCCTGAGCACGGCCAGGCACGTGGGCCAGCTGGCCTACGCCGCCGGACTCGCCTGCACCGTAGGGAGCAACCTGGAGATGGGCGTCGCCAGCGCCGCCATGATCCATCTCGGGATGGTGTTGCCGCGCGGCTCGCCGGAGACCTTTCCCTGCGACATCCTGAGCTGGCTCTTCTACGAGGACATGCTCCTGACCGAGCCGCTCGACGTCACCGCCACCAGGGCCGTCCCGCCGAGCGGGCCCGGGCTCGGTGTCGAACTGGACCCGGAGCGGGTGGCGCGGTACCGCGTGTAGGTGGATGTCGAGGATGGTCACCGGATCTCGAACGCCCATGCGGCCCACCTCTACCCCACGGAGCGGCGTTGCCGCTTTACGGTGCTCAGTCACGAGTAACGACGCGCTCCTTCCGCTCCGCAGCGGCGCCTTGCATCTGAACCACCTGGACGCCCGATCTCTCGGCGCCCACCCTCAACACCCACCTCAGGGAGGAACCCGGTGATCGTCGACATCCATACCCACACGCCGACGCACCGCACGGAGGTGCCGGCCTCTGAGGAGTCCTGGAGCAAGGTGAACCGGCCCGACCGGTGGGCGAAGACGACGGTGACCTACGCCGAGTACGACGCGGCCGCGAGGGAGGCGGGCGTCGAGGTGTCGGTCGTCTTCAACATCGCCACCCAGGACCCGGGCCGGGACACCCTGCTGCCCGCCGACCCCGCGCGGATCAACGACTCGACCGCGGAGTTCGTGGCCGACGCCCCCGACCGCCGGATCGGCTTCCTCTCCGTCCACCCACTGGTACCAGGGGCCCTGGAGGAGTTCGAGCGGGCGGTCGAGGACCTGCACCTGAAGGGGGTCAAACTCGGACCCAACTACCAGAACTTTGACCCGCTCTCGAACGAGGCGGACGCGATTTACGCAGAAGCCGAGCGGCGCGGCCTCCCAGTGCTGTTCCACCAAGGAGCGTCGCCGGTCCAGAACGCTCCCTTGCACTACGCCCACCCACTGACCGTGGACCAGATCGCGATCCGGCACCCGGAGCTGCGGATCGTGATGGCCCACATGGGCCATCCCTGGCAGGCAGACACCGTGGTCGTGATCCGCAAGCACCCGAACGTGTACGCCGACATCTCGGCGCTCTACTACCGGCCCTGGTCCTTCTACAACGGGATGCGGCTGGCGACCGAGTGGAGCGTGCTCCACAAGCTGCTGCTGGGCTCCGACTACCCGATCATCACGCCCAAGGAGACGATCGACGGGCTGCGCGCGGTGAACGGGCCCGTCGCCGGTACCGGCTTGCCGAGGGTGCCCGAGGAGGCGATCGAGGACATCATCCACCGCGATTCGTTGTCGCTGCTGGGGCTGGAGCGTCCGTCCGCGCAGCCAGTGCGGGATTAGGCGCATGGTGGGGTCGGAGAAGGACCAGCTCGATACCCCGGCGCTTCTGCTCGACCTGGATCGATTCGAGCGCAACGCGACTCGCCTGGCCGGCGCGCTGAAGGCCGCGGGCGTTGCCTGGCGACCGCACTCCAAGGCACACAAGTCGCCATATATCGCGGCCCGTCAGCTCGAGCTGGGGGCGATCGGCGTGACCTGCGCCAAGGTCAGTGAGGCCGAGGTCATGGTCGAGCATGGGATCCCGAGCGTGCTGATCGCGAACGAGCTTGGCAGCCGGGCCAAGCTCGACCGCGTCGCGCGGCTCGAGGAGCGGGCCCAAGTCTTCGTCTGCGCCGACAGCGACGACCACGTCGAGCTGGCCGCTGCGGCCGGGGTCGCGGCTGGGGTCGAGATCCCGCTTCTGGTCGAGGTGGACATCGGAATGCACCGTGCCGGCGTGGCACCGGGCACTCCGGCCCGAGGCCTGGCACGCTCGATCCAGCGCCGCCAGGGCGTCCGTTTCGCCGGACTCCAGGCATGGGAGGGGCAGGTCATCACCCTCTGGCCGGCGGCGAAGAAGGAAGCGGCCGTGCGCGAGTCGGTCGGCCGGCTGACGGCGACACGCAAACTCCTCGAGAGAGATGGAATCGAGGTCGGCATCGTCTCGTGCGGAGGGTCCGGCAGCTACACCGCGACCGCGAGGATGGCAGGGATAACCGAGATCGAGGCCGGTGGGGCCTGCCTCATGGATCTCTTCTATGCCAGCGCCTGTCACCTCTCTGAGGAAGGTTTCGAATTCGCGCTCACCGTGCTCGCGATGGTCACAAGCCGCCCAAGCCGGGATCGCGCCATCATCGACGCCGGGTTCAAGGCCCTCTCGAGCCGCAATGGCGTCATGCCCTGTCCGGTCGGCCTGGACGACGTGAGCGTGACAGGGCTGTCGGCCGAGCACGGCTCCCTCAGGTTGGGAGCGGACGCACCCGACCTGCGTGTCGGACAACGGGTCGAACTCATCCCCGACTACAGCGACACCACCACCTTTCGCCACGATGAGTTCGTCGGGTTGCGGGACGGCAGGGTCGAGCGGGTCATCCCGCTACTCGCCCGCGGCCGGCTCAGCTGAGACGCTCGCGAGGCGCCGCAAGTGACAAAGTGTCCGCACTCCGGCCCTACCCCGCGCGTTGTAGCGCCAGACTGCGGACACTTTGGCGCTCGCCCGCGCTCAGGCTGCTCAGAGGAGGATGGAGCCCATGGTCATCACCGACGTCGAGGCGCTGATGCTGCGCCAGCCGGGCGCCCGCGACACCACCGCGGCCGACGGCAGTCAGGACGCTCTCGTGGTGCGCATCCACACCGACGCCGGAATCACCGGGGTGGGCGAGGTCGACTCCATCCCCAGCGTGGCCAAGGCCGTCATCCAGGCGCCGGCGTCGCACAAGATCGCCAACGGCCTGCGCGCGCTCCTGGTGGGCCAGAATCCCCTCGAGATCGGCCGGCTCTGGCGCCGGATGTACGAGGGATCGCTCTACTTCGGCCGGCGGGGCGTGGTCCTGCATGCGATCAGCGGACTCGAGATCGCGCTCTGGGACCTGGCCGGGAAGGCGGCCGGCAAGCCGGTCCACGAGCTGCTCGGTGGCGCCCGCCGGACCTGGATCCGCGCCTACGCCAGCACGCTGATGCCGGAGACTCCCGCCGAGGTGCGCCGGGTGGTGGAGGCGCAGCGCGAGGCCGGGTTCGGAGCGGTCAAGCTGGGCTGGGGTCCGCTCGGCCAGGACGCCGATCGGGACGTGGCGCTGGTCGCCGCCGCCCGGGAGGCAGGGGGGCCGGAGTTCGACCTCCTGATCGACATCGGCAACGGCTGGAGCGGCCCTCGCGACGCCATCCAGCGCGCGCGCCGGATGGGCCGGTACGACCTGTTCTGGATCGAGGAGCCGTTCATGCCCGACGACTACGCGAAGTACCGGGCGCTGGTGGCGGCGGTCGACACCCCGATCGCGGCTGGTGAGGAGGAGACCACGCTGGCCGACTTCGAGCGCCTCATCGACCAGGGCGGGGTAGAGGTCGTACAGCCGGACGTGACGCGGGCGGGCGGGATCTCGGAGTGCCTCCGCATCGCCGAGCTCGCCCGGCAGCGGGGGCGGCGCTGTGTGACGCACTCCTGGAGCACCGGCATCATCAAGGCGGCGAGCCTCCACGTCCTGGCGGCGATGGAGGAGGCCGAGATCTTCGAGTACTGCGTGCAGGAGACGGAGCTCAACCGGCAGCTGGTGGCGCAGCGGTTTCCTCTGCGGGACGGCATGGTGGAGATCCCAACGGCGCCCGGGATCGGCGTCGACCTCGACGAGGAGGTGCTGGCACGCTGCATCGTGACGGAGGCGGCATGAACTCGCCGGTGACCTCGGACGTCGACCTCGACGGACCCGCGCGCCAGGTGGGCGATCTGCGCATCCCGCAGTCCACCGACACCAGCGCCTGGGGACAGCTGCTGATCCCGCTCGTCTGTGTGGCTCAGGGGGAGGGCCCGACCGTGCTCGTGACCGGCGGCAACCACGGCGACGAGCCCGAGGGACAGATCGCGGCGCTCAAGCTGGCGCGGTCGCTGCGGCCACCTGACGTACGGGGCCGCGTGATCGTCATTCCCTGCCTCTCCCCGCCGGCGGCGCGCGCCTTCACACGCAGCTGGCCCACAGGGGAGAACTTCAACCGGGTGTTCCCGGGCTCGCCCGATGGCAGCCCCGCCGAGATCCTCGCCGACTACCTGACCCGAACCGTGCTCCCACGCTGTGACGCGCTCATCGACCTGCACTCGGGGGGCCGCTCACTTCGCTGCCTTCAGTGGTCGGAGGTGCACCTGGTGCCGGATCCCACGCAGCGGGCCGCGATGGTCGACGCCATGCTGGCCTGGAACGCGGACTGGTCGGTCGCGTACATCGACGTCGCGGGCACCGGGCTCTTCGTCAACGAAGCCGAGGCCCAGGGCAAGATCGTGGTCGGTGCCGAGCTGGGCGGCGGGGGCGCGGTTCCGGCCGCCACCCACCGGCTGGCCTACGAGGGGCTGGTCAACGTGCTGCGGCACCTCGGTGTGCTGGAGGGCGACGTTCGAACCCGTGGCGGGGCCGGGCTGCCGCCGACAACCTTGTTGCGCGCGACCGATCCCGAGGACTACCTGATGGCCCCCGCCACCGGTCTTGCCGAGCATCTGATCGAGCTGGGCGAGGGGGTCGAGAAGGGACAGGTCGTGGCACGCATCCACCGGCTGGACGACCTGGTGGGGCCTCCGGTCGATGTGGTAGCGAAGGCCGCCGGCGTGGCGTGCGCGCTGCGGGCACCGGCACCCACCGAGCGGGGCGAGTGCGTCTGCGTCATCGGCCAGGCCGCCGATCGGGCGTCGCTGCTCGCCCAGGAGGTGGCCTGAGATGGGCCTGCTGGCGGGGACCGGCACCGCCGACATCACCCCTCCCTGTGGCGTCCCGCACGGCTGCTGGGGGCTGCGCACCGGCCTCGCCGAGGGGACGCACGACCCGCTGGAGGCCCGGACTCTGGTGCTCGACGACGGGGTGGTGCGGGTCGCAATCGTGACCGTCGACCTGGTCTTCGTGGACGAGCGCCTGGGTGGGGAGATCCAGCACCGCATCCAGCAGCTGACCGGCATCCCCGGCGACCACGTGCTGATCAACGCCGCCCACAACCACAGCGCGCCCAGCATGACGCGGGACCAGCCGATCGCGGCGCTGGTCGACCGCCCGGGCTTCGACGGCTACCGCGCGGCCCTTCCGGATCTCATCGCCGGCACGGCGTACGCGGCGCAGCAGGCGCGGGCGCCGGCGCGTGTGGGGGCGGCGGCGGAACCAGTGAAGGGGGTCTCGACCAACCGGGTGCTGCCGGAGGCGAAGGTCGACGACACGCTGAGCGTCATCCGCGTCGATACCGAGTCGGGGGAGCCGATCGCCATCGTGGTCGCGTTCGGGTGCCACGCGATCACGATGGGCGGGCAGACGCTGCTTTGGAACGCCGACTTTCCCGGCGCGCTGCGGCGCACGGTGGAGCAGCAGGTTCCGGGTGTGACAGCGCTCTTTCTGCAGGGGTGCGCCGGTGACGTCGCACCCTGGAACTACTGGTTCGGCAACCCGGAGTCGCTGCCCATGACCTTCGCCAACCGCGATCGGCTGGGTGCGGCGTTGGGCACGGCCGCGGTGGCGGCGGCGGATGGCATCGAAACGCAGACCGCGTGCGCCCTGGGTGCCCACGCGCAGCAGATCTCGCTCGCCTCGCGGCGTTTGCCCTGGTCGCTCGCCCAGATCGATGCCGCGGTCGACAGGCTCTCCCGGGAGACGGAGCCCGAGTACCCGAGGGTGTGGTTGGACGACCTCCACACCATGGACTCGGCCCAGCGCTTTCCACTCCACTACCAACGGCTGGCGGCGCAGACGCTCCGCTCCATCAAGCAGCGGGAAGGACAGCTGGTGGCAGTCGAGGTCCAGGCGCTCCGGATCGGCGACGTGGGGCTGGTCGGGAATCCGTTCGAGCCGTTCAACGGGCTCGGAGTCCAGATCCGCTCAGGGAGTCCGTTTGGGATCACGATCCCGCTGGGGTACTGCAACGGGAGCCACGGCTACCTCCCTCTGCCCGAGGATCTGGACCGCATCGCCGGGGCAGCGCTCGACGACATCCTGGACCAGGATCGGTTCCGATGGGCCTACGGGATCACCAACACGAACATCGAGCGCGGGGAGGCCTCCCGAGTGGTCAGCGCCAGCGTCGACGCCCTGCGCGCTCTCTGGTAAGGGCCGTTTCTGCACATATAGGGGCTACGCGCGGCGTTTTTGCCCCGGGCTGTGCAGAAACGCGCGTTATGTGGCCCCCTAACTGAGCTCCGACATGAGGGCCGCGAACGCCTCCCGCGACGGGCGCAGCTCCTCCTCGCCGAACTCGTGCAGCGGCCGCTGGGGCAACTTCTCCACGGTCGCGAAGTCGGACGCCGACTCGTCGACGTAGAGCAGCCCCGTCACCAGGTGCCCATCCTCCCGCGACCGCTCGATCATCGACAGCGCACCCAGGCGATCCGAGGGGTCGTGGTCCTCGGCCAGCTTGTGCAGGCGCAGGTGGGAGCCGTCGTGCAGCTCCACCACCGTCGACTCCCCGGGCTCGTAGTCGACCTCGATCTCCTCGAAGTAGGGGATGAACGAGACGTCCTGGATCTGCTCCTCGTGGTCCTTGACCCAGCTGTAGCTCTTGGTGGAGCCGTCGTGGTCGTTGAACGTGACGCAGGGGGAGACGATGTCCAGCATCGCCGTCCCGCGGTGGGCGATGGCGGCCTTGAGCAGCGGCACCAGCTGCTTGCCGTCGCCGCTGAACGAACGGGCCACGAACGAGCAGCCGAGGGAGAGGGCGACCGCACACGGGTCGATCGGCCGGTAGGGGTTGGGCGCCCCCCGCTTCTGGGTGGAGCCGACGTCGGCGGTGGCGGAGAACTGTCCCTTGGTCAGCCCGTAGGTTCCGTTGTCCTCGATCAGATAGGTGCAGTCGACGTTGCGCCGCATCAGGTGCATGAACTGGCCGAGTCCGATCGAGACGGTGTCACCGTCGCCCGAGATCCCGATCATGATCAGGTTTCGGTTGCCGACATGCGCCCCGGTGGTGGTGGACGGCATCCGCCCGTGGACGGCGTTCATGCCGTGCGCGCGATCGACGAAGTAGGCGGTCGCCTTGGAGGAGCACCCGATGCCGGACATCTTGGCCAGCCGGTGCGGCTCCACGCCGAGCTCGAACAGCGCCTTGATCAGGTGGTTGGTGATGGAGTTGTGGCCGCAGCCCGCGCAGAGTGTGGTGGCCGCGCCCTTGTAGGCGAGGCGCGGGAGTCCGATGTGGTTGACGGCAGTGCTCATACCAGGGTGACCTCAAGCTCGGAGAGTGGGCGGGTGATCGTCTCGGCGGTGATCGGTTGCCCATCGTAGTTGCGGATGGAACGGACCCGGTCGACCAGCGCCCCGGGCAGGGCCAGCCGCACCAGGTCGTAGAGCTGCCCGTCGCGGTTCTGCTCCACCACGTAGACCCGCTCGTGAGCCTCGACGAAGGCGGTTACCGACGCGTGCAGGGGGAGGGAGCGGACCCGCAGGTAGTCGGCCGCCATGCCGCGTGCCGCCAGCAGATCGCGCGCCTCTTTGATCGCGTGCTCGGTGCTTCCGAACGCGATCAGCCCCACGCCGGGTCCGCCGGCGTCGTCAGTGACCGGCTCGGGCAGGAGGTGCTCCGCGTGCCTCAACTTCCGGGCCAGCCGGTCCATGTTGGCCGCGTAGGCCTCGGCACCCTCGGTGTAGCGGGCATCGGGGTCATGGCCGGACCCGCGGGTGAAGTACCCGGCCGCGTCGTGCTCCGTCCCCGGCAGCGTGCGGTAGGGGATACCGTCTCCGTCCACGTCGCGGTAGCGGCCCCACTCGCCACCGAGGCGATCCAGATCCTCCACCGAGAGGACCTTGCCCCGGTCGAAGGGCTGCTCCGGGTAGGAGAGGGGGGGCGACATCCAGAGGTTCATGCCCAGGTCGAGGTCGGAGAGCACGAAGACCGGTGTCTGCAGCCGGTCGGCAAGGTCGAACGCCCGCTGCGCGAACTCGTAGACCTCGGCCACCGTGGCCGGCAGCAGCACCGGGTGCCGGGTGTCACCGTGCGAGATGGTGTGGGCGAAGGCGAGGTCGGCCTGGGAGGTCCGGGTGGGGAGGCCGGTGGAGGGGCCGATGCGCTGGATATCGAAGACGACCACCGGCACCTCGGCGTAGTACCCGAAGCCGCTGAACTCGGCCATCAGCGAGAGCCCGGGGCCGCTGGTCGAGGTCATCGCCCGGGCTCCGGTCCACCCGGCACCGATCGCCATGCCCAGCGCCGCCAGCTCGTCCTCCGCCTGCACGATGGCGATCCGGGACTCGCCCGTCTCGGGGTCACGCCGGAACCGGTTGGCGTAGGCGATCAGGTTCTCGCACAGACTGGAGGAGGGAGTGATGGGGTACCAGGCGGCGACCGTGCAGCCGCCCATCAGGCACCCCAGCGCCGCCGCCTGGTTGCCTTCCAGCAGCACCAGCCCGTCCGTCCCGCCCGGCACCGCCTCCAGCCGCAGCCCGCACGGCCGGTCGGCGAAGTTCTCTTTCCAGTACTCAAACCCGACCGTGATTGCGTCCTCGTTCGACTGCCACGCCTTGGGTTTGGTGGGAAACGTCCGGTGCACCCCGTGCACCAGGTCCTCGAGCGGGATGCCGAGAAGACCGCCGACCACCCCCACGTAGAGCATGTTGGTGAGCTGTTTGCGCAGGGCGTCGTTCGTGATCCTGCTCTTGGCCAGCTTCGCGAACGGCACCGGATAGTAGTTGAGGTCGCTGCGCACATCCGCCGTCGAGTAGGCGGCCTCGTGCACCACCACCCCGCCCGGCGGAAGTGTCTCGAGATCGTCGCGCCAGGTCTGGGGGTTGAGCGCCACGATGATGTCGGGATCTCCCTTCCGTGCCTGATACCCCTGTGGCGAGACCCGCAGCTGGTACCAGGTGGGCAGTCCCTCGATGTTGGACGGGAAAACGTTCTTGGGTGCGACCGGGATCCCCATGGCGAAGATCGCGCGGGTCAGCACCAGGTTGGCCGACTGACTTCCCGATCCGTTGACGGTGGCGGCCTGGAACGTGAGGTCGTTGACGGTCGCGCTCATGCTTCTGGGCTCACCATCCTAGGCCCGAGCGAGGAGGGCTGATCCCTCGCGACCAGGAAGGGGTGGAGGAGTCCGGGCAGCCCTTGCTCGCACGTCGCCAGCGCCTCCTCCACTGAGACGTCCTGGGCCGTGTACCGCTGACGCCCGGCGGCGGTGGTGGCGGAGAGGGTGAGCAGGCCCAGCCGGCGCTGAAAGAAGCTCTGGTGCAGGTCCCACCCGATCACGCCGTCGCAGTTCACGATGCTGGTGCGGCGGATCAGGGATCCGATGCGGACCACCAGCCAGCGGTCCCGCACGGTGTGACCGAGTGAGCGCCCGCGGTCCCAGGCCAGCAGGGCCGCCAGCGGGAGGATGACCAGCGAGGCGATCCAGAACTCCACACCGAGGCCGACCAGGTATTCCCCCAGGATGAGCAGCGCGCAGAGGATGGCACCCACCAGCAGCGCGCGTGTGAACCGCCGCCGCGTGGCCGCCGGCCCGTGGCGGCGGAGCGGAGTCCCCACCGGCCGGGGGTCCCGGATCACCTCACCGGCGACCCGCAGGGCCACCTCCCGCGGGGCGGGCGGCAGCAGCACTGACCCACCCCGGTCGGCGCCACGTCCGACCCGCAGCCCGGTCGTGATCGCGATGCAGCGGGCGCCCCGCACCGCCCGCAGCAGCAGCGGCTCCGAGATCTCGATGCCCCGCAGGCGCCGCTCCTCGATGGTGACGGAGCGGGTGGTGATCAAGCCCCGGCGCACCTGCAGCGTCCCCTCCGCCTGCCGGCTGAGACGGAAGCCCCAGAAAGCGACCAGGTAGCCGATGGTGGAGAGGAGCACGACGACCAGGATCAGAAGAAGCGCGGCGACCACGACGATCGCGATCAGCCCACCTTGTGCGGCGCGCTGCTCGGCCGCGCGCACCCCGGGCAGGATCTGGACGTGGATGTAGGAGATGTAGCGACTGACGAAGCCGAGGACGACCAGCACCGTGACCAGGCCCGAGAGCGTGAAGGGCCCGAATCGGATCCAGGCGGGATCGAAGTGCGCGAGGTCGGTTGCGCCGGCGGCGGCGGCGCGGGCGGCGGTGGCGCCGGCGGCCGGCGCTCCTAAAGCCACTTCGGGCGGAGCCGGCAGACCGGTCGGTGCCGCCTCCTCCGCCGCCACCTGTCGCTGCCGGTGGAGCAGCTCACCCGCCAGCCGGTCGGCCTCCTCAGCTCCGAGCGCATCCAGCCGCAGCGAGTCGTTGCGGCGGTCCGACTGGCCGGTGCCCACGCTGACCCGGGCCAGGCCGAGGAGACGGTGCAGGAACGGCGCCGTCACGTCGACCGTGCGGACGCGGTCCAGGGGGACGGTCAGGGTCCTCCGGTTGACCAGGCCGCTGCGCACCTGCACCAGCTGCGGCGTGATCCGGAACGTGGTCGTGAACCAGCGGTAGACGCCCAGGGCCAGCACCACGCCGACGCCGATCAGCCCCCACCAGTCGCTGCCCCGGGTGTGCCCGAGCAGGAGCAGCACCACGATCCCGGGGATGAACCGGACCAGGTCGCTCAGTGGACGCGCGAGCAGCATCCGCGCGTTGAGGCGGCGCCAGGGGATCTCGAGCACGCCCTCCGTCGAAGGTGCCGGCGGCGCGACCGTCGTGTGCGGGCCGGGTGGTTCCAGACCGCTCATGTCGCGTCACCGCGGGTCGCCTGGGCGCGTGAGGTGACGTCGTCCACGAGCCGCTGGGCGACCCCGTAGTCCAGCCCGTGGATGTGGATGGGGCCGGCGGCCGACGCCGTGGTGACGGTCACGTTGGCGAGCCCGAACAGACGCTCGATCGCGCCCCGCTCACTGTCCACCGTCTGCACCCGCGTGATGGGCGCGATGCGGCGTTCCTGGTCGAGCCACCCGACCTGGGTGTAGACCGCGTCCGGTGTCGCCTCCCACCGGTGGACCGCGTAGCGCCACGGGGGCATCACCCCCAGGTGGAGGAGCGCGAGCACGACCGTGGCCACCAGCCCCGCGAGATGCCACCGGGTGCCCTGCGGGACCAGGAACATGAACCCCACCTGGGCCGCGACCAGCACCACCCAGCCGGGGACCGCCCGCACCATCCAGTACCAGATCGCGCGCCGGCTGACCCGATTCGCGGGCGGACGCAGTGCCATTCCCGAGACTCCTTCTCGGACCGAGGTGCTCACGGCCTCAAGGGTCCCACACGCGCGCGCGAGCCGCGAAGATGATCGCTATCCGCCGGCCTCGGCCTCCGGCTCGGCGCTCCCTCGCACAGCCCGGCCCCGCAGCGTGGGGGCGGCGTCGGCGTCCGGCACCGTGAGAGAACACAGCGACCCCAGCCAGGCGATCGCCGCGGCGACCAGGAACGCGGTCCGGTAGGCGGCCAGGTGGGGGGCCCCCACCGCTCCCGAGGCGAGCGTGGCGGTGGTGGGATGCAGGATGCCCAGCGTGGTGGCGAGCACGGCGACCCCCAGCGTCGCTCCCGTCTGCCGTCCCGAGTTGAAGATGGTGGAGCCGGCCCCGGTCTCGCGCTTGGAGATGGTCGCGAACGCGGACACCTGCGCGGGCATGAAGACGTTGGCCTGCCCGATGCCGAGCAGAAACATGAGCCCGCGAAAGACCCAGAGGTTGGTGGTGGGCGGCGCGGCGGCGATGAGGGCGATCGCGATCCCGACCACGAACAGGCCTCCGGCGAGCAGACGCCGGGGTCCCACGATCGGGTAGAGCCGCGAGGTCAACTGCGTGGTGAGGAGGATCGCGATCGCCTCCGGGAACGTCGTCACGCCGGCCACCAGCGGGCTCTGTCCGAGGCCGTCCTGCAGATACAAAGGGAACAGGAAGAGCGTGCCCACGAAGGGCATGGATCCGATCAGGAACGACACGTTGACGGCGCGGAAGAGGCGATTCTTGAACAGCCTCAGGTGGAGCAGCGGCTCCGGCGTCCGCAGCTCGAACCAGACGGTGGCGCAGAGCAGGACCACTCCCAGCACCGCGGTGGTCAGGATGGCCGGGCTGGTCCAGCCGAGGGCGGGCCCTTCGGAGAGCGCGAACACGAAACATCCGAAGCCGGTCCCGCTGATCAGGACGCCGATCAGGTCGAAGCGGCCGGGCTCGTCGATGCGGCTGTTCCGGAGGCAGAGGACGCTGAAGATCAGCGCGGCGACGCCGATCGGAAGGTTGACCAGGAACACGAAGCGCCACGAGACGTACTGGACCAGCAGACCGCCCAGGATCGGTCCGCTGGCCGGCGCCAGCGTCGTCACCAGGGTCAGGCGCCGGGCCACCGCCGCCCGTTCCGAGGGGCCGTAGACCCGGTACAGCATCGCCATCCCGACCGGGGTCATCAAGCCTCCGGCGAGGCCCTGGACGAAGCGGGCCGCCACCAGCACCGGCAGGTTCGGCGCCAGCCCGCAGGCGGCCGAGGAGAGGGTGAACAGGAGGACCGCCAGCGACAGGACCCGCTTGCCACCGAAACGGTCACCGAACCAGCCGGACGCCGGGATCGAGACGGCGAGGGCGACCAGGTAGGCGATGGTGACCAGGGCGACCGTTGAGGCGCGAACCCCGAACTCACGCCCGATGGTGGCCAGCGCCACGTTGACGATCGTCGAGTCCAGGATCGACATGAACATCGACGCCATGTAGACGATGGAGATGGCGACGCGCTCGTTGATCCGGTCCATGGACCTCCTAGCGTGCACGTGCGATGACCTCGTTTGACGTCGCGAGCCCCTGAGTGCCGGGAGTCGGGGAGTGGGCGTGGCTCCGGAAGCCCCTGAGTGCCGGCACTCGGGGTGTGGGCGTGGCTCCGGAAGGGCCTGAGAGCCGGCAGTCGGGGCGTGTTAGGGGCTCAGGAGGCGAGGCCGTGCCGGTAGGCGTAGGCGACCGCCTGGGCGCGGTCACGGACACCGAGCTTCGAGAAGAGGTTGTTGATGTGCGTCTTGACCGTCGCCTCGCTGACGAACAACCGGCCGGCGATGTCCTGGTTGGTGAGTCCGCGCGCGATCAGGCGCAGCACCTCCCGCTCGCGCGGGGTCAGCGCGTCGTACTGGCCCTGGCCGGGCTCCGGCTCCCTGGCCCCCTCCGAGCGTGGCTCGGCGCCGGCCAGCGCGGCCAAGAGGCGGCCCTGCACGCGCGGCTCGAGCAGCGCCTCACCCCGCCGGACCGCGTCGACCGCGTCTTTGATCTCGCCCGCTCCCGCGTCCTTCGTCAGGTAGCCGCGGGCGCCGGCCTGGATCGCGCTCAGAATCGACCGGTCGTCGTCGTAGGTGGTGAGCACGATGACCTGCGTCCGGGGATGCTGCTCCTGGATCCGGCGCGTCGCCTCCACCCCGTCGACCCCGGGCATGCGGAGATCCATCAGGACGATGTCCGGGTCACGCTCCGACACCAGCCGCACCGCTGCCTCGCCGTCCGCCGCCGCGCCCACCACCTCGACGTCCGGCAGCAACCCGAGCAGCATCACCAGCCCCTCGCGGACCACCTTCTGGTCGTCCGCGACCACCACCGTGGTCACGCCGGCACTCGCAGCCGGACGCGGAAACCGCCAGCGATCGGCCCCGCCTCCAGCGAGCCGCCGACCAGCGCCGCCCGCTCCCGGATTCCGTTGAGTCCATAGCCGCCGGAGGCGAGCGACGGTTTGGGGGTGCCCTCGTCCTCCACCGTCAGCTCGGCGCCTCGGCTCGACCAGTTGAGACGCAGCGTCACCGAGGTGGCGTCGGCGTGCTTGCGGACATTGGTCAGCGCCTCCTGCGCAGCCCGGTAGAGCGCCAGCTGTGCCTCCGGCCGAAGGGCGAGCGGCGTGCCTTCGATCTCCAGCCGGCAGCGAATCCCGCTCTCAACCTCGAAGTCATGGAGCAGCTGCTCCAGTTGAGCGGGGCCGGGCATGTCGCCGCGCAGCGCGGACACCGCGCGCCTCGCCTCCAGCAGCCCCTCCCGGGCCAGCCGGTGGGCCTGGGTCACCGCCTCGGCGACCGCCGGATCTCCGGGGCGCTGCTCGGCGAGCAGGCGCGTCGCCTCCAGCTGGACGGTGAGCCCCGACAGCGTGTGGGCGAGGACATCGTGCATCTCGCGGGCCAAGCGCTCGCGCTCTCCTCTCGCCGCCGCCTGCTCGCGATTCCGCCACACGAAGCGGATCCAGATCGGCACCAGGTAGGCGACCGTCACCCCGAGCAGCCCGCCCGCGATGGCCGCGGCCCCAACCTGGCCCGACGCCTCCCAGAGCGGGATCGCCAGGCAGACGAGATAGACACCGCCCGCAACGACGGCGACCGGTATCCCGACCAGCCCCATTGGGGCGGCCATGATGATCGCCGCCACCGCCGCCACCTGGCCGGGGCTGTTGATCCCCTGCACGATCATTGAGACGCCGGCCAGGACAGCGACCAGGCTCACCATCGCGAGCCGGGCCCAGTTGTCGCGACGGCTCCGCCGGGGAACGAACCAGACCACGCCGATGGCGGCGAGCAGGCTCACCGAGGTGGCACCCGAGAGCGCGATGTCCGATGGTGTCCGGTGTCCCGCCCGGGTCAGGTTCTCGATCAGGAGCCAGGCCACGAACGCGACCGAGACGCCGGCCCGGAGAGCGCGTCCCGTGCGCCCCAGCCAGTCGTCCGGCGGCCCCCAGCTCCAGAGGTTGCGCATCGCGACCAGCCAAGCATAGGTGCGGACATGGCGGCCGCCCACGATGGGAACGGCCGCCATGGTCATGCGATCTTCGCCTGGGGCAGGACGTCGCGCCGGCCACCGCGCCAGAGCAGCGTGGCCAGCGCCGGGACCAGGACCGGCCGCACCACGAAGGTGTCGAGAAGGAGGCCGATGACGACGGTGGCCCCGATCTGCTGGATCAGATAGAACTGCAGATGGATGATGGTCGCGAAAGAGACCACCATCACCAGGCCGCAGGATGAGACGACACCGCCGGTGGCGCCGACCGCGCGCGCGATCGCCTCTCGCCGCGGGTGCTCCTCCAGCTCGTGCTTGATCCGCGACACCAGCAGGATGTTGAAGTCCTGGCCGAGGGAGACGAGGAAGACCAGCGAGAAGATGGGCACCGTCCAGAAGACAGGCACGTTGATCCCCCGGTAGATCAACGCCACGATGCCGATCGAGGCAGCGACCGAGAGTGCCGTGGTCAAGACCAGGTAGATCGGCTGGATCAGGCTTCGCAGCAACACCGCCAGGAGGACCAGCACGGTGGCGCCGATCAGCACCATCACCAGCAGCAGATCATGGTCGAGGACCTGCTCGGTGTCGCGGGTGCTGGCCGCATCGCCGCTGGAGAGCACGGTGGCGTGGGGCGCGGCGGTCCGGGCCGCGTTCTCGGTCGCGGTCACCTCGTTCACCGCCTGGGTGCTCTCCGAGGTGCCCTGCATGGAGATGGTCCAGGTGGTGACCTCGCCCCTGCGGCGCGGGGCGGAGACGGCGACCACTCCCGAAACACGGGCGACGGCGGCCTTCACCGCCGCCGGGTCGGCCCGGCCCTGGGTGAGCAGGGTGATCGAGGAGTTGTGGCCCGCGTAGTGGGTGGTCAGCGCCTGCTCGGCCATCTGCGTCTCGCTGGTGGCGGGGAAGGAGGCGATGGAGTCGAACGAGATGTCGGTGGTGATCCCGACGGCGGCGAGCGGAAGCAAGACCACCGCGACCGCGCCACCGGTCAGGAGGGGATGCCCCGTGACCAGGTTGCCGACCGCGCGCCAGATGCCCCGCGTCGCGGTCTGAGCGGAGCCGGCGCGAGGGCGGACCGGCCACAGCAGCGCTCTTCCGAAGACCCGCATCAGCGCCGGCAGCAGCGTCAGGCCGGCGATCAGCATCACACCGACCCCGATCGCCACCGGGGACAGCGCCCGGATGAACCCGAAGCTGGCGGCCAGCATCAGCGCCATCGAGACCACGACCGTAAAGCCGCTGCACAGGGTGGCCTCCGCCACCCGCGAGAGGGCCAGCTCGAGTGCGTCCGGGGCCGCCAACCCGGCACCCAGCGCCTCACGGTAGCGCGAGATCAGAAACAGCCCGTAGTTGGTCCCGGCGCCGAGCATGGCGGCGAACAGGAAGGTCTCCGTGAAGGAGCTGAACGGCAGCGAGAGGTGCACGCCCGCCCAGCCGCCGAGGCCGAGCGCGACGGCCAGCGCGGCGACGATGGTGAGGAGCGGCGTCACCACCGCCAGCGGCGAGCGGTAGACCAGCGCCAGGACCACCAGGACCAGGAGCAGCGAGACGATACGCAGCGGGGTCAGGACGCCGGCGCTGGGGCCGCCGCTGGCGCTGCCGATCGAGCCCCCGGTGCTGGTCTGCAGGTCCTGGTCGACGACCGGCGTGCCGAGGGCCGTCACCTGCACGCCCGACGGCAGGTCGAGCGCGGAGAGGTGGTCTTCGATGGCGCGGCCGTTGCCGGCGGTGTCTGCGCCCGGGCCGAGCGTGACCTGGAGCAGCAGCGCCTTGCCGTCCTGGCTCGGCACCGGGGCTGCCACTGAGGAAGTGAAGGGCCTGCCTCCGAACCAGCCGCTCAGGCTTTGTGCCAGGGTCCGATCACGCGCCTGCAGCTCCCGCCCATCGACGATGACCACCGCCAGGGTGTCGGCACGGGACCGGTTCGGGAAGTGCTGCTGGAGCAGGTTCTGGGCCCGCACCGAGTCGGTGCCACTGGGGAGCGCGAACGTGATCTGGGGGACCTTGCCGAGGTCGGGGAGCAGGAAGACCACCGCGGCCACGACCGCGACCGCCCAGAGGGCGATCACGATCCAGGGGTGGTCGACGACGGTGCGGGCGCCGCGGGCGATCATCGGTACAGGCCCTGCCGCTGGGGCTGGAGAGCGGTGTGCTGGAGCAGCGCCTGGCCCCGGAGGTAGGTGACGCCGGCCTGGACCAGCAGCGAGGCGCCGATCGAGAGCATGAGGGTCGGAGTGCCGAGCGTGCCGCCGAAGAGCGCGTAGGCGGCGACCCGGTTTCCGATGCAGAGGACCCAGACCACCAGCGTCAGCCAGGTGCCGCGCTGCATCAGGACTCCTCGCTGGTCGGTCCAGAACCGGATCGTGAGACCGCGCACCACGCCGGCGACCGCCGCCAGCACCAGCTCGCCCGCCAGCAGGAGATAGGGCATGGCTCCGGTGGGAGGCGACTGCAGCAGCGAGTACGCGCCGTACGCGGTCAGGACCAGCGGCAGGATGAACGTCTGGCCGCTGCCCTGGGCCTGGCGCGGGGCCAGCTGGCGGTAGATGACGAAAAGAGCGATCAGTCCGTAGATCGCGTACTGGAAGACGGCGGGGGACATGGTGCGGAAGCCTCCTGGTGACGAGAGCGGGTTTCGATGCTTCGATCGTCGGTCCCAGGGGCTTCTCCCACATCGGCGCCACGGTGGATTTCCGCCTCCACCCGCCTCCACCCGGGGGTGGAGAACCCGGCTGTGAAGGCATCGGCCGCCCCTTCGTCGCACCGACTACTCTTGCCCTGGCAATGAAGGTATTCGCGCCCCGCGAGACCATTCCGGGCGAACGTCGTGTGGCGATCACGCCCGATTCCGCCGGCCGGCTCCGCCAGGCCGGCGTCGACGTGCTTGTCGAGCACGCCGCCGGCGTGGCCGCCACCTACGACGACGCCGCCTACGAGGCCGCGGGCGCCGCGATCGCCGCCAACGCGTCCGAGGGGTACCGCGCGACCGGCCTGGTCCTCAAGGTCCAGCCACCGCAGCTGGAGGAAGTACGGGCGATGGAGCCCCGGTCCGCCGTCGTCTCCTTCCTCCAACCCGGCCAGCAGCGCGCCTTGGTGGACCTGTTCCGGGAGCGGCAGATCACGTCCTTCTCCCTCGACCTGGTGCCCCGCATCTCGCGCGCCCAGTCGATGGACGCGCTCTCGTCCCAGGCTTCCCTGGCCGGCTACAAGGCGGTGCTGCTGGCGGCCGACCGCTTGGGCAAGTACTTCCCGATGCTGATGTCGGCGGCGGGCACAATCCCGCCGGCGAAGGTGCTGGTGCTGGGCGCCGGGGTGGCGGGCCTGCAGGCGATCGCGAC
This sequence comes from Candidatus Dormiibacterota bacterium, assembly GCA_963790575.1. Classification (GTDB taxonomy): domain Bacteria; phylum Chloroflexota; class Dormibacteria; order Dormibacterales; family Dormibacteraceae; genus CAVTSA01. Next base: position 82,735 of record CAWBPD010000030.1, on the reverse strand, counting down.
CGCGCGCCGGTTGGGGGCGGTGGTCGAGGCGTACGACGTGCGCCCGGCCGCCAGAGAGGAGGTCAGGAGCCTGGGCGCCACCTTCCTCGAGTTGGGCCTGGAGTCGCAGGAGGGGCAGGGGGGCTACGCGCGGGAGCAGTCGGAGGAGTTCCTCAGCCGCCAGCGCGAGCTGCTCGGCGACCGGGTCTCGGCGGTCGACGTGGTGATCACGACCGCGGCTGTCCCCGGGCGCCGCTCACCGATCCTGGTCACGGCGGAGATGGCGCAGCGGATGTCTCGGGGCTCGGTACTGGTCGACCTGGCCGCCGACGGCGGGGGCAACTGCGAGCTGACGCGGCCCGGCGAGGTGGTCGAGACCGACCGCGGCGCCTTCATCGACGGCACCACCAACCTGCCCTCGCTGCTCGCGGTGGACGCCAGCCGGCTCTACGCCCGCAACGTGGCGACCCTGGTGCAGCACCTGGTCAAAGAGGGGGAGCTGCGGCTCGACTTCGAGGACGAGATCACGGCCGGCTGCTGCGTCACCCACGATGGCGGGCTGGTCTCCGAACGCGCCAAGGAACTGCTGGAGGTCGTCGCCTCATGAGTGGTGTGCAGCTGGTCACCCTGCTGACCTACTTCGTGCTCGCCATCTTCGTCGGCTTCGAGGTCATCTCCAAGGTGCCGACGATCCTGCACACCCCGCTGATGTCGGGCTCCAACGCCATCCACGGCATCATCCTGGTCGGCGCGCTCTTCATCGCCGCGCCCGCGCACGACGTGGTCACGATCATCCTCGGCTTCCTGGCCGTGTTGCTGGCGACCATCAACGTGGTCGGGGGGTTCGTGGTCACCGACCGCATGCTGGAGATGTTCCGGGGACGCAACGCGCCGCGGCGGGCGGCGGAAGACGCGCTGCCGGAGGGATCGCGCCGGTGACGATCGCCACCGCGCTCGTCTACCTGCTGGCCGCGGTTCTCTTCATCCTCGGGCTCCGCTACCTCTCCTCGCCGCGCACCGCCCGCCGCGGCAACCTGGTCGCGGCCGCGGGCATGCTGATCGCCATCGTCTGGACGATCGTGGTGCTGTGGCGCTCGTTCACGGTGGCGGGGGTCATCATCTCCGTCCTCGGCATCGTCGTCGGCGCCGTCGCGGGGACGGTGGGGGCGCGGCTGGTCAAGATGACCGCGATCCCGCAGATGGTGGCCGCGTTCAACGGCGTCGGCGGCGGCGCGGCGGCGCTGGTGGCGATGGCGGAGCTGCTCTCGTTCGCGGGCGTGCATCCCGGGGTGGCGACCACGCTGCCCTCAGTCTTCGCGATCGTGATCGGCGGTATCTCCTTCGCCGGCTCCGCGGTCGCGTTCCTGAAACTGCAGGAGCTGATGACGGGGCGGCCTGTCATCTTCCGCGGGCAGCCGGCCGTGATGGGTGGGCTGGCGGTCGTGATCCTGGCGCTGGCGGTGATCGTGCTCGCCGTCTCGGGCTCAGCCGCCTTCTTCGTGCCCCTGCTGATCGTCGCCCTCGGATTCGGGCTCGCGTTCGTGCTCCCGATCGGTGGGGCCGACATGCCGGTCGTCATCTCGCTGCTCAACGCCTGCACGGGGCTGGCGGTGGCGGCGTCCGGCTTCGTGCTCGGCAACTTCGCGCTGATCGTGGCCGGCACGCTGGTCGGAAGCTCGGGCACCATCCTGACCCAGCTCATGTCGCAAGCGATGGGCCGCTCGCTGCCCAACCTGGTGTTCGGCGCCTTCCAGACCCGCGCCGGAGGGCCGGAGCTGGGCATGGCGGAAAACCGCACTGTGCACCCCGGGAGCGCCGAGGACATCGCCACCATGCTCGCCTATGCGCGCTCGGTCATCATCGTGCCCGGGTATGGGCTGGCGGTGGCGCAGGCGCAGCACGCGGTGCGCGAGCTGGCCACCGAGCTGGAGAAGCGGGGGGTCGAGGTGTCGTACGCGATCCACCCGGTGGCGGGCCGCATGCCAGGGCACATGAACGTGCTGCTGGCGGAGGCCAACGTCCCCTACGAGCAGTTGAAGGACATGGACCTGATCAACGACGAGTTCAAGCACGCCGACGTGGCGCTGGTGGTGGGGGCCAACGACGTCGTCAACCCGGCGGCCCGCAACTCGCCCGGCAGCCCCATCTACGGGATGCCGATCCTGAACGTCGACGAGGCGCATCACATCGTGTTCCTCAAGCGGTCGATGCGCCCCGGTTACGCGGGGATCGACAACGACCTGCTGTTCGACGACAAGACGGTGATGCTGTTCGGTGACGCCAAGGACTCGCTCACCCACCTGGTCTCCGCCGTCAAAGCCGCATAGGCGCATCCGCGCACAGCGGCACCCGCCCGGCCATCTGTCGAGAGATGGCCCCGTTCGGGCCGCCCCGACCGCGCATCTGTCGAGAGATGGCCCCGTGCCGGGCCCCCCGACCGCGCATCTGTCGACAGATGGCCCGTTCCGACCGCACGAGTGCGAAGCTAGTGGTGACCGCGCATGGTCCGATCCGCAATCTCGACCCAACTGGAGGAGCGTCGGCTGTGGCCCGCCTCATCGAAAATCGAACGTCCCGACTGCCCGTTCTGCTGAGCGAGCTCACTCACGAGTTCCAGCACGCGTCAGGCGCCGACATGGTGTCGCTGACCCTGCTGGACGACGCCACCCGCACCTACTACGCGCCCTTCGTGCTGGGGCAGTCTGAGGAGGGGCTCACCGCCGCCCTCGCCGACCAGACGGAGCAGCTCGGTCGCTACGACACCGACCGCGCCCAGGGCAAGGCGCCGGACGATCTTCACATTCGCCAGTACGGCTCGTCCGTCTGGCTGGCGGTGGTGCAGAAGACGCTGGTGGCGGCGAACGCGCCGGCCGAGGTCGACAGCACGTTCGTTCGGCGCCACCGCGTCACGTCCATGCTCGGGCTGCCGCTGCGCGCCCACCACCGCTTCATGGGGCACCTCTACCTGAACTACTGCGCCGACGGGAAGCCCAACCCGCCGGACCCGCGCCTGCCCCACGGCGAGAAGCTGCGCAAGCTGGAGGGCCTGGCCGCGGAGGCCGCGCACCGCATCATGGACGCCCTCTCGGACGACGAGCGCGCCGCCCTGCACGGATCCCGTCGCCTGGCGCAGCTGCTGGCCGCCCCTCCGGCGGACGACAACGGAGAGGGCCCCGCGCTGCGGCGGCGCTTCGCGATCGCGCTCTCCGAATTGCTGTACGCGACCGACCAGGCCGCCGCGGCCGTCTACCGGTTCTCGGCTCAGGGGGGCACGCTGGATCTGGTGTCGGCCCAGGCGCCGATCGCGGTGCCCCTGCAGATCCCGGTGCCCGAGCAGACGGCCGCCGCCGACGAGCTGACTCTGGACGCGCTGCGGGACGCGGCCCGCAACTCGGGCCTCCATCCGGTCGCCGCCCAACGCCTGGGTGCCGCCGACCAGGACCCTCGCGGGTATCTCGTCATGCTCTCGCGGGATCCGCTGGCACGGGTCCGCTGGTCCCCGGCCACCGACAGCCTCCTCGGCGCCGCGGCCGACATGATGACAGGGGCGCTGGCCTGCGAGGAGCTGGTCGGGGACCTGGAGCGTGGCAACCGGCTGCTGAGCGCCCTGAGCAAGATGACGACCACGATCCTGCGTCCGGGCGCCTCCCGGCAGCAGGTGCTGGAGGCGGTCGCACAGCGCCTGACTGACGCCTCCGCCCCCGAGTTCGACTTCGATTTCGCGACCGTCACGCTGATCGGCGAGCGGCCAGACGGTGGGCTCGCGGTGCGGGCGTCGGCGGGTGCGTCGACGGTGGAGACGATCCGCTCGCAGGCGGTCGCCGACGGTGCCACCAGCCGGCGTGGGACCCGGGTGCCGGTGTGGGCGCTGACCCAGGACCGGGCCTTGATGGCGGACGACGTGCTGGCCTACTGCGCCAGCCACTGGCAGGCCGTGGTGGTGGGTCCCGAGCAGCCGAACCGGGACGATGGTGCGACCGGCTTCCTCGAGGGATACACACCCGAGGAGGTGCGGACGGTGGGCGTACCGGTCCAGCGCCGCGACGGCAAGGTGCTGCAACACATCCCGGTGGCACTGGTCGGAGAGGGTGTCACCGCGGAGACGCTTGGCGAGGCGCCGCCGTTCACACTCGACGCCGAGATCTTCGTGGCCAACCGGCATGGGGAGCTGATCCGGATCTTCCTGCCCTTCGGCCTCGACGTTCGGCACCGCGCCACGGGGGTGCTCGAGGTCGGGTACCAGGTGCGAACGGGGAAGCTGCCCTCGCGACGCCAGGTGGAGGCGCTGCGTGCGGCCGGCTCGCAGATCGCGGTCGCCGTGGACACCGCCCGGCTCTATGAGGAGGCCCGTCGCCACGCGGAGCAGCTAGAGGTCGCCTCCGACGTCTCCAAGTCCATCTCCTCCTCCATCGACCTCGATCAGACACTGCGCCTGGTGGCCCGCAACCTGGCCCGGCTCGTCGATGCCAGCCTCTGCCAGGTTGCCCTCTACGACGAGGACACCTCGGGCTGGTACGGCGCCGCCGACTCCACCGGGGACCGTCGCTGGGCGCGGCTGCGGGGCGAGCGCGCTCAGCACGGCTTTCTGTTCGAGGCGCTGGACCGAGGGCAGCCGCTCGTGATCGAGAATGCGGGAGGCAGCGACCTGGTACCGGAGGACTACAAGCAGGCTTTCCACGCGCGCTCCTTGATGGTGGTGCCGCTGTTGGCCGGCGATGAGCCGATCGGCGCCGCCATCCTGGTCCAGCAGGACCGCCGCCGGCGCTTCCGCCCTGACGAGGTGCAGCTGGCGCAGAGCCTGGGACACCAGTCGGCGACCGCGATCAAGAACGCCCGGCTGCACGCCATGGCCGAGGAAGAGAACCACATCCAGAAGGACTTCGTCCTCCTCGGCTTCGGCATGTGGGGTCAGAAGGCCTACGAGCACCTGCTCACGCTGAAGCAGTTCTTCAACTTCCGGATCCACATCGTGGAGCGCGCCGAGGCACGCGAGCGCCTGGGGCCCCGGGAGGCGGAGATCCGCCAGAACGGGGATGTCATCTACTGGGACTCGGAGGACAATCCCGGCCACGACCAGCTGGCACTGGCGCTGGAGACGAGCTGCTACGTCATCACTTACATCGCCACGCCCGCCTCCACCCACCTGCCGACACTGGCCCGCTACTACTCGCTGTCCGACGTGGCCGTGATCGAGAAGCCGTTGGGCGCCTCCCCCGAGGCCTATCGCGCCTTTCTCGACACCGCTCCCGGCGGAGTGGAGCTGATCGCGGCCGACCACTACTACTTCAAGCTCGAGGTACGCCTGTTCCAACTCCTGCTCACCGAGGAGCGCACGCTGCGCGACTTCATGGACACGGTGGAGGAGGTGAAGGTCGAGATCCTGGAGGGGAAGCCGCTGACCGGCGCGGCGGCGGAGATCGGAGTGGTGGCGGACCTGATCCCGCACGCCTTCGCGATCGTCTCCCTGCTCGCGCCCATCGACCGCATCGCGCTCGACCCCGAGCGGCCGCTGCAGGTGGGCAGGCACGAGCCGTTCGGCGGCGAGCGGGAGACCTACGCCCGGGTGCGGGGCACCTTCCCCCACAACGGGCGGACGGTGCGCCTGGTGATCGACGTCGGCAAGGGCGTGGACGACCAGAAGTGGATCAAGGTCTCGGGTGAGCATCCCAGCGGTGGCGGCCGCGCCAACTTCTACAAGTTCGACTTCGGGCGCGGTGAGGCGATCGACGGGACGCAGGGCAACGTGCGATCGGCGGTGCGCAAGATCCGCGAGCCGGGAGTCCCCGACAACGCGCACCTGACCATGCTCCGCCACGTGATCGAGAAGCGGCACCCGGCGGTGGGCATCCTCACCATCCGCGAGGCGATCCGGTCCAACCAGCGCATCCAGGAATTGGAGGCGATGGCGAAGCGCTTGCTCCGCGACGGCGACTGGTCGAGCTACAAGATCGGGACCAGACCTTCGTTCGCGGAGCCATCGATCCCGGTGATCGAGAGTCAGGAGCCTCCGGAGCCGCTGCACATCCAGCGCGAGCGCGCGAGCCACACCTGACCTCGGGCGGGTCAGTTCCCACCTGCGGTCCGGAGGCGGTGGCCGTAGAGTTACCCGAATGCTCAGAGCCCTCCTGGGGCTGCCCGTGACGTGGGTGCGAGTGCGGCTCGGCATCTGCCTGGCCAGCCTCGACAACGCCGAGTTGCTCCGGTTCGCGCTCCGCCAGCGGCGATGGGGCCTGCTCGGCTCCATGGCCTCGTTCCCGCTCTATCTGATCGGCGGCACCGCCTGGGGGCTGGGCGCCGAGTATCTGTACCTGGCGCTCTGGGTTCCGGGCGCGCTGCTCAGCACGGCGGCGCTGATGATCGGGCTCTACTCGCGCGCCATGATCAGCTCGGCCATGGACGACCGCAATACGATGCCGAACGCGACCCAGGGCCAGGTGCGGATGCTGCTGCCGGCGCGGGAGGGGGGCTGGGCGCTGCTGCTCAAAGACGGCGACGGCAAACACGTGTGGTTCACCGGCCGCGCCGCCGACCTGGACCGGGTCCAGGGTGCGCTCGAGCGCCGCCGCTCGGGGATGACCCTCGAGGTGCGCCTCACCATTACCTACTATCCCCGCACCAAGGTGATCGAGCGCGTGGACGGGATGACCGTGGCCGAGCACGCGAAGGAGCGCGTCGTCGCCGGGCGCCTGGCGCCCGTCCCCACCGCCGGCTAGCTTGCTGCGCCCCGATGCCGGCACATTGCCAGCGATGTAACGTCATCCGGGCCGGAATAACGTCACATCGCCGGCAATGTCGCCCTACGGCAGCACCGGCGCTGTGGCGCCGGCGACACTAGCGCAGCGTGGGCTCCGCCGCCGGGTAGCTTCCGAACAGCCGGACCGTATGGGCGGCGCGCTCGAGGGCACGCAGGGCAGCCTCGCCCGCCTCCGCCGAGGGCATGTCGAAGTCGAGGTAGAAGCGGTACTCGAAGGGCCGCCCGACGAACGGCCGCGAGTCGAGTCGGGTCAGGTTCACCCCCTCACCCGACAGCGACTGCAGGGCCGCCACCAGTGAGCCCGGGACATGGCCGGTGACGAACGCGAGCGAGGTGCGCCAGCCGGGCCCGCCCGCTCGCGGCCGCGCCGCCGTGCCCGGCTCCACCACCAGAAAGCGGGTCCGGTTGGAGTCGTCGTCCTGGATGTTGGCGGCCAGCACGGCGAGGCCGTACCGGCGTCCCGCCGCGCGGCTGGCGATGGCCGCGGTGCCCGGCGCCGGATGCTCGGCGAGCAGGCGGGCGGAGCCGGCGGTGTCCTCGCCCACCACGGCCTCGATCCCGTGGGCGTGGAGCCACCCGCGCGTCTGCGCCAGCGCCTGCGGGTGGGAGACGGCGCGCACGATGCGCTCGCCGGCGTGGCCCAGGAGACAGTGCCGCACCGGGTGGATGCGTTCGCCCACCACGCGCATGCCGGGGCTTTCCCAGAGGCAGTCGTTGACCTCCTGGACGATGCCGCCGAGCGTGTTCTCGACCGGAAGCACCGCCCGCTCGATGGTGCCCGCGGCGAGCGCGTCGAAGACGAGTTGGAAGGCCCGGAAGCCCTGGGTCTCCGCACCCGGGAACAACGCCTCCGCCGCCTCCTCCGAATAGGCTCCTGGCTCCCCCTGATAGCCGACCGTCATCGGGGCGCCTGCCCCGCCTTTGCTGCCGTCCAAGTCAACCAGCGATCGTGCACCAAAGGCGGGTTTCAGTCGTCCTCGGTCCGGGGCTGCAGCCAGGGCATCATGCCGCGCAGCTCCGCGCCCACCACCTCGATCGGGTGGCGTGCATTCTGTTCCCGCAGCCGCACGAAGTTGGGGCCGCCGTTGTTGGCCTCGTCGATCCACCGCTCGGCGAAGCTGCCGTCCTGGATCTCGCTCAGCACCTGCTTCATCGCGTCCTTGACCCGCTGATCGATGATGCGGGGACCGGAGACGTAGTCCCCCCACTCGGCGGTGTCGGACACCGAGTAGCGCATGAACGCGAGGCCGCCCCGGTACATCAGGTCCACGATCAGCTTCATCTCGTGCAGGACCTCGAAGTACGCGGCCTCGGGCGGATACCCGGCCTCGGTCAGGGTGTCGAACCCGGCGGTGATCAGGGCCGAGACCCCGCCGCACAGCACCGCCTGCTCACCGAAGAGGTCGGTCTCGGTCTCGATCTTGAAGTCGGTCTCCAGGATGCCTGCACGCCCTCCGCCGATGGCCCGGCCATAGGCGAGCGCGCGCTCCTTGGCGCGGCCGGTGGCGTCCTGGTAGACGGCCACCAGCATGGGTACGCCAGTGCCTTCGACGTAGGTGCTGCGAACCAGGTGGCCGGGGGCTTTGGGGGCGATCATGGTCGCGTCCACGTCGCCGGGCACCTGGATCTGCTTGAAGTGCACGGAGAACCCGTGCGCGAACATCAGCATCTTGCCCGCGCTCAGGTGCGGCTCGATCTCGTTTCGGTAAAGCTTGCCCTGGCCCACGTCTGGGGTCAGGATCATGATCACGCCGGCCTCCTCAGCGGCTTGGGCCACGGGCACCACGCGCAGCCCGTGACGCTCCGCCTTGGCCTTCGACTTGCTCCCCTCGTGCAGGCCGACCCGGACATCGACGCCGGAATCCTTCAGGTTCTGCGCGTGCGCGTGCCCCTGGCTGCCATAGCCGATGACCGCGACCTTCTCATCGAGGGTCGGCGGGCAATCCTTGTCGTAGTAGATCGTGACCGGCATCCGTACTCGTCTCCGTTTGATTCGCCGCCATCTCGAGAGGTCCCCGCGAAACAGAGCTTGCGGAGTTTCGTGGGGATACAGCAGGTAGAGTCCAAGGCAGTATGACGAGCCGGGAGGGCTGGGCGCAGGGCCGCCTGGCCGAGCAGCTCGCCTTCGTGGTCGAGGCACACCGCCTGACCGGCGTCGAGCGCCGCTCCCGGGTGGCGGGCGGCAGCCGGCTCGAGAACACCGCCGAGCACTCCTGGCACGTGGCGCTGATCTGTCTGGTCCTCGGTGAGTACGCGCCTGCCGGGGTCGACCGGCAGCGCGTGCTGCGGATGCTGATCGTCCACGACCTGGTCGAGATCGACGCCGGCGACACCTACATCTATGACGTGGCCGGCCAGGCGAACAAGCTGGACCGGGAACGGAAGGCCGCGGCGCGCATCTTCGGACTCCTGCCTGCCGACCAGGGGGAGCGATTCGAGGAGCTCTGGGAGGAGTTCGAGGCGCGCCAGACGCCGGACGCCCGGTTCGCCGCCGCGCTCGACCGGCTGGCGCCGTTCCTGCTCAACCTCGACCACCACGGTGGCTCCTGGCGTGAGCACCAGGTGACCGCCGGTCAGGTGCGCGCCAACCTGGCCAAGGTGGACGAGGGGGCGCCGGAGCTCGCCCCCTTCGTCAGCGCGGCGATCGAGGGGGCGGTCGCCGCCGGCTGGCTGCCCGAACGCTGACTTCGCACCTCCGGGGGTTACCCGCCTCGGATAGGACCCGTTGGTGCACCTGCGGGGGGTTACCCGCGTCGGATAGGACCCGTTGGTGCACCTGCGGGGGGTTACCCGCGCCGGACAGGACCCGTCGGTGCACGTGCACCAACGCCCCTACTCGGCCCACTCGTCTTCCTGCTCGATCCGGGAGAGGACCCAGTCGAACCGCCCGCTGGTCACCGCCGCGTGGCAGTACCGGCACTCGCCGATCTCGTTGATCTGGAGTGGCGCCCCGCAGTTGGGACACACCTTGTCGATCGCGTGCTTGTCGGTCGTCTTGGCGTCGACGGAGCGCTGGAAGGTCCAGTACTCGCTGAACGTGCTCGGGGTGCGGGAGCCGAAGATGATCCGCCCCGTCCGCTCGTCGACCTCGTAGTCGGCGCAGGTGGCGGTGACCCGCACCGTGAGGTCGTCGAACGCGTTCCCGTGGATGACACGCACCGGCTCCATCTGGTCGATGCGCAGCCCGTCGAGGCGGTTGATCTTGTGCAGCTCGATCAACTGCTTCACCTGCGCCGACCAGCTGAGGTAGAGCCCAGGGGACATGAACGCCCGCGCCGCGTCCAGGTCCCGCCCCTGCCACGCCTCCTGCAGGGCCATGAACGCCTGCGCCGCACGCCGCTCGAATTCCTGATCATCGAAGGCGGGGTCGGCGCCCTTGAGTAGTGCCAACCCCTCCTCGGGAGAGAGCTTCTGGAGTCCCAGCGAGTCGGCGGCCTGGATCCCGCTGAAGCCGGCGCTCTCGATGCGGGACACCGTCCAGTCGTACCTGCCACTCGCGACGTCGACGCCGCAGTAGTTGCAGGTTCCGTCCTCGTGCAGGTCGAGCAGCGCGCCACAGTTCGGACACTTCTGGGCCACCACGCCGCCCGACACCACCGTCCGTGCGTCCGCCGCCCGGGTGAACGTCCACCGCTCGCCGTACCGGATGTCCTCCCCTGAGTCGCGCACGGCCCGCCCCGTCTCGTCGTCGATCAGCTTGTTGTCCGAGACCAGGTCGAAGTGGACCGTGATCGACTCCCGCTCACCTCCCTGCTCGGCGGACACCACGTGCAGTGAGCGCACATTGAGGTTCTCGAACAGCCAGTGCTCGGTCGTCGACTGCAGCTTTTCGACCTCGGCCTTCCACGTCTCGTACAGCGGGCTCGCCAGGTAGGCGCGACCCTGGTGGACGTTGCGCTCTTGGTACGCCTGCTTGACCAGGAACAGCACCATCTCGCAGCGCTGCAGGAACGACTCGGCCTCGAAGTCGGGATCCGCCGCCGCGATCGCGTCCAGGCCCGAGATAACGCCCGGGTCGGGGCCCGGGCCAGGCGCCACCGCCACCGCGGACGCGCGGTACGGCTGATACGGCCGGCCCGGCGAGGGGTCGTAGGACCGCTGCCGGGACGAGTGGCGGGCGAGGTAATAGATGATGAGGATGATCACCAGCGGGATCAGGAACCCGAGCGGAAGTCCCCCCCCGCCGCCGCCGATCGGGTAGTAGCCGCCACCGCCTCCGAAGCCGCCACCGCCGACACCTCCACCGCCAAACCCGCCCTCGCCGCCGCCGGTGTGGCCGCCGCCCCCGCCGCGGGCCAGGGCGAGAGCGGGGAGGACGACGCTGAACAAGAGCGCCAGCCCGGCTGCGGTGGCGACGCGGCGCAGCTCGCTCAGCCGCGGGCGCGGTTCAGCCACGACATCCGCCCGCTGACGGTCCATCAGCAATCGCCTCTCCGCAAGGGTCGGGTGCGCTATTGAGCGGGCGCCGCCGGCCCGCCCAGCTGGGTGCCGCAGTTGCTGCAGAACTTGGCCCCGGTCGGGTTCTCCGTCCCGCACTTGGGGCAGGCGACCGTGGCCGGCGCCGACGCCTCTTGGGGCTGGGGCTCGGGCTCCGGGATCAGGGTCTGCCCGCAGTTGCCGCAGAACTTCGCCGACTCGGCGTTGAGCGTGCCGCACTTGGGGCAGCGGACCTGCACCTGGGCCTGACCTCCGCCGGCAGCCCCCTGGTTGACCATCTGGCCCAGCCCCATGCCGACACCCAGCACGGCCGGGTTGTTGAGACCACCGCCGCCCTTGGCCGCGCCCTCCCCGATGCCGCGCAGCGCCTCGCCGGCCCCGTACTGCTGGAACCCTCCCGCCAGTCGCGTGTACTGGATGTCGCGGCGGTAGTTCTTGAGCGTCGCCTCGTCCTCCTCTTTGATGGAGATGGTGAAGTTCCCCATCCGGACGATCGACATCCCGTAGGTCTGGATCTGCCCCTGGACCTGGCCCAGGGTGTCACGCTCGATCTCGGCCGTGCGCGACGCGATGCCCAGGATCGGCCAGTTGTTGTCGACGATGTGGCTGGTGACCGCGTCCCGGAACACCTTCAGCAGCTGTTCCCGCATCCAGTCCGTGATCTGGTCGTTGGACTGGATCTGCTGCGTCCCGACCAGGTTCACGATCAGGGAGGTGGGGTCGGTGACCCGGACCGAGTACTCGCCAAACACCCGCAACCCCACCGCCAGCTGCGTCTCGGGGTCGACCACGTTGTCGACCACGCCACCGAAGCGCTGGCCCGGGAACTCGCGGGTGGAGACGAAGTAGATCTCGGTGAGGAAGAAGTTGCCGCCGGTCGCCGCGTCCACCAGCATGCCCAGGAACGGGATCTGCGAGGAGTCCAACTGCGCACGGCCGGGCTCCACGACGCCGACCACCCGGCCGTCACGGAAGAAGACCGCCACCTCGTCCGCCTGGACGGTGAGCTGGCTCCAGCGCCGGATGTTGCGGTCCGGCCACTTGTAGAGAATCTCGTTCTTCGACGAGTCGGGACGGGCGATGAACTCGCGCCGGACCTCATGGCCCAGGCCGGAGAAAAGTCCCATGGTGTTCTTCGGGCTCCTTATCGGGTGACTATCCGGCGCCCGCGCGCCGGGCTGCCTTACTCCATAACGCGCGGACCCTCGGCCGCAGTCGGCGGCCACTGCACATCGTACGAAGAGGCAAGCGGGGCGGCGAACCCGGCAGTGGGGACATCCGATCGCTCCTCGGCGCCAGGTGGTGGACCGTCCGCCTACAGTCGGAGCTGAACGTGCGCCGAACGTGTCGATCGGAGGCCGGCTCGCCGAGATGAGCACGACGCCGCGGCCCAAGCCGGGTGTGCGCCTGCTTCCCATGGCGGGCGCGGTCGCCGCGCCCAAGCCGCCCCCAGGCCCCTTCACGCGGGAGGTCGAGCTCGCCATCCAGGGCATGACGTGCGGGGCGTGCGCGGTCCGGGTGGAACGGGCGCTGAACGCGCTGCCCGAGGTGGAGGCGCGGGTCAGCTATGCCTCCGAGCGCGCGTCGGTCGCCCTGCACGGCGACGTCTCGGTGACCGAGCTGGTGGAGCGCGTGGAGCAGGCCGGCTACGGAGCGCGGGTGGCACGGGCGGGGGAGGACGACGACGCGCAGCGCGCGGAGGACGACCGGCGAGTCCGGCTGCTGGGCTGGCGGCTGGTGGTCGCCGCCATCCTCTTCATGCCGCTGTGCGAGGCGTCGATCGAGTTCTCGCTCGTGCCCTGGATCCGCTTCCCCGGCTGGCAGTGGCTGTTCGTGGCGGCCGCCGCACCGGTCGTCGGTTGGGCGGCCTGGCCCTTCCATCGCAACGCCTTGCGGGCGCTGCGCCACGGGACCGCGACCATGGACACCCTGGTCTCGGTGGGCGTCATCGCCGCCGCCGGCTGGTCCTTCTACGCCATGTTCTTCGAGGACCAACCGAGCTCCCGCCTCTCGCCGTGGGCCCTCCTGTTCAACCAATCGGGCGGCGCCATCTACCTCGACGTGGCGGCCGGCGTGACCATGTTCCTCCTTGCCGGGCGCCTGTTCGAGGCCTGGGCGCGGCGGCGGAGCGGGAATGCTCTGCGCGCTTTGGGCCGCCGCGGCGCCCGCGACGTCGCGGTGCTGCAGCTGGATGGGACCGAGCGGCGGCTCGACATCCGGGACCTGCGCGTCGGGGACCGCTTCGTGGTGCGGCCGGGCGAGAAGGTGGCCACCGATGGCGTCGTCATCAGCGGCCGCTCCGGGCTCGACACCAGCGCCATGACCGGGGAGTCCGCGCCGGGGGTGGTAGAGACCGGGGACCGGGTGCTGGGAGCCACCGTCGCACTGGATGGGCGGCTGCTGGTCCGCGCCACCGCGGTCGGGGCCCAGACCCAGCTGGGTCAGATGCTGCGGCTGGTCGAGCAGGCCCAGAGCCGGAAGGCAGCGATGCAGCGGTTGGCGGACCGGGTGGCGGGGGTCTTCGTCCCCGTGGTGCTGGTGCTGGCGGCGGCCACCATCGCCGGCTGGCTGCTGGCCGGATCCCCGCTCCAGCGGGCGTTCGGCAGCGGCCTCTCGGTCCTCATCATCGCCTGCCCCTGCGCGCTCGGGCTGGCCACGCCGATGGCGCTGCGCGTGGCGTCCGGCCGGGGGGCTCAGCTGGGCGTCTTCTTCAAGAACGGCGACGCGCTGGAGACCTCGCGGCGCGTGGACACCGTGGTGCTCGACAAGACCGGGACCGTCACCAGCGGCCGCATGGCTGTCTCGGCGGTCGGAGCGGCGCCGGACGAGGCAGGGCACGATGTGCTCCGCTGGGCGGCGGCGGTGGAGGATGCGTCCAACCACCCGATCGCGCGCGCCACCGTCGCGGAGGCGAAGGCCCGCGAGCTCGCGATACCTCCCGCGGAGGATGCCCAGAGTGTGGCCGGGCTCGGTGCGGCCGGCGTCGTCGAAGGCAACCGGGTCCTCGTCGGCAGCGCCGCTTTCCTCGCCCAGCACGGCGTGGAGGTGCCGGTCGTGCTGGCGGACGCGCGCGCGGCCCATGAGGCGGCAGGTGAGACGGCGGTCCTGGTCGCGCGCGGCGCGCGGGCGGTGGGGATGCTCGCGATCACGGACACCATCAAGCCCGAGGCCCCGGCGGCGGTCGAAAGCCTGCGGCGGATGGACCTCCGCTGCGTCCTGGTGACGGGCGACGCCGAGGCGACGGCTCGCGCGGTGGCCGCCCAGGTGGGCATCGACGACATCCGGGCGTCGGCGCTGCCCGGGGACAAGGTGGAGATCGTGCGCGAGCTGCAGGCGCAGGGTCGCTGCGTCGCGGTGGTGGGAGACGGCGTCAACGACGGCCCGGCGCTGGCCGCCGCCGACCTGGGCCTGGCGATGGGCTCCGGCACCGACGTCGCGATCGCGGCCGCCGACCTGGTCCTGGTGCGCGAGGACCTGCGCACAGCGCCCCTCGCGCTGGGGCTGGCCAGACGCACGCTCACCACGATCCGGGGCAACCTGATCTGGGCCTTCGGCTACAACGTGGCCGCCATCCCGCTCGCCGCCTCGGGCCACCTGGACCCCCTCATCGCCGCCGCCGCGATGGCCGCCTCCTCGGCCTTTGTGGTGTGGAACAGCGGCCGTCTCAGCCGCTTTTTGGGACCGTCGAGCGGACCCTAACCAGGCTGCTGCCCAGCAGATCTTGGAAGCAGGCGCTACGCTGATGGGCGCAATGGCTTCCGTGACCTATGACCACGTCACCAAGAGATACTCGAGCGAGTCGATTGCCCTCAAGGACCTGAACCTGGACATCAAGGACACCGAGTTCATGGTGCTGGTCGGTCCGTCGGGCTGTGGCAAATCGACCGCGCTGCGGATGTTGGCCGGGCTCGAGGAGATCACCGGCGGGGACATCCGGATCGGGGAGCGGGTCGTCAACGACGTGCCGGCGCGTGAGCGGGACATCGCGATGGTGTTCCAGTCGTACGCGCTCTATCCGCACATGTCGGTCTACGACAACATGGCCTTCGGGCTCAAGATGCGCGGCACGCCGAAGGCACAGATCCAGGCCAAGGTGAACGAGGCGGCCAAGACGTTGGGGCTGGATGAGTTCCTGCAGCGCAAGCCGCGGCAGCTGTCCGGCGGCCAGCGCCAGCGCGTCGCCCTGGGCCGCGCGATCGTGCGTAGCCCGCAGGTCTTCCTTCTCGACGAGCCACTGTCGAACCTGGACGCACAGCTTCGTGTCGAGACCCGGGTCAACCTGCAGAAGCTGCACAAGGAACTCGGGACCACCTTCATCTACGTGACGCACGACCAGGTCGAGGCGATGACGATGGGCGACCGCATCTGCGTGCTGCGCCTGGGTGTGCTGCAGCAGGTGGCGCCGCCGCGGGAGATCTACGACCACCCGGCCAACATGTACGTGGCGGGTTTCATCGGCAGCCCCAAGATGAACTTCCTGCCCGCCAAGGTGTCGGGCGACGAGGCGACCGCCTCGGGCTTCTCGATCCGGCTGCCGCGGAACGCGAACGTCACCGAGGGCGTGATCGGGATCCGCCCCGAGGACCTGAGCGACCAGCTCACCGAGGGACACCCGCAGGTGCAGCTCCGGGTCGACGTGGTCGAGGTCCTGGGTTCGGACCAGTACCTCTACGGCAAGCTCGGGGACGACGACGTGATCGCGCGGGTGGACCCGCAGCACACGATCACCCAGGGCGAGTTGATCACGCTGGCGATCGACCACGAGCGGCTGCACCTGTTCGACGCCAAGACGGAGGCCGCGGTCTTCTAGGCGCGGCACCCACCGCGCTCACCCGGTTTTTTGGCGGAGGTGCCGGCGTGGCAGAGACAGAGACGGAGGCGGACGCGATCCGGCTGGTCGAGAGCGCCCGCCTCCAGGACCTCGAGCAGGTCAGTGCCGAGACCGTTTACCGCCACGTCGACTTCCTGAACCGGGAGCTGCCGGGGCCGATCGACCTCTATCGGCGCTGGGAGACGCAGCAGTGGGAGGCCACGGCCCTCGACTTCGCGGTCGATCGCCGGCAATGGGCGGCCCTGCCCGCGCACCTGCTGGAGCCGCTGAGGGGGACCTTTGCTGGCTTCTTCTACGGAGAGCAGGCGGTCACCGACACGCTCTCTCCACTGGTGATGGGGGCGCCGGACGAGGATCAGCGGCTCTTCCTGGCCACTCAGCTCGTCGACGAGGCCCGCCACTCGTACTTCTTCTCGCGCCTGTACAACGAGGTGCTCGGCGTCCCAGGCGGGCTGCGAGGCGCGCTGGCCAGCGTCGCGCCCCCGGTCCGGACCGACGACGGCGAGCGGGATGGCGAGCGGGACGGGGGCTACGACTCGATCTTCAATCCGCGGCGCGGGGAGCTGGTCAGGACCACGGAGGCGGTGCGGCTGGACCCCGGCAACTACCGGAAGTGGGTGGAGGCGGTCACCGTCTACCACCTGATCGTGGAGGGCGTGCTCGCGCTCACCGGTCAGCGCCGGTCGCTGCGGCTCCTGCGCAACGTCGACCTGCTGCCGGCGTTCCGGGCCGGCTTCACCGCCGTCACCCGGGACGAGTCCCGCCACGTCAGCTACGGCGTCTGGGCGCTGCGAGAGGCCGTGAGGGCCGGTGAGGAGACAACGATCCGCGAGGTGGTGGACCGCACGCTGGCGCCCTGCATGCACGTCTACGCCGACCCCCGGATCGACGTTCCCGATCCGCGCCGGATGCCGCCCGCGGCCCGGATCGATCCCAACGACACCTGGACCTTCGCGGTCGACGCGCTCTGCAAGCGCCTGCGGACGGCCGGGCTCGACCCTGCCTACGTGCACGATGTGGAGCAGCGCTCCTGGTCGCTGATCTGGGATGACGTGGCGGAGTGGGAGCGCCTCCGTCACACCGACCACCCGGCCCGCCTCTGGCAGCGAGGCGAGGTCGCCGCGGACGCGTAGCATCGCCTGCCTCGGGTGCCCGCCGCCGCGCTCGAGGTCACGTTTCAGCAAGTCCTGGCGTTCCGCGTCGCGGCCACGCATCTGACCCGGCGGCTGCCCGCCTCGGCGCACGAGACCGCCGCCTGGGGCGGGTTGCAGGACACCGTGCCCCGTGCCGCGCTCACGGCGCTGCACGCGCGGATGGCCGGTGTGACGCCTCAGTCGTGGGAGCACCCGTCACTCTGGCAGGTCTGGTTCCGCATGAGTGACTACGTGGTACCGGCGCGCGACTTCGGGGTCTTCACGGTGGGAGCGCTGCCACGAGGGCCGGAGCAGAGCGAGCCGCTGGTCCGGCTGGCCGCGGCGGTCGCGGAGGTGCTCGACGGCCGCGCCCTCAGCAACCCCGAGGTGGTCGCGGCGCTGATACGGCGGGGTGACTTCGGCGATCGCCCCCACTTCGGCCTCCGCGAGGCCGGTGCCGCCGGCCGGTATCGCATCCGCTGGGACGCGCGAACCGTGACCGTGATTCCGACCCCGATGCCGCTGATCGACCCTGACCACGCGCGGCGGGAGCTGGCACGGCGGTTTCTCCGGTGGCACGGCCCGGCAGGCGTGCGCCGGTTCGGGACCTGGGCGCATGTGCCGCCGGTCGACGCGTCGGAGACCTTCCGGCAGCTGGGTTCAGAGGTGATCCCGGTCACCGTCAACGGCGAGGCCCGTTGCCTCCACGCAGGCGACGAGGAAGCGCTCCGCGGGGCGCCGCCGGCACCAGGCGTGAGGTTTTTGATGCAGGGCGATCCGCTGCTCGCCACCGATCGAGAGCTGGCTGACCTCCCGGCGGCCTCGGTGCCCCAACCGGTCGGGGATGACCTGGGCCGGGCGGTCACGCCGCGCCTGCGCAACAGCCTCGCCGGGCGGGTCCTGGTCGACGGTGTGGTGGTCGGGAGCTGGGGACGTCGGGAGCACCACCTATCGGTGCACCTGTGGCGGACACCGGACGCCGCCGGCCGCCGGCGGGTGCTCGCGGAGGCGGAGTCGTTCGCCGCTCCCATCGGCCGCCCCATGCAGATCCACTGGCTCAGCTCCTGAGACGACCCCCGTTGGTGCACCACCGGGGCCGAAGTACGCGGAATACGACTCGTTGGTGCACCACCGGGGGCCTGAGGGCGCTCGATACCACCCCGTTGGTGCACCACCGGGCGTTGTGCGGCTTCTCAGAGCACGACCACCGAGCGCAGCACGTCGCCCCGCTCCATCTTGGCGAAGGCCTCCTCGACGTCCTCCAGCCGGACCCGCTCCGACACGAACGCGTCGAGGTCCAGCTTTCCCCGCAGGTAGAGGTCGATCAGCATCGGGAAGTCACGGCTTGGCAGGCAGTCGCCATACCAGGACGACTTGAGGGCGCCCCCGCGGCCGAAGACGTCGAGTAGGGGGAGCTCCAGTTTCATCTCCGGCGTCGGCACGCCTACCAGCACCACCGTGCCGGCCAGGTCGCGAGCGTAGAAGGCCTGACGGTAGGTCTCGGGCCGCCCGATCGCCTCGATGACGACGTCGGCACCGAAGCCGTTGGTGAGCTTGCGGATCGCCTCCACCGGGTCCTCGCGCCGCGAGTTGACCGTGTGGGTCGCGCCGAACTGCTGTGCCCAGATCAACTTGCGGTCGTCGACGTCGACGCCGATGATGCAGCGCGCGCCGGCCAGCGCCGCTCCCGCGATCGCTCCGTCGCCGACACCGCCGCAACCGATGACGGCAACGCTGTCGCCGCGGCTCACCCCACCGGTGTTGATGGCCGCCCCCAAGCCCGCCATCACCCCGCATCCCAGCAGCCCGGCCGCCGCCGGGGATGCGGTCGGGTCGACCTTTGTGCACTGGCCGGCGTGAACCAGCGTCCGCTCGCAGAAGGCGCCGATGCCGAGGGCGGGGGTCAACTCGGTGCCATCCTCCAGCGTCATCCGCTGCGTCGCGTTGAAGGTGTTGAAGCAGTACCAGGGCTCGCCACGAAGACAGGCCCGGCAGCTCCCGCAGACGGCGCGCCAGTTGAGGATGACGAAGTCGCCCGGCCGGACCGAGGTCGGGCCCTCGCCGACCTGCTCCACGATGCCGGCCGCCTCGTGCCCGAGCAAAAAGGGGAAGTCGTCGCTGATGCCACCCTCTCGATAGTGGAGGTCGGTGTGGCAGACGCCGCACGCCTGCACCCGCACCACCGCCTCGCCCGGTCCCGGATCGGGCACCAAAATCGTCTCCAGCGTGACCGGTGCGCCCTTGCTCCTGGCCACGACACCCCTGACCCGTGCCGGCATCGCTCGTGCTCCTCGAAAGGCCCGGTGGTGCACCAACGGGCTCTAAAACCTCGGAACAGCCCCCGTTGGTGCACCATCGGGGCTCTGTCGTTCAGTCGGTGGGGCGGGGGTAGTCCTCGAAGATCGCCGCCGCCGCCTGGTGGAAGCCGGGCGGGAGGTCGCAGGCGCGCATCGCGGCCGCGATCTCCCGCATCTCCGGCGTCCAGCGCCAGCCCTTGGAGGCCGCCGACGCGCGGGCCGAGGTCAGCCGGTCCGCCAGCGCCGGCTGCGAGCGTTCCCACTCCTTCTCCAGCACCTCCCGCACGCCCGAGCGGTCCGCCAATTGGTGAGCGGCCAGCAGGAGCGCCGCCGAGCCCTTGGTCCAGGCCGCGTAGGCCAGCTTCAGCGCCGAGGCCGAGGTGGGGGCGCCAGGCAGGACGACAACCTCCAGCGGCGTCGCTCCGAACAGCTCCGCGACGGCGGGCGCCGCCGCCCCCGACAGGTAGAGGCGCGTCGTGCCCGCCCGCACCGGCGGCGATCCCACGATGCCTCCGTCGACGAACCGCGCCCCACTGGAGGTGACCGTGGTCGCGACCTCGGTGGCGGTGCCGGGGGCGATCGCGTTGGCATCGACATAGAGCCCTGGGAACCTCGCCGCGGCGACCGCGACCGCTGTCTGCAGCGCGAACTGCGGCGGCACCACGGAGAGCACGACGTCGCTGCTCGCCGCCAGCGCGGCCACCGTCCCGGCGTCCTCCAACCCGGCCCGCTTCGCGCGCTCGGTGGTGGCGGTCCCCCGGCTCGCCGAGGCCCAAAGGACCCGGTGGCCGGCGTCGACCAGCCGGGCACCAACCGCGGAGCCCATCTCTCCCGGGCTCAGGAGGCCGATGCGACTCATGGCCGGGTGATCGCTCCCAGGTCGGCCTGGCTCACCTGGGCCGCGTACTTGGCCATCACCCCGGTCCGGAACTCCGGCTCGGGGGCCGACCAGGTCCGCAGGCGCTCCGCCATGTCGGCGCCGGGCGCCTCGATGGTCCGCCCGGGGACGTCGATCACGATCTCGTCCCCGTCGCGCAACGCCGCCAGCGGGCCGCCGACCGCGGCCTCGGGCGCGATGTGACCGATCATCAGCCCCTGCGTGGCGCCGCTGAAGCGTCCGTCGGTGAGCAGGCACACCTGGTCGCCCAGCCCCTGGCCGACCAGCGCCCCCGTCACCAGCAGCATCTCTCGCATCCCGGGACCGCCCTTCGGACCCTCGTAGCGGATCACCACCACGTCGCCGGGCCGGATCTGCTGGCTCAGCACCGCGGCCAGCGCATCTTCCTCACGGTTGAAGACGCGCGCGGGGCCGCGGTGGATGGTCGGCGAGTGGTGCGCGACTTTGAGCACCGCCCCGGCTGGGGCCAGCGAACCCTTGAGGATGACCAGGCCGCCCTCCTCGCTGAAGGGGTCGGCGAGCGGCCGGATCACCTCCTGGCCCGGCCGCTCGGTCGCGCTTTGCACCGCTTCCTCCAGCGTCTGGCCGGTGATGGTGAGCGCGGATCCGTCGATATAGCCGCCCGCGAGCAGCCGCTGGAGCAGCACCGCCACGCCGCCCGCGCGATGCAGCTCGGGCGCGGCGAAGCGCCCGCCCGGCTTCAGGTCGCAGAGCAGTGGTGTGCGGCGGGAGATGCGGTCGAAGTCGTCCATACGGAGCTCGATCCCCACCTCGGCGGCGAGCGCGATCAGGTGCAGCACCGCGTTGGTGGAGCCTCCGGAGGCGGCGACCGCCGCGATCGCGTTCTCGAACGCGGCGCGGGTCAGGATCCGGCTCGGCCGCAGATCCTCCTCGTAAACCTTCATGACCAGCGCGCCCACGTCCCGGGTCGCTTCTTCCCGCTGCGGGTC
Source organism: Candidatus Dormiibacterota bacterium (assembly GCA_963790575.1). Classification (GTDB taxonomy): domain Bacteria; phylum Chloroflexota; class Dormibacteria; order Dormibacterales; family Dormibacteraceae; genus CAVTSA01. Next base: position 61,456 of record CAWBPD010000030.1, on the reverse strand, counting down.
CACCGCGGTGAGGCCGTTGTAGCCGACCGGGGAGAGACCGAGCGCCTCCAGCACCATCGACATCGTGTTGGCGGTGTACTGACCGCCGCAGGCACCGGGCCCCGGGCACGCGCTGCGCTCCATCTCCGCCAGGTCGGCCTCCGTCATCCGGCCCGCGGTGGTGGCGCCGATCGCCTCGAAAAGGTCGCCGACGGCGATCTCTCGACCGCGGTAGTGGCCGGCCAGGATCGACCCTGAGTACACGACCACGGCCGGGCGGTCGAGGCGCGCGGCCGCCATCGCCATCGCGGGCACCGTCTTGTCGCACCCGGTGATGCAGCAGAGCGCGTCGAAGTAGTGCCCGCGCGCTACCAGTTCGACCGAGTCGCAGACCAGCTCGCGGGAGACCAGCGACGTCTTCATGCCCGCCGTCCCCATGGTGATGCCGTCGGAGATCGAGATCGTGTTGACCTCCATCGGGGTCCCGCCGGCGCCGCGCACCCCCTCCGCCGCCCAGGCCGCCAGCTGCCGGTGGTTGAAGTTGCAGGGCATGGTGCCGATCCAGGCGTGGTTGACCCCGACGATCGGCTTCCGGAGATCCTCGTGTGTGAACCCGATGTTCAGGAGGTAGGACCGCGCCGAGGCCCGGGCCACGCCGGAGAAGAGGGTGTCAGACAGACGACGTCGCTCTGGCATCCTCGAAGGCTACTCGCGGGAACCGGAAGCGGGGTCGGGCCACCGAATTCGTCGTCTGGGGTCGCCGAAGTCGCGGCGTACTTTCAGGCGGTGGCGGACCAAGCGCGGGTCAGGATGCCCTCGCGCACTGGACGGGGGCGGCTCTGGCTGCTGGCGCTGATGGGAGTCGTGGTGCTGGCGCTCGGGGCTCTGACCCTGGGCGTGGTGATGCAGCAGCGCGCCGCCGCCCAGGGCACGGTGGTGGTGAACGCAGGCGGCCGTCAGGCCACGACACTCGCACCCACCGGGGTCGAGTTGCACGGTCAGTCCGGCTGGCTGAGCCTGGGCCAGACCGGACGGACGGTCATCACCGGCGCCTCAGCCCCCAACCAGCTGCTGCAGCAGCAGGTGGCGGCCGGCCGGTACGACGCTATCATGGTCGGCAGCCGGCGGTTTCCGATCGCCTTCACCGTCCAGCAGGACCTGGTGAGCCCGATCCTGATCGGGGTCGCCGCCGGCCGGCCGGTGGACGTGTACGCGGGCCAGGGGGATGTCAGCCTCGGTGAGCAGGAGCTGTCGGGCCGGCTTCCCCAAGTGCCCGACTTCCAGCTCACAAACCAGAATGGCGGGTCCTTTACGAACGTGTCCATCGCCGGCCGGACGGTGGTCCTGGCCGCCTTCCAGACCACCTCCCACGAGACGGGCCCGCTCTACACCGGGCTCCTGCTTCAACTCCAAAAGCACCTGCCTCGCGGCGCCCTGCTGGTGGAGGTCTCGGTCGATCCCTGGGCCGACACGCCCGCCGCGCTCCATGCCTACGCCGAGCAGACAGGTGCCGGCTGGACGCTGGCCACCGGGTCCCCGCAGGCGCTGGCGGCCTTCTGGGCGCCACTCGGTGTCCAGCTCTCGCAGGCTGACCTTGTGTCTTCGACGCTGACCGTGATCGACGGCCACGGGTATGTCCGTGACACCTACCAGGGCGTCCCCGACGTGACCGATCTGCCGGGCCGACTGCGTTCGCTGCTCGACCAGCAGGGCCAGTCCGAGCTGCAGCACGGCGACGGGTGGGGCCAGGCACAGATCCTGACCGCGGTCCAGGGGGCGCGCCGGCTGGTGGATCAAGCCCCCTCCGGCGGCCAGGTCGCGAAGGCGTTCAGTGGCTCCGACCTCCGGGGCGGCGGCACGCTCTCGCTGGGCCAGTTCAGGGGTGGCCCGGTGGTGGTGAACTTCTTCGCCTCCTACTGCACTCCCTGCCGCGCCGAGCTGCCCATGCTCCAGCAGGCGACCGGCCAGGCCGGGGTCAAGCTGTTGCTGATCGACGAACGCGACAGCAGCGGCCCCGCGCTCTCGTTGCTTCAGCAGACCGGTGTGACGGCACCCGCCATCGTCGACCCGGCCGGCCGCATCGGCGGTCTCTACTCGGTGCCAGCCCTCCCCGACACCTACTACGTGTTTGGGGACGGGACGCTGGAGGGGTCGACGCTCGGCGAGCTGAGCGAGCCTGAGCTGTCGCTCAACCTGCAGGCGCTGCGACAGGGACCCACGTGAGCACCGGTCTGACCACCTCATGAAACTCCGCAAGCTCCGTTTCACGGGGACCCCGGTGTGATGTACGCCTGGCCCTGGAGCCCCATCTACACCCCGCTCCTGACCCTGGTCCTGCTGGCGCTGCTGGCGGCGCACACCTGGCTGGCGGCGCGGGTAGGTGGCGTCCGCCTGCGGCGACGGCTCTTTTTCTTGAGCGGGTTGGTGCTCATCTGGGTGGTACTGCAGTCACCGCTGGAGACGCTGGCGCGGACCTACCTGGACACCGCCGAGATGCTCCAGCACATGGCGCTGATGGTGTGCGCGCCGCCGCTGCTGCTGCTGGGGCTGACGCCCCAGATGGCGGCTTGGCTGGTGAAGCGGTTTCCGTTCATTCCCTACGTCACTCAGCCCGGGATCGGCCTCGCCGTCTACGCGGTCTTCATGGCCGGCTGGCACCTGCCCCCGCTGTACGACGCAGCCCTCGGCAACGACTTCCTGTACGCGCTCGAACGGACGACCTTCGTGGTCGCCGGACTCATCTACTGGTGGGGCCTGATCCGGGCCACCTCGAGCTTCTGCCGGCGCCCGCTGAGCGACCCTCAGAAGCTGGTCATGCTCTTCTTCGGGACGCTGCCCATGATGGCGGTCGCCCTGCCCCTCCAGTTCGCGGGCTATCCCTTCTACGCCCCGTACGCCCATGCGCCACGCGTGGCCCTGGTGTTGACGGCGGTCGTCGACCAGACGGTGGCGGGCGCGCTGATGATGTTCGTGGACATGACCGTGATGGGGATCGACGCGCTGGTCGTCTTCTTCCGGTGGTTCAACGGCGAGGTCGCGAAGGACCGGCGCCGCGGCGCGGACCCCTTCCTGGATGAGAGCTCCGACGACCGGGAAGCGTTGGAGGCGTACCTCCGCGGCCACTGAGCCGGCTCTCGATCCGCGGCGTGCGAATCAAGCTCGTGTCAGGTATCGCACCGGGCGCAGGCCGAGAGCATGCCCCTGCGCGAGGCGGGCGAGTCCGGCCCCGACGAAACCGAGCGCGATGGCGTTGTAGGTGGTCCCCCAGAGCACGAACACGGCGACCAGGGCCAGCCAGCCAAAGAGAACGCGCCGCCGTGGCTTCAGCTCCGAATCGGCGAGCTTGGCACTGACCATCGGTCAACGTCCGCCCGCGGGCGCCCAGAGGATCGCTCGACGACCTCCGCGCAGCCGGGCCACGAACCGCATGGAGGGCCCCGGGCGCTGGTCCGGAATGACGAGCACGGGCGTGCGTCCGGCACGCGTCAGGTAACGGGCTACGGCCGACCCTGGAGAGACCCAGAACCAGGCGCGGCGCCGCGCGGTGACGGCGACCAGCTCCGCCTCCTCCCGCTGGGCGAGATCGTCGATGGTCGCCGGTCCGTCGCCCTCCCTGGCGAGCATCACGGTGCCGTGGGCAGTGACCCCCTGGGCCATCAGACGCGCGGCAGTCGCCGCCACCACGCGACGGGCGGAGGCCACCCAGGCGCCGACCAATTCGTCGCGCGGAGGCGGGTACTCGACCACCGCGGCCACCACCATCTCGGCGCCGAGCCGGCGCCCGAGCCAGGCGGCGGAGTGCGTCGCACGAGCTCCGGGCTCCGTCGAGCCGACGACCAGGATCATGTGCGGGCGGCCTCGTCGCCCTTCGCTCGAGCGGTGGCCGAGGTCAGTGTCTCGTGAAGCAAGAAGGAGTCCCGCTTCGATCGCCGGCTGCACCATCTCGGGTCAACACCTCCATCACATCGCGGGTTTCGTACCAGTACATCGTCCACGATGTAGGGCCTCGAAAGCGAGTGGCAGAATCGACAACTTGCGGTATATTTCTGCCATGGCGGAAACACCACGCCGGGTGGGACTGGTGCTCCTCCCCGGCGCTTCGATCTTCGAGCTCAGCTTCCCCATCGAGGTCTTCGGCGAGCCGCGTCCCGACCTTCACGACCCCTGGTACGACCTGCACCTGATCGCCGCCGACCGCCGCTCCCGCCACCTCGGAAGGGGACTGGTCGCCTCCTCAGCGGAAGGCCTGGGCGCGGTCGCCGCGATGGACACGGTGATGGTCCCGGCCCCGCACGGCATCCCGTCGCCCGAGTCGATCCCGGTCGCGCTCCGTCAGGCGCTGCGCGCGGCGCACGCACGTGGTGCCCGTGTCGTCTCCATCTGCACCGGCGCCTTCCTGCTGGCTGCGGCCGGCCTGCTCGAGGGACGCCAGGTGACCACGCACTGGATGCACGCGGCGGAGCTGGTGCGGCGGTACCCGGGCGTGCGGTTCGTGCCCGACGTCCTCTACCTGGAGGACGGCGGCATCTTCACCTCCGCCGGCTCCGCGGCCGGCCTCGACCTCTGTCTCCACCTGGTGGCCCTCGACTTCGGAGCGCGGGTGGCGAACGCGGTGGGCCGCCGGCTGGTGGTGCCGCCGCATCGGGAGGGAGGGCAGGCGCAGTACATCGAGCAGCCGGTGGTCGATGACGGGGACCTGAGCCTGGCCCCGTTGCTGGCCTGGGCCGAGCGGCACCTCGCGGAACCCCTGACGGTCGAGGGGCTCGCCGCCCAGGCCTGCACCAGCGTGCGCACGCTGGCCCGTCGCTTCGAGCTGCAGCTGGGCACCAGCCCGCTGCGATGGCTGATCCAGCGCCGGGTGCAGGCGGCGCGCGAGCAGCTGGAGGGGACTGACGCCCCCCTGGAGCGGATCGCCGAGCAGTGCGGCTTCGGCTCCGCCCACAACCTGCGCCTCCACTTCTCGCGCATCACCGGGGTGTCGCCGGCAGCGTACCGGCGGGCCTTCCGAACCCACGCGGCGTAGCGCGGAGCGGCCGTTTCTCTACACTCCCGCCCTACCGCGTCCCCGGAAGCGCCGGATGGCGGAGAAACGCCCCTCGTCCAGCGGCGGCCGGCGAGCGGTCCCGGACGGCGCATGATGGCGCCATGACAACCGAGCCACCCGGACACGTCGCAGCCGGCCTGGAGCGCCGCCGGCCGGCGTTCTCGGGGGCACTGGCGCACGACGCCGCCCTGCTGGAGTCGTTCGTCGCCGCCGGCGAGGCGGCGTTGGGCGGGACCCTCGATCCCGAGGGGTGCGCGGCCGTCCGCGGTGAGCTCAGGGGCGCCCGGCACCTGTTCTTGCGTCACCATGCCGCGGCGCTCTACGAGGAGCTGACAGAAGGCTTCCAGAAATCGCGCCGCACCGAGGCGCTGCTGGAGCTGGCGGCCGAGCACGTGCCGGGACTGGTCCCCGACCGCAACGCGATGGCCCACGAGCGCGCGCGCAAGCAGTCGGACAAGGAAGGCCTGGAGATCGATCAGGGTGAGCTGATCGCCCAGTTCCTGGCCGGGCGCCGCAGCGGCCTGCACCTGGTCCACACCATGCTCCGGCCCAAGGAGGAGTCGCTGGCGCGCCTGGAGGAGTTCCGGCACACCGGGCGGCTGGACCTGGGCGCGGCGCGCGCCTGCCGGCAGGGCCGGCTGGGGGTGGTCGAGCTCTACAACCCGATGGTGCTCAACGCGGAGGACGACTCGACCACGGCGGCGTTGGAGATCGGCGTCGACCTGCTCCTGCTCGACCCCGAGATCGAGGTCTGCATGCTGCGGGGCAGCGTCTCCGAGCATCCCAAGTACGGCGGCCGTCGCATCTTCAACTCGGGCATCAACCTGACCGACCTCTACTGGGGCCGCATCTCCTTCGCCGACTTCTTCATTCCCCGCGAGCTCGGCTACGTGAACAAGATCCGGCGGGGGATCTGGCATCCCGATGCCTGGCACCGGGACGGCTGGGAGGAGGAGCTGGAGGGGACCACCGAGAAACCGTGGATCATGCCGGTCGAGTCGCACGCGATCGGTGGCGGCTGTCAGCTGCTCCTGACCGCGGACCGCATCCTGGCCGAGCTGGGCTCGGTCGCGACACTGCCGGCCCGCAAGGAGGGCATCATCCCGGGCGTCGCCAACGCTCGGATGCCGATCTTCACCGGCGACCGCGCAGCCCGGCAGGCGATCATGGCCGAGCGAGCGTTCCGCTTCGGCGACGAGGACGCACGCGGTCTCTGCGATGAGGTGGTGGCCCCGGACGACATGGAGGCGGCGGTCACCCGCAACGCGGAGCAGATGATCGCGTCGGGTCCGGTGTCGACGGCCGCCAACCGCAAAGCGCTGCGCATCATCGAGGAGCCGGTCGACGACTTCCGCCGGTACGCCGCGCTCTACTGCCGCGAGCAGGCTCGGTGTGCCTTCGCGCCCGCGCTGATCTCCAACCTGGAGCGGAACTGGCGGGCGCACGAACGCACCCACCACGCCCACTGACAGACCAGCGCGGGGCCCACATAGGGGCCGAGTGTCCGCAGTGAGACGCTACGGGTGCGCTATTAGGGTCCCGCTGCGGACACTCGGCCCTCATGCCGCGCCAGCCCGGCCGCGATCTCGGCCAGGAGCCGATCGGCCTCCCAATCGTCGAGGACCCGGCGGTCGAAGCAGAGGGTGAGCATGCGCGCGCCGGACTGTTCCGCTCCCGCCTGGACCAGGCCCGCGCGCCCGGCCGGGAGGGCAGGGATGACGAGGTGAGAGGAGGAGACGGGGAGGGTCGCGATGACCAGGTCCCCGCGGTCGCGACCCGCTCTCTCCGCCACCTCTGAGAGCCGGTCCAGCGCGGCCGCTGCCGGGATCTCGCGTGCACACATGCCGGTGGGGGTTCGCGCCCGCGAGGCACGGAGGTGTTCGCGCAGCCGCACGGCGCGGGTCTCGGCGGCGGGCGGGCGGGGCGCAGGCGCGTCACCCACTGAGGCGGCCGCCGGCCCGGGCGGGGCCGCCCCCGCCGGCGTGATGCGAGCCAGCACGGCCCCGACGTCGACCGTCTCACCTTCCGCGACCAGCACCTCGCTGAGCACGCCGGCCGCCGGCGCCGTCAGCTCGGAGTTGATCTTGTCCGTCTCCAGCTCGGCGATCGGCTCGCCCTCGGCCACCTGGTCGCCGGCCTGCTTCAGCCAGCGCGCCAGCGTTCCCTCGGTGAGCGTGTCCGCGAGCTTGGGCAGTGCCACGTCCATGGGCAGTGCCACCGTAGCAGCACCGGTGCGGTCAGGAATCGCCGCTGCGGCGCCGCCGCTGCACCAGAGCCAGAGTGGCGACCAGGAAAGGGGCGAAGAGCCAGAGCGAAAGGAGGCTGTATCGCCTCAGTTGCCGCCCGAGGTCGAGGCCCTTCAGCTCCGCGCTCAGAGCGTCCGGTCGCCATAGCCTGAGGGCGTGCACCGTCAGGGCGACGTAGTTCAATCCGACCCCGAGCAGCGCGAGGCCGAACAGCCGGATCCCGAGATTGGGGCCGGCCACCAGCGCCCACAGACCCAGGCCGAGGCCGGCGGCGGCGGCGCCGGCGAACTCGACCAGGATCAGGCGCCGCCGCCGGCTTGTCCCGGACCACCCGTGCAGGTCGAGCGCGGCGAGGCGGCGCACATCCAGGGGTCCGGCGCGGGCCTCCCCTTTGGTGCCCATGGATTTCTCGTACATTGTGCGAGTATAGAACGATGCGCGATGATCGTGCGCTGCACGAGTCCCAGGAGGACGCTCACGCCAGCCTTGGGCTGCCTGAACCTCCCTGGCTGCAAGGGCGGTCGTCCCGGCGGCCCCGCTCCCGCGCTCCGCTCGGCCGCGAGGAGATCGTCACCGCTGCGCTGAGGCTGCTCCGAAAGGAGGGCTTCGGGGCACTCACGATGCGACGCCTGGCGGAAGAGTTGGGGGCCGGCGGGACGTCGGCGTACTGGTACGTCCGCGACAAGGGTCAGCTGGTGGACCTCGTCATCGACCGCTTGGTGGGGGAGATGCAGGTTCCTGGCCGCGGCGAGTGGAGCGAGCGCCTGACTGGCTTCGCCCGCCATGCCCGGAGAGTGCTCCTCGACCACCCCGGTGCGGCGGCGCTCATCGTCGAGCGTTCGGCGTCCGGTCCCCAGGCGATCCTGCTGGCCGAGGCCCTTCTGGGCGTGCTTCGCGAGGGCGGCGTCGAGCCCGGCCGGCTCTGGGACGCGTACCACAGCCTCCTCACCTACGTGACCGGCTATGTCCTGGGGGAAGAGTGGCGGCGGCCGGGCGCGGTCACGCAGCGGGCACCGGCGATGCTCGACTGGCTGGCATCCCTTCCCGAGGCGCGCTTTCCCAATCTGAGGGGGGCGCTCCGGGAGCCGATCAGCGACTCCGAGGGGCGGTTCGCGTTCGGGCTGGCATGTCTGATCGACGGTCTCAAGGCCCAGGCGGCGTCGCGGTCGGTAGCTCCGCGGAGCGGGGGGCTAAAATGACGCTCGCGGGGTCACATCGCCGGCGAAACAACCTTATCCGGCCTCCCGTGAGGTTGTTTCGCCGGCAATGTTCCGCTACGTTTTCCCTCAGCTTCGATGGCTCTACCGACGTATCGAACCCGTCTCGCTCCGAAGGACCTGGAGCTGCTCGTCCGGGAGACCGGATTCAGCGCTGCCGACCTTCAGTTCGATGACGCTTCGGTGGAGCAGGCGCTGGCCGACCCCGCGGTCTACGACGCCCTGTTCGGAATCCACGGGCGGGAGGCGCTCGTCGTCGGGTCCCCCTTCCTCTGCTTCGCCGTGCTGCTGGAGCGTCTCCGCCAGGACCTCGCCGGGACCAGCTTCTTGAGCGAGCGGGCCGGGCTGCGCCAGCGAGTGCCGGTGTTCGACGTCGCCGGCCCCCGGGAGTGGCTGGACGCGCGCCACCGTCGCCTTTTCCTGGCCGATCTCCTCGCCTCCTACACGCGGGTCGCGGTGGAGACGATCTGGTTCCGCACCGGGCGCGGCTGGCGGCGCCGGCGCTTCAGCGATCTGAACCCGCTCAACCTGGCCGAGCTGGTGGAGCTGGTCCCTCCCGATCAGCGACCGGCGGTGCTGCGGCGCCTCGGCGACCTCTGCCTGTTCCTCTCCGGCGTCTTCGGTGACCACGTCAACCAGCACCCGCTGGAACCTCGCTACCTGGCCCGGCTGGCGCGTCTCCTGGGTGGCGCCGAGCACGGTGGTCAGTTTCCGGAGGCGATGCCCAGCGAGCTGGTGGTGGCCGGCGGGGGCGGTGTGTGGGAGATGGACTGGGTGGGCCGGCGCGCCTACCGGCTGGCCGCCCCGCAGAGCGGCCCCGACCGCTCGCTGCTGGAGGAGTTCGCGGACGGCTTTTCCCGCGCCCGCCGCGTGCTCGACGCACTGAGCCGGGAGCATCTCCGCCTGGCCCGGACCGACTGGTTCGAGCACCCGCAGGCGGGCTGAAGCGTCACCCGGGGATACTGCGGGCATGCGATTCCTGGTCCGCCCGCCCTCGGACGCGCTGGTCCACGCGCTCTCCGAGCACCCCGACAAGGGCAGCATCGACCCCGAGGCCGCCCGCCGCCAGCACGCCGGCTACGTGAGCGCGCTCCGCGACGCGGGCCTGGACGTGGTGGAGCTTCCCGCCGACCCCGACCTGCCGGACGCCACCTTCGTCTGGGACACCATGCTGGCGCTGCCGCGCGCGGGAGACGAGGGGCCGACCGCACTGGTGGTGATGACGCGGCCGGGAGAGCCCTCGCGCCGCGCGGAGGTGGAGAGCGTCGAAGCCCGGCTGCGCGAGCTGTTGCCGGCCGACACCACGTTCACGCGGATCCTGGAGCCGGGAACGCTGGACGCGGGGGACGTCATCGTCTACGGCGACCGGGTCGCGATCGGCATCTCGGCCCGCACCAACCAGAGCGGCGCCGACCAGCTGGCGATCCTGGTCACCGCGCTCGGGTACCGCCCCTTCCGCTGCCCGGTCACCGACCGGCTCCACCTGGCCACCGCGATCAGCCCGCTCGGCGACGATCTCCTGATCGGTACCCCGGCCGGGTTCGCGTCGATCGACGGCGCGGGCCCGGACGCCGCCCCACCGGAGATCCGACGCCTGCTGATCCCGCCGGAAGAGGAGCCGGGGGCCAACGTCCTGGTGGCCGGGCGCCACGCGTTCGTCCCCGCCGGCAACCCCACCGCGGTGCGCCTTATGCGAGAGGCCGGGCTGGACGTGGTCGAGGTGCCGCTCGATCAGTTCACGCGCGCCGACGGCGGCCCCACCTGCCTGGTCGGCCCGGTGCCCTGAGCGGGCTCAACCCCTTGGGGGACGTTTGTACATCGCCGGCGCTCGCCTGGCGAACGCACGTCATCCGCGCCCGGTGAGGTTGCATTGCCAGCGTTCGCACGCCATCCGGCGCCGGGTGAGGTTGCATTGCCGGCGAACGCACGCCATTCATCGCCCGGTGAGGTTGCATTGCCGGCGAACGCACCCGATTGCCACCCGATTGCCACCGAACAAGCCGGGGTTGGTGCGTCCGCGGTTGAACAGGGTCACGCGGTGGCCGCGTGTGAGCGCTGCCTCGACCACGGCGCGGCCGAGGAATCGCGTCCCGCCCAGACAGAGCAGGTCCACCGCCTCAATCAGCCGCGTAGGTATGCGAGGCGATGTCGGTCGGGTCGCCGCCCGGCTGTGCCTCGGCCCACTCCGCCGCCTCGCGAGCGGCGGTCAGCGACTCCTCGTCGATCGCGTCGGCGAGCGAGGCCGGCACCAGCGCGCGAGCCGTGGTCAGCGGGTCGTGGCGGCGCGCCTCCTCCCGTTCCTCGGGTGGCCGGTAGCGGCTGTCGTCGTCGTTCGAAGTGTTGCCCAGGAACCGGCGGCAGCCGGCTTCGATCAGCGAGGGCCCGTCGCCTCGCCGGGCACGGCCGATCGCCTGCCGAGCCGCCTCCCAGACCGCGCGCACGTCACTGCCGTCCACCGTCTCCCCGGGCATGCCATAGCCGGCCGCCCGCACCGACAGCGAGGGGAGCGACGACTCCAGATCGAGCGGCACTGACTGGGTGAGCCCGTTGGTCTCGACGCAGAACACGCAGGGCAACCGGTGGATGGCGGCGAAGTTCATGGCTTCGTGGACCTCACCTTTCTGCGCGCCACCGTCGCCGAAGGAGATCCAGGTCACCGAGTCCTCCCCCAGCAGACGCGAGCCCCAGGCCACGCCCACCGCGTGGGTCACGTGGTTCGGCTGCGGCCCCTGGAGGGAGATGATCCGCCGCTCCCGTGAGCCCCAGTGCGCGTAGGGCTGCCGGCCGTGGGTGAAGGGGTCGTCGCGCTTGGCGAAGAAGTGGAGCATGACCTCCCGCGGGTCGACGCCGGCCGCCAGCACCGCGGTGAGGTCGCGGTAGTGGGTGGCCATGAAGTCGAAGCCGATCCTGAGCGCCATCCCGTAGCCGGCTCCGATCGCCTCGTGGCCAGAGCACGGGACCGCGAAGTGCGCGCGCCCCGCTCGTGCCAGGCGCCACATGGACTCGTCGAGGTGCCGCCCGAGCGAGATGAGCCGGTACGCCCGCTCGGCGTCGAACGCGGCGGCGCCCTCCGGGTCGCTCACCATCGTGTGCGGAGCCTACTCCGGGCCCGGCACCGCCGCGCACGGAAGGGTCCGTTTCTGTACATTCCGGCCCTACCCCCCGCCCGGAACCGCGGTTGTGCGGAGAAACGGACCTCACCGACCGGGAGTCCCTACCATCCGGGAGTGACTGCCTTCCATCTGATCATCCGTGGCGGCGAGGTGTTCGACGGCAGCGGTGCCCCTCCGCGACCGGCCGACGTGGGCATTCGAGAGGGACGGATCACCGACCTCGGGGACCTGGGCCAGGCGCAGGCCGATCAGGAGATCGACGCCGCCGGGCTCGCGGTGGCACCGGGATTCATCGACACCCACACCCACTCCGACCTGGTCTGGGCCCTGGGCTCCGAGCACCGGGACGTGGCCGCCGGCACCATCCGGCAAGGCGTCACCACCGAGATCTGCGGCAACTGTGGGTTCACACCCTTCCCCTGCACGCCCGAGCATCGTGACGACCTGGCGCGGCACTCCACGATCCTGGGCGGCGAGAGGCTGGATTGGACCGACCTGGCCGGATTCGGCGAGCACGCTCGCGCCGCCGGGCACTTCGCCAACCTCGGCCCCCTGGTCGGGCACGGGTCGGTCCGGGTGGGGGTGATGGGGTTTGACGACCGGGCTCCGCGTGCGGAGGAACTGGCGACCATGCAGCGGCTGGTCGAGGAGGCCTTCGAACAGGGCGCGCTGGGGCTTTCCACCGGGCTCATCTACATGCCCGGCGTCTACGCGCGCACGGAGGAGCTGATCGACCTCGCGAGCACCGTGCAGCGGTACCGGCGTCCTTACGTGTCCCACATCCGGGGCGAGGCCGGGGGTGTGCTGGGCGCGGTTGAGGAGGCGATCCGGATCGGGCGGGAGGCGAAGGTGCCGGCGCACATCTCCCACCACAAAGCGGCGGGCCGGCCCAACTGGGGGCGAACCCTCGACACGCTGCGCCTGGTGGATCGGGTCCGGGCCGAGGGCAGCGACGTCACGCTCGACGTCTACCCGTACACGGCCGGCTCGACCATGCTGCACGCGCTGCTGCCGCCCTGGTCCCAGGAAGGCGGTGCGGCCGGGATCCTGCGGCGGCTCGACGAGCGCGAGACGAGGCGCCGGATCCTGGCCGAGGTCGAGGAGAGCTTCCGGGGCGCTTCCAACGGGCTCGGGCTCAGTGGTTGGGAGGAGGTCGCGATCTCGACCGCCCCCGAGCACTCGGAGACCGAGGCGCACCCGGTCGCCGAGCTCGCCGAGGGCGCGGGGCGGCCGGTGGGGGAGTGGGTGCTGGACTTGATCGCGGCGGAGCGGTGCCGGGCGACCATGGTCGTCCACACCATGGGCGAGGAGGATGTGCGCCGCGTCCTCTCCTACGGGGCGGCGATGATCGGGTCCGACGGCATCCCGCTGCCGGGGAAGCCCCACCCCCGCTGGGCCGGGACCTTCGCCCGGGTCATGGGGCACTACGCGCGGGAGCTGGGCACGCTCGAGCTGGCGACCGCGATCAAGAAGGCGACCCATGACGCGGCGGCGCGGTTCGGGCTGCGCGACCGGGGGACGCTCGAGGTGGGGCGGTGGGCGGACGTGGTCGTCTTCGACCCGGCGGTGATCGCGGACCGGGCCACCTACGCCGAGCCGCTGCTGCCACCGGTGGGGGTGCCGCACGTGATCGTCAATGGCGTGGTGGCGGTGAATGACGGCCGGCTCACCGGCGCGCGCCCGGGAAAGGTGCTGCTCGCCTCGTAGCAGATCGGCGCGAGAAGGCCCGTTCTGCGCACCCCGGGGCCTACACCGCTCCGGGTAGCCCGGGGGTGTGCAGAAACGTCCTGCAGGCTACCGATGGGACGCCGGCGGTGCTATGCTTCCGAGCCACGCGTCTGCGCAGGCGCGAATCCTCAGCTAAAGGAGGTTGCCCGATGACAATCGTGTTGACCACAGTCCCGTGCCAGACGGCCACCTCCGGCGCGCTCGCGTAAGCGGCTCGCCTTCTTCCCGGCCCCCGGCCACCCCGGCCGGCCCCGTCTCGACGTCGGACAGCGCTCGCCCCCGCGTTCGCCGCCCGGCCCCACATGAGGATTCCGACACCGTGCCTATCGACGCTCCTGCCCGGCTCGATGAGTTGGGTTGGAACCACATCTTGCAAGGCGAGTTCGACGCGCTCGATCCGGCCGCTGAGCTGGAGATCGGGCGAGTCGTGGCCGACCACGGCATTCGTTTTTTGGTCGCCACCTCGAGCGCGGTCGTCCCCGCCCCGCTGCAGCCCGCGCTGCGCCGCGCCGGCCGCGGCGTGGCGGTCGGCGACTGGGTGACGCTGCGCCCACCTGACGGCGCCATCTCCGCCGTGCTGTCGCGCCGGACCGCGATCAGCCGGCGGACGCCAGACCCAGCGACCCGGGAGCAGGTCCTGGCCGCCAACGTGGACGTGATCCTGATCGCCACCGCGGTGGACGCCGACTTCAACCTCCGCCGCGTGGAACGGATGCTGACGGTCGCCTACCAGAGCGGCGCCGACCCCGTCGTCGTCCTCACCAAGGCCGAGCTGGGCGACCCCGCCGCGCGCCGTCGAGAGGTGGAGGCGATCGCCCCCGACGTCCCCGTGGTCTCGGTGTCCGCCCATCGGAGCACCGGGCTCGACGAATTGCGCGAGCATCTCACACGCGGGCGCACGGCGGTGCTCGTGGGTCAGTCCGGCGTGGGCAAGTCGACGCTGGTCAACGCCCTCGCCGGGCGCGAGCTGCAGCGCACCGCAAGCGTGCACGAGGGAACCGGGCAAGGACGCCACACCACCAGTCACCGTGAGCTCATGCAACTGCCCGGGGCCGGTTGCGTGATCGACACCCCGGGTCTGCGCGAGCTCCAGCTCTGGGAGGCGGAGCTCCCGGAGGGACAGGGCGCCCTCGACGACGCATTCGCGGACGTCGATGAGCTGGCACGGCAGTGCCGGTTCTCAGACTGCGCTCACGACGGTGAGCCGGGCTGCGCCGTCGCCCACGCGCTGGAGACAGGCGAGCTCCAGTCCGGACGCTGGGCGAGCTATCGCAAGCTGCAGCGGGAGCTCCACTCCATCAGCGCCCGCGTCGATGCCCGCGCCCGCGGCGAGGAGCGCCGCCGCTGGCGGTCACTGCGGCGAGAGGCCGCGGCACGCGAGGCCGCCAAGCGGTACCACTGACGAAGCCCGGACGCCCGAACGCGTTCAGCTACGGGCACCGTGTGGCCGCAAGGTGCGGCTCGCGACTCGGTCTGGCTGGGACCGGTTCGCCACCACCCTGCTCCGCCGGTCGATTAGGGCAGGATGAGCGCATGGATGGTGCGGCAGGGCGGGAGTACGAGCGGCTGCGCGAGCGGCTGGCCGATGGTGGGGTCGACGTGGAGGCGGTCGAGCGGCGGCTGCGGGCGCAGCGGCTGGAGACGCCCTCCTGGGGGTACGCGAACTCGGGCACGCGCTTCGCGGTCTTCCCCCAGGCCGGCGTGCCGCGCGACCCGGCGGAAAAGATCGAGGACGCCGCCGAGGTGCACCGGCTGACCGGTGTCTGCCCCTCGGTCGCCATCCACATTCCCTGGGACCGGGTCGACGACTACGGGCGGCTGGCGGAAGCTGCGCGTGCGCTGGGGATGCGCATCGGGGCCGTCAATCCCAACCTGTTCCAGGACCCCGACTACCGGCTGGGGAGCGTCTGCCATCCCGACCCTACGGTCCGGCGCAAGGCCACCGACCACCTCCTCGAGTGCATCCAGATCGGGTGCGAGGTCGGCTCCGACGTGCTCTCCCTCTGGTTTGCCGACGGCACCAACTACGCGGGGCAGGATTCGTTCCGGGCGCGTCGGGAGCGGATGCGTGAGTGTCTCTCCGAGGCGTACGGGGCGATGCCCGCCGGAATGCGGATGCTGGTGGAGTACAAGCCGTTCGAGCCCGCCTTCTATCACACCGACCTGCCCGACTGGGGAGCGGCGGCGACACTCTGCCGGCACCTCGGCGAGCAGGCCAAAGTCCTGGTCGACCTCGGCCATCACCTCCCCGGGGCGAACATCGAGCACCTGGTGGCCCTGTTGCTGGAGGAGGGCCGGCTGGGCGGTTTTCACTTCAACAATCGCAAGTACGCCGACGACGACCTGCTGGTGGGATCGGTCAATCCGCTGGAGCTGTTCCTGGTCTACACCGAGCTGGTGGAGGCGGACGAGAGGGGGACCCGGATCGACTACATGATCGACCAGTCCCACAACGTCGAACCCAAGATCGAGGCCATGATCCTTTCCGTCACCAACCTGCAGGAGGCCTACGCCAAGGCTCTCCTGGTCGATCGGCGACGGCTGACCGCCGCGCAGGCGGGCGGCGACGTGCTGGGAGCGCACCGGATACTGCGTGAGGCGTACGACACCGATGTCCGCCCGCTCTGTGCGAAGGTGCGACTGGACCTGGGGGGCGCCGCCGACCCCGTCGACACCTTTCGCCGCGGCGGCTACCTGGAGCGGGTCGCGGTGCGGCGCCGCGAGGGCGCGCCGGCCGGGTGGAGCACCTGATGGGCGGCGAAGACACCCATCCGGACCTGGAGGAACTCCTCTCCGAGATCGCGGACGCGGGCGAGCGCCTGAACGTCCTCGACGCCTGCGAGGGGGCCGCCGGCAACATCTCGGTCGTGATCGGCCGGCCGCTCGAGATCGCCAACCGCTTCCCTCGCGCGGAGCCGATCCGGCTCCCGCACCCGGCTCCGGCGCTGGCCGGCAAGGTCGTGATCGCGACCGGCTCCGGCCGCCGCCTGCGCGACGTCCGGCGGGACCCGGCGGCTGCGCTCGGCGTGGTGGTGGTCGACCCGGGCGGGGAGACGGGCACGCTGCATACAGCGCCGCGGCGTCGCTTTCAGGAGCTGACCAGTGAGTTCAACTCGCACCTCGCCGTCCACCAGGACCAGCTGGCGCGGAGCGGCCGTGACTTCAACGCGGTGATCCACGCCCAGCCGCCGCACCTCACCTATCTGAGCCACGTCGCCGACTATCGCGAGCCCGGTGTCATGAGCCGGCGCCTGCTGCGCTGGGAGCCGGAGACCATCGTGCAGATGCCGGAGGGGGTGGAGGTCCTCCCCTTCATCCTGCCCGGCTCCGACGACCTCATGCGGGCCACGGTGGCGGGGCTGCGCACGCACCAGGTGGTGATCTGGAGCAAGCACGGTGTGATGGCCCGCTCCGACACCTCCGTCGACGCCGTCGCGGATCGGATCGATTACCTGGAGGCGGCCGCACGCTTCGAGTACCTGAACCTGATCGCCGGCGGCCGGGCGGAGGGCCTGAGCGACGACGAGCTGAGACAGATCACGTCCGAACTCGGGATCTCCGCCTCCCTTCCGTGAGCACGTGAGCGGGGCGGATTTCCTGGCCGTCGACCTGGGCGCGACCAGCGGCCGGGTCATGCTCGGGCGCTGGGACGGGCGCCGCATCGACCTCCGCGAGCTGCGCCGGTTCCCGAACGGGCCGGTGGCGGTGCACGGTGGCCTGCACTGGGACGTGCTGCGCTTGTGGGACGAGGTCCGCACCGGCCTTGCGGGCTCGGTGCCTCTGGCCGGCATCGGGGTCGACAGCTGGGGCGTCGACTTCGCGCTGCTCGACGAGGCCGGCGAGCTGCTGGGCAATCCCCATCACTACCGCGACCGCCGGACGCTGGGGATGCCAGAGGAGGTGGACCGTCTCATACCACCCGAGCGGCTCTACGCGCGGACCGGGATCCAGCGGCTGGCGTTCAACACGCTCTACCAGCTGGCCAGCATGCGGCGGGCCGGCGACGTCCGTCTGGAGGCGGCCCGCACCCTGCTCATGATCCCCGATCTCTTCCACTACTGGCTGAGCGGCCGGCTCCAGGCGGAGTACACGAACGCGAGCACGACCCAGCTCTGCGATGTCGCCACCAGAGCCTGGGCCAAAGACCTGGTGGAGGAGCTGGGGCTGCCCTCCCGCATCCTGCCGCCGGTCAACCCGCCGGGGACCATCCTGGGGCCGCTCTCGGCGGAGTTGACGGAATACGCGGGCCTGGCGAGGCCGCCGCCGGTGATCGCAGGCGCCACCCACGACACGGCGAGCGCGGTGGCGGCGGTGCCCGGCCTCGACGAGCGCAGCTGCTTCGTGAGCAGCGGCACCTGGAACCTGGTCGGCGTCGAGGTGAAGGCCCCCATCTCCGGCGAGCCGGCCCGGCTGCGGGATCTCACCAACGAGGGCGGCGTCGCCGGTACCACCCGCCTCCTCAAGAACGTGACCGGGCTCTGGCTGGTGGAGGAGTGCCGGCGGCGGTGGAACCACGAGGGCGTCGCCCATGACGTCGCCGAGCTGGTTCGTCGGGCCGAGGGGGCGACACCGCTCCGCTCGGTGGTGGACCCGGATGCGGAGGAGTTCGCGCGTCCGGGAGACCTGCCGGCGGCGATCCGCGAGTACTGCCGGAAGCACGGCGAGCCGGAGCCGCGGGACGAAGGGGAGGTGATCCGCTGCTGCCTGGAGAGCCTCGCCCTCAAGCATCGCTGGGTGGTGGAGGGTCTGGAAGAGGTCACCGGGCGGACCATCGACACCGTTCGGGTGGTGGGTGGGGGCAGCCGCAACCGCCTGTTGTGGCGGCTCACGGCTGACGCCTGCGGACGGCGGGTGGTGGCGGGCCCGGTCGAGGCGACCGCGCTCGGCAACGTGCTCGTCCAGGCCCTCGCCACCGGTCATCTGCCCCACGTGGCGGCGGGTCGCGAGGTGATCGCCCGCTCGGAGCGGCAGGAGACCTACCAGCCCGGCGCACCAGGAGGCTGGGACGAGGCCTATGCCCGCCTGCGCGCGCTCCTGCCCGGCTCATAGGGATCGTCTGCGGCACCGACGGTCCGTTACTACGGTCAGCCACTGGTCGACGACCCCCCCGGTGCTTCTCTTCGCCGGTGGTGTGAAGTGGTCGCATCGTCCGCGTCCACCAGCCACCAGGTCCAGCGCTCCCGACTGAAATGCGAAGCCCCGCAAAAAGGTCCTGTTAATGTCCGGAACATACGTTTGCCATCTGGTAGAATTGACGCATGTTGGCGGAGGTTCCGGAGAGCACCGAGAAGGTCTGGCTGGGGTCTGACGACGAGGATCTCAAGCGGCTTCTCCGCGATCTCCAGCAGGTCGACCTCCCCGAGCGCCCGCTGAAGGCCTGGGGGCGGCTCCAGCTCCTCCACCGGATCAAGAACTGCATCTCCGCGATCGAGCTCGACCACATCAAGGTTTTGAAGCAGATCGAGAAAGGCGATCCCTACGGCGTCGCCAACGCCGCCGACTGGCTCGCCCAGTCGATGCACATGCGGCCGAATGCCGCCTACGCCAAGGTCTGCACCGCCTGCGAGCTGGAGGAGTTCCCGGCTCTGGACCAGGCGGTCCACGCCGGCGAGGTCTCGCCCGAGGCCACCACCGTCATCCTCCAGACCCTGCGCCGGGTCCGCCGGCACCTCAGCGATGAGGACGCGGTCGGCGTGGAGTCGGAGATGCTGCTCGCGGCCCGGGAGATGGACCACGCCCAGCTCCGAGCCCATGGCTCCAAGCTCTTCCACACGCTCGACCGACAGGCACATAACGAGGTGCTGCGGGACGAGCGGGAGCGACGCTTCTTCGACCTCAAACGGCGCGTCGACGGCTGGTTCACCTGCAACGGCGAGCTGGACCCGGAGGGTGGCACCTTCCTCCAGACCGCGCTCCGTGCGATCGCCGCCGAGGACAAGTGCACCCTGCCCTCGGACGACGGCCGCACTCCCGGCCAGGCCCGTGCCGACGCGCTGGCGGAGCTGGCTGAGCACCGCCTGGCGTGCGGCGACCTCCCCGAGCACGGGCAGGAGAAGCCGCACCTGACCATCGTCGCCAGCGCCGAGTCGCTGCGCGGCGAGGAAGGCTCACCTGCACCCCAGATCGACTGGGGGACGCCGGTCTCGGGGGAGACCGCAAAGCGCATCGCCTGCGACGCGATCGCCCGCATCGCGGTGGTCGGAGACCGCGGCGACGGCGTGGTCGACGTGCTGCACATGGGGCGCGGCTTCCGAACCACCACGGTGGCGCAGCGCAAGGCCCTGGATCTGCAGGACGGCGGCTGCGTTTGGTGCGGGCGGCACCCCAAAGATTGCAGGCCCCATCACTGGGACGCCTGGGGCCAGGGCGGCCCGACCGACCATGAAAACCTTGGGCTTGTTTGCCCCCGTCACCACTTTGCGCTCCACGAGGGCGGCTACCGGACCGCCGAGGTGACGCCCGACCGGGTGGTCATCCTGCGACCGGACGGCACCGAATGGGGAACGGTGCCCCGCCACCGCTGGCGCCGGGTCCGCATTCGGGACGGCACCGGCGCCGGAGCCCGATCCAGATAGAGGGCCCCGCAACAGCAGCCGTTCCCGACTCCCCAGGTCGCTGAGACCTGCCGTGCTCGGGGAGGGTTACGATCGCCCGATGCCTGCGGATGAAGGCATGGCTAGTCGCGGATGACGGCTTCCCGCAACCATCCAGGCCGGAAGGTGGCCACCGCGACGCGACGCTCGGGGGCCAGGGCCGCCCACAGCTGGTCCGTCAGTTCGGCGGGGTCGGCTGCCTCCGTCGAGCCCTCCTGGTAGACCTCGGCGGGTTCGATCGCGGTGCCGTCCGATCGGTAGGTGGTGACGAGAACCGCGTCGCCCGGGGCGAGGTCGCGCACCGAGACGGTGATCGCCACTCCCGCGTCTCGGTCCGAGAGGGGGCGCCGGGCGACGCCGAACCAGGCCCGCGAGGGATCCCGGCGGTCGATGATCGCGGTGATGCGCGCGGTCAGGATCGGCGGGTCGGGTTCGTACTCGATGTCCTGCAGGGCGACCACCGGCGGTGCGCCGCCGGCCAGCCGCTCGGCGACGGTCGCGACCTGGCGCCCGTTGCCGTAGACGAGCCAGGTGTCCGACTCCACCGCCGCCGCGTAGTGGCGAAGGTCGTCCTCCTGGACGGGGTCGAGTGGGACCACCTCCAGGTCCCCATGCTCGCCGAGCCGGATCTCGCGGCGGCGCGAGGCCTCACTGCGGCCGGTCAGGAAGTAGGACGCGCACCAACTGCCGTCCCGCAGGCGGCTCCACACGATCCCGCGGCCGGGATAGGCGTTCTGATGGAGGTGTTCGAGCAGGGTTGCCACGGTTGCGTAGTGAAGCAGGCCCGGGCCGGCGGGTCAGCGCTTCTCCAGCTCCAGGACCAGCACCGCCGGCATTCCCTCATAGGCTGCCAGCGCCGCCTCCGGGATGAACGGCCAGGCGCGCCGGCAATTCGCGGGCGTCCAGCGTCCGTGCCGCGCAGCCGATGCTAGTTCAGGATATGCTGGCTGCGGCATCGCCGGCCCTCCGGACGTGTTAGAGTGTCTATCGTTGCATTTCCTGATAGTCTTACTGTAGTATTTGCGCTCAAGGAGGTTCATGTAGTGATTCACACGTTGCTCGGCGTGGCGGTGGTCCTCTTCATCCTGTGGCTCATCTTCTTTCACTTGGGGAGCATCGTCCACTTGCTGTGGATCGGGATCCTGATCGCCCTGGCCATCTGGGTGTTCGGGTTCTTTTTCCGCGGTCGGAGCCGAACAGGCGTCTAGCTGGCTAACGCTCATCTGAGAAGGGTCTCTGGCCCGGCCAACAGCCTGCTTTCACGTGAAAGCGGGCTTTTGGCTGTCATATAGGGGCGGCCCTACGCGGGGCCAGTCTTATCGACGTGAAAGCGCCCCTTTGGGGGCGCGCTCAGTGGAAGAGACGGGCGAACTCTTGGTGGAACCCGGGGAAGGTCTTGCTCACGCACTCCGGATCGTCAAGGGTGATGCCGGGCGCGCGCAGGCCGAGGACAGAGAACGACATCGCGATCCGGTGGTCGCGGTGGCATGCGATGGTCGCCGGCCGCGGCTGTGCGGGATGGATGCGGAGCCAGTCATCCCCCTCCTCGACCCGCACCCCGCAGGCGCGGAGGTTGGCGGCCATCACCGCGACGCGGTCCGACTCCTTGCGCCGGGTGTGGCCGACGCCGATGATGGTGATGGGTCCGTCTGCGTAGGGGGCTATCGCGGCCAGCGTCATCATGGTGTCCGAGATCGCGTTCATGTCGATCTCCACGCTCCCGTCCAGCCCGCCGGGGGGGCCGGCCACCGTGGTCGATTCCGCTTCCCGCCGCACCGTGGCCCCCATCGCTTCCAGGACGTCGACGAACGCCAGGTCGCCCTGCGCGCTGGACGCACCCAGCGCGGGGACAGTGACGGTGCGCCCCAGCAGGGCGGCGGCGGCGAAGAAGTAGGAGGCGGTGGAGGCATCCGGCTCGATGGTCAGCTCCCGCGGACGGTAGCCGCCCACGGGCACCGCGATCCCCTCCTCCGGTGATCCCTCCGCCGCGACCCCGAAGCGTCGCATCAGACGCAGTGTCATCTCCACGTAGGGGCGGCTCGCCAGATCGGTCGTGCGCAGCCGGAGCGGGTGTTCCATCAGCGGCGCCGCCAGCAGGAGTCCGCTCACGTACTGGCTCGACTGGTGAGCGTTGACCACCACCTCGCCTCCGCGCAGGCCGCGTGCCACGAGGACGAAGGGGAGGTCGCGCGCACCCTCCCGAGTGACGCCCGCACCCAGTGCCTGCAGGCCGTCCAGCAGCGGACCCAGAGGCCGGCGGCGGAGCTGTTCTGAGCCGTCGAACCGGGTCCTCCCCCGACCGGTCGCGGCCAGCGCCGGCAGGAAGCGCGCCGCCGTCCCCGCGTCCCGGCAGAGCACCTCGGCGCTCGCCACGTCGGGGCCCCGGCCGGTGCCGGTGACGGACCAGACCTCGCCGTCCGCACCCTCCAGGTCCACCTCGTAGCCAAGCGCACGCAGCCCGCCCACGAAAGCAAGCGTGTCGTCGCTCGCGAGCGGCCGGTGCAGCAACGAGCGTCCAGGCGCCCCGGCGGCGCAGAGCAGCGCCCGGTTGGTGAGGCTCTTGGAACCGGGTATGCGTGCGATCAGCGCTACCGCGCCCATGCCGCCTCCAGCGCCGCCGCCACCTCAAGCAGTTCGCGCTCCCCTCCGAAGTGGCCGATCACCTGGATCCCCACCGGCAGGCCGCCCTTCGGCACCGGCGCCGGGAGACACACGACCGGGTGGCCGGTGGTATTGAAGGGGCGGGTGAAGCCGCTCAGGTCGGAGCGGCTGTAGGGCTCGCCGAGCCGGGGGGCGACCACTCGCGCCGCGGGCAGCAGCAGCGCGTCCAGGTCGGCCAGGGCGGCCTCCACGTCGACGCGCAGCAGCGCCTGTGAGCCGAGCGCGGCGACCAGGTCCGTGCGGGGGACGGTGGCAGCCGCTTCCAGCCGTTCCCGGACGTCGGCCCCATACTGATCGGGCGCGCTCGCCAGCCACCGCCGGTGCAGCGCCGCCGCCTCCACGTTGAGGATGGCGACGCCGGTGTCGACCAGCGCCTGCTGCTCCGGGAAGGGGACGCGGGGCAGCGCTCCCGCCACCAGATCCCACGCCTCGCGCACGCCCGGCCCCAGGTCCAGCGCCCAGTCCTGGGCGACGCCGACGCGATAGAAATCGAGCGGCCGCACGGTCCCGGGCACCAGGTTCTCCAACTCCGACATCGCCTCCAGGGCGGCGGCCGCGGTCCGCACGTCGGGCGCCAGGGGGCCCACGGTGTCGAGCGTCGGGGAGAGCGGGAAGACCCCCTGGGTGTCGACGGTCCCGATGGTCGGCTTCAGTCCCACCACGCCACAGAGCGCCGCCGGGACGCGGATCGAGCCGCCGGTGTCGGTGCCCAGGGCCCAGTCGCAGAGGTGGGCCGCGACCGCCGCCGCGGAGCCGCCGGACGAGCCGCCGGCGATGTGCCCCCGCGCGCGCGGGTTCTGGACCACTCCGTAGTGCGGGTTCTCGGAGGTGAGGCCGAACGCGAACTCATGAAGGTTGGTCTTCCCGACGATCACGGCACCGGAGGCACGGATCCGCTCCACCACCGGCGCGTCCTTGGTCGCGGGGCGGTGCCCGAGCAGGGTCGCTCCCGCGGTGGTGACCGTATTCAGGACGTCGACCAGGTCTTTGATGCCGACGCTGGGGCCAGGGCCCTCATCGTCGGTCAGTGAGATGAAGGCGTGATCGTCCCAGTCGGTGCGGATGCGGGCGCGCGATTCGTCGGCGTTCATCCGGCGCGGATTCCGGGGGCCCCGCTAGGAGCGGCCGCCGCCGAAGAGGCGCTTGATCCGGTCCCCGAGGATCGAGAAGATCAGCGAAAAGGCGTTGATCGGCTTGGCCTCGGCCGTGGCGGGAGCCCGGGGCGCCGGTGCCGCCGCCGGAGGAGTCTCCGTCGTCTCCGAAGGAGGCGCCGGCTCGGTGGGACCCGGGCCGCCGGTGACGGCCGCGCCGGTCGTGGCTGGGGCGGCTATCCCTCCCATCGGCGCCGCCGGAGGTATCGCGGACTCAGGCGGGGACTGCTCCGGCGCGCCGAGCCCGGCGGGCGGAGACGGTGGCGTGGGGGCCGGGCTCTGCACCGCCTCACCCTCGGCGGCCAGCGCCTCGGCGGCCGGCGTCTCAGCCGGCGGCGGCTCGGGCGGATGTGGCACTCGAGTCGCGGCCTCCACCTGCTCCGGGGGCGGCTCGGGTTGGGCCGGGGTGGGCGTCGCAGCAGACCCAGGCTGCTCGGCCGTACTTGCGTCCTCGCCTTCCAGGTTGGCTTTGATGCAGTTCGCCATCTGGCCGACCAGCCGCCGGGAGACATCCTCCATCACCCCGCGCCCGAAGTTGGCGACGCGCCCGGCGACCGCGAAGTCGGTGACGAACTTGACCTCTGAGCCGCCTTCCTTCGGGTTCACGGACATGTTCGCGGTCGCCCGCGCCGACCCCGAGCCGGTGGTCTCGCGCCCGGACGCCTTCAGGACCGCGGTGTGGGCCTCGGCGTCGCGGTCCACGATCTCGGCGTTGCCGGCGTAGGAGACCGTGATCGGACCCACCTTGATCCGGATCCGCCCCTTGAAGGTGTTCTCGTCGACCATCTCGACGAGCTGCGCGCCGGGGACGCAGCCCACGATGCGCTCCACATCGAGAAGGAACGCGTAGACCCGGTCCGGGGGGGCGCCGACCTCGAAAACGTTCTCTATCTCCATGGCAATCCCGATGAATATACTGGCGTTGCTGTTCGTCCCGGCATCACGGTGGGGTCGCCATCGGGGATGTCACACCTTGCATTGTCCGCCCGTCACCGGCGTTGGGTCCGGGTTTCGGCACGCCCGGGGCCAGTGCGGCGGACGGAGGGAGCGAATGAAACACCGAATTCGCGTCACCGTCAACGGCACTCCGCGAGAGGACGAGGTGGAGCCGCGGCTGCTGCTCGTCCACTACCTGCGGGATGTGGTGGGGTTGACGGGCACGCACGTGGGCTGTGACACCAGCCAGTGCGGCGCCTGCACCATCCACCTCGACGGGAAAGCGGTCAAGAGCTGCACGCTGTTCGCGGTCCAGGCCGACGGCCACGAGCTGAAGACGATCGAAGGCCTGGCGGCGCCGGACGGGACGCTCCACCCGCTGCAGCAGGCGTTCTGGGATGAGCACGGCCTGCAGTGCGGCTACTGCACGCCCGGGTTCATCATGGCCGGCGTCTACCTGCTGGAGCAGAACCCGCATCCCACCGAGGACGAGATCCGCAAGGGGCTGGAGGGCAACCTCTGCCGGTGCACGGGCTACGTCAACATCGTGAAGGCGGTGTCGGCCGCGGCCCGGGCCACCAGTGCTGCCGGAGCCGCGGAGCAGTAGACCATGGCCGTCTCACAACTCGTCGGAGCCAAGATCCACCGGCGGGAGGACCCCCGCCTGATCACCGGGCGCGGACGGTACGTGGACGATCACAACCGGCCGGGACAGCTCTGGCTGGAGGTCGTCCGGAGCCCCTACGCGCACGCCAGGGTCGTTCGCATCGACGCCGGGCGGGCGAAGGAGGCGCCGGGCGTGGTGGCCGTCTTCACGGCCGAGGACCTGGAGAAGGTGGTCTCCGGCGCGATGCCGGTGGCCCCCGCGTTCACGCCCGACCACAAGAACGAACCGCCGCGCTCGCCGCTGGCCAAGGGCGAGGCCACGTTCCAGGGCGAGCCGGTCGCCGTGGTGGTCGCCACCGAGCGCTACCAGGCGGCGGACGCGGTCGAGCTGATCGAGGTCGAGTACGAGCCGCTGCCCGCGGTCTGGGACCTGGAGGAGGCCATCAAGCCCGGCTCGCCCAAGGCGCACACCAACCTGGAGGGGGGAAACATCGCCTGGGACATCCCCTACACGCCGGACGTGCCGGAGGTCTTCGAGGCGGCCGAGGTGGTGGTCGAGGAGCGCATCCTCCAGCAGCGGTTGGCGCCGACCGCGATGGAGACGCGCGGAGTGCTGGCGGAGTGGAATCCCTTCGACCAGACGATGGCGATGTGGATCTCCTCGCAGAACCCGCACTTCATCCGCCTCTTCATCGGCGGCGCGCTGGGGATCCCCGAAACACGCTTTCGGGTCATCTCTCCGGACGTGGGCGGTGGCTTCGGCTGCAAGATCAGCCCCTATCCCGAGGACTACCTGGTCCCAGCCGCCTCCAAGCTGCTGGGAAAACCCGTGAAGTGGATCGAGACCCGCACCGAGAGCCTGCAGGCCACCACGCACGGGCGGGGCCAGGTCTTCGACGTCGAACTGGCCGGCACTCGGGACGGCAAGATCCAGGGCCTGCGTGTCACCCAGTACCTTGACGTGGGGGCCTACATCGGCACCTTCGGCGGGTTCCAGGCCGTCGCCTGCCTGGTCTCGACCGGGGCCTACGACATCCCCAAGGTCGGGGCGCGGACCGTCGGCGTGCTCACCAACCGGATTCCGACCGATCCCTACCGGGGCGCGGGGCGGCCGGAGGCGACCCACCTGATCGAGCGCATGGTCAACCTCTACGCGCAGAAGATCGGTGCCGACCCGGTCGAGGTCCGGCGCCGGAACTTCGTCCGCGACTTCCCGCACACCAACCCGTTCGGCCTCGTCTATGACTCGGGCGACTACGACAAGTCGCTGAACAAGGCAATCGAGATCGCCGGCTACGAGGAGCTGCGCCGGCAGCAGACGGAGGCGCGCGAGCAGGGGAGGTACCTGGGCATCGGCGTCTCGACCTGGATCGAGCTCTGCGGCTTCGGGCCGGCGGCGGCGACGGCGCCCGCCACCGGGGGCCTCTCGCTCACCGAGTCGGCGCACGTGCGCGTGTTCCCGACCGGGAGCGTGGCCGTCTACGTCGGCACCCACTCCCACGGCCAGGGCCACGACACCACCTTCACGCAGATCGTGGCGGACGCGCTGGGCGTGCCCTACGACTTGGTGGAGCTGCACCACGGAGACACCAACGAGGGACCGTCCTTCGGATACGGCACCTACGGCTCGCGGTCGCTGGCGGTGGGCGGCATGTCCATCTACAAGTCGTGCCAGAAGGTGATGGACAAGGCGACCAAGATCGCGGCGCACCTGTTCGAGGCCGATCCCGCAGACATCTCCGTCGACGGCGGTGAGTTCTACGTCAAGGGCAACCCGGGCAGCCGCAAGCCCTTCGGTGAGGTCGCCTTCGCCGCCTACGGCATGAACCTGCCCGAGGGGATGGAGATGGGGCTGGAGGCGATCTCGTACTTCGACCCGCCCAACCTCGTCTGGCCGTTCGGGGCTCACATCTCAGTGGTCGAGGTGGACCCGGAGACGGGCGGCGTCGACCTCAAGCGCTACATCGCGGTCGACGACTGCGGCAACGTGATCAACCCCATGATCGTGGAGGGCCAGGTCCAGGGGGGGATCGCCCAGGGTGTGGCGCAGGCGCTCTTCGAAGAGGTGGTCTACGACGAGGAGGGAGCGTTGCGGACGGGGTCGATGGTCGACTACCTGCTCCCGACCGCGAACGAGATCCCCAATCTCGAGATCGACCGCACGGTGACCCCGACGCCGGTCAACGACCTGGGTGTGAAGGGCATCGGCGAGGCGGGCACGATCGCGTCCAGCGCCTGCATCATCAACGCGATCTGTGACGCGCTGGCGCCGCTTGGCGTCGAGCACGTCGACATGCCGGCCAGTCCGGACCGGCTCTGGAAGACGATTCAGGAAGCAAAGGCACACCAGGCGGCACCAGCCGCCGCAACGGGAGGCGAGGCATGATCCCAGCCGCATTCGAGTACGCCCGTGCGGGCTCGGTCGAGGAGGCGGTCCAGCTGCTGGAACAGCATGGCGAGGACGCGAAGATCCTGGCCGGCGGCCACAGCCTGGTGCCGCTGATGCGGCTCCGGCTGGCGCAGCCCTCGGCGCTGATCGACATCAACGGCATCCCCGGCCTGGATTACATCCGGGTCGAGGGTGACCGGCTCCGGGTGGGCGCCCTGACCCGCCACGTCTCGCTTCACCAGTCAGCGGCCATCAGAGAGCACCTGCCGATGCTCGCCGAGATCGCCGACGAGGTGGGCGACAACCAGGTCCGCAACCTGGGGACCATCGGCGGTGTCATCGCTCACGCGGATGCGGCCGGTGACTACCCGACGCTGGCGCTGATGCTGGACGCCGAGATCGTCACCAACCGGCGCACGATCCCCGCCGAGGACTTCTTCATCGACATCTTCACCACACCGCTCGAGCCCAGCGAGCTGGTCACCGAGATCAACTTCCCGGTGGCTCCCGGCCCGCACAAGTACATCAAGTTCCGCCGCCGGCTCTTCGACTGGGCGATCGTTGGCGTCGGCGTGCAGAAGATCGGGGACGGCTGGCGTGTGGGCCTGACCAATGTGGGCCCGACGCCGATGCGCGGCCGCGCGGTGGAGGAGGCGCTCGCGCAGGGGGCGTCGTTCGAGGACGCGGCCCAGCACGCCTCGGACGGACTGCAGCCGTCGGGCGACCTGCGCGCGACCCCCGAGTACAAGCTGCACCTGACACGGGTCCTCACCCGGCGCGCCCTGGAGCAGGCGAGCGCGTGAGGGCGGGTCCGGGCGGGTCCGGCGATCTGACGGGCCCGCCCGGTAGCCTCTTTTCATCTCTATGACGGCTCTTCCGGAATCCATCGACGACGTTGCCGCACGCCTGCAGGATCGCCGCTACATCGGCGACCGTCAGCTGGCGACCGCGATCTACCTGGCGCTCAAGCTGGGGAAGCCGCTGTTCCTGGAGGGCGAGGCCGGGGTCGGCAAGACCGAGGCGGCCAAGGTGATGGCCGACGTGATGGGAGCGCGGCTGATCCGTCTCCAGTGCTACGAGGGCATCGACGTCGCCCATGCGGTGTACGAGTGGAACTACCCGCGCCAGCTCCTGCACATCCGGGCGCTGCAGGACGCGCCCGCGGAGGATCGCCGCCTTGCCGAGCAGGCCATCTACGGGCCTGAGTTCCTCCTTCGCCGGCCCCTGTTGGACGCCATCGACAACGACGACCCGGTACCCCCCGTGCTCCTCATCGACGAGATCGACCGCTCCGACGAGGAGTTCGAGGCCTTTTTGCTCGAGCTCTTGAGCGACTTCCAGGTCTCGATTCCCGAGCTGGGCACGATCACCACCAAGGCGCCACCGTTCGTCGTCTTGACCTCGAACCGTACCCGCGAGGTGCACGACGCTCTCAAGCGCCGCTGCCTCTACCACTGGATCGACTACCCGACCATCGAAAAGGAGATCTCGATCGTGCGCGCTCGGGCTCCGGAGGCCTCGGAGGAACTGGCGCGGCAGCTCACCCGGCTGGTCCACGAGTTGCGCGAGATGGATCTCTACAAGGTGCCAGGGGTGGCGGAGACGCTGGACTGGGCACGGTCACTGGCGACCCTGGGAGCGCAGCGCCTCGACCCGACGCTGGTGGACCAGACGCTGGGGGCGGCCCTCAAATATCAGGAAGACCTGGAGAAGGTCCGGGAGCAGACGCCCGAGCTGGTGCAGCGGGCCGCGGCGCTCTAGACGCCCGATTGCCACCCGATTGCCGGCACTCGGGGCTCGCAGAGCGCACGCAGACCGCCGATTGCCGGCACTCGGGCAATCCCTGCCGGCGATGGTTCGTTCGGGAGGCGGGGCGGATCGCCGGAGTCAACGTGGGAGGGCGACTCTCCACGCGGGTCTGAGACCTGACTCCGGCGGATGCGCGCGAACTGCGGACGGCGGTCCTTTTTCACTTGTGCTTTGGCCTCCTGGTGTCCGAATATGTATGTGGCACGGGTGGGCAAGACCTACCTGCACGGGACTCGCATAGGAGGTACTCCGAGCGATGGGCAGTTTCTTCGACAAGGCGAAGGACGCCTTGGGGGGCGATCAGGACCAGGGCCAGGGCCAGGGTCAAGGCGGCGGCGGCCTGGAGGGCGACGTCGAGCGGGACGCGGCCAACGAATTCGCCCAACGCGAGGGCGGCCAGGGCGGCGTCATGGGTGAAGCGGCGAAGGAAGCAGGCCGGTTCGGTCAGCAGGGCGGGCAAGACCAGGGTCAGGACCAGGGCGGTCAAGGCGGCCAGGGTGGCTACGGGCAGGACCAGGGCGGTCAAGGCGGTCAAGGCGGCCAGGGTGGCTACGGCCCGGACCAGGGCGGCCAGGGCGGCCAGGGTGGCTATGGTCGGGACCAGGGCGGCCAGGGCCAAGGCGGCCAGGGCGGCTACGGCGATCGGTAGCGGACCCCTGCTGGACTGTACCTATAGGAACTTCGACGGCGACCGCCGGCGGCGGCCGCCGGCAACCGTAATCGACACGCACGGGAGGCGGGCGCCCGGAGGGGTGCCCGCCCCGTGCTGAGCGCTCCTCTCTCGTACGCTCATCTCAATGGGGAGTACTCCGCCAGCCTCGGTCCCGGCGCCCGACCTGGTGCCCCGCGTGGCCGCGTTCGCGCGCCTGCTGCACGATGTCGGGCTGGAGGTCGGCCCGGCTCGGCTGGAACGCGCGGTCGAGTCCTTGGCGCTGATCGACCTGGGGGATGATCGCGCCTTCCGGGACGCGCTCCGCGCCTGTCTCGTCTCACGCCGGGACCACCTGCCGATCTTCGACGCAGCCTTCGACCTGTTCTGGGCGCCACCTGATCCGGCGGTCACCGCGGGCGCGGTACCGGGCCATTCCCGCCCGCTGCCGATGGACCCGCGCCGGGTCGCGGCCTGGCTCGACCTGCTCGGGCTGAAGCGCCCCGAACAGCAGCGGAACCGTGATGGGGAGGTACGCCCGGAGACGTCGAGCGGCTATAGCAGCTCTGAGATCCTGCGGCAGAAGGACTTCGATGAGCTGAGCTGGAGGGAGTCGGAGCAGGTCGCCAAGCTGCTTCGCGAGGCACCGTGGCGCATCGCCGAGCGCCGGACGCGCCGGCTGCGGCCGGCCCGCTCGGGACCGATCGACCTCCGCCGTACGGTGCGCCGCGCCGTGCCTTCGGGTGGGGAGTTGATCTCGCTCCTGCACCGGCGCCCGCAACGTCGCCGCCGCCCCATCGTTCTGCTCTGCGACGTCTCGGGCTCGATGGAGCGGTACACGCGGCTGCTCTTGATCTTCGCCCATGCCATCGCCCGGCGCGAGGACGTGGAGACGTTCGTCTTCTCGACCCGGCTCTCGCGCATCACGCGGCTCCTCCGCCAGCGCGACATCGATCGCGCGCTGGAGCACGTCTCCAAGCAAGTCCACGACTTCAGTGGCGGCACCCGCATTGGCAAGGCGCTGGCCGAGTTCAACCGGGTCTGGGCCCGGCGTGTGCTCGGGCACGGCGCGGTGGTCATCATCATCTCCGACGGCTGGGACCGGGGCGACCCCGAGCAGCTCGGCGCGGAGCTGGCCCGCCTGCGCCGCAGCGCCTACCGCCTGATCTGGCTGAATCCGCTGCTCGGCTCGGAGGGATACCAGCCGGTCACCCGGGGGATGGCGGCCGCCCTCCCGCACTGCGACGATTTTCTTGCCGCCCACAACGTGGACGCACTCGACGAGCTGGGCCGGCTTCTGGCCACGCTCGACCGGCGGCGTCCGGTTCGTTCGTAAGGAGAAGCGCTATGCGCGAGGTGATGCAGGAGCTGCGGGAGTGGCGGGATGCGGGCGAGGACATCGCGATCGCCACCGTCACCGAGACCTGGGGCTCGTCGCCCCGGCCGATCGGATCCCGGATGCTGGTCAGCGGGTCGGGGAAGATGGCCGGATCGGTCTCCAACGGCTGCATCGAGGGCGCCGTCTACCAGGAGGCCGAGAAGACGCTCCGGGACGGACAGGTCCGGCACCTCGAGTACGGAGTGGCGGACGACATCGCCTTCGAGGTCGGCCTGGCGTGCGGCGGCCACATCGAGCTTCTGGTCCAGCGCGCCGGGCCCGGCCACGATGAGGCGCTGCGCCTGCTGGAGGCGGAGGAGCCGTTCACGCTCCGCACCAACCTGGACGACGGACGGGTCGAGATCGAGCCGCCGGCCGCCCGAGCTGGAGCTGCCCCGGCGTGACGGTGGCTGGTTCGTCGAGCCCTTCTCGATGCCGCCACACCTGGTCATCGTGGGCGCCATCCATATCGCGATCCCCTTGCACCGGCTGGCCAAGGTGATGGGCTATCGGGTCACGGTCATCGACGCGCGCGCCAAGTTCGCGACCGAGGAGCGCTTCGGCGAGGCGGACCGGCTGGTCGTGGCTTGGCCGGACGAAGGGATGAGCGGCCTCCCCATCGACCGCTCGACGGCGATCGTGGTGCTTACCCACGACCCGAAGTTCGACATGCCGGCGCTGCGCGCCGCGCTGGCCAGCCCGGCCGGGTACATCGGTGCCATCGGTTCGCGCAAGACCAACCAGAACCGCTTCGACGCGCTCAAGGACGATGGGTTCGTCGCCGGCGACATCGCTCGCATCCACGGTCCCATCGGGCTCGACCTGGGAGGTCGCGACGCGGAGTCGACGGCGCTCGGCATCATGGCCGAGATCGTGGCGACGCGGTTTGGCGGGTCGTCGATTCCGATGCGGGAGAAGAAGGGGCGCGGCGCGGCGGGCAAGGCCGGCGCCGAACGGACGCCCGCCGTCACCGGCTGACGCTATCCGCGGGTTCCCTTGTTAGATGAGCTATTCCAAACCATCAGTGGTCTCAGGTGGGAGTTGACCCGTGCCGGCGCGATTGAAGCCCACGCCTCCCACCGCCGAACTCCAGGTGCCGGCGTCGGCAACTTGGAAAAGCTCATCTAGGCTTGGCTCCCTGATGGGGGCCCTGCCGTGAGCATGCACTTCGACGAGGGACCTTTCCCGCCCGGCTCCCGGGTGGACCAGTTCGACCTGGGCGAGATCGTCGGGGAAGGGCCCTTCGGCCCCGTGTATCGCGCCCATGACACCCGCATGGGCCGGGCCGTGGAGTTGCGAGTGGTGGCCTCCACCGAGGACGATCCGCCGGCGGTCGACCGGCTTGACCGCTCGCTGCCGCGCCTGATCTCCCTGCGGCACCCCGGGCTCCAGGAGCTCTACGGCGGAGGAGCCCGCTATGGCGCCTACTACCGGGTCGCGGCCGACCTTCACGGCACGCCGCTCGCCGCCCGCCTGGAGGCCGACCGGCCCCGCGTCGACACCTCGCTCGCGATGCTGGAAGACCTGGCCCAGGCGCTCGACTACGTCCACACTCAGGGCCGGGTGCATGGAGCGGTGGAGGCGGCGGCGGTGGAGCTGCGACCCGACGGAAGGGCGGTGCTCTGCGATCTTGGTGTGGCCACGGCGCTCGCCCCCGACCCCGGGACCATGGGCCGTCAGGAGGACCTTCAGGCATTCGGAGCGCTGGCCCATCACGTGCTCACCGGGGAACCTTATGTCGGGGGTCGTCAGCGGCCCGCCCCTTCGACGCTGAACCGCGAGCTGGGGCCGGCGGTGGACGACGCACTGGGCCGGGCCATCCATGGGGACCCGACCGGCCGCATGCTGACCGCGGGGCAGATCGTCAGCGAACTTGCGATCGCGATGCGTCAGGACCGGATCAAAGGGATACCGCCGGCTTCCGCTCCCCCCGCCGGCCCGCCCCAGCCGGGGCTCCCGCCCCGGGCGGACGCCGAGCAGGCGGTGAAGTCGAGTCGCCGGCGCAACTGGATCATCGCCGGTGTGGTCGCGGCCCTGGTCGTGCTGGGAATCGTCGCGCTGGTGCTGTGGCGGTTGAACAGCGGCCCCAGCCCAGGGATGCAACTGTCGACCACGCTGCCCGCGCCCGGCAGCCAGGTCACGATCACGTTGACCAACCTGCCCCGGAACCAGTCCGGGTTCGTCCAGCTTCAGTCGCAGACGATCACGCTCTCCACCTTCCAGGCCAACGCCCAGGGATCGGTCACGGTTAACGTGACCATTCCGGAGTCCACCCCGCCCGGGAGCCACCAGCTGAGCGCCTGCTGGTCGGGGACGTGTCCGGTCAGCCAGACCATCACCGTCCAGGCGCCGTCTCCCAGCCCGACCGCGACGCCTACACCGTCCACGCCGACGCCGGTGCCGATCACGCCCGCGCCTCCCACACCGCCACCGACGCCGGTACCCACTCCGCCGCCGACGCCAAACCCCACGCCGTCGCCCTCGCCGAGCTGACCCGCCGCCCGCTCGAGCAAGGGGGCCGTTTCTCTACATTCCGGGCCTACCCGGGGTGTTGTAGGCCCGGGTTGTCGAGCAAGGGACCTTGCGCCTCCAGCGCGTCCCAGGGCAGGAACGCGAAGGTGGTGACCGGGCGCCGGATCAGGATCGCCCCCGGCGGCAGCCGCCCCGGCTCGCCACGGAACGCCTGCAGCGTGTGCCGGCCGAACAGAAGCGGACCCAGGGGCGGTTCGCGGCGGGGAGCGGAAGGCGGTTCCCCCCGCAGCGCCAGGAATCCGCACGGGAGCCGCGAGAGCGCGCGCAGCGAGGCGCCCGCCCACTCCCACGCCACCGAGGCTTCGGCGCGCGGTCCCAGATGGAGCGGCACCACGAGCTTGCCCGCGTCCCCAAGTTGCTCCCACCAGGCGGCGGGCAGATCCCCCGCCGCCGCCGTCACCTCGATGCGGTCAAAAGGCGCGGCGGGGGGCCAGCCGAGGGCGCCGTCCCCGACCTCCACCTCGACCTCGGCTCCGGCTGCCTCCGTGCGCGCCCGCGCCTCGGCGCAGATGTCCGGGTCAAGGTCGATGGACACCACACGGCCGCCAGGTCCGACCAGGTGCCGGAGAAGCGCCGCGTTGTAGCCCGTGCCGGCGCCGATCTCGAGCACCCGCTGACCTGGCTGCACCGAAAGCTGCTCCAGCATCAGAGCCACCATCGAGGGTTGAGAGCAGGACGACACCACCGTTCCGGCCTGGTCCCGATGCGTCGGCACGGCGATGTCCCGATACGCCTCGTCCAGTTCGAGGCCCGGGAGGAACAGCTCTCGCGGAACCGCGCGCAGCGCCGCGATGACGGCGCCGTCGTGCACCACGCCCGACTCCCAGAGGCGGCGCACCAGGCCCTCCCGGAGCGCGGTCGGGTCAGGCATCGGCCAGGCGGCGGAGAATCTCGAGGTTCTCGCGGTCGGGCCCGGCTCCCGTGAAGCCGGGGACTTCGAGCACGAAGGGCACCTTGGCCAGGCGGCGATCGTGGAGGAGGACGCGGAACCCCTCCTCGCCGATCATGCCCTGACCGATGTTGGCATGGCGGTCACGATTCGAGCCCAGCGGCGTCTGGGAGTCGTTGCAGTGGATCAGCTCCAGATGGTCGAGTCCCACCGTCCGGTCCCAATCGCTGAGCGTCTGCTCCATCGCACCGGCGGAGCGCAGGTCGTACCCGGAGGCGAAGGCGTGGCAGGTGTCGAAGCAGACGCCGACTCGGGGGTCGTCGAGCGCGTCCAGCAGCGCCCGCAACTCCTCGAACCGCGCTCCCACTGAGCCTCCGGTGCCGGCGTTGTTCTCGATCAGGAGCCGAGCTTCCTGGGGATCCGCCCGCCGCATCACGTTTTGGAGGTGGGCGGTGATGGTGGGGAGCATGGCCTCGAACCCGGCCCCTTTGTGGCTCCCGGTGTGGAAGACGACGCCGGAGATGCCGAGCCGGTCGGCGGCCGCCAGGTAGCCGGCCAGCGTCGACTCCGAGCGCTGACGCATCCCCGCGTCCGGCCCCGCCAGGTTGATCAGGTAGACGGCGTGGAAGTAGAAGGGCGGGTGGCCGGCCGCGTCCGCCGCCTCCTTGAAGCGGCGCACGCGGTCGTCGTCCAGTTTGGGGCTGCCCCAGTAATTCGGGGGCGTGGGGTGGACCTGAATCGCGTCGGCGCCCAGGGCGGCGGCGCGGGGGAACGACTTCTCCAGCCCGCCCGAGGAGTCGACGTGCGCACCCAGCCGAGGCATACGCGCCAGGGTAGGAGGGAGTTGAGGGAGACGCCGAGAGCCGGTGGCCTTCCTCAGCTTCCTCCTACGCTCTGGGACTTGGAGATCTATCTGCGCGGGGTCGACCTCGCGATTCGCGGAGGTACCGCCGGCGAGCCGAGCGGGCCGCACGCCCTGGTCGGCCGCGCGGGGGACCTGCCGGCGCTGCTCGCCCACGTCGAACGACGAGCGGACTGCCGCGCCCTGGCGGTGGTGGGGGACCCCGCGCTAAGAGTGCCCAGGCCGCGGGACGTCCCCGTCTGCGTGGTGGACGGCGGCGAGCGTGAGCGGCTCGCGGCCTGGCTGCTCCCGGTGCCGGCGGTGGTGCTGGCGGCGGGGGCCGGCACGCGGATGGGGGGAGAGAAGATGCTGCGCCGGCTGGGAGGACGGCCCCTGGTCGCGTGGGCGTTGGCCGCCGCTCGTGAGGGCGGCGCCGACGGCGTGTACGCGGTCTACGCGGACCAGGCGGTGCGGGCCGCGTTCGCCGACGGCGCGACGCCGGTCTTCAACCCCGACTCCGAACAGGGCCAGGCGACATCCCTGGCGGCAGGCCTGCGGGCGCTTCCGGAACGGGCCGCGGCGGCCATCGTGTTGCTCGGCGACCAGCCACTGGTGGGTGCCACGACGGTCAGGTTGCTGCTCCGTGCCTGGCGGTCTCCGGGCGCCGCGCCCGCCGTCGCCGCCAGCTACGGGTTGGGCTGGCTGCCCCCGGTGGTGCTGGACCGCGACCTCTGGCCGCAAGCGCTGGCCCTGCACGGAGACCAGGGGGCGCGCGCCATCTTCCGCGAGCGCCCGGAGCTGGTGCAGGCGGTCCGGGTGCCCGGCCGGCCGGAGGACGCGGACACGCCCGCCGACCTGGAACGGATCGCGCACCTCCTGGACGCGTAGCGCCTCTGTGTCGGGGGGACGTGGCGGCGCTGGGTGACAGGTGCACCGTTCGGTCTTCGGCTGCAAACGGGATTTAAATGAGTGAGTGGGAAAGGAGCGCCCGGTCTACCGTCAGGAGCTGACGCCGCTGACGTACTTGGAGCGGTCGGCGGCGGTGCACGCGGACCGGCTCGCGGTCAGCGACGGCGAGATCCACTTCACCTATCGCGAGTGGAGGGACCGCGCCCACCGCTACGCGACAGCACTCCGGCAGACCGGCGTGGGAGAGGGGGATCGGGTCGCCTTCCTCGCCTTCAACTCGGAGCCACTGCTCCTGGCCCATTTCGCGGTCCCCCTGGCCGGCGCGGTGCTGGTGGCGATCAACACCCGCCTCGTGCCCGACGACATCGCGTACATCGTCCAGCACTCGGGAGCCAGGCTCGTGTTCGCCGACCCCGGCCTGGCCGATCTGCTCGAGGGTGTGAGCCCAGACGTCCGCCGCGTCCTCCTGGGCTCCGAGTTCGAATCCTTCGTGGCGAGCGGGGCGGCGGGCGAACGGCTGCCGGAGCTGAAAAGCGAGGACGAGATCCTGGCCATCGACTACACCTCGGGCACCACCGGACGGCCCAAGGGGGTCATGTATCACCACCGCGGGGCCGCGCTCAACGCGATCGCGATGGCGCTGGAGCTGAACCTGCGTCCCGGTTCCCGCTACCTGTGGACGCTGCCCATGTTCCACTGCAACGGCTGGTGCTTCACCTGGGCCACGGTGGCCGCCGGTGCGTGCAGCGTGTGCGTGCCCCGCGTGGATCCCGCACAGATCTGGCGGCTCCTCCGGCAGGGTGAGGTGGACGGCTTCTGCGCCGCGCCCACGGTCCTGATCATGCTCGCGAACGCGGAGGAGGCAGGACCGGTCGACCGCCCGGTGCGGGTCATGACGGCCGGCGCCCCGCCCAGCCCCACCCTGATCGCGCAGATGCGCGCGTTGGGCTTCGACCTCGTCCACGTGTACGGCCTGACCGAGACCTTCGGACCGCTGACGGTCAACGTGATGCCGGCCGATGCCGAGCGGCGTTCGGAGGCCGAGCGTGCCGACCTCGCGGCGCGCCAGGGCATGCCGCACGTGCTGGGTGGGGAGATGCGCGTGGTGACGGAGGCGATGGAAGACGTGCCTCGTGACGGGGAGACGCTGGGTGAGGTGGTGTTCCGGGGCAACATCACGATGAGCGGCTACTTCGCCAACCCGGAGGCGACGGAGGAGGCCTTCCGGGGCGGGTGGTTCCACACCGGCGACGTCGGCGTCTGGCACCCCGACGGCTCCATCGACCTGCGGGACCGCAAGAAGGACATCATCATCTCGGGGGGCGAGAACATCTCCACCATCGAGGTCGAGCGTGCGGTGGTCTCCCACCCGGCGGTGCTGGAGTGCGCGGTGGTCGCGGTGCCCGACGAGCGCTGGGGCGAGGTCCCGAAGGCGTTCGTGGCGTTGAAGCCGGGCCGGCAGGCGACCGAGCGGGAGGTCATCGACCATTGCCGCTCGCGGCTCGCGCACTTCAAGTGCCCGGCTGCGGTCGAGTTCGGCGAGCTGCCCAAGACCTCGACCGGGAAGATCCAGAAGTTCGTCCTCCGCGACCGCGAATGGGCCGGGCGTGACCGCCGGATCAACTGAGCGCGCGCGCCACACCCCACCCAACCGGCCATCTGTCGACAGATGGCCTCGGCTGAGGGCGGATTCCGGACCATGTGTCGACAGATGGCCGTAGAGGGCGCACGTTGCGAGTGAGTGGTGAGCCCCCGGTCCGGCTGGGGCTGAGCGTTCCGGTCGGACCCTTGCAGGGACTGCCGGAGCTCGCGCGTGAGGCGGAGGCCCGGGGCTGGACCGACGTGTGGAGTCAGGAGGCGCGTGCCCTGGACGCCTTCACCCCGCTCGCCTGCGTGGGAGCGGTGACGTGCCACCTGCGGCTGGGGTCGGCGATCGCGATCGCGGCGCTGCGCGCGCCCGGGATGACCGCGATGCAGACGGCCGCCCTGGCGTCGTTGGCGCCCGGACGCGTGGTGCTGGGCCTGGGCGCCTCCACCCGGGTGGTGGTGGAGCAGTGGCACGGGGTGCCGTTTCCGGCCAGGTCGCTGACCGACCTGCGGGAACGCACGCTGATCATCCGCCGGCTCCTCGACGGTGAGCGAGTGGGAGGGCTCCGGCTCGAGGAGCCGCCCACGACGCCGGTCCCCATCTACCTGGCCGCGCTCGGTCCCCGCATGCTCGAGCTTTCACGGACGGCGGGTGCGGGCGTGGTCCTCTTCCTGATCGGCCCTCGCCACCTCTCCCGGGTGCTGGAACCGTTCGGCGGCGAGGCGGATTCGGTGGAGCGGCTGCTCTGCTTCCCGGGACGCTACCAGGAGATTGCGGCCGAGGCCCGGCGCGCGGTCTTCCCCTACACCTTGGTGCCGTACTACGCGCGGTCGATGCGGGCCCAGGGGTTTGGTGAGGAGATGGACGCGGTCGCCGCGGCGTGGGCGGCGGGGGAGCGAGGAGCGAGCGCCGGCCGGATCTCCGACGCCCTGCTGAAGGAACTCGTCCTCACGGGAACGGTGGACGAGATCGCGCAGCGGGTGGAGGAGCACCGGCAGGCGGGCCTGCGCACGCCGGTCCTGGCCTTCCCCGACGCGGAGACAGCGCGGACGCACCTGGAAGCGCTGGCCCCCTCACGGTAGAGGCGCCCGGGGTACCCTCTGGGCATGAGCGACCAACAGCAAGGGCCGCCGCCGACCTCCGGAGGTGACGAGCCGACCCAGGTCTGGAGGCCTGAGTCGTCCGGTGGCGGCCAGGGGGGCCAACCGTCTGAGCCGGAGGAGGCGGGGACGGCCGGACAGCCGGCACCGGCACCGCCGCCGCCGCCCGGCCAGGGGGGATGGTCTCCGACGCAGGGGCCGCCTCCTCGCGCGCAGGGTGCTGGTGCCGAGCCCGCCGCACCGCAGGGCCCCGGGTCCGGGGCCCCCTTCCAGAACCAGGGCTGGGGCTCGCCTCAGCAACCCGGCTCGAGCCAGGGCTGGGGTCAGCCGCCGGCCGCGCCGCCCGGCAGTCAAGGGTGGGCGCCGTCCGCCCCTCCCGCCCCCGGAGCCGGCCAGGCGCCGGGTTGGCAGGCACCCCCGCCGCCGAGCTGGGGTGGCAACCAGCAAGGTCCCCAGGTGTCAAACCAAGGCTGGTCTCCGACCCCGGACCCCGGCCGGGCCCCGGCTTACGCGCCTCCCCCCACCTACACGCCTCCGCCGTACGCGCCGGGCGGCCAGTTCGGCGCCATCCAGGCCGCACCTCAGCAGGGAGGCTGGCGTGGTGGGATCGCCATCGCCGCGCTCGTGGTCGGCATCGGCGCCATCGTCCTGGGCTGGATCCTCAGCGGCATCATCGGGATCCTGGCGGGCATCACCGCCCTCGTCTTCGGGATCCTGGGCCTCCGCAGCACCCACCGCACGATGGGCCTGATCGGGCTCATCCTCGG
Organism: Candidatus Dormiibacterota bacterium; assembly: GCA_963790575.1. GTDB lineage: Bacteria > Chloroflexota > Dormibacteria > Dormibacterales > Dormibacteraceae > CAVTSA01. The sequence continues at coordinate 21,331 of CAWBPD010000030.1, read as the reverse complement.
TGCGGTCGCATTGGTCGGCTACATCATCCTCCTCATCGTCATCATCTACGTCGCCGCCAGCAACGTTCCCTGACGCGAGCGATGAGGCCGGGCGGCGCCAGCCGCCCGGCCTTTTCTTTCCTTGAGACCGGCCCTGTGCTGTGTCCGGCGACTCCGGTGCGCGTTTGGGGCGTTCCAGTTGGCATGAGCGTCCAACCTGTTCGGAGCGGGCCCGCACCCTGGTGGCAGCCCGCTGCGCAGCCCTCCCAACGGCGTGCCCTGCCGGCCGCCGGCGCAGGCGTCGCCATCCCCATCACGGCAGCGGGGCATGTGGGATGACCGGACTTCCGCCTCCCAGCTCTGTTGGGATCGTCATACTGCTGCCATGACCGACCAAGGGCCACAACCACCGCCGCCTTCGGGCGATCCTTGGACTCCGGCGCAGCAGTCCGGCTCACCGCCGCCGGCCCAGCCCGGCGATCCCTACGGCGCGTCATCGTCCGGCTCGCCGCCGCCGGCCGGGCCCGGCGATCCCTACGGCGCGCCATCGTCCGGCTCGCCGCCGTCGCAGCCCGGCGATCCCTACGGCGCGCCCCAGTACGGATCGCCGCCGCCGCCCGGCGGTCCCCCGGCAGCTGCGTCCGGGTGGGGACCCACCGAACCTGTGGCGGCGACGGCAAGGCCCGGTCGCGGCCTGGCGATCGGCAGCCTGGTGCTCGGCATTCTCGCCGTCATCTTCGGGATCCTGATCTCCTATATCGGCATCGTCGCCGGCATCGTGGGGCTGATCCTTGGCTTTATCGCGCGCAACCGCGGCCGGTCCGGGATGAGTCTGGCCGGGATCATCCTCTCGGCGGTCGGCATCGCCCTCGGGATCATCCTCCTCATCTTCGGGCTGGTCGTGGCCCACAACAGGGGAGCGATCTAGCCCGCCGGCGGAGCGGAGGTCAGTCCGGCAGCTCGCGGCGCCGGAGCTTCCCCCCCTCCGAGCGGGGGACGCTCTCTACGCGGCGCCAGCGGCGGGGTACCTTGCCCGGTGCCAGGCGATCGCGGCACCAGGCCCCCAGTTCGTCGTCGCTGACCGGGCCCCCGACCACCCACGCCGTCACCACCTCGCCCCAGGTGGGGTCGGGGCGGCCCGCGACCGCGGCGTCGGCCACCGCCGGGTGCGCGCGGAGCACCGCCTCCACCTCGTCCGGCTGCACGTTCTCGCCGCCGGAGATGATGGCGTCGTCGATGCGGCCGAGCACGGAGAGGATGCCGTCGCGGAGGCGGCCCAGGTCGCCGGTGTGAAACCGTCCACCCGCGGGCCCGCCCGGGATCGCCGGGTTGACGTATCCAGGTGACACCATCGGGCCGGCGGCCACGATCTCGCCCACCTCCCCCGGGGCCGGGTCGTCCGCCGGAGCCAGCTCGGGCCGGGGCAGAATCTCGATCCCGACCCCGTCGTTGACCACCCCCGCCGTGCCCAGCAGCTCCAGGCCCCGGCCCGGGGGGACGGTGCTGACCTGCGAGGTGGTCTCGGTGAGACCGTAGCTGGCGGAGATCGGCAGGCCCGTCTCGAGCCACTCGCGCAGCTGCCCGTCAGGAGTGGGGGCGCCCCCGAGCAGGATGACCCGGATCCGCCGCAGGAGGTCGTTACCGCCGGCATCGACCAGGCGCGTGATCATGGTCGGAACCGCCGAGACCAGGGTCGGTTGGTACTGTCGCAGCGCCTCCAGCACGGCCGCCTCGTCGAACCTGGGAACCACGATCAAGGGTTGGGCCTGGACGGCGGCGCGCAGGAACATGGCCAGCCCGCCCACGTGGTGCGGCTGCAGCATGAGGAGCCAGCGATCCTGGTCGGTGGTCGCGAGGGCTGCCCGACACGCGGACAGCGACGCGAGATGGTTGCCAAGCGTCTGCCGGACGCCCTTGGGGGTCCCCGTCGTGCCCGACGTGTAGAGCACGAACGCGTCTTGCGGGTCTCCTCGGACAGCGTCGTCGCAGGGCGTGACCTCTCCATCCCGAATGCTCGCCCGCGGCCGGGCGTCGCGCAGCACCCGCTCGTGTTCCGCTGCGGGCGCCCGCGGTGAGACCGGGACCATGGCGGCGCCCAGCCGCAGGCAGGCGAAGAGGAGGGATGCGAAACGGACGCCTGCCGGCTCGGCGACCACCACCCGGTGCCCGGCTTCGACCCCCTCCTGGCGGAGGCGTCGCAGCCAGGTCTGGGCGAGATCGTCGAGCGTGAACCAATTGATCCGGAGACGGGTGTCGGCCTCGACGATCGCCGGACGTCCGGCGTGCCGCGTGGCCGCGCCGCGCAGCAGGTCGGGGGTGTCCGGCACGCCTTCCATGATCCCAGCCTTGAGCGGTCACTCTCGAAGTGACGACTCGAACGATTCAGCGCCCTCCTACTATCGTCGCAAGGAGCCCTGACCTGAGCGAAGACACCGCCCTCACCGTCGTGCCGCCGCCGGGCGCGGCCCGTGTCTGGTGGCTCGCGTCCCGGCCCTCCACGCTGGCGGCGTCCGTCTCGCCGGTGCTGGTGGCCACCGCGATCGGCTACCACCTTCACGCGCACCGTCCCTGGGCGACGCTCGGCGCGGCGGTGGTGGCGATCGCGATGCAGATCGGGGTCAACTTCTCAAACGACTACTCGGACTTCAAGAAAGGGGCCGATACCCAAGCGCGGGTGGGGCCCTTGCGCGCGTCCGCGTCGGGCACAGTGCCGCCCCGCCAGGTGGAGATCGCCGGCTTTGTCGCCTTCGGTGTGGCGGCGGCGGCCGGCGTCGCGCTCAGCCTGACCACCGACTGGCGACTCCTGATCGCGGGCGCGCTGGCGGTCGCCGCCGGGTACTTTTACACGGGCGGTCCGCGGCCGTACGGGTACCTGGGCTTGGGGGAGGCTTTCGTGTTCCTGTTCTTCGGGCTGGTCGCGACCGTCGGCACCGTCTATGTGGAGACACTGCGGCTGCCACTGTCGGCCTGGCTGCTGGGCGGCGCCTGCGGCTTCCTGGCCAGCGCGGTCCTCTCCATCAACAATCTGCGCGACATCGAGAGCGACCGGGCGGCCGGCAAGCGCACGCTCTCGGTGCTGCTGGGAAGAAGGGCGACGGTCGGCATGGTGACCGCCTTCTACGGTGCGGCTCTGCTGCTGTGCGTGCTCGGTGCGCGGTTCGGCGGGCTCCCCGGCCTCTCCGTGCTGGCGCTGGCCGTGGCGCCGTTCGCGGTGGCGATGGTGACGAAGCTGGAGTCGGGGAGTGCCGGCACGCTGGTGGGCGCGCTCAAGCGGTCGGCCGAGCTGGAGGTCTGGTTTGCGCTGCTCTTCACCGCCGGTGTCGTCTTCGGACTGCACTGAGAGGAACCCCGAGAGGTCCGATTCCTGCAAGACCGGCGGCGCCACTCGGGGTAGCTTCACCCTCATGCAACCCACTCTCTCTGCGGTCGGCGTCGTCGTCGAGGACATGGAGCGGTCGCTCGCCTTCTACCGCCGGCTTGGCCTCGAGGTTCCGGAGGACGCCGGAGGTTCACACACCGAAGTTCCGCTCCCGGGCGGTCTCCGGCTCATGTTCGACACCCGGGAGGAGATCCAGAAGTTCGACCCCGCCTGGTCCGGCCCACATGGCAGCCCACGGGTCGCGCTGGCCTTCGATTGCGCCTCGCCGGAGGGGGTGGATGAGACCTACCGCCAGCTGGTGGCGGCGGGGGCTGGGCCGCACCTCGAACCCTGGGACGCGTTCTGGGGCCAGCGCTACGCGTCGGTGCTGGACCCGGACGGCAACGGGATCGACCTCTTCGCGGCGCGGTCCTGAGACCAACCCTCTGGGCCGCTATCCGAGCCGGTACTCCCAGCCCGGCCGCCATCCGAAGGGTTCCTCGATCAGGTCCTCCAACGGAACGCCGTTGACCAGGTGTTCCAGGCCCCAACCGGTGGCGACGTGCCCGATGAGGAGCACTCGTTTGTTGTCCCAGCGCAGCGGCAGGTCGTGGAGAAAACGGCCGACCCGGCTTGCCGCCTGCCTCCAGCTCTCGCCGTCCGGATACGGCTGGTCCAGGTGCTCGCGACGCCCTCGATGCAACTCCGAGGTCGGCATGCCGTTGGAGTGCCCGTAGTCACACTCGCGGAGCCTCCAGTCGTAGAGCACCGGAAGCCCGGAGCCGCCGAAGGCGACCGCTGCCGTCTGGGTGGCGCGTGCCAGGTCGGAACAGAACACCGCGGCGAGGCCGTCAGTCCGCCGCCGGCGGCCCAGCTCCGCCGCCTGAGCCCGGCCCCGCGCGGACAGCTCGCCGGGCAGCCAGCCGGTCGCGCGCCCCTCCTCGTTGTCGACGGTGGTGGAGTGGGTCTCGAAGACAACGTCGATCGCCATCCCGTGATCCTGCGCGCCCCGCCGGTGAGATAGCCTGAGCGCGATGCCGTCCGGCGTCGCACCCGCTCAGCCTGGCCCACCTGAGGGGGAGGCCCCCATCGTCCGGGTGGCGCACCCTGCGGTCTCCCTATGGCAGTCGGCCGTTCGCGAGGTGACAGCCGACCGGGTAGCAGATGGAGACGTCAAGTCCGCGGTGGTCGGGGCACAGGCGCCGGTCCGGCACGCGGACGAGTACGCGCGGCGGCGGAACCAAGCGGCGAAGGGGGATGCGGTGTCACCCGCCGGCCGGCCGCGCGGTGAGCTGGGGAGGATTCTGAGAGACGTCCGCCACGGGCTCCCTGGCGTGCTGCCCGAGACGCTCGCCGGGCTGCGATCGGGGCGCGCCTACAGCGAGCGTGACCCCGGCTTCCTCTTGGAAACCACGCTCCGGTACATCGGCTGGTACTGGTCCGGCCATCGACCCGTCTATCGGGATTGGAAGACGGAGGGGCGCGGAGACCTCGACTTCGGCGTCGTCGAATACCGCCTGCCGGACCGCGCCCGTATCGGCCTGATCAGTGACTGGGGGACGGGGATGGATGACGCCCGCCACCTCCTCCAGGCCCTCCTGCGGCTCGACCCGGCGGTGCTGATCCACCTCGGCGACATCTATTACGCCGGCACTGTGCGTGAGGACGAGCTGCATTTCGCGGCGGTCCTGAACGCCGCGTGCTCGGAGCTCGGGCACCGGATCCCCGTCTTCACGATCCCCGGCAACCACGACTACTACTCCGGCGGCAGGGGGTTCTACGGGCTGGTGGACCGTCTCAACGTGGGAGCGGCGAAGCAGGTGGCCAGCTACTTCTGCCTGCGGTCGGAGGACGGGGCCTGGCAGTTCCTGGCCATGGACACGGGTTTCAATGACCGCCGGCCGAGCTCTCGCTTCGATCCGTATGCGACTGCACCCGGGCTCCACGCGTCCGAGGAGGAGTGGCTGCGCCACCATCTCCGAAGCTTCGGCGGCCAGACCATCCTGCTCTCCCACCATCCCCTGTTCTCGGCCCACCGCCGCCTCAACGGCACCCGGTCGGGGGCGCCGCGACCGAACTTCAACAGCGCGCTCTTCGGTTCCGTGCAGCCATACCTGGACCGCGTCGCCCTCTGGCTCTGGGGTCATGAGCACTCCCTGGGCGTCTACCAGGAGGGACTGCACGGCGTGGCCCGGGCGCGGCTGATCGGATGCAGCGCGTTCGAGAGCCAGACCGAAGACGATCCCTACCAAGTCCGGTATCCCGACACGCCGTTCCGGGAACCGCTGGTCCGCCTCTCGATCGAGCACGGCTGGTACGACCACGGGTTCGCGGTCGTGGACCTGGCGGGCACCGCCGCCACCGCCGGCTACTACCGGTTCCCGTCCTGGTCCGGCCCCGCACCGGCTACACCGCCCGCGCCCCAGCTCCTCTACCAGGAGGACCTCGGCGGCGGCTAGCCCGTGGCCCGTTGGTGCACCAGCGGGGGTGTGATCTATCGCCAGGCTGGATAGACGGGTGGAGGACCAGGCCCTCCCGGTCGGCCGCACCGGCCGGGCGTCGAGCAGCCGGGCCGCGGAGTCGAGCACAGCCTCGGGAACCGCCGCCACTGACGACGGTGCGCCGTGACCCGGGCCCTTCACGCCTCCATCAATCCGCGCAGGGAGAGACCGGTGAGCGCGCGGACATCATGCGCGAGGTGGGTCTGATCGGCGTAGCCCGCCTCCAGTGCGGCCATCACGGCCGGACTGCCACGCCGCACCAGCGTCAGCGCTCGTTGCAGGCGAAGGATCCGCTGCAGCGTCTTGGCGCCGTACCCGAACGCCTCCAGCGAGCGCCGATACAGGTGCCGTTCGGTGATGCCGAGGCGCCGCGCCACCTCGGCCACCGGCGTGCCTCCAGCGAGTTCGCCGGCCATCCAACCGTTCGCCGGATCGGCCCCTCCCCGCGTCTGGGCGTGGCGGGCCGATGCCTCCTCGAGCAAGGGGGCGGCGGTGGCACCCGCGGCAAGGAGTTCTTCCAGCTCGCGTACCTCGGCCTCGGGCCAGACCTCGCGCAGGGGCAGGCGGGCGTCGCGAAGCTCATGGAGGGCGACCCCGAAGACGGCAGGCCCGATGCCAGGAGCGAAACGGAGGCCGACGGTGGGTGATGTTGAAGGCTCGTGCACGGTCGCCCGCGTGTCGGGGCCGGCGACCACCAGCCGGCCGCCCATCCAAATCACGTCGGTGCACCCGTCCGGGAGCACCCGGTAGAGGTTCGACGCCGTGACCTCCCAAGCCATCCCGGGAAGGCGCGTCAGCGGCCGTTCCGCGTACATGCGGCCATTGTGCGCGTGAGCGATCAAGCGGGGGTCGCTTCGATGCGCTCCCGCGCCGCCCGCAGCAACGAGCGCTCGAAGTGATGCCGGACCAGAACTCCGCTCGCGTCCAGCAGCTCGGCGAACTGGCGCAGAAGCTCACGCTCCGCCACCGCGGGGTCTTTGGGCGTGGTCAGCAGCGGCCTGCGGATGTGCTCGTCGAACAGCTGCACCGCGCCGCGAGCCGTCTGCTCGACCGCCCGCGCGTGCGCCGCGCCGAGCTCCAGCAGGGCGGCCACCGGGATCCCCGCCTCCACGATCCGGAGCCCGGCGGCGAGAGCCTGCACGTCCTCCGCCGGGTAGCGGTCCTCACCCTCGGGCCCCTGCTCGACGGGCACCAGGAGGCCCGCCTGCACCAGGCTCTGGAGGAGCGGAGCGGCGATTCCGGAGGCGTCGGCCAGCTCCTCGAGCGCCAGCGTCCGGGGGCCGGAGCCGCGGGTCACCGCCGCCACCAGCGCCTCGTCGGAACCCGCCAGCTCACCCTCCAGGAAGCGCCGGATCACGTTCAGGCTGAAGCCACGCTGCTGGAGGGTCCGGACGCGCCGCAGCCGTGCTAGGTGGTCCTCGCTGTACCACGTGATCCGCCCTTCGCGGCGTGGAGGGTCGAGCAGGCCCCTCCCCTGGTAAAAGCGGATGGTGTCGACCGGCACGCCGGCCTGCTGGGCCAGCTCTTCGATCCGGTACTCCACCCCCCACACTGTACCGTGCGAGCGAACACTCTCAGAGTGATCGCACCGCTCAGCCGTAGGTGTTCCAGTAGTAGAGCCGCTGCAGCCAGAGACCATCCACCGCCATGGCGGCGGCCAGGTCGCGTACCGCGGCGACGTAGTTGCCGTCGTCGTTGTAGCGCCGGATCGCGAGCGGGTAGTCGGCCGGCGCCCCCATCGCGTGGAGATAGCGGGCGGCCGCGTAGATGGCGTCGTGCGGGTCCAGGATGTTCCCTCCGCCGCCGTACAGCGCCCACGTCGTGGGGATGAACTGCATCGGTCCCTCCGCACCGGCCGGCGACACATTCTTGTTGCGCCCGAAACTGGATTCGAGGAAGTTGATGGCCGCCAGATACTCCCAGTCCAGTCCCTGCCCCCGGGCCGCTCCCTGGTAGTAGCCCTCGAGCACGGGCAGGGGAAGGGCCGCGTTGTAGGGATGGTCGTAGAGCGGAGCCGGAGCAGTGGCCCCGGCGAGCGTGAAGAGCGCCTGCAAGGCGGCCAGGAGGGAGGGCATCCCGGGTGGTCCCTGCGAACCCAGGCGGGTCTCCACCTGCGCCGCCAGGGTGGGATTCCCGGCCAGCAGGTAGAGGGCCTTCTGCTCGGTGCGCACCGTGTCGCGGAAGCGCTCCCCGGCGGCCCCCGCCTGCATCGCGGCCCGCGCCGTCGCGAAGGCTCCCGCCGGCGTCTGCGCCGCCAGGCGGCCGGCCTCGGCCGACTGCCGCTCCAGCGTGGACGTGGAGGTGGACAGTTCGGCGGTCAGTTCCTTCACGCCGGGAGAGTCGCGGTCGGCGGCGCGCGCGGGAAGGGCGCGCAGCGGCAGCGTGAGCGCGACCAGCGAGAGCACAACGATCGCCAGCATGCGGGCGTGTGAGCAGCGGCGCTGGAGGCGGTTGCGGGGTTGGGTCAGACGTTCGACTCCAGGGAGTAGCCGCGGGAGGTGGAGATCAGGAACGTTGAGCCGAGTCCCGGCTCAAGCTCGTCCAGCTTCCGGCGGAGTGTGAGGAGCGCCGAATGGACGGTGGAGCGCGCCGCCTGCGGCCGAAACAACCCACCCTCGACCAGGTCGGCGGCGGTGGCCGGCCGGGAGCCCTGGGCGAGGAACACGATCAGCCAGGTCTGCTGCGAGGTGAGGCGGACGTGCCGGTCCCCCAGGCGCAGGGTGCGACCCTGAGGGTCGAACGTTAGGCGCCCGAAGTGGTAAAGCCCGACGCGGGCCTGGCGGCCCTCAATGATGCGGGCGGCGAGGTCCGAGTAGACGTGAGCCATCGCGTTCTGGCCCTTGACGAAGTAGCTGCTGGCCCCCAGCTCGTAGGTCCGGCCGATGGCCGCGGAACTCGCGTGGGCGGCGGACAGCACGAGCACCGGCAGGCCGGGGTGGTCTTCGCGGATGCGCCGCAGCAGCGCCAGGCCGGCGGCCTCGTCGTCGTCCAGCACCAGGTCCAAGAGCACGGCGGCGATCCGGCCCCGCTGCAGCTCCTCCAGTGCCTCTTCCGCGGTACCGGCCGCACGGACCTGATACCCGAGGTCGCCGAGGTCGATCTCGAGCTGGGTCCGCATCGGGATGTCGTCCTCCACGACCAGGGTCACGGATCCCAGCACCTCGGCCGGCCGGTAGGCGTCGAGCCCGGGTGGAAGCGGCGGCAGCTCCGGCTCCGCGGTCCGGGCGCGTGGCTGTGCCATCAGGACCCCCAACTCCTCACTCTCACCATGGGTGGACACCATTTTGCGGGAGGCGTCCGCGCGCAGAGCTGGGATGGGCCGAAGTGAGCGGCGCCGGCGGCCATCATCGCCGCTCCGATTCCGCCGTGCCACGGCGGCGTCGCAGCGCTGGGGGCAGCAGCTCGTACAGCTCGGCGCGGTCGGCGGCCTTGGTCACGTGGCCGAGCAACCCCTCTGCCGGCTTGGCCCGGAGGTCCACCGGGAAGGCGGTGAAGTACACCACCGGGAAGTCGTGGCCCTCGTCGCGCAGGCGCCGCACCAGGCCTTCGCCGTCCCACGGTTCGGGCAGCATGAGGTCGACGATCGCCACCTCTGGATCCATCTCGGCCGCTCTCCTGGCGGCTTCCTCGGCATCCCCCGCCAGCACCACTTCGTACCCGAGCCGGCGCAGGTCGACGGCGAGGATGTCACGCCAGATCGATTCGTCGTCGACCACCAGGACCCGGGCTCCGAGCAGGTCACCAGTGAGGGGCGTGAGTGGACGTGGCGAAGGAAAAGGCATAGCGGCTCCCGCAGCGCGAGTATAGGTGGCTCGGGTCCGGCCGACATGCCGGTCCGGTTTCACGGACAATGGGCGCGTGGAGGAGAGGGATCGCTATTGGGTCCGGATCGGAGGCGGCCTGCTGGAATCGCCGGGCGGCCGGCGGTACGGGCCGGCGGACGCCAACCATCCTCCACCGGGAGGCCCCTGGCAGGCGTTGGAGGCCGACGGCTGGCTCTACGGGTGGACCTCCGGTGAGGCGACGCCCGCCGCGGTGGCGTACGCCCAGAAGGAGGCTCAGCGCCTCCAGACCGCCGAACGCGCCCGCCTGCTGCAGCGCCTGGGTCACAAGCTGCGGTCCTCCGTCCTGGCGCTGCAGGAGTGCGCGCGTCAGGCGGCGTTCGGACGCCCGGAGCTCCTCGAGCAGCTCTATGACCAGGCGCAGGACGTGGCCCGCCGGGCGACCGCCGTGGAGGCGGCCGCCCTGGAGCCACAGGACCCGGCCCGCTCGGTGGTGCTCGGGGCGGTCCTCAATCTGTCGTCGAGCGACGCGCGCCGCGAGCTGCCTCCGGACGCCATGGTGCGTGGTTCCGAGCCCGTCATGGTCCAGGCGCTGACGCGTGCCTGCGAGTGGGTTGGGGGCGGGCGGCCGGTGGTGATCCAGGGGCAGCGGGTCGGGCCCTGGTGGAGGCTGCAGATCTCCGCTGCCGAAGATGAGCGGCCGCCTGGCTCCATCGCCGAATACGGCGAGCCGCTTGTGCGTCTGCTGGTGGAGGATCAGTTGGGCGGCTGGCTGGACGCCCAGGAGTTCCCCGACGGACCCATCGTGATCTACCTGCCGTCGGCATGACCTCGGTCCGGCGCGCGCTGGCGCCGAACCCCGGTGCCTTCACCGGCCCTGGCACCAACACCTGGGTGGTGGGCGACGGCGCGGCCCGGGTGGTCATCGACCCCGGTCCCGATCTCGCCGAGCACCGCCAGACCATCCAAGAGCGCTTGCGGGGCGCCCCCGTCGGCGCGGTCCTTTTGACCCATGGACACGCCGACCATGCGGAGGGTGCGGAGCGCTTCGCCCGCGAGCAGCAGGCCCGACTCCTGCGGTATCCGGAGCTGGCCGGCGGCGACCAGGTCCATGTCGGCGGCCTCACGCTGGAGGCGGTCTACACGCCCGGCCACGCCCCCGACCACCTCTGCTTCTGGCTGGCCGGCGACCGGGTGCTCTTCTCCGGGGACCTGATCCTGGGTCGGGGAAGCTCGATGGTGACCTATCCGGAGGGCGACGTGGCCGCCTATCTGCGGTCGCTGGACCGGGTGGCGGCCCTGGAGCCGCTGATGCTGTTTCCCGGCCACTGGGACCCGGTGCGTGACGCCGCCGGCAAGATCGCCGAGTATCGCGCGCACCGCCGGCAGCGGGAGGAGCTGGTGGTGGCGGCCCTGGAGGACGGGCCTGGAACACCGCCCCAGCTCACGCAGCGCGTCTACCGGGCGGAGCTGGCCGGGAATCCGGCGCTGGCCGGGGGCGCCGAGATGACGTTGCGCGCCCACCTCCGCAAGCTGGTCGATGAGGGCCGGGTGGTGGTGGAGGAGGGGGAGGTCCACCGCCTGCCGGGGTGAGCGCTGCAACACGCACAGCGCCCGTCACGACCCGCGGCCCGGAGGAACCACCGCGGACATTCACAAGCGGGTGCGCAGCACTCGGGCGGCAGCCCGAAGCAAGTCCCCGGCCAAGGTCACGAGGGCACCCCAACGGCTGGCCCGGCAGGGAACGCCGGCGAGTGCCGGCGGGGGGTTTGGGGGCGTCAGCCGCCCAAGTCAGTCAAAGTGCGCGCCTGCAACCGGCACGCACGGTCCCTACAGCTTCGTGCGCGCCAGCGCTCGGACGCAGTCCGACGTCGGTCGGAGGCAGAAGGTAGGGGCCTCTCCGCAGGTCCGTATCCGCTGGCCCGGTAGGGAACGCCGGCGAGTGCCGGCGGGGGGGTTGGGGGCGCCAGCCACCCAAGAAAAACAAGTCGCTCCCCTCACAACCGGTACGAACGGTCCCTACACCTTCGTGCGCGCCGGCGCTCGGACGCCAGTCCGAAGTCGGTCGGAGCTCCAAGGCCCCTCCCGAGCCTTGTCCGTATGCTCGGTACGTGGTCTCCCTGCATCCCGGTCCGTCCGCGCCCGCGCTCACCGGCGTCGGCGAGGACGACCTGCGCACCTGGCTCGCCGAGCGCGGGCACCCGGAATACCGTGCGCGCCAGATCAGGAGCGCGCTCGCCCAGGGGCGCCGGATCCAGGAGATCCACGAGGTGCCGGCGTCGCTGCGGGCGGAGCTGGCGGAGGCCTTCGTGGCCAGCTCGCTGGAGGAGGTCCGCCGCTGGGACGCCGACCGGGGCGCCACCACCAAGCGCCTCTACCGAATGCCGGACGGGTACACCGTAGAGGCGGTCCTGATGCGGTATCCGCGCCGTGCCACCCTCTGCATCTCGTCCCAGGTCGGCTGCCCCATCAAGTGCCCCTTCTGCGCCACCGGACAGGGGCCCTTCGGGCGCAACCTGTCCGCGACCGAGATCGTGGACCAGGCGATCGACGCCGCCCGCACGCTGCGCCAGGAGGGCCGGCGCCTGTCCCACGTCGTGTTCATGGGCATGGGTGAGCCGCTTGCCAACCTGCCCGCCGTGCTGGCCTCCGTCCGGCGCCTGACCGACCCGGAGTGGCTCGGGATCAGCCCCCGGCGCATCACGGTCTCCACCGCGGGCCTGGTGCCGCGGATCGACAAGCTGGCCGAGAGTGGGTTCCCGGTCACGCTCGCCATCTCCCTGCACGCGGCCCGGGATGAGCTGCGGGATGAGCTGGTGCCGATCAACCGGCGCTATCCGCTGGAGCAGCTGCTGGCCGCCGCCGATCGCTTCGCCGCCCGCACCGGGCGCCGGGTCAGCTACGAGTGGGTCCTCCTGAGCGGGGTGAATGACCAGGACCGGGATGTGGACGAGCTGGCGCATCTCCTCCGGGGCCGGCTCGCCCACGTCAACCTGATCCCGTTCAACCCGGTCGATCACACCCCGTATCGGGAGCCGGCGCCGGCCCAGGTGCTCCACTTCGCGAGCCGGCTGGAGGCGGCGGGGCTGGGCGTCACCGTGCGCGACACTCGCGGCCGGGAGTCGGAGGCGGCTTGCGGGCAGCTCCGAGCGCGGGCGATCGCCGCCGACCCCGGGCTGCGGTGATCCGGACCGGCTGCAGCGGGTTCTCGTACGCCGAGTGGCGCGGGGACTTCTACCCCGCCTCGCTGTCGCCGGCGAAGATGCTGACCGCGTACGCGGAGCGGCTGCGCGCGGTCGAGCTCAACAACACCTTCCAGCGCGCCCCCACGGAGTCGACCTTGACCGGCTGGGTGGAGAAGACGCCGGAAGGGTTCCGGTTCTGCCCCAAAGGCCATCGCGCGCTGACCTACTCGGCGGAGGCGTTTCCCAAGGAGGAGGTGGCGCGAAACCTGCACGACCGCCTGCTGGGCCTGGGAGCGCGGCTGGGACCGGTGCTGCTCCAGTTTCCGCCCACGCGCCGGCTCGACCTCAACCTCCTGGAACGGCTGCTGGGCGCCCTCGCGCTGCCGGCGGCGGTGGAGTTCCGGGATCAGTCGTGGTTCGCGGAGGACACCTATCGCGTGCTCCGCGGCCATGGGGCGGCGCTCTGTGTGACCGAGGGTGAGAAGTGGCCACAGGCGCCGTACAGGGAGCTCGCCCCGTTCGCGTACCTGCGCCTGCGGGCGGCCGCCTACGAGGGTCCAGCGGTGGCGGCGTGGCAGCAGCAGTTGCGGGAGCTGAGCGGCACCCACGACGAGGTGTACGCCTTCGTTCGGCATGGTGCGGACGCGCCGGGGATCGCCCTCGCGCTCCTACATTGAGGCGGATGGCGATCGGAACCCGGCGGCCGCGTGGTTCCGCCGGCCGCGGGCAGGAGGTGGACCGCCCGGCGCGCGTGGTCGCCCAGGACCTGGGTCTCTTCGGCCCGGAGTCGATCGCCTGGCGGATGCACCGGCACCCGGCGCTGCTCCTGGGTGGGCTGCGTGCGCTGATGGTGCAGGCGTTGCACCCGCTCGCGATGGCGGCGGTGGCCCAGTTCAGCGACTACCGAAACGACGTCTGGGGCCGCTACAGCAGGACCACGATGTACGTGGTCACGACCGTCTTCGGGTCGACCCGCCAGGCCCGGGCCGCCGGTGCCCGGGTGCAGGCGGTGCACGCGCCGATGCGGGGTGTCGACCGGGTGACCGGCCTCCCGTACCGTGCGGACGACCCCAAGCTCCTGCTCTGGGTCCACGTGGCGCTGGTGGAGTCCTTCGTCCTCGCCTACGAGCGCTACGTCGCGCCGCTGACGGGCGCCGAGCGTGACCAGTACGTGCGGGAGATGGTGCGCCAGGCGGAGCTGGTCGGGATCCCGCAGCGGATGGTCCCGGCGACCTGGGAAGAGCTGGACGCCTTCGTGCAGCGGATGCGGCCCGAGCTCCGGGTTTCGCCCCAGACGCGGGACGCGTTCGACGTCGTCCTCCACCCGCCGCTCCCGCGCTGGAGGCGGGCCGCCTGGCGGGTGATCGCGGAGGGCGCGGTGGCTTTGCTGCCCGAATACTCTCGAGAGCTCTACGGGCTGCGCCGGCACCGCCTGCGATGGGCGCTCATGCGGCCGCTGGTCCGGGTCGGGTCGGCGCTCGCTCGGCGCCGGGGCAGGCCCCCGCTGGTGATCCGGGACGCCATCCTCCGGGCGCGCGCCGCCGGCTACGACTACCGCTGAGCAGACAACTCCCGATGCGCACGGAAACGGGCCCGATGAGCGCCCGAATAACGCCCCTTCCGTGCGAAACGGAGGCTTCGTCAGCCGGCCTGCCTCTCCTGGCGGGCGGCGCTGTTGTCGGGTGCGGGGGCCGGCGTCGCGACCGGGCTCGTCTGCTCCTGATAGAGGAACCGCTTGCCGCGCAGGGCGGAGGCGACCCCGGCCGCGGCGGTCAGGATGGCCGCCGCGATGAAGACGACCCCCAGCCCCTGATGGACGGCGGGCGCGATCAGCTGCGGGAAGAAATGCGTCCCGGTCAGGATCCGCACCTTCGACGGCGGCAGCTGCTGCAGCACGCCGGTCGGTTCCAGCAGCTTCTCCAGCGGGTTGGCGCCCAGGAACGCGGAGAAGATCGTCGACGAGGGGGGAAGGGACGAGATGTGGTCGGCCACCGCTCGGGGCACCCCCTGCTGCATGAGGCCTGAGCGCAGCGTCCCCGGCAGTGCGCTCGAGAGGCCGGCGATGAGGAGCGAGAAGAAGATCCCCATCGAGAGCGAGGTGCCCGAGTTCTGGAAGGTCGCCCGCATGCCGGATGCGGCGCCACGGTGACGGGCGGGCACGCTGGACATGATGGCCGCGGTGTTGGGAGCCGAAAACATCCCGGAGCCGATGCCGCTCAGGAAGATGAGCAGCGCGAACGTCCAGTACGTGAAGTCGACGGGAAGCGCCAGCATGCCCAGGAAGCTGACCATGAAGATGCCCTGACCGCAGGTGGCGAAGACGCGGGCACCGAATCGATCGGAGAGGATGCCCGAGATGGGACCGGCGACCAGGAAGCCCGCGGTCATCGGGAGCAGCGAGATCCCGGCCAGCAGCGGCGTGTCGGCGTAGCGGACGCCGTGCAGCGGAAGCCAGACGCCTTGCAGCCACACGATGAGCATGAACTGGAGGCCGCCGCGCGCGACCGCCGAGAGGAGCGAGGCCGCGTTGCCGCAGGCAAAAGCACGGATCTTGAACAGGGCGAGCCGGAACATCGGGTCCTGGACCCTGGTCTCCACCACGCAGAAGAGCGCGAGCAGGACCACGCCCGCCACCAGGCCGCCGATGACCATCGGGTTGCCCCAGCCCATCGCGCTTCTCTGGTAGGGCTGGATCCCGTAGGTGATGGCCACCAGCAGTGCCGCGCAGCCGACGCCGAAGGTCAGGTTCCCGAGCCAGTCGATGCGGCCGCGCGTCCGGGCGGAGGTCTCCCGCAGGCTGCGGTAGGCCCAGAGGGTCCCCACCACGCCGACCGGGACGTTGATCCAGAACACGGCGTGCCAGTTGATGGCCGCCAGCAGGCCCCCCAACACCAGGCCGGTGAACTGACCGCCGAGGACCGCGATCTGGTTCACTCCGA
Source organism: Candidatus Dormiibacterota bacterium (assembly GCA_963790575.1). Taxonomy (GTDB): domain Bacteria; phylum Chloroflexota; class Dormibacteria; order Dormibacterales; family Dormibacteraceae; genus CAVTSA01. The sequence continues at coordinate 5,587 of CAWBPD010000030.1, read as the reverse complement.
GGGCCATCCCGCGCTGGGTGGCCGGGAAGGCATCGGTCAGGATCGCCGCCGAGTTGGCCATCAGCATCGAGCCGCCGACCGCCTGGATGAGGCGGAACACGATCAGCCACAGAGCCCCCTGGCCGCCACTGAAGGGATCGACGGAGAGCGCCAGCGAGGCGAGGGTGAAGACGACGAAGCCCAGGTTGTAGACCCGGACCCGTCCCACCATGTCGCCAAAACGGCCGATCGACACCACGCAGATCGCGGTGACCAGGGTGTAGCCCATCATCAGCCAGAGCAGGTTGGCGACGTTGCCGGGGGCGAGCGGGTCGAGGTTGATGCCGCGGAAGATCGCCGGCATCGAGATCAGGACGATCGACATGTCCGCCCCCGCCATGAACGTCCCCATCGTCGTGTTGGAGAGCGCCACCCACTTGTAGCGGCTGGCTCCCGCGGCGGGGGTCGGCGGCATATTCTTTACCTTACCCCAATTGTTACCTTGGCTAACGATTAGCCCGGCCGTTTAACGGTTCGAGCGCTGGGCCGGTGGTGAGGAAGGCCGCCTCAGGGGCCGATGACGAGGCCGCCGTTGACGCTGATCGCCTGCCCCGTCACGTAGGAGGCGTCGTCGCTCGCCAAATAGGCGATGCAGGCGGCGATGTCCTCGGGCTGACCGAACCGGCGCAGCGGCGCCGCGCGGCGCATGGCCTCCAGGATCCGGTCACCGCGCTCGTCCACCCACACCTTCTTCAGCATCGCGGTCTCGGTCGGGCCCGGGCAGACGCAGTTGACGGTCACGTTGTGGCGGCCCATCTCCCGGGCCAGACTGCGCGTGAAGGCAATCAGCCCCCCCTTGGCGGCGGCGTAGGGGGTCTCGCCCGTGGAGCCGCCCTTCCCGGCGTCGGAGGAGACGGTGACGATGCTGCCCCGGCCCCGCTCGGCCATGTGCCGGCAGAAGGCGTGGGTCACGCCCATCGGGCCCAGCAAGTTGATCGTCATCACCTTCTGCCAGAAGGTGGGGTCGCTGTCCAGGAAGAACCGGCCGGCATCCCACCCCGCACAGTTGACGAGGACGTCGACCGGGTCCAGCTCGGCCGCGAGGGCGACCGCTTGGTGGTAGTCGGTGACGTCGAGGGGACGGCCTTCGCCGCCGATCTCGGCGCCAAGGCGGCGTGAGCGTTCGCCCTCGATGTCGGTCGCGATCACGTGGGCCCCCTCGGCGGCCAGGCGTCGACAGGTCGCGGAACCGATCCCGCCCGCGGCGCCGGTGACGACGACGCGCTTTCCTTCCAGGCGCGCGGTCACAGGGCGCGGTCGATCCGGGCCAGCGCTTCCTCGCGCGGCAGGAGCGCGAGGGTGGAGTGAAGCGGCGGCGACACCCGGCCGGCGACCGCCAGCCGAACCGGGGTGAAGAGTTTGGCCCGGCTGGCTCCGAGCTGCTCCCGCACCTCCTCCAGGGCGGCCTCGATCAGGTCCTCCCGCCAGGGCTCGACGGCGGCCAGGCGGGCTCGCGCCTCGCGCAGCATCTCCCGCTGCGGCTGTGAGAGCTCCGGGATCGCCGGCGGCTCCCCCAGGTAGGAAAGGAGCGCGGGCGCGGCGTCGAGGCGGGGAAGGCGTTCCTTGAGTGCGGGCGCGGCCGCCAGCAGGGTGTCCGGGGAGAGGCGGGGGAGGAAGGCCGCCAGCTGCCCCGCCAGTTCTTGATCGGTCAGCCGGCGGATGTAGTGGGCGTTGAGCCAGTCCAGGCGCTGGTGGTCGAACATGGCGGGGGAGGACTGGACGCGCTCGAGTGTGAAGGCGCGGGTCAGCTCGTCGAAGCTCCAGATCTCCTGCTCGGTACCGGGGTTCCACCCCAGCAGGACCAGGTAGTTGAGCAACGCCTGAGGGAGGTAGCCCTGCTCCCGGTACAGGAAGAGCCGCAGTTCAGGGTGGCGCCGCTTGCTGAGCTTTTTGTGGTCGGCGCCCACGATCACCGGAACGTGCGCGAACGCCTGGGGACGCGGGTGACCCAGGGCGTCGAACAGCATCAGCTGGATCGGGGTGTTGGAGAGGTGCTCCTCGCCGCGAATGACGTGGGTGATCTCCATGTCCACGTCGTCGACGGTGCTGGTGAAGTTGTAGAGAGGGATCCCGTTGGTGCGGACGATGACGGGATCGCCGATCAGGTCGTTCTTAAACGTGAGCTCGCCGCGGATCAGGTCCAGGAATCGTGTCTCGCCCTCGGGGACCCGCAGCCGGACCGAGAACTCGGTGCGGTCCCGGGGTGGGTCGGTGAGGCAACGGCGGGAGTACTTGTAGGGGACGCCGGCCCTGCGCGCCGCCTCCCGCTCACGGTCGAGCTCGTCGGTGGTGCAGTAGCAGCGGTAGGCGGTGCCGTCGCCGAGGAGCCGGGCCGCCTGCTCACGGTAGCGGTCCATGCGCTCGCTCTGGCGATAGGGACCATACGGGCCCCCCTTGTCCGGACCCTCGTCCCAGTCCAGGCCAAGCCACTGGAATCCCTCGTAGATCGTCTGCTCGTACTCGGGGCGGTTGCGGTCGGTGTCGGTGTCGTCGATGCGCAGCACCATGACGCCGCCCTGGTGGCGCGCGAAGAGCAGGTTGAAAAGCATGGTGCGGGCGCTTCCCAGATGGACGTAGCCGGTTGGACTCGGCGCCATGCGCACCCGCACCGGCGGATTCGGCACGGCGGTATCGTACGGCAGCCGATGGCTCCGAACTCCCGGCTGCGGTCCGATTTTGTGGCGGCGGGCCGCATCGCCGTGCACGATGTGCGTGGGGGGCGGGGCCGCCCTCCGCTGGTCTTCCTGCACGGGATCGCACAGTCCGGAGTGCTCGACTGGCGGTTCGTCCTGCCCACGATGGCGCAGCATCACCGGGTGTACGCGCCCGACTTTCCGGGCTTCGGGTTCTCGCAGAAGCCGCCGGTCCGGTACGGGGTGCCGCTGTTCGCGCGCACGCTGCTGCGGTACCTGGACGCGCGGGGGCTCAAGAAGCCGGTGCTGGTCGGGTCCTCGATGGGAGGACGGGTGGCGATCGAGGTGGCGATGCGGCATCCGGAGCGGGTGGAGCGGTTGATCCTGGTCAACTCGCTCGGTTTCGGCATCGCGCGGTCGCCGCTGCTCGGTGTGCTCTCGGTGCCGGTGGTGGGGGAGCTCGCGTACACCGGCCTGGCGGGGGCGCTGATCTCGATGGATGGGGACCGGTTCCGCAAGCTGACCGGGCGGATGGGGGTGGTGCAGGACCTGCTCGATGACTCGCAGCTGGACATCCTGCGGCAGATTCACCAGGACCCGGGGGCCGGCTACTCGCACACGCGGACCGCCCGGTCGCTGGCGCTGCACGGCATGGACGACCTGGCGCCGGCGCTGGCACGGGCGCACCTGCCAATGCCGATCCGGCTCATCTGGGGGGCCGAGGACCGCCTGTTCCCGGTCTCGCAGGCCATCCGGGCGCAGTCGTTGCTGCGTGGGTCCAAGCTCGCCATCATCGAGGGCGCCGGCCACTCGCCCGAGCTGGAGCGGCCGCAGACGTTCCTCGAGGCGCTCACCCACTACCTCTCCGACTGACCCTGGGCCGGAGGAGAGGGTCGTTCTCCAGGTCGGTACCGAGCGCGCCGCGAACGCCGACTGCCGGCATTCGGGGCATCCAGAGGCCGCGCCGGGCCCCGATCGCCGGCACTCGTTGCGACGCGAACCTCGGAGGTTGATCTGATGTAGGAGGACGACCCGAGAGGGTGCTGCGTTGGCGATGGGGGTAGGCCCCCCGGAGCCGCCCATGCAGGGGGAGGCTCCAAACCACCGCAAGCTGCGCCGGCACAACGGCCGGGGTGGTGAGCGTTGCGGAAAAGGCGCCCGGAAGAGGGTGTCAGGTGTGAACCGGGAAGGCGAACGAAAGTGAACCGTCCGATGACGCGTCGAGAGGCATTACCGATGTCGAAACCGAGGATGCGAGTGGCCTCGGGACGAGCCTGGGGGAGACCTGTCGTGCTGCCCAGGCGGCATCCGGCGTACAGGGGGCGCGAGCCCGGTTCAGGCGCCAACGTGGAACGCGTGAAGCTGCGCACCGATAGGGCGGGAGTGGTCGTCGCGGTCGAAGTCGATGGCTAACCCGCGAGAGGGAGAACCCACAAGCGGCCAATCCGTGAGGGGGAGAGTACCGAGGCGGCGCGCAGTGTCGGACCGTCCCATAGGAGCTGAGAAGCCTGGTAACTCGGGTGGAGCAAAGGGGGCGGGTCACCCGGGCTTGGTGGACGGGCAACTGCCGGAGCAGGAGGAGCCGACGGTCAAGCCGAAACCGTTTGCGATCTCGAAAAGGATCGTGATGGATGCATACCGGCACGTACGTGCCAACAAAGGGGCCCCAGGCGTCGACGGGGAATCGCTGGCCGAGTTCGAAAGGGACCTCAAGGGGAACCTCTACAAGCTCTGGAACCGGATGTCCTCGGGGAGCTACTTTCCGCCGCCGGTGCGGGCGGTAGAGATACCGAAAGCGAACGGTGGCATGCGGGTGCTGGGAGTGCCCACGGTGGCCGACCGGATAGCCCAAACCGTGGCCTGCATGTACCTGGAGCCGGAGGTGGAGCCAATCTTCCACCCCGACTCCTACGGGTACCGGCCAGGGCGATCTGCGAAGCAGGCCGTGGGGCGCTGCCGGGAGCGGTGCTGGAAGACGGACTGGGTCATCGACCTGGACATCAAAGCGTTCTTCGACACCATCCCCCACCACCTGATCTTGAAGGCGGTGGACAAGCACACCCACCTGAAATGGCTTCTCCTCTACGTGGAGCGGTGGCTGAAAGCGCCGTTGCAACGTGGGGACGGCAGCCTGGCAGCGCGAGATCGGGGAAGCCCGCAGGGGTCAGCCATCTCGCCGCTGCTGGCCAACCTGTTCATGCACTACTGCTTCGATGCCTGGATGGCGCGGACGTTCCCGGCCATCGGGTTCGAGAGGTACGCGGATGACGTCGTGGTGCACTGCGTCAGCCAAACGCAAGCGGAATACGTCAAGGAGCGGATTGACCGACGGCTGGAGGAGTGCGGCCTGGAGCTGAACCGGGAGAAGACGCGGATCGTGTACTGCAAGGATGGAAACCGGACCGAGGAGCACCCGTGCACGAAGTTCGAGTTCCTGTCCTACGAGTTCCGAGTGCGTCGAGTCCGGACCAGGAAGGGCACGTTCTTCGACGGGTTCAACCCCGCCGTCAGCCCGAAGGTGATGAAGCGACTCCGAGGCGAAGTCCGTAGTTGGCGGCTCTCGCGGTGGACCAGCACGAGCCTGTCCCATCTGGCCCGGTGGGTGAACCCCCGGGTACGAGGCTGGCTCAACTATTACGGCGCGTACACCAGGTCGGCTATGCATACCCTGCTCTGGACCCTCAACCAGCACCTCGCGGGTTGGGCGAGACGCAAGTACAAGCGGCTGCGTGAAGGGTGGGCAGCGGCCTACCGCTTCCTGCGCCGGGTGGCCCGGGGTTCGCCCGGGCTGTTCCTCCATTGGCGTTTGGGATCGCAGCCGTGAGGTTGGGTGGCACGAGCCGGATGAGTCGAGAGGCTCACGTCCGGTTCTGTGAGGGCCGGGGGGTGAAACTCCCCTCGGCTACTCGGCGGAC